>NZ_JARUXO010000003.1:504909-1065111 GCF_031451275.1 Caballeronia sp. LZ029
CTTCTTTCACTTCCCTATCCCTTTTAATTAAATGGCTTTTGTCTTTATCGCGGTGGCGGGGTTTCGGTTTCCCGCGCCCACGTCCGGGCTGATGCGTCAGCCCGCGCTTCGTTAATCCACCAAGGAGACAGACATGACAGCGTCGCAACAGCATGCGGGCGGCTTGCCGCTCTCGAAGGAAGAACTGCTGGGCGCGTATCGCAAGATGCGCACGATCCGCGATTTCGAGGAGCGTCTGCACGTCGATTTCGGACGCGGCGACATTCCCGGCTTCGTGCACCTGTACGCGGGCGAGGAGGCGGCGGGCGTCGGCATCATGAGTCATCTGACCGATGGCGACCGCATCGCGAGCACGCATCGCGGACACGGACACTGCATCGCGAAGGGCGTCGATCCTGTCGCGATGATGAAGGAGATTTACGGCAAGAAGGGCGGTTCGTGCAACGGCAAGGGCGGCTCGATGCATATCGCCGATCTGTCGAAAGGAATGATGGGCGCGAACGGCATTCTCGGCGCTGGCGCGCCCCTGATTTGCGGCGCGGCGCTCGCGGCGAAGTTTCGCGGCAAGGGCGAAGTGGGCATTACCTTCGCGGGCGACGGCGCGTCGAACCAGGGCACGTTCCTCGAAAGCCTGAACCTCGCGGCCGTGTGGAATCTGCCGGTGATCTTCGTGATCGAGAACAACGGCTACGCGGAATCGACGGCGCGCGATTACGGCACGGCGGTCGATAGCTACGTCGATCGCGCGGCGGGCTTCGGCATTCCGGGCGTGACCGTCGACGGCACCGATTTCTTCGCGGTTCACGAGGCGGCGGGCGAAGTGATCAAGCGCGCGCGCGAAGGCGGCGGCCCGGCGCTGCTCGAATGCAAGATGATCCGTTTCTACGGCCATTTCGAAGGCGATGCGCAGACTTATCGCGCGCCGGGAGAACTCGACGATATCCGCTCGAACAAGGATTGCCTGAAGAAGTTCGCGGCCGCCGTCACGCAAGCCGATGTGATTTCCCCCGCCGAACTCGACGCGATCGACAAGGAAGTCGCCGCGCTGATCGACCGCGCGGTGCAGGAAGCGAAGGACGCGCCTTTGCCGACCGCCGCCGATCTGCTCACCGATGTCTACGTCAAATACTAAATCGAGGAGATAACCACCATGGCCCGCAAACTGAGCATGAAGATGGCGATCAACGAAGCCATCGATCAGGAAATGACGCGCGATCCGAGCGTGATCGTGCTGGGTGAGGACATCGTCGGCGGCGCAGGCGCGGACGGCGAGAAAGACGCGTGGGGCGGCGTGCTCGGCGTGACGAAGGGACTCTACGCGAAACACGGCGACCGGTTGCTCGACACGCCGCTGTCGGAATCCGCGTATGTCGGCGCGGCGATCGGCGCGGCGGCGTGCGGCATGCGGCCGGTCGCGGAGCTGATGTTCATCGACTTCATGGGCGTGTGCTTCGACCAGATCTTCAATCAGGCCGCCAAGTTCCGCTATATGTTCGGCGGCAAGGCGGAAACGCCCGTCGTGATTCGCGCGATGGTCGGCGCGGGCTTTCGCGCGGCGGCTCAGCACAGTCAGATGCTGACTTCCCTGTTCACGCATATTCCGGGTCTGAAAGTCGTCTGCCCGAGCACGCCTTACGACACCAAGGGCTTGTTGATCCAGGCGATCCGCGACAACGATCCCGTGATCTTCTGCGAGCACAAGAATCTCTACGGCTTCGAAGGCGAAGTGCCCGAGAACTCGTACGCGATTCCGTTCGGCGAGGCGAACGTCGTGCGCGACGGCAAGGACGTGTCGATCGTTACGTATGGACTGATGGTGCATCGCGCGCTCGAAGCGGCATCGACGCTCGCGAAGGAGGGCATCGAAGCGGAAGTCGTCGATTTGCGCACGCTGTCGCCGCTCGATCTCGACACGGTGCTCGAAACCGTCGAGAACACGGGGCGGCTCGTCGTCGTCGATGAAGCGAATCCGCGCTGCAATATCGCCACCGATATTTCCGCGCAGGTCGCGCAACAGGCGTTCGGCGCGCTGAAATCTGGCATCCAGATGGTCTGCGCGCCGCATACGCCGGTGCCGTTCTCGCCGACGCTCGAAGACCTGTACATTCCGAGCGCCGCGCAGATCGCCGACGCCGCACGAAAAACCATGAAGGGAGGAAAGCACTGATGTCCGCAATCACACCGATCGTGATGCCCAAGTGGGGCTTGTCGATGAAGGAAGGCACGGTCAATGAGTGGCTCGTGGAGGAGGGCACGGAGATCACCGTCGGCATGCCGATTCTCGATGTGGAAACCGACAAGATCGCCAATGCCGTCGAAGCGCCCGACGCCGGCTTGCTGCGGCGCAAAGTGGCGGCGGCGGGCGATACGCTGCCGGTGAAGGCGCTGCTCGGCGTGCTCGCGGCTTCCGACGTGAGCGACGCCGACATCGACGCGTATGTCTCCTCGTACGTGACGCCCGCCGAAGACGAAGAAGAGGGCGAGGAAGCGGCGGCGTATCACTTCGTCGATGTCGATAGCATCCGCGTGCGCTACGCATCGCGCGGCGGCGACGATGCGAACCGTCCAGCCGTGCTGTTCATCCACGGCTTCGGCGGCGATCTCGACAACTGGCTCTTCAATCTCGATGCGCTCGCGGAGAAGAATCGCGTGTTCGCGCTGGATTTGCCGGGCCACGGGCAATCGACGCCGAAAGTGCCGGGAACGACGCTGGCGGACCTCGCGGGCTTCGTCGGCAAGTTCATGGACGCGGTGTCGATTGAAAAGGCGCATCTCGTCGGGCACTCGATGGGCGGCGGCATCGCGGCGCAGATGGCCGTCGATCAGCCGGCGCGCGTGCAATCGGTATCGCTGATTTCGCCTGCCGGTTTCGGCGATGAAGTGAACAACGCGTACACCGAAGGCTTCGTGACAGCGGAATCGCGGCGCGAACTGAAGCCGGTCGTCGAACTGCTGTTCGCGAATCCCGATCTGGTGAGCCGCCAGATGCTCGACGATCTGCTGAAGTACAAGCGGCTCGATGGCGTCAGCGACGCGCTGACATCGCTCAATGGCGGACTGTTCGCGGGCGGCAGGCAGAGCGCGCAGCCGGGCGGCAAGCTGGCCGCGACGGGCAAGCCGGTGCTCGTGATCTGGGGCGAGAAGGACCAGATCATTCCCGCCGCGCACGCGAAGCACGCACCGGAAGGCGCGACCGTGCGCGTGTTCGAGGACGCCGGCCACATGAGCCAGATGGAGAAGGCGAACGAAGTCAATGCGTTGCTGAAGGAGCACGTGGCGAAGGCAGGCTGACCGCGCCCGAGCCGCACGCGCCCCGCCGGAGAAGGCCGCCGACGGGGCGCGCTCGCTTGTGCGGTTATTCGCTACCATGCTTGGATGGCGTCGCCCGCGACGCGCCCGGACATCGATGCCATGCCCTTCCAACTGATCGATCCCGCTTCCCTTTCCGGCGATCCGCTAGACGCCGAGGAAGCGCTGCTCTCACGCGCGGCCGCCGGCGAGGCCGTCGCGCACGTCTGGGATGCGCCCGTGTCGCTGGTCGTGCCGCGCAGCTATCAGCGTTACGCGGCGCTCGCCGATGCGCGCGAGGCTTTCGCGCAGCGCGGCTGTCCCGTGTGGCTGCGTCTGTCGGGCGGCGGCCTCGTGCCGCAAGGCCCGGGCATTCTCAATCTGAGCCTCGCGTATCCGGTGCGCGCGCCGATGGGCACGCTCTCCGAAACCGTCTACGTGCATCTGTGCAGGATTCTCGCGGATGCGCTCAACTCGCTCGGCGTGCTGACGCACTGGCAGGCCGTCGAAGGCTCGTTCTGCGATGGCCGCTTCAATCTCGCGTGGGGCCCCGGCGACGACGCGCGCAAGGTCGCGGGCACGGCGCAGTACTGGCGGCGCGTGCCGCACGGCGACAAGGATCAGCCGCTTTACGCGGTGCTCGCGCACGCCGTTCTGCTCGTCGATGCCGATCCGATCGAAATCAACGAGCGCGCCAACGCGTTCGAAGCGATGATCGAAAGCGGTCGGCGCTACGAGGAAATGCGCATCGTGACCGTCGCGCAGGCGCTCGCCTACGAATGTTTTTCGATGCCCGCCGACTTGCGCGAGCGCGTGCGCACGGCGTTGATCGACCGCGTGAAGGAAGCGCCGCTGCCGGAACAATAAAAACGCATCGAGGTGGCCATGCCGCTCAGAAGTGCTTCGAACGGGTTCTTCTTCGCGCTGTGGGTGGCCGTGTGCGCGGCCGCGCCCGAATTTCTGTGGCAAGGTCTCTTTTCCGTCTTCGGCCATTTTTCGCTGACCGACGCCGCCGCCGCGCTGCTGATCGGCGCGATTCTCGCGTTCTTCGTCGAACCTGTGCTGGAACGCGTGCGCGGTCTCGGCGACGCGCCCGAGCACACGGAGAAATCGCCGGCCTTCGCCGCGTGCGAGGCGTTGAGCTTCGCGATCGTCGCCGTCTGCGTGCACGAAGCGATCACCGTTTATGTCGCGGCGAGCCATTCGAACGAGCACGCGGGCGAGAACCTCGCGAAAGCCGTCGCGCAGGCTTTGCAATGGGCGCTCATACCGTTCTTCATCACGCTGGCGTGGATGGCGGCGCGCGCGTCGTCGTGGATCGCGTGGTCCGTGGCGGCGCTCGCGGTGATCGTCAGCTTCGTCGCGGGCGTGATATTCGGATGGAGCGCGCACGTGCTCGTGACGAGCGTGATTCCGGCGACCGGCGTGCTGATCGCAGGATGCATCATCGTGCGGGAACAGTGGGATGCGTCGACGTTCAGGCGCTGCGCCCGCGCGACCGGGGTGATCGCGCTCGCCTGGCTCGCGCTGACCGGCGCGCTGCAACTCGTGCTATGGCTCGCGCACGTCGAGGCGTTTCGCGTTTATGAACGATCGGAATTCTGGAGCGACTTGCGGTTTTATATCGGCTGGGTGACGGGCCTGCTCGTCGCACCGGCGTTCGTGCCGGGCGCGCCGCTAAACGCCATCGACGACGACCAGCGCGTGCGGCGCTGATGACCCTGTCAGTACGCTCCAGGCGGCGGCTGCCAGCCCGGCGGCGGAGGCGGCGGCGGTGGTGTGGTGCTGTACGCGCCGGAAGGCTGGACGGTGCGCGTGGCGCCGCGCACGGGCACCTTGTCGCCGGCGGCGTACATGCATTGCAGATACGCGTAATCGTAGCGTTGCTGCACGTTGTAACCCGATGCCTGCGATGCGCCGACGCCGAACGCGCTGCCGGTCAGCAAGCCCGCTCCCGCGCCGATGGCCGCGCCCGAGCCGCCGCCGAACGCCGCGCCCGCCGCCGCGCCGAGCGCAGTGCCTACGACCGCGCTGCCGACCGCGCTATTGGTTGCCGCCTGATTGGCGTCGACGCCGCCGACCTGATTGAGGGCGAACTGGCGGCATGAGGAATCGTCGGCGCGGAACTGGTCGAACGTTTTGGTGCTGCCGGGCAGCGCCATCACGCTCGGGCCGGTAGGCATCACGGTGCAGGCCGAAACGCCGATTGCCGCGAGGAGCAGGGCAAGCCTTGAGTAGTTCATGGAGTCTTGCGAATTCGCTTCGTAGTCTGTTTCGGGGCGCAGAAAAGGCATCAGTTCGACGGCGGCGGCGTGGCCGGAACCGGACGCCAGGCGTCGGAACATTGCTTCACGTACGGGTAGTAGGCCCTCGCGGAGTCGCAGTAGTACCACATGCCGGCCTGCTGGGCGGGCGCGCCCGGATCGGCGGCGGCCTGGCCCTGCTCGACATACTGAACCGGCGCGGACGGCTGGACGACCACGGGCGGCGGCGGATAGTAGTAATACGGCACGGGCGCGACGGGATACGGGTAATACACGGGTCCGCCGACCCACACGCCGACGCGCGCCCATGCATACGCGTTGGCGGTCACGCCCGCGCTCGCGATCAGCGATAGCGCGATAAAAGCCTTCAGGCGATTCACGACCTTCTCCAGAAAAATTGTTTGCGGTGTCGATGCCTATAACGGAAAACCGACCTCCGCTGTTGACTGGACATGGCGCATCTTTCAACGCTATTCCACTTGCCGGAGAAATTCAATTACACGAGCGGTCCGGTATTTTTCGGCGCGTTACCCGGTAAGAAATTGTCGCGGTTTCAGGCGCGCAGCACGGTAATTCCGGCCTGTTCGATCGGCTCGGTCAGCTTCGTGTCGGCTGCTTCCTCGACGATGATCGTCTGCGCGAGTTCGATCCCGCCGATCTTGTAAGCCGACGCCGCATTGAGCTTCGCCGCCGACGCGAGCACGACGGTTTCCGCCGCCCGCGCCGCGAGCGCGCGCTTGATGTGCGCTTCCTCGAAATCGCCGGTGGTGAGTCCGGCCGTCGGATGCACGCCGGTCACGCCCATGAAATAGATATCGGCATGGATGTGCGACATGGCTTCGACGGCGGCCGCGCCCACGGTGACGATCGAATGCTTGTAGAGCTTGCCGCCGATCAGCACGACTTCGACCGATGCGTGTTCCGCCAGCGCAACCGCGACGCTCGGGCTATGCGTGACGATCGTCGCGCGCAGATTCTCGGGCAGTTGACGCACGAGCAGCGCGGACGTCGTGCCGCCATCGACGATCACGACCTGTCCCGGCGCGATCGTTTCCGCCGCCTTCTTCGCGATGCGCCGTTTCGCGTCCGATTCCATTTCCTCGCGCCGCGCGAACGGCGCGATCGCGGGCGAAGCGGGCAGTGCGCCGCCATGCACGCGTTGCAACAGTCCTTCGGCGGCGAGTTCGCGCAGGTCGCGCCGTACGGTGTCCTCGGAAACGCCGAAACGCGCGCTCAGTTCCGTGGCGAGCACCTGGCCGTCGCGTTTCAGGGCGTCGAGGATCGCTTTCTTGCGTTGGCTGGTCAACATGAGATTGCACGAATTATCTTGATGTTGCACGAAATTGCACGTTACCATGAGTCCAACGAGTTGTCGAACAGGTGATCCGATGGAAACGAAAGACCGCGTGCGCATCCTCAAAACCGAAGTGCTGTCTGACGACTGGTACGTTCTCAGGAAAGTGACTTTCGATTTTCAGCGTCGCGACGGCGCGTGGCAGCGTCAAAGCCGCGAAACCTATGATCGCGGCAACGGCGCGACCATCCTGCTGCGCGATCGCAAGACCGGCAACGTGCTGCTGACGCGGCAGTTCCGTATGCCCGCGTTCGTCAACGGACACGACGGCATGCTGATCGAAGCGCCCGGCGGCCTGCTCGACGACGCAACGCCGGAAGAGCGCATCCGCGCCGAAGTGGAAGAGGAAACGGGCTACCGGGTGCATCACGTCGAAAAAATCTTCGAGGCGTTCATGAGTCCCGGATCGGTGACGGAGAAGCTCTACTTCTATATCGGCGATTACGACGGCTCGATGCGCGTGTCGGCGGGCGGCGGCGTCGAGGAAGAGGGCGAGGAGATCGAGACGATCGAAGTGCCGCTGCAAACGGCCATGCAGATGATCGAGCGCGGCGAAATCATGGACGGCAAGACGATCATGCTCCTGCAATACGCCGCGCTCAAGGCGCGCTCAGGCGAGTAGCGACACCGTCTTGACCTGCGCCCACAGGCGCATGCCTTCGACGATCGCGAGCCGGTCCATCGAATAGCGTGTGACGCGCGCGAGCAGCGGCGAGCCGTCGACATCGAGGCGCACCACGGCTTGCGACGGATTGGCGTCGCTCGCAATGCCGACGACCGTCGCGGGCAGCACGTTGAGCACGCTGCTGCGTTCATGTTCGTGCGTGCCCGTGATGAGACTCACGTCGCGCGCCTTCACGGCCACGCGCATCGATTTGCCTTCCGCGACGGGCGCATGCACGACGGCGAGCTTCGCGCGCGAACCCGGCAACGCGAGCGTCAGCAGGCCGTACGCGCTGTCGTATCCATCGACGATGCCTTCGAACACGACCGATGCATCGTCGGCGACCGCTAGCGGCAGGTCGAGGCGGGCGAGCGTATCGGCGATCGGGCCGCTCGCGAGCGCGCGGCCGCCTTCGAGCAGCACGAGGTGATCCGCGAGGCGCGCGACTTCTTCCGGCGCGTGGCTCACGTAGAGCACCGGGATATCCAGCTCGTCGTGCAGGCGTTCCAGATAAGGAAGGATTTCGAGCTTGCGCTTCTGATCGAGCGACGCGAGCGGTTCGTCGAGCAGGAGCAGACGCGGGCTCGTCAGGAGCGCCCGCGCGATGCCCACGCGCTGCCGCTCGCCGCCCGACAAGCCGGCGGGCATGCGCTCCAGCAGATGCCCGATGCCGAGCAGTTCCGCCGCTTGCGACAGATCCACGCGCCGCTCCGCCGCCTGAACGCGATCGAGCCCGAAGCGCAGGTTCTTCTTCACGCTCAGATGCGGAAAGAGGCTCGCTTCCTGAAAGACATAGCCGAGCGGCCGCTTGTGCGTCGGCAGAAAGATGTTGCGATCGGTATCGAGCCACACTTCGCCATTGACGACGAGCCGTCCGACGCGCGGCCGAGCGAGCCCCGCGAGACATCGCAGGAGCGTGGTCTTGCCGGAACCGGAATGGCCGAAGATCGCGGTGACGCCGCGCCCGGGCAGCGTGAGATCGAGATCGAACGTGAAGCCCTTGTGCTCGACGAGAAAGCGCGCCGCGATGGCTTCGTCGGAACGGGTGTGCGCGCGGCCGAGCGTCAGACGGGAGGAAGTGAGTTCAGACATGAGCCGCAACGGAACGTCGGCTGGAATAGAGCATGAGAAGAACGACGAACGAGAATACCACCATGCCGCCGGCGAGCCAGTGCGCCTGGGCGTATTCGAGCGCCTCGACGTGATCGAAGATCTGCACGGACACAACGCGCGTGCGCCCCGGAATATTGCCGCCGATCATCAGCACGACGCCGAATTCGCCGACGGTATGCGCGAAGCCGAGAATCGTCGCCGTGACGATGCCCGGCCGCGCGAGCGGCAGCGCCACCGCGAAGAACGTGTCCCACGGACCGGCGCGCAGCGTCGCGGCTGCTTCGAGCGGACGGCGGCCGATTGCTTCGAACGCGTTCTGTAACGGCTGCACGACGAAGGGCAGCGAATAGATCACCGAGCCGACCACGAGCCCGGTGAACGTGAACGGCAACAGGCCGATGCCGAGCGCCTGCGTCAGCTTGCCGACATAGCCGTTCGGCCCCATCAGCACGAGCAGATAGAAGCCGATGACCGTCGGCGGCAGCACGAGCGGCAACGCCACCACCGCGCCGACGATGCCTTTCACCTTCGAGCGCGTGTGCGTGAGCCACCACGCGATCGGCGTGCCGACGAGGAGCAGGAGCACCGTCGTCAGCGACGCCAGTTCGAGCGTCAGCGTGATGGCCTGGAGATCGGCGCTATCGAGCGGCATCGGCGGAATTACAGTTGATAGCCGTAGGACTTGATCACCGCGGCGGCTTTCGGTCCCTTCAGATAATCGATGAACTGCTTCGCGACCGGATTGTCCTTGCCCTTGTTCAGGATCACGGCGTCCTGCTTGATCGGCTCATGCAGGTCGGACGGGACGATCCACGCCGAGCCGCTCGTGATCTTGCCGTCCTTGTAGATCTGCGACAGCGCGACGAAGCCGAGTTCCGCATTGCCCGTCGCGACGAACTGCTGCGTCTGCGAGATGTTCTGACCTTCGACGACCTTCGGCTTGATCTCCGTGGTCAGGCCGAGCTTGTCGAGCGTCTGATAGCCGGCGAGGCCGTAAGGCGCGGCCTTCGCATTGGCGATCGCGATATGCCGGAAGTCGTTCTTCTTCAGCACTTCGCCCTTGTCGTCGACGTAACCGTCCTTCGCGGACCACAGCGCGAGCGCGCCCGTCGCGTACGTGAAGCGGCTGCCGGGCACCGTCACGCCTTCGCTGTCGAGCTTGGCGGGCGTGGAATCGTCGGCGGCGAGGAACACTTCGAACGGTGCGCCGTTCTTGATTTGCGCGTAGAACTGACCCGTCGCGCCGAAGGATGCGACGACCTTGTTGCCCGTATCTTTCTCGAAGTCGGCGGCGATTGCCTGCACGGGCGCCGTGAAGTTGGCGGCGACCGCGACCTGCACTTCACCCGCGAGCGCCGACGTGGCAGCGATGCTCGCGGTGACGCCGACAGCTAACGGAACGAAGGCGGAAAGCAAAGCGCGCAAAATACGAGTCTTCACGTAAAACTCCTTGGAATCGAGTTGAAATTCTGTTTATGGATCGATCTTGGACGGCACGTTGGAGGCCGCGAGCGTGCGGCAGTACGGTTCCGCGAGCACCGTAATATATACGACTATATTACGTCGGCGCATGCTGGCTTTATGACATGTTGGGTATGAGTCTCGTCGGATGATTGTCGCGTCACGCAATTGTGAGTGACGCTCAAAGAATTGAGTTGACGTTTTGCGCGTTTTTCGAAGACACTAAACGATCAACGCCGACAGGCTGCCTATATAAACTGAGTAACGCTCAAGTCGAGTACATCAGGGAGACGACACCGTGACCGACGCATCGAATCTGCAACGCCTGAAGCTCGGCATCGAAGGACACGTCGCGCGTGTGACGCTCGATCGCCCCGACGTGCGCAACGCCTTCGACGACGCGACCATCGTCGAGCTGACCGCCGCCTTCCGCGCGCTCGACGACGACGCCAACGTGCGGGTCATCGTCCTCGCCGCGAGCGGCCCGGCGTTCTGCGCGGGCGCGGATCTCAACTGGATGAAGCGCATGGCGGGCTATTCGGAAGCGGAGAATCGCGCCGATGCGCTCGGCCTCGCGACCATGCTCAACACGATCTACGCGTGCAGCAAGCCCGTGATCGCGCGCGTGCAGGGCGACGCCTATGCGGGCGGCATGGGGCTCGTCGCGGTGTGCGATATCGCGGTCGCGGCCGATACCGCGCACTTCTGCCTCTCCGAAGCGAAGCTCGGCCTGATGCCCGCGACGATCGCGCCCTACGTGATCCGCGCAATGGGCGCGCGCGCGGCGCATCGGTACTTCGTGACGGCGGAACGCTTCGACGCCGCCGAAGCGCTGCGACTGGGCTTCGTCCATGAAGCAGTCGCCGCCGATCAACTCGACGTCTGCGTCGATGCGATCGCCGCGAGCATCGCCGCGAATAGTCCGAACGGCGTGCGCGAATGCAAGCGGCTCGTCGCGGATTTCGCGGGCAAGGACATCGATGAAGCGTTGATCGGGGAGACCGCCGAACGCATCGCGCGGATTCGCGCATCGGACGAAGGTCGCGAAGGCGTGCGCAGTTTCCTCGAAAAGCGCAAGCCTTCCTGGCTCGGCTGAGCGGAGCATATCGACGTGATTACGCTGCATCACTGCGTGAGCGCGCGCTCGTTCCGGCCGCTGTGGGCGCTGGAAGAGATCGGCGTGCCGTATGAACTGAAGATGTTGCCGTTTCCGCCGCGCGTGTTCGCTCGCGGTTTCAAGGACGTGAATCCGCTCGGCACGATTCCCGCGTTCGAGGACGGCGCGCTCTTCATGACGGAATCGTCGGCGATTTGCCAGTATCTGGCGGCGCGCTATTCGCCGGGCGCGCTCGATGTCGCGCCGCACGAGGCGGATTTCGGCCGCTATCTCAACTTCCTGCATTTCGGCGAAGCGACGCTCACTTTTCCGCAGACGCTCGTTCTGCGCTATGCGCATCTGGAGCCGCCGGATCGCCTGCAGCCGCAGATCGTCGATGATTACGCGCGCTGGTTCCACGCACGCTTGCGCACGCTCGCGCCGCTTCTCGACGCTCAAACTTTTCTGTGCGCGGGGCGTTTCACGGCGGCGGACATTTCCGTCGGCTATGCGCTGATGCTCGCGGAGTTTCTGGATTTGAGCGAAGGCTTCGCGCCATCGATTGCCGCGTACTGGCGCCGCCTGCGCGAACGCGAAGGCTTTCTCCGCGCGATACGCGCGCAGGAAGCCGCGGCGCTCGCGCAAGACGTTCCGACCACGCCCTCGCCGCGCTTGCGTCCGTAGTTACCCTCCTTCAAGTCCCCCCGTCCGGAGGGCTGTGCGAAGCATCGCGCGGCCGTACTCTTCACATCACGCGCTGACGTTCACGCGCGCCGATTCAGAGAGACTTTTCTTGACGAGGTTGGCGATGGCCTTCATTTCCTGGTTCCTGTCGGTGGTTGTTGCGCTGCTCGCGACGGCCACTATTGCGATGGCGCTGCCGCGCTCCGCCGCGGACGAATTGAACGCCACCGCGCCGCAGTCGATTTTCAGCATCGAGATGAATCGCATCGACGCGATACTCGCGTCCTGCATGCCGAACGCCGACTGAGCCGGCGGGCGCGAACGGGGCGCGTCGCTGGGCGGTGGGTGTAAGCGTTGTCGAATCAATGCGTTGCAGCAAAACCCAAAACGATATCCACAGGCTTGTGCACCAAAAATGTGGACAACATAAAGCATCGAGGCCTAAGAGCCTGGGAAGGTAACCCCAAGCCTTGCGCGCGGGGCGCGTCGGGAGACCAACACAGACGCAGCAATACGCGATCGCCGGAATCGCAGCCGCGCCTCGCCGGGGAGAGGCGCGGTTGCGTGGGCGACATGTTCCGACAGGTCGAATCCGTCGATAATGACCGCTCCAGAACAACCGGCGTCCAACCAGAACTGCATGACCGCCAATCTTTCCACCGTCTGGGGCGACGATTACCGGCGCTGGCTCGCCGATCTGAAACTACGCGTCGAGCGAGCGCGCCAGCGTGCCGCGGCCAGCGCGAACCGCGAACTCGTCACGTTGTATTGGCAGATCGGTCGCGACATTCTCGATCGCCAGCGTCGACAAGGCTGGGGCGCCGGCGTCATCGATCAGCTCGCGCGTGACCTGAAATCCGCGTTTCCCGACATGCGCGGATTCTCGCCGCGCAATCTCAAGTACATGCGCGCACTGGCGCAGGCGTGGCCGGACGAAGAATTCGTGCAGCAGCCTGCTGCACAATTGCCGTGGTTCCATCTCTGCACACTGCTGGACAAGCTGAAGAATCCCGACGACCGGAGCTGGTACGCGGCAAAGGCGCTCGAGCACGGCTGGTCGCGTCAGATTCTCGTGATGCAGATCGAAACCCTCGCGCACGCGCGCAACGGCGGCGCCGTCACGAATTTCGGCGAGCGGCTGCCGCCGCCGCAATCCGATCTGGCGCGCGACGCGCTGAAAGATCCCTATATCTTCGATTTCCTCGGATTGACCGAGAACGCGCAGGAACGCGATATCGAACAGGCGCTCACGCGTCACATCACGCGGTTTCTGCTGGAACTGGGGGCGGGTTTTGCTTTCGTCGGCCGGCAATACCGGCTCGACGTGGGCGGCGACGAGTTTTTCATCGATCTGCTGTTCTACCACCTGAAGCTGCGCTGCTACGTGGTTGTCGAACTGAAAACGACGTCGTTCAAACCGGAATACGCGGGCCAGCTCAATTTCTACCTGTCCGCCGTCGATGCGCAACTCAAAGCGCCCGAAGATCAGCCGACGATCGGGCTTTTGCTGTGCAAGGAGAAGAACCGGCTCGTCGCCGAATATGCGCTGCGAGGCGTCGCCAACCCGATAGGCGTGGCCGAATATCAACTGCTTCGGGAAGTTCCGGCGTCGCTGGAGACCACGCTGCCGTCGATAGACCGGATCGAGGCCGAATTGCGCGGTGAAATGCCGGACGAGCGCTAGCGCAGAGAGCGGCGAAAAAAGGCCAAAAAAAAGCCCGCTTCAGTTGAGCGGGCTTGAATCCACATCGGTTGAGACATGGAGGAGACAGGTGTAAGTATAAACCCTTAAGCCTCCGAGTCAACACCTAAAACAAAAAAAATCGCAATCGGGTTTGTACCGCAGCAAATTTGCAACAGTTTGTCGCCGTTCACTGCTTGCCGAGGCTGTGGTAGTACGCCGCCAGATTGGCGACATCCGCATCCGACAAGGTTTTCGCCATCATCGACATCATCTCGTTCTTGCGCTCGCCCGAGCGGAAATCGTTGAGCGCCTTCACGAGATATTCCTCCGTCTGCCCGGCGAGATTGGGCGCTTCCGGCAGTTTCGACATGCCGTCGATGCCGTGACACGCCGCGCATGCCGTCGCTTTCGCACGCCCGGCTTTGACATCGCCAGCGGCGAACGCGGCGTGCGACATCGCCGCGAGCACGCCCGCCAGCATTGCCGCCGTCAACGCGATCCTCATTTGGCCCCCGTATACGAGATGCGATAAATCGCGCCCGCGTAGTCGTCGGAGACGAGGAGCGAACCGTCCTGCAGCATCTGCACGTCGACGGGGCGGCCCATGTATTCGCCCGTCGACGTGAGCCAGCCTTCCGCGAAGACTTCCGCTTCGCCCGCGGTGCCGTCGTCCTTGATCGGGATGAACATGAGGCGCGCGCCGATCGGCTTGGTGCGGTTCCAGGAGCCGTGCTCCGCATCGAAGACGCCGCCCTGATACTTCTGCGGGAACATCTTGCCGTTATAGAACGACATGCCGAGATCGGCGGCGTGCGCGGCGAACTCGACCTGCGGGAACACGACGCCCGCCGGCGGATTCTGGTCCTTGTATTCCACCGTGCGCACCTTGCCGCCGCCGTACCACGGGAAGCCGAAATTCTCGCCGCCCTTGGTCGCGTGGTTCAGCTCGCCGGGCGGGATGTCGTCGCCCATGCCGTCGACCTGGTTATCGGTGAACCAGAGCGTCTTGTCCTTCGGATTGAAATCGAGGCCGACCGAATTGCGCACGCCATGTGCATACACTTCGCGGTTCTTGCCGTCCTGATCCAGACGGATGATGCCGGCGAGCCCGTTGCGATCGAGCTCCGCGAGCTTGTCTTTCGGCGGCACGTTCCACGGCTGGCCGAGCGCGACGTACAGCTTCTTGTCCGGCCCGATGCGGCAGTAGCGCGCACCGTGATTGAAGCTTTCGAACTGCGTCGGAATCAGCTTGCCCTGCGGCACGACGACCGCCGCCGCGACATCCGGTCCGCCTTCGCCGAAGAACTGCGCGGCCGGAAAACCCAGCACGCGATTCTGCTCGACCACGTAAAGCACGCCGTCCGGCGAGAAGCACACGCCGTTGGGCACCTTGAACGTCACCGACGACGCGAACTGCACCACATCGCTCGCGACGCGCTGCTTGGTCCGATCGGTGACCTGCCACACGCGATTCTTGCGCGTGCCGACGAACACGACGCCCGTCGAAGGCTCGATCGCCATCGCGCGGGCTTCCGGCACCACCGCATACAGTTCGATCTTGAAGCCCGGCGGCAGCTTGATCTGTTCGAGATTCTTGCGCAGCGCGTCGGCGGTCTGGCCGGCTTGCGGGATGGTTTCCGCCGGCGTGGCGTTGCCGGTCTGACGGAAGTTCGACAGCGTGTTGACGTTGTCCTGCGCGGCGTTCGCATACGGCAGGCAGGCGAACATTGCACCGACGGCCAGCGGCAAAAGCTTCAGCGTTGCATTCATCTGGTTTGTCTCCTGTTGTTGTCGACCGGATCGGGCGCCTCGGCGCCGTGGACCGGTTCCATGCAAAGCAAGACTCCTTCGGGAAATTGCACTGAACGACACACGACTACGATCGCCGAAGCGCGCGACCGGAAACGACTGGACGCGAGCGCCGCGACGCTGCCTGCAGTGAAACAATCTTAGGATAGAAAACGCTTATGTAAGCATTGGATGACTAATTTTCAGGGCCGCGCAACGATCCATGCGGCATCTATTTCCGGCCATCAAAAAGAAACACGTCGGACCGATTCGGGCTTGGCAGCGCCACGATGAGACGCGCGCTGTCGAGCACCGCGTTACCGGTCACGGTCGCATCGGGAAGCGGGCAGGGCGCGGGGCCGAACGTCACCGAGACGTCGTATGCGTTCGCGCCTTCGTGCGGCGCCGCGGTGCCCTTGAAGATGCAGCCGGATGTCGTCGTGCCGGCCAGATAGCCGTCGCCTGCGATCGTGATGCGCGTCTGCGTCGTGCCGCCGAGCGCCATGCCGCGCCCGCTATACAGTCCGCCCAGGTTGGCGCGGGTCGGCGCGATGTCGAGTATCGTCGCGGCGCTGGCGGAGAACGCGAGCCCCGCGCTGCCGTCCTTGTTCGCGATGGTTCCATCGACGACGGGCGCGTGCGCGAAGTCCGCGTTGAACACGGCCGGCGATGCGCTTCCCCGGCCGATGCGGTAGTCGAACGCGGAGTCGCTGGTGAAGCGCCCGTTGCCCGATTGCGCGCCGTTCTTCGCGACCGCGACGCCCGCGAGTCCCGTGCCGCCCGCGCCTCCGTAGAAGAGATACGCGGTGCCGTCGAAGAGCATGAGCAGGGTGGCTTCGGCGGTGCTGCCTTTGAGCGTGCCTTTGTAGATGCCGCCGGAGGGCAGCGTCGTCGTCGTGGTGCCGGGCGGTGGTGGCGTATTGGAGCCGTCGGTGGAACACGCAGCGAGAGCGACGGCGCAAACCACCATGGGAATCGCGTTTCTTGTCATTCAGGACTCCGGTCGCGAGCGGTGAGAGTTCTGTATAAGCGCTTCAATCATGAAGGTCAAGCGCGCCGCGCGTCATCATTCAGCGCTCATTCAGCCTCTTTACGATGCATTCCATGGCAACGCGACACACGCAGCGCGAGCCGAACCCAACAAAGACATCGTCCGATCTGAGGAGCAAAAAATGAACAAATCGACTATCGCGGTATGCGCGCTTGCCGTCGCCTGCGCGGTGGGGATGAGCGGCTGTGCGTCGATGGGCAGTTCCGCCGACGTGTACAACAGCATGCAGACGCAGCACGAAGAAACGGTGCGCATGGCGACCGTCGAAAGCGTGCGCGGCGTGACGATCGAAAACAACAATGGCCAGTCGAGCCCGCTCGGTGCGCTCGGCGGCGGCCTGCTCGGCGCGGTCGCGGGCAGCGCGGTCGGAGGCGGACACGGCTCGTTGCTCGCGGGCGTGATCGGCGGACTGGCCGGCGCGGTGGCGGGCGATCAGGTGCAGGACCATTTCGAACGGCAGAAGGGACTCGAGATCACGGTGCGGCTCGACAACGGCGATCTGCGCGCGATCACCCAGGCAGCCGATGGCCAGATGTTCTATGCCGGCCAGCGCGTGCGGCTCCTGTCGAGCGGCGGCATCACGCGCGTGACGGCCTGACGCTGTACGCCACGACGAACCGGCTCCGGCCGGTTGCGTCGCGCGAAGGCTCGCACAAACGCGAGAAGAGGCCGCTCATCGATGCGGCCTCTTGTATTTTCGTGTGTGCGTCCGCCGCCTGGCTTCAACGATAAATCGATGCCCGCGTGCCGCTCTTCGCGCGGCCCCAGATCTGCTCGTCGGTGAGTGTCGTTTCGATGAGTTCGACGGGCGCTTCGCCGTCTCGAATCACCGCGACGCGAAAGCCGTCGATCGGTTCGTAGGGGCCGAGCAGCACCAGCTTGCCTTCGATCGCTTTCGTCAGATCGCTGACCTTGAACGCGACATGCGGCACGGTGCGCATCAGCTCGGGCAGCGTGCTGCCTTCGTCGAAACGGTGATATTGCACGCGCATGAGTTCGCAATCGGCGTCGCTCGTATGCATGCGGAACTGCGCGCTGTAGCGCTCGCCTTCGCGCGGCTCGCGCGTCGGGATGCCCATGTGATGGAACTCATAGGTAACGCCGTTTCGGATGAACATCGGGTGCTCCAGAGTTTCGGATTCAATACGCGCCGGCCATCGGCAAAAGCAGATAGGGCAGGAGGTCTTCGTAGCGCATCGGTTCTGAAGAGGCGATGCCGTCGTCGCGCGTTTCTCCGGGCGATGCATCGCGCTCACCGTCCCCCGCGATCAGCGATGCGGCCACGATGGGCGTCGGTTCGATCTTCATCTCTCCCTCCTGTCATGCAGCGTGTGAGAGGAAGTTTGATCGGGGAGAATTAGACGATCGTGAGGGCGTCTCCGCGTCTTTCCCGCTGCCCGAAAGGAGGCCATCTGGCAAACGCTCGCTCCGTGTCGAAGCCGCGCATCGTCATCTTCGGCGCATTCGATCGGCACAACTTCGGCGACATGCTGTTCGCGCACGTCGTCGCGCATCTGCTTGCGGAGCGTCGTCCGGATGTCGATTTGATATTCGCCGGATGCGGGCGGCGCGACTTGCGCGCGCACGGCGGTCACGATGTCGCCGCGCTGTCGCAACTGGCAAAGCGCTGCCGCGACGAACCCATCGCGCTGATTCACGCAGGCGGCGAACTGCTGACGTGCGACGCATGGGAAGCGGCCGTGATGCTACAGACGCGCGAAGAAGCGCAAACCCGCATCGCCCGATACGGCTCGCGCGCGGCAGACCGCGACGCATGGGCGCGCGCCGAACTCGGAACGGATGCGCTCGCGCCCTATGTCATCGGCCGGGAGACGTTCGCGCAGGCCGCGTCGATCTGCTTCAACGCGATCGGCGGCGCGACGCTCGACGCCCGCGAAATTGCCTTGCGCGAGGACGTGCTGAACAAGCTTCGATCGGCCGACCAGATCAGCGTGAGGGACACGCAAACGCAAGCGACCTTGAAGCGCGCGGCCATCGATGCGCAACTCGTCCCGGACCCGGCATCGATGGTCGCCGAGCTTTTCGATGCGCGCATCCGGACACACTCGGATGCACGCCGCGGCTATCTGGCGGTTCAGTTCAGCGCGGATTTCGGCGATGACGCCACGCTCGCGCAGATCGCGCATCAACTGGACTTGCTCGGCACAACGACGGAACTCGGCATCGTGCTGTTTCGCGCGGGCGCGGCGCCGTGGCACGACGATATCGCCGTCTACGCGCGCCTCGCCGCACGCATGCGCCACGCGGCCGTGACGATCTTCGAGTCGCTGAACGTCTGGGACATCTGCGCGCTGATCGCGAACAGCGATGGTTTCGCGGGCAGCAGCCTGCATGGCCGGATCGTCGCGATGGCGTACGGTTTGCCGCGCGTGAATTTCCAGCACGTGGATGCCGCGAAGCAGCGCGCGTATGTGTCGACTTGGGAGATCGCGGATGCGCCGGGCGTCGTGCGGGTCACGGACCTGTATGCAGCGATGCGCGACGCGCTGACGATGGATCGCGCAACGCTTCGCGACAAGGCATCGGCGCTGGCAAAGGCGTATCGCGCGGGATTCGAACCTATCGCGCAGTGTGCGCTTCGATCATGAAGCCGCGAAATCCAGATACGCCCTGACCGCCGCCGCGCGCTCGAAGCGGCGGTAGACCATCGCCACTTCCGACGGCACCGCTTTCCCCGCGATTTCCCGATACTCCACGCCCGGCACCGTCACGCACTGCGCGAGCGAGCGCGGCACGACGGCGACATCGCCGCCCAGCGACACATGCGCGAGCACGTCCGCGAGCGTGCCGGGCTGCGCGACGACCCGCGCCGTGAAGCGCCCGCGCCGCGCCACTTCGAGCGTGCCGGATTCCTGCTCGGGCACGACGAACGACTGATCGCACAGTTGCGCCGGCGTGATGACGCTCGACGCCGCCAGCGGCGAATCGGCCGGCAACGCGACGATGAACGCATCGCGATGCACGGTGCGCGCCTCGACGCCTTCCGGGTACGGCACCGGCGGCCGCACATAGGCGATATCGATGCGCCCTTCCATCAACAGCGTGCCGGCCTCGCGCATCACGATTTCCTCGATGCCGATCTCGACGAGCGGATAACGCGCCCGAAAGCCGCGCACCGTGGCCTGTAGCACGCCCGAATAGACCGCCGACCCCACATAGCCGATGACGATCTTCCCCAGTTCGCCGCGCTCCGCCAGCGCCGCGCGTTCGGCGCCGCGCGCGAGATGATCGAGCGCGCTGACGGCCTCGCCGAGATAAGCCTCGCCGGCCGCCGTCAGCGCGACCGATCGCTTCGTCCGATGAAAAAGCCGCACGCCGAGCAGCCGTTCGGCTTCCTGAATCTGCTTGGTGAGCGCGGGCGGCGCGATGCCGAGCTCGTCCGCCGCGCGCGCGAAATGCAGATGACGGGCAACGCTCAGAAAACAGCGCACATGACGCAACTCGACAGGCATGTCCGTATTTACGAATTCGATAATTATTCGACGATTCTATGCCAATGACAGGAAAGACGGACGCCACTAGCATCGGGAGACTCTTTCGCTTTCATCGCGCACGCCATGTCGAACACATCCGGGAACCGCTTCGTCCTGCTCACCGCGTCCGCGACGTGTGCGCTGATCACGCTCGACACGAACGTCGTCGCGGTGGCGCTGCCGTCCATCGCACGCGATTTCCACGCCGGTTTCGCCGATGTCGAATGGGTCGTGAGCGCGTACATGGTCGCGTTCGCCGCGTGCCTGCTGCCCGCGGGCGCGCTCGCCGACCGCATCGGCCGCAAGAAAATGCTGATTGCGGGCCTCGCCGTGTTCTCGCTGGCGTCGCTCGGTTGCGGGCTCGCGCCGTCCGCGCTGGCGCTGAACCTCGCGCGCGCGGCGAAGGGCCTCGGCGCGGCGATGCTGCTGACATCCGCGCTCGCGATCATCGCGAACACGTTTCACGAAGGCGCGGCGCGTGCCCGCGCGTGGGCGGTGTGGGGCACGTGCATGGGCGTATCGACGACCATCGCGCCGCTCGTCGGCGGCGTCATCACGCAATGGGCGGGCTGGCGCTGGATCTTCCTGATGAATCTGCCGATCTGCGCGCTGCTCGCGGCGTGCGCCTGGCGCGGCATGCGCGAATCGCGCAATCCACACGCGGGATCGCTCGATCTCGCCGGCAGCGCGCTCTTCGCCGCAGCGCTTGCGCTCGGCATCTGGGCGCTGATCGATGCGCAGGCCGACGGCTGGACCGACTGGCGCACCGTCGCGCGCCTCGTCGCGTGCGCGGTGCTTTTCATCGTCTTCGTGCGGGTGCAGCGCTCGCGCACACACGCGATGATCGACCTCGCGCTGTTCCGCCAGCCGCGCTTCGTCGCCGCCGTGCTCGCGATGTTCGGCTACGCCGCGTGCGCGCAAGTGATGATGACCTTCCTGCCGCTCTACTTGCAGAACGCGTTCGGCTTGCCGGCGGTGCGCGCGGGCCTCGGCATGCTGCCCTTCGCGATCGCGATGATCGTCGGTCCGCATATCGGCGCGTCGCTGAGCAGGCGTGTCCCGCCGATGATGCTTTTGACGCTCGGCCTCGCGATCATCGGCGCGGGCAATCTGCTGACGGCGCTCTTCGCGGGCATGTCGAGCTACGGGATGATCGCGGTCGGCATGATCGTCACGGGACTTGGCGCGGGCGTGCTCAACGGCGATACGCAGAAGGCGATCATGGCCTGCGTGCCGCCGAACCGCACCGGCATGGCTTCCGGCATCAGCACGACGACGCGCTTCACCGCGATCGTCACTTCAGTGGGCGTGCTGGGCGCCGTGCTCGCGACGCGCACGCACGCCGCGCTCGATACCCACGCGTCGAGCCTCGCCGATCCGCAACGCGTGCTCGATGCCACGTTCCTCTCGCGCCTGCTCGCCGGCGATCTCGTCCATGCGGGCGGAAGCCTCGCGGGGCCGCAGGGCGTGGCGATCATGCGGATCGCGCGGGAGAGTTTCGCGAGGGGCTTCGCGTCATCGCTCGGTGTGGCGGGCGTATGCGCGCTGACGATCGCGGCGGCGGTCTGGTTGCTCGCGGGCCGTTCGACTGTCGAAGGCGGCGCGACGGGATCGGCGCTGGCCGAATGACGCGAGGTGAACGACTCGCCGCACGCCACGTTCCGTCCTATCCTTCTTCTGGCGCCATTGAACGGAGTGATCACGCAATGAACAGCCTGGAAGGAAAAATCGTCGCCATCACGGGCGGCTTCGGCAGTCTGGGACTCGCGACGGCGCGCGTGCTCGCCGAGCGCGGCGCGCGCGTCGCGTTGATCGGCCACGGAGGACCATCGGACGCGTTGCCCGCGCCGCTCGCCGATGCGTGCGTCGTCACCGGCATCGATCTGACGGATGCGACGTCGGCGCAGAAGGCCATCGACACCATCGTTCAGCAGACGGGCGGCCTGCACGCGCTGGTGAACGTGGCGGGCGCGTTCAGTTGGGAAACGATCGCGGACGGCAGCGTCGACGCCTGGCAATCCATGTTCGACGTCAACGTGAAGACCGCGCTCAATGCATCGAAGGCGGCGCTCGCGCAATTGAGCGCGAAGGAGGGCGGGCGCATCGTCAATATCGGCGCGCTCGCGGCGATGAAAGCGGGCATGGGCATGGGCGCGTATGCGGCATCGAAGGCGGCGCTGCTGCGCCTGACCGAAGCGCTCGCGGAAGAACTGAAGGACAAGGGCGTCACGGTGAACGCGGTGTTGCCCTCGATCATCGATACTGCGCCGAATCGCCGCGACATGCCCGACGCCGATTTCTCCCGCTGGGTGAAGCCGGAGGAACTCGGCGCGGTGATCGCGTTCCTGCTTTCGCCCGCGGCGCAATGCATCACGGGCGCGGCGATTCCGGTGACGGGGCGCGTCTGACGCTCAGCGGGTCTGCGCCTTGAACGTTTCACCCCGCATGCCCGCGCGATCCACGGCCGCGATGCGATTGCGGCCATTGTCCTTCGCTTGATACAACTGCGCGTCGGTGAGATTGATGAATGCCGTGACGTCCATGCGTTCGCCGGGCACGACGGTGCCCACCCCGAAGCTCGCCGTCACTTGCTGATCGTGCGGCGAGCGCACGTGCGGGATCGCTTTTTCGGCGATCAGCGCGCGGCAACGCTCCGCGATGCGCATCGCGGCTTCGGCGTCGGTATCGGCGAGGATCAGCGCGAACTCTTCGCCGCCGAAACGGCCGAGAAAGTGTCGCGGACCGGCCGCTTCGCCGAGCACGCCGGCGATGCGCTTCAGGCATTCGTCGCCCTGCACGTGGCCGTAATAGTCGTTGTACGACTTGAAGAAGTCGATATCGATCATGACGAGCGACAGCGGCGTGCCCGATTCCTTCGCGGCATTCCATTCGCGCGCCATCACGTCGTCGAAACGGCGGCGGTTGCCGACGCCCGTCAGGCTGTCGCTGAACGACAGGCGCTCCAGTTCCCGCTGCAATTGCGCGAGCTTTTCTTCGGTGCGCTTGCGTTCGCTGATATCGAACATGAAGCCGATCAGCGCCTCGACCTCGCCTTTCTCGTTGCGCTCGACGTGCACGACGTCGCGCAGCCACACGTAGCCGCCGTCGCGGGTGAGCGCGCGGTAATCGGCCTCGTGATCCGTGCCGGCTTTGGATTGCGAAACGCAGAAGGTGACGACGGCTTCGCGATCGTCCGGATGCATGCGCTCGGCCCAGTCGTGGACCGTTTTCCACGATGACGGAGCCCAGCCGAGCAGCGACTCGATCTGCGGCCCGATGTAGGCGAATTCCATCGTCGCCCAGTCGATCTTCCAGGGAATCGCTTTGGTCGATTCGAGCAGCGTGCGGTAGACGGCGTGATCGTCCTCGCCCAGTGCGCGGTCGGGCGGCGCGAGGGTGTCTTCGTGGCGCAGGAATGCGGCTTTGAGCGAGGGGGCGGAGGGGGCGCGAGTCATCGTGTGGGGGGAGGATGGGGTGGCGGTTGGGTGTGTTAACGGCGGGGCGTTGAAGATTCTGAAGGGTGACAAGCGTCTAGGAATGGCGATGCGGGTGTGGGGTTTCGGACTTTGCTTGTGGCTCGTTGAGTAGCTTTATCGCTATGCAAGGTGGTCTCGTAGCTACGCCCAGTTGCCGGCCTCAGACGAAAGCGTAAGCTCCCTGTATCGAGCGAGATACCGAACTGGGGTATCACCAAGAAGAAGCTTGAATGTGGCGGTGAAAGCGCTTGTGCTGCTGTATCCGAGATCGGCGGAGATATCTTTTACGCTTTCTCCCTGGCTGAGTCGGGACAAAGCCTCGAGCACGCAAACCTGCTGTCTCCAGACGACGAAGCTGACGCCTGTCGCTTCGCGAAATAGTCGAGTGAAGGCTCTGCGACTCATATTCGCCATCTTCGCCATTGCGTCGATCGATATCGACTGCGTTGGTGCATCGAGCATACGTCTGCATGCTTTTGAGAGTCGTGGGTCTTGCGGGAGCGGTACGCTTAAAGGCAACCGGGGCATACCGCTTAGTTCGTCGAGGAGGATCGATTCAAGACGAGCGCGTCGCGCGCTCATGCCGCTTGGCAAAGCCAGCATCGCATCGAACAGGTGCCGAAGTAAGGCAGAGACACCGTAGACCTGACAGGAGGGCGGCAAGGCGGCGAGCTTCGCGGACTTGTGTTCAATGAACGTATTCAGCATCGTCACGGCGCCATGCATATGCATTTCGTGACCGATGTTGGCTGGAACCCAGATCGCTCGCTGCGCAGGCACGATCCAGTTTCCCTTATCCGTGAACATCGAGATTCCGCCGCTCACCGCATATGCGAATTGTCCTTCGTCGTGCGTATGTCGGGCAAAAACGTCACCGGGTTTGAATGTACTGGTTGTCACGACGACACCAGTCGACTCGAGATATATGTCTGCTTTCCGTCGTTCGCCTGCCATTCCGCGTAGTTCTGAATTCAATCGAGAGTCGCCTCGAAATAATGGGACTTTGGCAGTCAGCGTGCGCGATGCACGAGGCTCCTGCAAGTCAGCCGGACTGGTTCTCGCTCATCTCGTATTTAGAGCCCGATTTTGTCATAAGAGTGCCCGATTCTGCAATCCGGCTCGATCGCACGCAGGATAGTATCCTGCTTCGATAAATGAACGGGGTCAGTGATAAATGAGTAGTACTTTTGTTATATTGTCACCACGGCGAAGATGCGAAAATTACGTGAGACATTTCTCAACATTCCTGACGATATGGGGGCGGCAGTTCTTTACAGCACCAGTCAGAACTTCCGCTCCGGGCTTGAGCTCACAGAAATTAAAAGTCAAACCTGCTTACCGGACACCCCCTTACTGCGCAGGAAAGCGTGTCGCGAGGTGTCGCGCAATACATCGTGCCGGTGGGTGCGGCCTTGGATAATGCAATCGAACTCGCAGCGATCGCAGCTTCCCATGACAAATCACGAATCATTCACGCGTTAGTCTGTCTGCTGCAATAACGCTTCTCGCTGCGCTAGCGCCGATTGATCAGTCGTGCCGAATAGCTCCGCCGCCGTCTGGTCTTTCTAAGCGGTTCCGAACGCACCACCACCAAAAAAGCTTCCATTGGAGAAAGCATGAAGAAGAAGCACCTTGCCCTCGCCTTACTGGTCACATTCATTTGGGGCATTAATTTCCCGATCACCAAACTTGGTCTGAACTCGATCGATCCGTTTGTGTTGACCGGCATCCGCTTCATGTTGGCCGCTATTCCGCTTGTGTTTCTAATTCGCAGGCCATCAGTCCATTTCGGTTATGTCGCGGCATACGGGCTGATCTTTGGCGTCGGTATGTGGGGAGCGATTAATTACGGAATTGCAGCGGGTGTCGCACCGGGTATCGCATCGTTGATCATCCAGCTCAGCGCTTTCTTCACGATGTTCTGGGGCGCACTCTTGTTTCGGGAAACTTTGCGCCCCACGCAATGGATCGGTGCGGTCGTGGTTCTCGTTGGGCTGTGCGGAATCTTCGTCGCGCAGAAAGGCGCGCACCAGGTCCTCGGTATTGCGCTGATCGTTCTGAGCGCAATCGCGTGGAGCGTGGGCAACGTGATTATCAAGAAGTCTGGAGTCAAGGAAATCTTTTCGTTCATGGTCTGGGCCAGCCTCTTTCCACCGCTTCCCTTGCTGCTCGGCACCTGGCTCATGCAGGGAGAACGTCCTTTCCTGATGAGCTGGGAAAACATGGACGAAATGGCCTTCTTCTCTCTGCTGTTTCAGGTGTACCTTGCCACGCATTTCTCGTATTGGGGCTGGAACTCGTTGATGAAGTTGTATCCGGTTTCGACGGTAGCCCCGTTGTCGCTCATGATCCCGGTATTCGGCATAGCCACTTCGATTCTGCTGGTCGGGGAGCAGTTGCATCCGGTGGAGATGGTATCGATCGTGGTCGTTATCGTTGGTCTTGCTATCGGGATTTACCGGAGGAGCAAAACGCCGGGACTGACACGACCCACTCCCACCACTGCTTCCAAGACTTGACGACGCAATAGAGCGTTGGCGTCCCGGCAAGTGTCGCCACGACGAGATTTAGTGCCTTGACGGTGTGCCGACTCGCGTCGGCTATCTGAGAACTCACTACCCTGCGATATGCTCCCTTCCCGGAATCTCGGGAAGCGCACACGCATTCGGTGAACACCTGCTTCTGCGGATAACGCCCTAACGACCGCGCGCGACAGCCCCGGACGAGCCCACCCTCGCTTCAGCCTTCGCTTGCCGAACGATCTTGACGGCCGACGTCAAGGCAAGCGTCGCCATGATTGCGGCGACGGCCAGATCCGGCCACCCCGCTCCGGTTCCGAACACGCCCAACGCGGCCAGAAGCACGGCAATATTACCCAGCGCGTCGTTGCGCGTGCAAAGCCATACGCTGCGCATGTTGCTGTCACCGTCGCGGTAGGTCAACAGGAGCAGTGCGACAACACAGTTCGCGAGCAAGGCGCTCAAGCCGACGATACCCATCGTGGGTACGCTCGGCACAGCGCTCGAGGTCAGGTTCCAGATCGCCAGGCCAATCACCCACACGCCGAATGCCCCCATCGAAACCGCTTTTATCCGCAATGCATTGGCGCGTGCCGTCACGCTTAGCCCTAACACGACAAGACTAATACCGTAATTTGCAGCATCGCCCAGAAAGTCCAGCGAGTCAGCCAAAAGCGACACGGAACCGCTCCGCAAACCAGACATGATCTCGACGAAAAACATCGTCAGGTTAATTGCGAGGGCTATCCACAGAATCTTTCGGTATCGGCCCTGACGAGCACGCGGCTGAACTTCGCAGTCATTACAGCAGCCTCCGGCCATGATCCACTCCGACACGAGATTGGTTAAAAGCACTATCCTGAACCCTGTAGCCACTACAGAGTCAAGCAAATGAGCGCCACCTACTCGATCGGTACGCTGGGCCGCCTGTCTGGTGTGAACATCGAAACGATCCGCTATTACGAACGCGTCGAACTGCTGCCCGCGCCGGTGCGCGGTGAAAACGGGTATCGGCGCTACGATGCCGATGCCGTGGAGCGACTGGCGTTCGTGCGGCGAGGCCGCGAACTCGGCTTCTCGGTAGACGAAATTCGAACGCTTCTGAAACTGGCTGACCATCCTGAGCATCCCTGTGCCGATGCGGACGAGATGGTCGTCGAACATCTGGCGGATATCGACGGCAAGATTCGTGATCTGAAACGAATGCGCAAAGCTCTCCGCGAACTCGCGCTTTGTCATAGCGAGACGGCAGCGCACTGCCGGCTTGTGCAAGCCCTTGCATCGAAGAGCATCGACTGACTCAAATCCGCGAAGAACCCTTTCCCGACCCAAACTCACCCGACCACGAAGTGCACAACCCCCGTCCGCCCTTCCTCGAACGCCGCTTCGCAATAAGCCAGATACAACCCCCAAGTCCGCAAGAACCTCTCATCAAACCCGAGCGCACGTACCTCATCGACACGCGCTTCAAACGCACCACGCCAACATCGCAACGTGCGGGCATAGTCCTCACCAAACGACAGCGCCACATGCGCCCCCATCCCCGCCCGCCGCGCCGCACGCACGAACCGCTCCGGACTCGGCAGCATTCCCCCCGGAAAAATCGTCTCCCGAATGAAATCGCTCGACGCGCGATAAGCCGAAAACCGCGCATCGTCGATAGTGATCGACTGCACGAGCGCCTTCGCGCCCGGCGCCAGGCAGCGGCGCAGCGTGCGGAAATACGTCGGCCAGAACCGCTCGCCAACCGCCTCGAACATTTCGATCGACACCACCGCATCGTACTGACCGCGCAGATCGCGATAATCGCGCAACTCGATATCGACGAGCCCGCTCAGCCCTTCACGCGCGATGCGCTCGACAGCGAACGCATGCTGTTCCGACGATATCGTCACGCCGTGAACACGAATCCCGAGACGCGCCGCATGCCGCGCGAAACCACCCCAGCCGCAGCCGATCTCCAGCACGCGCACGCCCGCCGTCAGCCCGAGCGTATCAACGATGCGCTGATACTTCCGATGCTGCGCGGCTTCGAGCGAAAGATCGGCGTCGCCGTCGAACCAGGCGCTCGAATATGTCCACGTCGGATCGAGCCAGAGCGCATAGAACGCATTGCCGATGTCGTAGTGCGCGTGAATGTTGCGTCGGCTGCCCGCACGCGTGTTCATGCGCAGACGATGTCGCACGTTGTGCCAGCACTGCGCGAAAAAACCGCCCGCGACGGTGCGCCCGATCGCCGGCTCGTTGCGGATCGCGAGCCGCAGCAGGGCGCAAGGATCGGGCGTGTCGATCCATCCATCGCGATACGCCTCCGCAAAACCGATGTCTCCCGCGCGCAGAATCGCGCGGCAGGCGCGCCAGTCGTGTATGGAAAGATGCGCGGCCGGCTGCATGAGCGGATCGCCGAACACGCAGCGGCCGCCGTCCGGCGTCACGAGCACCAGATGCCCGATGCGGATGCGACGGAGAAGGCCGAGAAAGATCCGTGCCGACAGCGGCATGGACGATGATGCGTAGAAGGACCGCAACAGGTTCATGGTCGGGATTTGGCGGTATTCGGTGGATGCTTGCCGTGAAAGGGCACGCGCTTCATCCATAGCCGCAGCGCCTGCCAGTGAATGCGAACGATGACGCTCGCGGCGAAGAGCGGCGCGCGCAGCATCGCGCGCCACACGAGCGCGCCGGTGAGCGGCCGCGCGGCGAGACCGATCGCGGTGCGAATCAGAAGGCCGTCACCATCG
The DNA here is from genome assembly GCF_031451275.1 of Caballeronia sp. LZ029. NCBI lineage: Bacteria > Pseudomonadati > Pseudomonadota > Betaproteobacteria > Burkholderiales > Burkholderiaceae > Caballeronia > Caballeronia sp. LZ029. The sequence continues at coordinate 533,587 of NZ_JARUXO010000003.1, forward strand.
CGATAATCGATCGAGACGGAAAGACGATCGCCGTGCCGCCGCACGCGAAACGCGTAATCGCCCGCGATCTCGCAAAAGGGCGAGACATGCAGCGTCTTGCGGCAGACGAGCACGGTGTCATCGGCGATCGGTGCATGATCCTTCGCGCTCAACAAGTAGCCGCGATGCTCGCCGAACGTGTTGCGCACATCGGCGTAAAGCGCGCGCAATGCGCCCGCGCGGTCGTGACAGAACCAGAAGCTCACGGGATTGAACGCGTAGCCGAACACGCGCGGAATCGTCAGCAAATGGATTTCGCCATCGGCGGGAATGCGCGCTTGCGCCAGGCACGAGCGCATCCAGAGATCGAGATCGCAGTCGTCGCGCGGACCGTAATCGCGCCTGAAAAGAGCAAGCGGCCGAATGCGGTCGATGCCGAACCACACGCGCCGAAGCGCATCGAGTTGCGCGACGTCGCAATAAACGTAGCTCACCGGATATTCGAAGCGATGTCGCGTCGGGCGCAGCCGTTCGTGCATCACGCGGCCCGTCAGCCATTGCGCCGTTCTCATGGTTTCGCCCATGCCGGCTGCACGCCGAAATCGCGCGCGACGCGCAACGCCGACTTCAGTCCGTCCTCGTGAAAGCCATAGCCGGTCCACGCGCCCGCGTACCACGTGCGGCGCGCGCCCTGAATGCGCGGCAGACGCGTCTGCGCGTCGATGGCGGCCAGATCGAAAAGCGGATGTTCGTATTCGTACCGGCCGAGTTCCGTGCCGGGCGCGGGTTCATCGACGGGATTGAGCGTCAGGACCACGGGCGTCCTGAATGGCAAGGGCTGAAGCTGGTTGAGCAGATAGCTCACGCAGACCGGCTCGGCCGCTTCCCGCGCAAGCCCCGCGCGCGCGCCGATGTAATTCCACGCCGACCACACCCGGCGATTGCGCGGCAGCAGCGCGCGATCCGTGTGCAGCACCGCACGATTGCCCTGATAGCGCACGGCGCCGAGCAATGCGCGTTCTTCGGCGGATACGTCGTCGAGCAGGCGAAGGCTCGTCGGCGCGTGCGTGGCGAGCACGACGGCATCGAAGCGCTCGGGACCGGCATCGTCGGTCATCACGGTGACGCCGTCGTCGTCGCGGCGAACGCCTCGCACGGGCGTATGCGTACGCACGTCGTCGAGCGTCGCCGTGATGCGCCGCACATACTCGCGCGCCCCGCCCGCGACTGTCTTCCACGGCGGCCGATGGTTCACCTGCAAGAGCGCGTGATTCAGGCAGAAGCGCAGGAACGTGGCGGCGGGAAAGCGCAGGATATCGTGCGCCGCGCTCGACCAGATTGCCGCGGCCATCGGCAAAAGATAATGACGTTGAAACGGCGCGCCGTAACCGCCTTCGACGAGCAGTTCGCCGACCGAGCAGCGATTCACGCTCACGCGCTCCAGATGCGCGTGCGCCGATGCATTGAAACGCAGGATATCGCGCAGCATGCCGAGAAACGACGGCGAAAACAGATTGCGCCGCTGCGCGAACACCGTGTTGAGATTCGTGCCCGCCCATTCGAAGCGCCCGCCGTCGAGCGAAACGGAGAACGTCATCTCGCTTCGATGCGCGAGCACGCCGAGTTCGTCGAAGAGCGCGACAAGGTTCGGATACGTGCGGTCATTGAACACGAGAAAGCCCGTATCGACGGGATGCTGCATGCCATCGAGCGCGACATCGACGGTATGCGTGTGTCCGCCGAGATAATCGGCTGCTTCGAAGAGCGTCACGCGATGCGCGCGCGAGAGCAGATACGCGCTCGCGAGACCGGCGATCCCCGCGCCGATCACCGCGATACGCTGCTGTCTTCCTTTTGTCGATGCATTCATGCCGGGCGGTCTCCTCGCGCCAAAAGGTCTCCTCGCGCCACATGGACGTGGCTGTTTCCAAGAGATACGAAACGCACGCGCACGCGGATGCATGAGCGTGGCGTGACGTCGCGTCACTCGCGCTGACCGGGGCTCTGAAATCCGGGCTGTCCGATTTGTTCGGGCGATTGCGGCACGCGACGGAATCGCGCGATGTCGTAGCCCATCGCGTCGAGGCGCGCCAGCAGCGAGCGATAGACGTCGTCGCTCATCGATGGCTCGCGCGAGAAGATCCAGCCGAGCTTCTTGTTCGGATAGCCGAGGATCGTGTAGCGATAATCCGGATCGACGTAGAGCGTGAGTTGCGTCACGTGGACCGGCCAGAACGGTTGCACGCTCCATTCGCCGCCATCGCTGCCGGGCTTCACGGTATCGACGAAATGATGTGTCGTTTCCGCTTGTTCGAAACCGTTCTTGCGGCCATGAAAAACGTCGTCGATCTTGCCGTCGGGGCGCAGCGACCATTCGACGTGCGTACCGACGAAGTCACGCTCTGCGAAGTACGGAATGTTCGCGATGACATACCAGCGCCCCATGTAACGCGGCACATCGACGGGCACGGTCTGAAGCGGCTCGCCCGCACGCGGATTCGGATTCGGCGGGCTCGAACAGCTCGCCAGCGCCGCGACGACGCCCGCCGCCACGAGCGTAACGACCAGCACGCGATGTACATTTTTCATGTCGTCACCTTCATCGGACGCTTCTCGAACAGAAAATGCGCGACGCCCCATTCGCTGCCGCGCGCGTAGCCGAAGAGTTCGGCGACCGCCATGTAGAACATGCGCCAGCGCTGGAACCAGATCGCGGCTGCATCGCCGTAGACGTCGCGGAACATCGGCATGACGGTATCGCGTGCGGCATCGAGCGCGGCGAGCCATTGATTCGCGGTACGCGCATAGTGCGTGCCGTTCATCCACCACTGACGCGTCGCGCGCAGATCGTCCTGGAAATGCAGCAGCAAGGACGCCGATGGCATCGTGCCGCCGGTGAAGAAATAGCGCGACATCCAGTCGCCGCCATCGTGCGCGGTGAAGTGATACGCGAGCTTCTTGTGCGCGAAGTGGTGGACAAAAAGTCGTCCGTCATCGGCGAGCCAGCGCGCGATCTTCGCGAGCAGCAAGCCGTAGTGCTTCATGTGCTCGAACATCTCGATCGAGGCGATGCGATCGAACGGCGCTTCTTCACGCCCGAATTCGAAATCGACGATATCGCCCGTCATGACGCGCACATTGCCGAGCCCGCGCTGCCGCGCCCGCGCTTCGATGAACGCACGCTGCCCGTGCGAATTCGACAACGCGACGATCTGCGCGCGCGGATAACGCTGCGCCGCCCACAGCGCAAACGAACCCCAGCCGCAGCCGAGATCCAGAATGCGCTGGCCATCGGCGAGTTGCGCGCGCTCCGCATAGCGTTCGAGCATCGCGAGTTCGGCCTGCGCCAATGACTCGTCGCCGAGCGGATAGAAGCCGCACGAATACTTCAGACGCGGTCCGAGATGCGCCTCGAAGAATGCGTCCGGCAATTCATAGTGCTGCGCGTTGGCGGCTTGCGTATCGATCGCGATCGGGCTCGCGCGAAGTTCGGCGAGCAGGCGTTCGAACGCCTCCATGCGCAGCGCGTTGTCGTTCGCGTGTTCGTCGGTGAGACGCTGGCGGATCAGCATGCGCATGCCGGCGCGCACGAGCGCATCGGGTACGAAGCCGCGCTCGCACGCGCGAATGATCCGGCTCTCGTCGTGCGCGGGCATGTCTGCCGGCGTTGCGGGCGTCTCGTGGGCGGTGATGTTTATCGGCATATCGTTCCTCTGTTCACACGCGTTTGCGCGGCCACGGAATCAGCGCGCTCGTCGTGCGCATGTAGTCCCGATAACCGTCGCGCGTTTCGGCCAGACGCGCCTCCAGAATCGGAATGCCCGATACCTTCAGCAGCAGCCACGCCATAAGCACGGGCGGCGCGAGCGTGGCCCAGCCCCACGGCAGTTCGATCGACAGCACGGCGTAGGCGAGCCAGTGCACGCACTCGAAGAAGTAGTTCGGATGACGCGAATAGCGCCACCATCCTTCGCGGCACACTTTCCCGCGATGCGCGGGATCGGCGACGAAGCGCTTCAGTTGACGGTCGGCGGCGGCTTCGCCCGCGACGGCGATGATCCAGACCGCGACGAAACCCGCGACGCCCAGCGGACTCGCCGCATCGTCCGCATAGGCGGGTACGAAGAACGCGATGGCGAGCAGCATCGAAATGAATGCCTGCAACTGGAAGAAGCCGAACATGTTGAGCGCGGCCCGCGCGCCCCAGCGCTCACGAAACGCGCGATAGCGCGGGTCTTCCGGCTTGCCATGATTGCGCCGCCACAGATGCCGCGCGAGTCTCGCGCCCCAGACCGCGCCGCCTGCCGCGACGCACACGCGATTGACCATCGCGCCGGTTCCGCTAGCGGCGATGAATAGCGCGGCCGCGCCGAGCGATGCGGCCCAGACCGGATCGACCATGCCGGCGTTTTCCGTGCGCAACTGCCAGAGCCACACGACGGAAAACACCAGCACGAATCCGATGACGACGACAAGAATGGTGACGATGACGGGCATGACGGCTCCGCAAACATGCGTTCACAGAGCAATACGGATGCCGCACACGAGCGGATGCAGCGTGATGGGGACGAACGAAAAGTGGACATGCGCCGACAGCAGTCGGCGCACGAAGAAAGCAATCGTCAGGTCGAATGCATCTGGCCGGTCGCGAGGACTGTGCCGGTCGGCGCGCCGGTCGGCGATCCGCCCGGCGGTTCGTCCGATACCGCGAGCACGGCCTGCGCGTTCATCTGCGCGACGATCTCCGGCGGCAGTGTCATCGTCGCGGGCTGATCGGCAGGGAAGACGCCGAGCGCGATCGGCTTCGCGTTCGGCGGGATGAGCCAGAGTTCCGTCGTGCGATTCGCGGGCACCGCCGCACGCGACGCGGGCACGAGGACCATGCGCGCGCGCCGCAAGTCGACAGTCGCGGTCCAGTGCACGAGGCCGTCCTTGCGCGCGATCGTCGCGACGAGATATTCGCTCGGCACGGCTGCCGTCGTCGGCGGCGCTTGCGGCGGCTGGCGCAACAAGTTGAAGGTCACGCCGAGCAGCACCAGCGCGGCGACGCTCGCGCCGATCGTGAGCCAGCGCCAGACGCTCAGGCTGTCCCACCAGCGCTTGCGTTCCGGCGTGCTTTGCGGCGTCATGAACCCCAGATCGCGACGGATGCGCGTCCATACGCGCTCCGGCGGCGCGATCGCACGGATGTCTTCGGCGAGCGGCGCGAACCGTTGGTGCCAGTCGTCGAGCGCGCGCTGCAATGCCGGATCGCGGGACACATCCGCTTCGAGCGCGGCGCGTTCCTGCGCATCGAGCACGCCGAGCGCGTATTCGGCGCAGCGCTGATCGTCGTCGTCGTCGCGGGCGGGCGTGTTCATTGTTCGAGGCAGGTCTTGAGTTGCATCAGGCTGCGGCGAATCCAGCTTTTCATCGTGCCGAGCGGCACGGCGAGCCGTTGCGCCAGTTCGCTATACGTCGCGCCGGTGAAGAAGGCCTCGCGGATCGCACTCTTCTGCTGCGGTTCGAGCCTGTCGAGACATTGTTCGAGCCGCTGCCGCTCCTGGCTGGATTCGGCGGCGACGGCGGGCGTCGGAGATTCGTCGGCGATCTCGGTCGTGTCGTTCTCGCCGAGCAGTTCCTCGCGATGCTGCCGCATGCGGTCGATCGTACGATTGCGCCCGAGCGTGACGAGCCAGGTGACCGCACTGCCGCGCGCCGGATCGAAGGTATCCGCGCGGCGCCAAGCAGTGGCGAAAACCTCTTGCAGGATGTCCTCCGCTTCGCCGCGGTCGTGGATCATGCGCACGATCACGCCGAACACGCGCGGCGATGTCGCGCGATACAACTCGGCGAACGCGCGCTCGTCGCCCTTCGCCACGTTCGCGAGCATCTGGTTGGCGCGCTCGCGACGCAGCCGGCCGGCGTCGTCGGAGGAATCCGGGGCGAAGTTCTCGGTGCCGCCTGAGGTGTTGTCCGTCATGGGCAAAATGAGCCGGGCTGCGCTTCGGGCTGGGTATGTCGCGCAATATAGCATTGCGCTTCGCGATTCACTTGCCGTATTCATGACTATGCCGATGGTCTCGCGACCCATGTCGCCTCGTTCGACGATACGGATCGCGAGCCCGCGGAGATGCAGCGCGAACGCTACTTGCGCGACGACAGCATCGTTCCCCGGCAGCTCGACGCGAGACATCGGCAGGCATAGAGCCGCTTCAACGCGGCGGTGCGGCGGCCATCGACGGTCAGGCAATAGTCTATGAACAACTCCTGCCCCTTCCCGATCGGCCGGATCGCGCGGATGAACACGCGCTCGCCGTCCTGCTCCGCTTCGCAGTTCGGCGCGCAACTGTGGTTCAGCCAGCGTGCGGAATTGCCGCCGCGCGCGCCGTCGATGACGCTGCCGTCATCGAGGCCGAAGAGGAAGGTATGGCCGTCTCCCGCAGTCGATTTCGCGTGCATGCGCTGCGCTTCTTTCCACGACAGTCGCTGGCCTTTGTATTCGAGGAGCAGCGCGCCGATGGGCAGATCGGCGAGAGCGAAAACGCCCCGGCCATGAACGGGCGAAGTCCGGACAGTGATTCGACGCATGGTGTGGCGGTTCACAATAATGAGGTTGAATATTTGAGTGCGGGCGTGAGCATCGTTATGATGTGGCCGTCATAAATCGCTGTCACGTCCAATGCCCGCAGTTTCTCCCCGCAACAGCAGGAAGCGCAAGCCGTTACGCGGCTCGCTTGCGCGATATCACAACAGGATCGTCGAAGTGCTTGGGGAGGCGCGCGGCCAGCGCGTGATGATACGGTCCATCCATGACGATGGCGTCGAGCGGCGCACCGCAGTCAAGTGGATCAACCTGCTGCCGCTGGACACCGAGTTGTTCTAGTTCCAGCCGGCATCTAACTCCGAGCCAGTCCGCGTGCCTGTTCGAGCAACGCGGCCGCGGCGAGAAATTCCTTCCTGCCGGCCATCGTGAGCGCGGCGATCGCGGTGTCCCTGAAGAGCTCGTCGTCGGATGTGAGCGGCGCACGCAATTCGCCGGCGCGCGCCTGACGCAGCCGGAAAAACGCCAGCATCTCGAACGCCTGAGCGCGTTGATCTCCACTCAGGCTTGCCGCGACCAGTTCCGCCGCGCCCGTCAGTTGAGCCAGCGCGCTTTCGTAGTCTGTCCGTTCCATCGTCGCGTTTCTCCCGGATGATTGCCGGTAATTCTCGCGCGTTTTGGTTCAAACTGTCGCATCTGACATCGACGCGAAGCAACGAACGGAGACGACGCATGGTGGCAAGCGAAGCAGTAATGGCATTGCGTGAAGCGCTGGGCGCGCAGGTCGTGGCGTTGCCCGACGAATTCGGCGACAGGCGCGTCGCGGACTGGAGCGGCTTGCCCGGTGCGACGCCGCTCGCGATCATCCGGCCGCGCTCCACCGATGAAGTCGCGCAGGCGCTCGCCATCTGCGCGAAGCACAAGCAGCCGGTCGTGACGCAAGGCGGTCTCACGGGACTCGTCGGCGGCGCGAATCTGCTCGGCGGTGAAGTGGCGCTGAGCCTCGATCGCATGAACCGCATCGTCGAGATCGACGATATCTCCGCGACGATGACCGTCGAGGCCGGCACGCCGCTGCAAGTGGTTCAGGAAGCGGCGAGCGCGGCGGGCTTCTACTTTCCGCTCGATCTCGGCGCGCGCGGCAGTTGCTCCATCGGCGGCAATCTCGCGACGAACGCGGGCGGCAATCGCGTCATCAAGTACGGCATGATGCGCGATCAGGTGCTCGGCGTCGAAGCGGTGCTCGCGAGCGGCGAGATCGTCGGCGGGCTGAACAAGATGATCAAGAACAACAGCGGCTACGACTTGCGGCACCTGTTGATCGGCAGCGAAGGCACGCTCGCGGTGATCACGCGCGTCGTATTGCGTCTGCGCCCGAAGCCCACGGCGACCGCCACCGCATGGTGCGGGCTGCCGGATTTCGCCGCGGTCACCACGCTGCTCACGCGCGCGCAGGCGAGTCTCGCGCCGGGCGTGTCCGCGTTCGAGGTGATGTGGGCCGGCTATCACGATACGGTCATCGCCAATCTCGGGAATCTGCGCGCGCCGCTCGCCGATGCGCATCCGTTCTACGTGCTGCTGGAAAGCGTCGGCACCGATCCCGTCCGGCACGGCGAAGCCTTCGAGGAATTTCTCGGCGCCATGCTCGAAGCGGGCACCGTGACCGATGCGGCGATCGCGTCGAACGAAGCGCACGCGCGCGATTTCTGGGCGATCCGCGACGCGCCCGGCGAATACGATCGCTTCATCCCGAACTACGCGGCGTACGACGTGAGCTTCTCGATCGCGCAGGTCGGCGACGCGGCCGCGCAATGCGAAGCGCGTTTGCGCGCGCGCTGGCCCGATGCGATCGTGATGACGTACGGCCATCTGGGCGACGGCAATATTCATATCGTCGTGGACCTTCCCGGCCGAGGAAAGCAGGATCACGACGACATCGATGCCGTCATTTACGACGTCACGCGCGAGTTCGAAGGCTCGATATCGGCGGAGCACGGCATCGGCATCAAGAAGCGCGACTATCTGCACCTCGCGCGCCGCGCAACCGATATCGCGTCGATGCGCGCGATCAAGGCATCGCTCGATCCGCTCGGCCTGCTCAATCCGGGCAAGGTGTTCTAGCCGTGCTTGTGCGCGTGCCGGTGATGAATGTCGGGGAAATGCGCGTGTGAATGCGTGATCGGCAGATGCACGTGCGGATGCGTATGCGGCTCGTCGCCGGAATACGGAAAGTCGTGCACATGCCGATGATGCTCGTCATGCACATGCCGATGCGTATGTTCGAGCCGCTCGTGCGTGTGCATGTGTTCGTGGCGCTCGCGCACGTGCAGCCATACGCCGAGCGTCATCAGCGCGGCGGCGATCCAGAAGGACGCGCCCGGCGTCTGCGGCCACATCGCGAGCGAGAGCGCGACGCCGAAGACCGGCGCGACCGAAAAGTACGCGCCCGTGCGCGCCGTGCCGAGACCGCGCAGCGCGATCACGAACAACACGAGACTAACGCCGTAGCCGCCGAAGCCGGTCGTCATCGCGCCGGCGACGATGTGTAGCGCGGGCAGATGCGCGCCCATCGCGAGCGCGATGCCGAGATTCACCGCGCCCGCGACGAGGCCCTTCGCGCAGGCGATCAGCATTGCGTCGGCGGTCGAGATTCTGCGCGTCAGGTTGTTGTCGATGGCCCAGCACAGGCACGCCAGCGCGATCAGGAGCGCGCCTGTCGTAGCGTGCGCCGCGCCCGGCTGCCAGGCGAGCACGACGCCGCCCGCGACGATCGCGGCCATGCCGAGAAACACGGAAAAATCCACGTTCTCCCGAAACACGATCCACGCGATCGCCGCCGTCAGCACGCCTTCCAGATTGAGCAGAAGCGAACTCGTCGCGGCCGGCGTGCTTGTGAGTCCGAGCATCAATAGAGCCGGCCCGGCGACGCCGCCGAACGCGATCGCGCCGATGAGCCATGCGATTTCCCGCGCGCGCAGGCCTTCGTTTGTCGCGCGCATGAACGCGCGGCCGAGCAGGATCGCGCCGAGGCCGACGCCGCTGCCGAGATAAAACAGGCCGGCGACCATGAACGGCGGCATCGGGCCGAGCAGCGCCTTCGCGATCGGCGTGGTCGCGCCGAAGAGCGCGGCGGCGGCGAGGGCGGTGAGGATCGCGGTGAATCGGCTGTGCATGGGGAGGATCGTCAGTGAGCGCCGATTTTTCAGTGTAGACGACACCGAACCCTCGGATGATTCGCGTCTTTCGCGCGCTCATTTTTCGCTCATTTTCGTTGGGCAGAATGCTTCCATCGACAAACAACTGCAATCCAGGAGACGGGAAATGAGAGCGATCAAATACGCGATGGTGGCCGCCCAACTGACTTTCGGCCTTGTGACGGTGGCGCAGGCGCATCCGTTCATCGGCGTGGGGATCGTGGGCGGGCCGGTGTTCCCGGTCGCATCGAGCGCGCAGAGCGCGCCGCCGCTGCCGGTCTATCAGCGCGCGACGGATTCGGGCCCCGCGCCGCTGCCGCTCGACGCGCGGCCGGTGCGTTTCGCGGAGCCGGCCATCGGCAATATTGCGGCGATCATGGGGCGGGGGGATGGTGCGGGGCTTCCGGGCGGTGCTTGAATGGACAATCCCGCTCACATCGACGCTAAAAAGATTCGTTTGTAACGCCGGCCCCACCCGCGTTAGCCTCAACGAATGAGCGAAACCATCGACTACGCAGCCATCGCCGATGCCGCCCGCGACGGCTACATGAACCGCGTCATCTCGAGCGTCAACGATCACGATGTCCATATCAGCGTGATGGACGCGCCTTATCGATGGCACTTTCATCCGAATTCGGACGAGACTTTCGTCGCCGTCGAAGGCACGCTCGTCATCGAATTCGAGGAAGGCGCCGTCGAACTGCGCGCGGGGCAATTGCTCACCGTGCCCGCAGGCAAGCCGCATTGCACGCGGCCGGGCGGCGCGCGATCCGTCAATCTGACATTCGAGAAGAAGGACGCGCAAACCGTGTTCTGCGACGCGCCGCGTTAGCGCGCGGCCCGCGTTTCCAGATGCTCCACGAGGCGTCGCGCCGCCGGCTGCAACGCTTCGAAATCCCTGAAGCACACGACGAAGCGCCGTTTCGCGAACGCATCGGAAAGCGGAACGGCTTCGACGCCGAGCGCCTGCCGATACGTTCCCGCGACTTCCATCGGCACGACGCTGATGCCCAGTCCCGCCGCGACGACGCGAAACGCCGCGTCGAAGCTCGACACGATCACGCGATACGACATCGTCTTGCCCGCCTGCGCGGCCGCGCGTTGCAGCATCGTATGAACGGCCGTCGCGGGCGGCAGACCGACGTGCTCGAAGTCCAGCGATTCCTCGAAGCTCACCGAAGGCCGCCGCGCGAGCGGATGATCGGCGGGCACCGCGAGCGCGAGCCGGTCATGCCGATACGCGCGATGCTGCAAGCCGCGCAGATCGACGCTGTCCCAGCACACGCCGACCGACGCCACGCCTTCGCGCAGTTGCCGCACGAGATCGTGCGACAGGCGCTCTTCCACATCGACCTTGATGTTCTGATTCGCGGGCTCGCGCATGAACGACGCGATATCGTCGAGCAGCGCTTCCGCAATCGCCGATGCCGACGCGCAAATGCTCACGCGCCCCATCAGACCGCCGCCGAACGCGGCGACATCGTTCGCGATGCGCTCCATCGTGAAGAGCACGCTGCGCGCGTGCTCCAGCAGCGCGATGCCCGCGGGCGTCGGTTCGACGCCGCGCCGCGAGCGCGATAGCAGCGGCACGCCGAGCGACGTCTCCAGTTGCGCGATGCGCTTGCTGATCGCCGAAGGCTCGATATGCGATTCCTGCGCCGCGCGCGCGATGTTCTGGTGCTCGCAGACCGTCACGAACAGGCGCAGCGTTTTCAGGTCGATATCGCGCATGGGCTGACCACTCCTCTGACGTTCCGAACGGGAAGCATGAGCCTTCCAAATTACCGCTTTAATGGCGTTTGCGGAATCTCTAAAGTCGAGACCATACACACAAAAGACTCGGAGACAAAGCCATGCCCGCGTTCCCACAGCGCGCCGTGATCCGTGAGGTCGGCCTGCGCGACGGCCTGCAAAGCATTCGGACGATCGTGCCGACCGAACGCAAGTTCGAATGGATCGGCGATGCCTACGCCGCCGGTCAGCGCGAAATCGAAGTCGGTTCGTTCGTGCCCGCGCGCCTCCTGCCGCAACTCGCCGATACCGCCGAACTCGTCGCCTACGCCAAGACGTTGCCGGGGCTTTTCGTCTCCGTGCTCGTGCCGAATCTCAAGGGCGCCGAGCGCGCCATCGAAACACAAGCCGATCTGATGCTCGTGCCGCTCTCCGCGAGCCGCGCGCACAGCCTCGCGAACCTGCGCAAGACGCCGGAGGAAGTCGTCGCGGACGTGGCGCGCATGAGGGCGGCGCGCGATGCGTCGGGTTCGAAGACGATGATCGAAGGCGGCATCGGCACGGCGTTCGGCTGCACGATTCAGGGCCGCGTCGATCCCGCCGATGTGTTGCGCTGCATGCAGGCGTTGCTGGATGCCGGCGCGGACCGCGTCTCCATCGCCGATACGGTCGGTTATGCCGGGCCGTCTGCGGTGCGCGATCTCTTCGAGAAGGCGCGTGTCATCGCGGGCGAGCGCTTCTGGTGCGGCCATTTCCACGACACGCGCGGCCTCGCGCTCGCCAACGTCTACGCCGCGCTCGAAACCGGCGTCGCGCGCTTCGATGCGACGCTCGCGGGCATCGGCGGTTGTCCGCATGCGCCGGGCGCGAGCGGCAATGCGTCGAGCGAGGATCTCGCGTTCATGCTCGCCGATATGCGCATCGATACCGGCATCGACATTTCCGCGTTGCTCAACCTGCGCGCGAAGCTCGCGCGCTGGCTCGACGGCGAAACCCTGCGCGGCGCGCTCGCGCTCGCGGGCTTGCCGGTCACGTACGAATCAACCGCTGCAATCGAAGCCTGAGGACGATATGAGTCATTCAACCCTGCCGCTCGAAGGCGTGCGCGTGATCGAATTCACGCATATGGTGATGGGCCCGACCTGCGGCATGATCCTCGCGGATCTCGGCGCGGAAGTCATCAAGATCGAACCGCCCGGCGGCGACAAGACGCGCAATCTGCCGGGGCTGGGCATCGGCTTCTTTCGCTCGTTCAATCGCAACAAGAAAAGCGTCGTCATCGACATCAACACGGAAGAGGGGCGTGAAGCCGCGATCGATTTGATCGGCCAATGCGACGTGCTGCTCGAAAACTTCCGCCCCGGACTGATGGCGAAGTTCGGGCTCGACTACGACACGCTGTCGAAGGCGCATCCGAAGCTCATCTACGTGTCGCATAAGGGCTTCCTGCCGGGCCCGTATGAAAAGCGCCTCGCGCTCGATGAAGTCGTGCAGATGATGGGCGGCCTCGCGTACATGACCGGTCCGGCGGGCCGTCCGCTGCGCGCGGGGACGTCGGTGAACGACATCATGGGCGGCATGTTCGGCGCGATCGGCGTGCTCGCCGCGCTGCGCGAGCGCGATCTCACGGGACGCGGCCAGGAGGTGCAGAGCGCGCTCTTCGAGAACTGCGTGTTTCTTTCCGCGCAACACATGCAGCAATACGCGATGACGCACGAGGCGCCGCCGCCGATGCCATCGCGCGTATCGGCGTGGAGCGTGTACGACGTGTTCACGCTGGCCGAAGGCGAGCAGCTTTTCATCGGCGCGGTGAGCGACAAGCAGTTCGTGACACTCTGCGACGTGCTCGAACGCCCCGATCTGGCGCAGGAGTCCGGCTTCGCGACCAATGCGATGCGCGTCGCGGTGCGGCCGCATCTGCTCGAACGGCTCGGCGAGATTCTCGCGAATCATCGCGCGGACGAACTCGCGCCGAAGCTCGAAGCGGCCGGCATTCCGTACGCGCCGATCATGCGCCCCGAACAGTTGCTCGACGATCCGCATCTGAAGGCGAGCGGCGGACTCGTGCCGATGCAGACCGACGACGGCGGCACCACCGACGTCGTATTGCTGCCGCTCACGATGGGCGGACGCCGCCCCGGCGTGCGGCAACCGCTCGCGCGCGTCGGCGAGCATACGGACGAAGTGCTGGGGCAACTCAGGAAGAACGTCACGGCGTGAAGCATCGCGGCGAGCGCATATAAAAGCCGGCGCCGTCGCCCACTCAGGAGACAAAGCAATGCAACCAACCTTCAGCGCGATCGCCGAGCCGCTCGCATCGCCCGACATTCGCGTCGCCACGACGCCCGGTGCGCAGATCTCCGCGCGCATGGATCGGCTGCCGATCACGCGGCATCTGTGGATGCTCGTGTTTCTCATCTCGCTCGGCGGCTTCTTCGAAATCTACGATCTGATCTTTACAGGCTATATCGCGCCGGGCATGGCGAAGAGCGGCCTCTTGCAAACCACCACGCACGCGTTCTTCGGCTTCACGGGCATGGCGGGTTTCATCGCGGCGACGTTCGCGGGGCTTTTCATCGGCACGTTCTTCTTCGGCTGGTTGCCGGACCGCTACGGGCGACGCAGCGTGTTCACGTTCTCGCTGCTGTGGTACTCGGTCGGCTCCGCGATCATGGCGTTCCAGACCACGCCCGAAGGCGTGATCTTCTGGCGCTTCGTGACGGGCATCGGCGTGGGCATCGAGATCATCACCATCGACAGTTACGTGACCGAACTCGTGCCGCAGCACATGCGCGGCCGCGCGATGGCCTTCAATCAGATGGTGATGTTCGCCGCCGCGCCCGTCGCCGCGCTGCTGTCCTACTGGCTGGTGCCGGAAACCGTGTTCGGCCTCGATGGATGGCGCATCGTCGTGCTCGCGGGATCGGTCGGCGCGGTGGTCGTCTGGTTCATCCGGCGCGCGGTGCCGGAAAGTCCGCGCTGGCTCGCGATGCATGGCCGCAACGAGGAAGGCGAACGCGTCGTGAGCGAGATCGAGCGCGTGGTCGAGCGCGAATCGGGCGCCGCGTTGCCGCCGCCCGCGCCGGTCGTCGAGCAGCCGGCGCATCGGCGCGCGTCGATTCGCGAGTTGTTCGATGCGCCGTATCGCTCGCGTCTCATCATGCTCGTCGTCTTCAATTTCTGTCAGGCGATCGGGTATTACGGCTTCGCCAACTGGGTGCCGACGCTGCTCATCGGCCAGGGCGTCACCGTGACGAAGAGTCTGCTGTATTCGTTCGTCATCGCGTTCGCGCTGCCTGTCGGACCGCTCCTCGCGATGCTCTACGCCGACCGCATTCAGCGGAAGTATCTGATCGTCGGTGGGGCGCTCGTCGTGATCGCGAGCGGTCTCGCGTTCGGGCAGATGAAATCGCCCGCCGCGCTCATCGCGCTCGGTGTGCTGATCTCGCTTGCGGGGCAAACCATCTCGGTCTGCTATCACGCGTATCAGACCGAGCTCTTTCCGACGGCCGTGCGCTGCCGTGCGAGCGGCATCGTGTATTCGGCGAGCCGCGCGGGCGCGATGATGTCGGGCTTCATCATCGCGTCGCTGCTGAAGGACTTCGGCGTGCCGGGCGTGTTCGTCGGCATCACGGTGTGCATGTTGCTGGTCGCGCTGGCGATCGGGCTGTTCGGGCCGAAAACCAACGGATTGCGTCTGGAGGAGCTGAATCACTGAGCGGGTAGCGCCACGGCCATCGGGCTTTCACGAACCCATGCGCGGGCGTATGTTCGAAGGGCAGTGCAATCGGACATACGCTCGCGCACGCGGCATCCTATGCTAGTGCGGGAACAACTCCTGCAATGCATGGCTCCAAGCGAGCGACGCAGGCGAACCAGGCCGCGATCAAGGCCGCGATCAATCTTCACATCCACTTCGACGACACCGCTCTCAATCGCACGAGACGCCGTATTTTCAGCCTCCGGCGATGAGCGCAGGCTTGAGCAATATGGACACGCAACTGAGTGAACAATGTAAGTCTCGCCTGTACCGCTTGAAATTCGAGGCGCCGCTCGAGAGCGTCGCGTTCGTTCTGGCGGACAGCCGCGAGGCGGCATGGCGCATCGGCAAGACGGTGATGGCGGTGCTGCACGGGGTCGGCATTCAGACGGTCGCGCTGCACGATATCCTCTCGCTGCGGGAACTCGTGCGCATGGGCGTGAGCGACGACGAGGACATGCGCATCTTCGAACTCGTCGTTGCGGGCGGCAAGGTGAAGCAGTGGGCGCACACGCCGTACTTCCTGACCGACGACGCCACGCTGCTCGGCAAATGGGCCGAACTGCGCGCCGATCTCGCCGCCGATGTCGCCCGCACGGCGATGCGCCGCGCCAGATAAGCGCCACACATCACGGCCGTGCACGGGAACGTCTCGTGCTGAAGGCACGATCAGACGCCGTGCATCGTTGCGGTGCGCGGCTTTGCGTCGTCTCAGCGTGACGGGGTGCTCCGATGATCCGGTCGTACAACCACAAAGGCTTCGTGCTCGAAGTCGCGATCGAAACCAGTCACAGGCTCGTGCCTGCTCCCGGCGCGACGCACTATCTGGCGATCGTAACCATCAGCCGTTCGGGAAGACCGGTTACAGCGTTTTCGCCGCTGTGCATCGAAAGCATGCGCTATTCGAGTTTCACGTCGGCTGAAGACGCGCTGATGAGCGCGCATACGGCGGCACGCACATTCGTCGATGAATGGGTGCGAGCGGCCTCGTGATGCCGTCGTGCGATGAGGAGCGAAGTCAGGCGGCGACGCGCCGGCTCTGCTGACCGTCCTGAGCGTCGGCGGCCGTGTCGAGTGCTTGATCGAGCAACGCGAGCTTGCGTTGAAGCGAAGCCACACGATGACTCTGCGACGGGACGAGATCGTAATCCTCATCCAGTTGCGAAATGCGCATGTTCCAGTATCTGGCGGGCAGACGGTCCGAGGACGTGCTGCCTTCGACGAAACTCGCCAGGATCCGTTCCAGGTGTTTTAGTTCGCCCTCCGCGAGTTGCGCTGGGCGTCGCTGTCGAAAGGCTGGGACGGTGGTTGCATCGGCGTTTCTTTTCATGTTGCTGATTCCGGCTGGATTTGCAGAGACCTCTATTTAAGCAATCAATGTTCCGGAGAGGCGATTCAAGGCAATTCAATTTGTTTCGAAATGAAACTCCGGATGTCCGATGACCGCCGCATGCCACGGCAAACGTTTGACAGGCAGTTACATTTCTTGAAGAAGTTTCCCTCTAATTGCCGAACGTCGAGGCGACGGCTGTAACTTCGTCGCTCCGAATCGGCGGGAACTCTCGCAAAAATTTCAAGGCATCGAGATATTCTCAAGAACATATCGGCGGTATCGATGCGAATGAATAGCGTTTCGACAGGCAAATGAAAGAAAATCCCCTGCATTCTACCAAATGGTTCGGGTACCTGATTATTTGGGACGAAACGGGATTATGCGCGAGGCTAAAACGCGCATATTGAAGTGCGCTATGCGGGCAGTCGAAGAATCGGAATCGAATCCGAAAAGACGAATTAAAACGGGGCGGTCTCCTCTCGCGAAACCGCCCCGTGTCCTCAGAATATCTGCTTCGGAGACCTGTAGACACGAACGAGCTTAGCAAATACCGCCGTTCGTTATAAACCGCATTAGGCGAAATGGAGTTCTCCAGAATCCGCACCAATAACGTCGTCGATGTGCAACAGAAGAATCATCGTCGAAGGCCGGCTGGCGGGGCTAAGCGCTTGACCTTAAACGAATATGAAGGATTTGCGCACCCGGTTGCAGAATCGGCAAATGATTATTGCGCGCGATACGCCGACACTTCGGTTGTCCGTCGAATAAAGTGTGTCCCAGTTTCACGAGGGCAAACGGCCATCGATACGGTTCGTCAACCCCGGAAGCTTTCGCTTTAAACAGGACACTAGAGAACCATGAAAAAAACCCTTCTCATCGCGGGCATTCTCGGCACGTTCGCAGTAGCAGCCCACGCGCAGAGTAGCGTTACGTTGTACGGCACGCTTGACGCAGGTCTCGTCTATACGAACAACTCCGGCGGCCATAACAACTGGCAGCAAGGCAGCGGCGCGGTTTCCGATACTTACTTCGGCCTGAAAGGCAGCGAAGATCTGGGCGGCGGGTTGCACGCGCTCTTCAAGTTGGAGAGCGGCTTCAACCTCAATAACGGCCGCTTCAACGAAAGCAACACGATGTTCAATCGCCAGGCGTATGTCGGCCTGCAACACGATCAATACGGCACGGTCACGCTCGGCCGCCAATATGATTCGATGGTTGATTATCTGTCGCCGTTCGCGGAATCCGGCGCGGGCTACGGTAACAACCTGGCCGCGCACCCGTTCGATAACGACAACCTCGATCACTCGTTCTCGATCAAGAACTCGGTCAAGTATCAGAGCGCGAGTTACGCGGGCTTCAAGTTCGGCGGCCTGTACGGCTTCTCGAACGACGCCGGTCAGTTCGCGAACAACCGTGCGTGGAGCGCGGGCGCTTCGTATGGCAACGGCCCGCTGAACTTCGCGGCGGCCTATTTGCAGACGAACAACTCGCGCGGCAACGCGAATGCGGGCGGCGCGGTTTCGGCGGGTCAGGGCAACAACGCCAATCTGACGGCCGAATTGCAGCGCACGTTCGGCGCGGGCGTGAACTACACGTACGGCCCGGCGACGGTCGCCTTCGTGTGGACCAACACCCATTACGACAACCTGCTCGCCGCGTCGCAAGGCGGCACGACGGTCGCGCTGCCGGGCAACACGAATCTGCATCTGAACAACTTCGAGCTGAACGGCCGCTACGCGCTGACGCCGGCACTGAGCCTCAACGCCTCGTACACGTTCACGGACGGCAAGGTGACGGGCGCGAACGGTTCGGGCGATCCGAAGTGGCATACCGCATCGCTGCAAGCCGATTACGCACTCTCGAAGCGCACCGACGTGTACGTCGAAGGCGTGTATCAGCACGCGTCGGGGGATCTGGGCAATGCAGGCGCGAACGTCGCGATGATCAACACGCTGTCGCCGTCGTCGACGCAGAATCAGGTCGCGGCGACGGTGGGTCTGCGTCACCGCTTCTAAGCGCCACGGAGCGTCATCAAAGCGCAACGGCCGCGATCGATGAGATCGCGGCCGTTTTTGCTTTGCGCGCTACTTCTTCTCCTGCTCCGAACGTCTGACGAGCTGGCCGATGTCATGCCCCGCGCCGCCCGTGCCCGCCGCGAGCCGCGCCAGCGCGGACGCGGCCGTGTCGCGCCGCACGCCGCTCTCGGGGCGAAACTGCTTCGGCAGCGCCAGATGAAAAGTCGCGCCCTGACCGGGCGTGCCGTCGGCCCAGGCCTTGCCGCCATGCCGCTCGATGATGCGCCGCACGTTCGCCAGGCCGATGCCGGTGCCGTCGAACTTTTCGTTCACGTGCAGGCGCTGGAACACGCCGAAGAGCTTGTCGACATAGCGCATGTCGAAGCCCACGCCGTTGTCGCGCACGAAATAGACGACGTGGCCGGCCAGTTCGCCCGCGCCATCGTGTGCGCCGATCTCGATCGTCGGCTGGTCGCGCTGCGCGCTGAACTTCACCGCGTTGGACATGATGTTCGCGAACGCCACGTGCAGAAACACGAGATCCGCCTCGATGGACGGCAGCGCATCCACCTTCCAGTGCACGCGCGCCGACGCGTGTTCTTCGATATCGTTCTGGATCACCGTATGGACGAGCGCGTGGACATCGACCTTGTGCGGACGCAGCGCCGCGCGGCCGAGTTGCGCGAACGAAAGCAGATCGTCGACGAGACGGCCGCCGAAACGCGCCGACGTCACGATGCGCTCCAGATAGCCGCGCCCGCGCTCCGACAGCTTCTCGCCGTCGATCTGTCCGAGCAGGTCCGCGAAGCTCACGATATGCCTGAGCGGCGCGCGCAGATCGTGCGACACCGTGTACGAAAATCCTTCGAGTTCGTGATTCGCGCGACCCAGTTCGGTCGCGAGTTGCGCGATCTCTTCCGCGCGCCGCAGCACGATGCCGAGCACCGCCGCGCGGAATTCCAGCGCGATCTCGCGCTCGGCCGGACGCCACGGCAAGGACCGATGACGCACGACATCGGTCCACGTATCGAAGCTCACACGCGGCGACAGCGAATCCGCGAGGCCCGTGAGCTTCGCGCGCGGGTCGCCGGCCCATTCGATCGTCTGCACGACTTCGCGGCGGAACCAGATCACGTAGTTGCGGTAAATCTTCGAGATCGACACCGCGAGAAAACCGGCCACGTCGGACGAATCCGCGAGCGCGGGGCATTCCTGCGAGGCGCGATCCGACATCACGACGTCCTCGCTCTGATCGTCGAGCCAGTCGACGAGCGCCGTCACGCCATGCTCGCCCGGCGTCACGCCGATGAGCGACGTGCGTCCTTCGAAGATCACCGCCGCGCCCGACGAGCGCGTGAAGCCGAGCAGATCGGATGCGTCGTTCACGAGCGCGTCGACGAAGCTGTCGGTGTTGGCCATCGACGAAAGCAGCTTCGACAGCATGCGGCGCAGTTCGAGCCGGTAGTGCGCCTCGCCCTGCGACTCGCGCGCCTCGATCTGCAGCGAGACGATCTGCGCGACATGCTCGCACGCGGTGCGCACTTCGAACGGCGGCAGGCGCGGCGTCGCGTGATGGCAGGAAATCAGGCCCCACAGCTTGTCGTCGACGAGAATCGACATCGACATGGAGGCGAGCGTGCCCATGTTGCGCATGTATTGCAGATGCACGGGCGACACGCTGCGCAAGGACGCGTAGGTGAGATCGGTCGGGCGGCCCGTCGCCGGATGCAGCGCGGGCACGAGCGGCGCGGCTTCGTAGTCGGCGTTCGAGATGAGGCGAATGCGATTCCTGCGATACAGCTCGCGCGCCTGCGCCGGAATGTCCGACGCCGGAAAGTGCTGGTTCAGATACGACGGATAGCCCGGCTCGACGGCTTCGGCGAGCACGTTGCCGTTGCCTTCTTCATCGAACCGATAGACGAGCGTGCGCCCGAATCCGGTGATGCGCGCGATTTCATCCGCGGCGAACTGGCAGAGCTGCTCGATGGTGCGCATCGATTGCACTTCGGTGACGAAGGAGCGCACGAGCGGGTAAATGGTCGAGAACACATCGGCGGTGTCCTGCGCCGGTTCGACTTCGACGAACAGCAGCCCGTCATGCCGATGCACGACGATCGCGACCGGCCCGCGCAGCGTCCAGCCGTCGAGCACCACGTTGCCGGCGTGGATCGTCGCGCCATCGCGCGTGAGTTGGCGGAGGCCCGCGCTCGCGCGTTCGGCGGCGGGCTCGCCCAGCACGGCCGATAGCGCGAGGCCGAGGCACGCGTCGGGCGCGATGTGCGCGAACTGCGCGACATTGGCGCTCACCTGAAGGATGTGGCAATGCGCATCGACGCTGAAGAGCACGCCGTGAGGCTGGATGCCGCCGGGAATGTGGATCGGCTCGCGCGCGCATTGCGCGTCGATATCTGCGGTGGAGGTTTTGTCCATCCCTGTCCTGGTCATGCGGCTTCGGCTGGTCATCGAGCCGATCGTCTTCGAATCATAGATGGGTTGTGCGTTCGACACATGCGTCGCGCGTGAGGCGGTGATTTCTACATGTCGAATGATTCGCCCGGCGTCATTTCTACGTGAACCGCGATGGATACGCTTACTGCACGAAACGTTCCGCGACATCGCTGATACCATGCGAAGCCGACCCACGCGACGAACGCCGGAGGATACATGCTTCATGATCGCCGCGCGCGACTAATCGATTGAAACGCGCACGCGTTGCCGCGACGGTCGTGTCGGCTGCGATCGTCTGCATCGTTCCTGCACGCGATGCCGCCGCGCAGTCGTATCGCGATGTCGCGCCGATTGCGCCGCCCGCCGAGGAACGGCCGCGCGCGTCGCCATCGCGGCCCGAGCCGCGCGATGACTCGCAGGACATCGCAATCCGCGATCTGCGCGGCATCGCGTTCGTGCGCGCGGATGCCGCGGAGCCGACGACGCAATCGGCGGCCAACAACGCGATCACCGCGACGGGCGCGCCATTGCTCACGCGCGAATTTCTCGACGGCTTCTCGGCCGATCTCCACAAGCCTCTGACGTTCGCGCGTCTCGCCGGGATACGGCGCGCGGTCGTGCAGCGATATCGCGCCGCGGGCCAGCCGCTCGTCGATGTGTACGTGCCCGAGCAGGACGTGAGCGATGGCGTCGTGAAGATCGTCATCGCCGAGTTTCGCGCGGGGCGTGTGATACCCCAGGGCAATCGCTACTTCTCCGATGCGCTGCTCATGCGCGAGATGCCGCTCGCGAGCGGCGAGCCGATCCGCGAAAGCGATATCGCTTCGGGGCTCGCGCTGCTCAACGCGAATC
Organism: Caballeronia sp. LZ029; assembly: GCF_031451275.1. Taxonomy (NCBI): domain Bacteria; kingdom Pseudomonadati; phylum Pseudomonadota; class Betaproteobacteria; order Burkholderiales; family Burkholderiaceae; genus Caballeronia; species Caballeronia sp. LZ029. The sequence continues at coordinate 555,422 of NZ_JARUXO010000003.1, forward strand.
CGTACCGGCGCGTGGATGCGATCTATGCGCCGGGCGCCGCGCACGATACGACCGATGTCGTGCTGCAAACCGAGGATCGCTTTCCGTTTCGCATCTACGGCGGCTATAACAACGACGGCGTGCGCGATCTCGGCCGCGATCGCATTCTCGCGGGATTCGATTACGGCAATCTGTTCGGCATCGATGCGCGCATCGGCTATCAGATGACCGCGAGTAACGATCTTCTGAGCGGCAATCCGGATATCGAAGGGCGGCCGGATCGTCCGCGCTACATCGCGCACGCGTTCAATGTCGTGGCGCCCTTGCCGTGGCTCGATCGCGTCGAGTTGTTCGGCGTGTTCGCGCAGAGCACGCCGCGTTTGCCGGACAGTTACGGGCAAACCGGTCTAAGCTCGCAGATCAGCTTTCGATACGACTGGCGCTTGCCGCCGCTCGATCACGCGGGCGCGTGGCAGCAGCAAGTGCAGTTCGGCTATGACTTCAAGCGCTCGAACAACGACCTCGAATTCGGCGGCTTTCAGGTGTTCAATGCGAACACGCATATACATCAGTTCGTCGTCGCCTACGATCTTTCGAAGAGCGACGTTTCCGGCGATACGCATCTGAATGCATCGCTCTTCGTGAGTCCGGGTTATTTCGACAGCAACAGCAACGACGAAGCCTACGATGCCGCGCGCCTCGGCGCGAAGCCGCGTTATCAGTACATGCAGTTGTCGGCGCAGCGCGACATGCCGCTCGGCACGTCGGGCTTTTCGGTGTCGGCGCGCGGGCTTTTTCAGTGGACGGGCAGCACGCTGTTGCCGAGCGAGGAGCTCGGTCTGGGCGGCGATGCCACGGTGCGCGGCTATGAGCCGTACGCTGCGCAGGGCGATCGCGGATGGAACCTGCAGACGGAACTGCGCGCGCCGGCGATATCGGCGGGCATCGCGGCGATGCAGCCGTTCGTGTTCTTCGACGCGGGCCACGTGTGGAATCGCATCGCCGAATTCGGCGAAGTCAACGATGCGTCGCTGGCGAGCGTCGGGGCGGGGATTCGCGTGCAGGTCGGGCGCTTCGTGAGCTTTCGCGGCACGTATGGATTTCCGCTGAAGGCCGTGGTGCCGAATGGATCGAAGGCGCCGGTCGGCGAGATCTTTCTCGTGATCGGAAGTTAGCGCGACGGGTCTTCATCGACGAGACCGATCCCGGCAACCGGGTTCCTTCAATGACGTCAGGTCGACGACAGCCGCCGCATCAACGCCGATGTGCTGCACGGCCAACCCACGCGTCCGAACCACGCGCCGCCGGAAATCGTGCCAGCGATGACGAGACCGTACACCACGAGCGCCGCGCCCTGCGCCAGGAATACATGTACCAGGTCGCCGCCATAGCGCAGGGAAAGCCATCCCCCGAATCCGGCCACGGCCAGGCGCAAGAGGTTGCCGATCACGGGCCACTTCAGGCGTCCCGTGCCTTGCGAAGCAAAATGCAGCACCTGTCCGAGACCGAAGAACCCGTACAGCGGACCGACCGCGCGCAGATATTGCACGCCGGCCTCCAGCATCGCGGGCTCGTTGCCGAACAACAGCAGCCAGGGGCGCGGAAAGATCGCCGCCGCGAGGCCGATGGCCTCCGTGATTGCGAAGGTCATCACGGCGCCGACCCACGCGGCCCTGAGCGCGCGCTCCCTGTCATTGGCGCCGATGCATGTGCCGACCATCGCCAGCAGCGGCGCGCCAAAGCCGAACGCGAGCGGCACCAGCAGATACTCGAGGCGCGCGGCGGTGCCGTAACCCGCGATCGCGTCCGGACCGAAATGCCCCGTCAGCGCAGTCGCGATACCAATCGACAAGTTGGTGGACACGGTTGCAATCGCGCCGACGAGACCGACACGCAAGATGTCTCGAAACAGTGGCCAGCGAAGCCGAACGCCTGCCAGCTTCGGCCTGAGAAGGCTCTTGGGCGAGCGCAGATACATCCAGAGCGCGAGCGTTCCGCCGAGGTAGTAAAGGAGCAGCGCCATCGCGCCGCCCGCGATGCCCATGCCGGGAATGGGCCCCCAGCCGAAGATAAGCAAAGGCGATAGCGGGATGAGCACCACCGCGCCCGCGACGGTCACGTTAGCCGGCACGGCCATGTTGCCGGTGCCGCGAATCACCGCGCTCAACGCGTTGAAAAGCCAGACCAGCACGGCACCGGCGAATATCCAGTCCGAGTAGATGAGCGCAGCGTCGAGCGACGCCCCGGTGCCGCCCATTTGCGTGTATAGCCATCGGCCGCCCGACAGCAGCGCCGTCGTGAACGCGAGGCCGAAGCCGAGCGCTATCAGCATCGCGTGAATCACCAGTGCATCCGCATCGTCCCGGCGTCGCGCGCCGAGCGCTCGCGCAATCGACGATGCAATGGCGCCGCCGATCGCGCCGGCAGAACTCATCTGCATCAGCATGAGAATCGGAAAGACGAGCGCCATCGCGGCAAGCGCGTCGTTGCCGAGCTTGCCGACGAAATAGGTTTCGATAAGTCCGACTGAGGCCTGCACGACCATCACTAAAACGTTGGGGGCCGCCAGTCGTAAGACGGTCGGTACGATGGGCGCTTCCAGAAGAAGACGCGTGCGAGGATCGATCTGCGTCATGGGGTTTGTCTCCGTTATTTAATGTCGTGCGTCTGAGCACGTCATTTAACGGGGGCCGTTGCCATGAAGCAAGTGAAATCGCCTAATGCATGTCATGCATGAGATTCATGCTGCCGACGAAGGGCAATCGATGACGGGAGCGAGTCCCGCCATTCGCTCGCCGTCTCGTCGATCTCGTCAGGGCTGCGCCTGCTGCCACTGCAAGACGGGATGCGTCGCCCCTGCGGGCATCGCCCAGACGCCGCCCGACGGAATGTTCCAGTCGAGGTAATTCGACGCGTTGCTCATCTGCGCGGTGCTGAGACCGTTCGAATCGGGCGGGACGGTTCCCGAATTCGATCCGGCCGCGCTGGTACGAATCGTCGTGTCCTTGTTCCAGTAGACGTTGTTGTGAATCGCGCCCTGGTTGTACGCCGCGATGCCGCCTTCCGGGTCGCCCGGAGGCCCGCCGCCACCGACTTGCCCCACCGCGAACGATTCGTTGATCACGCCGTTGGTGCCGTTGACGAACACGAGTCCGCCGCCGCCGAAGCCGCCCACGCTGCCCGTCGCGTAAGACTGCGTGATCAGTCCGTTGTTGAAGGCGACAAGCCCGCCCGTTTCGCCGTGCGTCCCGGCCTGAGTCGCGCCGGTCGCGAACGATTGCGCGATGGTCCCGTTGTTCACGCCCACGAGTCCGCCCGCGGGAATCTGATAGCCGACATCCGCCGTGCTCGACGATCGTTCGATGGTCCCGTTGTTCACGCCGACGAGCCCGCCCGCGCCCGCTCCGCCGAAGCCGTTCTGCCCGACGCCGCCCGTCGTGTTGACGTAGGTGACGAGGCCATTGTTCTGACCCGCGAGCAAGCCGAACGCGCCCGACGAATAGTCGCCCGTGCTGGCGTTGGTGAGATTCAGATTGCGCACGACGCCGCTCGCGCCGATCACGCCGAACATGCCGTAGCGGTCGTCGTTGAGATTCGCCACCGTCGCGAGCTTGTCGATCGTGTGGCCGAAGCCGTCGAACTGGCCGGTGAACGGCGTCTGCGTTGCGCCGATCGCCGTGAAGAAGTTCGGATAGGCGGTCGCGCTCGCATCGATGTCCTTGCCGAGCGCATAGACGCCCGCGAGGTCTTTCGACATGCCGGACAGATCGGCGAGCGTGTTCACGAGCTTGTACGCCGTGATTTGCGTGACGACGCCGCTATACGGCGCGGCCGTCCATCCGCTGTTGGTCAGCAGCGTGCCCGGCGCGTAGCTGCCGTTCATGTCGTAGAGCGCGCTGACGATCCCGCCGCTCTTAGACCAGTCGATCGTGCCGCTGTTCGTCACGCTGCCGCCGTTGTCGATGCCGCCCGCATCCGCGCGCAGCGTGAGATTGCCGTTGCCCGTGTTGCCGATGGCCGCGCCCGGACCGACCGACACGCCATGCGCCGCGCCGAGCGTGAGCGATGCATTGCCGTTCCACTGGACGTTGCCGCCCACGGTCAGATCGCCGCCGCTGGCTTCGACATCGACCGATGTGCCGTTGCTCAGACTGCGCGCGAGCGAGTCCGCGTTCGCCTGATCGACCGTGAATGTCGGCGCGCCGAGCTTCCATGTGCGCGCCTGCACGTTCGCGCCCGCGACGTCGAGCGTGTTCGCGCGCGTCTCGACCGTGCCGCCGCCGCCGTCGGCGTTCGTCGCGGCGATCGCGCCGTTCGCGTGCACCGCGCCCTGGTCCGCGACCAGCCAGACGTGGCCGTCGCGCGTCGCGGTGCCGGTCGCGCGGATCGCGGTGTTGTTGCCCGCGAGCGCGTAGACGTTGCCGTCGGCGGCCTGAAGGTTGGCCTGCGCCGCCTGGATCATGCCGCCGTTCATCGCCGTGCCGCCGCTGCCCGCCTGCACGAAAACCTGTTGTCCGCCCGACGCGTCCTGCAACAGCACCTGATTGCCCGCCGCGATTTCCGCCGTGCCCTGCGGCGCGCTGATGCTGCCGCCGTTCACCGCCGCCGTGCGCGACACGAGGAACACGTCGCCGCCGCTCGATCCGATCTTGCCGAGATTGATGACCATGCCGTCGCCGCCGCCCGAGAGCGTGAGCGGGCCGCCCTGCATGAACGCGTCGTTGCCGATGTCCAGTGCGGACGCGACGAAGCGCCCGCCCGTCGCGACGACTCCGCCGGGACCGACGAGCACGCCCTGCGGATTGACGAGATACACGCTGCCCGTCGCGTTGAGCTGCCCGAGAATCACCGATGCATCGCCGCCCGTCACGCGATTGAGCGTCGCGCCGGTGCCGTTGTTGAACGTGACCTGCCGTCCGCCGCCGATCGAGAAGCTGTTCCAGGTGATGACGCCGCGCGTCGATGTCTGGTTGATCGTGAGCGACTGGTCGTTGCCGCCGATCGCGCCGCTGCCCGCGACGAACTGGCCGCCCGCCGGCAAGGGCGGCGCGGCATCGGCGGGAATTGCGCACGTCAGGCCCGCGACGAGCGGCACGAGCATCGCGAGCGGCCGCAACCGCACGCGACGAATCGGGAATTGAGGAAGGAGCGGACGAATGCTGCGCTGCATGGCGACCTCCGGTCAGTGTCGATTGTTCACATCGTTCTTGGCCGCTGACGGTGTAGCCGCTTTTCAGCCCGGCGTTTCGGTGACGGCCGGGGGCGCGAACATCGACGTGCGAGCAGGCGCGCCGATGTTAGCGCCGCGCCATGAGCGTCAATGTGGGGTTCCGCACATTCGTGCCGGTCGAAAAAATGTGCGTGCCCGAACGCGAGAAGCTTCGGGGCACGTGCCTCATGCGGCATGAAAATTGATTGCTAGTGCGAAGGTCTGCGGCGGCTCGTCAACTCGATCCAGCACTCGTGATAGATGCGCTGCACGAGCGCGCTTTCGTAGTCGAGATCCTCGCCTTCGAGAATGCGCTCGATGTCCCCGCGCGAGGCGTCGGCGTCGAGCGTCGTCGAGAAGCGCGCGGCGAGCGCCTGCGCCGCCGCCGAAAGCCGCGCGGTCTCGATCCATTCCGCCGCGCGATGATGCCGGTCGAGCCAGCGGTGCGCGGTGCGCACCTGAAACGACGTATCGGGCCAGTCGCCTTCGATGTAGTACGCGCCGAGCAGTCCGCACGTGAGCCAGCACATCAGATGCACCCGGTCATCGGGTCCGAGGGGATAGCGCACTTGGCTCATGATGGCGGCATCGAAATGACCCATCGGAATCACGCATCGACGATAGCATGCCGCACGCGTGCCCGGCATGCGGCTCGCGTATGTCCTTACGCGGCCTGCATGCGGCTTGAGATCGAACGGCCGAACGGCCGAACGCAAGCGCTCAGACCGTGACGGTCACGACGAGCCCGCGCGGCGCGGCATCGGCGAGCTCGACCTTCGCGCCCATGCGCGCCGCGATCGTGCCGACGATCGAAAGCCCGAGGCCCGAGCCGTCCACGTCGCTGCCGAGCACGCGATAGAACGGATCGAAGACGCGCGCACGTTCCTCGGGCGCGATGCCGGGGCCGCTGTCCTCGATGCGAATCCACGGACGCTTGTTCGCGACGCCCGTCGCGAGATCCACGCGGCCGCCCGGCGGCGTGTAGCGAATCGCGTTGTCGACGAGATTCTTCACCAGGATCGTGAGATCGGCTTGCGGCGCGTGGATGAACACGTCGTCGGCGCTCGATACGCCGATGTCGATGTCCTTCGCCTCCGCGAGCGGCATCAGATCCTCCAGCACGTTGCGGAAGACTTCCTGCACGCGAAGCTGCGCCGTGTCGGCGTCGGTGCGTTGCTGCAGGCGGGCGAGCGTCAGCAGTTGATGCAGCAGCGAACGCGTGCGCGCGAGACCGCGCCTGAGCGCATCGAGCTTCGCGCGCGCGGAGTCCGGCAGGTCGGACGCGCTCAGCCGCTCGGCCTGCAACGACAGCGCGGTCAGCGGCGAGCGCAGTTCATGCGCGGCATCGGCGACGAAGCGGCGTTGCAGCGCCACCGACGCCTCCACGCGCGCGAGCAGCCGGTTGATCGCGACGACGAAGGGCGCGATTTCGCTCGGCAGCGCGTCGCCGGAGAGCGCGGAGAGATCGTGCTCGGGGCGCGTGTCGAGACCGGCGGACAGCGCCGCGAGCGGCCGGAACATGCGTCGCACGATCAGATGCAGCGCCGCGAGCAGCACGAGCGCGAGCGCGGCGAAGGGCATCACGGTGGCGAGCGCGCCGTTGCGGGCGAGTTCGTCCCGGCCCGCCGTCTTCTGGCCGATCACGACGCGCGTGCCGTCGTCGAGCGTGTTGATGGCAAGACGCCACGGCGTGCCATCGACGATCGCGTTTTGCAGACCGTCGGGCAAACCGGGCGCGAGCGACAGCGGCGTACGCTCGGCGATCGTCTGAATGATGAGCTTCGATTCCGGGTCCGCGCCACCGACGTCGGCGAGCGCCTCGCGCTCCATCACGGCGAGCGTGCGCGGCGTCACGAGCGCGGCGATCTGCTTCAACTGGCCGTCCTGCAACTCGTTGGCCTCGTGGAACGCCGTCTTGAAGGCGATGACACCGCCCGCCGCCGCGATCACCACGATCAGCGCCGACAGCCAGGCCGACAGCCTGAACTGAAGCGAACGCGTCATGGCTGCTTCGAAACCATCCAGCCCACGCCGCGTACGTTCTTGATCGCGGCGGCGCCGAGCTTCTTGCGCAGCGAATGGATCAGAAATTCGACCGCGTTGCTTTCCACTTCTTCGTTCCAGCCGTAGATGCGGTCTTCGAGTTCCGCGCGCGAGAGGATCGCGCCGGGGCGGATCATCAGCGATTGCAGCAGCGCGAATTCGCGGCTCGAGAGGCGCGTCGCGATCTCGCCGGACTTGGCTTCGCGCGTCGCCGGATCGAGCGTGAGCACGCCGTTCGTCATGAGCGGCGCGGCCTGTCCGCCACGGCGGCGGATCACCGCGCGCATGCGCGCTTTCAGCTCGGAGATGTCGAAGGGCTTGATGAGGTAGTCGTCGGCGCCTTCGTCGAGACCGCGAATGCGCTCTTCGACGGAATCCCGCGCGGTGATGATGATGAGCGGCACGTGATGCGCCCCGCGGCGCACGGCGCGCAGCACGTCGATGCCGTCGGCGCCGGGCAGGCCGAGGTCGAGCAGGATCGCATCGTAGACGTGCGTGGTGAGGCTCGTCAGCGCGAGCTTGCCGTCGCGCACCCAGTCGACGGCGTAGCTGCTTTCGCGCAGTTCGTCCCGCACGGATTCACCGATCATGCGGTCGTCTTCGACGAGCAATACCCTCATGGCGTGTCTCCGGGCGGTCATGGCTTTCGACAACGCGTGACGGTGGCGGATGGCGCTGGCTTCATCTTGCGGGTCTTCGCGTTCAGGGAAGCCGCAAGCGTAGTGGAGGGAAGCTTAGGAAATGCTTAGGGAGTTCGATGCGGTGCTCGGTGTCGCCGGTTAAGCATCCCATAAGGTACGAGCGCCGAAAATATCTGTTTCTCCCTGAATGCGGATCGTTCCGGCGCGTCGCGCGCGCCGCCCGTTTCCGCCGGCGCCCATGCCTTCCACCCTTCGCATCCCCGAGCTTCATGCCGCGGAGGTTCCGTGGCGCTACTACGATCTCGCCAAGTCGCGCGTGCAGATCCACGAACCACCCGCGCCCGGCGAGGTCTGTCTTTGGCTCGTGCCGAGCGAATTCCGCTTTGCGTCGGCATCGAATATCGGGAGCTGGCTCAGCCTCGCCGAGCGCAAGCGCGCGCGGCTGCATCCGAATTCGGCGCTCGGGCGGCGATTCGGCGTCGCGCGCGCGACGCTGCGTCTCGTGCTCTCGCACATGCTCGGTTGCGAACCGCACGAAGTGGGCGTGGACGACGGGCCGGGCGAACGCGTCGTCGTCACGCATCCGTCCGCCGGTGGCGCGATTTATGTCGATGTCGCGTACTCGGGCATCTGGATCGTGATCGCGGTGGCATCGACGAGAATAGGGCTCGGACTGACCGTCGAGACGACCGGCGCCCGCGATGCAGCCGCCAGAAAGCTCATGTGGGACGAAGCGGCGCGGATCGGCAGAACGCGCGCGGCACACGGCGAAGCGGGCGACGCCGCGCCGGCCGGCTGGCACGCCCTCACGCTGCCGATGCCGGGCGAAATATGCGGCGTGCTCGTCGTGGAGAAGTCCGTCGCGCGTGTGCAGGCGTTCGGGTGGGACAGACCGTTCGAAGCGGAGGCCAGCGCGGCAGCGTCCTGAGCCCGCGCGAGCGACGGGCAATTCGGGAGAAACAGGACATCATGGAATACACGACGCTCGCGCAACGGCATGCGGTCGAGATCATCGCGATTGTGCTCTTCGTCGTTCCTGCCGTTGCGGCTTGCGGGTGGGCGTGGGCCGCGCGCGAAACACGGGCGTCGGGGCGGGCCGTCGCAATGTGGGCGCTCGTGACGGTCGCGTTCGGCGCGGCGGTGTTCGTCGCCATTGCGACGCGCATTGCACACGGCACGGCGTTTTCATCGGCGGATCAGCGTTTGCTCGACGCGGTGCGCGACGGCACGCCCGCACTCGCCGCGCGATGGTTCGCGAATCTCACGCATCTCGGCGATCCCTGGTTTCTCACGCTCGTGTGCGCGCTCATGTGCGCGGCGCTGATTCTCACGCGCCGCTTCGGCCTCGCCGTGTATTTCGCCGCGGTGACGAGCGCGGGCGGCCTGCTCAATCAGGCGCTCAAGGCGATGATGCGCCGCGACCGTCCCACCGGCTCGACGATGCCCTTGCCCGAAAGCTTCGCGTTTCCGAGCGGGCACACGTTCGGATCGATCGTCTGCTACGGCATGTGCGCGTACGTGCTGCTGCGCCTTGCGCCGACGCGCCGCGATCCGCTCATCGTCGCGCTGGCGTGCTTCATCGTGCTGACGATCGGAACGAGCCGCGTCGTGATCGGCGTGCATTTTCCCGGCGATGTGATCGGCGGCTTCGCGTCGGGCGGCGCGTGGCTCGCGGCGTGCATCGGCGTGGCGGAACTGGCGCGTCGGCGATCGCGCGAATTTTAGGATTAGTTCGATTGTCCGGCTCTCGCGATGCCGATAGCTTCAGACCTTTTTGCGAGGACTGAAGCGATGCTCAAAGCGAAAGCGGGTGGTGTGATGGGACTGGTTCTGATCCTGATCGGCCTGAGCGGATGTTCGGCCCTCAGCAAGGATCCGGATCCGAAGGAATACATGAGCCGCGTGAAAGTCGGCATGACGCGGGCGGACGTCGAAGACAATCTCGGGCCGCCCGACGGCAACTGGGGGCCGTGGCACTCGCAGTGCACCGAGTATGCCTTCAAGGATCATGGCGCCGATCGATGGTCGGTCTATTACAGCAATCAGAATCGCGTCGTTTATACGGAACACGCGGCGTGCAATGTGAAGCGGGCCAGGGAAGTCGGGCTTCGCTGAAAGCCAGCAACAAAAAACCCCACGTGAGAACGTGGGGTTTTTTGTTTGAGCAGGTGTCGAATGCTGTCGCGCCGAAAATCGACGATTTTCGCGAATACTATGAAATGAGCATTCGAGTTTGACCGCGCATTAGAAAATATACTTCTCCTGCGATAACGGAGAAGAAGATGAGACGATTCAACGCGTGGCTATTTGCATTATTGTTAGGAATGCTGTTGAGTGGATGCGGCGCAGGCGATAGTTCCGACGCCGCGAATTCCGCAACCAGAAGCTCGACCGAGCAATCGAACGCTCAGGACAAAGCCACGGCCAAGGGATTCGCGTTATCCACCGTAATCTGGAAGCAGCTTCCGATAGGCGTCTGCTGGGACCTGAACAACGCCGACTTCGCGCTGTACGCCACTCAGCGCGACTGGAGCCGTCTCGCGGTCGAGGCGAGCTGGGAGGCGCATTCCGGCGTCACCTTCACGGGCTGGCAGCAATGCACGAATGCCCCAAACTACTACGGCATACGGATATCGGTCGAAGACAGTGCTGTGACCGGACCGCATACGCAAGGGCTCGGCACGATGCTGAACAACGTCGTCGGTGGAATGGTGCTCAACTTCACTTTCAGGAACTGGAGTCCGAGTTGCATCGGACGTGAAGAGTATTGCATTCGCAATATCGCCGCGCACGAGTTCGGTCACGCGATCGGTTTCGCGCACGAGCAGAATCGACCGGACACGCCGTCGACCTGTAATGAGCCCGCGCAGGGCAATTATGGCGACACGCTGATCGGCGCGTGGGATCTGGCATCGATCATGAACTACTGCAATCCCGATTGGAACGGCAACGGTCAGTTGAGCACGACGGATATCGTGATGGCGCAGATGTTTTACGGGCCGAAGTGAGTCGATGAAGCGATCTCATCCGCGACCGCGGTCGGGCGATATCCATAACCGGCTGATAATCGCAATGACGCGTGCCAATCAATTGATTGTCGAAAAGCAGTGATACGCGCATTGACGAAAGAATACGAGCAATGTGGAAACATTCTGTAATGAACATTCCAATCTGATTACGTGTTGAAAATATACTTCTCCGACCGTGCGTGAGGACGCATGGGTCATAACGGAGAATAAGATGAAAAGGTTGAGGGGCCTGGCCCTTGCGTTACTATCAGGAATACTCATCAGTGGTTGCGGCGGAGCCGATTCGGGCACTGACGCTCTGAGTTCTGCGAGCAAGACTTCGGCCGAACAATCGGCGGCGCAGGATAAGGCCACGGCGAAGGGATATGCATTGTCGACTGTTATCTGGGATCGCGTTCCCATCGGCGTGTGCTGGGATTTGAACAACGCCGATTTCGCGCGGTATTCCTCGGAGCGCAACTGGACTCGCGGCGCGGTAGAGGAAACGTGGGAGCAGCATTCCGGAGTCGAATTCTCTGGTTGGCAGCAATGCACGAACGATCCGACCTTCTACGGCATACGGATTTCAGTCGAGGACATTGCCGGGAGCGCGCCGCACACCTGGGGTTTGGGCGCGACGCTGAACAATGCTCCGGGCGGGATGGCGCTCAATTTCACGTTCAATAACTGGAGCCCGAGTTGCCAGGGGCGCGAGGAATATTGCATTCGCCGGGTCGCCGCGCATGAATTCGGCCACGCACTGGGTTTTGCGCATGAGCAAAATCGGGCGGATACGCCGTCTTCGTGCATCGAGCCCGCGCAAGGCACAAGCGGCGACACTACGATCGGTGAGTGGGATCTCGCGTCGGTCATGAACTACTGCAACCCGAAATGGAATGGCGACGGCAAGCTTAGCGCCACCGATATCGAGATGGCGCAGAAGTTTTATGGGCCACCAGTACCCAAGGAAACCATCTACACGTTGACGCGCGCCCAAGCTCCAGCTCAGGTGATCGCATACGACTTCTCGACGCACGCAGTGAAGGCTTCGATCGATCTGACCTTGACGGGAGACTACAAGCAAGTCGACCAGATGTTCGCTAGCGCCGATGGCAAACGCCTCCACGTACTCCTGGAGAGAAGCACGACGTCGATTGATCTGGCAACCATCGATACCGCGACCAATGCGATCATTCGCGTCACCCCCATCGCTCCTCTGCTGACTACTTTCACCGGCTATTACCTGCAACCCGCTTACGATGGCAAGCAGGTCTACGTGTCGAACAAGAACAGAATTGCCGTCGTCGACACGGACTCGGGGCAACTGGTCAAGAACATCGTGGTCCCGGAAGGTTATAACGTGAGGCAGGTAAGGACGGCCAAGGACGATTCAGGAACCATCTACGCTCTGACATACGTCGTGTCCGGCGCGAAGATGCAGGTCCTCCGCATCGACACGACCAGCGGTTCAATCGTGCGTGCCTATCCGGTCGGGTCTGGGTCAAGCACAGTGAATAATGAGTTCGCAGTTACGCCAGACGCGAAGAAAGCCTATTTCGTCGGTTTCACTTCATTTACCGGCGAGGGCAGTTTGACGGAACTGGATCTGACGAACGGCAACACGCGTGTACTGGCGGACTTGCCAGAAAAGAAACCCAGATTCCTAACGACCATCAGCAACAACGAAATTCTTTTCGGCGACGATAACTACACGAGTCCGAGCCCGATCATTATCTATAACGCGATGAGCGGGAATAAGACGAACCTGATGGCGACGTCCAACTTGTTGGGCTATCTGCAATACGAACCGAGAACCAAGTCCATTCTTTTGGAAAGAAACGGCAACTGGTCCGTCAACCAGTTGCAGCCGCAGGCCGACGGAAGCTACAAGAACGTCAATCTTGGACTGAAGTCGTTCAGTAGCGGCCCGGCTTACGGCGGCGTCGCTCCGTTCGTGTTTATTTCGCGTTAAGCCTACGCGCGATTCATCGGGCGGTAGACGGAGCGGGCCTCGGACGTTTCGAGGCCTGTCCCTGCTCGATATTTCACAGGCAGCCGCTCAACCCCAATTTTGGATCCAAAATCCTTGATTCAATCTTAATATCGGCGCACAATCCCCCGGAACCGCACTCCATGCGACCGAGGGAGCCCCCATGACCGACCGCGCCAACGCTGTTGCGAACCCCTACGTTTCCAGCGAGTCACCGAAGACATCATCGAAATCCAGCCGCGCGGTCACCGCCGCCGTCGTCGGCAACATTCTCGAGTGGTTCGATTTCGGCACCTACGCGTTCCTCGCCACCGTCATCGCCAAAGTAATGTTCCCGACAGGCGACGACTTCGCCGCGATGCTCGGCACCTTCGGAGCGTTCGGCCTCGGCTTCGCCGCGCGTCCGCTCGGCGCGATCATCTTCGGCTGGCTCGGCGACAAGAAAGGCCGCAAGTGGACGCTCACCTTCGTCATGCCGCTGATGGCCGCCGCCACGCTCTTCATGGCGCTGCTGCCGACGTATGCATCCATCGGCATCATGGCGCCGATCCTGCTCGTCGCCGCGCGCATGTTGCAGGGCATATCCGTCGGCGGCGAACTGGGGAACGCGGTCGCGTTTCTCGTCGAATGGGCGCCGCCGAACAAGCGCGGTTTCTACGGCAGCTTCCAGCAATGCAGCACGCTCGGCGGCATGCTGCTCGGCTCCGGCGCGGCCGCGCTCATGACGACGCTGCTCAGCCAGGAAGCGCTGCTCGACTGGGGCTGGCGCGTGCCGTTCATCGTCGGTGCGATCGTGATCGGGCCGATCGGCTGGATCATCCGCAAGCGCAGCGAAGAGACGCCGGTGTACCAGAGCGCCAGCGACGAAGCGCCCAAGGCGAAGGGCCGCGCCCCCGCGCTGCTCGGCCTGCAGGCGTGCGGACTCGTGATCGTGTGGACGGTCTCGCTCTATGTCCTGCTCAACTACCTGCCGTCGTTCACGACGAAGTACGTCGGCATCCATTCGTCGACGGCGCTCTGGCTCAACACGGCGGGCCTCATCGTGATGACCGCATCGATTCCGTTCTGGGGCGCGGCTTCCGACCGCTTCGGCCGCAAGCCCATCTACACGATCGGTTGCATCGCGTTTCTCGTGCTGCCGTACCCGATCTTCCACCTGATGCTCGAATACAAATCGGCGGCGATCGTCGGCGCGGTGCAGGTGCTGGGCGGCGTGATCATCGGCATCTTCTCGGGCGTCGGGCCGGCCGTGCTGTCCGAACTCTTTCCGACGAAAATCCGCACGACGTGGATGTCGATCGGCTACGGCATCGCCAACGCGGTGTTCGGCGGTTTCGCGCCGATGATCTCCATCGCGCTCATCAAGGCGACGGGCTCGCCGCTCTCGCCCGCGTACTTCGTGATGCTCGCCGCGCTGCTTTCGACGATCACGGTCTTCACCATCAAGGAGACGGCGCACGCGCCGCTGCAATAAACATGCGCTGGAATCGAACGCTCACAGTAGTGAACTGCCACGCCGAAGGCGAAGTCGGCAACGTGGTGACGGGCGGCGTTTTCGACGTGCCCGGCGCGACCATGTTCGACAAGATGATGCATCTGGAAGAAGTGCGCGACGACCTGCGCCGCATCTGCATCTTCGAGCCGCGCGGCTCGGCCAATCAGACCGTGAACTTCCTGCTGCCCGCGACCGATCCGCGCGCGCAAATGGGCTACGTGATCGCGGAATCGACCGAGTATCCGGCGATGTCCGGCTCGAACACGATGTGCGTCGCCACCGTGCTGCTCGAAACCGGCATCCTGCCGATGGTCGAGCCCGTCACCGAACTCGTGCTCGAAGCGCCGGCGGGGCTGATCCATCTGCGCTGCGCGTGCGCGAACGGCAAGGTCACGAAGGTCGAGTTCACGAATCAGCCCGCATTCGCCAATCATCTCGACAGAACGATCGAGGTCGAAGGCGTCGGCAGCCTGAGCGTGGATGTCGGATATGGCGGCATGACGTACGTGATCGTCGATGCGCAAAAGCTCGGCTTTCAGATCACGCCCGACGAAGCGCGCGAGTTGTGCGAACTCGGGCAGGTCATCAAGGCCGCGGCGGCGGCGCAGTTGCCTTCGCCACATCCGTTGAATCCGCTCATCAAGGGCATCACGATGACCGAGTTCGTCGGGCCGCTGTCGCGCGAAAACGGCGTGCTGAAGTCGCGCAACACGGTGATCGTGTCGCCGGGGCGCTGCGACCGTTCGCCGTGCGGCACGGGCACCTCGGCGCGGCTCGCGGTGATGCATGCGAAAGGGCTGATCGACGTGGGCGAGACCTTCCTGCACGAGTCGATCATCGGGTCGGTGTTCGAAAGCCGTATCGATTCGGTCACGCGCCTGGGCGACGTTCCGGCGGTCGTGCCGGTCGTTGCGGGTCAGGCGTGGATCACCGCGATTTCGCAGGTCGGCGTCGATCCGACCGATCGCTTTCAGACCGGCTTCACGCTCGCGGATACCTGGTGCGAAGCCGTCGACGACAAGCTCATCAAGTCGCGTGCCGGCTCATGAGCGTGGCGGATGAAGACATGGCGGACGTCGTCGTGATCGGCGCGGGCATCGTGGGACTGGCGGTTGCATGGGCCGCGCTGCGCGACGGCGCGCGCGTGATCGTGGTCGATCGCGATTTCGAAGGCGATCGCGCATCGCATGGCAACGCGGGCGGCATCGCGGTGACGGAGAGCACGCCGATTGCCGTGCACGGCATGTTCACGAAGGTCGCCAAATGGCTGATGGACCCGCTCGGGCCGCTCGCGCTCGACTGGAAGCATCTGCCGAAGGCGCTGCCGTGGTTGATGGCGTTTCGCCGCGCGAGCGAGCCGGACCGCTATCAGGCGATCTCCCATGCGCTCGCGTTGCTGAACAACCGCGTCTACGACGACATCCTGCCGATGTTCGACGATATCGGCGCAAGCGCGATGCATTATCGCCGTGGCGCGCTGACGGTCTATGAAACCGACGAAGCCTTCGCCGCCGATCAGCCCGAATGGGCGTTCAAGCGCGAACTGGGCGCGCGCTGGCATGCGCTGAACGCGCAGCAGGTGCGCGAATGCGAGCCGTCGCTCGCGCCGGTGTTCAGACATGGCGTGTTTCTCGACGACTGGTCGCATATCGGCGATCCGCGCCGCATCGTCACGCTTTTGCGCGAGCGCGTGCGTGCGCTCGGCGCGCGCTTCGTGACGGGCAGCGCGCGGGCGATCGAGTCATCGGATGCGGTCTTGCTGGCGGACGGCAACCGCGTGAAAGGACGACGCATCGTGATCGCGGCGGGCGCGTGGTCGGCGGCGCTGGCGAAATCCATCGGCGATAGCGTCTTGCTCGAAAGCGAGCGCGGCTATAACGCGACGCTGCCGAAGCACGGCGTCGCACTGACGCGTGAAGTGATCTTCGCGGAGCGCAAGTTCGTCGCGACGCCGCTCGATGTGGGCTTGCGCATCGGCGGCGCGGCCGAGTTCGCGGGACTCGATGCGCCGCCGAACTATCGCCGCAGCGATGCGTTGCTCACGCTCGGCAAGCGTTTCATTCCCGGCATCGACGATACGGGCGCGGCGAAATGGATGGGCCATCGTCCCGCGACGCCCGATTCGCTGCCGGTGATCGGCGCATCGCCGCGCATGCCGTCGGTTGTCTATGCATTCGGTCACGGGCATCTCGGCCTCACGCAATCGGCGACGACCGCCGCGCTCGTCGCCGATGTGCTCGCGGGCCGCGCACCGCGCATACCGCTCGGTCCGTATTCGATCGCGCGTTTCTAAACTGAAGGAGCAACCATGCAAGTGAACTGGAAAGGCGTATTTCCCGCCGTCACGACGAAGCTCAAACAAGACGGCTCGCTCGACCGCGATGCCATCGTGAGCGGCCTGAACCGTCTGATCGATAGCGGCGTCGGCGGCGTTGTGATGATGGGCATGGTCGGCGAGAACGCGCAGCTCACGCCCGAGGAAAAGCGCACCGTGCTGAAAATCGCGGTCGAAACGGTGAACGGGCGCGTGCCTGTCATCTCCGGTCTTGCGGAACTGAACACGGCCAACGCGATGCAATTTGCCAAGGACGCTGAAGCGATCGGCGTGCAGGGCCTGATGGTGTTTCCGGGTCTCACGTATCGCTCGGACGATCGCGAGACCGTCGAATACTATCGGTCGATCGCGCGCTCGACGAAGCTCGGCCTGATGATCTACAACAATCCGCGCGGCTATGGCGTCGACATGCGTCCCGACCTGCTCGCGCAACTCGCCGATGAACCGAACGTCGTCGCGATCAAGGAAGAGACCTATGACACGACGCGCGTCACCGATCTCTACGCGCGCTTCGGCGAGCGCTTCGTCGTGTTCTGCGGCGTCGACGATCTGATCGTCGAATCCGTCGCGCTCGGCGTGAAGGGCTGGGTCTCGGGCATGGCGAACGCGATGCCCAAGGAATCCGTCGACCTGCTTAACTATGCGGTCGATGGCGATTACGACAAGGCGCGCGCTTTGTACCGCGCATTGATCGACCTGTTCCATCTCGACACGCATGTGAAGCTCGTGCAATACATCAAGCTCGCGGAAAACATCACGGCGGGCTATCCGGAATATGTGAAGGCGCCGCGCCTGATGCTCGAAGGCGATGAGCGGCGGCGGACCATCGAGATCGTCGAGAAGGCGATCGCGAACGTGCAGGCGCTCGCGCGATGAAATCCACGTTCTTCTGCATCGACGGCCACACGTGCGGCAATCCGGTGCGCGTCGTCGCGGGCGGCGCGCCGGTGCTCGAAGGCGCGAACATGATCGAGCTCCGCGCGCACTTCCTGCGCGAGTTCGACTGGATTCGCACCGCGCTCATGTTCGAGCCGCGCGGTCACGAAGTGATGTCCGGCAGCATCCTCTATCCGCCGACGCGCCCCGATTGCGATCTCGCGATTCTTTTCATCGAAGTGAGCGGCTGCCTGCCGATGTGCGGGCACGGCACCATCGGCACGGTGACGACCGCCATCGAACACGGACTCGTGCGGCCGCGCGAGCCGGGCGTGTTGCGGCTCGATACGCCCGCGGGTGTCGTCGTCGCGCGTTATCGGATGAACGGCGAGCATGTGGATTCGGTGCAACTCGTCAACGTGCCGTCGTTTCTGCATTCGCGGGACTTGTCCGTCGATGTCGAAGGACTCGGCGAGATTCATTTCGATGTCGCGTACGGCGGCAACTTCTATGCAATCGTGGAACCGCAGCGCAACTATGAAGGACTGCACGCGCTGAAGCCTTCCGACATTCAGCGCCTGAGTCCCGCGCTGCGCCAGAAGGCGAACGAGAAGTACACGTTCGTACATCCGGAAAGCGACGCGATACGCGGCCTCAGCCACGTCATGTGGACGGGCGAGCCGACGGTCGAAGGCGCGAGCGCGCGCAACGCGGTGTTTTACGGCGACAAGGCCATCGATCGTTCGCCGTGCGGCACGGGCACGTCGGCGCGCATGGCGCAGCGCGTCGCGAAGGGGCAGTTGAAGATCGGCGAGCGCTTCGTGCATGAGAGCATCATCGGCACCTTGTTCGAGGGCGTGCCGATGGAAGCGGCGCGCGTCGGCGAGTTCGACGCCATCGTGCCGGGCATAGAAGGCTGGGCGCGCGTGACCGGCCACAACACGATTTTCGTCGATGACCGCGATCCGCTCGCGCACGGATTCCTGCTGAAATAACCGGGAGAGATCAAGCCATGCTGATTCTGAAAAACGCCCGCGTGCTCGACGCCGATCACGAGCGCGACGACGGCCGCTATTCCATCGTCATCGATGGCGACACGATTCGCGAGGTCACGCGCGAGCCGGTGGAGGCGAGCGGCGCGCAGGTGATCGATGTCGGCGGCAAGACGGTGATGCCCGGCATGATCGATTGCCACGTGCATGTGATCGCATCGGTCGCGCACCTCGGCAACAACAGCCGATTGCCGAATACGTTCGCCGTGCTGCGCGCCGTGCCGATTCTCGCGGGCATGTTGCATCGCGGCTTCACGACCGTGCGCGATGCGGGCGGCGCGGATTACGCGCTCTCGCGTGCGATCGAAGACGGCGTGATCGCGGGGCCGCGTTTGTTCGTCGCGGGCAAGGCGCTTTCGCAGACCGGCGGCCACGGCGATTTTCGCGAGCGCTTCGACAATTCCGACCCGGACCCGTGCGGCTGCAATCGCAACATGGGCGCGATCGGGCGCGTGGTCGATGGTGTCGATGAAATGCGCAAAGCCGTGCGCGAGGAAATGCGCGCGGGCGCGAATCACATCAAGATCATGGCGTCGGGCGGCGTGGCTTCGCCGACCGATCCTATCGGCAACCTGCAATTCTCAGTCGATGAAGTGAAGGCCGCCGTCGAGGAAGCGGAATCGCATCAGACCTATGTGATGGCGCACGCCTACACGGCGAAGGCGATTGCGCGCGTCGTGAAACTCGGCGTGCGCACGATCGAGCACGGCAATCTGATCGACGACGACACCGCGCGCGTGATGGCCGAACACGGCGCATACGCGGTGCCGACGCTCGTCACGTATGACGCGATGTCGAAAGTCGGCGCGCAGATGGGCCTCGCGAAAGACACGCTCGACAAGAACGAGTCGGTGCGCAAGCGCGGACTCGAAGCACTCGCGATGCTGCACGCGCGCGGCGTGAAGATTGGCCTCGGCACGGATCTGCTCGGCGACATGCATCAGTATCAGAGCGATGAGCTTTCGATACGCGCGGATATCGTCGGCGCATTCGAGGCGATTCGTCAGGCGACGGCGCTCGGCGCGGAGATCGTGAACATGAAGGGCAAACTCGGCGTCGTCGCGGCGGGTGCTTACGCGGATTTGCTCGTCGTCGATGGCGATCCGCTGAAGGATATTCGCGTGCTCACAGGGCAGGGCGAGCGCATCGCGGGCGTGATGAAGAAGGGCGCGTGGGTGCGGGAGACGTTGCGCTGAACCTGCATCCCCCAAGGGGATTTCCTACGGTTCGCCCCTTGCAGGGGCTCCCTTCGGGGCATGCTACGATGCCGCAACACTACCGATAAGCGCTATAGAAGCACATGCCTCCCGTCGCCACAAAACAAGGCCCAACCGATTCGACGCACAGGATCGTGCGCACGACGACGGTCGAACTCGTCACCACGGCGATCCGGCAACGCATCCTTTCCGGCGATCTCGCGCCCGGCGAAGTGCTGCGTCAGGAAGCGCTCGCCGACGAACTCGGCGTGAGCCGCGTGCCGATCCGCGAGGCGATCACGCGGCTCACCGGCGAAGGCTTGCTGACGAAGGTGCCGCACAAGGGCGCGTATGTCGCGGAGTTGTCGATAGAAGAAGTGCAGGAGACATTCGAGATTCGCTTGCGGCTGGAGCCCTGGCTCTTTTCGCAGGCGATTCCGCATATCACCGATGCCGAAATCGCGAAGGCCGAGAAGCTCGTCGGCGAAATGGATGACGCGGATTCGGGCGTGTGGGGTCAACTGAACTGGCGTCTGCACGAAACGCTTTATCTGCCCGCGCGGCGCGACATCACGTTGCAGATGCTGCGCGGACTGCACGATCGCAGCGACCGCTATTTCCGCTTTCAGGTCGTGCAGGTGCCGATCCGCGAACAGTCGCACGAAGAGCACATGAGCCTGATCGACGCATGCAGAAAGCGCGACGCGAAGCTCGGCGCGAAGCTGCTCGAACAGCACGTGAAGACGGCGGGGCAGCAGATCATCTCGGTGGTCGGGACGATCATGGCGCGATGAGGCGCACGTTCGCGGGCAGCGTCGCATCGCGGGCATCGATCTCGATGTGAGCATCGGCGGTGGCGATCTGCACGAACGTGGCTTCATCGACCATCACGACCGGCACGTCGGACGCATACAGTTCGTTCGCAACGATCGCGCCTATCGACAGGATCAGATCGCGCTCCGTGAGCACGATGCCCGCCGGGCCCGTGCCGTTGCGCAACGCTTCGGCGAGCACGCTGCTGCTCGAACTCGATCCGCGCGCACGCGGCATCACGAGTATGCGCGACGCGAGGCTCTTGCCATGACCGGCGTGCGTGGCATCGACGATCACGCCGCGTTCGGCATCGTAACCGCCCCAAAAACTGAGCGGCGGCAACGCGATGCCCGCGGCGCGCGCGCGGCCTGGGACGAGTGTGACGGCCTCAAACGTTTTCATCGATGCACACCTTTCCTTCGAAAGCCGATCGCACGCATTCGCTCATGCTGCCGAACGCGACCGTCACGCCGATGTTCGCCGGTGCGTAATGCGCCCATTTGCCCGAGTTGGTCATCACGAGGCCGCTGACCTGCTTCATCACCGGCGTGATGTACGTGCAGGTATCCACGACGATCTGCACGCCGCGTTCAGCCAGCGTCTTCGCGATGCCTTCCTCTTCGAGTTGCCAGAGCACGAAGCGGCTCGTGTTCACATAGACATCGCAACGCGGCGCGCCTTCGTGACGATCGAAGAGCGACGCGAGCGTGCGGAATTCATCGACGGAAAAGTGCGGCGTGCCGAGCGCGACGGCGGCGAGCGCATCGCCGGGCTTCGCATGGCTCCAGCGCTTGCGCACGGCATGCAGGTCCGAGGCGCTGACCGCGATGGTGCGCTCGGGCGCTTGCCCTTGAAGCGCGGCATCGAGCGTCGCGGCTTCCGGCGTGATGCCGACCGCATGAAAGAGCGCCACCGATCCGCTCGATGCCGCCGCCGCGCCGAGCGCCTTCAGTTCGTCTTCGGTGGTGTCGCCGGGCAGACCCGTGATGGCGGCGACCGTCGCGCCGACCTCGCTGCCGAGCAGGAAGCCGAGCGCGGCAAAATCGGCATCGCGATGCGGCGACGCGCGCAATTCGGGCGCTGCGATCACGATGCGCGCCGCGCGATTCGCCGCGACATGCAGGCCCGCGTTCGGCACGCGCCCGGTGATCGCGGCGGCGAGATCGAGGAAATCGCCGTAGCGGCTCGTGCGCGCGCCGAGCACGGAGTTGGCGAAGACGATCGCGTTCGATTCGGCCCACGCGATCTGATCGCCCAGCTTCGGACGATGCTTCAACTGATAAGGCGCGCACGTGAAGCTTGCTTCGCAGCCGAGTTCGATATGCGCCTCCATCAGCCGCTTGCCCGCGCTCGCGATGTGCGCATCGCCATGAAACAGCTCGGGATGGATGAGATCGAGCGAGCCGACATTGAGCGTGGTCGGCACGGCGACCTTCGCGCCGCTCGCGACGAAGCGCTCGACGAAGTCGAGGCTCGCCGCGCCGTGATACAGGCAACCGTCGATATGCGCGGACGAGATGTCGATGAGCGTATCGGCATCCATGACGCGCGCCGTCGCCGCGACGATGCGCATCGCGAGCGCGAGGCCATCGCCGAGATCGCCTTCGAGCATCGCGGTGTCGCGTGGGGAAAGAGTGAGCATCGGTCCGATCATGCAGCGCTGAGAAATGACAGCGCAGGATAACGGATCGGCTCGATGCTGTGCGGACTACCTTCGTCCGAACCGGCGCACGAAGCAATAGAAAATCCACGGATGGATTTTCAGCATCGCCATTACGATGGACAGCTTCGGCCGATGATCCGAACACATGCCGAGCAGATGGGCGAGGCGAAGTTTGTCCGAAACGCTGAGCAGGATCGGTTTCGCCAGCCGATATGTCGGCGCCTTGATTGCCGCCTGAAACGCGATTGTCCGGTAGGCGTAGATATATTTCAGCCTGAAGAGCAAACGCCTGTAATTGGGTATCGGCATCGACGCCGTGATTTTCTCCACCCGATCGATAATGGCAAAAAGATCCACGATCTTCGGATTGAAACGTGTCGAAATTCCCGATTCCCGATACATGTACGCATACAAAGTGTCAGGAATGAGGCGCACCGTCTTCGATTTACCGAGCGTCTGAACCGATACGCAAATATCTTCGTAAATCAGTCCGGTCGGATGCTCGACCGAAAGGAAGATGGACCGGCGCACGAGCTTGTTGCAGCAATAGGCCTGAAGGGAAAGATCGAGGATTTTCTCGACGGCCTGCACGCCGGTGATGATTTCGTCTCCGGTTTCGACGCGGTAATTGATCTTGCCATCGGGCGTGAGGTTTTCCGCGGCGAACACCACGACGTCGGCATTGTGTTTGTCGGCTTCGTCGATCACGCGGCGGATGAGATCGTGATGAACGTGATCATCGCTGTCCACGCACAGAACGTATTCGCCGCGCGCCGCCAGTGCGGCGATCTTGCGGGTTTCGGCGAGTCCCTTGTTCTCGAGATTCTTAATAAGCTTCCACGGAATTCTGTTTTGCTTCTCCAGAATGCGGGAAGTCATTTCACCAGATCGATCAGGACTGCTGTCGTCAACGGCGATTATTTCGAAGTCAGTGGATGTTTGTGACAAGAGTGAGTCGAGGCATTCTTCGATGTACGGCTCAACTTTGTACACAGGCAGCAGGACACTGATTTTGGGCGGTGCGTGCATGTATGTGTATCCCAGCTTCGGGATTTTTTTGAGGAGAACGATAAGTGCCCCAGGGATTCTACAAGCTGAGTCTCATGTCGGTATTAGGGTCATTGACTATTGCCATTGGAATCTAAGGGTTATTCAGGAGTATTTTCCTTATCGAAATGGTCTTCGCCCTGTACTTAATACTTAAGGCATCCTCTTTTTCGCCGATATTGACCTGCTTCGAGCACGAGGCGGTCAAATGAACACAGTGTGTCAGGAATTGTGAGCAGGTTGTCGCCGCAAGCGTCGTCTCGGTTATGTTTGCGGTGATGGCATCGTCCTTGCGTGCGCGTGTCCCCTCGGTCTGGGAACCATCGTTCAGCCTTTAAAGGAGAGTGCTCATGAGTCTCGATCTGACGTTTCGCGCAGGCGAAGCAACCGTGCTGGCCGCAGCGGGGCAGGCGACCGATGCGATGCCGGAAATCCTGATCGGCCGTGTCGATGGGCCTGTCGGCCACGCGTTCGCCAACATGATGGCGCAGTCGAAAGGACATACGGCGATGTTCGCGATTCGCGCGTGCAACCAGATGGTCCGCCCCGCCACGATGATCGTCCCGAAGGTCACGCTGAAGGACATGGCGAACATCGATCTCTTCGGCGGCGTGGTGCAGTCCGCGACCGCCGACGCCGTCGTCGATTGTTTGATCGAAGGCATCCTGCCGAAGGATCAGGCCAACGAGTTGTGCATCATCAGCCTCGTGTGGATCGATCCGCGTTGCGCAACCGATGCCAACCTCGACAAGAAGGACATGTATCGAACGAACTACGAGGCGACGAAACTCGCCATTCAACGCGCGATGAGCAACGAGCCGAGCGTGGCGGAACTCATCGCGAATCGTCACAGCATCAAGCACGACATGGACGACTGGAGCTGAGGCCGGCTTCCCGATCGAGATGCTCAGGTGTACGGGAGAATCGGCGCGTCAGATCGACGACCTCGCGCGCTCGTCGCCTGCCGAGCGCGCGAGACGCTGCTAGACTGAACATCCGTGCCGAATAGCGCGAACTGCGCGCATACCCGATCATGCACTGCAACATGCGTTGGCGCATCGCAGCAGCACTGTCTCTCTATAGCCGTCCCCTATCGGCGGCATTGCAAAAATCGCATTCTATTGAGCGTCGCTCTCACG
The DNA here is from genome assembly GCF_031451275.1 of Caballeronia sp. LZ029. Lineage (NCBI taxonomy): Bacteria > Pseudomonadati > Pseudomonadota > Betaproteobacteria > Burkholderiales > Burkholderiaceae > Caballeronia > Caballeronia sp. LZ029. Next base: position 579,908 of record NZ_JARUXO010000003.1, read on the forward strand.
TATTTTCTAAGTTGAGGAGGGCGGCCGGACGCGTCGCGCACGCCCGATGCAGGCCACGAAATCCCGTATCGGATCAGGTTTGTGCAGCACGGAAAAACCATGAACCTGAAGCCTTGGTGGTGAGTAGTAAAAGAACTAGTGGGTACGTCCTCGCAAGGAGATAACGCATGTCGAACGAATCGAAGTGCCCGTTTACGCATGCTGCCGGCACCGGAACGACGAACCGTGACTGGTGGCCGCGGCAACTACGGGTGGATCTGTTGAATCAGCATTCCGGCAAGTCGAATCCGCTCGAATCGGGCTTCGACTACGCCGCAGCTTTCAAAAGCCTCGATCTCGCCGCGGTCAAGAAGGACCTCGCGGAAGTCATGACCGATTCGAAGGACTGGTGGCCCGCCGACTTCGGCCATTACGGTCCGCTATTCATCCGCATGGCGTGGCATAGCGCGGGCACCTACCGCATCGGCGATGGCAGGGGAGGCGGTGGCCGCGGCCAGCAACGCTTTGCGCCGCTCAACAGCTGGCCGGACAACGTGAGCCTCGACAAGGCGCGCCGGCTGCTTTGGCCGGTGAAGCAGAAGTACGGCCAGAAGCTCTCCTGGGCCGATCTGATCATTCTGTCCGGCAATGTCGCGCTGGAGACGATGGGCTTCAAGACCTTCGGCTTCGCGGGCGGACGCGAGGACACATGGGAGCCGGATCAGGACGTCTACTGGGGCAATGAGAAGACCTGGCTCGGCGGCGATGTCCGCTACGGCAAGGGCGCGGCGGGCAACGACCAGGATCAGGGCGTGATCACCGCCGACGTGGAGAAGCACGGCGAGGAAGTCAGCCGCACCGATGGCGGCCGCAATCTGGAGAACCCGCTCGGCGCGGTGCAGATGGGTCTGATCTATGTCAATCCGGAAGGCCCGGACGGCAATCCCGATCCGCTCGCGGCGGCGCACGACATCCGCGAGACGTTCGCGCGCATGGCGATGAACGACGAGGAAACCGTCGCGCTGATCGCGGGCGGGCACACCTTCGGCAAGACGCACGGCGCGGGTCCGGCGGATAACGTCGGTCCCGAACCGGAATCGGCGGATCTGGAAAACATGGGCCTCGGCTGGAAAAACAGCTTCGGCTCCGGCAAGGGCGCGGACACGATCACGAGCGGCCTCGAAGTCACCTGGACCACGACTCCGACGAAGTGGGGCCAGGGGTTCTGGGAGAACCTGTTCGGTTACGAATGGGAGCTGACCAAGAGCCCGGCGGGCGCGAATCAATGGGTCGCGAAGGATTCGACCGAAACCGTTCCGCACGCGCACGATGCGTCGAAGAAGATCAAGCCGACCATGCTGACGACGGACCTGTCGCTACGGTTCGATCCGGAATACGCGAAGATTTCGAAGCGTTTCTGGGAGAACCCCGACCAGTTCGCCGACGCCTTCGCCCGTGCGTGGTTCAAGCTGACGCACCGCGACATGGGACCGAAGGCGCGCTATCTCGGACCGGAAGTGCCGCAGGAAGAACTGCTGTGGCAGGACCCGATTCCCGCGGTCGATCATCCGCTCGTCGGCGATGACGATGTCGCGGCGCTCAAGCAGAAAGTGCTGGCGTCGGGGCTGTCTGTTTCCGAGCTGGCATCGGCGGCGTGGGCATCGGCATCGACGTTCCGTGGCTCCGACAAGCGCGGCGGCGCGAACGGCGCGCGCGTGCGCCTGGCGCCGCAGAAAGACTGGGAAGCGAACGATCCCGAGCAACTCGGCAAGGTGCTGACGGCGCTCGAAGGCATCCAGAAGGAGTTCAACGGCGCGCAATCCGGCGGCAAGAAGATTTCGCTCGCCGATCTGATCGTGCTGGCGGGTGGCGCGGCGATCGAAAAGGCAGCGGAGAAGGCGGGCAAGAAGGTCACGGTGCCGTTCACGCCGGGCCGCATGGACGCCACGCAGGACAAGACGGACGTGCAGTCGGTCTCGGCGCTCGAACCGGTCGCCGATGGCTTCCGCAACTACGTCAAGTCCAACGTGCGCGTGCCCGTCGAATCGTTGCTGATCGACAAGGCGCAATTGCTGACGCTGACGGCGCCGGAGATGACGGCGCTCATCGGCGGTTTGCGCGCGCTGAACGTGTCGAGCGCAAAGAGCGCGCACGGCGTCTTCACCGACAAGCCCGAAACGCTCACCAACGACTTCTTCGTCAACCTGCTCGACATGGACACGGAGTGGCAGCCGATGTCGTCGGCCCGCGATGTGTTCGAAGGGCGCGATCGCAAGACGGGGCAGCGCAAGTGGACGGGCAGCCGCGTCGATCTGATCTTCGGCTCGCATTCGGTGTTGCGCGCGCTCGCCGAGGTCTATGCGAGCAGCGACGGGCAGGAGAAGTTCGTCGATGACTTCGTCGCGGCCTGGACGAAGGTGATGAATCTCGATCGCTTCGATCTGAAGAAGTAAGCAGCAGCACCGGCGCAAGCGGCGGTCCTTCGGGACCGCCGTTTTTTTTGCCGACGTTTTCAGTGCGCCACGCGTGCGGGCCGCTGCTTGAACAGAAAACCGCACACGACGATGAACATCACGAGCGCGATCGACGCGCCGTAGCGGCTCATCGCGAGTCCGCCATGCGCGACCGGCTTGTCGAGAAAATCGCCGACCACCGCGCCGAGCGGCCGCGTCAGAATGAACGCGCCCCAGAACAGCACCGTGCGCGACACCTCCGTGAAGTAATACAGAAGCACGATCGCCAGCAGCAGGCCGCCGAAGATCATCGCCGCGCCCGTATAGCCGAAACCCGCGCTGTCGGCGGTCCAGTCGCCGAGCGCGGTGCCGAGCGTCTGCGAGAACATGATCGTCAGCCAGTAGAACGCTTCGGCTTTCGGCGATGCGATCGTCGATACCGAGACCGAGCCCATCGTGCGATACCACACCGCGAGCGATGTCAGCAGCAGCGCAAGGAGGATCGCGCTTCCGCCCGCATAGCCGATGCCGAGCGAGCGGTCGGCGAAGTCGGCGAGCGTGGTGCCGACCGTCGTCGTCGCGATGATCGTGATCCAGTAGAGCGCGGGCTGGAATCTGTCCGCTTTGATCTGAGCAATCACCGCGACGGCGAACACGGCCGCGAAAATGAACGTGCTCATCAGATAGCCGAGATTCATCGACATCGAGAGGGCGTCGCCGCCGGTTTCGCCGAGCGTGGTCGCCGCGATCTTGATGATCCAGAATGCCAGGGTCAGTTCCGGAACCTTGGCGAGCGCATGTTTTGCGTGGTCCATGTCGTCTCTCATGGTTTGGAAAGGCTCAAGCGTAGTGGGTGCTTGCTTAAGAGAGACTTAGTGACGAGCACGCTTTCGGTCGATCGCGTATCGTCTACGTTCCGACGCGATTTTCCACAGGAGACACGCCATGCCCCGCACCGTCGCCGAGAAACGCGCAGCCTTTCGCGCACTGCACGAATCCGGTTGCTTCATGCTGCCGAATCCCTGGGACATCGGTTCCGCGCGCTATCTCGAAACGCTCGGCTTCAAGGCGCTCGCAACGACGAGTTCGGGCTTCGCATGGTCGAACGGCCGTGCGGACAATCACGTGACGCGCGACGCGGTGCTCGCTCATTTGCGCGAGATCGTCGAAGCGACCGATCTGCCCGTGAACGCGGACTTCGAAAGCGGCTTCGGCGCAACGCCGGACGATGTCGCGCACAGCGTGAAGCTCGCGGTGGAAACGGGCGTCGCGGGCTTGTCCATCGAAGATTCGACGGGCGATGCATCGTCGCCGCTGTTTCCGGTCGATGTCGCCGTGGCGCGCATGAAAGCGGCGCGGCGCGCGATCGACGAAACCGGCGGCGACACGCTGCTCGTCGGCCGCGCGGAAAATTTCTTCGCGGGCAAGCCCGATATCGACGATGCGATCGCGCGTCTCAAAGCGTATTCCGATGCCGGCGCGGATTGCCTCTACGCGCCCGGCATCAAGACGCGCGAGCAGATCGAGGCGGTCGTGAAGGCGGTCGGATCGAAGCCCGTGAATCTGCTGATCGGCGGCGTGTCGGAATTCACGTTGAGCGATGTCGCGGCGCTCGGCGTGCGGCGCGTGAGTGTCGGCGGTGGGCTTGCGCGCGCCGCGTGGGGCGGATTCATGCGCGCGGCGCAAGGGCTCGTCGACGGCCGTTTCGATGGCTTCAAGGATGCGGCGGCGGGCAACGATCTGAATGGAATTTTCGAGGGTCGCGGGTAGTTCTTCACCGCAAAGGAGACGATGACATGGCTCGCGAAATCATCCGCGTCGAACCGCTTTCGACCTGGCTCGAACGATTCAAGGCGCCGACGTCCGCCGTCACGCGCCACGGCGACACGGTCTACGTGTCGGGCTTTCCGCCGTTCGATCCGCAGACCGGCGAGGTCGTGGCCGATGCGACCATCGAACGTCAGACCGAACTCGTGTTGCAGCAGTTGAAGCTGTGCGTCGAAGCAGCGGGTTCGTCGCTCGATCAGGTGCTGAAGTGCAATGTCTACTGCACGTCCGTCGATGCGTTTCCCGTCGTCAACGCGGTCTATGCGCGTTTCTTCGGACCGAACCCGCCGGCACGCATCTTCGTCAACGTGCCGGCGTGGCCGGGCGGATTCGACATCGAGATCGACTGCGTGGCGGCGGTGGCCTGAGCGGCGGTATCGCCGGTATCGTTAGTCCGCGTGCGCCCGATCGAACGCCCAGACTTCCGGAAAACCCATCAGCTCGCACATCTCGGAGAACGGATACATCGCGCCGACAGCGCCTTGCGTGCCTTTGCGCGCGAGGATTTCGCCGTAGACATCCTTGAGCGCCTTCGCCACGGCCAGAAACCCGGACGCCGGATAAATCGCGAGCGAGAATCCGAGCTTCTGCAATTCCTCGGGCGCGAGTTGCGGCGTGCGTCCGCCTTCGACGACATTCACGAGCAGCGGCATATCGAACGTGCGTCCGATCTTCTCCAGTTCTTCCGCCGTCTCCGGCGATTCGATGAACAACACGTCCGCGCCCGCCTTCGCATACGCTTCGCCGCGACGCAGCGCTTCATCGAGTCCGAGCGACGTGCGCGCATCGGTGCGTGCGACGATCTGAAAGTTGCTATCGCTACGACTTTCCGCCGCGACCTTGATCTTGCGGACCATGTCTTCCATCGCGATGACACGCCGTCCCGGCGTATGCCCGCACTTTTTCGGGAATTCCTGATCTTCGAGCTGGATGCCCGCCGCGCCCGCCTGCTCGTAACCCCGCACCGTGTGCGCGACATTGAGCAGGCCGCCATAACCCGTGTCGCCGTCGCAGATCATCGGCGTATTCGTGCCGCCGCAAAACGCCGCGACGCGATTCACCATGTCGGTGTAAGTCGCGAGGCCCGCGTCGGGCAGGCCGAGGTAGGACGCGACCGTGCCGAAGCCCGTCATGTAGAGGCATTCGAAGCCCATCGAATCGGCCATTTTCGCGGAGATCATGTCGAAGATGCCGGGCGCGGTGACGATTTCCTTGCGCGCAAAACGCGCTTTCAATGCCTGACGCTTGCTTTCATGCGTGACGCTCATGACGGTTTCCTCAGAAAGTTTCAACGATGCGATTCGCGCGACAGCGCCGACGCCGCGAGCGTGCCGTCGGTATCGGGCGAAGGCGCGATTTCTTCCAGCGAGCGGCGATTCGTCTCGATGCCGAACACCGCCAGCACGACGGCCATCACGACGAGCGCGCCGATGATCATCGACAGCACGTCCTTCACGCCGCCCGCCGCGTACATCACGACGACGAGTTGCGGCGCGAGGATGCCCGTGACGCGTCCCGCGCAACCCGCGACGCCGTTCGCGCGCATGCGGTTTTCGGTCGCGAAGAGTTCGGGAATGTACGTCGCGATGCCGAGCGCGACCATCAGATAAGTCAGCGTGAAGAGCAGGAAGCCGAGCAGCGTGGCCATCGCGACGCCGGTGGAGTGTCCGTAGAGCCAGCCGATGATGGCCGCGAGCGCCGCTACCGCGATCAGTCCGTTCTTGCGCCCGACACGGTCGGCGATCAGCACGCCGACGAGTGCGCCCGCAGGGCCGCCGAGCGACATCAGCGTCGTATAGCCGAGCGACGACGCCATGCCGATGCCCTGTTTCATCAGGAACGTCGGCACCCACACGATGAAGCCGTAGATCACCATGTTGACCGCGATCTGCACGACGATCGACACGAACGTGCGGCGAATCTGCGAAGGCGAGAACAGCTCGATCAGCGTGGTCTTCTTCGTCACGGTGCGCGGCGCGTCGTCGATGGGCGGCAGCGGCGCGCGGCGCGACGATTCTTCCTCGGCGGCGCGCAGGATCGCTTCGGCTTCGTCGTAGCGGCCTTTCGATTCGAGCCAGCGCGGCGATTCGGGCATCTTCTTGCGGATGACCCACACAATCATCGCGCCGATGCCGACGATCGCGAACATCGCGCGCCAGCCGATCGTCGGAATGATCAGATAGCCGAGAAACGTCGAGAAAAAGAGCGCCGAGTTCGTGATGAGCGACAGATACGCCGACCACTTGCCACGCACGGCAGGCGGCATGAACTCGCCGACCGAGCCGTAACCGACGACGATCTCCGCGCCCAGTCCCAGTCCCATGAAGAAGCGGCACACGATGAGCCACGTCATGTTGGGCGCGAACGCGCCGGCGATCGACGCGAGGCCGAACACCGCGAGATTGAACTGGTAGGTGAACTTGCGGCCTTTCGCGTCGCCGAGCACGCCCGCCGTGAACGCGCCGATCAGCATGCCGACGAACGTCGACGAGAGGAACGCGGCGTTGAGCTGCATCGTGGACCAGCCGGTCTTGGCCAGTGCGCCGAGCACGCCGCCCGCGAGATAGATGTCGAACGAATCGAGGAACATGCCCGCGCCGATGAGCCACAGCACGCGTTTGTGAAAACCGGAGATCGGTAATCGGTCCAGACGCGGACCGGCGCTCACGGTGCTTATGGTCGTGCCATCGATGCTCGGCATGTCGTGTCTCCCATGTCGCTTGCGCGACTATCCAACGACGGTTCGTAATGCTGTTTCGACCCGGAGCGCTTCAGGCTCAGGACGCGGGATGTTCCCGGTCGTGACGGTCGAGCACCGCCTTTTCGGCGGCGAGAATATGGCAGCGCGTGATGGCTTCCGCCCACGCGGCGTTGCGCTGTTCCAGCGCGAGAACGATTTCGAGGTGCTGGCGTGCGCTGCGCTCGCGGTCCGCGTCGCTATAGGTGTCGAAGGTCCACTTGATGAGCGGCGTTTCCTTCATCGATTTGAGCGAGCGATCGAGGCGCGCGTTGTTCGCGGCGGCCGTGATGATCGCGTGAAATTCGCCGTTCGCGGTGAACCACGCTTCGCAGGATTCGGATGTCGATGGACGTCGCGTGATGTCGAGCATCGCCTCGGCGAGCGCTTTCAGGCGCGCGATGTCCGATGCGCCGATCGCGAGCGCGGCGCGCCCGGCGAGATACGGCTCGATCAGAAGACGCGCCTCGAAAATCTCGCGTGCGTCCTGCACCGTCCACGCTTTCACGCGCACGCCGAAGTTCGCGCGCGTTTCGACCCAGCCTTCGGCATCGAGCCGGCGCAACGCTTCGCGCACCGGCGTGCGGCTCACGCCGAGGCTTTTGGCGAGCTGTTCTTCGCGCAGATATTGACCCGCGCCGTACTGGCCGTCCGCGAGCGCCTCTTTGATGGCCATGTAGACGTCATCGGCCGAACGCGCAGGTTCGGGCAGGATTGTATGCAAAGCAGGTTGAGTCTGCGCCACTTCGGCCTCGTTTCCAGCGATCGACGAGACTATTGTATGCAATGTTGGCGCGATGAAACTTGGGAATTTCCCTCAGTGCCCGCTTACTTCCTGCGCTTGGCCATATAGCCGAGATAGGCGATGACCGCATCGAGATCGCTGTCGCTGATCGCGTTCTTGTCGAAGGCGGGCATCTTCATGTCGGACCAGGCGCGGATCGACTTCGGATCGCGGATGAACGATTTGAGCGCCCACGGCTGGAAATATTCGGTCGGATTGCGCGGAAGATTCAGGTCCGGACCCATCGATGCGTCGCCCGCGCCGTTCAGCTTGTGGCACACCATGCATTGCGTCGCGAAGACGGTCTGACCGCGGCGAATCGGTGAATTGGGCGGCACGCTCTTCTCAACGGCGATTTGCGGGAAGCGCGCGGCGAGCGTCGGCGCGATGCGGATCGCGTCGACCTTGAAGGGCCACTGCTCGCTCGACACGCCCGACGCGGCCGGATCGATCCACACGACATAGAACGGACCAATATCGCCGCCGTCCGGCATCCGCGGCCAGGGTTCGTCGGGCGACTCGATCGCGAGCCACGGCTCGGCGCGCTTCTTCGCATCGCCGAAGAGCAGCTTCGCGGAAAAGTGCGTGACGAAGCCATCGCTCGCGGTGACCTGAAGCTCCTTGCCGGCGGGCAATTCCGTGATGCCGAGCAGCGCGCGCAACGGGACCGCGCGATACGTCATCGTGCGGTGAAAAGTGACATCGTTCGGCACGCGGATGGTCGCGACATCGGGACGTGCGAGCAACTGCTCGGTCGTGAGCGAGCGCTCGCCGCCGACGTTGATCGCGAGCGTCGCGGCCATCGACGAAATGCAGGCGAGTAGCAGACTCACGAGCGCGAATGCATGTCTGAAGCTCATTCGATCCCTCTTCGAGTGCTCGCGTTGATCGAGCAACTCGCCCTCATACTACCCGCGACGAACCCGGACCGCTTCAGCCGAAGGCCGCGCGATTCGCCGTCACGAATGCTTCGACGGTCTGCGGCGCGCTTCCCGTCACGCGCTCGATGATGCCGTCCGTGCCCTCGAAGACGCCGTTCTGATAATCGACGGCCACCTCGACGAAATGCTGGATGGTGAAATCCGGAAGGTCGTAGTGACGCAGATGCTCGCGATAACCGTCGAGCGTCGCCGGTCGGTAGACGATTTTCCTGCCCAGCACGTCGCTCATCACGGCGGCGATCTCCGCCTGATTCATTTGAACCGGGCCGCACAGTTCGTATGTCTTGCCGACGTGGTCAGCGGGATTGGCAAGCACGGTGGCGATAAAGCGCGCCTGATCGTCCGCCGCGATAGGCGCATGCCGGCCATCCCCGAACGGCAGCGCGATCTCGCCGTCGCGAACGATCGTGTCCCGAACCCACGGAAAGACCAGCCACTCGGAAAAGAATGTCGGCCTGATGTGCACGGTCGGCACGCCCGCCCAGTCGAGCACGCGCTCGGCAATCCAGTGATCCCGCGCCGCGTGGCTTTTCGCGTTCTCGCGCGCCGAGATTTGCGACATGTTCACCACCGCTTTCAGTCCCGCGCGGCGGGCCGCATCGGCGAAATAGGCGGTCGCCTGAATGAAACCGGGACGAACGGGATAACAGAGATACGCCGCGTCCATTCCGTCGGTCGCGCGGATTGCGTCGTCGTGCGAGAGAAGGTCGCCGGTCATGATTTCAGCGCCGGCTTGCCTAAGCGCCTCGCTGCGATCGTCCTCCTTGCGAACGAGCGCGCGCACCGCGTGACCGCTGTCGAGAAGGTTCCGCACCGTGTGAACGCCTGTCTTGCCGGCAGCGGCCGTGACCAGAATCTTGTGTTGTTCCATGATGAATCTCCGTTGGAAGTGCATATGCACAATTTTGGGCGCAGTGATTTGGTGCCACTACCCTTTCGATCGATACTGCACTGATCTGGATGTTAGTCATAATCCAGAAGCGGAGCAACTTTTTCATGACTCAACTCAGAATTGCCAGACGCGCACCAATGGGAAACAGGTAGCGGGATTACACTTGCCCGCCAATGCAGTGTGGAGATGCAAATGGGTCATTCGCAGGCACAGAAGGTCGAGACACGTCAACGCATCGTTGAAGTGGCGGCAAGGCGATTGCGTGAGCGCGGCATCGATGGCGCGAGCATCGCCGATCTCATGAAGGAGGCCGGACTCACCGTAGGCGGTTTTTACAAGCACTTCGCTTCTCGCGATGAACTCGTGCGGGAAGCGTTCGAGTACGCGCTGCGAGATATCGAGTCGTGGCAGGCATCCATCCCGACCGATCCGCAACGGGCGATGCGCGCATATCTGTCGGGGTCGCACAGGGACAACATCGAACGCGCCTGTCCGGTTTCGGCGCTGGTCAATGACATGAGCCGCTGCGCGGGCGCGACGCGCGAGGTGTACTCGCTTCGGATCGAGAAAATCGTCGGGCTGATTGCTCAGGCATCGCCCGCGCTGCTCGACGCAACGAAGCGCGCGGAGGCGTTCCACATATTGAGCGCGTGCGTGGGTGCGGTGACGCTGTCGCGGGCCGTATCGGACCCGGAGTTGTCCAATCAGATTCTCGATGGCGCGCTGAGCGGCGTGCTCGCGATGCTGTCTTCCGAGCGTGCGTGATTGCCTGATCCGCGTTCACCGATTTGGTGCCACGCGCCCAGCTCAAACACTTGCAACCCCACTTACTTGCGGGCAATCGTCCAATGATGACGGTAAGCGTGTACTGTTCTACTCGGACGATGATGCGAACTCGAAAGTTCGAGCCGTCGCATCGATAGACTGTCCGTCACCGTTGTCTCGCCTGCAAGAACGTCGAAGCCGGCGTCGGGTTACCAACCCGGCCCGGCATCCTGCTCCACACCTTCTCACGAGTGAGGATTGATCATGCCGTTCGTCACGACCAAAGATAACGTCGAAATTTTCTATAAAGACTGGGGGCCGAAAGACGCGCAGCCCATCGTCTTTCATCATGGCTGGCCGCTTTCCTCCGACGACTGGGACGCGCAGTTGCTCTTCTTCGTGCAGAAGGGCTATCGCGTGGTCGCGCACGACCGGCGCGGGCACGGCCGCTCGTCGCAGGTCTCCGAAGGTCACGACATGGACCACTACGCCGCCGACGCCTTCGCGGTCGTCGAAGCGCTGGACCTGAAGAATGCGGTGCACATCGGACACTCGACGGGCGGCGGCGAAGTCGCCCGCTATGTCGCGAAGCACGGCGAACCGGCGGGACGTGTCGCGAAGGCCGTGCTCGTCAGCGCGGTGCCGCCGCTGATGCTCAAGACCGAAGCCAATCCGGAAGGCCTGCCAATCGAGGTATTCGATGGCTTTCGCAAGGCGCTCGCCGATAACCGCGCGCAGTTCTTCGTCGATGTTCCCGCCGGTCCGTTCTACGGCTTCAATCGACCGGGCGCGACGGTTCATCAGGGCGTCATCCAGAACTGGTGGCGTCAGGGCATGATGGGCAGCGCGAAGGCGCATTACGAGGGCATCAAGGCGTTCTCGGAGACGGACCAGACCGAAGACCTGAAGTCGATTTCCGTGCCGACGCTCGTCCTGCACGGTGACGACGACCAGATCGTGCCGATCGGCGACGCTGCGCTGAAGTCCATCAAGCTGCTGAAGAACGGTACGCTGAAGACGTATCCCGGCTATCCGCACGGCATGCTCACGGTCAACGCGGACGTTCTCAACGCCGACCTGCTCGCATTCGTGCAGGGCTGATCGGGAGATAGCGAGCCGGTATCGACGCCGGCTCGCACCTCAAAGCGTCAGCCTGAAGCTGCGCGCGAGCAGTCCCGGCAGCCGCAAGCCGCCGGTCGAGCGCTCGCTCCACGTCGAGTCGTTCAGAAGCAGTTCCGGCGTCGCGCCGAGCCGTTCCAGTTCGCTGCCGAGCAAGCGATAAAGGCTGTCGTCGAAGCGCATCGCATCAATGGGCGCGACGATCTCGCCGTCTTCCACCCAGAACGTGGCGAAGCGCGTCATGCCGGTCAGCCGGCAATCCATCCGGTCGGAAAAATTCACATACCACAGGTTGCCGATATACAGGCCCGTGCCGATCGCGGCGAGCACGTCGGTATCGGCGAGATCGCCTGTCTGCATCGAGAGCGAAACCGGCATCTCGTTCGCGAGCGCTCCGTTGGGACGCAATCCATATTCGCGGGCCGTCCGCGCGCTCGTGAGTTGCTGCGCGCCGCGTCCCGCCTCGATGAGCGGCACCGTCTCGCGCCGATAGCCGTCTGCGTTGAAGCGCGGCGCGATGCCGAGATCGAGATCCTCGATCAGCGTGACGCGCTCGTCCAGCGAGACGTCCCCGCGATTGAGCCGATAGAGTTCGCTGCGCGCCGTCGCTTGCTGCCGGGCCGAGAACGCCGTAAAAGATGCCGTGCCGATCAGTTCGGCGAGCGCATTCGGCGCGAGCCACGCGCGATACGAGCCCGGCGCCAGCGTGCGCGGCGCACGCGCGAGCGCCGGCATGCGTGCCGCTGCCTCTTCGATCTTTCCCGCGAACGTCTCGTCGCTCCATTGCTCGCTCGCGTACGTCGTCTTGATCGCGCGCCCGCTCGCATCGTAGAGAGACCAACTGAAATTGAAGTTCTCGACTTCGTGCCAGCCGCGACTGCCGCCCGACGACGCGAAGCCGCGGACCAGCGCGCCGCCCGCATAGAAGCCGACGAAGTCGAGCCCGGCCGCGCATCGTTCGACCACGCTCAGGAGCGATCCGATCTCCGGCAGCGTGCCGCGCCGCTGCGTGGTCTGCGTCCACGTCGAAGTATCGACGAGCAGATGAGGATCGGGGCTCGCATCCCGCAGCGCCTCGCGCAATCCGTCGAGCGCGCCGGCGACCGCATCGCGATCCACGTTCGAATCGCCGCATATCGTGAGCGTCGAATAGGCCTGACGCTCGTCCTCGATCAGCCGCACAGTCAGCGTGCCCTGCGACACATGGCCGATCTGACGCACCTTGCCCGCATTGAAGCGCACGAAGTCCGATTCCTCGGCGGCGAGCGTCGTCAATGACATTTCGCCCGGCGCGAGCCGCTCCTCGATGACGTCCGCGAGCATCAGGAAATGGCGTTGCCAGTCCATCGTCGTGGCGCTCATCGCGTGCCTCCGAATACATCGACGTTGCGGAACACGCACGCGGGCGACGCGTGGCCCACGCGCGCGATCTGCATCGGCTCGCCCTTGCCGCACAGCGCCGTGCCGTAGACGCCGCGCGTCGCCTCGTTGCCAACGGCGGCAAGACTCCGCCAGAAACTCGCCGATATGCCCCGATAGCCCGGTTGCCGCACGACTTGCGTGAGTTCGCCGTCCTCGATCAGTTGCCCGAACTCGCAGCCGAACTGGAACTTGTTGCGATGATCGTCGATGGACCACGACGTGTTCGTGCGCATGAGAATGCCGCGTCCGATGCCGGCGATCATCTCGTCGAGCGAACTCGTTCCTGGCTCGATGTTGAGATTCGCCATGCGGTCGATGGGCGGACGGTTCCAGCTCGATGCCCGCGAATTGGCGACGCCCGCGATGCCCGCGCGTTGTTGCGAGAGCGTGCCGCCGAGCGCGCGTTCGAGTACGCCGTTGCGGATCAGATGATGCTTGTCGGCGGCGGCGCCGTCGTCGTCGAACGCGTAGGCGGCGGCCTCGCCGGGCAGAGCCGGATCGAACGTGACATTCAGCAGCGGCGAGCCGTATCGATAATTGCCGAAGAACGCCGGTTTCACGAAGCTCGATCCGGCGAAGTTGCGTTCGTCGCCGAGAATGCGGTCGAGTTCGAGCGGATGCCCGATCGATTCGTGAATCTGCAGCGCCATCTGGTCGGGCATGAGAAGCAGATCGCGCACGCCGCTCGGGCAGTTCGGCGCGGCGAGCAGCGCAAGCGCCTCGCGTGCGAGCCGCTCGCCCGCGCCATCGAACCCGAAGTGATCCAGTATCTCGACGCCGCCTTGCGCGATGGTTCCGTAGTCGCCGCCGAGCGTGCGGACCTGCGTATCGCCGTCGTCATGCGCGGCGACCGAGAACTGTGGCATCACGAATCTGAAGTGCTGCTCGATGCGCACGCCGTCGCTCGTGATGAAAATCTGCTCGCTCTCGACGACCTGCACCGACGCGATCCGCTCGACGATGCGTGCGTCGATGCGCGCCGCGCCGCACTCGTGCGCGAGCCTTGCGAGCCATTCGCGCGGCGTCGGAAGCGCAGTCGCCATATGCGGCGATTCATACGCGCCGCTTCGCGACGGACGCGCGACACGCCGATGATCGACGAGCGAAAGCCGCGCGCTCGCCTCGGCGCGGCGTGTGGCGATGTCGAGGGCCGCCTGCAAACCGGTCGCGGACAAGTCTGGCGTCGCCGCATATCCCGCGCCCGCGCCGCGCCATGCGGTGAGCATCGCGCCACGATCGCGCGCGCGGCGCAATGGCTGGGCCACGTCGTTGCGCACTTGATGATCGTCCGTGCGCTCATCGACGACGCGCACGGAGTAGAAGTCCGCTTCGCTTGCGAGCGCGCGGACGCGGTCGTCGAGCCGTTCATCGGTCATGTCGGTTTCCGTGTGTGGCAGCCGTCGAGTGCGGCGCTCATATGCGATTCGCAAAGCGCGCGGCGAGCGCGGCCCTGAAACGGGCGGCGATTTTGCCGAAGCCCGCGCCGGTGGGATGCAGTTCGTTGGCCCAGTCATCGGGCGCGAGCGTGCCTTGCGTCTCGACCAGCACCATGTCGTTGGCGGGATCGCTGGCGAGCCGCTGCAGCATCGCGCGGAACTGGATGAGGATCGTCCTCACGATCAGCGTGCCGGGCGCGAGGTCCGGCCAGCCGCGATCCACGAGCGAAGGACGAAGCCACGGTCCGGCGAGATGACAGGCCGAGATGCCGTTGGGAATCGCGAAGTCGTAAGCGTGCACGAAGATGGGCGCGTGCGGCGCGAACCGGTCGCGGATGCGGATCAGATCGAGATAGGCGCTCTCGACGACGCCGAAGATATCCGCGAGCCGCCGGTCATCGACGCCTCGCGCGGGATCGTTGCCGACCGTGCTCGCATCGTGGAGCCAGAAGCGGAACTGGTCGCCGACGACATCGTTGCCGCCGCCGGAGAAAAGCAGGGCATCGATATGTCCGTTGCCCTTGTCCTGCAACTGGGCGATGAGACGGTTGCGCTTGTTCACGCCGAGGAGTGTGGTGGTCGCATCGCTGTAGTGCGCGAGCTTGAGGATCATCGGCGCGGGATCGCCCATGTCCTTGAGCGCTTCCAGCACATCGGTCGCGTGAAGCGGGTCAGGCAGCGGATAGTCGAACCAGGAATCGCCGTCGCCGATGAGATTGAGCGGCGCGGGCGCGCCCGCCTGATGCGCTTGCAGCGCATTCGTCTGCCGCACTTCATGCTGATGTGCCCTGACGCGCGCATCCAGATCCTGCTGGATCTGCTTCTGCCAGTTCTCGTAGAGGTTGCTCGCCGGACCTGTCATGACGTGTCTCCGATGCGCGCGTTCACGCAGCCATTCTATCGTCGCGGCGTGCTTTCGATGAAGACGTTGAGGAATGTTGAGCAGACAAGCGGTCCGATGCGCCGTCGAAAGACGAGTTGTACACTCGAAAAGAACGAACGAGGACCGCGATGGCGAAGCGCACACCGGAGCCGTGGTATCACCCGCCGCAGGAGGAAACCTGCGCGCTATGCGGGCGCGCGGTGCCGCCATCGGAACGCGATCTGCATCATCTCGTGCCGAAGTCGCAAGGCGGCAAGCAGACGGCGGTGCTGCATCGCATCTGTCATCGGCAATTGCATGCGCTCTTCACCGAGAAGGAACTGGCGCAACGCTATTCGACCGTCGATGCACTGCTCGCGCACGAAGCGGTGCACAGCTTCGTCGAATGGGTCAAGACCAAGCCGGACAGTTTCTATCAGCGCACGCGGCGCGCGCGTGCGCGCTGACAGCGCACATCACTGCACGCAGGAAAGCTCGCTCCGGTACGCCGTCATGCCGAAGCGCTGAAGAATGAAATTCTCGACGACGAGCCGGATATCGGCTTCGCGCGGCCGCGTGCCCCAGCGGCTGTTTCCCGCCACCGACGCCACCGTGAACCATGACTGCGGCGGAAACAATTCGACGCGCAACATGCCGCGTTCGAAGATCCTGAGACGCCCCGTATCGATATGAAACTCGGCGCTGACCGCGCCGCCCGGCATGCCGATGCTTGCCGTGATTGCCTTCACCTTCATGGTCTCGCTCTCTCAAAGTTCCGGCGCCGCGCGCACGTTTTTGTCGTCTCGATGCGCGGGATAACCTTATGACGCTCTTATCCGATCGGCTAGCCCCATTAAGCAGGGAGTCGAAAGAAGGGCGCACGATTGTCAAATTCTCCAGCAACGCAATTGCGCAGTCCTTTCGAAAGGCATAATCGCGCGGCCATTTCGGCAGAGATCTTCTTATAGGCATACAGTATCGGCGTTGCGTTTCGCCGCCGAAATATCGGCGCAATCGGCAAGTCGCCCGCAACGCGTGCGGTGCATGACGGCGACTGTTCGCTGCCGCACAAAAACGATCTCCTGACACGTCTCATCAGCCGGCCTTTTTGCATCGCGCCGGGGCCGGCTCGTTCACGAAAGATTCAAACCAAAGAGGGAAGCACAATCATGCTGAAAGCGTATTCCTATGCAGCCGCCGCAGCCGACAAACCGCTCGGCCCGCTCGAAATTCAACGCCGCGATGTCGGTCCGAACGACGTGCGCATCGACATTCTGTTCTGCGGCGTGTGTCACTCCGATCTGCATATGGCGAGAAACGAATGGGGCGGCTCGAACTATCCGGTCGTGCCGGGACATGAAATCGTCGGACGCGTCGCGCAAGTCGGTTCGGATGTGTCGAAGTTCAAGGTCGGCGACCTCGCGGGCGTCGGCTGCATGGTGGATTCATGCCGCGTGTGCGCGTCCTGCCAGGAAGGACTGGAGCAGTTCTGCGACGGCCCCGATAGCTTCACGCAAACCTATAACTCGCCGGACAAGAAGTCGGGCGGCTTCACGGCGGGCGGCTATTCGACGAGCATCGTCGTCGATGAGGCGTTCACGCTGAGCATCCCCGAAAACCTCGAACTCGCGGCGGTCGCACCGTTGCTGTGCGCGGGCATCACGACCTACTCGCCGCTGCGCCACTGGAACGTTCAGAAGGGGCAGAAGGTCGGTATCGTCGGTCTCGGCGGCCTCGGTCACATGGGCGTGAAGATCGCCGCCGCAATGGGCGCGCATGTCGTGCTCTTCACGACATCGCCGGGCAAGATCGAGGACGCGAAGCGTCTGGGCGCGCACGAAGTCGTGATCTCGAAAGACCCGGATCAGATGGCGGCGCACGCGAACAGCTTCGACTTCATCCTGAACACGGTGGCCGCGTCGCACGATCTCGATCAGTTCATGGCGCTGCTCAAGCGCGACGGCACGATGACGCTCGTCGGCGCGCCGGAGCATCCGCATCCGTCGCCTTCGGTGATGAACATGATCTTCAAGCGCCGCTCGCTCGCGGGATCGCTCATCGGCGGCATCGCGGAAACGCAGGAGATGCTCGATTTCTGCGGCAAGCACGGCATCACGTCGGACATCGAGATGATTCGCATGGACGAGATCAACACGGCCTACGAGCGCATGTTGAAGAGCGATGTGAAGTACCGCTTCGTGATCGACATGGCGACGATGGAAAAGTAAGCGCGCGGTTCAGCGGGGCGCGTTCATCGTCGCGCGCATGCGTTCGACGAAGCGCTCCGTCACGGCGGGCAAGGTCCTGCCGCGCTTCTTCACGATGGCGATCGGCCGCACGAACGCCGGATGGTCGATCGCCTTCACCACGAGCCCCGGCTCGGCGCGCACCTCGCGCGCGGTTTCCGGCAGGATCGTCACACCCAGACCGCCGCGCACCATCGCGACGGCGGTCATCATGTAGGTCGGTTCGCACGCGATATCGAGCGCTTCGCGCGTTTCGCTGAGCGCCGCATCGACGACCGCGCGCACGCTCGTGCCCGGCGCGGTGAGCACGAGCGGCGAGCGCGCGAGATCGGCGAGGCTCACGCGGCGCTTCCTCGCCAGCGCATGTTCCTTCGGACACACCACGACGAGCCGATCCACGCCCGCGTGCAGCACTTCGAGCATCGGGTCGAGCACATCGCCGCCGGTCAGGCCGATATCCGCCTCCTCGTTGCGCACGAGCGCATTCACGGTGCTCGCCACCACATCGCGAATCTGAAACACGACGCGCGGCACTTCGCGCTTCATGCCGATGATCAGTTCCGGCAACACGCTCGCCGCAAAGGTAGGCAGGCACGCGATGCGGATCGTGCCGCTTTCTCCCTCGCCCATCGCGCGCGCATCGCGCAGCACGTTCTCCATATCGCGCAACGACTTGCGCAGGAGCGGCAGCAACTCGCGCCCGGTCGGCGTCAGCGCGACATTGCGGCTATTGCGATCGAAGAGCCGCGCGCCGACCGCATCTTCCAGCCGGCGTATCTGCACGGTGAGCGCGGGCTGCGACAGATGCAGCCGTTCCGCAGCCCGCGTGAAGCTGCCCGCCTCGGCCACCGCGACGAGCGCGCGGATATCGCGAAGATTCAAATCCATTATGGTTTGTGATAGCTGCGATCAAATCATTTCAATTGTGTTATCGCCGCTTCGAACTTACTCTCGACTCCATCAAAAGACAATATTCGGAGACAAGTTCATGTTGCCGTTGCTCGGCCTCGCCACCATCGTCGTCCTGCTCGGGGCGATTCTCTCGAAGCGCATGTCGCCGCTCGTCGCGCTCATCATCGTGCCGATCGCGGCGTCGCTGATCGGCGGCTTCGGCCTCTCGACGAGCAAGTTCGTCATCGACGGATTGAAGAGTCTCGCGCCCGTCGTCGGCATGTTCGTGTTCGCGATTCTCTACTTCGGCACGATCACGGACGCGGGCACGCTCGATCCGATCATCGACCGCATCCTGCGCGCGGTCGGCACCAAACCGACGCGCATCGTGATGGGCACGACGCTGCTCGCGCTCCTCATTCATCTCGACGGCTCCGGCGCCGTGTGCTTTCTCGTCACCATTCCCGCGATGCTGCCGCTCTATGAGCGCCTGAACATGGACAAGCGCGTGCTGGCGGCGGCCGTGTCGATGGCGGCGGGCATCAACTTCCTGCCGTGGACCGGGCCGATGATCCGCGCGTCCGCCTCGCTGCATCTGCCGATTTCCGCGCTGTTCAATCCGCTGATTCCGGTGCAGATCGTCGGCCTCGTGTTCGTGTTCGGCATGGCCTGGTGGCTCGGCCGCCGCGAGGAAAAGCGCCTCGGTTATTCGAGCGCCAGCGGTTCGATCCCGCTGCCGAAGCGCGAACTCACGCCCGAGGAACAGGCGCTGCGCCGCCCGAAGAATTTCTGGTTCAACATCGTGCTGACGATCGTCGTGCTCGGCACGATGGTCGTGATGGGCGAGAAGATTCCGCCCGCGATCATGTTCATGGTCGGCCTGTGCATCGCGCTGATGGTGAATTACCCGAACGTCGACATGCAAAGAAAGCGCGTCGATGCCCACGCGCGCGCCGCGCTGATGATGGCGGGCATTCTGCTCGCGGCAGGCGTGTTCACCGGCATCATGCAGGGCAGCGGCATGCTGAAGGCGATGGCGCAGGCGGCAGTCGGCTTCGTGCCGCCCGCGATGGCCGGACACATTCCGGTCGTGCTCGGCCTCTTGTCGATGCCGCTCTCGATGCTCTTCGATCCGGATTCGTTCTATTTCGGTGTGCTGCCGGTGATCGCCGAAGTGGCGTCGCAACTCGGCGTGCCCGCCGTGCATGTCGGTCAGGCCGCGCTGCTCGGGCAGATGACGACCGGCTTTCCCGTGAGTCCGCTCACGCCCGCGACGTTTCTGGTCGTCGGCTTGTGCGGCATCGATCTCGCGGATCATCAGAAGTTCACGTTCCCGCTGCTGTTCGGCGCCTCGATCGTCATGACGATCGCGTGCGTCGTGCTGGGCGTGTTTCCGCTTTAATCCATACCGGACGACGTCATGAAAGACACCATCAGAATAGGCGCGGGCGCGGGCTATTCGGGCGACCGCATCGAGCCTGCCGTCGAGCTCGCGGAGCACGGCGCGCTCGACTATCTCGTGTTCGAATGCCTCGCCGAGCGCACGATCGCGATCGCGCAACAGGCGCGCCGTAACGATCCCGAACTCGGCTACGACCCGCTGCTCGAAGCGCGTATGCGCGCGGTGCTGCCGGTTGCGGTAAAGAACGGCGTGCGCATCATCTCGAACATGGGCGCGGCCAATCCGCGCGCGGCGGCGAGAAAGACCGCGCAGATCGCGCGCGAACTCGGATTGCATGGACTGAAGATCGCCGCGGTCACCGGCGACGACGTGCTCGATGCCGTTCTCAAATCGCGGCTGCGTTTCGAGGAATCCGGCGACGATGTGAGCGCGTATGCCGACCGCATCGTCTCGGCGAACGCGTATCTCGGCGCAGCGCCGATCGTCGATGCCCTCGCAGCGGGCGCGGATATCGTGCTGACGGGACGTGTCGCCGATCCATCGCTGTTCACGGCGCCCCTCATCCACGCGTTCGGCTGGCCGATGGACGACTGGAACACGCTCGGGCAGGCGACCGTCGTCGGTCATTTGCTCGAATGCGCGGGGCAGGTGACGGGCGGCTACTTCGCCGATCCCGGTTACAAGGATGTCGGCAATCTGGCGCGTCTCGGCTTTCCGATCGGCGAAGTGAGCGCGGACGGCGCGGTCGTCGTGACGAAGGTGCCGCACGCGGGCGGCTGTGTGACCGAAGCGACCTGCAAGGAACAACTGCTCTATGAGATTCACGATCCGGGCCGTTACTTTCAGCCGGATGTGGTCGCAGACTTCACGCAGGTTCGCGTGATGCAGGAATCGCACGACCGTGTGCGCGTGACAGGCGGATGCGGCAAGCCGCGCACCGATACGCTCAAAGTCTCCGTCGCCTATGCCGACGGCTACATCGGCGAAGGCCAGATTTCCTACGGCGGTCCGGGCGCGGTGACACGCGCGCGGCTCGCGCTCGATATCGTGCGCGAGCGGCTCGCAATCACGGGCGTCGATACGAGCGAGCTTCGCTTCGACCTGATCGGCGTGAACGCGCTATACGGCGACACGCTCGCTTCTCAGCACGACGAACCGTACGAAGTGCGTGCGCGCGTCGCGGGCCGCGTGTCGAACGCGAAGGAAGCGGCGCGCATCGGCAACGAGGTCGAAACGCTCTACACCAACGGCCCGGCGGGCGGCGGCGGCGTGACGAAGGCGACGCGCGAAGTCATCGCCGTGCAGTCCGTGCTGCTCGCGCGCGAGCATGTGAAACCCGTTTTCGAATTCGTGGAGGCAAGCGATGAAACTGCGTGAACTGGCGCACGGCCGCACCGGCGATAAAGGCAACACGCTGAACGTGTCGGTGATCTGCTTCGACGCGAAGCACTACGCGCATCTGCGCGCAGCATTGACGCCCGAGCGCGTGAAAGCGCATCTCGCCGATGTCGTGAAGGGCGACGTCGTGCGATACGAATTGCCGCATCTCGGCGCGTTCAACTTCGTGCTCGGTCATGCGCTCGGCGGCGGCGTCACGCGATCGCTCGCGCTCGACGCGCACGGCAAGTCGATGAGTTCGGCGCTGCTCGATATCGAAATCGATACGAAAGCAGGCGATCTTTCGTAGGAAGAAATACCCGACCTCCGGCGTACTTCAGATGTTGGGAAAGCTAACTGTTTAGGTAAAAAACGCCGCTCAACTATGGACAAAAACTCGCCAACTGCTAGCATGACGTTCTCGTTAGACTTTTTTACATTTTAGTTGTCTTTAGGTTCTAAGCGCCTGAATACAATCAAAATTGTTAAAGATTGTGCAATCGCCGGGACCTAATGAACACGAAGCGAAAAACGATACTTTCCATTTTTGGAACGCGGCCCGAAGCCATCAAGATGGCGCCCCTCGTCAAGGCGCTGGAAGCGGAACCCGGTATTCGTTCCGTCGTGTGCGTGACCGGCCAGCATCGCTCGATGCTGAAGCAAGTGCTGGATCTGTTCGACATCACGCCGCATCACGATCTCGCGGTCATGTCGGAGAACCAGACCCTGAACGGGCTGGCTTCGCGCCTCATCGCATCGATCGATGACGTCATCACGAAGGAGAAGCCGGATCGCGTGCTCGTGCATGGCGACACGACCACCGCGACGGCGGGCGCGCTCGCCGCGTTTCACCGGCGGGTGCCCGTCGCGCACGTCGAAGCGGGCTTGCGCACCGGCGACATGAGCAGCCCGTGGCCGGAGGAAATGAACCGGCGCTTCGTCGATGTCGTGAGCGACATGATGTTCGTCCCGACCTCGCGTTCGCATGCGAATCTCGTGAAGGAAACGCTGCACGGACGCGCGTTCGTCACCGGCAACACGGTGATCGACGCGCTGCACTCCGTCACGAAGCGCATCGATTCGCAGGACGCATTGCGCCGCACGCTCGATGCGCGCTTTCCGTTTCTCGATCCATCGAAGCATCTGATTCTCGTCACCGGCCATCGGCGCGAGAGTTTCGGCCGCGGCTTGCGCGATATCTGCGCGGCGCTGGTGCGCCTCGCGAAGCGTCGCGACGTGCAGATCGTCTATCCGGTCCATCTGAATCCGAACGTACGTGCGACGGTGATCAGCGCGCTCGGCGGCGCGCCCAACGTGTTTCTCATCGAGCCTGCGGACTATCTCGGCTTCGTGCGGCTCCTGCAGCGCGCGACGCTCGTGCTGACCGATTCCGGCGGCGTGCAGGAAGAAGCGCCCGCGCTCGGCAAGCCCGTGCTCGTGATGCGCGAAGTCACCGAGCGTCCCGAGGCCATCGACGCGGGCACCGCTATGCTCGTCGGCACGGACAGCGACGCCATCGCCGCAACGGTGCATCTGCTTCTCGACGACACGGACGCACGTGCTGCGTTCTCCCGCAACGTCAATCCGTACGGCGATGGGCGAGCCTCGGCGCGCATCGTCGCGGCACTCGCGGGCCGTCCCTTCGAGGAATTCCGACCCGTCACGCCGCGCGGAGCGAACGATGCGGCGCGTGTCGCGCGCGAGGCGTTCGCCTAGTCCTTCGGCTGCACACGCATAGCCTGTCGCGCGACGTGCATGTGCCTTCGCGGCCATCCCGGCACGTTGCGTCAACTTCGAGTCATTCAACTTGGTCAACGACATCTTCAAGCGGCGCGGCCTGCGTGCCGTTCTGGCTTCAATCGCGCTGTTCGCTGGTCTCCAGCATGCAGCCTTCGGCGCGGCCACGACGGACACCGGCCTCGCCGGCGCGCTCGGACGGCTCGGCGCCGACATGCCGGAAACGCGCACCGTGACCTTGCGACAGCTCGGCCTCATCGAAAGCGTGACGCTCAACGCGCCCGACACGCGCCGCGAGTTCTTCCTGCCGGTGCCTGCCGGCGTGCCGATCACCGACGCCGCACTGCAATTCGACGGCGGCTATGTGCGCGGCGACGGCGGCCGCGTGACGATGCTCGTTTCGCTCGATGGTTCGCCGGTGCTCGCGCGCGCGTTCACGCAGGACGCGGGCGGCGTGTCGGTCAATCTCGGCGTCGATGGCGCGGCGCGGTCCACCGGTTTCGTGCGCATGGGCCTCGGCTTCGCGTCGGTGGTCAGCCAGGGCGAGTGCGCGGATCAGACGGCCATCGGCAACGTGCTGCGCGTCGATCCGACGACGCGTCTCACGTTCCGCTTCAATCCCGCCGACGTGCAGGACCTGCGCACCGCATGGAGCGCGCTGCCCTACGCGCCGGTGCTCGCGGTGTCGGGCCGCAAGCTGTCGACGAACGCATTCGACACCGCCTGGCGCACCGACGCGCTGCTGCAACGCGATGGAAAACGCCCCGTGATGCAGGCGCTTCCCTCCGTGGGCGATACGGTCGATCTCGCGGGCCTCGACGTGCCCGCGCCGCTGCGTAGTGTTCGCGCGTTCGCCGCGCTGGCGGCGGGCGGCAAACATGCGATCGCCGACGACGCGGAACTCGGCGCGCTCGTCGCGCTCGGCGCACGCGCGGCGTTCGGCCCGGACGTGGTCGTCGCCGACGAAACGATGCGCAAAGCCATCAACCGCGCGCTCGACGCGTTGCGCGGGCAAGTCGCGAGCACATCGGGCGATGCGCTCGCCGCCTTCGACGCATGGCGCAGGCAGACCGCGTCGCAATTGACCTCGCCGCTCGCGCCGGGCGAAGTGCGTGTCGCGCACGTAGGCGGCCGCGCGATGATCGTCGTCGGCGACACGCGCGGCATCGGCGCGCTCGCGCACGGCTGGCGTCCCATCGACGTATCGAACCGCGTGGTCGTGCATCGCATCGACGTGGCGCAGCAAACGCGCGGCGACACCATCGCGCTGTCCGATCTCGGCGGCGATCCGCGCAGCGTCGATGTGCAGACGGCGGCGTCGTGGGATGCGCGCTTCGATCTCGCCGCGGCTTCCGGCAACGGCCGCTTGCCGGAGCAGGTGGTGCTCGATCTCGCGGCATCGCCGACGCTTTCCAACGGCGGCGCGACGGCTACCGTGTACTTCAACGACGTGATGATCGGCGCGAAGCTCATCAACGTCGATGGCGCGCGTCAGCGCCTTGTCGCGCCGATTCCGCGTTACGCGCTCGCGCGCACCAACGATCTGCGTGTGACCTTCCGCCGCCAGCCCGACGGCGGCTGCCAGGCGCGCCAGACGTATCCCGTCGCCGTGCTGCCGTCGAGCCATCTGCGTCTCGCGAAAGGGACGCCCGACAACACCTTCGCGGGCATGGCGGCGCGCTATGCGTCGTCGGCGACGGTGTACGTGCCGCGCGCCTATCTCGACGATGCCCTGAACAGCGTGCCGCGCCTCGCCGTGCTGACCGGCGCGGCGGGCATCGCGCCGGTCTCGGCGAAATTTGCGGTGAGCGCGGGAGACGCCGCCGCGCAGCCCGACGGCCCGTTCCTCGCCGCCGACGTCAAACTCGCCGACGAGAAGAATCCCGCCGTCTATTCGGCCGAGCGTCTTTCGCTCACATCGCCCGCGGGCGACACGCTGCTCGACATGTCGGGGCTCTCGCGCGTCGCGGTGGTGAGCGTCGCGAGCGCGGGCGGCGAGAGCGGCCTCGTGTATCGATCGGCGGGCGCGGCGCCGGTGCTGACCGACAAGCTGCAGCTTTCGCGCGGCAATATCGCCGTGGTCGACGGCAGCGGCGTGCTCAAACAGTTCGACACGGTCAATCCGGAAGAGATGACCGACGAGCCCGCGTCGAGCGCCGACTGGGTCACGCGGCATTGGGCGCGCTGGGGCATTCCGGCCGTGCTCGTAGTGCTGCTGCTCGCGCTGATCGCGCTCGCGGGCCACGCGCGCCGCAGACATCGCAACGCCCGCGCCAGCGACGACGAGGATCGCGCGTGATGCTGGAGGCGCTCAGGTGGTACGGCGAGCTTCTGCTCGCCGAGTACTACCAGGGACTCGAATACGTGGCCGCGACGGTCGCGGCGATCATCCTGCTTTCGAGCCTGGACGATCTCTTCATCGACATCTGGTACTGGACGCGCAAGCTATGGCGGCGCGTGACGGTCGAGCGCCGCTATGCGCCGCTCACCGTCGAGCAGCTCTATGCGCGCGAGGAACAGCCCATCGCGATCATGGTGCCGGCGTGGCAAGAGGACGACGTGATCGCCGCGATGATCGAGGATCTCGTGCGCGTGCTCGACTATCGCGCGTACACGGTGTTCGTCGGCACGTATCAGAACGATGCCGCGACGATCGCCGAAGTGGAGCGCATGCGGCATCGCTATAAACATCTGCATCGCGTGGAAGTGCCGCACGACGGCCCGACGTGCAAGGCCGACTGCCTCAACTGGCTCGTGCAGGCGATCCTGCATCACGAGTTCGAAGCCGGGATGGAGTTCGCGGGCATCGTGATGCACGACAGCGAAGACGTGCTGCATCCCGTCGAACTGAAGTTCTTCAACTATCTCCTGCCGCGCAAGGACATGATCCAGTTGCCGGTGGCGTCGCTCGAACGCCATTGGTTCGAGCTGGTCGCGGGCACGTACATGGACGAGTTCGCGGAATGGCACGCGAAGGATCTGGTCGTGCGCGAGAGCCTTGCGGGCGCGGTGCCGTCGGCGGGCGTGGGCACGTGCTTCTCGCGCCGCGCGATTCTCACGCTCGTCGAAGAGACGGAGCAGCAGCCGTTCAACACCGAAAGCCTCACCGAGGATTACGAAATCGGCACGCGCATCACGCGGCTCGGCATGCAGTCGATCTTTCCGCTCTTTCCCGTCGAATTCACGACGCGGCGCAAGGGCTGGTTCGGCCTCGGCCCCGAGCGCGAAATCAAACTGACGATGCCGCTGTGCGTGCGCGAATTCTTCCCCGACACGTTTCGCACCGCCTACCGGCAGCGCGCGCGCTGGACGCTCGGCATCGGCTTGCAGGGCTGGGCGCTGACGGGCTGGAGCGGATCGCTCGCGAACCGCTATCTCCTGATGCGCGACCGCAAGGGCGTGGTGACGGCGTTCGTCGGCATGTTCGCGTATCTGCTCGCCGTGCAGTTCATGCTGTTCGCCACGGCTTCGTATTTCGGTCTCGCGCGCGATTTTTTCCCGTCGCCGTTCATCGATTCGGTCTGGCTGCAGGCGCTGCTCGCCGCGAACTCGGTCGCGCTCGTGTTGCGCGTCACGCAGCGCATCATCTTCACGACGCGGCTCTACGGCTGGGAGCACGGCGTACTGTCGGTGCCGCGCATGGTCATCAGCAACATCATCAACTTCATGGCGGTGGCGCGCGCGTGGCGGCTTTTCATCGTGCATATGGTGACGGGGCGGCGGCTCGCGTGGGACAAGACGATGCACGATTTCCCCAGCAACGAGGGCCTGCGCGACACGCGTCAGGATCTGGGCGAACTGCTCGTCTCGTGGCAGGCGATCGCGCCCGAGCGGCTCGAAGAAGCGCGGCAGACCGATCACGCGCGCGAAGCGCCGATCGGCCGCGTGCTCATCACGCGCGGCTGGCTCGACGAGGAAACGCTCGCGGAAGCCATCGCGTTCCAGGCTGACCTGCCGCGCGGTCGTTTCGACGCGGCGCGCATGGACCTGACGCGCATCGCGACGCCCGAGACGCTGGTGCGGCTGCGTGCGCTGCCGCAGGACATCGATGCGAACGGGCACGCCGTGTTCGTCTGTGCGAGCCTGCTCGACGATGCGTCGCTCGCCGAATTGCGCGCGTCGGCGGGCGGCCCGGTCGCGCTGCATATCGTGCGCGAGAGCGAGATCGCGGCGGGGCTGCGGATGCTGCGCGCGGTCGGGATGCCGGTCCATATGGGCGATGCCGAAGACGATGCATCGCCGGCGCTTTCGGATGCGGCCGCCGCGAGTGGCGTGCCCTTGCTCGGCGACATCATGATCGAGATGGGGCTCGTGACGCGCAGCGCCTTCGAGGCGGCGTTGCGGGACTATCGGCCGGAGCGGCATGGGCGCATCGGCGATTACATGGTGGCGGAGCGCATCATCACCTCCGATGCGCTCACCGCCGCGGTCGCGGAGCAGCGCCGCCGCTATCTCGCGCGGGCCGGCATTCGATGAGCTCGCGTGTTCGCGCTGCGGTGTGCGCCGCGCTCGCGTTGTGCGCCGCGGCTGCGTCGCGTGCGGACGAGACCTTGCCGCTGCCGCTGAGCGGCGCGGCGTATCGCGTGGCGCGCGAGGCGTTCGCGGCCTACGGCGAGCATCGTTATGCCGATGCCATCGCCGGGGCGCGCGAGGCGATTCGCCAGCGGCCCGACGTCGCGGAACTGCGTCTGCTGCTCGCGAATTCGCTGGCGGCGCGCGGGCGTCTGAAAGAGGCGAGCCGTGTGCTTGGCGAAGCCATCGCGCAGCTCGGTCCGTCGCCTTCGCTGAGCGCGCGGCGCAGACAGATCGATATTCTGATCGCGTCGGGCGGTGCGGGCGGCGCGCCAAGTGATCTGCCGGAGCCGGCGCTGAAGGCGGCGGGCGCGGCGTATCGCGATTATGCGAAGAAGGATTACGCGTCGGCGGCGGCCGAAAGCCGCGAAGCCGTGCGCCTCGCGCCGCAGGCCGAGCGTCTGCGCTATCTGCTGATCGATTCGCTCGCCGCATCCGGCGACGATGCCGCCGCCTACGACGCCGCCGTCGATGCATCGGCGCGCTTCGGCGACAACGACGCGTTGCGCGAGCGGCGGCGCTTCATTGGCGACCGGCTCGCGACGGATGCATCGAAGTCCGCGTATGCGGCGCGCGGGCGCGGCGATCTCGACGCGGCGCAAGGATTCGCGCGCAAGGCGGTCATGTACGCGCCCGCGCGGATGGATTTCCGCATGCAGCTCATCGAGATATTGTTCGCGCGCGGCGATCTCGCGGGCGTGGAAGCCGCGACGAGCGATGCAATCGCGATCGATCGTGACGATGCGCTTGCCTGGGCGCTGCGCGGTTATGCCCGCGCGGCGCGTGGCGGCGATGCGGACGCCGACTTCGCGCACGCGCTTTCGATCGAGGCGAACGACGGGCGAAAGAACCGCGATGTCCGCGTCGCGCGCACGATCGTCGCGGACGTGCGGCTCGCGCAAGGCAACGCGCAGGCGGCGCTCGATGCGCTGCCGCCGGTCGCGACCCAAACGCCCGACGACGCCGACGCCGCGATCACGTTACGCCGCCATCGCGCGCAAGCCATGTTGCGACAGGCCGCGACGCAGACGGCGCAAATCGATCCGCGCGCGCGTCCGACATTCGAGTGCCGCGAAGACCAGTTCGGCGCATCGTGCGATGTCTACGCGCACGATCCCGCGCTCGCCGCGACACGCGAAGCGCGTCTTGCCGAACGTCGCGGCGATCGCGGCGCGGCCATCGGCTTCTGGCGCACGGCGATTGCCGAGGTGCCCGACGATCCGCAGCCGCGCATCGCGCTGATCGACGCGCTCGCGGCAACGGGCCGCACGCGCGAGGCTTCGAACGAAGCGCGCGCCCTGATCGATGCGAACCTGCTCGATTCCATGACCGACACGCAGGCCGCGTTCATCGCGCAGCGCGCGGGCGACAGCGCGCTCGCGCTCGATTACTTCGCGCGTGCCGATCGCGAGGGCAAGCTGCCCGCATCGGCGGAAGCGGACGCCGGCTACGCGGCGTTGAACCTGCATCGCAACGAGGAAGGCGCGAAGTACCTCGAACGCGCGATCGATCACAACGACACGACGCTCACGCCCGAAGCACTGAACGACGCGCGCGCCGCGCACGCCGAAGCGACGCGCAACTGGGGCTTCAGCGCGTCGGTGAACTATCGCGGCAACGGCGCGCAGCAAGGTTTCGCGTTCGCACCGCCGCCGGGCGTGTCGAACAACTGGCAGGCGGGCGCGGAGGCGTACTGGCGTCCGTTCGGCAGTCTCGGCGACCGCATGTTCGAGGTGTACGCGCGCGGCTACGAGAACTTCGGCGTGGAGGGCGGCGGTCCGTCGGGGGCATCGACGTTGCAGGCAGCGATCGGCGCGCGCGTGAAGCCGTTCGCATCGGCGAATGCGATCTTCGCGATCGAGAAGATTCTGCCGATCGGTTCGGACGTGCGCTCGGACTGGCTCGCGCGCGCCGCGTATTCGAATGGTTTCGGCGACACGCGCAGGCTCGACGTGCCGAGCTGGTGGACGGGCACGGTCTACGGCGAGGCGGGCCATTACATCCAGAACGATTCGACCTACGCGACCGCGAACGCGCGTCTGGGCCGCACGTATCGCGTCGATTCGGTGAGCCCGCGCCTGACGGTGTTTCCGCATGCGGTCGTCGGCATGGACTACGATTCGGCGGTCGATCACAGCGTGCCGGTGGGCATCGGCGCGGGCGTGGCGGCGCGCTACTGGTTCCGTGGCGGTCCGTATGACGCGCCGCGTTCGTTCGTGGATGTGGCGGTGCAGTATCGCTTCCGCGTCGCGGGCGACGATCGCGCGAAAGGCGTGTTTTTCGGCGCGGTATTCTCGTACTGATGCCCTCCCTATTCTCCGTCCTCGTCATTGCGTGCTGCCTTGCGCTCGGTCCGGCTTCCGCTCATGCCGATGCCGCGCGCATGCGTCTCGTCGACGGCATCGTCTGGCAGCCCGACAATGCGCACGCCGATCCGCGCGGCGACTGGGACCGGCTCGGCGCGCATGAACTCATCGTGCAATGGACGGCGGTGGATGGCATCGCGTTCGTGCCCGGCGCCGGGTTGAGCGCGGCGCCGAAGATGCCGGACTGGGATCGCATCGGGCAGGAGCCGTGGGCGCGCAATGTGATCGTCGGACTCGCGGGCCGTTTCGACGAAGCGGCGGCGCGCGCGAACGTGGCGCAACTGGTTGTCGAATCGATGCGGCTCGCGGAGGCGCATCCGCCCGTGCATGTGACGGGCTACTACTTTCCCGTCGAGATCGATCCGACCTGGCAGAACGCGGGCGCGCTGCGCACGATGCTCGATGCGTTGCCGCGGCCCTTGTGGATCAGCGTTTACGATCGCGCGAACGTGGGTGGCGCGGCGCTCGCGGAATGGCTCGATCAGTGGCTGCCGCGCGATGTCGGCGTGTTGCTGCAGGACGGCTGCGGCGTGTATGCGCGCGAGCCGCGTGTCGCGCGGGAGTACGCGGACCAGATTGCGGCGAAGCTCGGGCGGCGTCGCGTGCGGATCATCGCGGAAGCGTTCCGGCCGCAAGTGGGCGGCGGATTCCGTTCGGCGACCGTGGACGAACTAAAGCCGCAGATCGACGCGTACCGGGGTTACAAGACCTATCTCTTCGATGGGCCGCATTATGTTTCGGCGGACATCGTGCAAGGGCTGCTCGATGCCTATCGAAGGCATTAGCGGCGCATCGAAGCGTGACGCTTACTTGACCGATGCGGTATCGATCGCACGCGCCGAGTCGCCAGGCAACACCGACGTCAGCACGCTGGCCGGCACATGCTGCGCCTCTTCCTTCGACACCGCGCCGACGAACTTCCATCCCGACGGCATCTTCACGAACGTGAAGCCGGTAGGCTGATCGACGAACACCGAATACGGCGCAGGCGATGCCGCCGTCGCCGTGGTTTGCGCGAACGACATCAGCGGGCTCATCAACAGCAAAGCAGCGGCAAGCGCGGACAAAGTCGATTTCATGACGACACTCCTAAGAAGGTTCCGATATTTATGTGACGATCGATACAGATATTTAAACATCACCGGATGACGGCGTCCAGTTATTTTGTTACGATCGACACATAATTCAGAATTTCACTGCGCATGACAATCGCTGTCATGCGCGAGGAGCGAGACATGTCGCCGGAAGTGCGGGATACGCAGCACAAGGCGCGCGGTCGGCCGCGCGCATTCGATCGCGAGGCGGCCTTGCGATGCGCGATGGAAGTGTTCTGGGCCAAGGGCTTCGAGACCTGCTCCATGGCCGATCTCGTCGAGGCAATGGGCATCAATTCGCCGAGCCTCTACGCCGCGTTCGGCAGCAAGGAAGACTTGTACCGCGAGGCGGTCGCGCTCTACACGGATGCGGAAGGCGGCGCGGCGCTCAGGCAGTTGCAGGCGCACGAATCCGTGCGCGACGGCCTGCGCGCGATGTTCCGCGCGAGCATCGAGCTTTTTACCGGCACGCAGAATCCGCGCGGCTGCATGATCTTTCTGGGCGCGATGTCCGTCGGCGCCGAGCACGCGCAGTTGCGCAGCGAGATGCAGAAGCGCAGGCGCAAGGTGGCGTCGATCGTCGCGCAACGGCTCGCGCAAGGCGTCGAACATGGCGAGCTCGACGCGCGCACCGATGTTCAGGCGCTCGCCGCGTTGTGCATGACGCTGTTCGCGGGCTTGTCGATTCAGGCGCAGGACGGCGTGCGCCGAGCCGCTCTCTTCGCGGCGATCGATCAGTTCATCGCCACGCTGCCGCTGCGATCGAAGCGCACGCCGTAAAACGATCTCGGCCAGCGCTGCGCGGACTGAAACAAACTGTCGTCGAGCTTGCTGGAGCGCCGACCCCGGGACCAAAATCCCGGGACAGGTACGCTTCACGGAGCATCGTCATGACAACCCGCGTCATCAGTTTTTTCGCCGACGATAACGCTCGCGCGTCGTTCGAGACTCATCGTCGCTATTGCGCGCGTCGTGGATACGCGCACGAATACGTCGATGCGAGCGCGATCGGCTGGTCGCATCTCCACATGCTGCTGAAATATCAGGTGCTGCTGCGCACGCTGCGCGCCAGCGCCGAAGGCGATTTCGTGCTGCTGCTGACGCAGGACTGCCTGCTGTTGCGCGACATTCCCTGCGAGACGTTGATGCGCGACGAGAGCCGCGAATGGCTCGTCTCGTACCGCGACGGCGAATCCGTCGATGTCATGGCGGCGTTCCAGCTCTGGCGCAATACAGCGGCCTCGCGCGAGCGCGTCGAACGCCTTTGCGGAGGCGCGAAGTTCGGCTGGGCGCTTGCGAGCGAGTCCGAGTTGCTGCGCGCGCTCGATCCGCTGCCGTTCAACGTGGCGATCGACGGTCACGTGCCCGTCGTGCTCGCGGCGCTGGATGTGTCGCCGGTCTGGTCCGAATGGTCCGCATTCGCGCTCGCGCTCGCGGACATCCGCGACGCGCCGAAGAATCAGCCGGTATTCGCCGATCTGCGCGATCTGTTCGCGGAGCACATCAACGATTGTCAGGCGCGCGGGCTGCCATATCTCGCCTTGCCGCCGCCGGAAGCCGGCGAAGCGCGCTACGAGGCGGTGAACGCCGACGCGCCCATCGCGCTCGCGATGCTCTACACGTCGAATATCCGCGAGTACGGCGCAATCGCCGAGCGCAATCTGCGCCGCTATTGCGAGCGCCACGGCTATGCGCTCCACCTGTATCGCGAAGTGCCGCCGGAAGCCGGCCTGGGCGCGAGCGGCAACTGGATCAAGCCGTGGGTGTTGCTGCGCCATCTCCCGGAACACGAATGGCTCTTCTGGATCGATGCCGATGTGCTCGTCGTCGATCAGGGCAAGCCGCTCGAATCGCTGTTGACGAACCGCGAGCGCGTGATCGCGACGGACATGAGCTGGAATTTCAACTCGGGCATCATGGGCTTTCGCAATACGCGACACAACCTCGACGTGCTGACGGAGATCGAGCAGACCATCGGCGCAATCGCCGATAAATCGTCCACCTACGCGAGCGGCGGCGATCAGGACGTGTTCATCAAGGTGCTGCAACGGCACGGCCTGGCCGAAGACCGCGATCTGCTCGATTGCACGACGATCAACACGCCGTACCAGCTTCAGGGCCGCGACAGCTTCATGGTGCATTACATGCATATGTGGCCGTCTCTGCGCGCGCTCGCGATGCATCACGGCGACCTGACGAGCCAGATGCGCGGCGCGCGCCGTCCTTGACTTTCTAATCCATTACGCGCGAGCATGAGCCATCGCGCGGGGCTGCCGCGCGGGCGTCGCCTTTGTACGTAGTCCCTACATACACCTCACGCCGATGATGCCGCGCCCGTCCATGCCACGGCAACAGATCCGCCTTTGCCCGGCGAGCGACGGCGTGCGCATCGCGTACGCGACTTGCGGCTCCGGGCCGCCGCTCATCAAGGCGGCGAACTGGCTCAGTCATCTGGAACTGGACTTCACGAGCCCGGTCTGGAGCCATCTGATGCTCGAACTGTGCAGCCGCCACACGCTGATTCGCTACGATCAGCGCGGCTGCGGCCTCTCCGACCACGATGTCGCCGACATTTCCTTCGATGCCTGGCTGCGCGATCTCGAAACCGTCGTCGATGCGAGCGGCCTCGAACGCTTTCCGCTGCTCGGGATATCGCAGGGCGCGTCGATCGCCATCGCGTATGCGGTCGCGCATCCGGAGCGCGTCACGCATCTCGTGCTGCACGGCGGCTACGCGCGCGGCCGGCTCAAGCGCACCTGCGATCCGGCGATGCGCGAGGAAGCCGAAATGCTCGTGAAGCTCGCCGAACTCGGCTGGGGCAAGCAGAATCCGGCGTTCCGGCAGTTCTTCACGACGCAATTCATCCCCGGCGGCACGCCCGAGCAGCATCACTGGTTCAACGAGCTCGAACGCCTCACGACCACGCCGGGCAATGCCGCGCGCATCATGCGCGTCTTCAACGAAATCGACGTGGTCGATCTGCTGCCGCGCGTGCAATGCCCGACGCTCGTTTTGCACGCGAGCGGCGACGCGCGCGTGCCCTTCGACGAAAGCCGCCTGCTCGCCGGGCAGATTCCCGGCGCGCGCTTCGTGCCGCTCGAAAGCGAGAACCATCTGACGCTCGAATTCGACGCCGCCTGGCAACGCTGGCGCGAGGAAGTGCGGGCGTTCCTGTCGTCGGCGCACGTGGCCGATCCCGCGTTCTCCGCGCTGACGCCGCGCGAGCGCGATATCGTCGAACTGATCGCGGGCGGGCGCGACAACGCGCAGATCGCCGCGCGCCTCGCGCTGAGCGAGAAGACCGTGCGCAATCACATCACCAGCATCTTCGCGAAGCTCGAAGTCGAAAATCGCGCGCAGGCGATCGTGCTTGCGCGTCGCGCGGGCTTCGACGCGCCCGCCTGATCGCTTCGGGACACACGTCCCCCTTCTTTGCCGCCAAAACACGATGTCCCGGTTCGCGACCGGGACATGCGCCTCATGTGCGAAAGTGCGGCTCTCCCGAGAATGGCTCGCAGAACGGTGACGCGACGAATCAACCTGCGCCGACCTGTTCGACGCAGCGCCGCTCGTGCGGCGCACATTTCATCGCAGTCACCGACGCAGAGTCATCCCGGAGTTTCTACATGAGAGCCGTTCAGCAACAGTCCAGCAAGATCAGCACGCAACAACGCTATGCGAAGTGCATCGAAGTATCCCGCCGCATCCGCTGGGATATCGACCGCGACGTATTGCGCGGCCGTCATTTCGATCCCGCGCACAAGTTCATGCCCGACGGGCTCACCCAAGTGAACCGCCTGCCGTTTCTGGACACGCGCGAACGCCGGCTCATGTCGCAGATTCAGGGCCGCACGTACGCCAACATGTTCGGCATGATCGAGCGCTTCGTCGGCGCGAAGATG
This sequence comes from Caballeronia sp. LZ029, assembly GCF_031451275.1. NCBI lineage: Bacteria > Pseudomonadati > Pseudomonadota > Betaproteobacteria > Burkholderiales > Burkholderiaceae > Caballeronia > Caballeronia sp. LZ029. The sequence continues at coordinate 614,712 of NZ_JARUXO010000003.1, forward strand.
CTGGAAGTCGGCCGCGATCACGCGCTCGGCGATCAGACCGCGCTCGAAGCGATCGTTCGTTTCACCGATGAGGAGCTTAAGCATCAGGCGCTGTTCCGCCGCGTCGAGGCGCTCGCGGCCGAAGCGCTTCCGTCCGGCTACCGCTTCGTTCCGCAAGCCGACGAAGTCGCTGCGTTCGTGCTCGGCAAGTCCACGTGGTCGATTCTCGCGCTGACGTGTTGCGTCGAAATCGTCACGCAGGTGCATTACCGGCAGAGCATGGAAAGCGACGCGACCCTCTCGCCGCTCTTCAAGGACATCTTCCTGTTTCACTGGAAGGAGGAGTCGCAGCACGCGATCATCGACGAACTGGAATGGATGCGCGAGGACGCGCGTATCGACGACGACGCGCGCGATGCCGCGATCATCGATCTGATCGATCTGGTCGCGGCGATCGACGGCATGATGCAGGCGCAAGCCGCCGCCGATGCCCATTACTTCGTTACGCTGCTGGACCGCGCGCTCTCTGACGAGGAAGAGGCGCGCGTGCATGCGGGGCTGATCGATGCGTATCGCTGGCAGTACATCATCTCGGGCGTCGATGAAGCGCGCTTCGGCGAGATCCTGACGAGTCTGATCAGCGAGGCGCAGGGCGAGTGCCTCGGGGCCGCGCTCGCGCCGATGCGACGCCGCGCGCTCCAAAGCGAATTCGACGCGCTCGCTTGATGCACGCGAGGCCGGGACTACGCCCGGCCTCTGCCGTTTTTGAAGGCGATCTGTAAGACAAAAGCGTTTGCTGCTTTGCAAAACGCTGAATTAGCGTGGAAACCTAGTCGTTACTGACGTACTGAAGTGCTTGCTTTTCGGGCAACATATGAGAAATCAGGTAGTCGTCGTTCGCTGTCCCAAACTGATAACTAGATTGGACCATCATGCTCGCCGAACCGTTGCCGCACACATCCGACATCGAAAAATTCGCGGAAGACCACGAGCGCTTCGCGCGACACACGCCATCCGAAATATCCATCGTTCTGCGCAATCTCGTGCAGCGCCGCGACATGCTGACGGTCACGAGCGGCAAAGGGCAGATCGTCACGCAATTGCTGGAAGTCGACGTGCGCGGCGCGCGCATCGTGTTCGACTGGGGCGGCGTGGAATCGGATAACCGCGCGCTGCTCGAAGCGCGTCAGTTGTATTTCAAGGGCGCGCCGGACGGCGTGCGCGTCGAATTCACGACGCTGGCGGCACATGCCGTGACCCACGAGGGACGCCAGGCATTCGAGGTTTCCTTCCCCGAGAAGCTGTATCAATTCCAGCGCCGCGAATATTTCCGCGTGCCGACGCCGATCCTCGATCCGTTCTACGCGAAGGGCGCTTTCGCCGACGGCGATTCGTTCCGCTACGAAGTGCATGACCTGTCGCTCGGCGGCATCGCGCTGCGCATGGACACGCCGCGTCTCGCGGAAACCGAGCTCGGCACCGTGTTCAACGATGTCGTGCTGCATCTCGGTCCGGGCGCGGCCTTTCCCGTCGATCTCGAACTCGTGTCGCCGCGCGCCGTGACCACGCCGCGCGGCGATGTGCGCTATGTCGTCGGATTCCGTTTCGTGCAGCTTTCGGGCGCGGCGGAAAACGTGCTGCAGCGGCTCATCACGCGCATGGAGGCGAAGCGCCGCAGCCTGTCGGCGTGAGCCGCGCGCCGATGCGGGACACGCGTGGAGTAGAATGCGTGCCTCCTTCCACTGCACGACGACGCATGTTTCGCAAGGCCTGGCGCGGAGAAGAACGCTTCTGGAAAGTCTGGTGGCTGTTGGGCGTGCCGATCCACCTTACATGGTGGTTCGTCTATCTCGACCTCTGGACGAGCGGCGTCGCTCCCGAAACCTTCCTGCTGCTCACCGTCTGGTTCTGGCCCGGCATGCTGGGCGTATTCGCCATCTGCTCGGTGCTGTATCTGCTGTGGTGCACGCTTGCGTGGCGCTGCGCGGGCAATGTCGATCGCCGCGTGTGGACGGTCATCGCGCGCGTGTTGATCGGCGTCGGGCTCGGGTCGTTCATCACCGAATGCGCGCTGATTCTCGCTGCGCCATTCGCCTGAACCGTCGATTGCCGCGCACGTGCTGCGACTTCGCGTGCACAATGTCCGGGCTTGCAGCACGCCCAAGACGAACGGACAACGACGCGCATGCTCAACGAATTCGCCAAGACGGTTCTCGTGATCGTCGCCGGGTTGTTTCCCATCATCAATCCGCCGGCCACCGCGCTCGTCGTGCTGAGCATGCTGCCGCATATCGGCGACGACGATCGCGCCGAACTCGCGCGGCGCATCTGCATTAACAGTTTCGCGATCCTGCTGGCGTCGCTTTCGATCGGCGCTTACGTGCTGACGTTCTTCGGCATTTCGATTCCGGTGTTGCGCGTGGCGGGCGGCCTGGTCGTCGCGATGGCGGGCTGGAATCTGCTCCAGGCACCCGATGACGACGACGCCGCCGAAACCGCGCCCAAGCCGCGCAGCGACGCGACGCTGCGCGCGAAGGCCTTCTATCCGCTGACACTGCCGATCACCGTCGGGCCGGGCGCGATCGCGGTCGCCATCGCGCTCGGCACCGGCTCGCCGCGTCATGGCCTGCAGCCGGTGCATCTGGCGGGCGTGGCCGTCGCGCTGGCGATCCTGTGCGCGAGCATCTATGTGTGCGTGCGCTTCGCCGGGCATCTCGAACGCCTGCTCGGCACCGCCGGCACGCAGGTCGCGATGCGCCTCTTCGCGTTCGTCATCTTCTGCATCGGCGTGGAGATACTCTGGCTCGGACTGTCGGAGCTGATCGCGTCGATACATCTCACCGTCAAATAGCGCAATTCCCCGGACAAACCCCAAGCGACGCTCGCGGATGACAGCGCTACCATCTGTCGGCATCGAATGGTAACGCTACCATCAAGGAGACGCTGCTTGACTCTGATTCGCAAGAAGCCGGAAGAACTGCGCAGTCACCGCTGGTACGGCGTGAACGACCTGCGCTCGTTCGGCCATCGCTCGCGCACGGCGCAGATGGGCTACCACGCGTCCGATTACATGGGTAAGCCGGTCATTGCCGTGCTCAACACGTGGAGCGAAATCAATTCGTGCCACACGCACTTCAAGCAGCGCGTCGAGGAAGTGAAGCGCGGCATCTGGCAGGCGGGCGGCTTTCCCGTCGAAATGCCGGTGATGACGCTCGCCGAGCCGTTCCAGAAGCCGACGACCATGCTCTACCGCAATTTCCTCGCGATGGAAGTCGAGGAAGTGCTGCGCTCGTATCCGTTCGATGGCTGCGTGCTGATGGGCGGCTGCGACAAGACCACGCCCGGCCTTCTGATGGGCGCGATCAGCATGAACCTGCCCGCGATCTATCTGCCCGCCGGCCCGATGCTGCGCGGCGACTGGAACGGCCGCACGCTCGGCAGCGGCTCCGATACGTGGAAGTACTGGGCGGAACTGCGCGCGGGCAAGATCACCGAGGACGAGTGGAAGGGCGTGGAAAGCGGCATCGCGCGCTCGCCGGGCCATTGCATGACGATGGGCACCGCATCGACGATGACGAGCGCCGCCGAAGCGCTCGGCATGACGCTGCCGGGCTTCGCGTCGATTCCCGCGGTGGATTCGCGGCACGCGCAGCACGCATCGCTGACGGGACAGCGCATCGTCGAGATGGTGTGGACGGACCTGAAGCCGTCGGACATTCTCACGCCGAAATCCTTCGACAACGCGGTGACGACCGTGCTCGCGCTATCCGGCTCGACCAACGCGATCGTGCATCTCGTGGCGGTCGCGCGACGCGCGGGCGTGCCGCTCACGACCGCGCGCTTCGATGCGCTCGCGCGCGTGACGCCGGTGCTCGGCAACATCCGCCCGGCGGGCAAGTATCTGATGGAGGATTTTTTCTACGCGGGCGGCCTGCGCGCGCTGCTTGCCGAGCTGGGCGATCTGATCGATGGCTCGCAACTGACCGTCAATGGCGCGACGCTCGGCGAGAACATCGCGGGCGCGGAAATTTTCAACGACGACGTGATTCGCCGCCGCGCCAATCCGCTGGTGCCGAACGACGGCCTCGCCGTGCTCACGGGCAACCTCGCGCCGGACGGCGCCGTGATCAAGCCGGCGGCGATGGAAGCGCATCTGCTCAGGCATCGCGGGCCGGCGGTCGTGTTCAGCGATTACGCCGACATGGCCGCGCGCATCGACGACGAAGCGCTCGACGTCACCGCCGATTCGGTGATCGTGCTTCAGCACGCGGGTCCGGTCGGCGCGCCGGGCATGCCGGAGTGGGGCCAGTTGCCGATTCCGCAGAAGCTTTTGAAAGAGGGCGTGCGCGACATGGTCCGCATCTCGGATGCGCGCATGAGCGGCACGAGCTACGGCGCGTGCGTGCTGCACGTGGCGCCGGAATCGTTCGTCGGCGGGCCGCTCGCGTTGGTGAAGAACGGCGATATCGTCGAGCTGGACGTGCCCGCGCGCCGCCTGCATCTCGACATCGGCGATGACGAGCTCTCCGCGCGCAAGGCCGCATGGAAAGCGCCGAAGCGGCCGTTCGAGCGCGGCTTCGGCGTGATGCATCAACTGCATGTGACGCAGGCCGACAAGGGCTGCGATTTCGATTTCCTCGAAGAAAAGACCGCGACCGCCGGCGAGCCGGACATTCACTGAGACGCGCAAGATCATGACGACACAAGACATCGCCATTTCCGACGAAACGATCGAGCTGCTGCGCCACGTCAGCACCGCGACGCTCACGACGCAACTCTTCAAGCGCGGCCTGCGCAACGTGTTCCTGCAAGGCGTCGCGCCGCTCGTGAAACCCGCGAAAGGCGCGCCGAACATGGTCGGGCCGGCGTTCACGCTGCGCAATATTCCGGCGCGCGAGGATATCGATCACGTCGGCGTGTTTCAGGACCCGGATCATCCGCAGCGCAAGGCCGTCGAGAGCGCGCCGCCGGGCAGCGTGCTCGTGCAGGATTGCCGCGGCGATCGCAGCGTCGCGTCGACGGGCTCGATCCTCACGACGCGTCTCAAGATTCGCGGCGTCGCGGGCATGGTGTCGGACGGCTGCGTGCGCGATTCGGGCACGATCGGCGATATCGGACTGCCGCTTTTCTGCGCGGGCGCGAGCGCGCCGCTCAATCTCGCGAAGCATCACGCGGTCGATATGAACGTGCCGATCGCATGCGGCGGCGTGGCGGTGTATCCGGGCGATATCGTCGTCGGCGATGTGGATGGCGTCGTGATCGTGCCGCGCTATATGGCCGGCGAAGTCGCGAAGGACGCGACCGAGCAGGAAGTCATGGAGGAGTTTCTGTCGTCGCGCGTGGAAGGCGGCGCGATGCTGCGCGGCACGTATCCGCCGAACGAGGAAACGCTCGCGGCGTACAAGGAATGGCGCAAGCAGCGCTGATCGAGGAGACGCCGTGAATTCGCTTTCGCCAACGCACGCCAGTGTCGATGAGCAGCGCCTCATCAATCGCCTCGCATGGCGGTTGATGCCGCTCGTCGGCCTGCTGTATCTCGTCGCGTACATCGACCGCTCGAATATCGGCTTCGCCAAGCTGCAGATGCTCGGCAGTCTCGGCATGTCGGAAGTCGCGTACGGGCTCGGCGCGTCGCTGTTTTTCATCGGCTATCTGATCTTCGAGATCCCGAGCAACGTGATGCTGCACAAGTACGGCGCGCCGCGCTGGATCGCGCGCATCATGCTGACGTGGGGCATCGTCACGATTCTTCTCGCGTTCACGAAGAACGCGACGATGTTCTACGTGCTGCGCTTTCTGCTCGGCGCGTCCGAGGCGGGGCTTTATCCCGGCGTGATCTATTACCTGACGCTGTGGTTTCCGCAGCGGCATCGCGTGCGGATGCTCGGGTACTTCACGCTCGGCAGCAGCATCGGCAACATGGTCGGCGCGCCGATCTGCGGCTATCTGCTCGACAAGAACTGGTTCGATCTTCAGGGCTGGCAACTCGTGTTCATCGTGACGGGCCTGCCTTCGGTCCTGCTGACCGTGGTCGTGCTGCTGTGGCTGCCGGCATCGCCGCTGAAGGCCGCGTTCCTTTCCGACGACGAAAAAAAGTGGCTCGGCGATACGCTCGAAACCGAGCGCCTTCAGGCCGCGAAAGTCGAGAAGAGCGGCTCGCATGTGCTGCGCGTGCTCGCGGAGCCGCGCGTGATCGGCATGGCGTTGTACTACATGATGCTGTCGATGTCGGTGTACGGCGTGAGCTACTGGCTGCCGACGCTCGTGAAGGGCTTCGGCGTGACGAACACGGTCAACGGCCTCTTGAACATCGTGCCGTGGCTCGCCGCGACGATCGTGCTCGCCTGGCTGCCGTCGAAGCTGCGCAAGGGCAGTCGCACGACGGCCGCGATGCTGGCCGCCGCGCTGATCGGCGTCGTGTTCTTTCTCGGCAGCGTGTTCTTGCCGACCAATACGTTGCGCTTCATTGCGCTGTGTCTGGGCGCGCCGTGCATGTATCTGCTGCTGCCGTGCTTCTGGACGATACCGCCGAAGTTTCTCACCGGCGCGCGCGCGGCGGCGGGCATTGCGGCGATCAATTCGCTCGGCAATGTCGGCGGATTCATCGCGCAGAATCTCGTGCCCTGGGTTCGGCAGACGAGCGGCTCCGTCAAGGCGCCGATGCTCATTCCCGCCGCCTGCTTGCTGATCTTTGCCATCGTGACGATGGTTCTGATGCGGCGCGAGGCGGCTGCGCGAGCCGATGTCGCCGCGTTCGAGTCCCGGGCCTAGCATCATGGCGGCCTCGAAATCCGTCGATGCGGCGCCCACGCGCCGCGCACGCTCGGGCGCCAAAGGCGTGCGAATCACCGACGTGGCGGCCATCGCGGGCGTATCGCCCATCACCGTGTCGCGCGTGTTCAACGCGCCCGACACCGTGGCGCCCGAAACGCTCGCCCGCGTGCGCCACGCCGTCGCGGAACTGGGCTACGTGCCGAACCGGCTGGCGGGCGGGTTGTCATCGGCGAAATCGCGGCTGATCGCGGCGATCGTGCCGACCGTCGCGCATTCGCTCTTCTCCGAAACCGTGCAGGTTTTCAGCGATACGATGTCGCGCGCCGGCTATCAGGTGCTGCTCGGCCTGTCCGGCTACAGCGACGAAGACGAAGCCCCGTTGCTCGACGCCGTGCTGAGCCGCCGCCCCGAAGGCGTGTTCCTCACGGGCGTCGCGCACACGCCGACGCTGCGCGAACGCCTGCGCAAGATCGGCATTCCGATCGTCGAGACGTGGGACATGAGCGACGATCCTATCGACATGCTCGTCGGCTTTTCGCATTACCGTATCGGCGTGATGGTGGCCGAGCGCTTTCTCGCGCGCGGCACGCGTCGCCCGGCGCTCGTGTCCGCGAACGATCAGCGTGCGCTCGCGCGGCGGCGCGGCTTCGTGGAGACGCTCGCGAAACACGGCGTGAACGATGTCGCCGAAATGCTGATGCCGCCGCCCAGCTCGATCGCGCTCGGCAAGGAAGGCTTGCGGCGCGTGCTCGAGATGCGCGCGGGCGTCGATGCGATCTTCTGCAGTTCCGATCTGCTCGCGCTCGGCGTCGTGTCCGAGGCGCGCCGGCTCGCGATCGACATTCCCGGGCGCATCGCCGTGTGCGGCTTCGGCGATCTCGAATTCACCGCCGACGCGATCCCCGCGCTCACGACCGTGCGCGTGGACGGCAAGCGCATCGGCGCGACGGCGGCGCGCTGTCTCATCGACAGGCTTGGCGGCGCGACGGACAAAACGCTCGTCGATGTGGGCTTCGAAATGGTCGAGCGCGAGACGCTTTGATTACGGCAGAAGATTCCACTTGATGATCGCGCGCACGTCGCGCTCGAAGCCGAGCACGCTCATCGCGGCGGTGTCCATCGCGAGATGCGCGCCGAGCGCAGGCGAGCCCGTCGCCCATTGCGCGCCGAACACGCGCGAGAAATGCGCGTGCGAAAAGAGCGCGATGTGCGTCGCGTTCGTGGCGAGCAGCTTGTCGATGAGCGCCTGCGCGCGTCTGCCGACATCGGCGAGACTCTCGCCTTCGGGAATCGGCGATGTCCATACCGACCAGTCCGGCACGTCCTCGCGGATATCCTGCGTTTTGCGGCCTTCGTAGATGCCGTAATTCCACTCGTGCAGTTCCGGCTCGACCTGCGCGTGTTCGGAGAGACCCGCGAGGCGGCAGGTTTCGATCGCGCGGTTCATCGGGCTCGTCAGCACGAGATCGAAAGATTGCGATGCGAGCACCGGCGCGAGCGCGGTCGCCTGCTTGCGCCCTTCGTCGGTGAGCGGGATGTCGGTCGTGCCGGTGTGCTGGCCCGACTTGCTCCATTCGGTTTCGCCGTGCCGGATCAGCCAGATATGGACGCCGCCTTTCATGTTCATGTCGTTCACCCGGTGTCTGAGGAATGCGGTTGCGCGCCCGCGCGTCAGAGCCTCGAATTCTGCGCCGATCGCCGAAGTCGCGCCAGGACGCTGCCGGTCAGTCCAGCTCGCCGGTCGCGAACGCCTTCAGCAGATGATGCGCGATCGCGAACGGCTTCGGCGCCGACAGTTCCTGTTCGTGCGTGCCGTCGAGCATCGCGGCGACTTCGCGGCGCGTGAACCAGCGCGCGTCTTCGAGTTCGTTCTTGTCGACGGTGAGCTCGGTCGTGGCCGCACGCGCGAAACAGCCGATCATCAGCGACGACGGAAACGGCCACGGCTGCGACGCGTAATAGCGCACGTCCGTGCAGCGGATGCCCGCTTCCTCCAGCACCTCGCGATACACCGCGTGCTCGAAGGTTTCGCCCGGCTCGATGAAGCCCGCCAGCGCCGAATACATGCCCGGCACGAATTGCGGCTGGCGGCCGAGCAGACACCGCTCGCCATCGGTGACGAGCATGATCACGACCGGATCGACGCGCGGAAAATGCTGCGCCTTGCAATTCGGACAGATGCGCCGCCAGCCCGCGCCGGCGGAATCGGTCGGCTGGCCGCAGTTCGCGCAGAAGCGGTGACGGCGATGCCAGTCGAGCATCGAGCGTGCTTCGCCGAGCGCGCTGACGAGCGGCGGCGCGACGAGCCCTTGCATCGCGATGGGGCGAAGCTCGATCGCTTCGACTTCGCTAAGGCTTTCCGGGTTGTCGTCGAAAGAGGCTGCGAAGAGCGCGCGCTCTTCGGCGTCGCGGCCGAGAAACACCGTTTGCAAGGGCGCGCCGTGCGCCGCCGCTTGGTGTGTGCTGAAGAGCGGATCGTGCCCGTCGGCGCGCTTGAAGAGCGGCACGTTGTTCACGAACAGCAGAAAGCGCGTGGACGGATCGTCGCGCAGGCTGGCGACGAACGCATCGTCGTCGCGCTTTTCCGACACGCGATCGAGCGGATCGAGCGTAAAACCGATGGCATGAGGCGGCGTGGGCATAGTATTTTTCGTGTGTGGCGGCGCGCGCCGGGCGAATGCCGGAACGCGGGCCGCGTGACGGGAAGGTGCAAGGCCAATCGGGAATCGTAGCGAAGTTGGCGCGTCCTTGCAGGGCGACGCCCGGAGACGTCGATGATCACGCTCTATTCGTATCCTCAGTTGTTCGGCCTCGAAGACAACAATCCGTTCGGGTTGAAAGTGTTCGCGTTTCTGAAGCTCGCGGGGCTGCCGTTCGAGCATCGTCATGTGCTCGACACGAGCGCCGCGCCGCGCGGCCAGCTTCCGTATCTCGTCGATGACGATGAAACCATCGGCGACAGCGATGCGATCATCGCGCATCTGAAACGCAAACACGCGCTGACCCTCGACGACGCGCTCGCCGGCGCGCAACGCGATCTCGATCTGCTGATTCGCCGCACGCTCGACGATCTCTACTGGGTGATGTCGTATTCGCGCTGGCGCGACGACCGCTACTGGCCGCAGTTCCGCGATGCGCTCATGCGGCAGCATCCGGATATCGGCGGGGAAGCGCTGGAAGGCGCGCGCAAATACAACTTCGAGCGCTATCGGTATCAGGGCATCGGGCGATACGAGCCGGACGCCGCGTATGCGCGCGGCATCGCGAGTCTTCAGGCGCTGGCGAATCTGCTCGGCGACAAGCCGTTCATGTTCGGCGATGCGCCCGCGAGCATCGATTGCGCGTTGTACGGGTTCGTCGCGAGTATCTGGTTTTATGAGATCGATACGCCGCTCAAACGATTCGTGGCCACGCAGCGCAATCTCGTCGCGCATTGCGGCGCATTGCGCGAGCGCATGGGGCAAAGCGCGGCGCCGTGAGCCTCACTCCGGCGCCGTCTCCACCTCCTTGCCCGCCCAACTGATGCTCGACACGCCGCGCTCCATGCTCATGCGGCTCGCCATGCGTTCGAGCTTCGCCTGATCTTTCGGATGCATGCGCACGGTCGCCGTGACCTTGATGCGCGGCGGCTCGCTGTCGACGTCCTCGCTCGTGAGGCTCTGAAACGAAAGCGGCTGCGCGTCCATCGCGTTCGAAAGCAGCGTGCGGATGTGAATCTCGTCTTCCTGCCGTCCGATCACGGTCAGCACGTATTCACGCACGATGTCCGCGCTCGATACGGGCGTCGCGTTGATCGCGCGGCTCACTTCGCGCAGCAGCGTGTTGGTCGCGAGCACGACGCCCGTGCCCGCGATCGCCGGGCCGTAATGCCCGGTGCCGCACAGCACGCCGACGGCCGCCGAGCACCACAGCGTCGCCGCCGTGTTGATGCCCTGAATCGAGCCCTTGTCGCGCATGATCACGCCGCCGCCCAAGAAGCCGACGCCGGACACGACATACGCGGCGATCTGCGTGACGCCCGCGACGCCGTTGCCCGTCAGCATGCCGAGCGTGACGAAGAGGCACGCGCCGCTCGCGACGAGCGTGATCGTGCGCAATCCCGCCGTACGCTGGCGCAACTGCCGTTCGAGACCAATGGCGACGCCGCACGCGAACGCGGCGAAGAGACGCAAGGCGAAATCGACGCTCATCGGCTAAAGGCGATGCCTTTTCTGGACATAAACCGAAAAGCATCTCACCGGCGGATGTCGCTGGTGTGAAAGCGGGATCGGATTTTCGCCCGTCAGGGAACGACAATGAACTGCCGCACGCTCATGCGCACGGGATCGTAATCGGGCGCCGCATCGAACGAAACCGTGGAACCGGCGGCATTGCAGCAGCTTGCGATACGCGGCGAGACGATCTTCTCCGCGCCGGAAAGCACGCGCTCGCACACGCGTTCGAACGCGCGCGCTTCCTCGCGCGGACTCACAAGGCCCGACGCGCCCGCATGCTGCATGTCGACGAGCGTGTGCGCGTCGGTTTCTTCGGTGAAGACGACGACGGGCGTCTCCGGAAACGACCGGCGCAATTCGCGCAGAAGCGCGAAATCGTCCGCATGGGAGCCTTCCAGGCCGCGGCCCAGCACGATCACGTCGTGGCGCGCGGCCTTCAGCCTCGCGAGCAGTTGACCGGCGTTCTTGACGCATGCCGTCACCCGAAACCGCTCGTGTGCCTCGAACCAGCTTTGCAGCCCGTATAGAACGACGGGGCGATCGTCTGCAACGACGATACTAATTTTATCTGTGCGCTTCATTCTCTTCGGCCGGCGCGACGGACAATGTATCCGGCGGCGGCGCATCGGTTGCCAGGGGCCGCGCACGTTAGCAAATCGTCAACCGTCACGCTGCGCCGCACAACAAAATATATCGATTCGTTGTCGATTGGCCGCGTCTTCGCTCGTCGTTCAGGTATCCGGCGCTGCAATCGTCGTCTGCGCATCGCGCCGCGTTCCGAACTGCTCGACGACCTGGAGGCTGTCAGATGAGCTTGCAACTCTACGCACACCCGTTTTCCTCTTATTGCCAGAAAGTTCTCGTGGCGCTGTATGAGAACGGCACGCCTTTCGAATGGCGCGCGCTCAGGCCGGAGACGCCGCAATCGATGGCCGAACTCACCGAAATCTGGCCGATGAAGCGCTTTCCCGTGCTCGTCGATGACGGCCGGCCGGTGATCGAATCGACGGTGATCATCGAATATCTGGGACTGTTTCATCCTGGCCCGGTGCGCCTCATTCCTGACGATCCGCGCGCCGCGCTCGAAACGCGCTGGATGGATCGATTCTTCGACAACTATCTGTCGACGCCGCAGCAGAAGATCGTGTTCGACGCGATGCGCGATCCGAACGAACGCGATGTGCGCGGCGTCGCCGATGCCCGCGCGATGCTCGACACGTCCTACGCCTTTCTCGATCGCAAGATGGCCGCGCGCGAATGGGCGGCGGGCGACGCGTTCAGCCTCGCCGATTGCGGCGCCGCGCCGTTCCTGTTCTATGCGGACTGGTGTCATCGAATCGGGGACGCGTATCCGAACGTGATCGCGTATCGCAAGCGCCTGCTCGCGCGGCCGTCGTTCGCGCGCGCGGTCGATGAGGCGCGGCCGCATCGGGCGCTGTTTCCGCTCGGCGCGCCGGATCGCGATTGAGCTACCTGAGCCAAAGGAGATCGGATATGAGCACGACCACGAACTACGTTCCCGCCGATGAACTCGCGAAGCGCGCGACGATGAGGTTTCCGAACGAAAGCGCCGAATATCGGCAGGCGCGCACCGCGTTGCTCGCGGAGGAAATCGAACTGCGTCGGCACATCGAGCGCGTCGCGCAGATGCGTCGCGCGCTACCGCCCGGCGGCGAAGTGAAGGGCGATTATCGATTCGAAGGCGAGCGCGGCGCGGTCGATTTCGCGGGTCTTTTCGGCGACAAGGACACGCTCGTCACCTATAGCTACATGTTCGGGCCGCAGCGCGAACGGCCGTGCCCGATGTGCACGTCGCTCTTGTCGGCGTGGGAAGGCGAGGCGCGCGACATCGAGCAGCGCGTGGCGCTCGCGGTGATCGCGCGCTCGCCGCTCGCGAAGCTCTTGGCGTTCAAGACGGAGCGCGGCTGGCGCGATCTCCGGCTTTTTTCCGATACGAACGGCGCGTTCAGCCGCGACTATCACGCGATATCGAAGGAAGGCGGCGACGATCCCGCGCTCAACGTTTTCACGCGACGCGACGGCGTGATCCGGCATTTCTGGAGCGGCGAGATGGATTTCGGTACCGCCGATCCCGGCGAGGACCCGCGCGGCGCGCCCGATCTGATGCCGCTCTGGACCGTGCTCGACATGACGCCCGAAGGGCGGGGGACGGACTGGTATCCGAAGCTGGATTACGGGCCGAGAGGCTAGGCGAATTCGGCGCGACGACAGCGGAAGTGTCGTCTGTAAAGATGAGTCATATCTTCGCCGCACAGGTCAACTTCGAACCGAGGCAGACGTTGTGAGCGAGTCGATGGAATGCGTCGGCATTTCATGGAGAGACTCGCTCATGCAGGACAACAGACCCATCATGCAGTGGCAGGCGGCCGGCGTGGCCGCCATCGCGGCTTCCGGCGCGTGCGCGACGCTCGGCGGATGCGCCGTTCATCCGCACGAGGCGCCGAAGGAAGCGGGCACGCCGTCGGTGCTGACCGAAGGCGCGCGCATCGCCGATTCGATGCGCGCTCATGAAAACCATTCCCTCGACGGCCAGCCGCTCGACTACCGCGACGCCACGACGAAGACCGTTCCGAATATCGGCTGGGCGTCGTATTACGGCAAGAAGTTTCATGGGCGCAAAACGGCCAGCGGCGAACGCTACGACATGCACGCGTTCACGGCGGCGCATCGCACGTTGCCGCTCGGTTCGTATGTGCGCGTCAGCAATCTCGCGAAGACGCGGTCGGTCGTCGTGCGCATCAACGATCGCGGTCCTTTCACGAGAGGCCGCATGATCGATGTGTCGTTCGCGGCGGCGGTCGAACTCGGTCTGCAACGATCGGGAACCGCGCAGGTGATCCTCGAACCGGTCGATCGACCCATCGCGCTCGCGTCGACGTCACGCGCGCCCGAACGCATGATGCTGCGCATCGCGCCTCATCCGCGACACAAGAAGCACACGCATCGTCATTGACGCCGGACGGATACAATGCTGCGGCGCGCGATCATCGCGCCTCAAGCCGAAGCCATCCGCCAAGTCATGAACAATTCGCCCCGGGCCTTTTTGCTGGGCCCGCTTCTCAAGCGCGTGTCGCGTTCGTTCTACCTCACGCTGCGCATTCTGCCGACGGCCATGCGCGATCCCATCGGGCTCGCGTATCTGCTGGCGCGCGCCGCCGATACGATCGCGGATACATCGCTGATCTCGCCGCAACGTCGTCTGGAACTGCTGCTCTCGCTGCGCGCGCAAATCAACGGCGCATCCGATGACGGCGCGCTCGCGCGCATCGCGGGCGAAGTCGCCGGGCAGCAGGCGCAGCCGGACGAGCGCGCGTTGCTCGAAAGCCTGCGCGACGCGCTCGCGATCCTGCCGCAACTGGGCGTGCAGGATCAGGCAGCGGTTCGCGATATCGTCACGACGCTCAGCACCGGCATGGAGTTCGATCTGCGCACGTTCCCCGACGAGACGTCGGGCGAGATCGTCGCACTGAAGGAATTCGAAGAGCTGGACCGCTACACGTATCTCGTCGCGGGCTGCGTCGGCGAGTTCTGGACGAAGATGACGTACGCGCATATGCCCGGCACGCTCAAGGCCGCGCCCGATACGATGCTCGCGCTCGGCGTGCGCTTCGGCAAGGCGCTGCAGATGACCAACGTGCTGCGCGATTGCGCGCGCGATCTGCGCATCGGCCGCTGCTATCTGCCCGAATCGATGCTCGCGCGTCACGGCCTCACGCCGCAGGATTTGTTGCGGCCGGAATCGTCGGCGCGCGCGCGGCCCGTGCTCTTCGAATTGCTGCGCACGTCGCTCGCGCTGTTTCGCGATGCGGTCGATTACACGCTCGCGATTCCCTCGGGCGCCATCCGTCTGCGGCTCGCCTGCCTCTGGCCGATCATGATCGGCCTCGACACGCTCGTGCTGCTCGCGCGTAACGATGCATGGCTCGATCCCGACAAAATCTCGAAGGTCCGGCGCAACGACGTGTATCGGATCATGGCCGCATCGTTGCCGATGGTCGCATCGAACGGCATGCTGCGCGCGTGGACCTCGCGCCGCATCCGCGCGATAGAAGCGGAAATCAGCGCCGCAGTTCGGCCATGATGCGTTCGGCGAGAAAGTCGCAAGGCGGGCGTTTCGACGCCGCGCTGCGCGCGAGCACCACTTCGAGCGTGCCGATATCCGGCAGACCCTGCGCCGGCCCGAGCAGCGTGAAGTGAGACGGCACCGCGCATTTCGCGAGCGGCGTCACGGCGAGGCCCGCTTCGGCCATCGTCAAGAGACCGAGCAGACTCGGGCTTTCATACGACGTGCGATAGCCGATACGCGCGCGTTCGAGGCTCCGGATCGCGTTCTCGCGAGCGACGCTGCCCGGCAAGAACACCGCGATCGGCAAGGGCCGCTCCTTCCAGATTTCGGTTTCGCCGGGCGCGGCGGCCCAGACCATCGGCTCATGGCGCAGAAATTCGCCGGATAAGCCCTTCACGCGCGTCGCGCAGACGAGATCGACCGAGCCGTCCTTCACCATCGGCGCGAGCGCGAGGCTCGGCAGGCCGACCACCTGAATCTCGACCTTCGGATACGTCGCCGAAAATTTCTTGAGGATCGGCGGAAACAGCGACGACGCGTAATCGTCCGGCACGCCGATCACCACGCGCCCGGTCACATCCGGCCGCACGACCGCCGCCCACGCCTCGTCGCGCAGCGCGATCATGCGGCGCGCGTAGGTGAGCAGCACCTCGCCGTCCTGCGTCGGCACCACGCTGCGCGGCTTGCGCACGAAAAGCGGCTTGCCGAGCGCGGTCTCCAGCGTCTTGATCTGCATGCTCACCGCCGATTGCGAGCGATGCACGAGCTCCGCCGCGCGGCTGATGTTGCCCGTGTCCGCGACGGCGACGATCATCGAGAGGACATCCAGATCCAGCGCTTTCATGGGTGAACGACCGTTTGGTATCAGAAAATCTGAACGATTCTATCAAAATTATGCGTTTTTCTTTTGCTTCGGCGCGGCGCATAGTCGCATCCAAGGAGCTTATTCATGAACGCGCGAACCGATCTTTCCGTCCTCACCGCCGTGCAAGGCCTGCCCGAACCGTCGTTCGCCACGACGGCGTCGGGGGTTTCGGTGCCGTATATCGAGTGCGGCGAGGGCGAGCCGCTCGTGTTCGTGCATGGGTCGCTGTGCGACTACCGCTACTGGAACGCGCAGATTCTGCCGCTTGCGAAGCAGTTTCGTTGCATCGCGCCGAGCCTGTCGCATTACTGGCCCGCCGTCGATGCCTTCGTGCAAGGCGAATTCGGCTGGGAAACGCATGTCGCGGAAATGGCCGAGTTCATCGTCTCGCTCGATCTCGCGCCGGTGCATCTCGTCGGGCATTCGCGCGGCGGCTGTATCGCGTTTCATCTGGCGCGCGAGTATCCGCGGCTCGTGAAGACGCTCACGCTCGCCGATCCGGGCGGCCCGCTGCAAACGACGCCGCAGCCCGTGCCCGCCACGCTGCCGCCCGCGACCAACGCATTGCGCGCACGCGTGGCCGAACTGATCGAACAGGGCGAGTTCGATCGCGGGCTGGAACTGTTCGTGGATTCGGTCAGCATGCCCGGCTTCTGGAAGAAGAGCACGGAGAGCTTCCGGCGCATGGCGCTCGACAACGCGCTCACGCTGCCCAGGCAATTCCGCGATCCCTTGCCCGCCTACACGCGCGAGGCGGCGCGCGACATCAAGTGCCGCACGCTGCTCATCGACGGACAGAAGAGCCCGCGCATGTTCCGCAACAACGTCGAGAAGCTGGAAGAGTGGATCGAGTTCGCCGAGCGTCAGACGATCGCGGGCGCATCGCACGGGATGAACGCCGCCAGCCCCGGCGCGTTCAATCGCGCGGTGCTGGCGTTCGCCGGCGCGTGGTGAAGCGAACGCGGCTTATTGCAGCTTCCAGATATTCGCCGCGATCGTGCCCTGGTCGTTGAACACGTTGAGGATGTCGGGCACGCTGGCGATCGGCACGTTGTTCACCATCAACGCAAACGCGAGGCGCCGTCCGCTCTTCGCGTCGATATAGCCCGCGAGCGCCTGTCCCTTGAGCGTCGTCTGCACCTGACCGTTCGGCAGTTCGGTGCCGGTCGCGTAAGTGCCCGTTTTCGCGTAGACCTTGCCTTTCGCGCCCGCGAGCGTCGGATCGTTTTCGAAGTCGGTCGTGCTCGCGAGCGAGCCATCGACGCCGAGGAACGGCATCGAATCCACATACGCCGGGAAGGCCGGACGGCCGTTCATCGCGCGCAGCATGGCGATGACCGCGAGCGGCGTCGCTGTCGTCTCGCCGCCGCCGCTGCCGTCGATGAAATGCGTCTGGGTCATCGGCACACTGAACGGCGCGGCCGACAGCTTCGCGCTCTCCGCGGCCAGCGCCGCATTCAGCGTGGTCGAGCCGTTGTTCGCGACGCCGAAGAGCATCAGGCTCGTGTCCGCGCCGATGTTGTAGCTCACCTTCAAAATCCACTTCGAATATTCGCCGTACGGCTGCGACGTGAGTTGCGCGACGCGCGTATCGGCGGAATACGAGTTCTTCGCGGGCAGCAGTTGCACCGGGTTGCTCTCGACGGCCGTCGCCGTCGCCGTGACGCCCGCGCGCGCGAGCGCCTCAATGAGCACCGTGCGCGCATAGTTCGACGGCTGCGTGATGCGGAACGTGCGGATCACCGGGAAGCTGGGCACGATCGGCGGCACGTAATCCGCCGGAATCGAGCCGCTCAGCACGCCGCCGCAGGGCAGCGTGCCGAAGCAGGTCGGGTCGGTCGGCGTGACCGTGATCGTCGCGGGCGTGCCCGCCGCGCCCGTCGTCAGCGTGGACTGAACCGTGAACGCCGATGACTTCGGCCGGTAATCCACCGGCGACGCCGAACCCGCGCTGCCCTGACCGATGATCGTGTCGATCACGTCGTCGTTCACGAAGATCGGCCGCAGGTCGAATTCGTCGCGGAAATCGAAGGGATCGAAGAGACGGTCGTCGATCACCACTTCGCCGTTGATCTTCTTGATGCCCGACGCCGCCACCTGCGCCGCGAGCGAGTTGTAGCCCGCGAGCGGATCGGGCGCGGTGATCTGCGCGTTGCCCAGACTGTTTGCCTCGTTGTGGTCGAAGTTCGTCCAGGCGAGCGTGCCGTCGGGATTCGTGCGGCCGCCCATCGCGAGATCGCCGCTCGCGACGAGCACGAGATTGCCGTTGAGCGTGCCGGTCGCATCCACGGTGCCGAGTCGATAAACCGGCGTCTGGAACTGATGATCCGCGCCGTATTGATCGAGCGCCGCGCCGAGCGAAAACACCTTGCGCACCGATGCGACATACACCTGTGCGTTCGAATTCATGTCGTAGATGAGATCGCCCGAGTTCAGGTCGACGACGCGCAGCGCCCATGTCGAGCCCTGATACATGGGCTTTTTCATGATCTGGGTGATGGCGTCGGGGACGGACGTATTGTTCGAATCCGATCCGCCGCACGCGGCGACGGATGCGACGAGCGCGCACGAGAGCGCGAGAGCGGCAACGCGTGCCGGACTTCCTGAAAGCGGGTACATGACGCGGCTCCGATAAAGGCACATCGCGCTCCACCTGGAGCGAACATCCAATACGTCGGGACTGCTTCACAGCGCAGACAGGAGATGTCGGCGGCCGTCCACCATTCTTCGAGGCGGCGGCTGAGTGAATTAAATACCTTGCGCGGGCCTTGTCAAGCGAGGACTATCGCGAATTCAGTGCTTTAGGCAAGCGCTTTTTGTACGATTTCATGCGCGCTTTTGATCTGCTTGTTGTGACGCGACAACGGAAAAACGTTTGGCGCGGGCTAACATCTTCGGCACCTCATCGCGAAGAAGAGGACATCCGTGAGCATGGGCCAAGACGATCTCGATGCATGGAAACGCCGGCGCACGCTTGAACTGGCGTTCGAACTGGCCGATAGCGGCCGCCATGAGGACTTCACCGACATCGCTTATGCGCTGCAGTTCGAGCGCGGCATGGCGACCGCGCAAGCGCTCATCGACGACCCCGAGATGCGCCGCGTGCTCAATCAGCGTTGCGGCGATGCGCGCGAGAAGCTCCAAAAGGTCGCGCCGCTTCCCGAGCCTGAAGTGATCGAAGCCGAACCTTTGCCGGTCGGCGAAGCGATAGCGGAACCATCGAACGATCATGCGCAAATGCCGCAGTCCGAAGACTTCGCACGCGCGCCATCGGTTCTTCGCCGCGCCCTGAACTTCATCTGGCGATCCGGCAACGCGGGGGATCTCAATTCCGCCGCTTCCTGAGCTTTTCTATCGCAGGCCGTGCGTCAACGCACGGCCCGAACCCATTCGCGCCCCCTTTGCGCACGAATGGCGGATTTGCACGACTTGAGCGCCCGCCAAAACCATTACACTTGAGGAAGCTGAACCATAAGCCCGGACTATGCATGCGCGCAGGTCCGGAGTTTGAACTTCGAGGAGGAAATGTTCGTGGCTAACGAAAAGATGCTCGCGCAAATGGCTGAGAAGGATGGTTTCATTGCCGCTCTGGATCAGAGCGGTGGTTCGACGCCCGGCGCGCTAAGGCAATACGGAATTCCGGATGACGCCTACAACGGCGACGCCGAAATGTTCAAGCTGATGCATGAAATGCGCGTGCGCATCATGACCGCGCCTTCGTTCACGGGAGACAAGGTGATCGGTGCAATTCTATTCGAGCGCACTATGGACGGCGAAGCGGAAGGCAAGCCGGTCCCCACGTTCCTGTGGGAAGACCGTGGCATCGTGCCGTTCCTGAAGGTCGACAAGGGCCTCGAAACGGAAGCCGATGGCGTGCAGGTGATGAAGCCGATCTCCGGCCTCGACGATCTGCTCGCGCGCGCCGTGAAGCTCGGCGTGTTCGGCACGAAGATGCGCTCGGTGATTCATCAGGCCGATGAAAAGGGCATCGCGGCGGTGGCGAAGCAGCAGTTCGAAGTGGGCGCGCAGATCATCAAGCATGGCCTCGTGCCGATTCTCGAACCTGAAGTCTCGATCAAGAGCCCGGACAAGAAGGGCGCGGAAAAGATTCTGCGCGATGAACTGCTCAAGGGCCTCGACGCGCTGCCGGAATCGAGCAAGGTGATGATCAAGCTGACCATCCCCGACGAGGCGGATTTCTACCGTCCGCTGATCGAGCATCCGCGTGTCGTGCGTGTCGTCGCGCTGTCGGGCGGCTATACGCGCAGCGACGCATGCAAGAAGCTGGAGCAGAACCACGGCATGATCGCGAGCTTCTCGCGCGCGCTCATCAACGAGCTGAAGAAGTCGATGAGCGACAGCGAGTTCGACAAGACGCTCGAACAGTCGATCGACGAAATCTACAACGCGTCGGTGAAGAAGGCCTGATTCTTCGGCGCTTATCCGCGTTCGGTTGGCGGCGGCGTTTGCACGACAGGCGCCGCCGCCCGAAAGAGATCCTCGCGCGTGCCGCTTTTCGGCGGATAGATGCGCTCGCCGTTGATCGTGCGCTTCGTCGCCTTCGCCGTCTCGCCTTCGGCGACGAGCTTCCTGTCCCATCCTTCCGTATACACCGCGCCCCACGGCCCGAGATCGCAGATGGTCGTGTACCAGTCGATCGATAGCGGCAGCATCTCCAGTCCGAAGAGATCGCAGACGGCGTTGTTGCCCGCGTAACGTCCCATCGGCCGGCCATGCTGGCACGACATCACCGATGGCCGCGTGCCGTCGATCAGAATGCGCGCGCAATCGCCCGCCGCGAACACGCCCGGCACGCCTTCCGCGCGCAGGAACGCATCGACCGGCACGCGGCCGAGCGGATCGAGCGTGACCGGCAGTTGCGCCGCGAGCGCGTTCGCATGCATGCCGCCGCACCAGACGACCGTCGCCGCTTCGATGCGCTCGCTCGTGGCGCCGTCGTGGAGCGTCACGCCCTGGCCGTCGAGCGATTCCAGCGATACGCCGGCACGCGTCTCGACTTCGAGCGTCTTCAGCGCGCCTTCGATGACATGCTGCGCGCCGCCCATCGACTGCCCGATCTTCGCCGAGCGATCCGCAAGCACGACGCGCACCTTGCCGCGATCGCCTTCCGCGACGATCTCGCGCAGCCGCGCGGGCAGTTCCGCCGCGAGCTCGATGCCCGTCAACCCCGCGCCGACGACGACTGCCGTATAGCGGCCCGGCGTATCGGGCAGCGCGGGCAGCGTCAGCAAATGCGCCTGCAGCTTGCACGCGCCCGCGTAGGTATCGACATCGAACGAGAAGCGGTCGAGGCCGGGAATCGGCGGGCGCACGAGCACGCTGCCCGCCGCGAGAATCAGCCGATCGTAAGCGAGCGATTCGGCCGCGCCGTCGCGCTCGATCGTCACGCGACGGTTCGCGCTGTCGATATCGGTCGCCTTCGCCTGGATCAGCCGCACGCCCGCGGGACCGAGCACGGTGTCGAGCTGCACGAGCGTCGGATCGAGCGGCTGCTCGTAATTGCGCACACGGACGCTGTGAAAGGGCACCGGATTGACGATGGCGACTTCGGCTTCATCGGTGCGATCGAGTTCGTCGAGCTTGCGCGCCGCCGACAGCGCGCTCCACAGACCGGCGAAGCCAGCGCCGATCACAAGGATCTGGTTCAAGGTCATTCCCCTGAATAAACGATCGTTCGTGCTATGAGCCGAGTAAAGCGGCCGCTCTGTTCTTGGTTATAGGCGATTCGCAAGGCATTGGTTCCCATCGTATTCGCCCGGATTAGTCCACTTTTCGCCAAAAGTGATTTCGCCGTTTAGGTATTTACCCTAGATCGTGCGATACCTAAACTCTCTTCAACGGTCGCGAACGAGCAAAACACAGCAACGTAAGCGGCAATTCAAAAACTTCTGTACGGAGGAAAGCATCATGAACAAGCTCATCGGTATCGCCGCGGTCGCTCTCGCTTTTGCCGCTCCGGTCGCATCGTTCGCGCAGTCGAATCAACCTTTGACGCGCGCGGAAGTTCGCGAGCAAATCGTGCAACTGGAAAAGGCCGGCTATAACCCCGGCGTGATCAGCGACTCGAAGTACCCCGCAGACATTCAGGCCGCCGAAGCACGCGTCGCAGCGCAAAACGGCGCGGCACAAACCGCCTTCGGCGGCGCGACGGAAGGTTCGGCGCAATCGGGCGCGCGCGTGAATCCGATTCAAGGCGACGTGTTCCCGACGTTCGCGCATCACTAAGCAGCAAGGGTCTAACGAAACGCGCCCGCATGAAAGCGGGCGCGTTTTGCCGTTTACGGAAGTCCGCTCTAAAGCGGAAACCCACCCGCAAAAGTCTCGCGCAAATATCCGATGAAAAGCGCGACCGCACGCGGCACATGCGGCGCATAAGGCCGCACCACGAATAGCTGATCGGCGAAAGCGCCGACCGGTCGCCACTCCGGCAACAGCACGACAAGCTTGCCCGCCTGCACGGCGGCCTGCGCGGTGAAATCAGGCAGCAGCGCGATGCCGAGATCGTCGAGCGCGGCATCGCGCAAAACCTCGCTGTTGTTCGCCGCGAACGGGCCGTTCACCGCGAGCGTATAAGGCCCGGTCGAACTCTTGCGCCCGCCCTTTCGCTGAAACGACCAGATGCTCGACGCCTGCGGACGCGGATAGACGAGGCAATCGTGCGTGGCGAGATCGTTGGGCGTCGCGGGCGTGCCGCGCCGTTTCAGATACGCGCGCGTCGCGACGATCACCGAATAGGTATCGCACAGCTTCCACGCGACATGCGTGTCCGGCACCTGCGCGCTGTGCCGCACCGCGAGATCGAAGCCTTCCGTCGCGATCGAACTCAGCTTGTCCGACGCCTCCAGTTGCACCCGCACGTCAGGATGCGCATGCAGAAATCCCGACATGCGCGGCACGAGTTGCTGCCGAGAAAAAGCCATCGGCGCGGTCACGCGGATCAAACCGCGCGCCACGCCCGCCATTTCCTTCACGCTCAGGAAACTCGACGCGATGCGCTCGTACTGCCCGCGCGTATCGTCGACGAGTCTGCGGCCCGCCTCCGTGAAACGCACGCTGCGCGTCGTGCGCGTGACGAGCGGCACGCCCGCCGCGCGCTCCAGTTCCGCGATGCGCTGGCTCATCGCCGCTTTCGACACGTTCAGGCGCGCCGCCGCCGCCGTGTAGCTGCCTTGCTCCGCGAGCACCGTCAGCCAGTGCAAATGGGTCCAGAGAGCTTCGATCTTTTGCTCGTCCATCAGCCGATTGTTTGCCGATATAAACAATGAGTTCAATCATAACGCCTTTGCACGGAGCGCGACCGTTCCTACACTGTGTCCATCGCCAAACAATCAGTGAGAGGAGTCGAGATGCAAGCGTTCAACGATACGGCCGACGTGGTTCATTACATTCACGGTGAGCGCACGCACGGCTCGGCAACGCGCACGCAGCCGGTGTTCAATCCGGCGACGGGCGAGCGTCCGCGCAAGCTCGTGCTGGGCGAAGCCGCCGATGTCGATACCGCCGTCGCGAGCGCGAAAGCCGCGTTCCCGGCCTGGCGCGATACGCCGCCGATCCGCCGCGCGCGCGTCATGCTCAAGTTCCTCGAACTCATGAACAAGCATCGCGACGAACTCGCCGCGATCATCACCGCCGAGCATGGCAAGGTGTTTTCGGATGCGCAGGGCGAGGTGTCGCGCGGCATCGACGTGATCGAATTCGCGTGCGGCATTCCGCAACTGCTGAAGGGCGATTACACCGAACAGGTTTCGACCGGCATGGACAACTGGACGATGCGCCAGCCGCTCGGCGTCGTCGCGGGCATCACGCCGTTCAACTTCCCGTGCATGGTGCCGTGCTGGATGTTCCCGGTCGCGATCGCGGCGGGCAACGCGTTCATCCTGAAGCCGAGCGAGCGCGATCCGTCGGCGTCGCTGTTCATGGCCGATCTGCTGAAGCAGGCCGGCCTGCCCGATGGCATCTTCAACGTCGTGCAGGGCGACAAGGTCGTGGTCGATGCGCTGCTCACGCATCCGCAAGTGAAGGCGATCAGCTTCGTCGGCTCGACGCCGATCGCGAATTACATCTACGAGACGGGCGCGAAGCACGGCAAGCGCGTGCAGGCGCTCGGCGGCGCGAAGAATCACATGGTCGTGATGCCCGACGCGGATATCGAGCAGGCCGTCGATGCCTTGATCGGTGCGGGCTACGGCTCGGCGGGCGAGCGCTGCATGGCGATCTCGGTCGCGGTGCTCGTGGGCGATGTCGCCGACAAGATCGTGCCGATGCTCGCCGAGCGCGCGCAGCAGCTCAAGATCAGGAACGGCATGGAGTCCGACGCGGAGATGGGCCCGATCGTCACGCGCCAGGCTCTGGAGCGCATCGAAGGCTACATCGCGCTGGGTGTCGATGAAGGCGCGAAGCTCGTCGTCGATGGACGCGGCTACAAGGTGCCGGGCCATGAAGACGGCTTCTTCACGGGCGGCACGCTGTTCGATCACGTCACGCCTGACATGCGCATCTACAAGGAAGAGATCTTCGGCCCGGTGCTCGCGTGCGTGCGCGTGAAGGACTTCGGCGAAGCGGTCGAGCTCGTCAATGAACACGAGTTCGGCAACGGCGTGGCGTGCTATACGAGCGATGGTCATATCGCCCGCGAATTCGGCCGACGCATCGAAGTGGGCATGGTCGGCATCAACGTGCCGATCCCGGTGCCGATGGCATGGCACGGCTTCGGCGGCTGGAAGCGCAGTCTCTTCGGCGACATGCATGCGTACGGCGAGGAAGGCGTGCGCTTCTACACGAAGCAGAAGTCGATCATGCAGCGCTGGCCCGAAAGCACGGAGAAGGGCGCGGAATTCGCGATGCCGACCGCGAAGTAACGCATACATGAGCGCATGAATATCGCCCGCTTTTTCCCGTGTGGAAGAAGCGGGCGATTGCTTTTGGGGCGACCGCGATCGATCTGTTCCCGTGCGTCACAACTCAAATGAACTGGCGTCGGTTGACCGTGCGTCCGCAAGCGCGGAAGATGCACCGAAAACGACGCGAAGCCATTCGACATGCAGCGGCAATTCGACGATCTCCTTCTCGGCAGCATCGAACTCTTCTGCCTCGCGGCGGAGTTGGGCAGCTTCACGCTGGCGGCAACCGCGGCGAGCGTCACGCCCGCGGCGGTGAGCCGCTCCGTCGCGCGGCTCGAAAAACGCCTGGACGTGCGGCTTTTCGTGCGCACGACGCGCCAGATTCGACTGACCGATGCGGGCCGCCGCTACTTCGAGCAATGCCGCGACGCGCTCAATCGTCTTGCGGAAGCTGAACGCGAAGCCACCGGCCAGCAGACGACGCCGAAGGGCGTGCTGCGCATCAGCATGCCGACGCCTTACGGCCACTATCGCATGCTGCCGATCCTCGCGGAGTTTCGAACGCGTTATCCGGATGTCACCGTCGAAGCGCATCTTAGCAATCGCAACATCGACTTCGCCGACGAAGGTTTCGATCTGGCGATACGCGGCCGCGCGCCGCGCGATTCCGGCTTGATCGCGCGCAAGCTGGAGGATGCGGAACTGGTCGTCGTGGGCACGCCGGCTTATCTGAAGCGCACCGGTATGCCGAAAAGCATCGAGGACCTGCTCGAACACGAGTGCATTCAGTTCGAGATGCCGAGCACCGGACGCCCCGTGCCGTGGCTATTCATGCAGAACGGCGAACCGGTTGAGATCACGACGCAAGGCGGCTACGGCACGTCCGGCGATGCGCTCGCGGGCATTCCGCTCGCGTGCCACGGCGCGGGCCTTTTTCAGACCTATCGATTCACCGTCGAAAACGAATTGCGCGCGGGCACGCTCACCGAAGTGCTGCGCGAGTTCGGTGGCTGCAGCAGACCGTTCATCCTGCTGTATCCGCATGGCAGGCATTTGTCGTCGCGCGTGCGGGCTTTCGTCGACTTCGTCGTCGAGAGGCTCGCGAAGCGTTGAATCACGCAATGTTTAAAGGATGCATATCCATGAGCAAGAACGCATTGACCTCGTTACTCGGCATCGACAAGCCGATCATTCAGGCGCCGATGGCCGGCGTGAGCACGCCCGCGCTCGCGGCGGCCGTATCGAATGCGGGCGGCCTCGGCTCGCTCGGCGTCGGCGCGATGAACGCACAAGGCGCGCGCAAGGTGATCCGCGAGACGCGCGAGCTCACCGGCAAGCCGTTCAACATCAACGTGTTCTGTCATGCGCCGGCCAGCGCCGACGCGGCCATCGAAAAGGCGTGGACCGAATGGCTCGCGCCCGTATTCGCGCAATACGGCGCGACGCCGCCCGCGAAGCTGAGCGAGATTTACACGAGCTTCGTCGTCGATAAGGCCATGCTCGACGTGTTCGTCGACGAGAAGCCGGCCATCGTGAGCTTTCACTTCGGCCTGCCGTCGAAGGAATATATCGATGCGTTGCGTGGGGCCGGCATCAAGCTGATTGCATCCGCAACTAACGTGCGTGAGGCGGAGCAGCTCGTCGCGGCGGGCATGGATGCGATCGTCGCGCAGGGCATCGAAGCGGGCGGGCATCGCGGCATCTTCGACCCGCAAGCCGACGATGACAACCTCGGCACTTTCGCACTTACGCGCCTTCTCGCAAGCAAGTTCGATGTGCCGGTGATCGCGGCGGGCGGCATCATGGACGGCGCGGGCATCGCGGCGGCGCTGGCGCTCGGCGCGCAGGCCGCGCAACTCGGCACGGCGTTCGTGCCGTGCACGGAGACGTCGATCGATGAAGGGTATCGTCGCGCCATCCTCGGGGACGCGGCGAACCACACCACATTCACCGCGGCCATCTCGGGCCGCAGCGCGCGCGGCCTCGTCAACAAGTTCACCGAACTGGGGCGCGGCGGAGAGGCGCCCGCGATTCCCGCCTATCCCATCACCTACGATGCGGGCAAGTCGCTGCACGCGGCCGCCAAAGCGAAGGGCGAATTCGGTTACGGCGCGCAATGGGCGGGACAGGCGGCCGCGCTCGTGCGCGAATTGCCCGCAGCCGAACTGATGGCGCGGCTTGAAGCGGAACTCCAGCAAAGCATCGCGGGCCTGCAGCAATACATATCTCGCTGAGCGCTATAAAGCTTAGTCGAAACGCTTCGTTGGTCGGGCGTCCTGTCGATGCTTCAATGATTCCGTCGCATTCACTGCGGCCTGCATCCGACAAACGCATACCAACGGAGATTTTCGATGTCCGATATCCCCACGCTCGCCGCCGAGTCCACGCTTGCCCCCGTCACGTCGAACGAACCGTTCCAGGTGCGCCCGATAGGCGGTCGCATCGGTGCGGAAGTGCGCGGCGTGACCCTTTCCGCCGATCTCGACGCCGCCGCGATCGCCGCGATCAATCAGGCGCTGCTCGAACATAAAGTGCTGTTTTTCCGGGGCCAGTCGCATCTCGACGATGCCGCGCAGGAAGCCTTCGCCGCGCGCTTCGGCGAGACCGTCGCGCATCCGACGGTGCCGTCGCTGTCGAGCGGAAGCCGCCTGCTCGAACTCGATTCGAAGCACGGCACACGCGCGAACTCCTGGCATACGGACGTCACGTTCGTCGATGCCTATCCGAAGATCTCGATTCTGCGCGGCGTGGTGATTCCGCCCGCAGGCGGCGACACGGTGTGGGCCAACACCGCCGCCGCATACGCGAATCTGCCCGACGCCCTGCGCGATCTCGCCGACAAGCTGTGGGCGCTGCATTCGAACACCTACGACTACGCAGCGACACGTCATGCGCCCGACACCGAAACCGAGCGCGAGTATCGCAAGCAGTTCACTTCGACGCTCTACGAAACGGAGCATCCCGTCGTGCGCGTGCATCCTGAAACGGGCGAGCGCACGCTCGTGCTCGGGCACTTCGTGCAGCGCTTCATCGGCCTGTCGCAGCGCGATTCGGATCGCCTGATCGAACTCTTCCACGACCACGTCACGCGGCTGGAGAACACGGTGCGCTGGCGCTGGACGCAAGGCGACGTCGCGATCTGGGACAACCGCGCGACCCAGCACTACGCCGTGGCCGATTACGGCGACGCGCATCGCGTCGTGCGCCGCGCGACCGTGCATGGCGACGTGCCCACGGGCATCGACGGGCGCAGAAGCCGCATCGTTAGGCAGGAAACGCGCAGCGCCTGACACGCTCCGCTTTCGCTCTTCACTCTTTCTCGATTGCACGATGACACTACGATTCAAGCTCCTCGTCGGCGCCGCGACGTTGTTCGCCGCGCTCATCGGTCCCGCGCATGCCGCCGATCCGGCTGTGGTCCGCATCGGCGTCGCGCAGCAGGGCAGCGGCGATCCGCCGACGTTCGGCGGCTCGCCGGCCGCGACCGCGCAGTTGCAGCATCGTGTCGAGGATGCATTGCGGCCCGCGCAGGTCAAGGTCGAATGGATCTTCTTCAAAGGCGCGGGACCGGCCGTGAACGAAGCGCTCGCGAACAAGCAGATCGATTTCGCGTATCAAGGCGATCTGCCTGCCGTGATCGGCCGCGCGAACGGTCTGAAGACGCATTTGCTGGTGGCGTCGAATGTGCGCGCGGGCGTCTATGTCGCCGTGCCGCCCGACTCCGATATCAAGAGCGTGAAGGATCTCAAGGGCAAGCGCGTGGGCATCTTTCGCGGGACGAATCTGCAACTCGTCGCCGATAACGTGCTCAAGCAAAACGGCCTCACCGAGCGCGATCTGCGCGTGATCAATCTCGATACCGCCGCTGCGCAGGCCGCGCTCGCATCGAAGGGTGTCGATGCGGTGTTCCTCGACTACTCGCTCTTCAAGCTGCAGCGTCAGGGGCTCGCGAAGATCGTCTATGCATCGCGCGACGACGGCTTGCAGCTCACGCGACAGGCGCATCTGCTCGTGCTCGACGACTTCGAAAGCGCGCATCCCGATACGGTGCAGAAGGTCGTGACCGCGGTCGTGCAGGCGGCGTACTGGTCGTCCGATGAAGCGAACCGCAACGCGCTCTTCACGCTGTGGTCGAAGAGCGGCGTTCCGACCGAATCGTGGGCCTCGGAGTATGCGAATCAGCCGTTGAAGGATCGCAACTCGCCGCTCATCGATCCGTTTCTCGTCGCGCGCTATCAGGCCGTCGCCGATGACGCTTTGCGCCTGAATCTGATCCGCCAGCCCGTCAGCGTGAACGGATGGTTCGAGCCGAAGTATCTCGATCAGGCCTTGAAGTCGCTGAAGCTCGAAGCATACTGGCCGCGTTTCGATGCATCGGGCAAGCCTGCCGGCGAACGTCTCGCGGAGAATCGATAGATGGCCAATGCCCTGACGCGTGTATTTCTGCCCGCGTATCGCGCACGCGGGACGTGGTCGAGCGATACGTGGCGCACGATCGGCTGGACCGCGTTGCCGTGGATCGTGCCCATCGCTCTGGCCTTGCTGTGGATGCTCGGTTCGCGCTACGGCTGGATTTCCGCGCAGGTGTTGCCGCCGCCTGCGCTCGTGTTCGAAACGCTCGGCGCGCTCCTGAAAAGCGGCGAGTTGTGGATGCATGTCTCCGCGAGCATGACGCGTGCTGCTGTGGGTTTCGGCGGCGGCGTGGCGCTCGGCATCGTGCTGGGCGGTTTGCTGGGGCTGTCGCGCACGCTGGAGGCTTACGTGCTGCCGAGCTTCAATGCGATCGTGCAGGTGCCCGTGCTCGGCTGGCTGCCGTTTCTGATGATCGTCGTCGGGATCGGTGAGCCGTTGAAGTATCTGCTGATCGGACATGCTGCGCTCGTTCCCGTCACGCTGTCCACGTTGCAGGGCTTTCGCGGCACGCCGCGCGCATTGCAGGAAGTCGCGGCGGTGTATCGCTATTCGCGCTGGCAGGTGATCACGCGCGTGACGTTGCCTTCGGCGATTCCCGTCATCGGCACCGGCGTGCGGCTCGCGTTCACGAAGGCGTGGCTGACGCTGGTCGTCGTCGAACTCGTCGCGTCGTCGGAAGGGCTGGGGTATCTGATCGTGTACGGACGGCAGCTCTTTCAACTCGATCTCGTGCTGGCTGCGGTGCTGATCGTCGGTGCAATCGGCTATGTGGCCGATCGTCTGCTCAATGTTTTCGAGCGCAAGCTTCAGCGCAGCCGTTCCGTTTGAGGATCAACAGATGTCGACTCTGGATTGGGAAGCGGGATCGGTCAAAGGATCGTGGCGCGGCGTAGTGCTGCCGATCGCCGCGCTCGGCGTGTGGTGGTTCGTGTCGCGCGGCGCGCAACTCGGGCACGGCGTGATGGTGTCGCCCGCGCAGGTCTGGGCCACCGCCGTGGAGCAGGTTCGAAGCGGCGCGCTCGTGCGTGCGCTGTCCGCGTCGCTTGCGCGCGAACTGACGGGATTTGCGATCGGCACGAGCCTCGGCCTTGCGCTCGGCGCGTTGCTCGGCATCTCGAAGCTGGCGAATCGCGCGATCGCGCCGAGCTTCAACACGTTCAAGCAAGTGTCGCTGTTCGCGTGGATTCCGCTGATTTCCGTCTGGTTCGGTCTGGGCGATGTCGCGAAGGTCGTGTTCCTGTCGCTCGCGGCGCTCGTCCCGGTCGTGATGCACACGAACGACGGCATTCGCGCCGTGCCCGTCGATTTGCTCGATGTGGCGCGCGCCTACCGCTATGGCAAGTTGCAGACGCTGGCGTATGTGGTGTTGCCCGCCGCGTTGCCGTCGATCTTCACGGGCGTGTATCTCGCGCTCATCTATTCGTGGCTCGCGACGCTCGGGGCGGAGTATCTGCTCGTCGCGGGCAGCGGGATCGGCAATACGCTCGTGGATGGCAGCGAGCAGTTTCGCATGGATCTCGTCGTGTTCGGCGTGATCGTGGTCGGTTTGACGGGGTGGGCGCTGAATGCCCTCGCGCGCGGCGTGCAGCGGCGCTGGTTCGATACGTCGCGCGCGGCTTGAGGAGAATCCAGGAATGACGACGTTAGTTGAGCAAGACAGCGGTCTGACGCTGCGGCATGTGAGCAAGCGCTTCAACGACGATGCGGCGCCTCCGGTACTGGATCGAATCGACTTGTCGATCGCGAGTGGCGAGTTCGTCAGCATCGTCGGGGCGAGCGGATGCGGCAAGTCGACCTTGCTTCGGCTTATCGCGGGACTCGACGGCAGTCACGAAGGCGAGATCGAGTTCGATGGCAAGCGTACCGTGACGACCGATCTGTCGCGCGGCATCGTGTTTCAGGATCATCGGCTGTTTCCGTGGCTCGATGTCGAGCAGAACGTGGCCGTTGCGTTACGCAATGCGCCGCTCTCGAAAGCGGCAAAGGCGCGGGCGGTGGCGGAGCATATCGAGCTTGTCGGGCTTACGGGATACGAGCGGCATTATCCGCATCAGTTGTCGGGCGGGATGGCGCAACGCGTGGCGATTGCGCGCGGGCTCGTCAATCGGCCGCGATTGCTGCTGCTCGACGAGCCGTTCGGCGCGCTCGATGCGCTTACGCGCAGTCGTTTGCAGCTCGAATTGCAGCGCATATGGGAGCGCGAGCGGATCACGATGGTGCTCGTCACGCACGATGTGGAAGAGGCCGTGCTGCTTTCGGACCGGATCGTGGTGATGCAGGCGCGGCCGGGGCGGATCGGCGAAGTGATCGATGTGAGTTTGCCGAGGCCGCGCAAGGTGGGACATCGCGAGGTCGCGCGCTTGCGGGACGATATCGTCGATACGTTCTTCACGGAAGCCGCCTAAAGCTGCGCCTCGATCGCGGCTTTGTCGATGACGGACCAGACGTTGTCGATCTTTCCTTCACGGAACTCATAGAACACGTTCTCGCAAAAGACGACGCGTTTTCCGTCCACGCGCAGTCCCATGAAAACCCCTTTCGGCGCGCACTCGAACCGCAACCGGCACGCGATGCGCGGCGGCTCCTCGATCAACATTTGAATGTCGAAAAAGAGATCGGGTATCTCGCGGAAGTCCTTTATCAGCATCTCGCGATAATCGTCGAGCGTCAGCGCGCGGCCGTTGTAGTGCAGCGCGTCATGAACGAACGTGCCGAGATTCGGCCAGTCTTGCGCGTTCAGACAGGCGATGTAGCCGCGATAGATTTCTGAAAGCATCGGACACGCTCTGCAAGAGTCGGCGATCCGTGCATCCTCTCATAGCGCGACACGGCAATCTCTCACGGGAAAACCATGACGAGATTCGCTTTGAACTTCTTTCGTTTCGAAACTAGACTCTTCCGTGACGAAAGAGCGTATGGAAGCGGCCCCCGATGCTCACCAACAAGAGTTCATTGAAGCGACGCCTTCAAATCGTCGAACTCGTTCGCAAGCGAGGCGAGGTTTCCGTCGATGAACTCAGTCACGCTTTCGAGGTTTCGAGCGTCACCATCCGCAGCGATCTGACGTACCTGGAGCAGCAGCGCTATCTTCTGCGCTCGTTCGGCAAAGCCCGCTATCTCGCGCAGAAGGCCGGAGACGACATACTCGTGCCAGCGTCCGACGCCGCTGCACGCAAGGCCTCCGAAACGCTTCTTGCCCGATTCGCGGCAGAGCGGGTGGCGGATAGCGAAGCGGTCATGTTGGGCGCGGGGGAGATCGTTCATAAGATGATTCCCTTCCTCGCCGACCGTGCAAACCTTTCGTTGCTGGTGCAGGACGTTTCGGTTGCACAGACGGTTCAGCGGTTTCTGCACTGCGAGGTGCTTTTGACTGGCGGGCAACTGGAACACGGCTCGACCGTGATGACCGGACCTGACGCCGAAGCTTCCGTCGGGCGACGCGCGATCGATTTGTGCGTCCTGCAAGCAACCGGTGTCGATCGTGACGGCAACCTGCTGACGGCGAATCTGGCCCTGGCGCGTGTGGCGCAGGCAGCGCGCCGTGCTGCCAGGCGCACGATCGTCGTCGCGTTCCAGCCGACGCTCGACGAACGCAGCGGCGAAGTGTTTGCAAGCGCGCAAGAGATCGACACGCTTCTTATCGACGATGGAATCGATCCGCCGACGATGGAGACGGTCATGCGCAAAGGTCTTCAGCTACAAAGGCGCGACACTGGAATTCTGGAGTTTCGCGCTTCCTGACAGGACGTATTGAGAAGTAGAAAACCCGAAAAACGCGTGCTGTCTGGTGCCTCGTGCATCGTTATCCTAATGAAAACCGCCATGGCGAAATCTGAAGCGAAACCGGACGCTCGTCCCGGCTGCATCCTCACGATGGGCGAGATTCTCGTCGAGATTCTCGCTACGGAAATCGGGCAGTCGTTTCGGCGGGCGGGAACGCTGATCGGACCGTTCGCGAGCGGCGCTCCGGCAATTTTTATCGATCAGGTCGCGAAATGCGGTAGTCCGTGCGCCATCATCGGATGCGTCGGCGATGACGATTTCGGCGCGCTCAATGTCGAACGCCTGCGCGAGGACGGCGTCGACGTCTCCGGCATATCCGTCATCAAGGCGGCTACCACCGGCAGCGCGTTCGTCACCTATCGCAAGGACGGCGACAGAGATTTCATCTACAACATCGTCAACAGCGCGTCGGGACATCTCTCCGTCAGCGAGATTCGCGAATCCTTGCTGAAGGATTGCAGGCATTTCCATGTGATGGGCTCGTCGCTCTTCTCGTTCCGCATCATCGAGGCGATGAAGAGCGTCATCGAAACGGTGAAGGGCAACGGTGGCACGGTCAGCTTCGACCCGAACATCCGCAAGGAGATGCTGCGCATTCCGGAAATGCGTGAAGCGCTCGACTTCATCCTCGACTACACCGACGTGTTCCTGCCGAGCGGTCACGAAGTGATGTTGCTCGCGAGCGCGAGCACCGAGAAGGCGGCGATCGACGAGTTGCTGGGCAGAGGCGTGCGCGAGGTCGTGGTGAAACGCGGCAAGGATGGTTGCAGCTACTACGACGGAAAAGACGAGCGCCACGTGCGGGCGTTGTCGGTGACCGAAGTCGATCCGACGGGCGCCGGGGATTGCTTCGGCGGTACGTATGTCGCCTGTCGCGCACAGGGATTTGCCGTCGAACGCGCGTTGACGTACGCCGGCGCCGCGGGCGCGCGTGCCGTGACGTATCGCGGACCCATGGAAGGCACCGCGACGCTCGCGGAACTGGACAAGTTCATTCAGGAGAGATCCGAGGTGAGCCATGACTGAAATTGTCACGCGGCTCACGGGCGACGCACGATTCGCGTCCCGGCTGAGGGGAATCTACTCGGTCTGCTCGGCTCACCCTTGGGTGATCGAAGCGAGCATGAGGCAGGCGCTCGATGACGGCACGCCGTTGTTGCTGGAGTCGACCTCGAACCAGGTGAACCAGTATGGCGGCTACACCGGTATGCGGCCAGCCGACTTCGTGCGATTCGTCCACGGCATCGCCGACAGCGTCGGTTTTCCTCGGGCAAGCTTGCTTCTCGGCGGCGACCATCTCGGCCCGAACGCCTGGAGCAATCGTCCGGCCGATGAAGCGATGGACCACGCGGACGCCCTGATCGATGCGTACGCCGCGGCAGGATTCCGAAAGCTTCACCTCGACACGAGCATGAGTTGCGCCGATGATCCCCCGCGCCTCTCGGACGAAGTTGTCGCCCGGCGTGCGGCCCGATTGTGCGCGGTCGCGGAGCAGGCAGCCGGACGCGCGGGACTGCGCGAACGCCCGGTCTACATCGTCGGTACGGAAGTCCCCGTGCCCGGGGGCGCATCCGAAGCGCTTTCCGCGGTCGAGGCGACGAGCCCGCGTGCGGCGCTCGAAACCGTCGCGGTGCATCGTGCGGCATGGCACGCATGTGGCCTGGACGCGGCGTGGCAGCGTGTCGTGGGTCTCGTCGTTCAGCCGGGCGTGGACTTCGACCATACGAAGGTCGTGGACTACGACGCGTCGTCCGCTCGCGAACTGTCGCATATTCTCGAAGACCTGCCTGACATGGTCTTCGAAGCCCATTCCACGGACTATCAGAAGCCCGAAGCGCTTTCGGCGCTGGTTCGCGATGGCTTCGCCATTCTGAAAGTCGGACCGGGCGCGACCTTCGCGTTGCGGGAAGCGCTCTATGCGCTCGCGGACATCGAAGACGAACTGGTCGCGGCGGATGCGCGCTCCGATCTGCGCGCCGTGGTCGAGCGCGTGATGCTGGAGAAACCCACGAATTGGGAGAAGTACTACCACGGCAGCGAACAGGAAAAGCGGCTCTTGCGCACGTTCAGCTACAGCGACCGGATTCGCTACTACTGGGCCGATCCGGCGGTCGGCGCCGCAACGCGAAAGCTGGTGTCCAATCTGGAACGCGTCGATATAAGCGAAAACCTCATCAGTCGATACCTCCCGAACCAGTACTGGCCACGCCGGCGCGGTCTGATCGACGGTTCGCCGATGAGCCTGATCTTCGGTAAGGTCCGGGAAGTCATCGGCATGTATGCGGCAGCCTGTAGAAAGTAGAGCGTCTTTCTTACCTGTGCAGGGAAAACCCGCTTTGTTGGGCTTTCGACTCGAAACTAGAATTTTTCACGGTAAAAGCGGCTCGCCATTCCATGGCGAGCGCCGAGGCGTACTGGAGGCGACATATGAGCAAGGTGACCCCGGTCAACAATGAGCAGCCTAAGCCTCGCAAGGGTTTCGCGTCTCAAATAATGCACTCGCGCGAGACCGGCATCGTGGGTGCGCTGGCCATCATGATCGTGCTGCTATCGATTTTCGCGCCGGACTTCGCCAGTAAGGGCAATCTGCTCAACGACGCGCGCAATCTGTCGTTCATCGGCATCGTGGTGCTCGGTCAGGCTGCGGTGATGATCACCGGCGGCATCGACCTTTCGGTCGGCAGCGTGTGGGGCCTTGCGGCGGTCGCGTCCGCCGCGATGATGCAGTCGGGCATGGGTGTCGTTCCGGCGTGCGCGCTCACGCTTCTGATCTGCGCCGCCGTCGGCTTCTTCAATGGCTTCTGCGTGACGAAGCTGCGCATGCTGCCGTTCGTGCCGACGCTCGCAACCATGAGCATCGCGCGTGCGCTCGCGCTCATCATCACACGCGGCAAGGCAATCGACGGATTCCGGCCCGACGGCGACGCGTTCTTCGCGCTCGGCGGCGGCGACTTCCTCGATTTGCCCGTTCCTTTCATCATCTTCGTGGTGCTGGCGATCATCTCCGCGATCGTGCTCAAGAGAACGGTCTACGGCCGCCAGTTGTACGCGGTCGGCGGCAACGAACGCGCGGCGATGCTCACCGGCCTGAATGTGGACCGGCTCAAGATGAGCGTCTACATCATGTCCTCCGTCCTGGCGGGTGTCGCGGGCATCATCGAAGTGAGCTACCTTTCGTCCGCGATTTCGAATCAGGGCCTCGGCAAGGAGCTGAGCGTCATCGCAGCGGCGGTCATCGGCGGCACGGCCCTGTCCGGCGGCGAAGGCACCGTGATCGGCGTGTTCGTCGGCACGGTCATCCTCGAAGTGCTGCGCAATGGTCTCGTCTTGCTGGGAACGGACGCTTATTGGCAAGGGGTGTTCGTTGGTTCCGTCATCGTGCTTGCCGTCTTTATCGACCAACTCAGAAAAGGCGTCTGGCGACGTCGATGAGCGCTGTAACCATAACAACCCTTGGAGAAGACATGACACGCACCATGATCAGCGCAGTAGCAGCCGCCGTCCTGTTCGGGCTCGGCATCTCGCAATCGCAGGCAGCCGACAAGAAGGTTTTCGCCGTCGTGCCGAAGGCGCTCGGCGTCGCGTTCTACGCCGATGCGGAGAAAGGCTGCAAGGAAGAGGCGGCGAAGCTCGGCGCCGAGTGCCTGTTCACGGGCCCGGCGCAACTCGATGACGCCGAGCAGGGCCGCATCGTCAGGGATCTGATCACGAAGAAGGTCGCCGGTATCGCGATTGCGCCGAATAACGCCGACTCCATCGGCAACGTCATCAGCGCGGCTGTCGCGAAAAATATCCCGATCGTCACATTCGACTCCGATGCGCCGAAGTCCAAGCGGGCCGCGTTCATCGGCACGAACAACGAGGCTGGCGGCGAGGCCGCCGGTGAAGCGTTCGCGAAAGCGCTTCCGAAGGGCGGCACGTACGCGATTCTGACGGGCGGCCTGTCGGCGGCGAACCTGAACGAGCGGATCAAGGGCTTCAAGTCCAAGCTCGGCGGCAGCTTCAAGGAAGTGTCGGGTTCGCCCTTTGCGTGCAACGACGATTCCAGCACGGCGGTGCAACTGATTCAGGACATTCTCGCCAAGAATCCGAATCTCGACGGCATCTTCTTTGCAGGCGGCTGGCCGATGTTCGCGCCTGAGGCCTACATCCGCGCGGTCAAGAACAAGGCAGCCGACATCAAGTCCGGCAAGTTCGTGATCGTCTCGTTCGACACGTTGCCGTCGCAAGTCAAGCTGTTGAAGGAAGGCTACGCGACCACGCTGATCGGCCAGCGACCGCTCGCGATGGGCATCGAGTCGGTGAAACAGCTCGATGAACTTTCCAAGGGCGGCAAGATTCCGCCGATCACGGATACCGGTGTCGACATCGTGAATTCGTCCAACGTGGACAAGTTCGTCGGCGGCAAGTAATCCATCCGCCCGGGACCGGGATGCCCACGGTCCCATGCTTTCCTTGCGAAGAGTGCCCCCATGACCGTTCTATTGAGCGTTGAGCAGATCACCAAGACCTATCCGGGTGTCAAGGCGCTGCAAGAGGTCTCCTTCAGCGTCGAGGCGGCGACCGTGCACGCGATCATGGGCGAGAACGGCGCGGGCAAGTCGACGCTGATGCAGGTCATCGCCGGGGCGCATTCGCCGACTTCCGGGCGGCTCATATTCGACGGACAGGAGGTCGAGTTCACCGGCACGCGCGACGCAGCGAAGAAAGGCATTTCCATCGTGTTCCAGGAGCTCATGCTGGCTCCGAACATGACCATCGCCGAGAACATATTCC
This sequence comes from Caballeronia sp. LZ029, assembly GCF_031451275.1. Taxonomy (NCBI): domain Bacteria; kingdom Pseudomonadati; phylum Pseudomonadota; class Betaproteobacteria; order Burkholderiales; family Burkholderiaceae; genus Caballeronia; species Caballeronia sp. LZ029. The sequence goes on from NZ_JARUXO010000003.1 coordinate 652,464, forward strand.
TCGGCACGGAGCCGCGCATGGCGCGCGTGCTGGTCGACCGCGGCACGCTGCTGGAGAAGGCGAAGGCCGCCATGCTGCGTCTGGGCATTTCGCTCGACCCCGACACGCGCCTGGGCGACCTGACCATCGCTCAGCAACAGTTCATCGAAATCTGCAAGGCGTTGATTCACGAGCCGCGCCTGCTCATCCTGGACGAGCCGACATCGAGCTTGTCCGAAGCCGATTCGCTGACGCTCTTCAAGGTCGTTCACGAATTGCGGGACCGGGGCGTGACCATCTTGTACATCTCCCATCGGATGCGGGAGGTGTTCGACAACTGCGACGCCGTAACCGTCTTGCGCGATGGCAAGCACGTGCGCACCGCGCGGCTTGCCGATACCTCGCCCGACGAGGTGGTCCGCCTCATGGTCGGCCGCGACCTTGCGGAGGTGAAGCGCGTTCGACCGGAACACGCGGGCAAGCCTGTGGTGCTTTCGGTGGAAGGCCTGGGCGATGACCATCGATATCGCGACGTCTCGTTCTCGCTGCGACAGGGCGAAATCGTCGGCCTCGCGGGTCTGATCGGAGCGGGTCGCTCGGAAGTGGCGATGGGGATTTTCGGCGCGCCTCCGCCGAAACACGGGACCGTCTCCATCGCCGGCAAGCCGGTCAAGATTTCCCGGCCGCGCGATGCGATGCGGCTCGGCATCGCGCTCGCCCCCGAAGACCGCAAGGATCAGGGACTGGTTCTGGGCATGTCGGTGGGGAGCAATCTTTCGCTCGCTGCGCTCGGACTCGGCCGCCTGTCGAAAGGACCGGTCGTGCGGCCCATGCAGGAGGCGCGGCTGATCGACACCTACGTCGGACGATTCAAGATCAAGACGCCGACGGTCGAGCAACTGGTGCGGCTTCTGAGCGGCGGCAACCAGCAGAAGGTCGTGCTGGCGAAGTGGCTGGCATCGAGACCGCGCGTGCTCATCGTGGATGAGCCGACGCGAGGCGTCGACGTGACGACGAAAGCGGAAATCTATGCGCTGATGCGCGAGCTCGCTCACGAAGGACTGGCGATACTCGTGATTTCGAGCGACCTGCCCGAGATCCTCACCATCTCGGACCGTATTCTGGTCATGCGCGCGGGGCAACTGGTCGGCGAGGTCGGCTTCGATGAAGCGTCGGAGGAGCGGATCATGTCCCTGGCCGCGCTCGAACACGCCGACCCCGCGCATCCGGAGGTCAAGCCGACTGGATTCGTTTCCTGAGCTGACTTCGAGACGCTCTCATAGAGGAGTTTCGCCGTGAACAAGGTTGGCATGTTCTACACCTACTGGTCGACCGAGTGGATGGTCGATTTTCCCGCGACGGCAAAGCGCATCGCCGGGCTCGGCTTCGACATGATGGAAATCTCGCTCGGCGAATTCCACAACCTTCCGGATGCGAAGAAGCGCGAACTGAAAGCGGTCGCCGACGATCTTGGCCTCACGGTGATGTGCTGCATCGGGCTGAAGCCCGAGTACGACTTCGCCTCGCCGGAACAGAGCGTGCGCGACGCCGGCACCGAATATGTGAAGCGTCTGCTCGACGATTGCCACATGCTCGGCGCGCCGGTCTTCGCCGGCCTCACGTTCTGCGCGTGGCCGCAGTCGCCGCCGCCCGGCATGAAGGACAAGCGGCCTTACGTCGACCATGCGATCGACAGCGTCCGACGCGTCATCAAGGTTGCCGAAGATTACGGCATCATCTATGCGCTGGAAGTGGTGAACCGCTTCGAGCAATGGCTATGCAACGACGCCAAGGAAGCACTTGCCTTCGTCGACGCAGTGGACAGCCCGGCTTGCAAGGTGCAGCTCGACACCTTCCACATGAACATCGAGGAGCATTCCTTCCGCGATGCGATCCTCGCGTGCAAAGGCAAGCTCGGGCACTTCCATCTCGGCGAAGCGAACCGTCTGCCGCCCGGCGAAGGCCGTCTGCCGTGGGACGAAATCTTCGGCGCACTGAAGGAAATCGGCTACGACGGGACCATCGTGATGGAACCCTTCATGCGCAAGGGCGGCTCCGTAAGCCGGGCGGTCGGTGTCTGGCGTGACATGTCGAATGGTGCGACGGATGAGCAGATGGACGAGCGTGCTCGCCGCTCGCTGCAGTTCGTTCGCGGCAAGCTGACCTGACCGCGAGGCCGCCAGAACGGCCATTCTTGCGTCCTGCTTCACGCGCCATCAGTTTTGCTTATCGGCATATCGATGGCGCGAATCCGGCGCACACCTCGCCGCGCCCGTCCCGGCGGGCTTCCCGCACGCCGAAACCCCATGCATATAAACAGATTACTGGTTAACGCGTAGTACCTGCGCCGCTCCCTTCGTCGCTACCCTTCGGGCTTCAGTTTCTCTAAAGCAAGCCCGCTCGGCCACGCATTCAGAAGGAGTAGCGCACATGGCACGGATCATCGGAGGCATTGCCGCCTCGCACACACCGACTATCGGTTTCGCGTTCGACAAGAACAAGCGCGACGATCCCGTCTGGGCGCCGATCTTCGAGAATTTCGCGCCGCTCGCGAACTGGCTCGCGGAGAAGCAGCCCGATGTCATCGTCACGATCTACAACGACCACGTCACGTCGTTCTTCTTCGATCACTATTCCGCGTTCTCGCTCGGCGTAGGCCCGGAATGGCGCGTCGCGGACGAAGGCGGCGGCGCGCGCGATCTGCCGCCGATCAAGGGTCATCCGACGTTCGCCGCGCACATCGGCACGTCGCTGATGTCCGATGAATTCGACATGTCGTTCTTCCAGAACAAGGCGCTCGATCACGGCTGCTTCTCGCCGCTCTCGATGCTCTGCCCGCACAAGCCCGAATGGCCGGTGAAGCTCGTGCCGCTGCAAATGGGCGTGCTGCAATTGCCCGTGCCGAGCGCGCGCCGCTTCTACAAGCTGGGTCAGGCGCTGCGCCGCGCGATCGAAAGCTATCCGGAGGACATCAAGGTCGCAATTCTCGCCACGGGCGGTCTCTCGCATCAGGTGCACGGCGAACGCGCGGGCTTCAACAACACGGAATGGGACGCGCGTTTCCTCGATCTCTTCGAGCGCGATCCCGAACAGCTCGCGGACATGACCATCGCCGAATATGCGGCGCTCGGCGGCTACGAAGGCGCCGAAGTGATCATGTGGCTCACGATGCGCGGCGCGTTGTCGTCGAATGTCGTGTGCAAGCATCGCAGCTATTACCTGCCGTCGATGGCGGGCATCGCGACCGCGATCTATGAAGGCGAGGACAGCGAGACCGAACCGGCTATCGTCGAGCGTCATCGTCAGAAGATGGCCGTGCAGCTCACCGATGTCGAGAAGCTCGAAGGCACCTATCCGTTCTCCATCGAAACGGCCGTGCGCGCATATCGCATCAACGAGTATCTGCATCGCATGGTCGAGCCTGCGCATCGCGAGGCGTTCAAGGAGAACGAGGAAGCGAGCTTCGAGGCGGCCGGTCTCTCCGAACAGGAGCGCGATCTCATTCGCCGGCGCGACTGGCGCGTCCTGCTTCATTACGGCGTGATCTTCTTCATGCTGGAGAAGCTCGGCGCGGTGACCGGTGTATCGAACCTGCATATCTACGCCGCGATGCGCGGTGAAACGCTCGAAGAATTTCAGAAGACACGCAACGCGCCCGGCGCGCTGTACTCGGTCGCGGGCAAGGGCGCGGGCAAGCTCGACTGGGACAAGTCGAAGAACTGAATAAAAGAGGAGACAGGAGACAAACATGGCTATCGGTAAAACCATCGACATCAAGGGCTTCATCGACGAACGCCCGATTTCCGCCTACCAGTGGTTGCTGGTGGCGCTGTGCTTTCTGATCGTGACGGCCGATGGCATGGACGTCGCGATAATGGGCTTCATCGCGCCTTCGATCATCGCGGACTGGCATATCTCGCGGCCCGCGTTCGGCCTCGTGATGAGCGCGGCCCCGATCGGTCTCGTGATCGGCGCGCTCGCGGCGGGACCGGCATCGGATCGCATCGGACGCAAGTGGGTGCTGATCACCTCGGTGTTTCTCTTCGGCGTGTTCACGATCGCCACCGCGTTCACGAATTCGCCTTCGAGCATGGCGTTGCTGCGCGTGCTGACCGGCATCGGCCTCGGCGCCGCGATGCCCAACACGACGACGCTCCTCTCCGAATACGCGCCGCAACGCAAGCGCGCGCTACTCATCACGATCATGTTCACGGGCTTCAATCTCGGCTCGGCGCTGATCGGTTTCCTCGCGGGCGGTTTGATTCCGGCGCATGGCTGGCGCGCCGTGCTGATCTGCGGCGGCGCGCTGCCGCTCCTGCTGATTCCGCTGCAAATCTGGCTGCTGCCCGAATCGGCGCGTCTGCTCGCGGTGCGTGGCGCGACCTCGGCGCGTATCGGCAAGGTGCTCGGCCGCGTGTGCGGCGCACGCTTCGACGGCACTGAAACGTTCGTATCGAACGAGCCGCCGCTGCCCACGAAGAAGCCCATCGGCGTATTGTTCTCGCAGGGCTACGGCCTGATGACGGCGGCGCTGTGGATCACGTATTTCATGGGCCTGCTCGTGATCTATCTGCTCACCGGCTGGCTGCCGACGCTGATGAAGGACGCGGGCCTCACGGTGTCCTCGGCGGCGAACATCACGGCGATGTTCCAGATCGGCGGCACGATCGGCGCGATCATCGTCGGCTGGATCATGGACAAGGTTCGCCCGGCGCCCGTCATCAGCGCGGCGTATCTCGGCGGCGCGGTCTGCGTGCTCGGGCTGGCGTGGATCGGCGCGTTGTCGTCGTCGCTTGCCGTGCTCGTGTTCGCGGCGGGCTTCTGCATGAGCGGCGCGCAAACGGGCCTCAACGCGTTCGCGCCGAGCCGCTATCCGACGGTTGCGCGTGCAACCGGCGTGAGCTGGATGCTCGGCATGGGCCGCTTCGGCAGCATCTTCGGTTCCGCGTTCGGCGGCGCGCTGCTCGGCCTCGGCTGGGAGTTCGGCGCGATCCTCGCGATGCTCGCCGTGCCCGCGACGCTCGCCGCGATCTCGATTCTCGTCGCGCAACGCACGCGTGCCGACGAAGCGCACGCACAAACGACCGCAGCACATTAGTACCTGGAGTAAAGGATGATCATCGACATTCACGGCCACTACACGACCGCGCCGAAGGCGCTGGAAGCGTGGCGCAACCGGCAGATCGCCGCCATCAAGAGTCCTTCGGAGATGCCGGGCGCATCGGAGCTGCATATCGGCGACGATGAACTGCGCGAATCGATCGAAGCGAACCAGCTTCGTTTGATGCGCGAGCGCGGCCTCGATCTCACCGTGTTCAGTCCGCGTGCGAGCTTCATGGCGCATCACATCGGCGACTTCGAAGTGTCGAGCACGTGGGCCGCGATCTGCAACGAGCTGTGTTATCGCGTGAGCGAGTTGTTCCCCGACAGCTTCATTCCGGCGGCGATGCTGCCGCAGAGCCCGGGCGTCGATGTCTCGACGTGCATTCCCGAGCTAGTGAAGTGCGTCGAGCAATACGGCAATGTCGCGATCAACCTGAATCCGGACCCTTCGGGCGGGCACTGGACGAGCCCGCCGCTCTCGGATCGCTACTGGTATCCGATCTACGAGAAGATGGTCGAGTACGACCTTCCCGCGATGATCCACGTGAGCACGAGCTGCAATGCGTGCTTCCATACGACGGGCGCGCATTATCTCAACGCGGACACGACCGCGTTCATGCAGTGCCTCACGTCCGATCTGTTCCGCGACTTTCCGACGCTCAAGTTCGTGATTCCGCACGGCGGCGGCGCGGTGCCGTATCACTGGGGACGTTTTCGCGGTCTCGCGCAGGAGCTGAAAAAGCCCTTGCTGAAGGATCATCTGCTGAACAACGTGTTCTTCGATACCTGCGTCTATCACCAGCCGGGCATCGACTTGCTGACGCGCGTGATTCCCGTCGACAACATTCTGTTCGCGAGCGAGATGATCGGCGCGGTGCGTGGCATCGATCCTGAAACCGGGCATTATTTCGACGACACGAAGCGCTATGTCGAGGCCGCGCAGATCGAGCCCGAAGCGCGCTACAAGATTTACGAAGGCAACGCGCGCCGCGTGTATCCGCGCCTCGATGCGGCGCTCAAAGCAAAGGGACGTTGATATGTACGAACTGGGAGTGGTGTATCGCAACATCGATCGCGCGAATGCGGATGCGGCCGACAAGCTCGGCGCGCTCGGCTCGGCGACCGTGCACGAAGCGATGGGCCGTGTCGGCCTCATGAAGAACTACATGCGGCCGATCTACACGGGGGCGCAGGCGAGCGGCACGGCTGTCACCGTGCTGCTGCAACCGGGCGACAACTGGATGATGCACGTCGCGGCCGAGCAGATTCGTCCGGGCGATATCGTCGTGGCCGCATGCACGACCGACAACACCGATGGCTTTTTCGGCGACCTTCTCGCGACGAGCTTCAAGGCGCGCGGCGCGCGGGCGCTCATCATCGACGGCGGCGTGCGCGACGTGCGCATATTGACCGAGATGAACTTCCCGGTCTGGAGCCGCGCGATCTCGGCGAAAGGCACGGTGAAGGCGACGCTCGGTTCGGTGAACATTCCCGTCGTGTGCGCGGGCGCATGGGTCACGCCCGGCGATGTGATCGTCGCGGATGACGATGGCGTTGTCGTCGTGCCGTCGGCATCGGCGCAACAGGTGCTCGACAAGGCGGTGGCGCGCGAAGCGTTCGAAGAAGAGAAGCGCGCGAAGCTCGCGAGCGGCGTGCTCGGCCTCGACATGTACAAGATGCGCGAACCGCTGGAGAAAGCGGGCTTGCGTTATATCGACTGACGCGTATGAGCATGAACGGCATTTCTTCGATGGCCACGCGCCAGGTGCTCAACGATCTCGCGTCCGCTTTCGAAGCGAAGTCGGGCGAGCGTGTCGCGATCGAATCGGTGGGCGGCGTCGCGGCGCTGAAGCGAATCGAAGAAGGCGAGGTGTTCGATATCGTCGTGCTCGCTTCGGACGCGATCGACCGGCTCGCGGCGTCGGCGCGCATCGATGCAGCGAGCCGCGTGCGCATCGCGCGCTCGGGCGTGGCGATCGCGGTGGCGAAGGGCGCGCCGCGTCCCGCTATCGACGATGAAGCCGCCGTGCGCGAGGCCGTGCTCGCGGCACGCAGCATCGGCTATTCGACGGGACCGAGCGGTGTTTATCTGACGCGTCTGTTCGAGCGCTGGGGCATTGCGGAACGCGTTGCAGCGCGCATCGTGCAGGCGCCACCGGGTGTCGCGGTGGGCACGCTCATCGCGCGTGGCGAAGTGGAACTGGGCTTCCAGCAGACGAGCGAGATGATCGGCGTCGAAGGCATCGATGTGCTCGGCATGTTGCCGCCGCAGATTCAGACGCTGACGGTGTTCGAGGCCGCGATTTGTGCGAACGCGAACGCGCCGCAACTCGCGCGCGCGTTCCTTGCGTTTCTCGCTTCGCCCGATGCCGACGGCGCGAAAGTGCGCCACGGCATGGAGCCTTGCTAGTCACATCGATACGTCATTCGGCCACGGCATAACGTTCGAGCCAGTGCGCATACGGCGCGGGCAACGCCCAAGACGGCTTCTCCACCTTCAACTGCTTCGCGGCGTGATACGGCCAGTGCGGATTCGAAAGATGCGCGCGGCCGACCATCACGAGATCGAGCTGACCCGACTCGACAGCACGTTCCGCATTGGGCGGCGAATCGAATCCCCATGCCGATGCAACCGGAATTTCCGCTTCGCGGCGCACACGCTCCGCGATCGGGCCGAGGAACGCCGGTCCCCACGGAATGCGCACATCGGGCGTCGAGAAGCCGACGCTCACGCTCATCAGATCGAGTCCCTTGCGACGCAGCGTCTTCGTCAGTTCGATCGATTCGTTCAGCGTGACTTCATCGCGGCCATCGTATTCGATGACACCGAAGCGCGCCGTCAGCGGCAAATTCTCCGGCCACACTTCGCGCACCGCATCGAAGGTCTCGACGATGAAACGGCTGCGCCCCGCGAGATCGCCGCCGTATTGATCGTCGCGCTGGTTCGCATCCACCGAGAAGAAGCTCTGCGCAAGATAGCCGTGCGCGAAGTGCAGTTCCAGCCATTCGAAGCCCGCTTCGCGCGCACGGCGCGTAGCCGCCGCGAAGTCCGCCTTCACGCGCTCGATATCTTCGAGCGTCATGGCCTTGGGCATCTTCGGCAGCCCCGCGCCGAAAGCGACGGCCGAAGGCGCGAGCGTGTCCCAGCCGCGTGCGTCGTCGGGGGAAATGTGATCGTCGCCTTCCCACGGACGGTTCGCGCTCGCCTTGCGGCCCGCGTGCGCGATCTGGATGCCGGGCACCGCGCCCGCCGCCTTGATCGCCGTGGCGATCTTCTTCATGCCTTCGATGTGCGCATCGTCCCAGAGGCCCGTGCAGCCGGGCGTGATGCGGCCTTCCGGCGACACGCCCGTCGCTTCGACGATCACGAGGCCCGCGCCGCCGCGCGCGAGGCTCGCGTAATGGCTGACGTGCCAGTCGTTGACGAAGCCGTCGATGGCGCTGTACTGGCACATCGGCGGAATGGCGATGCGGTTGCGCAACGTGACGTCTTTCAGTTTGAACGGAGTGAAAAGTGCTGACATACGGGTTTTCTCGAATTGAGTTGAGGCCTGCAATTTAACCGTTCAGTGCCATAATGAAAACTATCTGGAGATTATCGATTCGATAAAATTTTGTGATACTCAATCCGCAATGGCTGCGCACCTTTCTTGCGCTCGTCGATCTCGGCAACTTCACGCGCGCCGCCGAACGGCTCGATTTGACGCAGGCGGCCGTGAGCCAGCACCTTCGCCATCTCGAAGACGCGCTCGGCGTGCTCGTGATACGCCGTCCGCGCGGCATCGAACTGACGCCGGCGGGCAGGGCGCTGATCGACTATTGCGAAGAGATGGAACTGGCGGGCAAGCGTCTCGCGTCGCGTCTGTCGGATAGCGAGGACGAAGCCGGCGAGATCGGCCTCATCACGCCGGGCAGCATCGGGCTCGTGCTGTTTCCGCTATTGCTGGACTTGCAGCAGCAGCGTCCCGAATGGAAGATGCGTCATCGGTTCGGGCCGGATTCGGAAGTGCTCGAAGCCGTATTGCAGAGCCGCTACGATCTGGGCATCGTCACGTTGAAGCCCGACGATCCTCGCCTTGCCGCGAGCAAGTTCATCGAAGAGCCGCTCGAACTCGTCGTGCCCGCGAATGCGGATGTGCATGAATGGAGCGATCTGGAACGGCTCGGCTTCATCGATTATCCAGACGGGCATATGATGGCGAGCCGCTTGCTGAGCCGGCGCTTTCCGGGCAATCCGGGCGTCGGCAGTCTGCGCCGGCAAGGCTTCAGCAATCAAATAAGCCTCATCCTGGAATTCGTCGCGCGCGGGCTCGGCTTCACGGTGATACCGCGTTATGCGCGCATCGCGTTCGGCAAGCCGGAAGCGATAGGCGTCGTGGAATGCGGCGCGCCTGTCGTCGATACGCTGTGGCTCATTCGTCGCGCGGAATGGCCGCTGCCCGCGCGTTGCGCGCGATCCGTGGAGTATCTGCGGGAACGTGTCGGCGTTCCCGCCATGCAGGCCGATACGAAAAAGAAGCGCCGCCGCTAGTCAATGCCCCCAGCGCAGCACGAGCGGATCGAGCTTGCGCGCGACCTTGAGCAAGCCTTCGCGCACGGCGGGCGACATCGGCGCGAGCGGATGACGCACCGCATCGGAGCGAATCACGCCGCCTTCCTTCATCAAGGTCTTGCACGCGGTGAGTCCGCATTGCCGGTTTTCGTAGTTGATGAGCGGAAGCCATTGTTGATACAGATCGGCGGCTTTGTCGGTGTCGCCCGCGAAGTAGGCATCGACGATCTTGCGGATGCCGTCCGGATAACCGCCGCCGGTCATCGCGCCGGTCGCGCCCGCGTCGAAGTCGGGGATCAGCGTGATTGCCTCTTCGCCGTCCCACGGACCCACGATCGCATCGCCGCCGAGCTCGATCAGTTCGCGCAGCTTCGATGCGGCCTGCGCCGTTTCGATCTTGAAGTACGACACGTGCTCGACATCGCGCGCGAGCTTCGCAAGAAACGATGCTGAAAGCGGCGTGCCCGCGACGGGCGCGTCCTGAATCATGATCGGAATGTCGATCGCATTCGACACTTCGCGATAGAACTCGTGAATGCCGCGCTCGCCGACGCGGATCGTCGCGCCGTGATACGGCGGCATGATCATGACCATCGCCGCGCCCGCGTCCTGCGCGGCGCGGCTGCGCTCGGCACAGACGCGCGAGCTGAAATGCGTCGTCGTGACGATCACGGGCACGCGGCCCGCGACATGTTCGAGCACGGTGCGCTGAACGGTATCGCGCTCGGCATCGGATAGCGCGAACTGCTCGGAGAAGTTCGCGAGTATGCAGACGCCGTGCGAACCGGCGTCGATCATGAAATCGATCGCGCGCTTCTGGCCTTCGAGATCGAGACGGCCCTGATCGTCGAAGATGGTCGGGGCGACGGGAAATACGCCGCGATAAGCAGGTGCAGCCATTGAAGTGTGTCTCCTGTGATTGGTCTAGATGCGATAGAGCGCGCTCGCATTGTCGAAGAATAGCGCGAGGCGTTCTTCCCGCGTGCGATCCGCGACGATGGTCTTGAAGCCCACGAAAAGATCATCGAGCGTGACGACGAGACTATCGACCGGAAAATTGCTCGCGAACATGCAGCGGCCCACGCCGAAGCTTTCGATCGCATCGCGCACGATGCGTCCGTTGCGCGCGACGCTCCAGCTTACGCCAGCTTCGCCGATGCCCGATATCTTGAGCCATACGTTCGGCCATTGCGCGAGCGCATCGAGCGCGGCGCGCCATGCGGCGAGCGCTTCATCGCTGCGATCCGCGGGCAGGCCCGTATGGTTCACGATGATTTTCATCTGCGGAAAATCGCGCGCCAGTTCCGCCGCTTCGCTGAAATGCCACCACGGCGCCTGCAATTCGAACATCAGGCCGCTTTGCGCGAGCAATGCATAGCCGCGTCGCCAGCGCGCGCAGCGCATCGAGCCGGGCGCAGCGAAATCCGCGCGATGCGCCGCGCGTGCAACGGTCTTCGGCTTGTGACGCACGCTGCGCACGAGCGGCATCTCGCGATACGCGGCGATCGTATCGGCGACATCGTCGCGATCGAGCCAGATTTGCGCGGCCATCGCGTTCGGCAAGCCGGTGCGCTCGTGCAATGCGGTGGCCCAGCGCGCCTCGCCGAGCACGTCGCGCGGGTCCCATTCGCCTTCCATCATCACCGTCTTCACGATGCGATGATTGCCCGCCTGCGCGAAGTAATCGTCGGGCAGGAAGTTCCGGCAGATCGCGGCGTAATCGCCATAGCGAAACGGAATGCGCGGCAGATCGCGCAGCCACGGATGATAGTTGCGCGCCACGTCCCAGAAGTGATGATGTGCGTCGACGATGGGCAGGTCCGCGTCGTCGCCGCTTTCCAGGAAGCGCTCGCGCAAGGCTTCGATGCGCTCTTGCATCATGGCGTTCAGCTCAGGCGGTCTTGCGCCATGCGCACGACGATGTCGAACGCTTTCTGCGTTGCGCCGACATCGGCACGGCCCTGGCCGTGGATATCGAACGCGGTGCCGTGCGCGGGCGTCGCGATCGGCACGGGCAGGCCGCCGTGCACGGTGACGCCGCGCCAGAAGCCCATCAGCTTCATCGCGATCTGACCTTGGTCGTGGTACATCGTGACGACGCCGTCGAAGACTTTCTGATCGCGTGCGCGCACGAAGATGGTGTCGGCGGGGAAGGGGCCTTGCGCGTCGTAACCTTGCGCGCGCGCGTGTTCGACGGCGGGCGCGATCACGTCGATTTCCTCGCGGCCGAACGCGCCGTTATCGCCGTTATGCGGATTGAAGCCGCAGACCGCGATGCGCGGCGCTTCGATGCCCGCGCGTTTGAGGCCATCGTGAATCAGTTGCACCGCGCCGACGATGCGCTCCTGCGTGAGCTTCGCGCTCACGTCCTTCAACGCGATATGCGAGGTCACGCGCGAGGTCCACAGTTCGTCGAGCACGTTGAATTCGCAGAATGCGCCGCTGAAATCGAGCTGGCGCGCGAACCATTCCATTTCGTCGTTCGTCTCCATGCCGGCCATGTGCAGCGAGGTCTTGTTGACGGGCGCGAAGAGCATCGCCTGCGTGCGGTTCGCGCGCGTCGTCGCGAGCGCCTGTTTGAAGGCTTCGAGGCTGTAGCGGCCGCCGCGTTCGGTCGATACGGCGCGCTCGTAGGGGGCGTCGTCGGGCAGGCGGAAGTCGATGAGCGAGGGCACGTCGGTATCGCGCGCGGCGGCATCGACGCTATCGACCAGTTCATAGTCGAAACGTTGCTGCGCGATCTCCATGCCGTGATCCAGCTCACGCTTGTCGCCGATGATGACGAGATCGGCGCGCGCGCGATTCTCCGGCTTCGCGACGAGGCGCGCGATCAGTTCGGGACCGATGCCGGCGGGGTCGCCGAGAAGCACTGCGATGAGAGGTTTCATGTGTATAGGGTCTCGTGATCGTTGTTAGCGGGTGCGGCGCAGATCGATGGCGATCGAACCGAAGATATACACCAGCGCGCACGCGCCGTAAAAATGCAGCACCGCATCGAAGGAACCGGTGCGCTGAAGAATGAAGCCCGTGATGAGCGGAATCGAAATCCCGCCGACGCTGCCCGCGCAGTTCATGCACGCACCGAGCAGGCCGACGCGTCCGGGGCTTGCGAGCAACGAAGGCAGGCTCCAGTAGAGGCTGCCCCACATCAGCAGGAACGATGCGCCGCACAGCACCGCGACCGCGACGACAGGCGACGTGATGCTCGGCAGCGTGGCGAACACGGCGAGCGTGACGAGCCCCGACACGGCGATCATGCTCTTCACGACCTTGCCGCGCGAGAAATTCATTGCGCACAGCGCATCGCACAGAAAGCCGCCCGACAGCGAGCCGAGTGCGCCGGCGAGGAAGATGAAGAAGGTCGCCGCGCCGATCTGCGACAGGCTCAAACCGCGCGCCTGCGTCAGATAGCTCGGGCCCCACGTGAGCAGGCCGAAGAAGATCATCGCCCAGCTCATGCGGCCGACGCACATCGCGATGGTCGAGCGCAGCGGCAGCGGCGCATCGTCCAGGCTTGCGCGCGCCGCGCTGGATACGGACGGCGCGCCGTCGCGGATATGCGCGAGTTCCGCGCCGTTGACGCCCGGATGTTTCGCGGGATCGTCACGCAGATAGCGCCATGCGAGCCAGCCGCACGCGATGGTCGCAAGTCCCGCGACGACGAACGCGGTGCGCCATGAGCCGAACATGAGGATCAGGTTGGAGATCGCGAGGCCGCCGATCGCCGCGCCGAGCGGCGAACCCGCGTCCATCAGCACCGCGCCGCGCGCGCGTTCGGTGCGCGACAGCCAGAGCGCGTTGAGCTTGCTGCCCGCGGGAAAGAGCGGGGCTTCCGCGCCGCCGAGACCGACGCGTAGAAACAGCATCGACAGGCCGCCGGTGGCCGCGCCCATCAACGTCTGAAAGATTCCCCACAGAACGGTTGCGCCGGCCACGACCTTGCGCGGCCCCAGTTTGTCGATGAGCCAGCCGCCCGGAATCTGCAGGAGCGCATACGACCAGAAGAAGCTCGACAGCACGAGCCCCTGCATCGCGGGCGAAAGTGCGAATTCTTTCGCGATGGTGGGCATCGCGATGGAAAGCGAGATGCGGTCCACGAGGTTGATCAGCGTGATGAGAAATACCACGCCGAAGATGCGCCAGCGTACGCTCGTCGCGTGTTCGGACGAGGCGGCGTCGCGCGCCGCGTGTGATTCGATCCTGCTCTCCATGTCTGTCTCCTGATGGTGTCGGGCTGCATTGGCCCTGCATCATTGCGTCATTCGATGATGTTGAAGTCGCTCAGATGCTTGTCGGACAGCGTGATGCCGAGGCCCGGCGTTTCATCGGAGAGTTGCAGATAGCCGTTCTCCGGCTGCGGCTCGCCGTCGAAGATGTAGTAGAAGAGTTCGTTGCCCACTTCGACGTCGAACACGGGGAAGAACTCGGACATCGGGCTCGCGGTGCTCGCCATCGTCAGGTGATAGTTGTGCATCTGGCCCGCGTGCGGAATCACGGGAACGGACCACGCTTCAGCCATCGCGTTGATCTTGCGCGCGGCGGTGATGCCGCCCACGCGGTTCGTGTCGTACTGAATGACATCGACGGCGCGGCGTTCCAGCAGATCCTTGAAGCCATAGCTCGTGAACTCGTGCTCGCCGCCGGATATCGGCACGATGTTCATCTTTTTAAGCTCCTGATAACCTTCGACATCGTCGCCGATCACGGGCTCTTCGAGCCAGCGCGGGTTGAACTCGGCGAGACGCGGCAGCATGCGGCGCGCGTATTCCAGCGTCCAGCCCATATAGCATTCGAGCATGATGTCCACATCGTCGCCTGCGAGTTCGCGCAACAGGCGGACCTGCTCCAGATTCTTCGCCATGCCTTTCGGGCCGTCTTTCGGGCCATAGCCGAAGCGCATCTTCATCGCGGTGAAGCCCTGATCGAGATAGCCTTGCGCTTCCGCGAGGAATGCATCGCGGTCGTCGTTGTTATAGAGCTTCGACGCATAGCACCAGATCTTCTCTTTCGTGCGGCCGCCGAGCAGCTTGAAGACGGGCTTTTTCACGGCTTTGCCCATGATGTCCCACAGCGCGATATCCACGGCGGAGATCGCCGCCATGCCGATGCCCTTGCGTCCCCATGCGAGCGTGCGCCGATACATCTTCTGCCAGATGTATTCGTGATCGAACGGATCTTCGCCGATGGCGATGGGCGCGAGATATTCATCGACGATCTGTTTGGCGACGCGCGGCGCGAGCGCGCAATTGCCGATGCCGACGGTGCCGTCGTCGCATTCGATCTCGACGACGAGCCAGCCGTGAAAGCGGAACGAGCCCATTGCGTCGCCGCGTTCGTAGAGTACATCGACGGCGTTCGTGCAGAAGTGCGATTGCGGCGGCACGACCTTGCCTTTCCATTCGAAAACGCGTGCGCGGACATGCTTGATCTTCATCTTCGGTGTCTCCGGTCTATTCGGATTGGGCCGCTGAAACGAGGGTTTGCGCGGCTGTATCGGGTAGCGCTAGTGTGCGAAACTCCGCGATAACTGACCATTGAATTATTTGCATCAGGCTATTTCCTGGAGTTATCGCTCGCATGATCGCGCCCGCCCCGACCATACGCAAACGCCTGCGTCTGCGTCATCTGCAATTGATGATGGCGCTCTCGGAGACCGAATCGCTCAGAAGCGCCGCCGACGAACTCGCGATGACGCAGCCCGCCGCGACCAAGGCGCTGAAGGAACTGGAGGACACGATTGGCGCGACGCTGTTCGTGCGTCATGCGCGGGGCATGGAGCCGACGATTTACGGCGAAGCGGTGATGCGATACGCGCGGGTCGTCTTCGAGGATCTCGATGAGCTGCGCGAGGAACTGGCGGCGATCGAGGCGGGCGATATCGGCAAGGTGCGCATCGGCGCGGTGATGGCGCCGGCTCCTGATTTGCTGACGAAGGTGATCGTGGAGTTGAAGGAAGCGCATCCGCGCTTGCAGATCAGCGTGCAGATCGATACGAGCGATGTGCTCGTGCAGGCGTTGCAGCAGGATCAGCTCGATATCGTGGTAGGGCGCATTCCTTATGGCTTTTCCGCGCTCGATTTGACGTTCGAGACCTTGTCGGAGGAGGCGCTGACGATCGTCGCGCGGCCGGAGCATCCGGCTGTCGGGATGGCGGCGCGGCCGAAGCTTGCGGATCTGGCGAAGTATCCGTGGATCGTGCAGCCGCATCCGAGTCCGATGCGGCAGATCATCGATCAGACGTTTCGCGAATCGCGGGTTGCGCCGCCGGTTAGCACCGTCGAGACTTCTTCGATTCTTACTACCTTGTCGTTGTTGCGGGATTCGGACATGCTGGCGGTGCTGCCGAGTTCAGTCGCGGATTATTATTCCGCGTTGGATACGATTGCTTCATTGCCTACGGGGTTGAGGGGGCGGCTCGCGCCTTATGGGTTGATTCTCAGGAAGAACAGGCGGATCAGTCCGGCGACGCAGTTGGTGATTGAGGCGATTCGGAGGGCTTGAAGGGTTGGCTTTTGGTTTTCGCTTGTGCTTTTGTGGAGTCCTGAATTCGTGTCGGTTTATTAGCACTGCCCCTGTGCGGGGCGGCAGTCACTTTCTTTGCTGCTGCAAAGAAAGTAACCAAAGAAACAGCTCTCCCCAGCCTAAGCACTTCACACCGGCCGCGGCACAGACGATTGGCTGAATGGCCCGGCAATAGCGAGTGCCCCCACAAGCAGATAACGGCTTGGACCGCGCACGGTCTGACTCGTCGCACCACACAACAGACTGGTTCAGCACCAAATAGCTCCAGCCCGCTACGCGGCCGATGGGTCAATCGGGTGCGCGTGCGCTTCTTCCTCGACGGTTTCCCTCGCATATCCCGCGGCAGCGCGTAGCGCTGTGCCGATGCTCTTTCGTGCTGAACCAGCGCTCTAAAACACCTAGCTTGTCAGACCGTGCGCGAGCCAAGCCCCAATGGGCCTTTGGGGGCGACACTTAGGCGAGTGCCACCGCGGGCTGGCAAGCATGGCCAACGTGCGTGTGACCGCGGGCCTGAACGAGCTGCTTTCTTTGGTTACTTTCTTTGCAGCAGCAAAGAAAGTGACTGCCGCCCCGCACAGGGGCAGTGCCAATAAACCGACACGAACCCGGGATCCGGCGGCAACCAACGCGAAGGAACCCTACCTCCCAAACTCCAACTCCTCCCGCGCAGTACCATCATCCGAAGCAGAACCCGCCCCTCGATCCAACGCAATATCCGGCCGCATAAAAAACGTCATCACGATCCCGACAGCGAGCAACCCAAGCGACCCTGCAAAAGGCAACGTCCAGCTCCCGGTCCGATCGACAACAAACCCGAACACGATCGGCGAAAAAATCCCTGCGATAGCAGATCCCGCATTCACGAGCCCACTCGCGATCCCGACGTGCTTCGGCGTAATGTCCATCGGCACGGCCCAGATCGGCCCGATCGTCATCTCCAGAAAGAAGAACGACAAGCTCAACGACGCCGCCATGACCGGCAGCGACTTCACCACCATCACTGGCGCGAGAAACACGAGCGCACCGAGAAACGCGACGATGATCATATTGCGACGCGCCGAAACCACACTGCCCGTGCGCTTCAGAATACGATCCGAAATCACCCCGCCCGCCGTATTGCCGACCACGCCCGACAGAAACACACCCGCCGAAAAAAGCGCCGAACTCTTCAGATCGAGTCCGCGTCCGTGCATGAAGAAAGTCGGCAGCCACGTGAAGAACAGCCAGCCCGTCCAGCCATAACAGAAGTAGACGATCATCGTCGGCGAAATGCGCTTGAGCAGGCGGCCCCAGGGCGTCGGCTCGCGCGTCTTGTCGACGGCGACCTTGTCTTCAGGCGGCAACTCGGCCTCTTCCTCGGCCGTCATATGCCGATGCTTGCGCGGGTTATCCGCGAAGTACCACGCATAAACGACGACCCACACGGCCGTCAACGCGCCGACGAGCACGAACGACGCACGCCACGAAGCAAACGCGACGAGCAACGCGATCAAAGGCGGCGTGAGCGCATTGCCGAGTCGCGAGAACGAATGCGTGAGACCCTGCACGAAACCGCGCTTGCTCGCCGGATACCAGTTGACGAGCGCGCGCGCCTGCGCAGGCAGCGCCGCGCCTTCGCCGACGCCGAGCAACATGCGCGCACAGAACAGCGACACGACACCGCCCGCGAATCCCGTTGCGATCGTCGCGACGATCCAGATCGATGCGCACAGCACGAGTGTCGTCTTCGCGCCAAAGCGGTCGCTGAACCATCCGCCGATGACCTGGCAGATCGCATACGTGTAAGCGAAAGCACCGAACACGAGGCCGATGTCGGTATTGGTGAGATGAAGGTCGTCGCGTATCAGGCCCGCCGCAGCGGACAGGTTGACGCGATCGAGATACATGATGAAGGACATCGCGCACATCAGCGCGAGAACGGAGCGTGTAACTCTGGGGCGATGCAGCATCTCTTATGTCTCCTCCGAGGCTTGTTGCGCTCTTGTTCGAGGACGGACCGCATGTCGATCCGACGCATCGCAGTCTCGCGAAAACAGCGATAGCCGTCTATTGAATTCGCCTCATGAGGTGATTACCGGCGGTTATGGCTCGCGCAAAAGCACGCGGCTCGCGTCCCGAAGGATCGCGAGCCGCGCATCGTCCAACCGCGAAGCTGCTTCAGGCCGCCGCGCGCATGCCTTCGTCGTGAAGACGGAAAGTCTCCACCGCCGTGCGCAACGCGCCCGCCTGATCTTCCAGCGACTGCGCCGCCGCCGCCGCTTCCTCGACGAGCGCCGCGTTCTGTTGCGTCACTTCGTCCATCTGCGTGACGGCGCGCGCCACTTGCTCGATGCCGCTGCTCTGCTCTTCCGAAGCCGCCGCGATCTCGCCCATGATGTCCGTCACGCGCTGCACCGCCGTGCTGATCTCGGTCATCGTGCGGCCCGCTTCGTCGACGAGCGCAGTGCCCGATTGCACGCGCTCGACCGAGTTGTCGATCAGTTCCTTGATCTCCTTCGCCGCCGCCGACGAACGTTGCGCGAGCGAGCGCACTTCGCCCGCCACGACCGCGAAGCCGCGTCCTTCCTCGCCGGCGCGCGCCGCTTCGACCGCCGCGTTCAACGCGAGAATGTTGGTCTGGAACGCAATGCCTTCGATGATCGTGATGATGTCCGCGATCTTCGAGGAGCTCTGGTTGATCTCGCCCATCGTCGTTACGACTTGCGACACGACATGGCTGCCCTTGCCCGCGATCTCCGACGCGTTCGCCGCGAGCACGCTCGCCTGACGCGCATTGTCGGCGTTCTGCTTGACCGTGCCCGTCAGTTCATCCATGCTCGACGCCGTTTCCTGAAGCGCCGACGCCTGCTGTTCCGTGCGCGAGGAAAGGTCTACGTTGCCCGCCGCGATCTGCTTGGTCGCGGATGCAATCGATTCGCTGCCGCCGCGCACCGTGCGAACCGTATCGATGAGGCTCGATTGCATCGTCGCAAGACCGCGCAACAACTGGCCCATTTCGTCGTTCGATGTCACGGTCACGTTGCGGCGCAGATCGCCGGTTGCGATCGCATCGAATTGCGCGAGTGCGGCATCGAGCGGACGCGAAATACGGCGACGCAGCGAGATCCACGTATAGAAGGCCGAGGCGACGCCGAGCAGAATCGCAACGATGCAGCCGGCGCGAAACGTGCCGAACACTTCCTCTCCGTGGTCATACGAAGCCTTCGCCTGTTCGAATTGCAGCTTGCGCAGCAGCACGCCCGTCTTCGCGAACTCGGTGAACACGGCCTGCATCGCGCTTGCGTCGTCGATGATCTTCGCCTGATCTTTCGCGCGGACATCGGCATAGCCCGTGTCGATCAGCTTTTGCAGCCCGAGACGCTGCTCGTTGAACTTGTCGGCGAGCGCTTTTTCTTCGGGGCCTTGCGGCAGGCTGGAATACTTCGTCCATGCGTCGTCGGAGGTTTTGCGCATCAGCGAGCCGCGTCCGATCGCTTCTTCCGCCGCGGGCGTGCCGACGTTCAGCGCCGCGCGATCGAACGAGAGGCGCTCGCGCGCCATGAACATTTCCGCATTGCCGACCGACACCGCGCTCGGCATTTCATTCGTGAAGAGGTCGTACGTGACCGCGTTGGACCGGCCCATGCCGATCACTCCGACGAGGCCGATCGCGATCAGCAGCGCGCTCAGAAGCGTCATGGCCAAGGCCAGTCGGCCTTTTATTGTCGAAAACATAGCTCTCTCAAGGTGGCTGCATCGCAAAGGCGCAAGCGCGCTCGGGCGGCGATGCTTCGCCTGCTGCGCGGCCGCTGGAATCCATCGGCTGGCCTGTATAACGACAGCAGGACAAGGTCCTTTAGTGAGCATTTAGTGAGCGAGTAAAACGTTTTTCAAAACGCTTACGAAGAAAAAGCCCTGTTTGCAGGGCCTTTTCGCGGTGGGTCAGGGTTTGCCGCCGATCCGGTCGAATGTCGTCAGCAAATCGGCGAGTGATTGTTTACAGGCTGCTTGCTGCGGCGTCTTCGCGCGCAGCGCTTCCAGCGCACGATCGATCGCTTTGTCTACGACATGCCAGTCGCTCGCGGCACGCGGCTTGAGCGACGGCTCCGCTTCGTCCCACGAGACTTCGAGGTCCTTGATGCGCGCTTTCGCGCCGGCGAGATCACCCTTGTCGACGAGCGTCGCCGTATCGGCGGCGATCGTGCGAAACGGCGTCAGGTCCCCGAGCTTCGATGCAGCATGCGCCGCGCCGATCGCTTCGAATCCGGCCGACGTGATCGAGCCTGTGAAGGCGCTGATGGCGACGGCCGCGCAAAGCGCCGCGCCCGCGATATGACGGGATTTCATGGTCTTCTCCTTGGATGAGGTCAGGCAGGATGCGAACCGCCGCGCCGGCGCCGTGCCTGGCTCGTGTGATCGAGATAAGTCACATAGGCGACGAGCGCGACGATGATCGCGAGAAAGAGGGCGCTGGTGTAGATCGTGCCGAATCCCATGCCGCCGTAAGTACGCGGCTGCGACATGAGATCGCCGAGCGATGCGCCGAGCGGGCGCGTCAGGATGTAGGCGATCCAGAACGCGGCGACGCGATTCATGCCGAGAAACGCCGCCGCGCCCGTGATCGCAATGAGCGCGGCGAAGATCAGCACGCCGAGCGGGAAGCCGAGACCGAGCGCTTCGGTGGCGAGATCGCCTGCCGCGGTGCCGAGCGCGAAGGTGCAGAGAATCGCGCACCAGTAGAAGAGTTCGCGCCGTCGCGTGTCGATCGAACGTATGGAGAGCGAATGCTCCGTGCGATGCCAGATCGCGAACATGAAGGCGAGCAGCACGGCGAAGCACGCGGTGCTCGCGTAGAGACTCACGCCCGCGCTGTCGGTCAGCGCATCGGTGATCTGCGTTCCCGCGATGCTGATCAGCACCACCGTGAGCCAGTAGAGCCACGGCACCATGCGGCGCGTGCGCATCTGCATGAATAGGACCGTGGCGAGCAGCGCGGCCGTGATCGCATCGGTCACGATGACGCCGAGTCCCGCGTTCACCGCGAGATAGTCGGCACCCGTTTCGCCGACGGTCGTCGACATGATCTTGATGATCCAGAATGCGAGCGTGACTTCGGGTACCTTGTTGAGCATCGCGGGCATGTGTCGCCTCCTCGTGTCGGTGCGAGCGCGCGAACACCGCGCGTCGTCATCGCGAACTGTGTGCGCCGATACTTAGTGCGCGCTTAGGTAACCGCGAAGCAACCGCCGCCCGAAAACCGTCCTAAACTTCATGCGGGCTCACGAGGGGAATCGCCGAGCATGTCCGCCGACGCACCGCATCTTCGTCTCGCCGACGAAATCAAGGTCTGGCCGCTCCTGCGCGCGACCATCGCGCTGTTGCCGTTCGTCGTGCTCGCGCTCGCAACCGGCAACGACTTGTGGATGAAGGCCTCGCTGCTCGCGATCGGCACCGTGATCGGCGAGGACAGGCTCGCGCTGAGGCCGCTCGGTGTCCTCGCGCATGGGCTCGCGATCATCGCCGGAACGTATCTTCTGCTGCTTGCCGAACGGGTTCCGGTGTTCTTCGTCGTCGCGTGCATGTTGCTCGCGGCGGGCGTGATCCTGCTCGTGTCGCGCGGCAAGGAATTGCGCGCGCTCGGCAACTGGACCTTCGTTCCCGTGCTCATCCTCGCGAACGAACTTCAGGGCGGCCGCACCATCGATGCGCTGTTGCGCGAAGTGCCCGCCTCATTGCCTTATCTGCTCGTCGCGCTCGTTCCTGCGCTCGTGTCGGCGCATATCCGCTCGCGCGGCAAGCCCGCCGCGCGCTGGTCCAATCTCGACGATTTCGGCGAGCGCGCGCCTTTCGGCGAAGATCTCGCGGCGATGCTCGCGAGCGTGGGCATTGCGGCGGTGATGGTCGTGCTCTGGCACATGGACCGTGCGCAATGGGTGATCTGGGGCGCGGCCAGCATCGTGACGGGTTCGGTCGATACGGCGCGCACGAAGCTCGCGAACCGCGCGTTCGGCGTGATCGTGGGCGTGCCGATCGGCATCGTGCTCGGGCGGTTCGTCGTACCGCATTCGGACATCGCCGTCACGCTCGCGACGCTCGCGGCCTTCCTCACGCTCGTCGCGTTTCAGCGCTACGTCGTCGGATATTTCTTTCGATGCGTGTTCGTGGCGCTCGCGATCATGCTGGCGAACCAGTCCGCCGCCGATGCGTTCGAGCGGCTCACGCACGTGCTCGCGGGCGGCGTGATCGGCATTGTGTGCGTGTTCGGCGCGCATGCCGTGGCGCGGCGCTTGTCGCGTCGATAGTCCCTTGTCGCGAACGACGGCAGCATCGTCGCGATCCACATGCCGACGAACGCCGCCGCCGTGCGCAGCCACGTGCGCCCGCACATCGGCGTGAACGCAGGCAGGAGCATCGAGCCGCCGGGCATCGGCAGCCCGCTCATCGATGATATCGGCGTGTGCATCGCGCAAGTCACGATCACGACCGCCAGCAAGACCAGCGCGGCCATGAGGACAAACCGGCGGCGCGAAACGCACATGCTCTCTCGTTCGATGATCGCGGTCAGCACGTTCATGATGTCATCCCCTTGCGTTCGTCCGGTGCGCGTCGAGTACGGTGTTAGATTAGTCGCGGGCATGCACGGCAAAGGAGTGACAAGTGTGTCGGGATTCGCATGGATTCACTGATCACGGCGGCGGCGCGCGCGCTCGCGGCGGGTGATCCGCTCGGCGCGCTGAACCGGATCGCGCTGCGCGAGGACGCGAGTGCGCTCGCGTTGCGCGGCATCGCGATGGCGCAGCTCGGCGACTTCGTGCGCGCGCGTGCGCTCGTGAAAAGCGCGGCGCGAGCGTTCGGTACGAAAGAGGCGCTGGCGCGTTCGCGATGCATCGTCGCGGAAGCGGAAATCGCGTTGGCATCGCGCGATCTCACGTGGCCCGCGAAGGCGCTCGATCACGCCCGCGCGATTCTAGAAGCGCATGGCGATCACGTGAACGCAGCACATGCGCGCTATCTGGAAGTGCGCCGCGCGCTGCTCATCGGACGGACCGACGATGCGGAGCGCATGCTCGCCGAACTGAATCCCGCATCGTTTCCGGCCGCGTCGCGGGCCGCGCATGAGCTCATCGCGGCAGGCATCGCGATGCGGCGTCTGCACACGCAAGCGGCGCACGCCGCGCTCGAACGCGCGACAAAAGCCACGCGGCAGGCGGGCATTCCGGCGCTCGCCGCCGAAGTCGAGAGCGCCTGGCGCATCCTCAGCACGCCCGTCGCGCGTCTCGTCGCACACGGCAACGAGCGGCTGCTCCGGCTCGAAGAAGTCGAGGCGCTGTTTGCATCGAATACGTTCGTCGTCGATGCATGCCGTCTGTGTGTGCGCGAGAACGGCACGTCGATATCGCTCGCGACGCGGCCCGTGCTCTTCACGCTCGCGCGGATGCTCGCGCAGGCATGGCCCCACGACGCGCCGCGCGATGCGCTGATTCTGCGCGCGTTTCGCATCAGGGAAGCGGACGAGACGCATCGAGCGCGGCTGCGCGTCGAGATGGGCCGGCTGCGGACGATGCTGCGCGCGCACGCGGGCATCGATGCGACTTCGCGCGGCTTCGTGCTGAAGCCGCGTCATGCGCGCGAGGTGGCCGTGCTCGCGCTGCCCGTCGAGGACGAGTACGCGCCGCTGCTCGCGTTTCTCGCCGATGGCGAATCGTGGTCGAGCTCGGCGCTCGCGATCGCGCTCGGCGCGAGTCAGCGCACGGTGCAGCGCTCGCTCGATGCGCTCGCCGCGAGCGGCAAGGTGCAATCGTTCGGGCGCGGTCGCGCGCGCCGCTGGACCACGCCGCCGATGCCCGGATTCACGACGACCTTGTTACTCCCCGTCGGGCTCGCGAGTGATTAG
Organism: Caballeronia sp. LZ029; assembly: GCF_031451275.1. Classification (NCBI taxonomy): domain Bacteria; kingdom Pseudomonadati; phylum Pseudomonadota; class Betaproteobacteria; order Burkholderiales; family Burkholderiaceae; genus Caballeronia; species Caballeronia sp. LZ029. The sequence continues at coordinate 676,493 of NZ_JARUXO010000003.1, forward strand.
CATGAACGCACGATCAATCATCAGGAGGACGTCGAAATGAAGCGCGCAAAGGCTGAAATCATCCGCGAATACGGGCCTTTTCCGGATGTCGAAGGTGTGCACGGCGTCACCTGGGACGGCGAGCGTGTGTGGTTCGCGGCGGGCGACACGCTCAACGCGTTCGATCCCGACAGCGGCGAGAAAGAGCGCTCGCTGAACATCGCGGCGCATGCGGGCACGGCCTTCGATGGCGAGCATCTGTTTCAGATCGCCGAGGACCGCATCCAGAAGATCGATCCGAAGACAGGGCGCGTACTCTCGACGATTCCCGCTCCGGGCGGCGGCGCGGACTCCGGCCTCGCGTGGGCCGAGGGCACGCTCTGGGTCGGGCAATACAACGAACGCAAGATCCATCAGATCGATCCGGACAACGGCGCGATCCTGCGCACCATCGAGTCGAATCGCTTCGTCACGGGCGTCACGTGGATCGACGGCGAACTCTGGCACGCCACCTGGGAAGGCGACGAGAGCGAGCTGCGCCATATCGACCCGCAATCGGGCGAGGTCATCGAGCGGCTGGAGATGCCCGAAGGAATGGGCGTGTCCGGGCTGGAATCGGACGGACATGAGCGCTTTTTCTGCGGCGGCGGGCGCACCGGCAAGGTGCGGGCCGTGCGCAAACCGAAGCGCGGCTGAGCCCCGCTTTCGTCCGATGTTGCGACACGGCGCGGCGATCTCCGCCGCCGCGTTCCTTACTAAAGACTTCCTCCCTCACGCCGATAAACACCGATCAAAGCCATCATCAGAACAGGGCCAGAAGGTGCAGAGAGGCGCCAACGATTTCCTCGGGACCATCGGCGAGAACGTCGCCAGGAACCTGCCGTACATCGAACATGCACGTCGTTTCGATGGGCTCGGTCTCGCTCCGCTCGGCGTGCTCATCGCGGCATGCGGCACCTTCTTCGTGCCGCTGCCGTGGAACGTGCTGCTCGCCGCGCTCGTCTTCGGCGCGACGATCGTCGTGCATCGGATGCAGGTGACGAATCGTCAGATCTTCGTCGCGCGGCAAGTCGCGCATGGGCTGCTTTCCATCGCCGAGGACTGTCTCAAGCTGCTCTCGCTCGAAGGCCGCATCATGTGCATTTCCGATGTCGGCAGGCGTCTCATCGAAGCGGACTGCGCCGAAGATCTCGTCGGCATCGACTGGCTCGCGCTCTGGGACGGTCCCGATGCGCGGCAGGCCTTCGAGCGCGCGAAAGCGGGTGAATCGACGTCGTTTTCCGGCACCTGCCGCACGATGACCGGCAAGCTGAAATGGTGGACATCGACGTTTGCGCCGGTCTACGGCGAGCATGGCAAGGTCACGGCCGTGCTGTGCAAATCGCGCGACATCACCGCGGAAGTGGATCTTATCGACGAACTGCGCGGCAACGCGCGCGTGCAGAAGGACATGGAAGATCACGTCGATGCCGTCTTCTGGACCGCGACGCGCGATTTCCGCGAACTGCTGCACGTGAGTTCCGCGTTCGAACGCATGTGGGAAATGCCGATGTCCGCGCTCGAAGCCGATCAGACCGCCTGGTCGCAGCGCGTGCATCCCGACGATCTGCCCGCGCTGCGCGAGGAAATGCGCACGGCGCTGAACACGGGCGCCGCGACGCAGAGCTATTTCCGTCTGTGTCTGCCGCACGATCGCACGCGCTGGGTTCGCGCGGATATCTATCCGGTGACCGAGGACGGCGTGGTGTCGCGCGTCGTGAGCGTGTGCGTCGATGCCACCGACGAGCGCCAGCGTCTGCAGGAACTGCATCGGCTCGCGAACACCGACAGCCTCACCGGCCTCGCCAACCGCAACGCGATGATGGACGCGCTCCTGAAACGCTGCGAAGCGGGCGCGGCGTTCGCGTACCTCTTCATCGATATCGATCGCTTCAAGTCCATCAACGACACGGCGGGCCATATCGCCGGCGATGCCGTGTTGCGCACGATCGCGCGACGCATTCAGGAGACGCTGCCCGAAGGCGCCGTGGCCGCGCGTCCGGGCGGCGACGAGTTCACGGTGATCCTGCCGGGCGTCTTCGAACAGGAAAGCATCGCGCGCGCGTGCCGCAAGCTCTCGCTCGCCTGCCATCGTCCGATCAAGATCGAATGCAAGAGTCTGACGATGACCTGCTCGATCGGCGTCGCGCTCTATCCGGAGCACGGGCGTACACCCGAAGCGCTCTTCATCAGCGCCGACATGGCGATGTACGCCGCGAAGCGCGCAGGCCGCAACACCTTCCGCGTGTTCGGCGATCGCGAGAAGGACGATCTCGCACGCGCGCATCTCGAAGCCGAACTGCACGGCGCGATCCGCGAGAATCAGTTCGTGCTGCATTATCAGCCGCAATATCGCGTGGAATCGGGCGAGCTCGTCGGCGTCGAGGCGCTCTTGCGCTGGGATCATCCGCAGCTCGGGCTGCTCGCGCCTGGCGCGTTCGTGCCGGTGCTGGAAGAGAGCGCGCTCATCGTCGAGGCCGGGCACTGGGTCATCCGCGAGGCCGTGCAGGCCGCGTCGCAACTCGCGCTCGCGCTGCCGCAGGCGTGTTCGGTGGCGCTCAACGTGTCGCCGAAACAGTTCCGCGATCCGCGCCTCGTGTCCGTGCTCAGGCACGCGATCCGGCGCGGCTGCATCGATTCGAACCGCATCACGCTGGAGATCACCGAATCCGCGCTGATCGACAACGTGGACGACGCGCAGGAAGTGCTCTCGAACGTGCGCGCGATGGGCGTGCGCATCGCCATCGACGATTTCGGCACGGGCTATTCGAGCCTCAGCTACTTCGCGCGCTTCCGGCCGGACGTGCTGAAGCTCGACAAATCCTTCGTCGATAACATCGCGACGGACGCGATGGTGCGCACGGTCGTCGAAGGCGTGATCGATCTCGCGCACAAGCTCGGCGTGACGGTGGTCGCGGAAGGCGTCGAGACGCAGGAGCAACTCGATACGCTGCGCGAAATGAACTGCGACAAGGTGCAGGGCTTCCTGCTCAGCCGTCCCGTGCCGCTCGCGAACCTGATGGCGCAGGCAGGCGCGGAAGAAGCCGCGGCGCTGCGCTGACACCGGCGTTATCATCGCGACACTCGCGCATGCGAGCCGGAGACAACCGATGAACACTTCATCCTTACGCGTTTCGCTGGCCGTGCTCGGCTTTTCGATCAGCACGCTCGCGCTCGCCGATGCCGCGCCGCCGTGTCCCGGCGCGAACGACGCGAACGCAGGCAAGCTGGTTCAGGTTCGCGATTTCACGCCGGTCAGCAAGGAAGGCGGCTCGTCGCGTTTTCTCGGCTCGCGGCTGCGTTCCGCGCGCAACACGATGAAGGTGGATCAGAACGCATCGGCGCTGGCCGAAGGCATCGTCAGCAGGCTCGGCGCGAAGGGCATCGGCGCGTGTCATATGACAGCGGATTCGCCGCCGCCGACTTCGGGCTGGCTCGTGACCGGCGAATTCGACGAGACGCTGACATCGGGATTCGGCTCCGCGTTGCCGTCGATGGGTTCGTCGGACAAGAAACCCAACACGCACGTCACCGTGCAGCTCGCCAATCTCGCCGCGAGCCCGGACGCGCCGCTTACGCAGATCGATACGAGCAGCGAGCTGAAGGGGCAGAAATCGGCGGCGGCGCCCAAGCCCTACGGCGCGGCGGCGCGCTTCGTGATCAACACGGCCGAATCCATCTCCTCGCTCGACGATCTCGCGGCAAAGATCGCGGATCAGATCGCGACGGAGAAGGCGAAGCTCGACGCCACGCCGCAGTAACGCGAATCACAGCGCAAGAACTGGAGTGCCGGCGCGCGCCGCATCCGTGACGATGAGCTATCTCATCCCGTCACGGAGCCACGTCGATGCGCTTCCCCGCTTCCTTCCAACGCCTCGCCTGGTCGAACCTGCTCGCGCAATCGGCGGAGCAGATCGGCCTTGCCGCCGCGCCGCTCGCCGCCGTGTTCGCGCTCGGCGCGTCGGCGGTCGATATCGGCTTATTGCAGAGCGCGCAGACGCTGCCGTTCCTGCTTCTCTCCATTCCACTCGGCGTGATCGCGGACCGCCGCTCGCGCCGCACGTTGATGGCCACCGCCGAATGCGCCCGCGCAATCGCGATGGCCTGCGTGCTGCTGCTCGTGTTCGCGCACGCATTGACGCTGCCGCTGCTTGCGCTGCTGGGCTTTCTCGGCGCGACGGGCACGGTCGCCTACAACGTCGCCGCGCCCGCGCTCGTGCCGGCGCTGGTCGAGCGCGCCGCGCTGCCCGCCGCGAACGGGCGCATCGAGCTCGCGCGCAGCGTCGCGTATTCGGCGGGGCCGGCGCTGGGCGGGCTGATCGTCGGATGGATCGGCGCGGGCTGGGCCTATGGCTGCGCGGCGGGCTTGTCGGCGGCGGCGGCGATGCTGCTCGCGGGATTGCGCGAACCGCCGCGCAAGAACGCCGCCGCGCGTCATTTCCTGATCGAATTGCGCGAGGGCGCGCGTTTCGTCGGCCACGATGCGCTGCTGCGCCCGATGCTCGCCACCGCCGTGTTCTTCAACATCGGCTTCTTCATCTTGCAGTCGGTCTATGTGCCGTATGCGGTGCAGCGGCTCGGCCTGAGCGCGTCGGCGGTCGGCGTGACGCTCGGCGCGTACGGCGTCGGCATGGTGTGCGGCGCGCTCGCGGCGCCGGCCGTGGCGCGGCGCATCGCGTTCGGGCGCATGCTGCTCGTCGGGCCGTTTTGCGGGCTGGCCGCATCGCTCGTGATGGTCGGAACGCTCGCCGTGCCTTCGTTCTGGCTCGCGGCGTCGAGCTTCTTCCTGCTGGGCGCGGGGCCGATTTTATGGACCGTCGGCTCGACGACGCTGCGCCAGGCCATCACGCCCGCGAACATGATGGGCCGCGTCTCGGCGCTCAACAGCACGGCGACTTACGGCGCGCGGCCGCTCGGCGCGCTGCTCGGCGCGGCGATCAGCGCGCGCTTCGGCATGGGGCCGTGCCTCGTCGCGGCGGCGGCGGGCTTCGTCGTGCAGGCGTGGATCATCGCGGTTTCTCCGGCGGCGCGTCTTTCCGGCGTGCCCGAGGGCGCGCTCGTTTGACGCTCGCCGTGGGCGGATGAGCGAACATCGGCATCCGCCTGAGAATCCAGTCGAGCAATTCCTGCGGCCCCGCCGCGAGCGGACGCCCGGTCTTCACGAGCAGCTTCGCCTGCGCGCTTTCGAAGAGCGGATGCGCGATCGGAATCGTCGTCAGTTCGCCGCTCGCCAGTTCCCGATACGCGGCGAACTCGCCAATCAGCGTCATGAAATTCTCCGCGGCGACGAAGCGCTTCAGCGCGCCGAGCGAGTTCGTCGTGAGCGTCGGGCGGATCGCGAGGTTGTCGGTCGTCTCCAGCATCTTCACGACATGGCCGATGCCGAAACTGGGCGGCATCAGCGCGAGCGGATAGTCGAGCAGATCGCGAATGCGCGCGACGCCGCCGCGCAGCGCCAGCGGATGATCGCGCCGCGCGAGCAGCACGACCGGCTGCGGCGAGCTCGCGCGACTCTCGATGCGCTCGTGCGGCGGCGGATTGTACGCCAGGCCGATATGCGCGCGGCTTTGCGCGACTTCCTCCAGCAGATCATCGACGGCGAGCATCTGCATGTCGATTTCGAGGCGCGGATAACGCGCGCAGAACGGCGCGAGCACGTCGTCGACGAGCGTATCGACATAGCCCTCGCTCACCGCGAGCCGGATCTGGCCTTGCTGCAATCCCTTCAACGCGTGCAACTGGTCTTCGAGCTTCTCCTGCTGCGAACGATAGCCGCGCCAGAATTCGAGCAGATGAAACGCCGCCTCGGTCGGCCGCACGCCGCGCGGCTCGCGCTCGAAGAGCCTCGTGTCGAGTTCGTCTTCGAGCAATTTGATCTGCCGCGCGATCACCGACGGCGACGTATTCAGATGATCCGCCGCACCGCGAATCGTGCCGTGCGACAGCACTTCTTGAAAGTAACGCAGGCGCTGCTGATTGATCTCGCGCATCGTTATCGGCTCCGTGTTGCTCACAGAGCAACGATACGTGAACTTAGTTGCTCTTGCCAGCACAGTCGCACGCGCTCAACATCGCCTTACCCGATGGGGGAGACAAACCAGGAGACGCGGATGTCGACGATACAGACCCTGCGAGGCGGCGATGCCGTTTCGGCGCTCTACAGCAGAATCAACTGGCGGCTCCTGCCGCTGCTCATCGCGTGCTATATGTTCGCGTATCTGGACCGCGTGAACGTGGGCTTCGCGAAACTTCAGATGCAAAGCGATCTCGGCTTCTCCGATGCAGCGTATGGCGTCGGCGCCGGGATCTTCTTCATCGGCTATGTGCTGTTCGAAATTCCGAGCAACCTGATGCTGCCGAAGATCGGCGCGCGCCTCACGTTCAGCCGCATTCTCGTGCTGTGGGGCATCACGTCGGCGTGCATGCTCTTCGTGCGCAACGTGCCCGCGTTTTACGCGATGCGCTTCCTGCTCGGCGTCTTCGAAGCGGGCTTCGCGCCGGGCATGATCTATTACCTCTCGTGCTGGTACGGGCCGAAGCGCATGGCGCGCGCGATCGCGCTCGTGTTCGTCGCGGGGCCGCTTGGCGGGCTCGTCGGCGGGCCGCTCTCGGCGTGGCTGATCTCGTCGCTGGCGGGCGTCGGCGGACTGGCCGGCTGGCAGTGGATGTTTCTCGTCGAAGGTCTGCCGTGCATTGCGCTGGGTGCGCTCGTGTGGCGCGTGCTCGCCAATCGTCCCGCCGATGCGCGCTGGCTCACGCAAGACGAGCGGCGTCTCGTCGAGGCGGAAGTCGGCGGTCATGGCGGCGCGTCGCATCGTATCGATTCGTTCAGGGAAATCGCGAAGAATCCGCGCATCTATCTGCTGGCGATCGCGTACTTCTGCATCATCTTTCCGATCTACGCGATCAGCTTCTGGCTGCCGACGCTCATCAAGGAGCAAGGCGTGAGCGACACGATGCATCTCGGCTGGTACGCCGCGATTCCCTATGTCGCCGCCGCGATCGCGATGTACGCGGCCGCACGACGCTCCGACAAGGTCGGCGAGCGCCGCTATCACAGCGCGCTGCCCGCGCTCGCCGCCGCCGCGCTGCTGGTGATGACGCCGTATGCATCGGGCAATCTCGTCGCCACGCTCACGCTGCTCACGCTTGCCACGGCCTCGATGTGGATGGCCTACACGGTCTTCTGGGCGATTCCGTCCGAAACGATTTCCGGCCCGGCCGCGGCGGGCGGCATCGCGCTCATCAACACGATCGGCCTGTCGGGCGGCTTCTGGGGCCCGGCGGTGATCGGCTGGGTGAAGTCCGCGACCGGCAGCACGAACGGCGGCCTCGTCGTGATGGCGTGCATGGCGGCGCTCTCATGCGTGCTGATTCTTTCGAACAGGCGCACGGTCGCGGCGGCCGAGGCGCGCACTGCCTGAACATCAACCGACACTATCGAGGACAACGATCATGAAGATTTTGATCGCAGGATTCCAGCACGAAACGAACACCTTTGCGCCGACGAAGGCGAGCTATCAGAGCTTCATCCAGGGCGAGGGATTTCCGCCGATGGCCCGCGGCGACGATGTATTGAAGCTGCGCGACGTGAACGTGCCGATCGGCGGTTTCATTCAGTGGGCCGAGGCGAACGGGCACGAACTGATGCCGGTGATCTGGGCGGGCGCGAGCGCATCGGCGCATGTGACGGAAGACGCGTACGAGCGCATCGCGGGCGCGATCGTCGAGCGTATTCGGGCGGGCGGCTTCGACGCGATCTATCTCGATCTGCACGGCGCGATGGTCACCGAGCATCTCGACGACGGCGAAGGCGAGTTGCTGGCGCGCGTGCGCGGCATCGTCGGCGATGACATGCCGCTCGTCGTGTCGCTCGATCTGCATGCGAACGTCACCGCGCGCATGGTCGAACTCGCCGATGCGCTCGTCGCGTATCGCACGTATCCGCACGTCGATATGGCGGCAACCGGTCTGCGCGCGGCGCATCTTCTGGCAAAGCGAATCGAACATGCGAGGCCGTTCAGGCGCGCGATGCGCCGCGTCCCGTTCCTGATTCCGGTGAACGGCATGTGCACGCTCGTCGAGCCGGCGCGCGGCATGTACGGCACGCTCGAATCGCTCGAAAAGGACGATGTCGTGTCGCTCTCGTTCGCGCCGGGTTTCCCCGCGTCGGACTTCGACGAATGCGGCCCGGTGTTCTGGGGCTACGCGCTCGATCAGCAAGCCGCGGACGCCGCCGTCGATACGCTCTACACGACGCTCGTGAACGACGAAGCGCGCTGGGACGTGCCGTTTCTTTCGCCCGACGAAGCCGCGCGCGAAGCGATCGATGCGAGCCGCGACGCGACGAAGCCCGTGATCATCGCGGATACGCAGGACAACCCCGGCGTCGGCGGCGACTCGAACACGATGGGTATGGTCCGCGCGCTGTTGCGCAACGACGCCCGCGACGCGGCCGTGGGCGTGATCTGGGACGAGCACGCGGCGCGGGCTGCGCATCGCGCGGGCGTCGGCGCGCGTATCGCGCTCGCGCTCGGCGGCGGCTCGAACGTGCCGGGCGACGCGCCGCTTGAAGGCGAGTTCGAAGTCGAGTATCTGTCGGATGGGCGCTTTCGCTTCGATGGCCCGATGCTCAACGGCATGTCGGGCGAACTCGGGCCGACCGCGTGCCTGCGCATCGGCGGCGTGCGCATCGCGGTGAGCAGCATCAAGATGCAGGTGTTCGACCGCAATCTCTTTCGCGTCGCGGGCATCGAACCGGAACGCATGAAGATTCTGGTGAACAAGAGCTCGGTGCATTTCCGCGCCGATTTCGAACCGATCGCGGCGCGCATACTCGTCGCGAAGTCGCCCGGTCCGATGGCCGCCGATCCCGCCGATCTGCCGTGGCGCAATCTCGATGCGCGCATGCGCGTGCGCCCGCTCGGACCGACGCTTGCCGCGTTGCGCGCATCGGCCGCATGATCGATCGCGCTCATTTCCGCTCATTGAATACGTCGAAGAAAGGAGAATTCCACTATGCCGGATGATCAGATCAACACATGGCGCCGCCGTTTTCTCGGCACGACGATCGCGAGCGTCGGCGTCATGCAGCTCGGGCTGAGCGACCTCGTTCGGGCCCAGAGCGCCGCGCCCGCGAAGCCGTCTGCCGGCTTCGCCCCGATACGCCAGATCGATGCGGGCGCGCTCAACGTCGGTTATGCGGAAGCGGGCCCGGCGAACGGTCCCGCGGTGATCCTCGTGCACGGGTGGCCGTACGACATCTACAGCTTCGCCGACGTCACGCAGTTGCTCGCCGCGCAGGGTTATCGCGTGATCGTGCCGTATCTGCGCGGCTACGGATCGACGCGCTTTCTCTCCGCCGACACACCGCGCAACGGCCAGCAAGCGGTGATCGCGGTGGACATCATCGCGCTGATGGACGCGCTCAAGATTCAGCAAGCGACATTCGGCGCGTTCGACTGGGGCGCGCGCACCGCGAATATCATCGCGGCGCTGTGGCCCGAGCGCGTCAAGGCGATGGTCTCCGTGAGCGGCTATCTGATCGGCAGCCAGCAGGCGAATCGCGCGCCGCTGCCGCCGAAGGCCGAGTTCGCGTGGTGGTATCAGTTCTACTTCGCCACCGATCGCGGCCAGGCGGGTTACGAGGCGAACCGTCACGATTTCAACAAGCTCATCTGGCAACTCGCATCGCCGAAATGGAAATTCGATGACGCCACGTATGACCGCTCGGCGCAGTCGTTCGAGAATCCGGATCACGTCGCGGTGGTGATTCACAACTATCGCTGGCGGCTCGGGCTCGTGCAGGGCGAGGCGCAATACGACGCGCTGGAGCAACGTCTCGCGACCGCGCCGACCATCGGCGTGCCGACGATCACGATGGAAGGCGACGCCAACGGCGCACCGCATCCCGATCCGTCGGCGTATGCGAAGAAGTTCACAGGCAAGTACAAGCATCGGAATGTCGCGGGCGGCATCGGCCACAATCTGCCGCAGGAAGCGCCCAAGGCTTTCGCGGATGCGGTGATCGAAGCCGACCGGATGTGAACGCGGCGCCGCGTTTGTGACTGTGCGAGCGGGCGCGGCGCGCCCGCCGCGACCTCGAATCGAGCCATCCCACGCTTTCAGGCAATAAACCAAACAATTACATCAGCCTGTCAAACGCATTTCACATTCATTTCCTAAAGTAGCGCGTCAACCGGCGCATCGGGCCGCAATGGTCTGAAGCAGGGACGTTCATCGCCGGTACACAACCCACAATCAAGGACTTGAAACCACACATGGCGCAGCGACTCGACCTTTCCCGCCGCAAAGCTCTCAAGATTCTCGCCGGCGCGCCGATGCTGCCGCTCGGCGGCGCGGCCACCGCTTCGCTGCTCGCCACCGCGTGCGGCGGCAGCGACAGCAACGCAGCCGCGCCCGCGACCGCACCCGTGCAGACGGCCGCCTTCACCACGGCGACCTTCACCGGCATGGCCGCGCCGACGCTCGCCGATCCGAACGCGATGGCAAAGACCACGGTCGCCTCGACGATGACCGTGAACTTCAGCGACGGCAGCAACCGCGCCTACAAGCTCGCGTATCAGCCGTTCTTCATGACGGGCGATGTCGTGCCGAACACGACCGGCGGGACCATCGTCGCGGGCGGCTACTTCGATATCGCGAATCAGCCGATCATCGACCGCTCCACGCCGGGCAAGGAACGCCAGTTCTTCTCGGATTGCCCGGACGGCACGTCGCTCATCAAAATCGACAATCCGACGGTGAAGGGCGTGAAGGGCAACGCCGTGTTCGCGGTCGTGCAGTTCGAATACACGACGCGCGATCAGAGCGCGGCCAGCATGTACGGCCGCCTGCCGTCGCCGATCGCCGTGCTCACGCTCGATCAGGACCCGGCAACCGGCAAGCTCTCGCTCGTGAGCTACGCGAACGTCGATACGTCGAAGGCGAACGGCCTGTGGATCACGTGCGGCGCGAGCCTGTCGCCGTGGAACACGCATCTGTCGAGCGAAGAGTACGAGCCGGACGCGGCGATTGCATCGAAGGACGCGCAGCTCAAGGCCTACAGCAAGAACCTCTACGGCGACGAAACGAAGGCGCGTCCGTACCACTACGGCCATGTGCCGGAAGTGACCGTGCATCCCGACGGCACCGGCACGATCAAGAAGCACTATTGCCTCGGCCGCATCTCGCACGAGCTGATTCAGGTGCTCCCGGACAAGCGCACCGTGATGATGGGCGACGACGCCACCAACGGCGGCGTCTTCATGTTCGTCGCCGACAAGGAGGCCGATCTCTCCGCCGGCACACTGTACGTCGCGAAGTGCGCGCAGACGTCGTCGGCGGGCGCGGGCTCGGCCACGCTCACGTGGCTCAACCTCGGTCACGCAACCAGCGATGAAATCGAGAACCTCGCCAACACGCTGACCATCACCGACATCATGGACGTCGTCAACGACGAAAAAGTCGGCCCGACGCTGGATGCGAGCTACACGCGCATCCACTTCGGCGGCAAGTTCAACTGGATTCGCATCAAGCCCGGCATGGAAAAGGCGGCCGCGTTTCTGGAAACGCACCGCTACGCCGCGCTGCGCGGCGCGAGCATGTGCTTCACGAAGCTCGAAGGCACGACGGTCAACGCGAAGGACAAGATCGTCTATTCGGCGATGTCGCAGATCGTCAAGTCGATGGTGAAGGGCGACGCGCATTCGACGGACATCGCCGTCGATCGCGCCATCACCGCCGGCGCCGTCTACGCGTTCAACCTGAAGGGCGGACAGCGCGATCTCGGCGGCGCGGCCATCGACAGCGAATGGGTGCCGGTCGATATGGCCGCGCCCGCTGCGCTCGTCGGCGAGGATATTTCGTCCGATGCGCTCGGCAATCTCGCGAACCCGGAGCGCGTCGCGAATCCGGACAACGTCAAGTTCTCGGAGAAGCTGCGCACGCTATTCATCGGCGAGGACAGCGGCGCGCACGTCAACAATTTCCTGTGGGCGTACAACGTCGATACGAAAACGCTGTCGCGGATTCTGTCCGCGCCTTCGGGAGCGGAATCGACGGGCTTGCACGCGGTCGACGAGATCAACGGCTGGACCTACATCATGAGCAACTTCCAGCACGCGGGCGACTGGGAAGCGGCGCTGCACGGCAAGGTGCAGGCAACGCTCGATCCGCTCATCCGCGCGAACTACAAGGATCGTTTCGGCGCGGCGGTCGGGTATCTGACCGCCGATCCGGCGTCGATCAAGCTGAGCTGATGAAAAGCAAACGCCGCGACCAGTGGTCGCGGCGTTGTCGTTCTGGCCGAGCGAAAGCGCGCGGGCGCGCGCTTCGCGTGAAATCAGCAGCGCTGATCGCAGTCGATATATTCGAAGCCCGCCGCGATCGCGAAGCGGATCGCTTCTTCCACGTTGGGAAACTCGCCCGGCAGGCGCACGGAACGCTCCATTCCGTTCAAATCCTGGATACGCGCCGTCGCGGCAAACACATTGCCCTGCCGAACCGCTGCCGGCGTGACCATCATGTCCCTGTAGCTGAAGACCATTTCTCTCTCTGCCCGATGTTGTCGGCCCGCGCGGTGCGGCTGCGGGACACTCGTCTTGGATGTCGAAAGGCCCGAACGATCGATTGTCCGGCGCCTTCTGATTCAGGTTATCGGCACGAGTGAACGTTTCTTTACGCGGAGCGCTTAAAACCCGCTGGAGGAAGGCCTCGAACCGCTGACCTATTGGCCGGGGAACGGCACGAACGCCTTGCCGCAATCGACCGGCGCGGCGCTCGCCGGGCCGGCGGCGGCGCGCGTGACGCTCACGCCGCTGCCCGCCGCGAAGGGCAGCGACGTGCCGCCATCGCCGATGCTGACGAGCGCATCCGCGACCGTGAAGCTCGACGGCGCGACATCGGCGATGACGTTATTCAGCGAGATCGTCAACGGATTGACGACGGGCGGATTCGGCCCGCCGGCCGCACCCTGCAAAACCGGGCTCGCGGAATTGAAGCCCTGGAACGTAAAACTCGACGCATTGACGATGCGCACGCCATCGAGCGCGATATTCTGGAAGCTCGGATAGAGCGCGCCGTTCTTCGTCGCGCTGTAGTACGGCGAGAAGATCAGCGCTTGCGGCGCACCGTCCGACGACGACTGCGGCATGCGGATGCACACGTTCGAATAACGGATGTTCGACACCAGCCCGCCGCGGCTCCAGTCCGACTTGATGCGCAGGCCGTTGTCGGCGCCATCGATCACGAGATCGTAGACGTTGACATTGCTCAGGCTCGGCAGGATGCCGTTCACCGGCGCGACGTCCGGATTCGCCGCGCCGTTGTCCGTGCCCGCCGTCTCGCTGCCAATCGACATGCCGTGCCCGGAATAGAAGCGGCTATGCGCGACGGTGATGCCGTACGTGCGGCCGTTTGTCGTGCCGGTGCCGCCCTTGATCGCCATGTTGTCGTCGCCGGTGCGGATCGACGTGTACGCGATCAGCATGTTGCTCGCATCGCCCGTCAGCTTGCCCGGATTGCCGGGATTGCTCGTGATCGGGCCGGAGCTGCCGGGATCGATGCCGTCGGTGTTCTTCGCCGTATCCGGGCTGTAGGGCATGCCGAGATAGTTTGTCATCGCTTCATAGGCGGCGCTCGGCGTGTAGATCTTGACGCCCCACGCCGTGAAACCTTCGACGCCGCTCGGCACGACGTGAAACTTGGGTGCGTTCTGCAGCGTCACGCGATACAGCGTGAAGTTGCGGCCATTGCTGATCTGGATGAGGCGCGGATTGTTCTGCGCCTGGTTCAGCACCTTGTTCGCCATCCAGCCGATATCCCACCAGCTCATCGTGCCGTTGCCGTCGGGGCGCTTCATCAGATTCGGATCGTTCGCGACGCTGCTGATCAGCGGACTGCCGCCGCGTCCATCGATGACGCCATCGCCGACCACCGCGCCGTTCGCGATCTTGCTCGCGTTGATGAGCGCGAGACAGCCGTTGTCGCTCGGCGTGATGATGCCGCAACTCGCCGTGCCCTTGACCTTGTCGTACTGGCGCGGATCGCGCGAGGCGAACAGCGTGACGCCCGTGTCGATCCAGAGCGTCACGCCGCCCGGCAGATTCAGCGCCCCGGCGATGAACGCGTTCGCGCCGTTCGGGCCTGTCACGAGCCGCACGGCCTTGTTGGTCGCGAGACCGGTGCTCGATGGGTTCTTGCACGCGTCGAGCGCCGTCTGGATGCGCGCGGTGTCCGGGGCGGTATCGGCGGCGTCGGCGCTATCGGGCAGAAGGCCGTTCGCTTGCGCCGTCAGCGTGGCGGGCAAGGTCGCGCAGATCTGCGGCGCGAGTGGCAGCGCGGGTTCGGGCGGCAACGCGGGATCGTAGGTCGTCGTACCGACCGGAAATCCCGAGGGCGCATCGGACTTCTGTACCGACGCGGGTGACGCATCGGCGCCGTCGCCGCAAGCGTTGAGCGTCAATGCGATCGAAGCGGCGGTGAGCCAGGCGATGCCGGTTCGGGCCAGCGCGGAAAGAGCGGGGTTCTTGTTCAATTAGTCAGCCTCTTGAAAGCGATCGAATCGTCGATGTCGTATGACATCGTTCGAATATTAGGCATCCGAATGAAAATGCCGATACTTGGTGTTCGCCCTTAAGCCATTTCGACAACCGATGCGGCACCGATTTGTGCCGACTTCATCGGATGGTGCTAAGGTGCAGCCAATCGTTTTCTCTCAACCGGGCAGGGCCAACATGGAGTTCAGTCGGCCATGAAAGTTCGTCTCTGGAAAGCGGCAGGCCTTCTTCTCGTCACTTCGGGCGCATGGGCGCAAACGACCGTCACGATGTACGGGCGTATCGATGGCGGCATCGAATATCTGAATCACATCGCGGACGGCAAGGGCGGCAGCGCCTCGCGATGGAGCGCCGAAGGCGGCGACTGGGGCACCAGCATGTGGGGCCTCAAGGGCAACGAAAATCTCGGCGCGGGCCTGAGCGCGGTCTTCGACCTCGAAACAGCCATTCAGATCATGAACGGCACCACCGGCGGCGGACGCCTGTGGTCGCGCCGCGCCTATGTCGGACTGAACTCGAAGACGTGGGGCCAGTTGCAGGCGGGCCGCAATCTCTTCATCGACAGCGACGGCGTGTGGGAATTCGATCCCTTCGTGCAGCAGGCGGTATCGTCGGCGTCGCTGGTGCGCGGGCGCAACTGGCAGCAGACGAGCAATAACGTCGAGTACCACAGCCCCGTGTTTCATGGCTTCGACGTGCAAGGTCAATATGCGTTCGGCAATCAGCCGGGCGCGTTCAATTCGGGCGCGCAGGGCGAGTTCGGCCGCTCCGAAGGCATCATGCTGACGTATCACTCTCCGGTGCTCGACGTGCGCGGCATCTACGACGAACTGCGCAGCCAGGACGGCAAGCTCGACAATATTTTTCAGGCGTCGCGCGAGTACTTCGTCGGCGCGAACCTGAAGGTGGACAAGTGGAAGGTGCAGGCCGCCTACACGCACTACGCCGCGCCGGATTCTCCCGCGGGCGTGGCCGATAGCGCCGATCACTACTGGCTCGGCGCGACGTATCAGGCCACGCCCGCGTGGGCCGTCACCGCGGCGGGCTTCTATATTCACGTGGGCCAGGGCGCGGGCGATGCAGCGCACGATCCCGCGAGCCACGCGATGCTCTACGCGCTCGGCACGACCTACAACTTCACCAAGCGCACCTTCCTGTACGGCACGGTCGCATACGTGCGCAACAGCGCGAACGGCACGTTCTCGGTCTTCGCGACACCGCGCGACGCCGAACCCAGCACGAGTCCGATGGCGGGCGAGTCGCAGACCGGCGCGTACATCGGGATGATGCACGTGTTTTGAAACGCGTTGCGCCGATTACGCTCGCGCCTGCTTCAGCCAGTCCGCGAGCGCGATGCTTCCACGGCGCGCAACGCCGGTCGGCACGAGCGAGTCCTCGACGATCGTGCCGCCGAAGTACGTCGCTTTCGGATCGACGACGATCTCGCGCGCATCGCCCTGAGCCTTCAGATACTGACCCACGATCCGGTGCAGCGGCGCACGCTCCGGCCCAGCGATATCGACAATGCCGTTCGACGGCGCCGCGAGCGCGACATCGGCGACGATGGCCGCGACGTCATCCGCCGCGATCGGCTGGAACTGTCCTGTCGAGAGATGCACGCGGCCATCCTGCGTGCCCGCATCGGCGATGCCGCCGAGGAACTCCATGAACTGCGTCGCGCGAATGATGGAATACGGCACGCCCGATTCCGCGATCGACTGCTCCTGTGCGACCTTCGCGCGGAAATAGCCGTTGTCCGGCATGCGGTCCGTGCCGACGACCGACAGCGCGACATGATGCTGCACGCCCGCCGCGGCTTCGGCCTTCACGAGATTCGTGGTGGACGTGCGGAAGAACGCCATCACGTCGTCGGGCGCCCATGAAGGCGCGTTCGATACATCGATCACGACTTGCGCGCCGCGAAGCGCTTCATTCAATCCTGCGCCGGTCACCGAATCCACGCCGTTGCGCGGCGACGCGGCGATCGCCTCGTGACCCTTCGCACGCAGAATCGCGACGGTTTTCGCGCCGATCAAACCCGAACCGCCAATGACGACGATCTTCATGATGCACCTCTCGGTCAAGTGAAAGTGAAGTCATTGTGTGAGAATGATGGCTTAGCAGAAAGGGACAAGAATCATCGATTGGACTAGGCCATGCCGCAAACCAGAAATGCACTGACGATCGAAATCGACCGGCACGAAGCATCGCCGATTTATCTGCAGATTTGCGAGCGCTTCAAGGCCGCGATCGCGGCGGGTCATCTGAAGCCGGGAGATCGGGTGCCCGCGTTGCGCGGCCTCGCGACGCAACTGAATACGGCGCGCGGCACCGTCGAGATGGCCTATAACATCCTTGTCGATGAAGGTTACTTGCAGATGCGCGGCGCGGCGGGCACGTTCGTGTCGTCGTCACTGCCGGGCGCGGTAACGCGATCCGCCACGCGCAAGAGCCGCGAGCGCGCGGACGCGCCGCGTATTAGACGCGTCGAGCCCGCCGCCGATATCGGCAACGATGCGAAGCCCTTGCGTCCCGGCCTGCCCGCGCTCGATGCGTTTCCGCGCAAGGTATGGAGCAGGCTCGTCGCGTACCGGGCGCGCAGCGGGGATCTCGCCGCACTCACGTATCCCGATCCTTCCGGTTATCGGCCGTTGCGCGAGCGCATCGCGACATATCTCGGCCTCTCGCGCGGTGTGGAGTGCGTGCCGGAGCAGGTGTTCGTGACGAACGGCTATCGCTCGACGCTCGAACTCATCCTGCGCAGTCTCGCGAAGCCCGAAGACCGCGCGTGGTTCGAAGAGCCGGGCTATCTGGCCGCGCGTAACTTTCTCGTCGAAGCAGGCGTGCGGCTCGTGCCGGTGCCGATCGATCACGAAGGGCTCGACGTCGATGCAGGTATCGCGCTCGATGCCGATGCACGCTTCGCGTTCGTCACGCCGTCGCATCACAGTCCGCTCGGGGTCGCGCTGACGCTTTCGCGACGCATGAAGCTGCTCGACTGGGCGAGCCGTGCGGGGAGCTGGATCGTCGAGGACGATTACGACAGCGAGTTTCGCTATGTCGGCCGTCCGCTGCCCGCGCTGAAAAGCCTCGACCGCGACGATCGCGTGATCTATTGCGGCACGTTCAGCAAGGTGCTGTTTCCAGGCTTGCGCCTATCTTATGTGGTGGCGCCCGAGCGGGCCGTCGCGCGCTTCGGGCAGCTCACGAAGAGCATGAATGCGGGATCGCCCTATTTGTTGCAGGCGGCGGTGGCTGACTTCATCGCGCAAGGGCATTTCGCGCGGCATCTGAAGCGTATGCGCGCGCTGTACGCCGAGCGGCGCGCGCTGCTCGCGAACGCGATTCTGAAGGCGTTCGGCGATGACGTGACCATCGACCTGCCGACCGGCGGCATGCATCTCGTCGCGCTCTTCCGCAAGGGACGCGCTGGTCCCATCGACGACTTGGCGATGGCCGCACGCGCGCGCGAAGCCGGGCTCGCGGTGCTGGCGCTGTCGGCGTGGTATCTGAACGGGCGCACGAAGCATACGTTGCGCGGGATCGTCGTCGGCTTCGCGAATGTCGCCGATGCCGCCGAAGCAACGCGGCTCGCGCGCATGCTTCGACGTGCCTACGACGGTTAGAGCGTGATGGCGTCGTCCGAAGCGAAGAACGCGTGCCGCGCGATCTCATCGCGCGCGCTTTGCAGCGCTTCGGCCACGGCTTCATCGCCGCGCACGAGTCCTTGCAGCAGGAGAAAGTGCAGGCTTCGCAAGCCGATCGAACCGAGCGCGTAACGTAGATACGGCGTGAGGAAATCCGGCTGACGCGCGTGCTCGCCGCTATGAATGCCGCCCGATCCGACGATCACGAACGCGGGCCGGTCGCGCATCAGGCCGACCTTGCCTTCGGGCGTGGCCGCGAATGTGCGATGAATGCGCAGCACGTAGTCGATCCACAGCTTCAGCGCGGCGGGCACGGTGAAGTTGTGCATCGGCGTGTTGATGATGAGCGCATCCGTGGTTTCGATCTCGCGGACCAGTTGCTCGGATATGTCGAACGCGCTCGTGTCCGGATGACGCGAGGTGACCGCGCGCGCATAGTCCCGCGTGACGGGCGGCAACGGCTTCGCGGCGAGATCGCGGCCGACGATTTCCACGCGCGCGGTCTTCTGCAACATCTCGATCATCTCCAGCGCGAGCCGATAACCGTTGCTCGCGTCGCCGTGCGGGCTCGCGTTGATGAAGAGCACTTTCATCGCGCGGCCTACTTGCCGTTGCCGGCGAGCGTCTCGACGAAGTGCATGCCCTTGGCGAGCAGGCCGTTGCGAAAGTAGAAGCGCTGCGCGAGCGCCCTTTGCAGGCCGGTATCGAGCACGAAATGCGCGCAGCCCGAATGAAGCGCGATCTCGCGGACCTTGCCGAGCAATAGCGCGCCGATGCCGCTGCGTTGCAGCCGCGCCGTGACCACGAGATCGTCGAGATAGACGAAACGCCCGTACAGCGTGTTCGTTTGCGTTCGATAGCCGGCGAGACCGAGGATCGCGCCGTCTTCGTCGCATGCGGCGAGCAGGCGATAACTTTCCTCGCGTTGACGGCGCATTTGCGCGGCGAACGCGTGCGCGTCGGTGAGATGCGGGCGCAGTTCCTTCATGACGTCGAAGGCGCGCGTCCAGTCATCGGGCGTGTCGAGATGCCGAAAGGCGATCGAGGTGTCCATGCATGTTCTCCATGTGTGTGACACCTACGATATCCGCGTGATGACCCAGGCTGAAGGGCCAAGAATCGAGCTTTCGACTAGGCCATCCATTCACGCCAGCAGCCGCGCGATCAGGTCTTGCGTCGCTCGCGCGCCGTATTTGCGCAGCAGGCTCGCGCGATGTATGTCGACCGTGCGCGGACTGATGTTCAGCTCCTTGCCGATCTCCTTGCTTGTCATGCCGTGAACGAGCAGAGCGGCGACGTCGCGCTCACGTTCGGTCAACATGCTCGCGTTATCGGATTGCTTCGTGCCCTGCGACAGGTCCGTGAAGGTCCAGATCGCAAGCTCGAAAGGCCGCTCCGGGTTATATCCGAAGCCGCAGACGGTGACCCAGAAATGCGTCCCGTCGATGCGCCGCATGATGCGGTCGTCGCTGAAGAACTCATGCTTGGCGAGCAGCGGCGCGAGACGGCGGCCGGTGGTGGAAAAGTCCTTGCGCTGCGGATAGAGCTTCGAGAACGACTGATCGATGATGTCGTCGCGCGTCGCCCTGAAGAGTTCCAGCGCTCTCGAATTGCAGTCCACCATGACCCGCTCTCTCGCAACGATGACGGCAACGGGCAAATGCCGGAACAAATCCTCGTAGTCGAGTTTGGGCGTCGGGTCGGTCATATCGGGAAGCTTGCCGCGTCTGGCGAAAAGTTATCGTAACACTGGAGGTCAGATAACTTTTCGCACAGAATTGATGCCGACGCGAATCACACGTTCCACACTTCGCCGAATACACGCAGCCAGTTTTCGCCCATTACTTTCTTTATGCGCGATTCGCTCCAGCCCGCCTTCTCCATCGCAGCGGTGAGATTCGGGAATTCGCCGATCGTGCGAATGCCTTCCGGATTCACGACCTTGCCGAAGTCCGTCAGACGGCGATAGCGGCCCTTGTCGTGCGTGATCCAGTCGAAGAATTCGGTGCTGTAGCCTTGCGTGAAGTCGGTGCCGATGCCGACCTTGTCTTCGCCGATCAGATCGATCGTGTATTCGATCGCTTCGAGATAATCGTCTACGGTCGCGTCCGCGCCTCTTCTCAGGAACGGCATGAACATCGTCACGCCGACGAAGCCGTTCGCATCGGCAATCTCTCTCAACTGCTCGTCCGTCTTGTTGCGCGGATGCTCTTTCAAACCTGAAGGACAGCAGTGCGAGTAAGTGACAGGCTTTTTCGAGCAGGCGATCGCATCCGAAGAAGTCTTCGCGCCGACATGCGAAAGATCCACCATGATGCCGACACGATTCATCTCCTGAATCACTTCGCGGCCATACCCCGACAAGCCGCCATCGGGTTCATAAGAGCCAGTGCCGACGAGATTCTGCGTGTTATAGCAAAGCTGAACCACGTTGACGCCGAGTTCCTTGAATACCTCGATATAACCCAGGTTATCCTCGAACGCATACGAGTTCTGAAAGCCGAAGATGATGCCGGTCTTGTTCTCTTTCTTTGCGCGCAGGATATCGTCGGTGGTGCGCACGAGCGTGAGAATCTCGCTGTACTCGCGGATCTGCTGCTTCATTTCCGCGATGTTGTCGATGGTCTTCTGGAAGTCGTCCCACACCGACACGGTGCAGTTCACCGCCGTGACACCGCCTTTCCTCATGTCCTCGAATACGGAGCGCTCGAACTTCGAGATGTTCAGTCCGTCGATGATGATGCTCGAATCGTGAAGGCTACTCATTGCGTCGATCCTTTCGGTATCGTGGTTGAGCGTGCCGCAGTGCTTGCGCCTGCGCTTGCATGGCCTGCTTCCTCGAGCGCGGTTTTCGATGTCTCGCGCAACGAGAGCCCGCCGATCATCGCGAAGATCGACACGGCGATCAGGTAATACGCCGGCGAGAGGTTCGTTCCCGTCGCGGAGATCAGCCACGTCGCGACGAGCGGCGCGGTGCCGCCGAAGATCGTGTACGCGAGGTTGTAGGTGATGGCCGATGCGGTGTATCGGGTCTTGGTGGCGAATACTTCCGACAGCAGCGGAGCCGTCACCACGCCCGACAGCACGGCGCCCACGGCGAGCAGCGCAACGCCGAGCAATGACCGCGACAGTTCGCCCGATCCGCCGAGCGTGAAGGCGGGATAGACCGAGACGATGATGAAGATGCAGGTGCTCGCGATGGTCGCGCGGCGGCCGACGCGGTCGGAGAAAAGGCCGGCCAGCGGGCACAGCGCCGCGGCGAAGAAGAGTGCGAGCACGGTCACGAGCAGCGAGGTTCCGCGGGACAAGTGCCCGGCGACCTGCATATAGGTCGCGAAATACGTGGTGAATGTATAGAAGGACAGCGCCGTGACCGAGACGAACGCGCCGAGTCGCAGGATGTTCCCGGACTGCGAATGCAGCGTTTCCATCAAGGGCGCGTGAGCGACGTCCTTGTTGCCTTCGAGCGCCTTGAATGCGGGCGTTTCATGCAGATTCACGCGCAGATAGACGCCGATGAGACCGACCGGAGCCGCGATCAGAAACGGGATGCGCCAGCCCCAGTCGACCATCGCCGCGGGCGACAGCGAGGACTCCAGCGCATAAGCGACGACCGCCGCGCACGCGAACGACGAGAACGTCGAAACCGGGACGAAGCTGCCGAAGAACGCGCGACGGCGGCGCGGCGCATGTTCCATCACATAGGCGCAGGCGCCCGCATATTCGCCGCCGGCGGAGAAACCTTGCACGCAGCGGATGATCGTGAGCAGCAGCGGCGCCCAGTAGCCGATGCTCGCGTAAGTCGGCAGCAGCCCGATCAGCGTCGTGGCGCCCGCCATCATCAGGATGGTGAAAGCGAGGGTCCGCTTGCGGCCGATCCGGTCGCCGACGACGCCGAAGAAGAGGCCGCCCAGCGGCCGGAACGCGAAGGCCACCGCAAAGACCGCGAAGGTCTTCAGAAGCCCGACCGTCGGGTCGCCGCTCGGAAAGAACTCGCGAGTCAGGATGGTCGCGAGAAATCCATACGCGGCGAAATCGAACCATTCGACGAAGTTGCCGATGGAAGCCGCGGCTATGACGCGTCTGAGCGTTTTGGTATCGACCTCTTGGGCTGCTTGATTCGGCATGGCGCTTGACCCCTTTCTCTTGTCGGAATCTTTCCGAGTTGAAAAAGAGCGTAAGCGCTCAAATTACTTAGGTCCATACGTGTCAATTACCTAGGTAATCGGTTGACCGCGCCACCGTCGGCGCGGCCGGACGCTTATTGCTGGAGCCATGCCTGCACTTTCTCCGGATGCGCATCGACGAACTTCTTCGCCGCCACGTTCCAGTCGTTCGTGGCATTGCCGTCGAGTTCGATCGCTTCGACATCCGCGAGCGTCAGCTTGAAGTGCCGGACGAAGACATTGGCGCGAGGAAATTTCTGCGCGAACTGCTTCGATCCGAAGCCGTGAATCTGCTCGTCGCCGCCCAATACGCCTTTGGGGTCCTTCAGATAGCGCATCTTGTACTTCTGCCACAGCCAGTGCGGGCTCCAGACCGTCGCGACGATCCAGTTCTTCGCCGGATAAGCACGCGAGACCGCCGTCAGCATGCCGGCCTCGCTCGCACGGACAAGGTTATAACCGGCGAGGTCGTACTCCTTGAGCGCTTTCTCCGAGGCGACCATCTCGCCCGCACCCGGCTCGATGCCCTGAATCGTGCTGTTCAGCTTCGCCTTGACATCGGGCTTGTTGAGATCGGCGATCGAGGCCACCTCGCTCTCGGGCACGTAGTCCGGAACCGCCCATCCGATCTTCGCCCCCGAGTAGATGGTGCCCAGATCCTCGATGTCGTTCTTGTAGCGGGCGAAGTAAGCCGCGTGCGTGACCGGAAGCCAGGCGCCCAGCATCAGATCCACATCGCCCCGGGCGAGGCCCTGAAACTGAATGCCGATATCCGCGTTGACCAGCGTGACGGGCTGTTGCAGCTTGGTTTCCAGAACGTACTTCGCGGTGTAGACGACCGCCTGGGTATCGGCCCAGTTGGTCAGCGTGATCTTGAGCGGCTCCGCGGAATGCGCGGACATGGCGAACGTGACTGCGGACACGGCGGCGGCAGCCTTCATGACGAAGCGTACGGACAAGGCATTCTTCATTCTACGTTCCTTGTATCGGGTTGGTTTGATGAAGACCGGTGCGCTAAAGTCTCCTGACGAATACGCATCGCTGCAAGCGACGCCCTCCAGTCGGCAGTATTCGGGCGCATTAACCCGCCGTCAATGTTCTTCGATTCGCCGGGCGCATCGAATCATTTGCACGGCATGGTGTGCGAGAGGGTTTACATGTAGAAGAGCGGGTCGATGTTTTGCTAAGCAGCGAGCGTCTATGTCAGCGCGCATCCACCCTGTGCTGCTTGCAAAAGATGATTGCGCAAACGATCAGACACATCGTCGTATTGCCGACGTTGAGCCAGAACATCGCTTCAGGTACCCCGTCGTTTCGTTCGAGCAGCATCAGCGCGAATGTCCCGTTGCTCAGCACCCAGCATAGCCAGGTCAGGAGGCTATGACTTCGCGCGTCGGTCCGCGTGCAGACGAGTCTGACGATCGTGGGAACGTAGGTCAGCACGCGAGCGCCGTTCCAGAAGAGGAACATGCCCGTCAGGATATCGGTGTAAAGATCGTGACCCATCGCGCTCACCCGGAACGACAGACTCATCCGGAAGAACGAATCAGCACGCGCGGATTGAACGGGAATGCCACCGCGCAACTTCCGCATGAATGCGTCGCGCGCAATCGCGTGCCGACCTTTCCCGCGCCTTCCCGCAAGATTTCAGCAGTGTTCCAGATCCCTCGTAAAGCCGGCCATTTGCAAGGCTGTCGGCCACGCTCGCGCGGGTCGCGGCAAAGCCACGAATAGTCGCCTCTTTGGCGCTCTTCTCGGGCTTTTGTCCGCGCCGGCCATCGATACACTTTCCGACGTAATTTCGAACTCAAAGCAAAAACAAGGAACGGCGATGGCCGACGCTGTGGATCATTACTTCGTGGGCCTCACGCAGCAGGCTTCGGCCGGCGGGCTCGCGCGTCTGCGCGGTCATGGCGCGACGACGATTCCGGCATCGCGCGTGTATCCGGTCGGCGCGCGCTTCAAGGCGTTCGTGCATCCGCTCGTCACGTTGCTGAGCGACGACGAGCGCGTGCGGGACATCGTGCTGCGCCCCGTGCTCGGGCGTTATGGATCGAGCCAGGAACTCTCGGTCGGTCTCGAAGTGAAGGCGGCAATCGGCTTCGATGCGGCCGCGCTCGCCGCCGCCGTGTTCTCGCTCGCCGATGCCGCCGCGCAGACCGATGCCTTCGTCGGACGCGTGCTGCCGCCCGGCGAATGGACCGACAACGCGCGGCCCGGTCTCACCGTGATGTTCCGCGAGCCACGGCGCATCGCGGATACGGTCGAGCTGGTGCGCCAGATCGTCGAGTTTCCCGGTGAAGGCTGGGCCATCGACGGCTTCACGATGATTCCCTCGGTGCACAGCCGGATCGGCATCGTGCAGGGGCTGCGCTATATCTTTCTTCCGGAGATCAGCATTCGCTGGGACGTCGATTTGCGTGAGCGCCTCGGCTCGGACGAGCACGAGATCGACGTGATCCTGCTCGATCAGGCGACGCGCATCGGACGGCTGTGCAAGGAGTTGCAGCAGGACCCGACGATCGCCTCCGCGTGGCTGAGCTGGTTCGACATCATGGTCGCGGGCATCGAGGATTATCGCGAGGTCATCGGCGTATTGAAGGCGGAGCAGGGCGCGCGCATCGTCGATCCGAAATCGATGACCCGCATGGTCTTCTCCGAAATCCTTCAGTTGACGAGTTCCGGCGTGCTGCAAAAGCGCCTCGAACAGCTCGGCTACGCCGGCACGCGCGAAGCACGCGCGGGCAGCGTCGCGGCCTGAACGGGAGATTCGACGTGACCACAATCCGCATCAACGTTAAACGAAAGAGCGTATGTCCGATCTGACGGCGGCCCTGTTCGCCCGCTACAACCGTGTGATGCGCATCGCGTTCGTGGGCGTGCTCATCGTCGCGTGCGCGCTGGTTTATCTGCAATACACGATGACGCTCGCGGCGCAGACATCGAGCGTCAGTCAGCGCATGCAGGAACAGGCGATCGCGCTCGATGCGCTCGTGCGAAGCAGCACCGACGCCGTCAACTCGATGCGCATTCAGGGCGAGACATGGTTGCGCCTGCATCCGCGAGGCGCAGCCGATTCGCCGTTGCTCGCCGCGCTGCGGCCGGGCAAGGAGACGGACAGCATCCAGCTCGACGCGTTGCCTGCACCGTGGACCGCCGCCGATGCCGGCAATCTCACGGGCCTCGTCGGTGCGCGCACGCCCGCGCTCGATCGCGAGCTCGAGATGGCGCTGAGCCTGAACGGCACGTTCAAGACGATCATGGCCAACCTGCCGGGCGCGACGTGGGTCTACTACACGTCCGCGCGACGCTTCATCAATATCTATCCGTGGGTCGCGTCGAAAGACTTCTTCTACGCGGACTCGCTCAAGCAAAAGGAATTTTTCACGGAAGTGCAAACGGCCGCCGATCCCGATCACGCCGTCGTGTGGACGCCCGTTTATGTCGATGAAGCCGGCAAGGGCGTGATGGTCACCGCATCGGCGGGCGTGTTCGATGCGGGCCAGTTTCGCGGTTCGGTCTCGCTCGATCTGACGCTCGGCTGGCTCAACCAGTTCGTGCGCACCTGGCCGCCGGGACTGGGCCGCATGTTCATCGTCAACGATCGCGGGCAGTTGCTCGCGGACCCGGAACTGGTGCGCGACGGCGCACAGCAGGTGCGATCGGCCGAGGAAGCCTTTCCGCCGTCATTGCGTAGCGACCTGCAAAGCGTGCTGAACGATGCAGACGGGCGTCTTTCGATCCGCGACGGCTATTACATCGAAGCGGTCGGCATCCGGCATGCGCCGTTTCGCCTCGTGCTGCTGCTGCCGCGCTGGAACCTTCAGCGCGTGGCGCTGGAAACCGGCGTGCCGAGCGTGCTGGTGCTCGTGCTGAGCCTGACGCTGATGCTCATGATCGCGAGCCGGATGACGTACCGGGATGCGATCGTGCCCGCGCAGAAGCTGGTGCGCTATATCCAGGACGAAGACCGCGGCTCCGTCAAGTCGATTCCGGATATTCCGCAGGCATGGCGTCCGTGGTTCCTCACGATCCAGAACGTGTTCAACGCGCATACGAAGCTCGTGTCGATCCAGCAGGAACTCGACGTCGCGCGGCGCATGCAGCAATCGATCGTGCCGACGCGCTTTCCATCGCGGCCCGACTTGCAGATGTTCGCGCGCATGATTCCGGCGCGGGAGGTCGGCGGCGACTTCTACGATTACTTCTGGCTGTCCGATCAGAAGATCGGCATGGTGATCGCCGATGTGTCGGGCAAGGGCGTGCCCGCCGCATTGTTCATGGCGGTGGCGCGCACGCTGCTGCGCGCGATCGCGCCGAGCGCCGCGAGCCCGGGCGCGTGTCTCGCGCTCGCCAACGATCTGCTCGCGCAGGACAATGAAGCGACGATGTTCGTGACGCTCTTCTACGGCATCCTCGATACGGCGACGGGCGAACTCGAATACGCGAACGGCGGGCATAATCCGCCTTATCTGATCGGTCCGGACGGCGAGGTGTCGCAATTGCCGGGCACGGGCGGCATGGCGCTGGGCGTCATCGAAGGCACGCCGTTCAAGGAAGGGCGCGCGCATCTCGAAGCCGGTTCGACGCTGCTGCTCTATACCGACGGCGTCACCGAGGCGTTCAATCCCGCCGACGAGGAATACGGCGAACTGCGTCTCGCGCGGCATCTCGCGGGCTCCAATGGCGCGGATGTCGAAGTGCTGCTCAAGCGACTCTTCGACAGCGTCAGTCAGTTCGCCGACGGCGCGCCGCAATCCGACGACATCACCTGCCTTGCGGTTCACTACGGGGCTTCCGGGTCGAAGACAGCATGAACGCGACCGACACGCTCGACACGCAACTGGATCCGAAAGCGCCCGACATCGATGCGCTGGTGAATCGCTTGCAGACGCTCTTCGATGCGCGTGGCCTGCCGCCCGCGCTGTTCCAGAGCTTCGCGATGGCCTTCGACGAAGTCATCTCGAACATCGCGGCATACGGTTCGGCGCACGGCGCGATCCGCGTTCACGTGACGATCGGCGCGGACGAAGTGCATGCCGAAGTCATCGACGACGGCGTGGCCTTCGATCCGCTGAAGCTGCCCGATCCCGATGTGACGAGCGAACTCGACGATCGCGCGATCGGCGGGCTCGGCGTCTATCTCGTGCGCAAGATGATGGATCGCGTGGCTTATGAGCGTCGTGAAGAATTGAACTGCCTGAGCTTTCGCAAGCGCATCGCCGCGAAGCCGGACGCTTGAAGATCTACCGAGGAAACCGATGAATATCAACGAAACGCATGAAGGCGAAGTACTCATCATCGCCGTGGATGGACGCATCGACAGCACGACCTCCCGGCAACTCGAAGACGTGTTGCCCGAGCGTGTGCAGGCGACGCCGCGCGTGCTGCTCGATATGAGCGACGTGCAATACGTCAGTTCGGCCGGACTGCGCGTCTTGCTGAAGGCCGCGAAGAGCGCGCGCAGCACGGGGCATGAACTGGTGCTGACGGGACTCTTGCCGCAGGTTCATGAAGTGTTTCAGGTGATCGGCTTCGACTCGCTGTTCCGCATTGTTCCGGATCGCGCCGCCGCAATGGCCGCGCTGACGGCGTGACGATTCGGTGTTGCATTGCGATAAGCCATCCGAAGCAATCGGCGATCTCTGTCTGCTATGCCACACAGCCTCGCCGGTTCTGGTTTCGTATCGTGTGAGCGCCGCCTATTCTGAAGCGTTCCGATGCCGCGGGAGATGCACATGCCGACGATTGCATACGATGCAAGACGTGTTGCCCTGTACTCGCCGCAAAACGATGACACGATCTTCGATGATCGTGCCGAGTACAAGGTTTCGGCGCTCGCTGCGGAATTCGCACGACTCGCCTATGTCCATTCCGAAGACTCCCCACTTGAACTCGACCGGCTACGGCAGGCACTCTCGAAGGTGCGATTCGGCGAACCCAAGCCGTTCAATGAACGGGATACCGGTACTCAGGGTTTCGGCGCGCTCCGCGAAGCAGACGGCCTCGCGATCGTGTCGTTTCGCGGAACGGAACCTGCGGAACTCACGGACATCGCGGTCGATCTCGAAGCGAGCCTGACGCCCTGGAACGAAACCGCCGGGCGGGTTCACGATGGCTTCGCTGCCGCCACGAGAAGTATTCTTCCCACCGTGCTGCAATGGCTGGATGAGACGAAGAACGCGAGAAAGCGGCTCGTGCTCACGGGCCATAGTCTTGGCGCCGCGATTGCGACGCTGGCCGCGAGCGTATGCCGCGCCGATGAGCTCATCACGTTCGGATCGCCGCGAGTCGGGAATGCGGACTTCGCCGCGACGCTGGCCGACGTCGCCATCACGCGATTCGTCGATTGCTGCGACCTCGTCACCGAATTGCCTCCCGAACTGGGCGGATACATTCATGCGGGACCGATGACGTTCATCGACGCCGACGGCACGCTGCACACTGCGCCCGAGCCGTCGTTCGTGCAGGCCGACCGCGAGGCGGCGCGCATCGCTTATCTTCGCGAGTATGCGTGGAGGAAGGGCAACGTCATGATCCGGGATCTCGCCGACCATGCGCCGATAAACTATATCCGCAGCCTCATTCCTTGATAAGCCGACGAGCGCCGCAACGCGTCAGGACTTCGGCGCGAGCCAGGAGTCTTCGGCTTCGATGCCGTCCGGCTCATACGTCCACGTGATCTTCTCGTACGTGAACGACACGTCTTCCATGTGGCCCATCTGCTTGTTGTCCGGCGACAAGCAGTTCGGCGTCCACGACTTCATGTTGGTCAGAATCGCATTCGACAGCTTCACGGTGTAGTACTTCTCTTCCGTGCCCTTCGGCGAAATGCGATAGAACTCCAGCGACACGTCCTTCATCTGCTCGCCGGACGTCAGCGCCTGATACAGCTTCGGCGAGGACTTGTCGATTTCCTTCGTGAGCGTCATCGCCTGGTGCACGCGCTTGCCGGTCGGCAGGCCCGTTTGCGGGCTCTTCGGAATTTCGATGGTGTGATCGACAGCCTGAACGAGGATCTTTCCTTCGTGACCCTGAACCTTGGTCGAGCCTTCGATCTTGCCTTGATTCTGGCCTTCGAGTGAGAGGTAGCACGGCATCGGCATGATTTTTTTCTCCGGTTGTTTGGCGCAGTTCGTTCTGCGCATGGGATGAATTCTCGGCGCGCGCCGTTACGGCCGCGTTTCAGAAAAACGGGCTCAGGTTACAAACGAAACATGAGGCTCACGCCACCTCGTTGAAGCGCCCGAGCGCGGACGCGCGGGTGTCGGTGACGTTGAGAATGTTGAGAAATCCGCTGACTTCGAATACTTCGCGGATCTGGTCGTGCATACCGCACAGGACGAGCCGTCCCGCGGATTGTTTGAGGCGCTTCGCGGCGATGAGCACGACGCGCAATCCCGCGCTGGAGATATAGCCGAGCGCGCTCAGATCGAACAAGACCTGGTTGGTGCCCTGATCGAGACGGCGCTGGATTTCGGCCTCGACCTGCGCCGAGTTCGTGCTGTTCAGCGCGCCTTCGAGGCTCACGATGAGCACGTCGCCCTGGACTTCATACTGGTTTGCCACAATGGTCTCTCACGCAATGGCGATGCCGCTGTCCGCCTGGCTTCGGAAGTTCTCGAAGCATTAACGGCAGAAATCAAAAGAACCTTATGGATAGGTGAAGCGCATTGCCGCATTCCGGCCGCCCTAAAAACAGCTTCAAGAATCCGAAAGCGCGGTCGTTAATGCCCTGAGCGACAGGAAGTTCAGCGTAGCACGCAGGCCATGCGCCCAATGCGCGAAAAGAGCCCGGAATCCGGTTCTCTTTGCGGCAATGACCCGCTATACGCCGTGAGATCGTTCCGTGTCGCCAGCAGCATGCAATGAATGAGCGGCGACGGCATTCGCGCACGATCGTGCTGACGCTGTTCAAAGCGGCTCGAATATTTCATCAACACTTTTGGTATTGGGTTAGGGGGTAGGCATGGCATCTGACGGTTCAGTCGCTCCTAAGGAGCGGGTCAATATTGTGTATCGTCCGGCCACCGGAGATGCCAAGGCGGAAGTCGAATTGCCGCTGAAATTGCTCGTGCTCGGCGACTTCACTTTGCGCGACGACGATACGCCGATCGAAGACATGAAGCCGGTCAACGTCGACAAGGACAACTTCAACGAAGTGCTCAAGGGGCAGAAGCTCTCGCTCGATCTCGCGGTGCCGAACCGCCTCGACGCGAACGCCGATCCGGAAGCGCAGATCGCGATGAACCTGAAGTTCGAGTCCGTCGACGATTTCTCGCCGGATGCGATCGTCGAGAAAGTGCCCGAGTTGCGCCAGATGATCGCCTTGCGCGACGCGCTCAAGGCGCTGAAGGGCCCGCTCGGCAACATTCCGGATTTCCGCAAGCGCGTTCAGGAACTGATCGAAGACGAAGGCGTGCGCGCGCGTCTGATGAGCGAACTCGGCATCGAGGAAAAGTGACATGAGCGACATGGAAAAGCAACAGACAGCGACAGCCGCACCCGAGTCCGACGCAAGTCTCTCGCTGCTCGATTCCCTGATCGAGTCGGCGCGCATCAAGCCGGGCGACGAAGCCTATTCGATCACGCGTCAGGGCATCCAGGCGTTCATCTCGCAACTGCTGGAGCCGCAGAACGCAGTCGAGCGCATCACGCAGGCGACGGTCGACAGCATGATCGCCGACCTCGACCAGAAGCTGTGCGCGCAGGTCGATGCGATCCTGCATCACGCCGACTTCCAGAAGATGGAGTCGGCATGGCGCTCGCTCAAGTTCCTCGTGGACCGCACGAATTTCCGCGAGAACGTCAAGATTCAGTTGCTGAGCGTAAGCAAGGGCAAGCTGCTCGAAGACTTCGAGGACGCGGCGGACATCACCAAGTCGGGTCTCTACAAGAATCTCTATACGGCTGAATACGGCCAGTTCGGCGGCCAGCCGTTCGGCGCGATCGTCGCGAACTACGAGTTCGGTCCGGGCACGCAGGACGTGAAGCTGCTGCAGAACGTGGCGAGCGTATCGGCGATGAGCCATGCGCCGTTCATCGCCGCGGCGGGTCCGCATTTCTTCGGCGTCGATACCTATGATCAGTTGCCGAACCTGAAGGATCTCTCGTCGATTTTCGAAGGCCCGCAGTTCGTCAAGTGGAATGCGTTCCGCGAATCCGAAGACGCGCGCTACGTCGGTCTCACGCTACCGCACTTCCTGCTGCGCGTGCCGTACGGCGCGGATACGGTGCCGGCCAAGAAGTTCAACTACAAGGAAGATGTCTCGGGCGGCAACAGCCAGTTCCTGTGGGGCAACGCGGCGTTCGCATTCGCGTCGCGCCTGACGTCGAGCTTCGCCGATTACCGCTGGTGCGCCAACGTGATCGGACCGCAGGGCGGCGGCACGGTGGGCGACCTGCCGGTGTACACGTACGAGTCGATGGGCGAGCTGCAGAACAAGATCCCGACCGAGGTACTCATCTCCGAGCGCCGCGAGTTCGAGCTTGCGGAGCAGGGCTTCATCGCGCTGACGATGCGCAAGAACAGCGACAACGCCGCGTTCTTCTCGGCGAACTCGGCGCAAAAGCCGAAGTTCTTCGGCAACACCAAGGAAGGCAAGGAAGCCGAGCTGAACTACAAGCTCAGCACGCAACTGCCGTACATGTTCGTCGTGAGCCGTCTCGCGCATTACATCAAGGTGATCCAGCGCGAGAACATCGGCACGTGGAAAGAGCGCGTCGATCTGGAAAGCGAACTCAACACGTGGATTCGCCAGTACGTCGCGGACATGGACAACCCCGCCGAAGGCGTGCGCAGCCGTCGTCCGCTGCGTCAGGCGGAAATCGTCGTGGCCGATGTTGAAGGCGATCCGGGCTGGTATCGCGTGGATCTGAAGGTGCGTCCGCACTTCAAGTACATGGGCGCGTCGTTCACGTTGTCCCTGGTCGGCAAGCTGGACAAGAAGTAAGCGGCACATCGCTGGAAAGCGCGCCGTGTTTCATCTGTAACGCAACGCGGGAGAACTGAAACCGACCGGTAACGGGCCTCCTGCAACATGTGAAACATGCGCAGCACACAAGAGCTGAGCGAAACGCCGGGGCCGCGAGGTCCCGGCGAAACAACCGAAACCCAAACACAGTTTGCTACCCAACAGGGGAATTATCATGCCGATGCCGTGCTACCTCACTCTCGAAGGCCAGAACCAGGGCAAGATCGAAGGCTCGACCAAGGTTCAGGGTCATGAAGGAAAGATTCTCGTCCAGGCCGTCGATCACACCATCGAAATTCCGAAGAGCCCGCAAACGGGTCTGCCGACCGGCAAGCGCGTCCATCTGCCGATGACGCTCACGAAGGAAATCGACAAGTCGTCGCCGAAGCTGTTCCAGGCGCTGACCTCGGGCGAGCAGATGAAGAACGTCACGCTCGAGTTCTACCGCATCTCGCCGAAGGGCACGGAAGAGAAGTACTACACCGTGAAGCTGTCGAACGCGATTCTGACGAACATGAAGTCGTGGACGCCGAACTGCCTCTCGCCGGAAAACAAGCAGATGGGTCACATGGAAGATATCTCGTTCACGTACGAGAAGATCACGTGGACCTTCGATCCGGACGGCATCGAAGCCGAAGATTCGTGGCTCGCGCCGAAGTCCTGATTCGCATCTGAGCGGGAGCAATCGTGAGAGAGCGCCGGCTGCTGGAACGGATCGCGAGCTGGAGCGCGGGTGAAGCGCGCACCAACGAGACCCAGGTGGATGTGCTCGTCGATTCCGTGATGGGCCATCTGAGCCGGCTGCTCAACACGCGGCAAGGCAGCGTGCAGATCGATCCGCAATTCGGCGTGCCCGATTTCACGAACCTTGCCGGCACCACCGCGATGGGCTCCACGCGCGAGATCGAAGAGGAGATTCGCCGCATGGTCCTGCGCTACGAGCCGCGCATCAAGTCGCCGCGCGTCACGCTCAATCGCGAGGAAACCGATGTGCTGTCGATCCGCTTCGCGCTCGAAGGTTCGCTCGAAGTGGACGACCGTGAGATTCCGCTGCGCATCTCGACGACCGTGGGCGCGAATGGGCGCGTCAGCATCGACTGATTTCACGCCGTCACTCTCTTTTTTATCCGGATTCAGCCGAGTCGGTCACGCATGTTCAATCGATACTATCAGGATGAGCTGAACAAGCTGAAAGGCCTGGCCGCCGAATTCGCCCGCGCGAATCCGGCGATCGCGCCGATGCTCTCCGGCACGTCCGCCGATCCGGATGTCGAGCGCCTGCTCGAAGGCGTCGCGTTTCTCACGGGCCTCACGCGCCAGAAGCTCGACGACCAGTTTCCCGAGTTCGTTCAGGAACTCACGAATCTGCTGTTTCCGCATTATCTGCGGCCCGTTCCGGCCTCGACGCTGATCGGCTTTGCCGCCAAAGGTCCGCGCACGCAGGCGTCGCGCGTGGCCGCGGGCACCGAGCTCGCGTCCGTGCCGGTGGATGGCACGTCGTGCCGCTTTCGCACCGCCTGGGATCTCGATGTCGAGCCGTTGCGCATCGCCGAAGTCAATCTGCTGAGCCACGCGGGCGCGGCGCCCGTGCTGATGATCGACTTTGAAATGGACGGTGGCGCGAGCATCGCGCAATGGAACGGCGATTCGATTCGTCTCTTCCTGAACGGCGGCCATGTCGATGCATCGAAGCTGCTCTTGCTGTTGATGAACCACGTCACCGACGTGCGTATCGCAAGCGGCGGCGAGCGCCTTTCGCTCGGCGCGAAAAGCCTGCGCACGAGCGGCTTCGACGCCGGCCTGCTGACTTATCCGGGCCACGCGTCGAGCGGCTATCGCACGATCCAGGAATTCTTCGCGCAGCCGGAAAAGTTTCTCTTCATCGACATCACGGGCATCAGGCGCTGGACCGCGAACGCGAACGGCACGAGCTTCAGCATCGTGATGACGCTCGATGCGCTGCACGACTGGATGCCCGAGATCGACGCCGAAAGTTTCATGCTCAACGTGGTCCCGGCGATCAACGTGTTCGCGCATGTCGCGGACCCGATCACGCACGATCACCGGGCGACGGAATATCGCGTGATTCCCGAAGGCCGCGATCGCCGTCACTATCAGGTGTATTCGGTCGATCAGGTGCTGGGCTATCAGCAGGGCCGCGCGCAGGAGCGCGTCTATCAGCCGTTCAGCATGTTTCGTCACGACGGGCGCGGCGCGCAACTGAGCTACCGCACGACGCTCAAAAGCGCGAACGTCGAGCGCGGCAGCGACGTGTATCTGTCGCTCAACTATCCGCCGTCGGAGACGCCGCTGCCGGAGACGCTGTCGATCCGCGTCACCTGTACGAACCGCGCGTTGCCGGAAGGCCTGAAACCGGGCGATATCAACGTGCCGACCAGCTCGTCGCCCGATCAGATGAGCTTCACCAATATCCGCGCGATCACGCCCGCGCAGGACCCGCCCGCGGGCGAGGAACTGCTGTGGTGCCTGTTGTCGCACGTGTCGCTGAATCTGCTGTCGCTCGCCAGCGCCGACAACCTGCGCAAGCTGCTCGGCCTTTACGTGTTCGCCGGGCGGCAGGGCCAGGAGCTGTCGAACCGGCGTCGCATCGAAGGCATCGTCGATGTGACGGTCACGCGCGAAACGCGGCTCGTCGGCCGTGGCGGCATGCAGCGCGGCCAGTTGATCCGTATCCGTTGCCGTGAGGACCATTACGCCGGGATCGGCGATCTGTATCTGTTCGGTTGCATGCTCGAGCGATTTCTCGGCGATTACGCCGGCATCAATTCCTATACGCGCGTCGAGCTCGAAGACACGCTCTCAGGGAAAGTTTTCAAATGGCCGCCGAGACTCGGACAACAACCGATGCTGTGAAGGCGCTGCTTCTCACCAACGGCGAGAAGTATTCCTACTTCCAGGCGATCCGGCTGCTGCGGCTTTACGACCGTCACACGGGTCTGAATCAGGAGAACCTGCGGGTGCGGCCGCGGCTCGGGCTCGGCTTTCCCGAGAACGACATCGACCGCATCGAGGCGATGCCCGAAGGCGGCTATCGCATCACGGCGAACTTCTTCGGCCTGTACGGCGTGGCGTCGCCGCTGCCGACGTATTACACCGAAGACCTCTTCGAGGAAGAGCGCGAAGGGCATCACGTCACGCGCGATTTTCTCGATATCGTGCATCACGCGCTGTATCCGCTGCTCTTCGACGGATGGGCGAAGTATCGCGTCGAGCAGCGCATCGTCGAGGATCGGCATGAGGCGTCGCTCAATCAGTTGTATGCGTTCGTCGGTCTGCACGATCCGGATTTGCGCGTCGATCTGTTGCCGGGCAGCGCCGAACTGCTCCGTTACGCGGGGCTGTTCAACCAGCGGCCGCGCTCGGCGCTGGGCCTTAAAACCCTGCTCGCCGATGCCTTCGCCCCCGCCGATGTGAACGTGGTGTGCGGCGTGCTGCGCGTGGTGCCGATTCCCGCCGATCAGCGCTGGCAACTCGGACGGCAGCAAAGCTGTCTGGGCGAGGACGCATGGCTTGGCTCGGAGATCGACGATTACGAAAGCGCGATCCGCATCGAATTCGCGAACGTGCCGCAAGCGCTCTTTCATCAGATGCTGCCGGGCGGGACCGCCCATGCGCGCCTGCGCTTTTTCACGCGTTTCTATCTGACCGATCCGCTCGACGTGGAAGTCGGGCTGCAACTGCGCCATGACGAAGCAGGCGCGGCGCGCACGGGTCGCGGCGCGTGGTCGCGGCTCGGTTTCGATACATGGCTCAACCCCGGCGAGGCGAAGCTGCCGACGCGGGTTCACTACGCTCTTTAAACCACTGCTGGCCGTTGCTGGAAAGACTAAGAGGAAAACTAACATGCTGCTGGTCGAACTGAAGCCCCTGGTGGGCCGCCTCAACGGCTTTTGCAAACAGGCGCTCGAAGATGGCGTCGGGTTGTGCGTGTCGCGCGGTCATTACGAAATCACGGTCGAGCATCTGCTTGTCAAGCTGTTCGACGATCAACAGGCCGATATCGCGCTCCTGCTGCGCCAGCACGACGTCGAGGCGGCGCTGGTGCAACGCTCGATCAACCTGTCGCTCGAACAGATGAGGACGGGCAACGCCGGCCGTCCCGCGTTCTCGCCGCTGCTGCTCGAATTGCTGCAGGACGCGTGGCTGATCGCATCGGTGGACTTGCAGGAGCCGCGCATCCGCTCGGGCGCGGTGCTGCTCGCGTTCCTCGCGCGCCCGACCTATTACGCGACCGGCGACTACGCCGCGCCGCTGCGCGCGCTGAATCGCGAAACGCTGATCCGTTCGTTCGATGCGGTGTGCGGCGGTTCCGTCGAAGCGGGCACGCGCGAGGCGCTCGGTGACAGCGCGGGCGATGCGTCCGCGCCCGCCGGCGGCGACGGCAGCGCGATCGCGCGCTTCTGCGAAAACTTCACCGAGAAGGCGCGCGCGGGCAAGCTCGATCCGGTGTTCGGCCGCGATGCCGAGATTCGCCAGATGGTCGATATCCTCGCGCGACGCCGCAAGAACAATCCGATTTGCGTCGGCGATCCGGGCGTCGGCAAGACGGCGGTCGTCGAAGGGCTGGCGCTGCGCGTGGTCGAAGGCGACGTGCCCGATTCGCTCAAGGACGTGACGATCCTCGGTCTCGACATGGGTCTGCTGCAAGCCGGCGCGAGCGTGAAGGGCGAGTTCGAGAATCGCCTGAAGGGTGTCATCACCGAGGTGAAGGCGTCGGCGAAACCGATCATCCTGTTCATCGACGAAGCGCACACGCTGATCGGCGCGGGCGGTCAGGCGGGCACTTCGGACGCGGCCAATTTGCTGAAACCGGCGCTCGCACGCGGCGAGCTGCGCACGATCGCCGCGACGACGTGGGCCGAATACAAGAAGTACTTCGAAAAGGACGCGGCGCTCGCGCGGCGCTTCCAGTTGGTCAAGCTCGACGAACCCGATCTCGATACCGCCGTGCTGATCCTGCGCGGTCTGAAGGAGAAGTACGAGGACGTGCACAAGGTCGTGCTGCGCGACGACGCGATCGTCGCGGCGGCCGAATTGTCGAGCCGCTACATCATGGGCCGTCAACTGCCGGACAAGGCCGTCGATCTGCTCGATACGGCCTGCGCGCGCGTGAAGGTGCTGCAAAGCGCGAAGCCCGACGTGCTGGAGAACACGGAGCGCCGCATCCAGGCATTGCAGCGCGAGAAGAACGGACTGGAGCGCGACGCGGACAACCAGCAGCCCGTCGACCTCGCGCGTCTTCGCGAGATCGACGAGGAATTGCCGAAGCTCGGCGCGCAAGCCGAAGAACTCCGCGCCTTCTGGCAACGCCAGCGCGACGCCGCCCGCGCGCTGCTCGATGCGCGCACGGCGCGTCACGAGGCGAAGGCGGCTGGTGCGCCCGCCGACACGCTGGAGGCGCTGTCACGCGACATCGCTTCCGCTGCCGACGCGTTCAAGGCGGCGCAGGGCGATCAGCCGCTGGTTCATATCGATGTCGATCCGGACGTGGTCGCGCGCGTGATCTCGGACTGGACCGGCATTCCGGCGGGCAAGATGCTGCGCGATCAGGCGCAGAGCGTGATGCGCATGGCCGACACGCTGAAGGCGCGCATCCGTGGCCAGGACCATGCGATGGAGCAGATCGCCGAAGTGCTGAAGACCGCCAAGTCGGGCCTGAAGGACCCGGATCAGCCGATGGGCGTGTTCCTGCTCGCGGGTCCGTCGGGCGTCGGCAAGACGGAGACGGCGCTGTCGGTGGCGGACATCATGTTCGGCGACGAAAAATCGACCACCGTCATCAACATGAGCGAGTTCCAGGAGAAGCACAACGTGAGCCGCCTGATCGGCTCGCCGCCGGGATACGTCGGTTATGGCGAGGGCGGCGTGCTGACCGAAGCGGTGCGCCAGCGTCCGTATTCGGTCGTGCTGCTCGACGAAGTGGAAAAGGCGCATCTCGACGTGATGAACCTGTTCTATCAGGTGTTCGACAAGGGCATGCTGTCGGACGGCGAGGGCAAGGAGATCGACTTCTCGAACACGGTGATCTTCCTCACGTCGAATCTCGCGACCGATGTCATCACCGAAATGACCGCGGGCGATGACAAGCCCGATGCGGCGACGCTGCTTTCCGCGGTGCGGCCGATCCTGTCGAATCACTTCAAGCCCGCGCTGCTCGCGCGCATGACCGTGATTCCGTACTTCGCGCTCGCCACCGACGCACTCGCGGGCATCGTGCGCCTCAAGCTCGACAAGATCGTGAAACGCGTCGCGCACAACAACAAGATGCGTTTCACCTATACCGATGCGGTGGTCGCGCAGATCGCGGCGCGCTGCACGGAAGTCGAAACGGGCGCGCGCAACATCGATTTCATTCTGCGCGGCACGGTGCTGCCGATGATGTCGCAGGAAATTCTCACGCGCATGGGCGAGGGCGTCGCGCTGCCGGAAGTGGCGCTCGACGTGAACGAGAGCGGCGATTTCGCCGTGACGTTCCCCAGCGCGCCGGCCTGACGTTTCAAACGTAACGCGGCTGAAATCATGCGGTGACCGAGCGCCGCAAGAATAACGAGCATCACCTGTACGGAGATTCAAACATGAACGCACTGTCCGACCGGATTCTCGCCAACAAGCGCTTCGATTTCACGTCCGAAGCGTTCGGCGCGGACAAGTTCGCGGTCGTCGAAATGGAAGGCTTCGAGGCGATCTCGCAGCCGTTCCGCTTTGTCCTCACGCTGGTGTCGGACGATGCGTCGATCGATTTCGACACGATGCTGAGCCATCGCGCGTCGTTCGTGATCTACGGCCCGGAGGGCGGCATCCGCGCGCCGTATCACGGCATCCTCGCGGAGTTCGAGCAACTGCATCGCGCGGACGGTTACGTGTTCTATCGCGCCGTGCTGGTGCCGCGCCTGTGGCGGCTGTCGCTCTTTCGCATCTCCGAGGTGTATCTCGACGAGCGGCCGATCACCGACACCGTGCGCGCCGTGCTCGAAACCGGCCGTCTGAATTCCGCCGACTACGAATTCCGGCTCACCGGCGACTACCGGCCGCGCACCTTCGTCTGCCAGTATCAGGAGACGTATCTCGACTTCGTGTCGCGCTGGCTGGAGAAGGAGGGCGTCTATTACTACTTCGACCATTCCGGCGGCGCGGACAAGCTCGTCGTGATCGACGACAAGATCATGCACGCGGCGGACGCGCTCCCCGTCGCGTACCGTCCGGACGATTCCCTCGACACCGGCCTCGCCGCCGATTCGGTGCGCGACTTCGTGTGCCGCCAAAAGCCGCTGCCGCATGAAGTGGTCTTGCAGGACTACAACTATCGCAAGGCGACGGTGCAGTTGAAGGCTCGCGCGACCGTGTCGGATGCGGGCATCGGCGAAGTCATGCTGTACGGCGAGAATTTCCGCGACCAGCAGGAAGGCGACCGCTACGCGAAGCTCCGCGCCCAGGAACTCGTCTGCGGCGGCAAGGTGTATTCGGGCGAAGGCACCGCGCTCGGCTTGCGCAGCGGCTTCTTCTTCACGCTCGGGTTTCACTATCGCGACGACTTCAACGGCCGTTATCTCGTCACCGAAGTGCATCATCAGGGCTCGCAGGCGGGCGCGCTGCTCAACGGCGTGACGAGCCCGTACAGCGAGGGCGCGCGCGGCGGCGAGATCGTCTACCGCAACAGCTTCCGTGCGATCCCCGCCGCGACGCAGTTCCGCCCCGAGCGCACGACGGCCAAGCCTCGCGTCGCCGGCACGATGAACGCGACCATCGACAGCGAAGGCAGCGGCGAGTACGCCGAGCTCGACGAGTACGGCCAGTACAAGGTGCAACTGCCGTTCGACAAGACCGACAAGAACGCCAACAAGAGTTCCGCGCGGCTGCGCATGGCGTCGCCGTACGCGGGCACGGACCACGGCATGCATTTCCCGCTGCACAAGGATGCGGAAGTGCTGCTGTCCTTCATCGACGGCGATCCGGATCAGCCGGTGATCGTCGGCAGCCTGGCGAATTCGGAGAACAGCAACGTCGTCACGCAGCAGAACGCGCAGGCGAACCGCATCGCGACGGCGGGCGGCAATCAGCTGCACATGACCGACAGCAAGGGCAAGGAAGCCGTGTGGCTGCATTCGCCGTTTCACAACAGCACGATCGGCATCGGCTCGACCGACGTGAACGGCGGCGGCAGCCTGTGGACCAGCACGGCGGGCAGCTCGGAAAGCGTGACGGTCGGCGTCAGCAACTCGCTGTTCGCGGGGACCAAGAATTCGCTCACGCTGTCGTACGAAGGCTCGCTGTCGGCGTCGATGACCACGAAGGCGTCGTTCGGCGCGAACGTGTCGTTCGGTCTCAGCA
The DNA here is from genome assembly GCF_031451275.1 of Caballeronia sp. LZ029. Taxonomy (NCBI): domain Bacteria; kingdom Pseudomonadati; phylum Pseudomonadota; class Betaproteobacteria; order Burkholderiales; family Burkholderiaceae; genus Caballeronia; species Caballeronia sp. LZ029. The sequence goes on from NZ_JARUXO010000003.1 coordinate 717,205, forward strand.
CCAACGTGAGCTGGAACAAGGGCAAGAGCATCACTGTGGACGATTCCGACACGGTCTCGCTCAAGACCTCCGGCAAGCTGCAGGGCGCGGAAACGGTGCTGATCTCGGGCGGCCAGGACCCGATCATCAAGACGACGGTCGATGGCGTGAAGGACTCGATCAAGGGCGCCGTCGCGATGAGTCTCGCGGTGAACGCGGTGATCGCGGCGGACGCGGGCATCGCGATCAGCGCGGCCGACGACGCCGGCGGCGGCTCGGGCAAGGTCGCGCCGTGGACGCCGGGCAGCTACGGCGTCACGGCGGCGCAGACCGCATTGGGCGGCGCGCTCACGTCGATCCTCGCGCACAAGGTGCTGTTCGACGGCGCGAAAGCGATCGCCGCCGCGAGCGAGGCCAAGCCGCTCTACGCCAGCAACATCGAGCTCGGCATTTCGGGCATCAAGGCGACTGTATTGCCGTTGCCCGGCATCGGCTCGACGCTGAACATGTCGCAGTTCGGCAGCGAGTTGTCCGTGGCGAGCGGGCCGGGGGTGTCGTCGAGCGTGGAGGTCGACAGCCTGCAAGTGGTGCTCAAGGCGGGCGGCGCCAATACGACGTGGGTCGATGGCGACGGCGCCGGCACGCGCGCCGCGACCATCAAGATGACGGCGGTGTCGAACCTGACGGCCACTGCCGGCGCGGACCTCGGCCTGAAGGCGACCGGCGCGCTCTCGGCGGAGGCGGCGGGCAACGTGTCGGTGAAGGGCTCGAAGGTGACCATCGACGCACTGGACAAGGTCGCGACCATCGCCACGAATGTGAACGTGGAAGCCGCCAACGCCTTCAGCGTGACGGCCTCGCAGGTGAAGTTCAACGGCTCGACGGTGAAGTTCAACAGCGCGCTGATCCAGTTGGGATGACGGCATGAAAATCCTCAAGCCCGATAATCTCGCGCTCGTCTATCGCGGTCTGCGGCTCGCGCGGCGCGACGTGCTCTCGATCGGCATGATCGCCGGCTTTCGCTTCGACGACGCCGGCCTCGATGGACTGATGCCCGAACCGGACGTGTGGGCCGCTGTCGCCGGCGCGCTCGGCAAGAACGCGATCCTCGACGAAGGCTATCCGAAGCTCGTCGGCGAATATCTCATCCACGGCGCGGCGCATGCGCCGGCGGGCACGCAGGTCGCGCAGCAGCGGCTCAGCGCGCGGATCGGCACGCTCGGCAAGTCGCTCGTGGTCAGCGGCGAGCGCCGGTTCAATGCGCTCGGCCTGATCTCGGCGGCCACGCCTTACGCGCGTATGCCGATCGAACCCGCGACCGCGTTCGGCGGCGCGGGCTGCGCCGACAATCCGGCCGGCAAGGGTTATGCGGAAATCGACAACGCCGACGGCACGCGCATCTGGCCGCTGCCGAACGTCGAGAGCGAAACGCGGCGCATCGCGAGCCGTGGCGATCGCGCGGCACCGGCGGGCTTCTGGGGTTTCGCCAGCGACGCGCCCTTGCGCCGTCAGCACCTCGGCGCGTGCGACGAGCGCTGGCTCAAGAGCGAGTGGCCGCATCTGCCGTCGGACACCCGGCCCGAGTTCTTTCTGAGCGCGCCGTCCGATCAGCGTCTGCCCGGCTATTTCACCGGCGACGAGCGTTTCGAGATCGTCAACATGCATCCGCGTGCGAGCGTGCTGCAAGGCGCGCTGCCGCGTTTGCGGGCGCGCTGCTTCGTCAACGCGAACGATACGCTGACCGAAGTGGCCGCCCATGCGGAGACGCTCTGGCTCTTCCCCGAGCTGGAATGCGGCGTGGTGCTGTACCGCGCGCTCGCCAATATCGCCGATACCGAAGCGAGCCAGGTGACGCACGTGATGGCCGAATGGGAGCCTCTGAGCGATGCGCCGCTGCCGTTCGAGCATTACCGCGATGTGTTCCGCGAGCGCATCGCCGTGGCGGTTCCCGCGCGCGCGGCGGCTGCCGTCGAACCGGCGGAGGCTGCCGCGCCTGTCGCGATGCCGGTAGCTGCGGCCGCACCGCAGGCAGCGGCGGTTTCGTTCGACGCCTCCGCGCTGTCGGCCGTACAGACGCAGACCGCGGCATTGAACAGCGAGAGCCGCGCGCTGATGGCGAAGTTCGGCAAGACCGACGCCGATATCGCGCCGTACCTGAAGGACGCCGCGCCCGAGCGCGTGCCGACGCTGGCCGAAGTCAAGGCGAGCGTCGCCGAATTGAACGCGGAAACCCGCGCGCTGATGCAGAAATACGGCGTGAAGGATGCCGACGCGGCGCGCTATCTGAACCAGCCGGAAGCCGACGCCAGCGCCGCCGATCTGCCCGGTCTGCTCGCGCGGCTTCAGGCGGAAACGCAGCAGCGCCTGCGCGATGCCGGGTTGTCGGAAGCGGATGTGCGTCGTCGACTGGCGAGCCGTCCCGAACTGGCCGAAACGCTGCCGCATCTCGCGCCGCCGGGCGTCGTGTCCGCAGCCGACTTCGCCGGGCTCGCCGCGCTGGCCGCGAAACCGCCCGCGCCCGCCATCGACATGCCCGCCATCGACATGCCCGAGGCCGAAGCGCCCGCCGTCGTCCAATTGACGCGCGAAGACGTGATCGCGCGGCACGCTGCGCGCGCGAGCCTCGCGAATTACGACCTGAGCGGCGTCGATCTCTCGAAGCTCGATCTGTGCGGCGCGGATTTCTCCGGCGCGGTGCTCGACAAGACCTCGTTCACGGGCAGCCGTCTCGCCGACGCCGATTTCACGCAAGCGCTGCTGCACGGCGCCGACCTGAGCGAAACCGATCTGCAACGCGCGCGATTCACGCAAGCGAGCGCGGCGGCGAGCACGTTCGCCAAAGCGGACCTGCGCGGCGCGCAACTCGCCGACGCCGATTTCACGGGCGCGGATGGCTCCGCGTCGAAGCTGAACGAGGCCGATCTGCGCGGCGCGATCTTCGATCAGTCGAAGCTCGCCGGCGCCGATCTGTCGGCGTGCCGCGCGCAGCATGCGAGCTTCACCGATGCCGACCTGAGCGGCGCGAAGTTCATCGGCGCCGATCTCGTCGCGGCGAGCTTCAGCGGCAGCCGTCTTGCAGGCAGCGATTTCTCGGCAGCGGCGTGCCGTCAGGCGGAGTTCTACGGCGCGCACGCGCAGCAAGCCGTCTTCACCGATGCCGACCTGAGCCAGTCTCGCGCCGACGCCAAGACCTGTTTCGACGACGCACGCTTCACGCGCACGCGCCTCGTCCGCGCCGCATGGGACGGCGTGCAGCTTCGCCGCGCGAGCTTCGAGCGCGCCGTCATCGATCACGCCGATCTCGCCAATGCGCAGGCGCAGGCGGCACGCTTCGGCGCGTCGTCGGCCAAGGGCGCGCGCTTCGACAAGGCCGACCTGAGCGGCGCCGATCTCGATGCCGTCAACCTGTTCGGCGGCTCGCTGCGCAAATCGAACCTCAAGGGCACGCTGCTGCGCCACGCGAATTTTTACGGCGTGGACTTCGACGGCGCGCAGCCGACTATCGCGAGCCTCGAAGGCTCGAACATCGATTGCACCATCCTTCAATTCAGGCCGCCCGTCATATGAGCACGACGACTCCCGCCACCCGCATGCGCATGAGCGCCGACGAAGCCCGCGCGATGCTCGCCGCGCAGCGTCTGCTCGCCGACGCCGATCTGTCCGGCGCCGATCTTTCGGGCATCGATCTGTCCGGATGCCGGCTGCAAAACGTCGCGTTCGCAGAAGCCGATCTGACGAACGCCGCGTTCGCCGATGCCGATTTCCAGGACGTGTCGTTCGCGCGCGCAAAACTCGATGGCCTGCGCGCGCAGCAGACGCGCTTCGAGAACGCCGACTTCGGCGGCGCGAGCGTGCGCAGCGCGGATTGCGCGTTCGCCGCGTTCGACCGCTGCGACTTCGGCGGCGCATCGTTCGCGGGCGCGAGCTTCGTGCGCGCCGATGCGCACGGCTGCCGCTACGCACAGACCGACTTCACCGGCGCGAACCTGCATCGCTTCACCGCGATGGACGCGGACCTCACGAGCGCGCGTCTGACCGGCGCATCGCTCGCGCAAGCGTATCTGCGCGGCGCCGACCTGAGCGGCCAGGATTTGCGCGGCTGCGATCTGACGATGACGATCCTCGACGGCGCATCGCTGCGAAAGGCCGACCTGTCCGGCGTCGCGCTCGATCGCACGAGCTTCGTCGGCGCGCAGTTGCAGGACGCGACGCTGCGCGGCGTGCGCGCGCACTTCGCAGCGCTGCTGAACGCCGTTTTCGAACGCGCCGATCTCACCGACGCGGTCTGCGAGATGGTCAACGCGAGCGAAGCGAACTTCGCCGCCGCGCGCGCCGATGCCTCGCGCTGGAATCAGTCGGTGCTGAGCGCGAGCGTCTGGCAGCGGGCATCGCTGAAGGCGGCGCGCTTTGCGTACTGCGATCTCTCGCACGCGAATCTGTCCGGCGCGGATTGCACGCGCGCGGACTTCGGCAACGCCAATCTGCATGCGCTCATCGATCAGGGCGCGCAACTGAGCGGCGCGTCGTTCGACGGCGCGCGCCGCACCGATCCCGCGCTCGCGCGCGCCGAGCAATGGCAGCCGCGCGTCTGACATGAACCTCATCCAAGGAAACACGGCCATGAACCGTACGCTCGTCACGATCGCCCGGCCCGGCGACGATCCCGCCGTCCAGCTCACCTACGCGACCGTGACCGGCCGCGCCGACCGCTGGTTTCTGTTCGACGCCGCCGGCCGCGCGCCGCTGCGCGCGTTGCGCGCGGAAAGCTGTCTCGTCGAGCCGGAGTGCGGCGACACCGTGCTCGTCGCCGCGAGCGGCGCGAACGCGATTTCCTACGTGCTCGCGGTGCTCGCGCGGGCGCAGCCATCGTGCGCGGCGCTCGTGCTGCCCGGCGACGTCGCGCTGCACACGGATCACGGCGCGCTGCGCGTGGAAGCCGATAGCGTCGACATGAAAGCCGCGCGCAGCCTGACGATGCAGGCGCCCGAGATCGCGATGACGGGCGTGCGCGGCGAGATCACGTTCCATCGCATGGAGGCGGCGATCCAGCAGTTGCAGGGCCGCTTCGGCGCGGTAAGCACGGTCGCGCAGCAGATCACGAGCACGGTCGGACGCCTGATCCAGCGCGCGCGCGACAGCGTTCGCCGGATCGACAACGCCGACGAGACGCACGCCGGCCGCGTGCGTATGCATGTCGAGGAGCGCATGCACGTTTCCGCCCGCCACGCGACGATTCTGGCCGAAGGCCAGGTGAAGATCGACGCCGACAAGATCGATCTCGGATAGGAGCCGACATGTTCGCAGTCACCAAAGCGGGCGGCCAGTGCATGGCGATGCCCGACGTATGCAAGACGCCCGCGCCGCCCGCGCCGCCGATTCCGATTCCGTATCCGAACATCGGCATGCCGCCGATGGGCAATCCGGCGACCGTCAAGGTGCTCGTCGGCGGCATGCCGGCGCTCACCAAGTCGTCGGAAATTCCGCTGAGCTCGGGCGACGAGGCGGGCGTCGCGGGCGGCGTCGTGTCGGGACAGATGATGGGCAAGGAGCAGTTCATGATGGGCAGCGTCACGGAGAAATTCGACGGCTCGCCCGCCGTGCGGCTCAGCGATCCGACCCAGCACAACGAAGGCAACATGGTCGGCGCGGTGCTCGCGCCGAGCCAGTCCGTCGTGATGGTCATGAGTTGAACGAGAGGAAAAAACCATCATGAAAACCGTCTGGATCACCGCGTTCGACAAGGAAAAGGACGCCGCGCGCGTCGCTGCCGTGTCGCAGTTGCTCAAACGTTACGGCCTCGCGACGCAAGGCCACTTCTGGGTCGATGAACCCGCGAAGCTCGCATGGCGCGCCGGCCTCGACGCGCTGAACGCCGCACGCGCCGATCTCTGGCTGATCCTCGCCGACGATGCGGCGCTCGCGAAGTCGTCGATCCGCTATGGCCTGTCGGTGTTCGCCGCGAGCCTGCGCGAGGCGCGCGGACCCGGCTTTCCGATGGTGCTGTCTGGCGCGGCGGGCATCGAGAGCATGCCGGCGCTGCTCGGCGGCGCGACCGTGCTGGTCGAGAACCATCCGACATGGCCGGCGAAGATCGTCGCGCGCGCGAATCTCGCGAAGCCGGGCGAGCCGAAGGATCATCGCTTCGAGGTGGTCGGCGAGGAGCAGCTCGGCCAGTGGTTCGCCATCGGGCCGCGCGAGGGCGAATGGCAGGGCGTCGTGTTCGGCGTTCATGGCGGCGGCGCGACGATCGATTTTCAGGCGGTCGGCCCGCGCGGCAAGCTGCCGGAGAAAACCGTGCTGGAGTTCGCGCAGGAAGGGCTGACGCTACAGGTCGGCGAGCGCGAATTCACGGCGTGGGCGGTGCGCAACCGCCTCGGCGCGGGCGATGTCTATTACGCCCGCGTCAAAGGCACACCCGAATCGATCCTCTTCATGCCGTACACCGAAGACAGCGAAGCCAGCGCGACGATCCTGCCGCTCGTCTGACGCCGTTTTCCCGGCAGGCTTCGAATAAGGCCGGAAAACCGCCTTTTTTCGCCGCATGAGAGCGACGCAATATCCGGAGAATGGGTGGCAGTGGGTAATGCTCGACGGCACATGAAAGAGGCACCGGCAATGGCTGTGGCTGTTATGAAAAACGATGCCGCGACGCGCGGCAAAAATCGCGGGCGCGCAATGCGGCGGATGGCGTCGCTGGCATGCGCGGCGGCCGTGCTCGCGCTGACGGGATGCGGCAGCGCGCCGCCGAAAGACCCGCTCGCCGACGTCACCTGGAGCTACGCGACCGACGCGGTGATGTTCGAGATCACCGCCGATCCGGGCCTCAACCAGTACGACGGCCAGTCGCATACGCTTCTGCTGGGCGTCTACGAGACCGGCGATGCGCAGGCGTTCCGCAATCTCTCCGCCGATCCGAACGCGCTCGCCGAAACGATGGCGACGGGCAAGGTGCCGCAGACGTTCTCGCAGTTCTCGCGCTATGTGGTCGCGCCGGGCCAGCATTCGTATCTGATTCTCGACCGCGCGCAGAGCACGCGCTCGATCGGGCTCGTTGCGGGCTACGCGCAGTTCGGCGTGGCCAACGCGGCGCGCCAGTTCGACGTTCCCGTCGTCACGAAGACCTCGGGCTTCATCTTCCGCACGCATACCAAGCTGCCGGGGCCGCTCGTCGTGCGCCTCAACCTCGGCGCGCAAGGCATTCTCAACGCCGAAGTGCAGCCCGGCGGCCCGGATGCCGCGACGCTGCAGCGCGCGCAGCAGCTCGAAGGCGGCGGCAAGGAAATCCGTTTGAGCGACAAACCGGCGGGTTCGGACGGCTCCGGCGCCACGACCGGGGTCGTGGGCGCGGCCAGTTCGCAGGACACGCCCTTGCGCAAGCTCAGCAACTAGACATCGATCCCATCGCATGGACCATAACAAGGGCATCTACTGGCATCAGGGCATGTTCATGCAGCCCCAGCACTTTCAGCTGGCGTCGCTGCACGAGCAGTTCCGCAACAAGCCGGTCGTCGAGACGGGCCTGCCGCATTTCTGGGGCGCGGGCGCGCTCGATATCGCGACGGGCGCCATCGCGAGTCAGACCATCGAAGTGCGGGCGGCCAGGCTGATCTTTCCGGATCGCACGTATGTCGAGTTTCCCGGCAACGCGGTGCTCGCGCCGCGTTCGTTCGACGCCAGCACGATCGGCGAGGGACGCGCGCTGACGGTCTATCTCGGCGTGCGCAAGTTCGCCGCCGAAGGCAACAACGTGACGATGTGCGCATCGCCCGATGACGCCGCCGCCGCGTCGACCCGCTACGCGAGCCTCGAACGCCCCGCCGACGTGCCCGACCTGCATTCGGACGGACCGGCCGCGCCGGTGCATACGCTGCTGCACGTGCTGAAGGTGTTCTTCGAGGGCGAGACCGCCAATCTCGGCCAGTACGACCTGATTCCGATTGCGCAGCTCGCCCGCATCGGCGATACGGTGACGCTGTCGGAGCGTTTCATTCCGCCCGCCTACGCGCTTGCCGGCTCCGACGCGCTGCTGCGCATCGTGCGCGAGATTCGCGACGATGTCGTCGGCCGCGCGCATCATCTTCAGGAATTCAAGAATCCGCGCGAGTTGCAGAAAGCCGAGTTCGATCCCGGCTACATGATGCTGCTGCTCGCGATGCGCACGCTGTCGCGCGCCGCGCCGAACCTCGTGCATCTGACGCAGACGCCGACCGTGCATCCGTGGCATCTGTACGGCGAGTTGCGCAGTCTCGTCGGCGAGCTGAGCGCGTTTTCCGAGCGCTTCGACATGCTCGGCGAGGCGCAGGACGGCACGCCGGGCCTGCCCGCCTACGATCACGCCGATCTCTACAACTGCTTCTCGCGCGCGCAGGCGCTGATCGGTTTCCTGCTCGGCGAGATCGCGATCGGGCCGGAGCATCTCGCCGTGCTCGACTATCGCGACGGCATGTTCGCGGGCGATCTGCCGCGTGCGTTCTTCGACCGGCGCAACCGCTTCTATCTCGTGCTGCGCACGGAGCAGGCGGCCGCGCAGGTCGTCGACGGCGCGCTCTACGACGCGCGTCTCGCCAATGCCGCCGATGTCACGCGGCTCGTCGCGCACGCGCTGCCGGGGCTGGAGCTGATCCATCTGCCGAACGCGCCGCAGGGCATGCCGCGCCGCGCGTCGTCGAACTACTTCCGGATCGAGCAGGTGAGCGAGCTGTGGGACGCCGTCGAGCGCGACGAGAACATCGCGCTGCAATGGCCGGACGCGCCGCAGGATCTGCGCGCCGAAATCGTCGTGCTGCGGAGATAGTATGACGCTCGCCGATACCCTCATCCCCCTTTTCGCGCAGGTCCGCGCGTTCTCGCGCTCGCCGATGGGCGATGCCGCGAGCCTGACCGCGCAACTCGACGGCGCGATCGCGGCCGCGCGGTTGCGCGCGCATGACGCGGGCTTCGCGCAGACCGACATCGACGAGGCGCTGTTCGCCTTCAACGCGTGGGCCGACGAGCTGCTGCTCACGACGCGCTGGGACGGCGCGGCGCAGTGGCAGCGTCATCTGCTGCAACGTCGCTACTCGAATGTGAGCAACGCAGGCGTGGTGTTCTACGAGCGCCTCGCGCAACTCACGCCTTCGCAGTTGGCGGTGCGCGAAGTGTTCTATCTGTGTCTCGCGCTCGGCTTCGGCGGGCGTTATGCGTACGACCGCAACCAGAAGACGCTGACCGATATCCGCCGCACCAATCTCGCGATGCTGCTGCCCGACGCCGAACAGCTCGGCGCATCGGCGCGCGCGTTCCTGTTTCCGGACGGCTATCACGTCGCGGGCGATGACGCCGCGGCGCGCCAGCCGACCGCGCGCGCGCGTTTCGCCACGCGCCTCACGCGCGGCAAGGTGACCGCCATCCTGTTACCGCTCTTCCTGCTGGCGCTGCTGTATGGCGTGTATCACACCGTCGTCGCGCAGTCCGTCGATACGCTTCTCGCGCAGATCCATCTATGAAAACGCTGGGCATCGCATTGCTGTGGCTGTTGACGCTGATCGTCGTGGCGCTGGTCGGCTGGGGCGTCGTCCTCTATTTCGGCTGGCCGCTGTGGGTCGCGCTCGCGATCTTCGTCGGCGTGTTCGCGCTGTACTTCTTCATCGCGTTCGCGCGCCGCATGATCGTGATGATGCGTTCGCGCAGCCGGCTCGCGGCTCAGAGCGCCGCCATCCATGTCGAAGCGCCGGCCGCGTCGCCCGAAGCGCTCTTGCGGCGCAAGTGGAAGACGGCCGTCGCCACGCTGCGCCATTCGAATTTGCGCAGCAAGGGCGATCCGCTCTACGCGCTGCCGTGGTTCATGGTCGTGGGGCAATCGGGCACCGGCAAGACCACCGCGCTCACGCGCGCGCGGCTTTCGTCGCCGATCCAGAAGATCAGCCAGCAGGCGAACATCGGCCAGACGGCCAATTGCGACTGGTGGTATTTCGATCGCGCGGTCGTGATCGATTGCGCGGGCCGTTACGTGCAGGCGGAGGACGTCGAGCAGGATCGGCGCGAATGGGAAGTCGGTCTCGATCTGCTCGGACGCTACCGGCCGCGCGAAGGCCTCGACGGGCTCGTGCTCGCGGTCAGCGCGGACCGGCTGATGATGCCCAACGCGGATACCTTCGCCGATGAAGGACGCATCGTGCGGGCGCGCATCGAGCAGTTGATACGCATGTTCGGCAAGCGCTTTCCGGTGTATGTGCTGGTCACCAAGTGCGACCGTCTCTACGGCTTCGAGGAATGGGCGAAGACGCTGCCCGCCGATGCGCTCGATCAGGCGATGGGCTATCTCGCCGAAGAGAGCGAGGCGGGCGTGGCGGGCGCATCGGGTGAAAGCGCGTTCGTCGCGCGGGCGTTCGATTCGATCGGCGCGCGGCTGCAGGCGCTGCGTCTCGCGCTGGTATCGCGCGAAGCGCAGGCGTCGCCCGAACTGCTGATGTTCCCGAACGAACTGGCGCAGTTGCGAAACGGCCTCACGATGTTCCTCGGCACTTGCCTTGCCGACAGTCCGTATCTCGAACGGCCGCTGTTGCGCGGCATCTTCTTCAGCAGCGGCCAGCAGGAAGGCGGCGCGATGTCCGCGCTGATGGGCTCGCTGTTGCCGGCGTCGCCGTCGCATGCGGGCGACACGGCGGGCGTGTTCCTGCACGACTTCTTCGGCCGCATCCTGCCGCAGGACCGCAACGCCGCGAAGCCGACCTTGCTCGTGCATCACTGGCGGCGCGTCACGCAGAGCGTGGGCGTCGTCGCGTGGGTGCTCCTGCTCGCGATGTTCGGCATCCTGCTGTCGGTGTCCTTCGCCGGCAACAGGCAGACGCTCGCACTTGTGCAGAGCGCGCGTCCCGACAAGGTCTCGCTCAATGGCAACCTGTTCCACGACGCCGCCGCGCTCACCTATTCCAACGACGTGCTGACGCAGGTCGCGCAGAACGACCGGCGGTGGATGTCGGGCCTGCTCGGCAACGGCGCGGGGCTCGCCGCGCTCGAAGCGCGTCTGCATGACGTGTTCGTGCAGCAGTATCGGCAGGCGATCCAGCCCGCGGCCGACCAGAGCCAGCAGACCTCGCTCGCGGCATCGGGAGGACAGGCGGGGCAGCCGGTCGAAGCGGCGCGGCAGGTGCTGAATCTGGCGCGCTCGATCGCGCTGTTGCGCGCGCGGCTCGACGGCGCGGATCGCGCGACGCTCGAAGCGATGCCGCAGCCGGTCGCGTCGCCGCTCTATCCGGCGCAATTGAACGCGCAGCTCAATCCGCTCACGATCTCGTATCTCGTGTGGTCGCCGAAGGACGCGGGCTATCTGCGCGATCGGCTGAAGGATCAACGCGCGCTGCTCGATCAGGCCATCGCCGCCGATCCGCAGATGTCGTGGCTCGTCGGTCTCGTGCCGGACGGCGGCGATGTCGCGTCCGTGCGTGCCGCCGATTTCTGGGGCGGCAGCGCGCAATCCGCGACCACGAGCATGCAAACGGCAAACGGCAGCGTGACGGGTGCCAGTGCGGGTGCCAGCGCGGGTGCCAGCGCCACGAACATGACCGGCGTGACCGTGCCCGCCGTGTACACCGTCGCGGGCCGCAAATCGCTCGACGATCTCGCGAAGCAGATTCGCGCGGCGCTCGTCGATCCCGCGCAATTCGACCGGCAACGCGCGGCGTTCGACGACTGGTATCGCACCCAGCGCGTGATGGCATGGCAGAACTTCGTCGAGGCATTCACGAGCAACGCGACGCCGTATTCGGGCGAAGCGGGCTGGCGCTCCGCGCTCGGCATCGTGAGCGGGCCGGCGAGTCCGTACTTCCGACTCGTCGCGCGGCTCAACGAGGAATTCGACGGCGAGCGCGCCGACGCGCCGCTGCCCGGCTGGATCGTCCTCGCGCGGCAATTCCAGCAGTTGCGCGAGCAGACGACCCGCATGGGCGCGGCGAATCAGGCGGTCAGGATGGCGGGCGCGATCAACGCGGTCGGGGCATCGGCGATCAAGGACGTGCTCGCGGGCGCGCCGCAACGCGGCAGCCAGGCGGTTGCCAACAACCTCGGCGCGGTCGATGCGCTGACGCAGTATCTCGCGGGACTGAACAAGCTCGCGATCGACAGCGGCGCGGGCAGCGGCAAGAGCTATCAGCTCGCGGCGGACTTCGCTCAACTGACGACGAGCGCACAGCCGCAGCCGTCCGAGATGATGAACGCGCTGCAGCCGCTCACGCAGTTGCGCACGCTCATCGGCACCGGCGATGGCTCCGACATGCTGACCTGGCGTCTCATTCGCGGTCCGTTCGATTTTCTCGCGGCGTATATCGAACAGCAGGCGTCGTGCGAATTGCAGCGCGGCTGGGAGTCGGGCGTGGTGTTTCCGTTGCAGGGCGCGACCGACAAGAGCGCCGCCATCGATCAGCTCTTCGGCGCGAAGGGCGCGGTCTGGGCGTTCGCGGACGGCGCGGCCAAGCCGTTTCTGACGCGCAATGCGAGCCGCTACGGCATCGTCGAGACGCAGGGTTTCAGCGTGCCGTTCACGTCGGGCTTCGTGCCGATGCTCAATGGCGCGTTCGGACGTCAGCTCGCGCAACAGCAATCCGCCGCGCGCAGCGCTGCCGACAAGCAGGCGCAGCAGCTTCAGGCGCAGAAGGCGCAACTGGACGCGCAACAGGCGCTCGATCAGCTCGACCGCACGCTCGCGACGGCGAAGCAGCAGGCCGACGCGGCCCGCGCGCTGACGGTGCCGCTCACGCTCACGGCGCAGCCGACCAACGTCAACGCCGATGCGCAGGCGAAGCCCTACGCGACGATTCTCACCGTGCAATGCGCGTCGGGCGTGCAGACGCTGAACAACTACAACTTTCCGGTCAGCACGAGCTTTGCGTGGACGGCGGGACAGTGCGGCGATGCGCGTCTGCAGATCAAGATCGGCAATCTGACCTTGAATCGCAACTATGCGGGGCCGCTGGGCGTCGCGGCGTTCCTGAAGGATTTCGCGGATGGCCAGCGTCAGTTCACGCCCGCCGATTTTCCGGCGAGCGAGTCGGCGCTCAAGGCGCTCAACGTGCAGTCGCTGACGGTGAGCTTCTCGGTGACGGGCGGCGATCAGGTGACCGACGCCGCGCACAGGATCGAGCTTTACGAGACCTTGCAGAAGACGACGGCGCAACAGAAGCAGCAGATCCAGGACGCGCAGACGCAGCGCCAGCAGATGAACATCGTCGATCAGCTCGCGGTGATGAGTCCCGGCATGCCGCCGCTGCCGGCCATCGTGCCGACGGTGGCGAGCACGCCGGTGACGCTGGCCGAACTCGGATTGCCGGCGACGATCGGCGCGTGCTGGCGCGGTCAGACGCCGTCGATGATGATGACGGGGCTTTGAGGGCGGCGCGCGGGACGGATCAAGTAATCAACCGCACCGCGATAGCCACATCCAGCGGTGCGATACGCGCGAGCAGCGCCGCCGTCTCCGCTTCGTTCTGATCGTTGCGGCTCAGGATCGCGAAGGCGGCGCGCAATGCATCGGCGGTGAGTTCCGGGTCCCACGACGCCACGCCGTAGCGATCCACTTCCGCGACGAGCGCGCGCGCGAATGCATCGAGGCGCGCGCCCGGACGATGCTCCAGCAGCAGATCGCACAAAGCCGTGCGCAGACGCAGGCGCGTGCCGACCGCGGCGGTTTTGTCGATGGCGTCCTGCAGACATTGCGCGGCGGCGCCGAGATCGTTGTCCGCGGCGAGCGCACGCGCACGCGAGAGCACCGTAAGCAACGGGTCCGGCGCGGCGGCCGCGCCCGCATCGCCACCCGACGACGCCAGCGAGCCGAGCCATTGCACCGTGTCTGCGTTCGCGAACGGCACGCCGTTGGCAAATTTCAGACGCTCGATACCTTCCATCCGCGAGACGAATTTCGCGGTCTCGCTGCAGACTTCGCGGCGCGCGGCGCTCCACGCATCGCCGAGCTGGGCGAGGGCCATCGCGGCGGCATGGTTCAGATCGAGCCAGAACGGATACGTCAGCACCTGCGTTTCGGCGAAACCGACGATATCCATGTGCGCCGCACGCGACTGCAGATTGCGCAGGGCATCCTGCAACGGCGCGATCGGGCCGGGAAGCCGCGTCTCCGAGCCCTGGGCATTCGGCGCATGCTCGACGCCGGCCCACACGCCCACGCGCCGCAACCTGAACCCGAGCGCGCTCGACGGCTCGTTCTGCGCGTACCAGTTGCCGATGGCCGCGAGCCGGTCGAGCGTTTCGTCGGTGGCGTGGATGGCGCTGTCGGATGAATCGACGGCGAGCGGCGCGAGCGGATCGGCTTGGATCGCGGGCGCGGCTACTGGCGCTGGCGCGGGCCGGGGCGCAGGGGCGGGAGCCGCAGCGACAGGCTCCGGCTCGACCACAGGCTCGACGACAGCCACAGGCTCCGGCTCCGGCTCGGCAAGCTGCACCGTGCCGAGCAACGCCCGCAGCGGTTGCATCGAAGGCGCGTCGGCGTCCTTGTCGGCGAGCACGCTGTCGATGCCCGCGAGCGCCGCGCGCAGACCATCGACGAGCGCGGCATCCTGCGGCGGCCAGCTCGACCAGTCATGCTCCTCGCCATGCGCGCGAACGCGGTCGATCAGCCATTGAATCGCGTTGCGCCGCGCGCGCAGCCGCGCGACCGGCGGATAAAGCTGCTCCCAATGCGTGGCGAGCAGTCCTTCGAGCATCTGCGCGCCGTCGTTCAGACCGGGCAATCCGCGCGTGATCAGGAGCGCGCCCGTCAGATAGCTCGCGACGAGAATGTCCTTGCCCTTGCCCGCCAGCAGCCCCGACGACAACTTCACCACCTGTTCCCAGTCCGGCGCGCCGCTCGCGGCCGGATTGGTCAGTTTGGCGATTTCGTTTTGCAGCAGATCGAAGTCGGGATCGTCGCGCACGTCGACGCCGCAGGGCTGCGCGTCGCTGATGGGTTGCAAGCCAAGGCTCTTGAAGTCGGTCACGGCGTTCTTTGCAGGTGATGAGAGTGAAGGGGCGCGCTCAGGTCCACAGATGTTCGATGTCGGTATCGAAGATATAGCCCGCGCCGCGCTCGGTGCGCAACAGCGCCGGCTTCTTCGGATCGGTCTCGATCTTGCGCCGCAGCCGCAGAATCTGCACGTCGATGGCGCGATCATAGATGTCATCGAAGGCGCGCGTGCTTTCGAGCAGCTTTTCGCGCGTGATGATGCGGCCCGGCGCGTTCAGAAACGTGACCAGCAGATTGAACTCGGAATTGGTGAGCGGCACCGTCGATTGATCCGAGGCGCTCAGGCGGCGTGTGTTCAGATTCAGCGTCCAGCCCGCGAAGCGATACGCGTTCGGCAGCTTGCCGCGCGTGAGCGGCGCGGCGGTCGTCGCGCCCGCGCGGCGCATCACCGCGCGCATGCGTGCGAGCACTTCGCGCAGCGAGAACGGCTTCACGATGTAGTCGTCCGCGCCGAGTTCGAGGCCCATCACGAGATCGGCTTCGTCCTTGCGGCCCGTGATGTACATGATCGGCACCTGCCCCTGCGTTTGCATCTGCTCGCGCCAGCGGCGCGCGAGGTCGGTGCCGTCGCCATCGGGCAGGCCGAGATCGAGCAGCACGAGGTCGTAGCGCTTCGCGGCGAACATGCCGATCGCCTCCTGCGCGCTCGCGGCGCCGTCGGCCTTGTAGCCGTGTCCAGAGAGATATTCGATCAGCAGGATACGCATCGAATGATCGTCGTCGACCACGAGGATGCTGTGTTGCGGCTGCAGAGTCATGAGAAGTCCTTCAAGGCTGATGCGGCGGCGCGTGCGAGCGACTCGCGGTCGATGGGCCGGCTCAGGACGACGACACGCGCGGCGAATCCGATGTCGTTCGCGGGCAGGCTGTCGGCGGCGGCGATCACGAGCGCGAGGTCGTCGTCGGCTTGGGTGGCTGCGTCGAGCGCTTCGTGTGCGTCGGCGTAACCGATCGGCTCGAAGCCCATTTCGGCGAGCCAGTCCTCGCAGCGTTCGCGCGAGCCGGGATCGGCGTCGATCAGCATGACGCGTTCGCCGTTGCCGAGCGGTTCGGGCGGTTCGGGCGGTTCGTGACGTTCGTGCGGGGACGCGGGCACGGGCGCCTTCGTCAACAACGGCAGCACGAGCCGAAAGCGCGTGCCCTCCGGTCCCGTCGCGATGGCGACGCCGCCCTGATGCTCGCACGCGACGCCCGCGACGATCGCGAGGCCGAGGCCCGAGCCGCCGCCTTTCGCGCGCACCGAAAAGAACGGTTCGAAGAGATGCTGGAGATGTTCGGCGGGAATGCCGGGGCCGTCGTCTGCGACGTCCACCCACGCGATGGCGCCCGGCGGCGTATCACCGATGGCGAGCGGCTCGTCCATCGCGAGCGCGCTGCCGACGCGCAGCACCACGCGCGAGCGCGCCGCGAGGCTCGCGTTGCTCGCAAGGTTCAGCACGGCTCGCACGAGCTGGCCGCCGTGCGCCGCGACGAACAGGCGCGAATCGGCGCCCTCGAACTCGATGACGACGCCGTTGCGGCACAACGGCCGCGCAAGCGTGACGCTTTCCCGCACGATCGTCATCAGATCGAGCGATTCGCGCACGCGATCCCCGCGCCGCGCCGCCAGCAGGATTTCCTCGGTGAGTTCATAGCCGCGCGCCGATGCGGCCTGCACTTCGCGCAGCGGTTTGCGCGCGGCCGAGTCGTGCGAGAGCCGGTCGCGGGCGATTTCGGCGTAACCGTCGACGGCCGCGAGGATGTTCTTGAAGTCGTGCGCGACGCCGCCCGCGAGCAGACCGAGCGATTCCATCCGTCGTCCGCGCTCCAGCCGAAGCGCTAGCTGCCTGCGCTCGCGCACGGTCACGGCCACGAAGAACGTCAGAATCGCGAGCCCGGCCATGTCGATTTGCAGGTTCCACGCGCTTTCGGCGTTCTCGTAGTGATACGGGCCGAGCTTCATCAACGTCAGTCCGACGCCGAGCACCGCGGCCGTGCCGAGCGTCGTCGCGGCGGCCGCCAGTCCGCCGTAGATGGCGGTGCCGGCGAGCAGCAGCGAGACGACCGCGCGCTGCACCTGTTCCGACACATGCAGCGCCGCCGCGCCGAGCAGCAACGCGACGACCGCGACGCTGCACGCGAGCGCGAAGAGCGGTTCGGCATGACGCGCGTTGCCCGCGTCCGCCGGCGAGCGCGCGCGCCACGCGAGCACCGCCGGCACGAGCACCAGCACCGCGACGCCGTTGCCGACGAAGAGCGTGCGCCATTCGCGCCACCAGCCGTCGTGACCGAGGTCGCTGGCGAGCGTCGCGCCGAGCATCGACGTGACGCCGATGCCCGCGAGCGGGAGCAGCAGCAGAAAGCGCATCAGGCTCGTGGTGGTGACGATCGTGCCGCTGGCATCGACATAACGCCGGCCGAGCCACGCGCACAGCGCCACTTCGAGCACGTTCAGCACGCAGAAGCCGAGATCGCTGCGCCATGACGTGTTGCTGAAATCGCCCGTCGCGGCGATCGCGATGAACACCGCGAGCAGGTGGATGGGCCAGCGTCGCGGAGCCATCGGCCAGAGTATCGCGATGGCGATGGCAGGCGCGGGCCACGCGATCGCGGCGAGCGTGCCCGCGCTTTCCAGATGCGCGACGGGCCGCGCGAGCAGATAGCAGAGTATGCCGAGCACGACGGGATCGGCGAACGCGCGCAGCGTGCTCGTCGATGGCGCGGGTGCCGGTGTCGGGCGAGGCATGTGCGGATCGCGCCCGCTGGTTCCGCGAAAGAGATTCGCTAGAAAGTTCTGCCGGATGGAGAGTGACATGAGCAGTGAACGAGCGGGCAGGGGCGATGTTTTACGTCGACGAAGGCTTCATCGAATGACGATTCCTCCGTGATTATTTCGGCAGAAACAGGGGGAACTTGAATGGGTAGTTACCGCGCCGGCGACGCTTGCAATTCACCCGACCGTCGGATAAGGTCACCAGCGCCTTCGGTCAGGACCGCCTGGGCGAGTCGGAAAACAGCGCCGCATCGCGCGAGCGAAACATCCCGCGCCGACACAATGAAAGCAGCACATGCGTTCGAACAAGTCATCACCTTCGATGGAAAAAAACGCGATGAACGATTCGACCCGCCCGCCGGCGACCGCGATCACGACGAACATCACGTTGCGCGCGGGCATGGAAGAGCCGTTCGCCGCCTGGCAATCCCGGTTCACGCATACGGCCACGCAGGCAGCGGGATTTCTCGCACTCGACATCGCGCCTGCCTTCGCGGGTTCATACGACTGGCGGATCATCCATCGATTCCGCTCCCCCGAGGCGCTCGAAGGCTGGCGCACGTCCGTGCTGCGCGCGCACCTGTTCGCCGAACTCGCACCGATGCGCGATCCCGCGACCGCCGCATTCGACGACGAAACCGTGCACTCGCTCGATCCGCTTTCGTGCGTCACGGAGGTCATCATGACCGTCGTGGAACCGGGCAAGGAAGGGGTTTTTCGGGCGTGGGCGGAAACCATTCAGGCGAGCCAGTCGAACTTCCCCGGCTACATGGGAACGCTGGTTCAGGCGCCGGTTTCGGATGAGATGCAGTACTGGACGACGCTCGTGCGCTTCTCCACGCCCGCGCAACTCGATGCATGGCTCGGCTGTCCTGCCCGCAAGCAGTTGCTCGAACAGGTCGAACCGCATATTGCCAGGTGGAAAAGCTACCGGATGGCAAGCCCTTTCGCCGGCTGGTTTCCGGAGACGGGCAAGCGGTCGCCGGCGGCCTGGAAACAGTCGGCGCTCGTGCTGCTCGTGCTGTTTCCGGTCGTGATGCTCGAACTCAGGTTCCTGAGCCCGCTGCTCGCGGGGCAGCATGTGGCGATCGCCACGTTCATCGGCAATGCGATCAGCGTGTCGCTCGTGTCGTGGCCGCTCATGAAGATCGCAGTGCTTTGCATGGGCTGGTGGCTGCGCCCTTCGCCTGCGCGGCGCTGGCGTCGCGAAGCGCTGGGCGCCTGCACCATGCTGACGCTCTATATCATCGAACTGGCGATATTCATGCTCGTGTTCTGAAGCGTCATGTGAACGGTCAGGGCCGCTGCCGTACCGATAATCGGGCGGCTATTGCTGCTGACGTTTGATGTAGATGCGGCGATAGATGATCGTCCAGACCGTCAGTCCGCCATACACGACGTACCGGACCCACGTGGAGAGCCGGCCCGCGTCCGGCTCGGACAGCGCGAGCGTGATCCACAGGCGGGCCAGATTCTCCCCGACGAGGCCGATGCCCCACACGACGGTCATCAGCCGGATGGATCTGGCGAGCGCCGGGCGCGATTGCCATCGCGCGTCGAATTCCGCCTCGCCGCCCTGCTTTTCGCGTGACATCGTCGAGCGCGCGAGATAGAACACGAGCGGCCGCTCCAGAAAGAGCGAAAGCAGAAACAGCACGCCGATGATCCCGCTCACGGCAGGGTCGCGCGCTTCGCCCATCCAGCGCGACGCGCCGGACAGCAGCACCATCAGCGACATGGCGATGCCCGCCAGCACCAGAGCGCTCAGCGCATCGAAGTGCCGGTAGCGCACGACATCGATGATCATCCACACGACGAGCGGCACAGCCGAAGCGATGAGCGCGTCCACCACGCCGTAACGGTCGATCGTGATCCGGTAGGCGAGCGCCGGCAATGCCACGTTCACGACAAACGCGAGCGCATAACGTGCGGACGGAATCATCATCGACCTCTCCCGGTCATGCCGTTTCTTCCGACGGATCATCGATACGTCCCTGATCCGGGATCGTGTTGCGGTATCGGCGCGAACGACTATGCTTAGCGATGCATCTCCCCCGACGTTTTCGTGGCATTCCCAGCTCACGTCAAGAAGGAAACGATCATGTCCACGCAGGCTCATGGCTACGATATTCTGCACAATCCCCGGCTCAATCAGGGTTCCGCTTTCTCGCAGGAGGAGCGCCGGAAATATCGCCTGGAAGGATTGCTGCCGCCCGGCGTGACTTCGCTGGAGATTCAGATCGCGCGCACCCATGCGCAACTGTCGAATCTCGACAACGACCTGCAACGATACCTGTTCCTGTCCGACCTGCAGGCGCGCAACGAGACGCTCTTCTATGCGCTGCTCATGTCCGACCCGGCGACTTTCATGCCGATCGTCTATACGCCGACGGTCGGCGAAGCGTGCCAGAAGTTCGACCATGTGTTCAGGGCGACGCGCGGTCTTTATGTGCCGATCGACGCGCGCGGGCGCGTGAAGGAATTGTTGCGCAACTGGCCGGAACAGGATGTCCGCTTCATCGTCGTGACGGACGGCGAGCGCATTCTCGGACTCGGCGATCTCGGCGTCGGCGGCATGGGCATTCCGATCGGCAAGCTCGCGCTGTACACCGCCTGCGCCGGCGTGCCGCCATCGGTGTGCCTGCCCGTCACGCTGGATGTCGGCACGAACAACGCGTCCCTGCTCGACGATCCGCTCTATCTCGGCCTGCGGCACGAACGCGTGCGCGGCGACGACTACACCGCTTTCGTCGATGAGTTCGTGGAGGCGGTGCAGGCGCTCTATCCGAAGTGCTGCATCCAGTGGGAAGACTTCGCCAACTTCAACGCGGTGCCGCTGCTCGCGCGCTTCAAGGACAAGGTTTGCACCTATAACGACGATATTCAGGGCACCGCCGCCGTGGCGCTCGCGGGCATCTACGGCGCGCTGCGCATCTCGAAGCAGAAGCTGACCGACCAGCGCTTTCTGTTTCTCGGCGGAGGATCGGCGGCGACGGGCATCGCCGAACTGATCAGCGCGGCCATGGCGCTGGAGGGTCTGGATATCGACTCGGCCCGCAAGCGCAACAGTCTCTTCGACATCAACGGACTGATGGTGCAGTCACGCACCGATCTCGCCGATTTTCAGAAGGTCTTCGCGATCGATCACGCGCCGATCGACACCTTCGTCGATGCGGTCCGGACGCTGAAGCCGACGGGCATCATCGGCGTGAGCACGGTGCCGAAGCTCTTCAGTCAGGCGGTGATCGAAGCGATGAGCGAGATCAACGAGCGCCCGATCATCTTTCCCTATTCCAATCCGACGTCGCGTTCCGAGTGCACGGCGGAAGAAGCGTACCGATGGTCCAACGGCCGCGCGATCTTCGCGAGCGGCAGCCCGTTCGAACCGGTGCAGATAGAAGGCCAGCAGTTCGTGCCGGGGCAGGGCAACAATGTCTATATCTTTCCCGCGATGGGCATGGCGGTGTTCGCCACGGAGGCCACGCGCGTGACGGAGGACATGTTCATCGTCGCGGCGAAGGCGGTGGCCGAGCAGGTCAGCGACGAGAGCCTCGACAAGGGCCTCATCTATCCGCCGCAAAGCCGCATCCTGGAGGCGTCGATGCATGTCGCGGCTTCGGTGGCGGCGTACATCTTCGATCATGGCTTCGCGCGTGTCGAGCGGCCCGCCGATCTCGCCGCGCATATCAAGTCGGCCGCGTATGCGCCGGCTTATCGGCCGCTCTAGCCGGAGCGTGTGAATCAGCGATTCGGCAGCGCCGCTGTCGCGATCTCGCTCGCGCTGTCCAGTTGCTCGACATGCCAGCACTTGTCGATCAGCGCGCGCGTCTGCTGCTGCGTGAGAATGCCGTCCGCCAGATCCGAGAACTTCGTTTCGAGCTGCTGATCGGTCATCGGCACCTGCGTGCTGCCGATCGCGTGCTCGATGTATTTATGCAGCTTGCGCCCGTCCTTCAACGTGATCGTCATGTCGACCTGTTCCGGCTTGATGTTCGGATCGACGATCGCATTCACCTTGTCGCGCAGTTCGACCGTCTTCGGGTCGCGCACCTTGGCGTCGCTGAACTGCTTCTCGCCGGCGGCGCCGTCGATGATGGCGATCGCCACCGCGTGATAGATGCTGAACTTGCCTTCGAGCCCGATCTGCGGCGTCTTCTTGCCCGTCAACTCGATGACGAGCGGATGCACGCGAAGATCGATGCGCTCGATCTGATCCGCGCTCAGGTGCTCCTGATTGCGTAGCTGGATCGCCGCATCGATAGACGGATGAATGACGATGCCGCACGCGAAGGGCTTGTAAGTGTTCAGCGTCGATTCCCAGTGCGAGCCGAGAGAGTCTGTGATCTCGCGGTAGTCCTGCTTCGTGCTGATCGTGTTGGCCCAGCCGCGTTTCGCTTCGATCATGCCGTCCGAGCTCGTGTAGTTCTGGGCCGCGAGCAGCGCCGCGAAGATGCCGTTCGCGGCGGCGCGCCCAGGATTGAAGCTCTTGTTCATCGAGCCGAAGGACTCGCGCAAACCCACCGGCTGCGATGCCGCGAGGCCGAGCGCCCACACCATCTGCTCGACGCTCAGTCCCATCAGTTTGCCCGTCGCCGCAGCGGAGCCGAACACGCCGCATGTGCCGGTGATATGCCAGCCGACATCGTAATGATTCGGATACACCGCGTTGCCGATGCGCAGTTCCGTTTCGACGCCCAGCACGAGCGCGTTGAGAAAGTCCTTTCCCGTGACCGGACGATATTGCGAGTACGCCAGAATCGCCGACGCGACCGGTCCCGCCGGATGGATGATGGTCTTCAGATGCGTGTCGTCGTAGTCGAAGATATGACTGCTCACGCCGTTGATGAACGCCGCGTTCATGATGTCGAAGCGCTCGGTGCGGCCCAGCAGATTCGCCTGCGGCGGCCCGGAGAACGGAGTGAGCGCGGCGACCGCCCGATTCACCGTCTCGTCGTGCGATCCGCCCACGGCGACGCCGACCCAGTTCATCAACGTCCGCACGCCTTCCTTGCGCACCGGCGCGGGCAGATCGCGATAACCGGTTTTGACGATGAATTCCGCGAGGATGCGCGTGACTCTGGGTGGCCGCGCGTTCGCGCCGCCGCTGGATGATGCGGGTGAGGCGGCGGCGTTGCTCGCCTGCGCAAACGCCGCGTTGCCGGCCGTCGCCGACGCGAATGCGCCCGCGGCGCTCGTCACGAGAAAGCCACGGCGATCGATGATGGGCATGGGACATATCTCCTTGTGCGGGCAGTCCGCCGGAGCGGAAGATGTGATCCGCGAGCAAGTATCATTCCGCGCGAGGACGGCCATCGAGGGTTTTCCCCGATGCTCGCCCGTGTCGATTAACACTGCGATGCATCGTCGTAGAGATGTGTCCAGTTTCCCACGTCGAAGGAGAACCCAGCATGACTACCGGCACCATCCGACTTCACCGTGTCTTGCGCACGACGCCCGAACGCCTCTATCGCGCGTTCCTGGAACCCGATGCGATCGCAAGATGGCTTCCGCCTTATGGCTTCACCTGTCAGGTCCATCATATGGATGCACGTCAGGGCGGAACCCACAAGATGTCGTTCCGCAACTTCGGCACGGGCAACGGCCATTCGTTCGGCGGCGAGTATCTCGAACTGGTGCCCTTCGAAAAGATCCGCTACACGGACCGCTTCGACGATCCGAACCTGCCCGGAGAGATGCAGGTCACCGTCTCGTTGCGGCAGGTGTCGTGCGGAACGGAACTGAGCATCGTGCAGGAGGGCGTGCCCGAAGTCATTCCGGTGGAGATGTGCTATCTCGGCTGGCAGGAGTCGCTGGTGCAACTGGCAAGGCTCGTCGAGCCCGAGATTCCCGACTGACGACGACTGCGACCGATCGGCTAAGATACTGCGCCCCGCATCATCAATTCATAACATGGAGTGCATTCCGTGATCCAGCCGAGCAACGTATTCAAGGACAACCTGGCCCAGATGCCCGCCATCGATGGCATCGAGCGTATCGATCTGGTCGACGGCAAGGGCGAAGTAGTCGCGAGCATCGAAAACAAGCCGGGCAAGCAGGGCTCGCTCGCGGTCTACAACTATCTGAAGCAGACGTTCGGCACGCTCGACGCGAAGGCCGCGGAGCACGGTCTCGCCGTGTTCGCCGAACATACCGCCGATGCGCGCAATCGTCCGGGCGCGCATCCTAATGTCGATCGCCTGCTCGCGGTCGCCGATGGCGGCGAAGCGCTGCGTATCGACGTGATTCAGGCGAGTTGAGCATCAGGCCCGTTCCGCCATCGACGGAACGGGCCTTCAAACGAATCAGACGCGCAACTCTACGCGCTTGATGTCCTTTACGATCACGAGATAGCTGAACACCGTGATCAGCGCATTGATGCCGACGAACGCCAGCGCGCCGTTGAACGAACCCGACTGCGCGACGAGATAGCCGATCACGATCGGCGTCACGATGCCCGCGACATTGCCGAACATGTTGAAGATCGATCCCGAAAGCCCGATGGCTTCCTTCGGCGACGTATCCGCGACCACCGCCCAGCCCAGCGCGCCGATGCCCTTGCCGAAGAACGCGAGCGACATCAACGCGACCACGACCCAGTCCGTATCGACATAATTGCAGCCGATGATGCACGACGACAGCAGCATGCCGCCGACGATCGGCGCCTTGCGCGCCAGCGTGAGCGAGCATCCGCGCCGGATGAGGCCATCGGAGATGACGCCGCCGAGCACGCCGCCCGTGAAGCCGCAGATGGCCGGCAGCGAAGCGACGAAGCCCGCCTGCAGGATCGTCATGTGACGCGCCTGCACGAGATAGATCGGGAACCACGTGAGGAAGAAGTACGTGAGCACGTTGATGCAGTACTGCGCGAGATACACGCCGAGCAGCATGCGGTTCGTGAGCAACTGCTTCACGACCGGCCAGCCCACGCTGTTCGATGCCGCCGTCGATGCGCCGCCCGCGCGGCGATGACCGCGCACGAGACCGCCGCCTTCCTCGATGTACTCCAGTTCCTGCCTGTTCACGCGCGGATGGTCCACCGGGTTCTTCATCACGGAGAGCCACGTGAGCGCGAGCACCAGACCCGCGATGCCCATCACGATATACACCTGATGCCAGCCGAACGCGTGCGTGAGCCACGCCATCAGCGGCGTGAAGATGACCGCCGCGAAATATTGCGCGGAATTGAAGATCGCCGATGCCGTGCCGCGCTCCTTCGTCGGGAACCAGCTCGCGACGACCTTTGCGTTGGCCGGGAACGCGGGCGCTTCCGCCGCGCCCATCGCGAAACGCAGCACGAACAGCGCCGTCACGGCGGTCGCCGCGCTGCCGAGCAGGCCGATGGAGCTTTGCAGCAAAGTGAAGAGCGACCACAGGAAGATACTCGCCGCATACACGCGCCGCGCGCCGAAGCGATCGAGCAGCCAGCCCGCGGGCATTTGCGAGAGCACATACGCCCAGCTGAAGGCCGAGAAGATGTAACCCATGCGGATCGCATCGAAACCGAACTCGGCGCGCATCGCCGAGCCGGTCACGGACAGCGTCGCGCGGTCCGCGTAGTTGAACGTCGTGATCACGAAGATCAGCAACAGAATGAGATAGCGCACGCGGGTGCGCTTCATGACGTCCGCGGGATTCGCGGTGCGGCTCAGCGACATGGACTTCCCCTTCATTTCGATCGTGCCGATGCACGGAGGGCCGCGTGTGCGGCCCTCATGTGCGAAGCGGTTTCCGCGCTTCGCCTGTCTCCCTTCGTGCCGCTTACTGCGCGCCGAGCTTCTTGATCAGCACGTCGAGCTGTTCGAGCTCTTCTTCCGTCAGATCGGTCAGCGGCGCGCGCACCGGACCCGCGTCGTGACCGACGAGCTTCGCGCCCGCCTTGACGATCGACACGGCATAGCCCGCCTTGCGGTTGCGGATCTTCAGGTACGGCAGGAAGAAATCGTCGATCAGACGGCCGGTGGTCGCATGATCTTCGGCGGCGATCGCGCGGTAGAACTCCATCGCCGTCTTCGGGATGAAGTTGAACACTGCCGACGAGTACACCGGCACGCCCAGCGCCTTGTAGGCGGCTGCGTAGACTTCGGCCGTCGGCAGGCCGCCGAGGTACGAGAAGCGCTCGCCGAGACGACGGCGGATCGTCACCATGTTTTCGATTTCGCCGACGCCGTCCTTGAAGCCGATCAGGTTCGGGCAGCTATCGGCCAGTTGCTCCAGCATGTCGGCGTTGAGCTTCGAGTTCGCGCGGTTATAGATGATCACGCCCATGTTCGGCACGGCCTTGCACACTTCCTCGGCGTGCGCGCGGATGCCGTCCTGCGACGCTTCGGTCAGATAGTGCGGCATCAGCAGCACGCCTTGCGCGCCTTGCTTCTCGGCTTCCTGCGCGAACGCGATGGCCGTGCGGGTCGGGCCGCCCGCGCCCGCGAGGATCGGCACCTTGCCGCGGCACACTTCGGTGGCCGTCTTCACGATCTGCGAATATTCGGGTTGCGTCAGCGAGAAGAACTCGCCCGTGCCGCCCGCGACGAACAGCGCTGAAGCACCGTACGGAGCGAGCCATTCGAGGCGTTCCGCGTAGGTGTCCGCGCGGAAGTTGCCTTGCTGGTCGAAGTCCGTGACGGGGAAGGAGAGCAGGCCTTCGGAAACGATTTGCTTCAGTTCTTGCGGTGTCGTCATGATGTGAGTGTCTCGTTGGTCAGCGACCGGCGATTGCCGAGCTTATAGGTCATCGTACAACATGAGATGACATCGGACAACTGTTTTAAACCAATAAAATCAACGGATGCGGGTAAATACTAGCCAAATGTGACCGGCTATGTTGTAGGATGACATAACTCCAGCCGCAGCCGCGCGGTGCGTTCGCTCAAGGATTCGTCAGAATGAACCAGTCCCCTCTCTATATTCGCGTCCACCCGGACGACAACGTCGCGATCGTCGTCAATGACGGCGGGCTCGGCGAAGGCGCCACCTTCTCCGATGGCCTCGTGCTGCGCGAGCGCGTGCCGCAGGGCCACAAGGTCGCGCTGAAGGATCTCGCGGAAGGCGACGCGGTGATGCGCTACAACGTGGTGATCGGCTACGCGACGAAAGCGTTGCCGAAGGGAAGCTGGGTGAACGAGCACGTGACGCGTATGCCGGCATCGCCCGAACTGCACGACTTGCCCATCGCGACGATCAAGGCGCCGGACGAGTCGCCGCTGGAAGGCTTCACGTTCGAGGGTTATCGCAACGCGGACGGCTCGGTCGGCACGCGCAATATCCTCGCGATCACGACGACCGTGCAGTGCGTCGCGGATGTCGTGCAGCATGCGGTCACGCGCATCAAGGCCGAATTGCTGCCGCGCTATCCGAATGTCGACGATGTCGTGAGCCTCGGTCACACGTACGGCTGCGGCGTGGCGATCGACGCCCCCGACGCGATGGTGCCGATCCGCAC
The DNA here is from genome assembly GCF_031451275.1 of Caballeronia sp. LZ029. NCBI lineage: Bacteria > Pseudomonadati > Pseudomonadota > Betaproteobacteria > Burkholderiales > Burkholderiaceae > Caballeronia > Caballeronia sp. LZ029. The sequence goes on from NZ_JARUXO010000003.1 coordinate 744,361, forward strand.
CGTGCGCAACATCGCGCTGAACCCGAACTTCGGCGGCGAAGTGATGATGGTGAGTCTCGGCTGCGAGAAGCTGCAGCCCGAGCGCCTGATGCCGCCGGGCACCATTCCGATCGCGGCTGCATCGGCGCAGATTGAAGACGTGGCCGATATCGGCGACAACACGCATGACGACAACGGCGGCGCGGTCGTGCTGCAGGACGAGGCGCACGTCGGCTTCGGATCGATGATCGATTCGATCATGCGCATGGCCGACACGCATCTGAGGCGGCTGAACAATCGCCGTCGCGAGACGTGTCCGGCGGCGGATCTCGTGGTCGGCGTGCAATGCGGCGGCAGCGATGCGTTCTCCGGTCTGACGGCGAATCCGGCGGTCGGCTTCGCGACGGATCTCATCGTGCGCGCGGGCGGGACGGTGATGTTCTCGGAAGTCACGGAAGTGCGCGATGGTGTCGCGCAACTCACGGCGCGCGCGGCGAACGGCGAAGTGGCGCAGGCGATCATTCGCGAGATGCAGTGGTACGACGATTATCTGAAGCGCGGCGGCGCGGACCGCAGCGCGAATACGACGCCGGGCAACAAGAAGGGCGGGCTGTCGAACATAGTCGAGAAGGCGATGGGGTCCATCGTCAAGTCGGGCAGTTCGGCCATTTCAGGCGTGCTGTCGCCGGGCGAGAAGGTGAAGCAGAAGGGTTTGATTTACGCGTCGACGCCCGCGAGCGATTTCATCTGCGGCACGCTGCAATTGGCGGCGGGCATCAATCTGCATGTGTTCACGACGGGGCGCGGCACGCCTTATAGCCTCGCGGAAGTGCCGGTGCTCAAGGTCGCGACGCGCTCGGATCTCGCGCGCCGCTGGCACGATCTGATGGACGTGAACGCGGGGACCATCGCGACGGGCGAAGCGACCATCGCCGATGTTGGTTGGGAGTTGTTCAGGTTGATGCTGGATGTCGCGAGCGGGAAGAAGCAGACGAAGGCCGAGGCGCTCAAGCTGCATAATGCGCTTGTGTTGTTTAATCCGGCGCCGGTGACGTGATTATCGGCCCGTCGAGGCCGATTCACCGCATGCGCTCCAACTCATCTACAACCCGCTCGAAAACCTCATTCCAGTTCCCGCGTTCCCTTTGCGTGAAGATGCGCATGGTCGGATACCACGGACTGTCGTCGCGGTTGTGCAGCCATCGCCAGCAGCCGGCGAAGCGATTCAGCAGCCACACCGGCTTACCCATCGCCGCGGCGAGATGAGCGACGGAGGTATCGACCGAGATGACGAGATCGAGATTTGCGATGAGCGCGGCCGTGTCCGCGAAATCCTCCATCTCGTCCATCCAGTCGACAACCTTTGTGCGCTGATCGGGCCTGAGGCGTTTCTCGTCGTTCTCCGGTTTCTGGATACTCACCCAGCACGCGTGAGGCCAGTCGATGAGCGGACCCAGTTGGTCTGTGGGAATGCTTCTGAAACGATCGATACTCAACTCCGAGTGTCCGCCCGCCCATGCAAGCCCGATACGAGGCAAAGATGGGCATCCGAGTTTTTCCAGACGCGATGCGAATTGCTGCATGGCGCGGGGATCGGCTGACAAGTACGGGATTGGCGCAGGTATGGTGTCGAGTTCGGTTCGGAACGCCCCGGGCATCGACATCAGCAAAATATATCGATCCCATTCCCAGAAGTCGCTCGGTATGTCTTCGAACAAAACGAGGTTCGACCAGCGCGTGCCCAGGGATTGAGCGAGTAGGCGGTGCAACGGCTTGGGACATGCAAAGCCGACTTTGGCGAATCGCTCCAGGACCATCGGAAGGTAGCGACAGAACTGCAACATGTCGCCTAACCCTTGTTCGGTCACCACGAGCAGGTGCTGATCGCGACTATCCTCAAACGCTCCGTCCCACAGTTGAATGGGAAGTGCTGGTCTCGACGTGATCCTCTGCCCTGATGGGAAGGCTATGCTCGCCCAGCGATACTCGAAATGAGGCCATGCTTCTTCGAGTCGGCCTGCTCGCAATAAGGCCTGGCTCAGGGACACGCGGGCTATTGGAACATCTGGAATAATTTTAACGGCATGTTCAAGCAGTTCGATCGCTGCGTCGATCTGACCTGACGCCGTGAGGATGTTCCCCAGGTTTTGGTGCGCGACGCCATGATCCGGCGTCAGGCTGATCACATTCCGATACGCCTGCGCCGCTTCTTCGTAGTTTGCAGCCTGTAACAGCGCTTCTCCCAGATTATTGAACAGTGCTGAAGTTTCGAGCGGCGCAGGTTCTCCGGTCGACAACGCAAGCCCAGCGCGCGCCGCCGTTGCGGCACGTTCGAATTCGCCACAGTCCAAGAGTGCGACAGACAGCGCCAGAAAAGACTGGGGACTGGGGAGGATCTGCGTAACGTGTTCTAGGCACGCTTTCGCTTCTACGTCTTGTTTCATATCTTGCGCGATCATCCCTTTAAGTCGTAGTGCCCGGCCGCGCGCCGAAAATCGAGGCGCTTCAACTCGTTTAAAACCCGCTCGAAAACCTCATTCCAGTTCCCGCGCTCCCTTTGCGTGAAGATGCGCATGGTCGGATACCATGGACTATCGTCGCGGTTGCGCATCCATCGCCAGCAGCCGGCGAAGCGATTCAGCAGCCACACCGGTTTGCCCATCGCGGCGGCGAGATGAGCGACGGAGGTATCGACCGAAATGACGAGATCGAGATTGGCGATGAGCGCGGCCGTGTCCGCGAAATCCTCCATCTCGTCCATCCAGTCGACAACCTTTGCGCGCTGATCGGACTTGAGCCGCTTGTCTTCGCTTTCCGGCTTTTGCAGGCTCACCCAGCACGCATGAGGCCAGTCGATGAGCGGACCCAGTTGGTCTGGAAAGATGCTTCTCCACTCATCGACGCCCAACCCCGCGTGTCCGCCTGCCCATACGAGTCCGATCCGAGGCAAGGACGAGCGTTCGAGCTCTTCCAGACGAGATGCGAATTTCTGCGCGGCATGTGGCGCTGCCGACAAATAGGGAATCGTGGCAGGTATGGTTTCCAGATTGGTCTGGAACGCCATGGGCATCGACATCAGCGGGATATATGAATCCCACTCCCAGAATTCTTTCGGTTCGTCGTCGAGCAGGATCAGGTTTGACCAGCGCCTGCCCAGCGAGTGGGCAATTAGCCGCTGCAATGGCTTCGGACATACAAAGCCTACCTTGGCGAATCGTTCCAATACCATCGGAAGGTAGCGACAGAACTGCAAGGTGTCGCCGAAACCTTGCTCGGCAACCACGAGCAAATGCTGATCGCTGCTATTCTCGAACGCTCCCGCCCACCGTCGAATGGGCCGCGCTGGTCTTGACGCCATGCGCTGTCCTGATGGAGACATCATGCTGACCCAACGATGCTCGAAATGAGGCCACGCTTCTTCGAATCGGCTTGCCGTTAATAAGGCATAGGCCAGATTCGATCGGTTCTCGAGATGGTTCGGATCGAGGTGCAGCGCTTGCCCATAGTGTTCGATGGCCGCGTCGATTCGATCCTGAATATGAAAGATGTATCCAAGGTTGTAATGTGCGGCGCTATCCTCAGGCATCAGCGCGATCACATTCCGATACGCGTTTGCTGCGTCTTCAAACTTTCGATCGAGCCGCAGCGCGTCTCCCAGATTGTTGAACAGCAATGACGTTTCAACAGGGGAATATCGCTCGGTCGAGAATGCCAGACCCGCACGCGCTACCGTCGCGGCGCGTCCGAATTCTTCACAGCGTGTGAGTGCGTCGGACAGGAGTGAGTGAGATGCGGGACTCGGGAAGATGCGCGTGGCCTCTTCAAAGCACGCCGCCGCGTCCGCGTCGCGCTTCATCTCCCGCGCGATGATTCCCTTGAGCAATAAGGCCCGACTGCGCTCCTCGATTCCGGTGCACCGCGAAAGACACGCGTCGACGTGCTCCATCGCCGAGCCCCACGATTCCTTCTGAAATGCTTCGACAGACCGCATGTAGTGGCTGCGACTATCCTCACTGAAACAATCTAAAACACTCATACATTAACAAGTCGCGGGGATGATCTGGAGTCGCGACATCGCGCTCTTCGACGGCCGATTTTAGGGAAAACTATCAACGTAAAGTGTGATAAACAGCCGCAAATGCATCCGAATTCACTGTTGCGCCGCTTCCCCTTTCCGTCAGCCAAGATGCCACTCGCCGCTCGATCCAAAAGAGCCCATCCACCCAATGACATCCCGCCCCACCACGCCCCGACCATCCCCCATCCCCCGCACCATCTGGGCGCTGGGCTTCGTCAGCCTGTTCATGGACCTGTCGTCCGAACTGGTGCACGCGCTGCTGCCGATCTACCTCGTCACCACCATGGGGATGAGCGTCGCCGCGCTCGGCGCGCTCGAAGGCGCAGCCGAAGCGACCGCGATGATCGTCAAGGTCTTTTCCGGATCGTTGAGCGACTGGCTCGGACGCCGCAAGGAACTCCTGCTTTTCGGCTACGGTCTCGCCGCATTGACGAAGCCGCTGTTCCCGCTCGCCGATACCCCCGCGATGGTCGTGACGGCGCGTCTCATCGACCGTTTCGGCAAGGGCATCCGCGGCGCGCCGCGCGATGCGCTCGTCGCCGATATCGCGCCGCCGGCGATTCGCGGCGCCTGTTTCGGTCTGCGGCAATCGATGGACACGATCGGCGCGTTCGCCGGACCGCTCGTCGCGATCGTGCTGATGCTCGCGTTCTCCGATCACATCCGCACGGTGCTGTGGTTCGCGACGGTGCCGGCGTTCATCGCGATCGTCATCATTCTGTTCGGTGTTCGCGAGCCTGAACGTGCGCACGTGAAAGGCGCATTCCGCACGCCGCTGCACTGGCGGTCGATGCGCGCGTTTTCCGGGCGCTACTGGTATGTCGTCGGCATCGGCGCGACGTTCACGCTCGCGCGTTTCAGCGAGGCGTTTCTGGTGCTGCGCGCCCAGCAAACCGGACTCGACATCGCCTGGATTCCCGGCGTGATGGTGGTAATGAGCCTCACCTATTCGCTGAGCGCATATCCCGCCGGCGTGTTGTCGGACCGCTGGGACCGGCGCGCGCTGCTCGCCTGCGGCCTCGTCCTCCTGATCGCGGCCGATGTGCTGCTCGGCGCGGGCTCATCGATGCTCACGCTGTTCGCCGGCGTCGCCGTGTGGGGACTTCACATGGGCTTCACGCAGGGCATTCTCGCGGCGATGGTCGCCGAATCCGCGCCGCCGTCGCTGCGCGGCACCGCATTCGGCGTGTTCAATCTCGCGAGCGGCGTCTGCATGCTGCTGTCGAGCGCGATCGCGGGCTGGCTCTGGGATCGCAGCGGCGCGCCGACGACGTTCTTCGCGGGCGCCGCCATTGCCGTGATTCCGCTCGTCATGTGCGTGCTCGCGCCGCGCTCCGAATGACGCGTCAGGCGGCGTATCGCGCAGCCGGCGTGTCCGTGGACAACTCGGGCGCCATCGCCTGCCGCGCGGCTTCATACGCATCCCACTTCGCGCCGTCGTGCAGCGATGGAATCGTCACGAACTCGCCGCGATCGAAGCCGACGAGCGCCGCATCGACCATATCGCCCGCGGACATGACGATCGCCTTGTCGAGATTCTCCAGCGGCAAGCCGCCCGTTTCCCAGAAGTCGGTGGCCGTCGCGCCCGGCAGCACCGCCTGAACATGCACGCCCTTGCCCGCCAGTTCGCGCTGCAGCGACTGGCTGAACGCGAGCACGAAGGCCTTGGTGCCGCCGTACACGCCGTTGAGAATCTCCGGCGCGATGCTGACGATCGACGCGATATTGATGACCGCGCCCTTGCCGCGCGCAACGAAGCCGGGAACCGCCGCATAAGTGAGGCGCGTGAGCGCGGTCACGTTCAGATCGATCATCCGCGTCATCGCGTCGACGTCGCTGTCGAGCAAGGGCGTATGCGTGCCGATGCCCGCGTTGTTCACGAGCAGCGTGATGCTCGCGTCTTCCTTAAGCTTCGCTTCGACGGCGGCGAGGGCGTCGCGGTCGTTCAGATCGGCATCGAGAATCTCGACGCTGCGGCGCGTCTCGTTCGTGATGCGCCCGGCGAGCGTCGCGAGGCGATCGCGATTGCGCGCGACCAGAATCAGGTCGTAGCCGCGCCGCGCGAGGCGCTCCGCATAAACCGCGCCGATGCCGGAAGACGCGCCCGTAACGAGCGCCGTGCCGAGGTGTGTCTGCGTCATGATTTCACTCCGTCAGAAAACTGGTTGGATTGCGTGAGTGAATTCTGAGCCCGTTTGACGGTGGCGCAAATGACGTATAAGGTATGGATTCAGGACATCGGACGGACAACGGACATGCATCGCGTCGGCTATTTGTTGAGCGAAGGCTTTCAGGTGATGGCGCTCGCGTCGCAATCGGTGTTCGAGTACGCGAACATCACCGCGGGCGAAGCGTTCTACCGCATCGAAAATTATTCGATCACAGGCGGCGAAGTGCGCTCGTCGCTCGGCATGAAGATCGACACGCGGCCGGTCAGTCCGCGCATCGCCGTGGACACGTGGATCGCGGCGGGCGTCAACGACCCGCTCGACACGCCGACGCCCGCCGACATGCTCGCGTTCCTGCGCCGGTCGGGCGGGCGCGCGCGGCGCATCGCGGGCATCTGCACGGGCGGCTTCGTGCTGGCCGAAGCGGGGCTGCTCGCAAACCGGCGCGCGACCACGCACTGGGCTTACGCGCGCGAAATGCAGCAGCGTTTTCCGGATGTGCGCGTGGAAGAAGACCGCATCTTCATCGTCGATGGTCCGGTCTGGACGTCGGCGGGCATGACGGCCGGCCTCGATCTCGCGCTCGCGATGGTCGAAAAGGATCTCGGTGCGGAGATCGCGCGCTCGGTCGCGCACAAGCTCGTGATGCATCAGCGGCGCGCGGGCGGCCAGTCGCAGCATTCGGAGATGCTGGATCTCGCGCCGAAGTCGGATCGCATCCAGAACGCGCTGAACTTCGCGCGCAAGAACCTCAACCGGCCATTGACGGTCGAGGAACTCGCGGGCGAGGCGCATTTGAGCCCGCGTCAGTTCAGCCGCGTGTTCGCGCTGGAGACGGGGCAGTCGCCGGCGAAGGCGGTCGAGGGCTTGCGGCTGGAAGCAGCGCGCCTCCTGATCGAAAAAAGCCGCCATTCCCTCGAAACGATCGCGCAGGAAACGGGTTTCAGGGACCGGCGGCACATGCGCGAGGCGTTCATGCGCGGCTTCGGCGTGCCGCCGCAGGAAGTGCGGCGCGAGGCGCGGACGGAGGCCTGATGCGCGGCTCATTCATGCACTACAACGTCGAGGACAAGCCGTGTTGAAGATCGACCCCGAGCGCCTGCTAGGCGACCTCAAACACCTGCGCACGTTCGGCGCGACGGGGCCGGGCGTCGTGCGCCTGTCGCTGTCGCCGGTAGATATCGCCGCGCGCCGCTGGCTCGCCGGCCGCATGAGCGACGCGGGCCTCACCGCATCGATCGATGGCGTCGGCACCGTGTTCGGCCGCTCGCGCAAAGCGGGTCCGGCGCTGCTCATCGGCTCGCACACCGACACCCAACCGACGGGCGGCTGGCTCGATGGCGCGCTCGGCGTCGTCTACGGTCTGGAGATCGCACGCGCGCTCGCCGAATGTGACGAGACGCGCCATTTCGCGGTGGACGTCGCATCGTGGATCGACGAAGAGGGCACGTTCTCGGGCTTTCTGGGCAGCCGCAGTTTCGTCGGCGAAAACGTCGATGAAGCCGTGCGCGGCGCGCGCAATCGCGATGGTCTGCTGCTCGGCGAAGCGCTCGAGCAGGCGGGACTCGCGCAAGCCGCGCGCGTACGCATCGATAAAACGCGGCACAAGGCGTATCTGGAGCCGCATATCGAGCAGGGCGGGCGGCTGGAGGCGCACGGCAAGTCGATCGGCGTGGTGACGACGATCGTCGGCATACGTGAGCTGAAGCTGCATTTCACCGGCCAGCGCAATCATGCCGGCACGACGCCGATGTCGATTCGCCGCGATGCGGGTGCGGCGCTCGTCGCGTTCATCGCGCGCATGGACCAAGCGTTCCGTCAGCTCGCCGATGCCTATACCGTGTGGACGGTCGGACGCATCGAGCTCGATCCGGGTTCGTTCAGCGTCGTGCCCGGCGCGGCGGACCTCTATCTGCAATTCCGCGACGCCAGCGCCGCGCGTCTGCACGCGATGGAAGCCGCGCTCGCCGCGCTGATCCGCGATTTCAACGCCGAAGGCCGGGCGAGCGTCGTCATGACGGACAGCGAGCCGCCCGAAGAACCCGTAACGATGGACACCGCATTGCAGTCGCATCTCGCGAACGCGGCCAAAGCGCTCGCGCCGGGCCAGTGGGAGCGCATGCCGAGCGGCGCGTCACACGATGCGCAGGTCATCGCGCATCATGTGCCCGCGTGCATGCTGTTCGTGCCGAGCATCGGCGGCGTCAGTCACGACTTCATCGAAGATACGGCCGAGGCGCATATCGTGCTCGGCTGCGAAGTGGCGGCGCGGGCGGCGGCGGACATTCTGCGGGACCTGCTCAGCCGAGCTCCGCGATGAACCGCTCGGCATCGCGCCATACGCCGAATCCCGACGCCGGGTTCATGTGCCCGACCTTGCCGAGATCGACGAGCCGCGCGCCCCAGTCGCGCGCCATGTCTTGGACGCGCTCGAAACGCGCCAGAGGATCGTCCTGGCTCGCCGCGACGACACACGGAAACGGCAGGCGCTCGCGCGGACTCGGAAGCCATCCGTTCGCACGAAGCTCATCGAGCGTCGGATAGCCTTCGGGCAGCGGAGAGTCGAAATCGGGCGGCGTGACGAGCAGCGCGCCCTGAATCTCGCGCCGCTGACGCTGCGCCCAGTGCACCGTGATCATCACGCCTGCGCTGTGCGCGACGAGCACGACCGGCCCCGTGATATGCGACAGCTCCGCGTCGAGCGCGGCGACGCGCGCGCTGCGATCGAGCTTGTCGCGTTGCAGCGGCGGCACGGTGCGCACGTTCGGATGCGCCTTCGCGAAATGCGTCTGCCAGTGATCCTCGACGTGATCGCGCAGGCCGGGAACCATGAGAATCGTCGGCGCGTTCGGTGATGCGTTCATGCGATGAATATCCTTGTCGGTCACGAAAGTAGTGCTGCGTGTCAGCGCGTGTTGTCTGCGAGCGCGCTCCAGTCTTCGTCGCGCAGATAGCGGCGCGCAGCGGGCAGCACGACGCCTTCGATGCGTCCCATGCGTTCCCACGCGAACTGCGCGCACGCATGCAGGGTGTGGTCGACGGGCTCGTCGTTCATGACCGATTTCGCGACGCGCGCGAGCATGTCCGCTTCGCGCCCGGCGAGGCGCGCGAGTTCGTCCAGTTCGGCATCGAGCGATGAGGTCCGCTCGCGCAGCGCCATCGTGAGCGCGTGCTCTTCGCCATGTGCTTCGCGAAGACGTTCGATGGCGCGCGCATCGGGCCGCGGCGTGCGCAGCACATCGTCGTAAGCATCCGAGCGCGTGCGATGCACGTCGAGCAATGCGCCGAGCGCTTTCGCGACCATCGGGCGCGCGTCGCGCGGGCACACGAGCACGGCGACGCCGGGCACGGGCGGCACCGCGCCGCCGTGCGCGATGCACACGAGGTCGTACTCGCGCGCCGCCTGGCCGCCGCCGCCTTCGGAGGTCGCGCCGCCGAGCGCCGCCAGCACTGACGCCGGCACGCCCTGCGCGCGGGCCGCCGCTTCGGCGCGGGCCAGCAGCGAAGCGGCTTGCCGATACTGCGCCGCATCGTCGTTTGCGCCCGCCTCCGGGCAAAAGAACGTGATGCGGGCGCCGAGCGATCGCGCGAGCTCGGACGCATGGCCGATCGCTTCGACGCACGCGTCGCTGCGTTCGATGGGCACGAGCAGGTGTCGGTACATGGTGAATCCTTCGGCTTGCGGTTGCACTGATGAATGCATCGTAGTGCGGGCATCGCCCGCGCGCCCCTCCCGTGTCGGGAGGGGGCTTGACGCGTGTGCGCCATCCGAACCATGCTAGGCTGATGACAAAAATTAAACGATGCCCACCGACTCCCCATCCACCGAACTCGTATTGAAGACCATGGCGCCGCGCGCGCCGTCGGGCCTGCTTGCGCGCGCGCGTCTGAACGCGGAAAGCGCCCGCAGCCAGATCGTGCTCGTGCAGGCGGGCGCGGGGTACGGCAAGACCTCGCTGCTCGCGCAATGGCGGCGCGAGTTTCTGGCGCGCGGCGCGGCCGTCGCATGGCTGCTCGCCGACGATCGCGACGACGCCGAACGCTTTCTGCGCGCGCTCGTCCACGCGATCCGCACGGGCTGCGCGCGTCCCGGCTTCGGGCGGCTCATCGCCAAAGGCGCGGGCGCGCCCGGCCCGTTCGATCTCGCCACCGCCTGGCTCGCCGAACTCGCGCAACTCTCGCTCGATGTCGTGCTGATCGTCGATGAAGCGGACCGGCTGCCCGCCTCGGGCGCGCACATGCTCGACTACGTGATGCACAACGCGCCGCAGAATCTGCGCATCGTGGCGGCGGGGCGGCAGGGGCTCGACAAGCCGGCGGCGGAACTGCTCGCGTATGGACAGGCGGAACTCATCGGCCCGGAGGCGCTGCGCTTTCGTGTCGATGACACCATCGCGCTCGTCACGCAGCGTTTCGGCGCGCGCGTGGATGCCGATGCCTGCGCGCGGCTCTTCGAAATCACCGATGGCTGGCCGCTCGGCCTGCAACTCGCGCTCACCGCGATGGCGCGCGCCCAGGACCCGCGCGCGGCGCTCGACAACCTCGCGGCGGGCCCGCGCGGCCTGCGCGAGCCGCTGGTCGCGGCGCTGCTCAGCGAACTGTCATCGGACGACGAGCGCTTTCTGGTCGAGATCAGCGTCGTGGACGTGCTGCATCCCGAGTTGTGCGCGGAGCTGACCGATGCCGCCGATGCGCCGCAGCGCCTGGCGCGGCTCGTGCGCGACACGCCCGTCTTCGTCACGGCGGAAGAAAGCGACTGGTGCCGTCTGCATCCGCTCGCGCGCGACGTGCTTCAGACACGGCTCGGCGCGCTCGCGGACGACGAGCGCGCGGCGCTGCACCGGCGCGCGGCGCGCTGGCTGGGCGCGCGCGGCATGCTCGAACAGGCGGCGCGTCACGCTCATGCGGCGGGCGAGCGCGAGCACGCCTACGAACTCGCGGAGCGCTCGCTGCACGATGCCGTGAAGCAGGGCCAGCTCGGCACCGTGCTCGACTGGCTTGAGCGCCTGCCGGAAGACGAGCTGGAACAGCGCCCGCGCCTGTGCCTCGCCGTCGCGTGGGCGCTCGCGCTGGGCGAACGTCATCGCGAGGCGGAGCGGCAGGTGCAGCGGGTGCTCGCATCGCCCGGCGCCGACGATGCCCTGCGCTACGAATGCGCGCTGATCACGAGCGCGGCCGCCTGGTACGCCGACGATCCCGACCGTTTCGTGGCGATCTTCGAGCCGTGGGCGCAAAAGCCGCCCGCCAAGGATTCGTGGCTCTCGCAGGCGCACGCGAACCGCCTCGCCGCCCGCGCGATGCTGCTCGGCGAACCCGCGCAGGCGCGCAGGCTCCAGCAGGCCGTGACGCGCGCGCAGATCGGCAAGGGACTCGGCTATGTCGTGCGCTGGGGCGATCACATGGTCGGCCTGACGTGGCTGCAGGAAGGGCAGGTGAAGCTCGCCGAGAGCGTGCTGCTGCCCGCGCTCGCGAGCGCCGAAGAGGATCTCGGCCGGCGTCATCCGCTGACGTGCATGTTCGCGGCGACGTGCGCGTCGATCGCCTACGAGGACGATCGCATCGACGAGGCCGGCGCGCTGCTCGCCAATCGCCTCGACGTGCTCGAACACGCGGCGATGCCGGAGACGGTGATGCTCGCGTATCGCACGGCGGCGCGCATCGCGGCCTTGCGCGGCGACGAGCATCGCGCGCTCGATCTGCTCGAAATGCTTCACGCGATGGGCGTCGCGCGCAACCTGCCGCGTCTGTGCGCGACGAGCCTCGCCGAGCAGGTGAGCGCGCATGCGGGCCGCTACCGCGCGCAGACCTGCGACGCGCTGGTCGAGCGCATCGATGCGATCGTCGATGAACACGCGCCCGCGCGTGGACCGATCTGGCGTCGCTCGATGCACATGCTCCAGTCGATGGCGCACGGCGGCGCGGCGCTCGCGCGTCAGGACTGGCAGGCCGCGATCGAACCGCTCGCGCAGGCCGAGCAGATCGCCGTGACGATGAAGCTCGGCCGCCAGCGCATCGAACTGATGGCCTTGCGCGCGTTCGCGCAGGAACGCGCGAGCGGCGACGGACACGCGCCGTTTCTCGAAGCGTTGAACCTCGCGCGCACGTATCACCTCGGGCGCGTGCTGATCGACGCGCACCCGGCGCTCGCCGACTGGGCGCGCCGCCTGAGCGAAGCCGGCGACATGAATGCGGGCGAGCGGCCCGTCGTGCCGCCGCATGTCGTGCGCGTGCCGCCGCGTTCCGGAGAAGGCGGCCCGCGCGCGTTGCCGAGCGTGATCCTCACGCCGAAGGAGCGCGAGATTCTCGAACTGCTCGCGCGCAACCTGAGCAACAAGGAAATCGCGCTCGCGGCGGCGGTCGGCGAAGGCACGGTCAAGTGGCATCTGAAGAATCTCTTCGGCAAGCTCGACGCGAGTTCGCGCAAACATGCGGTGCGTCGCGCGCTCGCGCTCGGGTTGCTCGAAGGCGTGCAATGACGTTGCGCGGCGCGTCGATTGCGCAAATGGAAACAATCGGACGTTCGACGCCTGTGGATGCAACGGACGTGCGCCGCTTGTAATCCCAGCCGCCTAACATATTCTTGCTCAGTGTGATGACCCGAACCGGGGAGCGACCATGAGCGATGTACCCGCATTCGATGCAGGCGCGAACGTCAGAGCCGCCGCGAGCGACGTACCCGGCTATGCGTTCCAGCATGACGTCGTGAGGAATCTCATCTGCCGTCAGGCGCGCTATCCGGACATCGCGACGCAGCAGGACTGGTACATGGCGCTCGCCTACAGCGTGCGGGACCGGATGCTCGCGCGCTGGGCCGCGTCGATGAAGACCTATGCGGCGAAGGACATCAAGGTCGCCTGCTATCTTTCGGCGGAATTCCTGATCGGCCCGCAACTCGGCAATAACCTGCTCAATCTCGATATGCAAGCCGAAGCGCGCGAAGCGCTGCACGCGCTCGGCCACGATCTCGACAGCCTGCTTGCCATCGAAGAAGAGCCGGGGCTCGGCAACGGCGGCCTCGGACGGCTTGCCGCGTGCTATCTGGACTCGCTCGCGACGCTGGAGATTCCGGCAATCGGCTATGGCATACGCTACGAGTTCGGCATCTTCGATCAGGAGATCCGCGACGGCTGGCAGGCGGAAACCACCGACAAGTGGCTGCAAAAGGGCAATCCGTGGGAAATCGTGCGCCCCGATGTCAGCTACTACGTTTCCTTCGCCGGACACACGGAAAGCGAAACGGATGCCGATGGCCGGCTGCGCGTGCGCTGGATTCCGAGGCGGCAGGTAAAGGGCGTCGCGTGCGACATGCCGGTGCAGGGTTATCGCGTCGATACCTGCAACATCCTGCGCCTGTGGAAAAGCGAGGCGGTCGAGTCCTTCGACTTTCAGGATTTCAACGCGGGCGAATACTACGAGGCCGTCGAGGAAAAGGTCATCTCGGAGACGCTCTCGAAAGTGCTCTATCCGAACGATGAGCCCGAAGCCGGCAAGCGCCTGCGTCTCGCCCAGCAGTACTTCTTCGTCTCATGCTCGCTTCAGGACATGCTGCGCATGATGGATGCGAAGGGCACGTCGATCGACCGTTTCGCGGACCTTTTCGCCGCGCAGCTCAACGATACGCATCCGTCCGTCGCGGTGGCGGAGCTGATGCGTCTGCTCATCGACGAGCGTGGACTTTCGTGGGATGCGGCGTGGGACATCACGCGGCGCACGCTCGCCTATACGAACCACACGCTCCTGCCCGAAGCGCTCGAAACATGGGGTTTGCCGCTCTTTCAGAGCCTGTTGCCGCGCCCGCTCGAAATCATCTACGAAATCAATCGCCGCTTTCTCGACGATGTGCGCCGCAAGTATCCCGGCGACGATGCGCGCGTCAAACGCATGTCGCTGATCGACGAAACCGGCGACAAGAAAGTGCGCATGGCGAATCTCGCGACGGTCGGCAGTCATGCGGTCAACGGTGTGGCGGCGCTGCATTCGGACCTGCTGAAGCAGACCGTGCTGCGCGATTTCGCCGACATGTTCCCGGAGCATTTCCTTAACGTGACGAACGGCGTCACGCCGCGCCGCTTTCTGATGCTGAGCAATCCGGGACTCGCGCGTCTGCTCGACAAGACCATCGGCGATGGCTGGCGCAGCGATCTCGCACGTCTCGATGCGCTCGCGGCCCACGCCGACGATGCCGCCTTCCAGGAAGCATGGCGCGCGATACGGCGCGACAACAAGACAGCGCTCGCGGCGCGCATCCGGACCTCGACCGGCATCGACGTCGATCCGGAAGCGCTGTTCGATATCCAGGTGAAACGCATCCACGAGTACAAGCGTCAGCATCTGAATGCGCTTTACATCATCACGCTGTATAGACGCCTGTGCCGTGATCCGGATTCCGATGCGGCCTCGCGCTGCTTCATCTTCGGCGGAAAGGCCGCGCCGGGCTATGCGATGGCGAAGCTCATCATCCGCCTGATCAACGGCATCGCGGAAGTCGTGAACAACGATGCGAGCATCAAAGGCCGCATGAAAGTGGTCTTTTATCCGGACTTCAACGTGAAGAACGGGCACTGGATCTATCCCGCAGCGGACCTCTCCGAGCAGATATCGACGGCGGGCAAGGAAGCATCGGGCACCGGCAACATGAAGTTCATGATCAACGGCGCGCTGACGATCGGCACGCTGGACGGCGCGAACGTGGAGATTCGCGAGGAGGCGGGCGCGGAGAACTTCTTCCTCTTCGGCCTCACCGCGCAACAAGTGGACGAGTTGAAGCGCACCGGATATCGCCCCGCGGATTACGCGCAACAGAACGACGACCTGCGCGATGCGCTCGATCAGATCGCGCAAGGCCGCTTCTCGCGCGGCGACAAGGAGATGTTCCGCCCGCTGCTCGATAACTTGCTGCACCACGATCCTTTCCTCGTGCTCCCCGATTTCGCCGATTACGTTGCGTGTCAGGATCGCGTGAGCGAAGCATGGCGCGACGCGCGGCAATGGACACGCATGTCGATCATGAATACGGCCCGCTCGGGCAAGTTCTCGTCGGACCGCGCGATCGGCGAGTATTGCGAGCGCATCTGGAAGACGCGTCCCGTGAGGATCGATCTTGCTCAGTCCTGACGCGCACGGCCGGAAAAGCTATCGCACGCAGCCCGGCTCGCGCTTTCCGCTCGGCGCCACGGTCGTGCCGGGCGGCGTGAACTTCTGCGCGTTCTGCCGGCGCGCGACGCGTGTGGAACTGCTGCTGTACGCATCGGAGGAGAGCGCCGAGCCGTTTCAGGTCGTCGCGCTGACGAGCGAGGCGAACCGCACGTATCTCTTCTGGCATGTGTTCGTCGAGGATCTTCCGTTGCGCTGCTGCTATACGTGGCGCGCATATGGCCCGCTCGGCGTGCCGCAGATGAGCGACGAGCACGCGAGCCGCAAGGAACTGCTCGATCCGCACGCGCGCGGCGTGAGCGACCGCTTCTATCGCCGTCAGCATGCCGCCGATGCGCACGCGGCCGGTCATGCATCGCTCAGGGGCATCGTCACGGCGCCGCTCGACCGCGCCGACGACGACATCGAGATCCGCACGCTCGACGACGCGATCATTTACGAACTGCATGTGGGCGGCTTCACGCGGCATCCGTCGAGCGGCGTGCGCCATCCCGGCACGTTTGCGGGTCTCATCGAGAAAATCCCTTATCTGAAGGCGCTCGGCGTCACGCACGTCGAGCTGTTGCCGGTGATGGCCTTCGATGAACAGGACATTCCGCCGTTCGCCGCGGCGCGTGGCCTCTCCAACTACTGGGGCTACAGCACGCATAGCTTCTACAGCCCGCATCCGCGCTATTGCGTGGAGCCCGCCCGAGCGCCGCAGGAGTTCCGCGAATTCGTCGATGCCTTACACGCGGCGGGCATTCGCGTGTTGCTCGATGTCGTGTTCAATCACACGTCGGAGGCGGGCAAGAACGGACCGGTGATCCATTTCAAGGTCTTCGCCAACGAGGCGTTCTATCAGATCGATTCGAACGATGCGCGGCACTATCGCGACTACACCGGCTGCGGCAATACGCTCAACTGCAATCATCCGCTGGTGTCGGCGTTCATCATGCGCTGCCTCGAATACTGGGTTCGCGAGCTCGATGTCGATGGATTCCGCTTCGATCTCGCGAGCGTATTCGTGCGCGGCGAGCACGGCGAATTGTTGCGCACGCCGCCTTTGCCGTGGGCGATGGAGGCATCGCCGGTGCTCGCGCGCGTGCCGTTGATCGCGGAAGCATGGGACGCGGGCGGCCTCTATCACGTCGGCTCGTTTCCGGGCATGACGTGGGCCGAATGGAACGGGCGTTACCGCGATGTGATCCGGCGTTTCGTGCGCGGCGATCCGGGCATCGTGGGCGAGGTGTGCACGTGCATCGCGGGCAGCGCGGACCTTTATCAGAACGATGGCCGGCTGCCTGCGAACAGCATCAACTTCGTGACCTGTCACGATGGCTTCACGCTGAGCGATCTCGTCAGCTACGAGGCGAAGCATAACGAAGCGAACGGCGAGGACAACCGCGACGGCAGCAACGACAATCTGTCGTGGAACTGCGGTGCGGAAGGCGAGACCGACGACCCCGCGATCATCGGTCTGCGGCTTCGACAGGCGCGCAACTTCATGGCGATCCTGCTCCTGAGCCAGGGCGTCCCGATGCTGCTCGCCGGCGACGAAATCCTGCGCAGCCAGCGCGGCAACAACAACGCTTTCTGTCAGGACAACGCGCTCTCGTGGATCGACTGGCAACTCTCCGGCGACGCCCTCGACATGCTGCGCTTCGTGCGCGAGATGATCGCGCTGCGCAAGCGTCACGCGAGTCTGCGCCGCCGGCGCTTTCTGACGGGGCAGCCGTCGAACGGGCAGACGCACGCCGATGTAGCATGGCATGGCGAACGGCTCGATGCGCCCGCGTGGCACGATCCCGGCGCGCGCCTCGTGGCGTTCACGCTCGCGGGTCAGACGGCGGGCGAGCCGATGCTGCACATCGTCTTCAACATGAACGACGACGCACGTGATATTGCTCTACCTGTGGTCGATAGCGGAAGCTGGCGGCGTATCGTGGACACGGCGGCGCAGGCACCGCTGGATATCGTCGCCGATGTCGAGAGGGCGTCGGTCGAACGCGCTGCATGCCGGGTCGGCGCGCGCAGCGTCGTCGTGCTCGAATCGCGTTGATGTAAGGTGTTGCTGGACTGCGCGGAGTAAAGCGCCTTTAATGTTCGTGTACTGCTGAGTTGCTTTGTCCACCCACAGGAGGCGGCATGGATGCAGTCAGGGCCTTTCTCGAGAATCAGTCGCTGTTCGCGCTCTTCCTGACGATCGCGCTCGGGTATCTGATCGGCGAGATCAATATCAAGGGCGTGGCGCTCGGTTCCGGCGCGGTGCTGTTCGTCGGGCTCGCGATCGGCGCATTTGCGCCGAAGTCCGCGCCGCCGCCCTTGCTCGGCACGCTCGGGCTGCTGCTGTTTCTCTATGGCATCGGCATTCAATACGGC
The DNA here is from genome assembly GCF_031451275.1 of Caballeronia sp. LZ029. Lineage (NCBI taxonomy): Bacteria > Pseudomonadati > Pseudomonadota > Betaproteobacteria > Burkholderiales > Burkholderiaceae > Caballeronia > Caballeronia sp. LZ029. The sequence continues at coordinate 762,100 of NZ_JARUXO010000003.1, forward strand.
GCGCAGTTCTTTCGCGGGCTCACCAGCCGCGATGGCGCGAAGGCGAACCTGGCCGCCTGCATCGGCGTGGTCGCCTCGGGCCTCGTGGCCTGCGGCCTGATTCACTTCGGCATCTCGCTCGCCGATGCGCTCGGCATGTTCGCCGGCAGCGGCACCAGCACGGCGAGTTTGCAGGTCGCGATCGCATCGATGAAAAGCAACGATGCCGCCGTGGCCTACAGCATCTCGTATCCGTTCGGCGTCGCCGGTCCGATCCTCTTCATTTACCTGCTCAACGTCACGCTGAAGGTGAAGATTCAAAAGCCGCCGGCGAAGCTGATCGAAACGGCGGAGATCGCGCTGAGAAACGCGAGTCTCTTCGGTCTGAAGCTGTCGGAGCTTGCGAGCCGCCTGCCTTCCGGCGTGGTGATCGCCGCGGTGCGGCGCGCGCATCATAATCAGTTGCCCACGGCCGACTTCACGCTGCGCGCCGACGACGTGCTCCTCGCGACCGCCACCGACCGGCGTCTGCTCGACGAAGCTACCGCGCTGTGCGGCGAATTGCAGCCGGGACGCATGGCGAGCCATCGCGAAGACCTCGACTACATGCGCGTGTTCGCATCGAATCCGGCGGTCGTCGGCATGGCGCTCGGCGATATCCGCTTCCCCGACGGCGTGAACTGCGCGGTCGCGCACGTGCGCCGAGGCGACGCCGACATGGTCTCGACGCCCGATCTGATCCTCGAAGCGGGCGACCGGGTCGGCCTGCTCGTCAATCGTACGCATCAGGCGACGATGCGCACGTTCTTCGGCGATTCGATCAAGGGCACGGCCGATCTGAGCTTCATCTGCCTCGGAATCGGCGCGGCGCTGGGCCTGCTCGTCGGCGCGATTCCGCTGCCGGTTCCCGGCCTCGGCGCGTTCAGCCTCGGGCTCGCCGCGTTGCTGCTGGTCGCGCTGTGTCTCGGCAAGGCGCGGCGCAACGGGCCGTTCGTCTGGGTGATGCCGCTGTCGGCGAATCTCGTGCTGCGCAACCTCGGCCTCACGATCTTCCTCGCGCAAGTGGGCATTTCCTGCGGGCCGAAGTTCGTCGCGACCGTGGCGACGGCCGGGCCGATCCTGCTGGTCTTCGGTGTGATCACGCTGCTGGTTCTCGTGAGCGTCACGGCGGTGTGCTGCCTGTGGATCTTCAAGCTGCCCTTCGATACGTCGATCGGCGTGATCTGCGGCGCGACCGGCAATCCGGCGATTCTCGCGTTCGCCAATCGCGTCGCGCCGACGGATCAGCCCGACATCATGTACGCGATGATTTTCCCGTCGATGACCATCGTCAAAGTGCTTTTCGTGCAGATTGCCATATCGCTTGCCGCGGGTTAGACCTTGCGTCACCATGCCATCAAAATCTGAAGGAGCGCATCATGGAAGTGGCGATCTACAGCTCGACACCCTACGAGCGTGAGTATCTCGACGAAGCAAACAAGATCGAGAAGCATAAGCTCAGATACCACGACATGTCGCTCGATATGGACACGGTCGAGCTCGCGGCGGGCTATGGCGCCGTCTGCATCTTTGTCAACGACAAGGCGGACGCCGAGGTGCTCGAAGCGCTGCACAAGGGCGGCACGCGTCTGGTCGCGCTGCGCTGCACGGGCTTCAACAATGTCGATCTCGCGGCCGCCGCGAAGCTCGGCATCAGGGTCGTTCGCGTCGTCAATTACTCGCCGAACTCGGTGGCGGAGCACGCGGTTGCGCTCTTGCTCGCGATCAACCGCAAGGTGCATCGCGCGTACAACCGCACGCGCGATTCGAACTTCTCGCTCGACGGCCTCATCGGCTTCGATCTGTACGGCAAGACGGTGGCTGTCGTGGGCACGGGCAAGATCGGCTGCGTCTTCGCGAAGATCATGCAGGGCTTCGGCTGCAACGTGATCGGCTACGATCCGTATCCGTCGAAGCAATTCGAGGCGCTGGGGCTGCACTATGCGACGCCCGGCGAGATCGGCGAGCGCGCGGACATCGTCGCGCTGTTCTGTCCGCTGACGCCGCAGACGCATCACATCATCAATTCGGAGTCGCTCAGGCGTGCAAAGCGCGGCGCGCTGCTCGTCAACACGAGCCGCGGCGCGCTGATCGACACGGAAGCCGTCATCGAGGCGCTCAAGACCGGCCAGCTCGGCGGTCTCGCGATCGATGTCTACGAACAGGAAGCGGATCTTTTCTTCCGCGATCTGTCGAGCGAAATCATCACCGACGACATTTTCCAGCGGCTCGTCTCGTTCCCGAATGTCATCGTGACGGGACATCAGGCTTACCTGACCCGCGAAGCATTGACGACGATTTGCGAAACCACGCTGCAGAGCATTACGGCTTTCGAAAAGAACGCGCCTCTGGAAAACGAGGTGAAGGTCAAATAGCGGCGCTAGCCGATGGCCACCGGAGATTCGCCGAAAGAACGCGCGCGCGAGCCCGTGCTCGACACTGTGGATCGCGTGTCGGAGCTGTGCTTCGGCCTGTTCATGGCGTTGACGTTCGTCGGCACGGTATCGGCGGCGACGGGCGGCGAGGCCGCGGGGCACAAGATGCTCTACACCGCCATCGGCTGCAATCTCGCGTGGGGTCTCGCCGATGCCGTCATGTATCTCGTGCGCACGATCGCGAACCGCGCACGCAGGCATGCGCTCGCGCTCGCCATACATCGCGAGCCCGATGCGGCGGCGGGCGTGCGCGCGTTGCGCGAGCGCCTGTCCGCGGCGCTCGACCCGTTCGTCTCCGACGCCGATCTCGAATCCATCCGCAAGCGCATCGCGGCAAGCGGCAGCCTGCCCGAACATGCGCGCTTCGTGCGCGACGACTTTCTCGCGGCGCTGGGCATTTTCATCATCATCGTGCTGTCGACGTTTCCTGTCGCCGCGCCTTTCGTCCTCGTCAGGCATGTGCCCACGGCATTGCTGATATCGCGCGTGCTGACGCTCGCGATGCTGTTCTTCTGCGGCTTCGCGCTGGGCGGCTATGCGGGCTGGAAAGGCTGGAAAGCAGGGCTTTCGATGATGGCGCTGGGCGTGCTCCTGACGATGGCGATCATCGCTTTAGGCGGGTAGTTAATAGCGCGAAGTGTGCGACGAACGATCGAAATAAACACCTACGTTGCCATTCTTGCAATCGATGAAAGGTTCGCATATCTTCGAGAAGTCAATCGATTCCCAAGGCCGGAATCGCCGCCACCCAATCCCGAAGTCATCCACACCGCAGCACAGCCCGTCGACAGGCGTATTTCACATCCTCACGAAACACGGAAAGCATGCGAGAGCCGCTTTCGCGATGACATTCATTGCGAACAACCACGGTGTCGTGTATCAAAAGAATTGCGGTGCGTCCGCGCAACCGCTCGCGAATCCGATCCGACGCATGCTCTCGAATCGCTCGAACCAAAGCAAGGAGTCGCCATGAATGCAAACAGATTGCGTGCGGGTTGCGCCATCGCGATCGCCGTGATGGCGCTCGATGCCGTTGCGCAGAACAAGCCGATCGCTTATCCGTCCAAAGGTCAGAGTGCGCAGCAACAGCAAAACGACGACGGCGCGTGCTATAGCTGGGCGAAGAGCAACACGGGCATCGACCCGGCGACCGCATCGGCGGCGCCGCCACCGCAAGGCGGCGCCGCCGTGGGTGGCGGCCAGCGCGTGGGCGGTGCGGCGCGCGGCGCGGCGGGCGGTGCGGCGATCGGCGCGATCGCGGGCGATGCGGGCAAGGGCGCGGCCATCGGCGCGGTAACGGGCACGATGGCGGGCGGCGCGCGTGCGCGACAGGAGAAACGCGCGCAGCAGTCGAATGCGCAAGCGCAGAGCCAGGGCGCGATGTCCACGTACTATCGTGCGTGGGCGGCGTGCATGCAGGGACGCGGCTACTCGATCCAGTAACGTCGTGCGGCGCAAATAGAACAAGGAGCGCGATCATGAAGCGCATGAGCTTCGTTGTCTTGTCGTGCCTTGCGATCTCCGCAAGCGCGCTTTCCGCCGAGCCCGAAAACGACGTGAGCGTCACGCGCGATGCGAACGGCGCCACGGTGCAGGGCGTCGCGAAGGTCACGGCGACGATCGTCGGCATCGATCCGGCGACGCGCACCGTCACGCTGAAAACGCAGGCGGGCAAGGTGATCGAGCTCGAAGTGACGAACGAGGCGCGCAACTTCGATCAGCTCGCGCTCGGCGATGTCGTGACGACGCAGTATCGCGAGTCCCTGACGCTGAGTCTCGTCGACAAGAAAACGCAGGCGTCGCGCTCGGAGAACGACACCGCCGAACGCGCGCCGCGCGGTGCCAAGCCGGGCGGCGAGCTGGGCCGCGAGGTGACGGTCATCGCGGATGTGATCGCCGTCGATCGTCATGCGAAGATCGTCACGTTGCGCGGGCCGCGCGGCGAAATCGTGGACTTGCACGTGCTCGACCCGGAGCGCCTGAAGCGCGTGAAAAAGGGCGATCAGGTGAAGGCGGTCTATACGGAAGCGCTCGCGATCTCCGTGGAGCCCGCCACGACGAAATAAGCGCAAACGCGGGAGAGACCCAATGAAAAGACGCGTCGCATTCACATTGACGCAGGGCGTGTGCATCGTCGCCGTCGCACTCGCCGGCTGCGCGCAGCCCGAACAGCGCGTGCAGCCCGGCATGGACCAGCAGGCGATCGTCGCGAAGCTCGGGCCGCCCAAGGAAACCTACGACCTGCCCAACGGCGGCAAGCGCCTCATGTGGCCCACGCAGCCGATGGGATCGACGACCACCGCCGTCGATCTCGATGCGGCGGGCAATACGGTCAGTGTCCGGCAAGTGCTTCAGGAAAACGAGTTCTACCGGGCCGAAGTCAACAAATGGACGCGCAACGACGTGCTGATCGCATTCGGCCGTCCGTTCGAGACGGCGTATTTCAAGCGCATGGATCGCGAGGTGTGGTCGTATCGGTACATTCAGAACAACATCGACCACATGCTGTTTCATTTTTACTTCGACGCTCAGGGCGTCCTCAGGCAGACGCAGAAGCAGCCGGACCCGAAATACGATCCGAGCCAGCGCAACGTGCTGTGACGCGGCGCGCTAGAAGCTGACGGCAAAGCCGAACGACACGCCGTGCACGTTGTGGCCGAACACGTAGCGCACCATCGCCCGCGTGCGCGTGATGACGACGGGATATCTGCTGCTGTCGAGTTCGAGCCCCACGCCGAGCGAGGTCAGGTCGTTGAAGCCGAGCACGCCGGCGCTGTCGCCGAAATAATGCGAGTACGCGGTTTCGAGCACGTAGCGCACCGGCCGGTCGAGCGCGGCAAAGCCTGTGGGCGCACGCCAGCGCGCCCACAGACTGAATTGCTGCGCGGTCGCCGATCCCTGCACCGCATCGGACGAGCTGCCGAAACTGCGCAGATAGATATCGGTTGCGCGGAGTTCGACATCGATCTCGTAGTGCTCGCGGTAATGCTCCAGATCGAGCATCAGCGAGCCGCCGAGACCGTACGCGTTGAGCGCGCCGTCTTCGAGGAACTGGAGATTGGTGTTGGCGACATGATTGAACACGGTTTGCGCGACACGCAGATCGCTCGCCACGCGGCCGACCATGCCGTTCAGGATCGGCCGCAGGCGCAACTCGTCGGTGATCGGGAAATCCCAGCCGATGCCCACGGTCGTGCTCAGCGTGTTCCATTTCGCCGGCACCGGGCGTTGCTGATTGCCGTCGGTCGCGATGAAGGTCGGATCGTAACGGCTGTAGGCGACGGTGCCTTCGAGATAGAGCGGAAACGACCGGCTGAGGGTAAAGCCGCCGCCGAGCTGCGTCTGGCCGAAGCCCGGATTGCCGCTCGCGCCGCTGTTGATGGAGAGCGAGCTGGTCGTGACGTCGGGCACCGCGGTGTACGACATGATCGCGAGCACGGCGTTCGCGTAGTTCTTGACGTTGGTGCCGACGACGGCCCTTTCCGGCGCGGCCTGCGCGTGCGCGACGGCAGGCGCGACGGCGAGCAGGACGAGCGCCGAAAAGTTGCGCAACCGGCTCGAAGACAGGATCGGCTTTCGCATGTGCGCAGCGCCCGGACGTTGAACGGCTGGTTGGTCGTACGTTGCATTCGGCCGCTCCGCCGATGCGTCATTGCATGCGCGGAGCCGTTGACCGATCCCACGGTCACCAGCAGAGAATGTAGTCTAACGATGGCCGCGCGCCAAGCCCGATGCATACGCGCGCGTTCATACGTCCTAAACTGGAACCATTCCGCGTAACGTATCGGGAGACATCGATGAGACTGAACGAGCCGCGCATGGTGGTTGCCTCGATCGGCGTGTTCATCTGGCTCGCCGGCCTTTACTTCACGATGCACGGCGTGCTGTATGACATCAAGCCCGAATTCCGCTACGGCATGTGGGCGCTCGGCATCGGCATCGTGATCTTCGTCGTCGCGTTGAATCCGCTCGCGCAACGCAGATCGGGAAAGCGCGATCGATCGACCTGACCGGCCGTTCGTGTACTAGGCTATAGAAGCATCACAGAACTCAACGGAGAACTTCGCAATGGGTGACCTCTGGATAGGCAATGTAGACGAGTCCACGACCGACGACGAAATTCGGCAGTTTCTCTGCAATTACGGCTTTCCTCCGTACGATTCGATTCAGCGCGTGCCCGGCACCGGGGAACATCCGGCCGCGGTCGTGAGTTTCGATAAGGTCGAGCCGCACGTGCTGCGCACGTTTCAGCCGCGCATCCACAACATGTTCTGGAAAAATCGCACGCTCATGGTGCAGGTCGTGCCCGAGCGCAACGAAACCTGATGGACCACATGGGGAGCCAGCATTGAAAGAAGACAAGGCTGTCAGCGAATCGCGGGGCGTGCGCGAAGGCGCGAGCGTGCATGAGCGCCTGAGCCGGAAACAGTACGAGAAGGAGCTTGCGCGTCTGCACGCCGAGCTCGTCAAGCTGCAGGAATGGGCCGTCTATACGGGCGCGAAGGTCTGTATCGTGTTCGAAGGGCGCGACGGCGCGGGCAAGGGCGGCACGATCAAGGCGATCACCGAGCGCGTGAGCCCGCGCATCTTCCGCGTGATCGCGCTGCCCGCGCCGACCGAGCGCGAGAAGTCGCAGATGTACGTGCAGCGCTATCTGCCGCATCTGCCCGCGGCGGGCGAAATCACGCTGTTCGACCGGAGCTGGTACAACCGCGCGGGCGTCGAACGCGTGATGGGCTTCTGCACCGACGAGCAGGCGACCACCTTCCTGAAGGGCGTGCCGCTCGTGGAGCGCGCGATCATCGACTCGGGCATCATCCTGCTCAAATACTGGCTCGAAGTCGGCCAGGAGGAACAGACGCGGCGTCTCGAAGAGCGCATCCACGACGAGCGCAAGATCTGGAAGCTCTCGCCAATGGACCTGCGCTCGTACAGCCGCTGGTACGACTATTCGCGCGCCCGCGACGACATGTTCGAAGCCACCGACACCGATCTCGCGCCGTGGTACGTCGTGCGTTCCGACGACAAGCGCCGTGCGCGCCTCAACCTGATCAGCCACTTGCTGTCGAGCATTCCCTACACGGCGGTGCCGCGGGAAAAGGTGAAGCTGCCCAAGCGCCAGAAGGCGGAAGGCTATCGCGAGAGCGACCGGCCGCTTCGTTACGTGCCCGAGCGCTTCTGAGCGCGATACCGGCGCACGGATATCGACATGCCGCCACGCGCGTCCATCGCTGCCGAATGGCTGTTTCACTACGAGAAACGATGGGCGCGCGCCGATACGCTCGCGGGCCTGACGGCGGCGGCCGTCGTCATCCCGAAGGCGCTCGCCTACGCGACGATCGCGGGCCTTCCGGTTCAGGTCGGTCTCTATACGGCATGCGTGCCGATGATCGTCTACGCGTTCACCGGATCGTCGCGCGCGCTTTCCGTCAGCACGACGACCACGCTCGCGATTCTCGCCGCGAACGCGCTGAGCATGACGGTCGGGAGCGACGACGCACAGGCGCTCGCCGTCGCCAGCGCCACGCTCACGATGCTCGTCGGCGCGATGCTCGTCGCGGCGGCGTGCCTGCGCCTCGGCTTCGTCGCGAACTTCATTTCCGAGCCGGTGCTCGTCGGCTTCAAGGCGGGCGTGGCGATCGTCATTGTCATGGATCAGTTGCCGAAGCTGTTCGGCATCCACTATCCGAAAGGGTCGTTCTTTCATAACGCGGGTGCGTTCGTCGCGGGCTTGCCGCATCTCTCGGCGAGCACGCTCGTGCTCGCGCTGCTGACGCTCGCCGCGCTGGTGCTGCTCGAACGCTTCGCGCCGCGCGCGCCGGCGCCGTTGTTCGTCGTCGCGGCGGCGATCATCGCGGTGGCCGTCCTCGATCTGCGCGCGCATGGCGTCGAAACGGTCGGCGCGGTGCCCGCGGGTTTGCCGTCGTGGACAAAGCCGGATCTGGCGCTTGCATTGAAGCTGTGGCCGGACGCGCTCGGCATCGCGCTGATGAGCTTCACCGAGAGCATCGCGGCGGCGCGCGCATTCGCGCGCAACGACGAGCCGGTGCCCGACGCCAACCGCGAACTGCTCGCGACCGGCCTCGCGAACGCGGGCGGCGCATTGCTCGGCGCGATGGTTGCGGGCGGCGGCACGAGTCAGACGGCCGTGAACCGGCAGGCGGGCGCGCGCACGCAACTCGCGGGACTGGTGACGGCGCTCATCGCGCTCGCCGTGATGCTGCTGTTCGCGCCGCTGATGGCGTTGATGCCGCATGCGACGCTCGCCGCCGTCGTCGTGTTCTATTCCATCGGGCTTTTCAGTCCCGCCGAATTCCGCGCGATCCTGAAGATTCGCCGCACCGAGTTCGTCTGGGCGTTGACGGCCTGCGCGGGCGTCGTGCTGCTGGGCACGCTGGAAGGCATCGTGGTCGCGATCGTCGTGTCGCTTTTCGCGCTCGCGCATCAGGTGTCGAATCCGCCGGTGTATGCGCTCAGGCGGATACCGGGCACGAACGTGTTCCGCCGCGATTCGTCGAAACATCCCGACGACGAAGCGTTTTCCGGCATGTTGCTGCTGCGTCCCGAGGGACGGATCTTCTTCGCCAATGCGCAACGTGTCGCCGAAAAGATCCGGCCGCTCGTGCGCGAGTCGGGCGCGAAAGTCGTCGTGCTGGACCTGAGCCGTGTCTTCGATGTCGAATACACCGCGCTCAAGATGATGATCGAAGCGGACGAGCGCCTCGCCGCGAGCGGCACCACGCTGTGGCTCGCGGGCCTGAATCCGGGCGTGCTCGCGGCGGTGCGGCGCTCGCCGCTCGGTGAACGGCTCGGCGAAGCACGCATGTTCTACAACCTCGAACATGTCGTGACGAAGTATCAGGAGATTGCTTCAGTCGATGGCGACGCCGGCGCGCGACGTTGAGCCGCCCCTATTTGCCACTTCCCTGTCGCACATTGCGCATATATTTTAATGATGGTATTCAAGTCTTCGGTCCATGCGTTCGTCTTGCCGGCCGATGCATCCGCTTCCAGCGCCATCCCTTGCACGTTCTCTTCGCGGAGGTCACGTCATGCCGTATGCAGATCAACTGGCGCGAAGCCAGGAAATCGCGGACAAAGTCGCGCGCGTGTTCCAGAAGCGCGCTGAACTGGCGCAACAGCAGTTCAGCGAGCGCGCACACGATGCGGGCACGCGTCTTGTCGGCAACGGCGGCGCGGATCATTTCGACGGCTACGGCTACGCGCTCGATCTCATGCAGCGCTCGATTCTCTTCTGGGACACGCTGCGTCAGCGCGGCAACAACTTCATCGAGCAGACGAAGCGCGGTCTCGAACCGGTGCTGCATTTCGCGCATGAAATGCTGATCGATGGCCGCACCTTCGCGCGGCCCGTGAACTATGCGCTCTTGCGCATCGTGCCCCCCGAGGGCGTGATCATCGATCCGCTGAAGCGTCCCTATCTCATCATCGATCCGCGTGCGGGGCACGGTCCCGGCATCGGCGGCTTCAAGGACGATTCGCAAGTGGGCGTCGCTTTGCGCGCGGGTCATCCGGTGTACTTCGTCACGTTCTTCCGCGACCCGCAACCGGGCCAGACGCTGCTCGACGTGTGCGCGGCCGAGCAGCAGTTCGTCAGGCACGTGCGCGAGCTGCATCCCGACAGCGCGAAGCCCGCGGTCGTCGGCAACTGTCAGGGCGGCTGGGCCGCGATGATGCTTGCAAGCTCGCAGCCCGACGATACCGGCCCGCTCGTCATCAACGGCGCGCCGATGTCGTACTGGAGCGGCGCATGGAGCGAAGGCGAGGGCGACAACCCGATGCGCTATTCGGGCGGCATGCTGGGCGGCACCTGGCTCGCGTCGCTGACGGCGGACCTCGGCAACGGCAAGTTCGACGGCGCGTATCTCGTCGAGAACTTCGAGAACCTGAATCCCGCGAACAGCTTCTGGGACAAGTACTACACGCTGTTCGCCAACATCGACACCGAGCCGCCGCGCTTTCTCGACTTCGAGCGTTGGTGGGGCGGCTATTACCTGATGAACCGCGAAGAGATCGAATGGATCACGCGCAATCTTTTCGTCGGCAACAAGCTGTGGTCGGGTGAAGTGAGCGGCGTGTCGGGCGCGTCCTTCGATCTGCGCGCGATCAAGTCGCCGATCGTTCTCTTCGCTTCGATGGGCGACAACATCACGCCGCCGCAACAGGCATTCAACTGGGTCGCGGATATCTACGGCAGCACGGACGAGATCAAGGCGCGCGGACAGGTGATCGTCGGGCTGATGCACAAGAGCATCGGGCACTTGGGCATCTTCGTGAGCGGCAAGGTCGCGAAGAAGGAATACACGCAGATCGCATCGGTGCTGGAGGCGATCGAGTCGTTTCCGCCGGGTCTTTACGGCATGGAGATCGCGGAACGCAAGGGCGAGGGCGGCAAGACCGAATACGACGTGAGCTTTCACGAGCGCCGCCTGGAAGACCTGACGGCGCGCTTCAACCGCTTCGAACGCGTGGACGAGTTGCCGTTCGAAGCGGTGAAGCAGGTATCGGATTTCAATCAGCGCGCCTATGAACTGTTCGCGCAGCCCTTCGTGCAGGCGATGGCCAACGACACCACCGCGAGCATGCTGCGCGCGTTTCATCCGTTGCGCGCGCAACGCTGGATGTTCTCGGATTACAACCCGTGGCTCGCATGGCTCGGCCCCGCGGCGGAGGCGGTCAGGGCCGCGCGCAAGCCCGCCGCCGCGGACGAACCGCTGCGCCGTGCGGAGCATTGCGGCTCCGACATGATCAGTGCGGGCCTCGACTTCTATCGCGCGATGCGCGACGCGGCGACCGAAGCGATGTTCTTCTCCGTCTACGGCAACATGTTCTCGGCGCATCCCGCGCAACAGCACGAGCCCCGCGAGCATGTCGCCGATCCGCGCGAACTGCCTTTCGTCCAGGAAGCGCTCGCATCGATCGGGCATGGCGGATATGCGGAGGCCGTCGCGCGCGTCGCGTGCCTGCTGATGCGGCATGACGAGCCGCTGCCGCTCACACGCATGGTCCTGCGTCAGACGCTCGCGGCCGACTACGCGGAATATCTGCCGCAGATGCCGCGCGATGAATGGCGGCGGATTCGCGGCGAACAGGAAATCGTCGTGCGCTACGAGCCGGAACAGGCGCTCTCGACCTTGCCCGATCTGCTCGACGATAACGACGACCGCAAGAAGCTCCTCACCCTGTTCGACAAGCTGCACGCGGATAGCCGCATGCAAGGCTTCGAGCCGACGGCGGCGCAGCATGAGATGCTCGCGCGCATTCGCGCGGCGCTGCCCGTCAAGGCCGCGCGCGCGCCGAAACGTTCCGCGCCCGCGCACTGAGGCGCAGGCGGCGCATCGCACGTTCACACGGAGGCGGTATGAATCATACGCACGAGAAGTATGAACGGCTCATCGAGGTCTGCAAGGCGCTGCCGCCGCTCGTGGTGGCGGTTGCGCATCCGTGCGACCGGACATCGCTGGAAAGCGCGGTCAAGGCGCACGAGATGGGCCTGATCTCGCCGCTTCTCGTCGGGCCGCGCGAGCGCATCCGCGAGGTCGCGGAGGAATGCGGGCTGAACATCGCGGGCTTGCCGATCGTCGATGCGCCGCACAGTCACGCGTCCGCGGAAAAGGCGGTGGAACTCGTGCGCGAGGCGAAAGCCGAAGCGCTCATGAAAGGCAGCCTGCACACCGACGAAGTCATGGCCGCCGTCGTGAAACGCGAAGGCGGCCTGCGCACGCAGCGGCGCGTGTCGCACTGCTTCATCATGGATGTGCCGGGCCACGAGAACGTGCTCATCATCAGCGACGCCGCGATCAATATCGCGCCGACGCTCGCCGACAAGGTCGATATCGTGCAGAACGCGATCGATCTCGGCCACGCGCTGCGTCTCGAAGAGGTCCGGGTCGCGATCCTCTCCGCGATGGAAACGGTGAACCCGAAAGTGCCGTCGACGCTGGAGGCAGCCGCGCTCTGCAAGATGGTGGATCGCCATCAGATCACCGGCGCGCTCGTCGATGGTCCGCTTGCGCTCGACAACGCGATCGATCTCGAAGCGGCGAAGACGAAGAAGATCGATTCGCCCGTCGCGGGGCGCGCGAACGTGCTGATCGTGCCGGATCTCGAAGCGGGCAACATGCTCGCCAAGAGCCTCTCGTTTCTGGCGGGCGCGGATGCGGCGGGCATCGTGCTCGGCGCGCGCGTGCCGATCATCCTGACGAGCCGCGCCGATTCGCTGCAATCGCGGCTCGCGTCGTGCGCCATCGCCTCGCTCGTGGCGTTGAAACGCCGCGAAGAAGCGCAAATGGCGGGGTGAATCATGGCCGACGTCATTCTGGTCCTCAACGCGGGTTCATCGAGCATCAAGTTCAGTGCATTCGATGTCGAAGGCGAGGCGCTCGAACTCGTCATGCACGGACAAGTGGAAGGGCTCTTCAGCTCGCCGCATTTCGTCGCGTTCAATGCGAACGGCGAAAAGGCCGGCGAGCATGCGTGGGGCGAGGGCGTCAGGCTCGAACATGCCGAAGCCATCGCGCATCTCGGCGCGTTCCTGCGCGGGCATGGCGCGGGACATCGGCTGATCGGCGTGGGGCATCGCGTCGTGCATGGCGGCGCGCATTTCACGAAGCCCGTGCTGACGAACCCCGAAGTGCTCGACGCACTCGACAAGCTCACGCCGCTCGCGCCGCTGCATCAGCCGCACAATATCAAGCCGATCCGCATCATCGCCGAGCGCAATCCGGGCCTGCCGCAAGTCGCCTGCTTCGATACGGCGTTTCACGCGACGCAGGCGCCGCTCGCGCAGGCGTTCGCGCTGCCCGAATCGATCACGAAGAACGGCGTGCGGCGCTATGGCTTTCACGGTCTCTCGTACGAATACATCGCGAACGCGCTGCCGGATATCGCGCCCGATGCGGCGAGCGGGCGCACGGTCGTCGCGCATCTGGGCAACGGCGCGAGCCTGTGCGCGATGCACGCGGGCAAGAGCGTCGCGAGCACGATGGGCTTCACCGCCGTCGACGGTCTCATGATGGGCACGCGCTGCGGCAATCTCGATCCGGGCGTGATCCTGTATCTGCTCGACGAACTCGGCATGAACGCACGCGAGATCGAAGACCTGCTGTATCGACGCTCGGGCTTGCTGGGCGTATCGGGCATCTCGGGCGACATGCGCGCGCTCCTCGCGAGCAGCGACGAACGCGCGCGTTTCGCCGTCGATCTCTACGTGTATCGCATCGCCCGCGAGATCGGCTCGATGAGCGCCGCGCTGCAAGGGCTCGATGCCATCGTGTTCACGGCGGGCATCGGCGAGCATTCGAAAGAGATACGTCAACGCGTGTGCGAGCAGGCGGCATGGTGGGGCATCGAGCTCGATGCCAAAGCCAACGAGAGCGGCGGCCCGCGCATCAGCGCGGCGTCGAGCAAGGTGAGCGCGTGGGTGATGCCGACCAACGAGGAACTGATGATCGCGCGTCACGCATTGACGTTGATCGAAGGAGCATCCGCATGACGCTCACCGTGCCACAGCCCGTGCTGAAGGGCGCGAAGGCGCTCGTCACCGGCATCGCCAACGAGCATTCCATCGCGTACGGCTGCGCGAAGGCGTTCCGCGAACTGGGCGCCGATCTCGCCATTACCTACGCCGACGACAAGGCGCGGCCGTATGTCGAGCCGCTCGCGAAGGATCTCGAAGCGCCGATCTTCATGCCGCTCAACGCATCGAGCGAGGCCGAACTCGAAGCGGTGTTCGGGCGCATCGCGAGCGAGTGGGGCACGCTCGATATCCTCGTGCATTCGATCGCGTGGGCGCCGAAGGACGACTTGCAAGGCGGCTTGCTGAACTGCTCGGCGGACGGCTTCGCGAAGGCGATGGACATCTCCTGCCATTCGTTCGTGCGCATGGCGAGGCTTGCTGCGCCGCTCATGAAAAGCGGCGGCGCGATGTTCACGATGAGCTATCACGGCGCGAACAAGGTCGTGCCCAATTACAACGTGATGGGCCCGGTGAAAGCCGCGCTCGAAGCGTGCGCGCGCTATCTCGCCTACGAGCTCGGGCCGCAGGGCATTCGCGTGCATGCGATCTCGCCGGGCCCGCTCAAGACGCGCGCGGCGTCGGGGCTCAAGGACTTCGACCTGCTGCTGACCGAAGCCGCGGAACGCGCGCCGCTCGGCGAACTGGTGGACATCATGGACGTCGGCTTCACCTGCGCGTTCCTCGCGACGCCTTTCGCGCGGCGGATGTCGGGCGAAACGCTTTATGTGGACGGCGGCGTGCACATCATGGGATGAAGCATGTTCAACTGGCTGTTCAGGCGCGAAGACACTACGTCGCGCGAGGACGTCCGGCAGGCGCTCGATCGCATCGTCGCGGTCGCGCCGCAGGTGAAGCTCGCGAATCGCTACGAGTCGCGGATCAAATCGGTCATCGGCAAGACGCTCGACCATGCGCATGAACTCGTCGGCGCGCTGCCCGCGCCGCGCGATGCGACGCCCGGCGCATGGGCGGACGATCCCTGTCTGCGCGCGAAGTTCGCGACCCCCGACGACATCACGACGGTCATCGGCGAGTCCCGCGACGTGCGCGACTGGTTCGACGGCAACATCGCCGCCGACTACGCCTTCGCGGTGCTGGGCGCGACGCTCGTCGAGCGAAGCGTGCTCGTCTCGGCCGTCGAGAACGGCGCGATGCGCTCGGATGTCGCGCGCACGGCGGTGAGCTTCGAAGACAAGCGCATGCGTTTTTGCAGCGACACGGACGCAGCGCTCAGGCAGGAACTCGTGCAGCGGATCGTCGAGCAGTTCGCGCTCGAAGCGATGTCGCGCGTCGCCGGTCAGGAAGCGCGGCGCGACGCGCTCCAGGAACATCGCGCGCTGCTGAACGCGCGCATGCACATGCTCGGCCGGCGCGGCGCGGGCATGAGCCGCCTGACCGCCGCCACCGATGTTTCGGGCGACGCCTCACGGCTCCAGCGCGATTTCGAGGAGAACGAAGCCGCGCTCTCCGCGCTGGGCTCGCCCGCCGATTCCATCGAGACGCAGCTTCAGACGATCGTCGATCTGCTCGCCGATCCGGCTGCGCTCGTCTCCGTCGCGCACCGCGAACTGTGCCTGAACCAGATGAATCTGCTGATGGACGCGCGCTGCGACGAACCTCATGCGGACATCGGGATCATGCTTGCGCGCCTGCCGACCCAGCCGCCGCAAACGCGTGCGGTGGAGATCGTGCGCATCGCGCGGCGCGATGTGCCGCCCGCCGGCGCCGCATTCGACGAGGCCGCGCGATTCGTGCTGTGACACCCGGCGTTACTGAGGCACGCCGCCCTGAATCGCCTTCGCGATGTCGCGGCTCACGCTCGCGAGCGCGCGGCTGTGCGCCGCCACGAGCGCATTCCAGTCGCCGCCGGTGACGGGTTCGCGCACGAGCGAGCGGCCGGTCAGCGCGTTGTCGTCGCCGAAGCGGCGCACGGACCAGTGCGCGTCGATCGTGACGGCATCGCCGGGAACGGATTCGAACTGCTGGATATCGACACGCACGCGCAAGGCCTGCGGGTCCGCGAGCGCACGCGAGGCCGGCGCCACGCGATCGGAGCCGAGCAGCAACGTGAGATCGCCGGCGATGGCATCCGCGATGCCGCCGTTGAGCGGCGCGCCCCAGCGCGCGTATTCGTTGAACGCGACTTCGTTGCTCGTGCTGCGCGTGACGATCTGCGGCCGGTCGACGAGATCGGGCACCGTCACCGGCCCGACGATCACGGGCCGCGAGTTCGTGTGCGCGGCCGTCGCGGCGAGCGAGGGATCGGCGCTCAGACGGTAGAAGCTCGCTTGCGGCGAGGCGCATGCGCCGAGCAGAGCGGCGAGCAGGAGAGAGAGCAGAGCGGGCCGCATCACTTTTTGTCCTCCGGCTTGCCGCGCAGCAATGCTTCCGGATGCTGCTGCAGATAGTCCGCGAGACTGCGGAACGAGGCCGCCGTGCGCGTCAGTTCGCGAACCGCTTCCGCCGTGTCCTGCTGCAGCCCCGAATCCGGCATGAGCGTCGAATGCGCCGCATCGAGCGCGGCGCGCGCGGCGGCGAGCGTGGTCGCGGCTTGCGGCACGACTTGCGTGTTGAGGCCCTGCATCAGCGCGGTCGTGCTGTTGAGCGTCTGCCGTGCGCTCGCGGTGAGTTCCTCGATCGGCAGCTTGTCGATGCGCGTCATGATGCGGTTCATCGAATCCTGCAGCGATTCTAGGCCGCTCGGCGTCGTCGGCAATTCGGGCGGCGTGCGGCTCCAGTCGATGCTCGCCTTCTTCGCGGTCGGGAAGAAATCGAGCGAAACATACAACTGGCCGGTGAGCAGGCTGCCCGTGCGCAATTGCCCGCGCAGGCCGCGCGACACGAGCACGTCCGCGAGCTCGCGCCTGTCGGCCACGACGCGTCCGCTCTTCGGCTCGACCGCGAAGCGCGACGTGAAGCGCTCCGGATAGAGCCTGATTTCGACCGGTATGCTGATGCGCTTCGTGACCGGATCGAAGCGCGTGTTGATGGCCGCCACCTCGCCGATCTGGATGCCGCGGAATTCCACCGGCGCGCCCACGGCGAGCCCGCGCACCGAGCCTTCGAAGTTGAACACGTAAGTGTCGACGATGCGCTCCTGCACGCGCAGCGCTTCGGCGCGCGTCGGAAACAGGTTGAAGGTCGTGTCGGGCGGCGCCTCGGACCAGCTGAGCGACACGGCCGGCGTCTCGAACGCGAGCCCGCCGATCAGGATCGACACGAGCGATTGCGTGTTGACCTTGAGCCCGTCGGTGCCGAGCGTCACGTCGATGCCGCCCGCCTGCCAGAAGCGCGAGTCCGCGTTCACGTAGCGGTCGTAGGGCGCGTTGACGAATATATGCAGCGTGACGCCGCTGCCGTCCTTGTCGAGCTCGAAGGCCGTCACCTGGCCGACCTGCAGACGGCGGAAATACACCGGCGTGCCGACATCGACCGAGCCTAAGTCCGTCGCCTTCAGGACGAACTGCCGTCCGGGCACGTCGCTCGCGAACACCGGCGGCGTTTCGAGGCCGGTGTAATCGCGCCGGTCCTGCTTCGCGTGCCCGATATCCATGCCGATATACGCGCCCGACAGCAGCGTGCCGATGCCCGACACCGAGCCGCCCGCCACGCGCGGCCGGACGACCCAGAAGCGCGTGTCGTCGACGAGCATGTTGGTCGCGTCGCGCGTCAGCTCGGCGGTGGCGACCACGTGCTTGTAATCCTTCGAGAGCGCGACCGATTTCACGAGGCCGATGTCCACGTCTTTGAACTTGATCTTGGTCTTGCCGGCTTCGATGCCTTCGCCCGTCTTGAAGGTGATCGTGACAGTCGGCCCCTGTTCGAGCACGGCTTTCGCGGCGAGCCAGATGCCGATGACCACCGCGATGGCCGGCACGACCCATACCCAGGGAATGCGCCAGCGCTTTTTCGGCGCGACTTCCGCATCGGGGATATCGCCGGGTGTGTTCATCGTCGTTCGTCCCGAGGCGGCGCGAAGTCCCAGATGAGGCGCGGATCGAACGACATCGCCGCGAACATCGTCAGCACGACGACCGCGCCGAACGCGATCGCCGCCGGACCGGCCTCGATCGTCGCCATCGCGCTGAACTGCACGAGCGCGACGAGCACGGCGATCACGTAGATATCGAGCATCGACCAGCGGCCCACCAGCTCGACGATGCGGTAGATGCGCGCGCGCCGCAGACCTTGCTGCGTCATGCGCAGATTCGCGGTCGCGGCGAGATAGCCGATCGCGAGAATCTTGAGCATCGGCACGGCGATGCTCGCGATAAACACGATGATCGCGAGCGGCCACGATCCCGAATGCCACAGGTACGCGACGCCGCTCATGATCGTGTCCTTCTGCGCGCCGAAGAGCGAGCTCGTGTTCATCACCGGCAGCAGGTTCGCGGGGATGTAGAGAATCGCCGCGGAAATCAGGTATGCCCACGTGCGCGACAGGCTCGCGGGCTTGCGCAGATGCAGATGCGCGCCGCAGCGCGGGCAGCACAGATGGTCATGACGCAGCGTGCCGCGCGTGGAGAGGCCGCAATCGTGACAGACGCAGATGCCGCTCGCC
The DNA here is from genome assembly GCF_031451275.1 of Caballeronia sp. LZ029. Lineage (NCBI taxonomy): Bacteria > Pseudomonadati > Pseudomonadota > Betaproteobacteria > Burkholderiales > Burkholderiaceae > Caballeronia > Caballeronia sp. LZ029. Next base: position 780,653 of record NZ_JARUXO010000003.1, read on the forward strand.
GCCGCCGTGCGCCCGTGAAGCGGCGTGTCGGCGGGCATGCCGGGCGGCGCGCCTTCGATGCGCATCCACATCGCGCGCTCGTCGAATGCGGACGTCGCCGCGACGAGCAGCAGCATCAGCGCCGCGAGCGACCACAGCGCCGGCCCCGTGACCACCGACGCGATATGCGCGAGCTTCACGACCGCGACCAGCAGCCCGAGCATCAGCACTTCGGTCATGCCCCAGTTGCGCGCGACGCGCAGCAGACGGAAGACGGCGTCGGCGTGCCACGGCCTGCGGTTCAGATAGAGCGGCAGCAGCAGCCACACCATGCCGAGCGCCTGTAGCGCGGGCATCAGGATCGTCGTGATGAAGATGAGGCCGGCGAGCGGCCACATGCCGTCGCGGTAGAGCACGCGCACCGCGCCGATCAGCGTCGTCTCGACGACATCGCCGTTCACCGCGAGGCCGACGATCGGAAACGCGTTCGAGATCAGCCACAGCACGAAGGCGGCGAGCGCGAAGGCGAGCGCGCGGTCGAAGCCGCGTCCGCGGCGGCGATAGAGCACCGCGCGGCAACGGCAGCAGCGCAGCGTGCCGCCGGGCGGCACGACGCCTTCGCGCTGCATCAGATCGCATTCGTGGCACGCGATGAGCGGCCGCGCTGCGCGATCGTCAGATGTGACCGTGTTCATTGCACTGTCTGGGAAGCGGGCTGGTCCGGCTTGGCCGTATCGGCGGAAGGCGTCGCGGATTGTTGCTGCGTCGTCATCTTGTCGGCCGCGACGACCCAGCCGCCGCCCATCACCTTGTAGAGCGTGACGAACGACACGAGCGCTGCGGCCTGCGTCTGCGCCTGCGAAAGCTCGGCGTTGAAGAGGCTGCGCTCGGCGTCGAGCACTTCGATATAGCTCGTGTAGCCGCCTTCGTAGCGCGCCCGCGCGAGCCGCGAATAAGTGGCGAGCGCGGTGACCTGGCGGCCCTGCACTTCGAGTTGCTCGTGCAGTTTCTGCGACGCGATCAGCGCGTCGTCGACTTCCTGGAACGCGACCTGGATCGACTTCTGATACGTGAGCAACGCCGCCTGCTGCTGCGCTTCGGCCGACTGCACCTGGCCGGAGATATTGCCCGCCGTGAAGATCGGCTGCGTGATCTGCCCCGCGAACGCCCACACGCGCGCCGGCCCCGTGAAGAGCGACGAGAACTGGCCGCTCGCAGTGCCGAAGAGGCCGGTCAGCGAAATCTGCGGGAAATAGAGCGCGCGCGCCGCGCCGATGAGCGCATTGGCCGCGACCAGATCCTGTTCCGCCTGACGCAGATCGGGGCGCCGCTCCAGCAGGTCAGACGGCAGGCCCGCCGGGATCACCGGCGTCGCGAGTTCGTTGAGCGTCCGGCCGCGCACGATCGGCCCCGGATTCGCGCCGAGCAGCACCGAGAGCGCGTCTTCCTGCTGCGCGATCTGCGTTTCGAGCTGCGGAATCACCGCGAGCGAGGCTTCGTATTCGGACTGGCTCTGCGCGAGTTCCATCTGCGAAACTTCGCCGCCTTCGAAGCGCAACGTGAACACATGCACCGATTCGGCGCGGCTCTGCGTCGTCGCCTTGGCAATTTCGAGCTGCTTGTCGAAGCTGCGCAGATTCAGATACGCCGACGCCACCGACGCCACCAGCGACAGGATCGTCGCGCGCCGTCCTTCCTCGCTCGACAGCAGGTTGGCGCGCGCGGCCTCGGTGAGCCGCCGGTTGCGGCCGAAGAGATCGAGTTCCCACGACGCCGACACCGACGCCTGGAAGTCGTTGTAGACCGGCCCGAAGCCGTTGAGCGGCTGCGGCCCCGCCGCCGACGCGCGCTGCCTCGCCGCCGACGCCCCCGCCGATATCTGCGGGAACAGCGCGGCACGGGTTGTCACGAACTGGCCCATGAACTGATCGACGCGCGCCGCCGCGATCTTCACGTCCTTGTTGTTCGCGAGCGCCGTCGAGATCAGATCGTTGAGCACCGGGTCCTGGAACTCCTGCCACCATTCGGTGTTCGCCGGATCGGCGACTTCGGCCGTGGCGAAGCGAAACGTCGCCGGCGTATCGACCGGCTGACGCGAATAATTCGGACCGAGCAGGCAGCCGGAGAGCGCTAGCGCGGCGGCGAAGCTGGCGAAAGTGCGCCGCATGTCAGTCTCCCTTGTCCGGGGCGGACGGCGAGGCATTCGAACCGCTTCCCGATGCGTTCTGGGACGGCTTCGCATCGGTGGCGGTGGGCGCTTCGTCGCCTTTCTTTTTCTTCGAGCGCGAGGACATCGTTTCCAGTCCCCAGAAGAACATCGGGATGAAGAACACGGCGATGACCGTCGCGCCGAGCATCCCGCCGATCACGCCCGTGCCGATGGAATGCCGGCTGTTCGCGGATGCGCCCGTGGCGATCGCGAGCGGCACGCAGCCGAGAATGAACGCGAGCGAGGTCATCACGATCGGGCGCAGGCGCTCTTCGGCGGCGGTCATCGCCGCGTCGTAGACGGACGCGCCCGCCTCGCGGTTCAGCACCGCGAACTCGAAGATGAGAATGGCGTTCTTCGCCGCGAGCGCGACGAGCATCGTCAGGCCGATCTGGAAGTACACGTCGTTGTTGAGGCCGCGCAGGAGGATGGCGAGCAGCGCGCCGAAGATCGCGAACGGCACCGCCATCAGCACGCCGAACGGCAGGCTCCACTTCTCGTACTGCGCCGCGAGGATCAGGAACACCATGATCAGGCCGAACACGAAGACGAGCGCCGACGAACTGCCCGACTGCTTCGCCTCGTAGGCCTCGCCGCTCCACCCGATGCCGTAGTCCGACGGCAAGCCCCGTGCAATATCTTCCAGCGCGTCTATGACCTGTCCGGACGCGTAGCCGGGCGCGGCGTTCGCCGTGATCTTCACCGCGGGGAAGTTGTTGAAGCGCGTGATGAGATCGGGGCCCGTCACATAGCGCGTCGTGACCATGGACTTGAGCGGCACCATCTCGCCGGACTTGCTCTTCACGAAAATCTGCGTGAGATCGTCCGGCTTCAGCCGGTACTGCGGCTCCGCCTGCAGGATCACCTGCCAGAGCCGGCTCGACCGGTTGAATTGCGACACGTAGAGCGAGCCGAACATCGTCTGCATCGCGCTATAGACGTCCTCGACGGGCACGCCGAGCGTTTCGGCCTTGTCGCGATCGACATTGGCGAGCATCTGCTGCGACGACGCGTTGAAGGTCGAGGTGACGCCCGTCAGTTCCGGACGCGCCTTGGCCTTGGCGACGAAATCGTCCACGACGCCCGCGAACTGACCGATGGTCGCATCGCCCTTGCTCTGAATCCACATCTCGGTGCCGCCGGTCGTGCCGAGGCCCGGAATCGACGGTGGATTGAGCGGCACGACGATGCCTTCCCTGATCTGCGACAGATGCTTGTACGCATCGACGAGCACCGCACGCGCGTTCTGCGTGCGGATATTGGCCGACTTGTAGCGTTCCTCGAAACTCTTGAAGCCGACGAAGAACGTCGACGAGTTGTTCTTGTTCTGGCTATCGAGAATGCTGAAGCCATCGACGGTCGTAATGCTGCCGACCGCCGGCTGCTTCATGAAGTACTCGGTCACGCGATCGGACACCGCGCCGGTGCGATCGAGCGACGCGGCATCGGGCATGATCACCGCGCCGAGCAGATAGCCCTGATCTTCCGGCGGCAGGAACGCGGTCGGTATGTCGCGCATCATGACGACGGCGAGCGCGATCATGCCGATGAAGAGCAGCAGCGCAATCGCGAAACGCTTGATGATGAGCCGCACGACGCTCGTGTAGCCGTGCGTCATGCGCAGGAACTGGGCGTCGAACCAGCGGAAGAAGCCTTTCTTCTCGTGATGCCCCGGTTTGAGCAGCAACGCGGCGAGCGCGGGCGACAAGGTCAGCGCGACGATGCCCGAGATCACCACCGAGATCGCTATCGTGATGGCGAACTGCTTGTACATCTGCCCCGTGATGCCCGAGAGGAACGCCACCGGCACGAACACCGCGCACAGCACGAGCACGATGGCGACCACCGGCCCGGCCACTTCGTCCATCGCCTTCTTGGCGGCGGTCTTCGGATCGAGCTTGTGCACGGTCATGTTGCGCTCGACGTTCTCGATCACGACGATCGCATCGTCCACGACAATCCCGATCGCGAGCACCATGCCGAACAAGGTCAGCATGTTGATGGAGAAGCCGAGCGCCTCCATGCCCATGAACGTGCCGACGATCGACACCGGCACCGCGATCACCGGAATCAGCGTGGCGCGCAGGCTTTGCAGGAACACGAACACGACGATCACGACCAGCACGACCGCTTCGAAGAACGTATGCACCACGTCAGAGATGGACGCGCGCGTGAACTCCGTCGTGTCCATCGCGATTTCGTATTCGATGCCCTGCGGGAACGTCTTCTTCATCTCGGCGAGCGACGCGCGCACCTGCTTCGCCACGTCGAGCGCGTTCGCGCCCGGCTGCTGATAGACGGCGAGCACCGTCGCCGATTTGCCCTGGAAGCGGCTGCGGATCGAATAGTCTTTTTGCCCGAGCTCGGCGCGGCCCACGTCCTTCAGACGCACGATCGCGGCGCCGCCCGATTGCGCGCGGATGATGATGTTCTCGAACTCGGAGGGCTCGGTGAGCCGCCCGGTCGTCGTCACCGCGAAGGACTGCTCGACGGGCGCGCCGGTCGGCGATTGTCCGAGACGGCCCACGGCGAACTGCTGGTTCTGGTTCGCGACCGCGCGCTGCACGTCCGCGGCGGTGATGCCGAGCTGCGCCATGCGATCGGGCTTGAGCCAGATGCGCATCGCGTAATCGGGCGTGCCGAAGATGCTCGTCTGGTTCGCACCGGGAATGCGCTTGAGCGCGTCGAGGACATACACGTTCGCGTAGTTCGCGATGTACGTCGCGTCGTAGCGCTCGTCGGGCGAATAGATGGCGATGACCATCATGAACGCCTGCGACTTCTTCTGCACCTGCACGCCCTGCGCGGTCACCGACTGCGGCAGTTGCGGCAGCGCGAGATTCACGCGGTTCTGCACGTCGACCTGCGCGAGTTCCGGGTTGGTGCCGATCTGGAAGTAGGCGTTGATCGTCAGATTGCCCGTCGACGAACTCGACGAGCTCATATAGATCATGTTGTCCGCGCCGTTGACCTGCTGCTCGATCGGCGCGGCGACGTTGTTCGCGACCACGTCCGCGCTCGCGCCCGGATAGGTCGCGGAGATCGTGATCTGCGGCGGCGTGATGTCGGGATACTGCGCGGTGGGCAGCGCAAGCATGCACAGCGCGCCGCCCAGCGTGATGATGATCGATATGACCGACGCGAAAATCGGACGGTCAATGCAGAAATGTGAAATGTTCATTGGCCTCTTCCGCGCGACATGCTTCCGATAGACGTCAGATCAAATCACTTTTCGCCTGCGCTCTTCGTTTGCCCGGCCGACGCCTCCTGCGCGCCCGACGCCGGCGCCGCGGGTGCGGCCGTGACGCGAATCTGCGAATCCGCGCTGACCCGGATCGCGCCATCGACGATGACGCGCTCGCCCGCCTTCAGGCCGCTCGTGATGAACCAGTCGTCGCCATGCCATTCGCCGACTTCGACGACACGCTGGTGCGGCTTCGATTGCTCGTCGAGCACCCAGACGAAGTGGCTCTTCGCGCCCTGCAGCACGGCGCGCTGCGGCACGAGAATGGCGTTGGGCCGCACCGCGCCCACCACGCGCGCCTTCACGAACTGCCCGGGCCGCAACGTACCCTGTGGATTGGCGAACACCGCGCGCACGAGGAACGTGCCCGTCTCCGTGCTGAACGCCGGATTCGTGAAGTCGATACGGCCGGTCTTCGGAAAGACCGAGCCATCGGCCTGAATCACGACCACATCGAACTTGTTGTCGGGCGGAAAGTGCAACTGGCCCGTCTTGATCTGCTCGCGATACTTCAGCAACTCGTTCTCCGAGATGCTGAAGTTCACCCACATCGGGTCGAGCTGATAGACGGAGGTGAGCAGGCCCGATTGCGTCGGCGTCACGTAGCTGCCTTCCTGCACGCGCGCGAAGCTGGAGAGGCCCTTGAGCGGCGAGCGGATCGTCGTGTAGCTCAGATTGAGCTCCGCGGTCTGCACCTCGCCTTTCGCGGCGATGACGGCGGCCTGCGCGCTCTTTTCGTTGCCGACGGCATCGTCGAGATCTTTCTTGCTCAACGCGTTCATCGCGGCGAGCGGCTTCACGCGCGAGAGATTCTGCTGGGTGACGAGGAGCCGCGCATCCTGCTGCGCGAGCGAGCCCTTCGCGGTCTGCAACGCGGCTTCGAAGGGGCGCTTGTCCATGAGGAACATCACCTGCCCGGCCTGGACGAGCGAGCCTTCGGTGTACATGCGCTTTTCCAGGAAGCCGTCGACGCGTGCGCGTATCTCGACCTCGCGCGAGCTTTGCGTCTGCGCGGTGAATTCGAATTCGACGGGCGTCGACTGAGCGGCGACGGTCACGACAGTGACATCGACGGCGGGCTTCTGCGCTTCGGCTGGCGGCTTCCTGCACGCCACGAGCGCAAGCGACGCCATCGTGGCAATTGCAACGAGACGCAACGCGCGCATCGGGCGCGACGGTTGAGCGAACGAGCAGCAGTCCAGCATCTGTTCCGACACGAACGCCATAGGCGCCTCCCTCTTGGGATGGCCGATCGTTGATGAGCGAGCGCGCCCGGGAAGGTGCCTCGCCACGACATGCTCGCGGTTGCGTTTCAGCGAAGGCGTGCCTTCGCCATGCGATGAAATCGCGGGACAGGAATCTTGGGCGACGTCAGCGAGCGCGAGCCTGATGCTTTTGATGTGTCGTAGCTGCCTCCGGTTTTGGCGGTCGAGTTATAGCCAGAGATGCTCATTGTTTCGCCACGGTGTTGCGTGACGAGACTACTAATAGCCGAATACGGCTGAAAACGCCATAGCGTTTAATGCCATTTCGACTGAGGCGGCGGATCGGGATGCGCAGCAATTACTGCCGGCTTTGGTTTGCAGGCCGACGGGATCGCCGGCTGCGGCGGGACGCTATGGATTGCTTGGCAGTCTGCCGAACGGGCGTGCCGGAATTCGAAACGCCGGACGAGACTGTAGACAGTTTCGTCCGGCGTGCATGCTTGTCACAGATGCCCGAACAACGCCCGCGGCCGGTCCCTCAACGTGCCCGCCAGCATCCTCAGGCCGCTGACGAGCTGATCGCGGCTTTCCGCGCACGCGAGATTGATGCGCACGCCGTGCTCGATCTCCGAGCGGTCGACCGCGAACGCAGACGACGGCATCACCACCACGCCGCGCGCCTTCGCATTCGCCGCGAAATCGTCGGCGCGCCACGGCAGCGGCAGCTTCAGCCAGACGAACATGCAGGCCGGATCGGACTGAAGGAGATCCTGCGGCAGCAACTCGCGGGCGAGATCATGCCGTGCGCGAATCTCGGCGAGCTGCGCATTCATGATGTGCTGCGCGGTGCCATCCTCCATCCAGACGGCGGCAATCAGCATCGATAGCGGAGCGGGCATCCACGCCGTCGTGCGCACGGCCTCCGCACAAAGCGCCGAATTGTCCTGCGGGCTCAGCAGATAGCCGAGCCGCAAGCCGGGCGCGAGTATCTTCGAGGTCGCCGAGATATGGAACGTCAGCTCGGGGCACAGGCTCGCGAGCGTCGGCAGGCGTTGCGCGACGAGCGGGCCGTACACATCGTCTTCGATGATCGCCACGCCATGCCGCCGCGCGACATCGACGAGCGCCATGCGCCGCTCGAGGCTCATCGTCGTGACGGTGGGATTCTGCAGATTCGGCACCGTGAAGATCGCCTTCACCGGCACGCGCCTGCATACGCGCTCGACCTCGTCGATGAGCAGGCCGTCGCGGTCGCTCGGAATGCCCACGATCTCGAACTGGAACACCGGCGCGAGCGCCTTCAGCCCGTAATACGTGAGCTGATCCGCGAGGATCACGCCATCCGTGCCGATCAGGCTGTTGAGCACCGCATACAGGCCGTGCTGCGCGCCGCTCGTGACGACGACCTGATCCGGCGTCGGCGCGAAGCCCGGCGCGCTCATCCAGCGCGCACCCGCCGCGCGCGCCCACGAAGGGCCCTGCGGCGGCTGATATTCCTGCAACTGCGCAAAGCGCGGATCGCGCGGCAGCTCGCCCATCGTGCGCGCGAGGCACGCGAGGAATTCGCCGGTCGCGGGCCGGTTCACGGTCAGGTCGATGACCGCGCTGCCCGAGCTCGCGGGCGGCGTCTCGACGCTCGGCATCGCGCCGCCGGTCACGAGCGAGCCGCGCCGCTTGCTGCCGATCACGAGGCCGCGCAACTGCAACTCCTTGTACGCGCGCGACACCGTGGACACATTGATGCCCAGGTCGCTCGCCAGTTGCCGTTGCGGCGGCAGACGGCTGCCGGGCGGATAGATGCCGCTGCGGATTTCCTTCTCGATGGAGCTGGATACCTCGATATAGGTCGATCGCTTGGTCGCGCCGTCGCCTTCGCCGTTCGCGGTCAGCGTCTGATCCTTGTCGGAAGCCATGAATCTCTGTCTCCATACAAACGATGCTTTGTCCGCGATTTGTGCGGAAGTCAGGCGATTCTAACCCAGAGTGGCCGCGATGCAATGCTCGCGTAAGCGCCAAAGCGCGTTGAGGCGTGCTGAAGCGCTTCTGCAAGACCCGCTCCAGCCGCACTCAGGGAAAATCCCATCACCACACAATAGCGTTTTTAATTGCACACAAAAAAATCTTGTGTGATTCTAGTATCAGAGTTTGTCTGGTGTGCGCTGCGCTTTTGCATCAGCCGCGCGTCCGATTCATCCGATCTTTGTCCGCAGGAGATTTCCCCGATGTCCTTGCCTCAAACCTCTCAACCCAAGCTCGGCGCGGCGCTGCGCCAGCGTCACGTCACGATGATCGCGCTCGGCGGGATCATCGGCGCCGGTTTGTTCGTCGGCAGCAGCGCGACGCTCGCGACAGTCGGCCCGGCGGCGTGCGTGTCGTATCTCGTCGCCGGCATCGTCGTGCTGATGGTCATGCGCATGCTCGGCGAAATGGCGCTCGCCGTGCCCGGCGTCGGCTCGTTCACCGAATACGCGCGCATCGGCCTCGGCAACTGGGCCGGCTTCACGAGCGGCTGGCTCTACTGGTATTTCTGGGTGATCGTCGTCGCGGTGGAGGCCGTCGCGGGCGCCGCGATATTGCAGCGCTGGATACCGGCGCCGGTCTGGGTCATCGGCCTCGTGCTGTTGTCCGTGATGACCGTGATCAACCTGCTCTCAGTCAAGTCGTACGGCGAATTCGAGTTCTGGTTCGCGTCGATCAAGGTCGCGGCGATCATCGTGTTCATCGCGATCGGCGCGGGCTATCTGCTCGGCTTCGGGCACACGGGCAGCGCGGTTACGCATCTCACCGGCAATCGCGGCTTTCTCCCGTTCGGCGCGATGTCCGTGTTCGCCGCCGTGCCGACGGTGATCTTCGCGGTCGGCGGCGCGGAAATCGCGACCATCGCGGCCGCCGAATCCGACGATCCCGCGAAGAGCGTCGCCGCCATGACGCGCTCGGTGATCCTGCGCGTCATCACGTTCTATGTCGGCTCGCTGTTCCTGATCGCGTGCATCGTGCCGTGGGGCAGCATCGTGACGGGACATTCGCCGTTCGTCGCCGCACTGGAGACGATGCGCATTCCCTACGCCGCCGACATCATGAACGCGATCGTGCTCGTCGCCGTGTTGTCCGCGCTGAACTCGGGTCTGTATGTGTCGTCGCGCATTCTGTTCCGTCTCGCCGAACGCGGCGATGCGCCGAAGGCGCTGCTCAGGCTCACGCCGCAGAAGGTGCCGCGTCTCGCGGTGCTGCTCTCGAGCGTGGTCGGCTATGTGGCGATCGTCGCGGCGATCGTGTCGCCGCAGGGCGTGTTCCTGTTCCTCGTGAACGCATCGGGCGCGGTGATGCTGTTCGTCTATCTCGCGACGGCGCTCGCGCAGATCCGCATCCGCCGACGCATTCAGAAAGAAGCGCCCGAGCGTCTCACGCTCAAGATGTGGCTCTTTCCGTGGCTGTCGTATGCGGTCGTCATCGCGATCGTCGGCGTGCTTGCGGCGATGGGCGCGGACCGCGAACTGCGTCCGCAACTGATGGCGAGCCTCGCGAGTCTCGCGGTGGCATCGGCGGCGTACCTGTTCGCGGCGAAGCATCATCGTCGTCAGGAGGAGAGCGAGTCGGCGACGGGTTTCCTGTCGCATGAAGGCGAGCTTGCATGGAAGGGGCGTGACTGATGTCGAATGTGGCGATCATCGGCGCGGGGTTCATCGGCATGGCGAGCGCGGCCTGGCTCATGCGCGACGGTCACGGCGTCACGCTGTTCGATCCGTCGGGCGTGGCGCAGGGCGCGTCGTTCGGCAACGCGGGCACCTTCGCGCCGTACGGATGCGTACCGGTGAACAATCCGTCCGTGTTCCGCGATATCCCGCGATTTTTGCTCTCGAACGACAGCCCGTTCAGATTGCGCTGGAGCTATCTGCCGCAACTCGCGCCGTGGCTCGCGCGCTTTCTGATGAGCTCGCGGCGCGCGAACTTCGAAGCGAGTGCGAAGGCGTTGTCGGCGCTGCTCTCGCGTGCGCAGGAAGGCTACGCGCCCTTGCTCGACGAAGACGGTCTCGCGCGTTTCGTGAAGCCGCGCGAGTGTCTGTATCTCTATTCGAGCGCCGCGTCGTTCGATGCATCGCGCGATTCGCTCGACCTTCGCGAACGGCTCGGCGTGAGCTTCGACGTGCTCGAAAGCGGCGCGATCCGCGAACTCGAACCGCAGCTCGCCCCGATCTTCGCGCGCGGCGTGCTGTTTCGCGATAGCTGGCATTTCACCGATCCCGCCGGTTTTCTGGAGGCCTTGTATGAACGGCTTGCGGCGCGCGGTGCGCAACTGGAACGCGCGAAAGTCGATGCGATAGAACCGGACGCGCAAGGCGTTTCATTGCGCGTGAACGGCGATGCGCGCCGCTTCGATCATGTCGTCGTCGCGACGGGCGCGCGCTCGCGCGAGTTCGCGCGTCAATGCGGCGACGACGTTCCGCTCGATACCGAGCGCGGTTATCACGTTCGTTATGCATCGGCGTCGAACCTGATATCGCGGCCGTGCGGCTGGGCGGAGCGCGGCTTCTACATGACGCCGATGAGCGACGGCATTCGCGTCGCGGGCACGGTCGAGCTCGCGGGCTTTACCGAAGAACGCAACCGCGCGCTGCTCGATCTCGTGACCGTGTCGTCCAAGCGCGCGTTGCCCGCGCTCGGCGCGCCCGATCGCGAATGGCTCGGCTTTCGTCCGACATTGCCCGACGGCGTGCCGGTGATCGGCGCGTCGAAGGCGAGCGAGCGCGTCGTGTATGCGTTCGGGCATCAGCATCTCGGGTTGACGCTCGCGGGCGTGAGCGGACGCATCGTCGCCGATATGATCGCGCGGCGCGCACCGCCGCTCGATCTCGCGAGCTATCGCGCGTCGCGCTTTCACTGAGCGCGGCACGCATTCGCATGAGACCTGTTCGCGGTGTCGCGCCGCGAGCGGGCCGTATGAAAACTGGCGCGACGTCCAACCATGTGGAGCACGAACATGAACCGCCGCTTTTTGCTTTCGAGCCTTGCCGCAGGCGTGCTTGCCGCGCATATGCCGATGTCGTGGGCCGCCGATCCCGAAGTCGTGAAGATCGGATTCGTCGGGCCGTTGACGGGGCCGGTCGCGCGCGTCGGCAAGGATTTGCAGTACGGTGCGCAACTCGCGATCGATGAAGAGAACGCGAAGCATCCGACCGTCGGCGGCAAGCCCGTCAAGTTCGAACTGGAGGTGTACGACGATCAGGCCGATCCGCGCGTCGCGATTCAGGTCGCGCAGAAAGCGGTCGATAGCGGCATCGTCGGCGTGATCGGGCATTACAACTCCGGTTGCAGCATTCCGGCGTCGACTGTCTATCATCAGGCGAATGTCGCGATGATCACGCCCGGCTCGACGAACCCGCAACTCACGAAGCAGGGCTTCAAGAACGTGTTCCGCACGATGGGCCATGACGGCGTGGGCGGCGTGGTGGCGGGGCGCTTCGTCGTGGAGCAGATGAAGCCGAAGCGCATCGGCATCATCGACGATCGCACCGCGTTCGGGCAAGGTCTCGCCGATTCGTTCGAGAAAGGCGTGAAGGAGGCGAACGGCAAGATCGTCGCGCGTGAATACACCAACGACAAGGCCGTGGACTTCCGCGCCATTCTCACGACGATGAAGAGCCAGAACGTCGATCTGATTTTCTTCGGCGGTCTCGATGAACAGGGCGCGATGCTCGTCAAGCAGATGCGCTCGCTCGGCATGACGACGCAACTCTTCGGCGCGGGCGCGCTCAAGAGCAATGCGTTCCTTCAGATCGCGGGCACGTCGGGCAACGGCACGCAGGATCTCGAACCCGGTCCCGCGCTCGACAAGCTGCCGTCCGCGCAGGAGTTCGGCAAGCGCTACAAGGCGCGCTTCAATCAGGATGTGGAGCTGTATGCGCCTTTCGCCTACGATGCCGCGCTCGCGATGATCAAGGCCATCCACGATGCGAATTCGCTCGATCGCGGCAAGATCGTCGAGGCGCTCGCGAAGGTCAACGTGACGGGCGTGACCGGCAAGATATCGTTCGATCCGTACGGCGATCTGATCAAGCCGCCCTATACGCTCTTTCAGGTCGAGCAGGGCCAATGGAAGAGTTTGAAGACAGTCGGCGGAAGCGGCGTATGAGCTTCAGCGAAACCGTAGGCGTTCGCACGTATCGTTTCGACGATCTCGCAACGCTGCTCGCGAAGGCGAGTCCGCGACGTTCCGGCGATGAACTCGCGGGCATCGCCGCGGCGACGGAAGAAGAGCGCGCGGCGGCGAAGCTGGCCTTGTCGGCGGTGCCGCTGCGCGCGTTCGTCGAAGAGGCGTTGATCCCGTACGAAGACGACGAAGTCACGCGCCTCATCATCGACGAACATTCGAAGGATGCGTTCGCCGCTGTGTCGCATCTCACGGTCGGCGAGTTCCGCGAGTGGCTGCTGGCCGATTCGACCGATACCGCCGCGCTCGTCGCGGTGTCGCAGGGACTCACGCCGGAGATGGTCGCGGCGGTATCGAAGCTGATGCGCAATCAGGACCTCATCCTCGCCGCGAAGAAGCGCCCGGTCGTCACGCGCTTCAGGAACACGGTTGGCTTGCCTGGACACATGTCGGTGCGCCTTCAGCCGAATCATCCGACCGACGATGTGCAGGGCATCGCCGCATCGATGATCGACGGCCTCATGTACGGCTGCGGCGACGCGATGATCGGCATCAATCCCGCATCGGACTCGCCGCAGGCCATCGGCAAATTACTCGCGATGATGGACGCGTTTCGCGAACGCTACGACGTGCCGACGCAGACCTGCGTGCTGACGCACGTGACCAACACGCTCGCGGCGATGGAGCAGGGCGCGCCGGTCGATCTCGTGTTTCAGTCGATCGCGGGCACGCAGAAGGCGAACGCATCGTTCGGCATCTCCATCGCGTTGTTGCAGGAAGCGTATGAAGCGGGCTTGTCGTTGAAGCGCGGAACCGTCGGCGAGAATCTCATGTACTTCGAAACGGGGCAGGGCAGCGCGCTGTCCGCGAACGCGCATCACGGCGTGGATCAGCAGACCTGCGAAGCGCGCGCCTATGCGGTGGCGCGCAGGTTCAATCCGTTTCTCGTGAATACGGTGGTGGGCTTCATCGGTCCGGAGTATCTCTACGACGGCAAGCAGATCATTCGCGCGGGCCTCGAAGATCATTTCTGCGCGAAGCTGCTCGGCGTGCCGATGGGTTGCGACGTCTGCTACACGAATCACGCGGAAGCCGATCAGGACGACATGGACACGCTGCTCACGCTGCTCGGCGCGGCCAACGTGAACTTCATCATGGGCGTGCCCGGCGCCGACGATGTGATGCTGAACTATCAGAGCACCTCGTTTCATGACGCGCTTTATGTGCGCGATGTGCTCGGCCTGAAACGCGCGCCCGAGTTCGAAGCATGGCTGCAGGCGATCCAGATCACGAATGCGCGCGGCATGCTGCGGGAACAGACGCAATGGCCCGCGCTCGTCGACTGGATGAGGGCGTGATGAAAGTCAGCGCGAATCCGTGGGAAGCGTTGCGCCGGTTCACCGATGCGCGTATCGCGCTCGGACGCGCGGGCAGCAGCGTGCCGACCGCGCCGCTGCTCGCGTTCAATCTCGCACATGCACAGGCGCGCGACGCGGTGCATCGGCCGCTCGATGTCCCGGCATTGCAGGACGAACTGATGTCGAAGGGATTCGAGAGCGCCACGGTTTGCAGCGCCGCGCCCTCGCGCGATGTCTACCTGCGGCGTCCCGATCTCGGACGCCGCCTCAACGAGACGAGCGCGACACAGCTCGAATCGCACACGAAGGACACGGACCTCGTGTTCGTCATCGCCGATGGACTTTCATCGAACGCGGCATCGACGCACGCGATCGCGCTCATCGAAAGAACCGTCGCGCGGCTCGACGGCTGGCGCATCGGTCCTGTCGTCATCGCGACGCAGGCGCGCGTGGCGCTCGGCGATTGCATCGGGTCGATCCTGAAGGCGCGCATCGTTGCCGTGCTGATCGGCGAAAGACCGGGGCTCACTTCTCCGGCGAGTCTCGGCGTGTATGTGACGTACGATCCGCGTCAGAGTCGCAGCGATGCGGAACGCAACTGCATATCGAACGTTCGCCCTGAAGGACTGGCCTACGATGCAGCCGCGTTCAAGCTCGCGTGGCTGCTGAACGAAGCGCGCTCGCGCAAGCTGACGGGCGTCGGCCTGAAGGACGACAGCGCGATAAGCCTGCCCGAGCGAACGATCGATCGCCTGTCGCGCGCATGACTGCGCATCCGATGCTCCGCGTAAACCCCGTCGAAAGAAAGTGCCTCGCGTAAGAAACGGGTAAGCGGACGCTTTTACCTTAGTCTCCAGCGCATCGAAAGCAAAACTCGCCTGAAAAGTATGCGCGAGGGCATTGCATGACGTCCCCGTCCGGGGATGTTCTTATTCATACGCATCGCTGACCGTTCGCGCGCCGCGCCGAACGCGGGCGTTTTCGCACGCAGAAAAGAGACATTCATGCAGGAGACGGAAATGGATCTCAAGATCGTAGAAAAAATCAAGTCGAGCGCCGCGTACGGCGAACTGGTGCGAAAACGCTCGAAGCTCGGCTGGACGCTGACCGCGCTCGTGCTCGTCGTGTACTACGGCTACGTGTTGCTCATCGCGTTCGACAAGGATTTGCTCGCCGCGAAGATGGGCGCGGGCGTGATGACCTGGGGCATGCCGATCGGCCTGTTCGTGATCGTCTTCACGGTCGTGATAACGGGTCTCTACGTGCGCCATGCCAACAGCACGTACGACGAACTCACGGACAAGATCAAGCGGGAGGCCGCATGAAGCCGCAACGTATCCTCGCATCGGGCGCGCTTGTCGCGGCTTCCTCGAGCGCCTTCGCCGCCGGCGGCGATCTCGGTCAGGCGGTGAAGCAGGCGACCAACTGGACCGCGATCTGCATGTTCATCGCGTTCGTGATCGCGACGCTTTTCATCACCAAATGGGCCGCCAAAAAGACGCGTTCGGCCGCCGAGTTCTACACCGCGGGCGGTGGCATCACAGGCTTTCAGAACGGCCTTGCGATCGCGGGCGATTTCATGTCGGCGGCCTCGTTCCTCGGCATTTCGGCGGCGGTCTACAGCAACGGTTATGACGGCCTCATCTATTCGATCGGCTTTCTCGTCGGCTGGCCGATCATCACGTTCCTGATGGCCGAGCGCCTGCGCAATCTCGGCCGCTTCACCTTCGCCGATGTCGCCGCATACCGCTTCAAGCAGACGCCGATTCGCGCGTTCGCGGCGTCGGGCACGCTCGTCGTCGTGGCGTTCTATCTGATCGCGCAGATGGTCGGCGCGGGACAACTCATCAAGCTCCTGTTCGGCCTCGAATACTGGATCGCGGTGGTGATCGTCGGCGCGCTGATGATGGTGTACGTGCTCTTCGGCGGCATGACCGCGACGACGTGGGTGCAGATCATCAAGGCGTGTCTGCTGCTCGCGGGCGCTTCGTTCATGGCGTTCATGGTGCTGTGGCAATTCCACTTCAGCCCCGAGGCGCTCTTTGCGAAGGCGGTCGAGGTGCACGAGAAGAAGGAATCGATCATGGGCCCGGGCAACTTCATCAAGGACCCGATCTCGGCGATCTCCTTCGGCATTGCGCTGATGTTCGGCACGGCCGGTCTGCCCCACATCCTGATGCGCTTCTTCACCGTGCCGAACGCGAAGGAAGCGCGCAAGTCGGTGTTCTGGGCGACGACGTGGATCGGCTACTTCTACATTCTCACGTTCATCATCGGCTTCGGCGCGATCGTGCTGGTGAGCACCAATCCGATGTTCAAGGATGCGGGCGGCAAGCTGCTCGGCGGCACGAACATGGCGGCGGTGCATCTTGCTAACGCGGTCGGCGGCAACGTGTTTCTCGGCTTCATCTCGGCAGTGGCGTTTGCAACCATTCTCGCGGTCGTCGCGGGGCTGACGCTCGCGGGCGCGTCGGCGGTGTCGCATGATCTCTATGCGACCGTGTTCAAGAAGGGCCAGGCGTCGAGCAAGAGCGAACTGAAGGTCTCGCGTATCACGACGATCGTGCTCGGCATCGTCGCGGTGGTGCTCGGCATCGTGTTCGAGAAGCAGAACATCGCGTTCATGGTGTCGCTTGCGTTCGCGGTGGCGGCGTCGGCCAACTTCCCGGTGCTCTTCATGTCGGTCCTGTGGCGCGGCTGCACGACGCGCGGCGCGGCGATCGGCGGCTTCCTCGGCCTGTTCTCGGCGGTCGCGATGACGGTGCTCTCGAAGGCCGTGTGGGTCGATGTGTTCCACTACGCGAGCGCGCCGTTCCCGTATGCATCGCCCGCGCTGTTCTCGATGGCGATCGGCTTCATCGGCATCTGGCTCTTCTCGGTGACCGACAAATCCGCGCGTTCGCGTATCGACAAGGCCGGCTTCGAAGCGCAGACGGTTCGCTCCGAGACGGGCATCGGCGCGGTGGAGGGCGCGAGCCACTGAAGTCCTGACGGCGGCGCGTTCTCCGATGCGCCGCCGCCGACGCGATTCGTATGCCGGAGATGCCGGGTGCGTCGCGAATGGCGAGTAAAAAATGCGTTAAGCTCGATGCAACTGAAAGCACGAAGCTTCTTTCGCATTGGAGCGAGCCATGGAATTGCAGTGCCCCAGTCTTTTCGAGCAATCGGCGTATATCGGCGGCGCGTGGGTCGACAGTACTTCGCTGCCGCGCGTGCCCGTCACCAATCCTTCCACCGGCGAGATCATCGGCACCGTGCCGCAGGTCACGGCGGAGCAGGTGAGCGAAGCCATCGACTGCGCGAACGCGGCCTTGCAGGACTGGCGCAACTGGAGCAGCCGCGAGCGTGCGTCGGTGCTGAGGGAATGGGCGCGGCTCGTCGAACATCATCGCGACGATCTCGCCATCATCCTGAGCACCGAGCAAGGCAAGCCGCTGCACGAAGCGCGTTCCGAAATCACGCAGGCCGCGAACTATCTCGACTGGTTCGCCGAAGAAGCGCGCCGCATCTACGGCGACAACATTCCCGCGCCGCGCCGCAATCAGCGTATCCGCGTGCTGCATCAGCCGGTCGGCGTGTGCGGCGCGATCACGTCGTGGACGTTTCCCTCTTCGATGGTCGCACGGCGCGTCGGCGCCGCGCTCGCGGCGGGCTGCACGGTCATTCATCATCCTGATCCGCAGACGCCGTACTCGGCGCTCGCGCTATGCGCGCTCGGCGAGAACGCGGGCTTGCCGCGCGGCGTGCTGTCCGTGCTGACGGGCGAGGGCGAGCCGATCAGAAGCACGCTGCTCGCGAGTCCCGGTGTGCGGAAAGTGTCGTTCACCGGTTCCATCGACGAAGGCAAGCGGCTGATGACCTTGTGCGCATCCACCGTGAAGAAGATGTCGCTCGAACTGGGCGCGAACTGCCCTTTCATCGTGTTCGACGATGCGGATATCGACCTCGCCGTGAAAGGCGCGCTCGATGCGCGTTTCCGTCACTCGGGCCAGGCGGCGATGTGCGCGAACCGCTTTTTCGTGCATGAGGACGTGTACGAGACCTTCGTCGCGAAGCTCGTTTCGAAAGTCGCGTTGCTCAAGGTGAGCGACGGACTGGACGAAGGCGCGCAGATCGGCCCGCTCATCGACGACGCGGCGGTGGTGCGCATCGAAGGTCTCGTCGATGAAGCGGTGAGGCTCGGCGCGAAGATCGCGGCGGGCGGATCGCGTGTCGCGCCCGGATCGAACTTTTTCAGGCCGACGGTCCTGACGGGCGTCGATCCGTCGATGGGCGTGTGCGGCGACGAAGTTCTCGGGCCGATAGCGAGCGTGCTCCAGTTCAGGGACGAGGACGACGTCATCACGCTCGCGAACGATACGCGCACCGGGCTCGCGTCGTACTTCTACACGGCGGATATCAGCCGCGCGTTCCGTGTGATGGAGGCGCTCGAATGCGGGGTCGTCGGCGTTAACGATAGTCTCGTGTTCAACGAGGTCGCGCCGTTCGGCGGCATCAAGGAATCGGGGATGGGGCGCGAAGGGGCGTCGTCGGGGGTGGAGGAGTATCTGGAGGCGAAGTATGTTTGTTTCGGGAATCTGGAGCCGTGAGGCTTAGCGGTCCGCCTGCGTGCGCGACGTGTCGACTGGGCAGGCCTTTATAATCGCCGCTCCCGGCGTCGACCGTTCAAACCGAGCAGTGGCGCAGTCAAGAAAGCAAAAAGAATGTCCAGACAAACCGCTGCTCCTCTTTTGATTCCTCACAACTCGAATACCGCAATCCGCTTGCAGGCCGACGCTCTGCACAAAGGCGCGAGAGAAATCAGCGAGGCCGATATCCAGGCGTATGTGCACGCGCATCCCGCCTGCCTTCCTATCGAGGAAATCGACGCGATCTTCTCCGGTGCTGTGTCCATATGCCGCGAGCTATATACGAACGCCGGACCCATCGACGTATTCATGGTCACGCCTTCTGGATTGCCCGTGCTGGTCGAATGCAAGCTATGGCGCAATCCCGAAGCGCGGCGTGAAGTCGTAGGCCAGATCCTCGATTACGCGAAAGAACTCAGCCGCTGGTCCTCGTCTGACTTGCAGCGAGCGGTGAAGCAGTGCCTGAAACGTGACGGAAACCCACTGCTCGAGATGGTGCGGGCCGTCGACCCGGAAGTCGATGAGATCAAATTCAATGATGCGCTCACCCGGAACCTTCGCCGTGGACGGTTCCTGCTTCTCATCGTCGGCGACGGCATACGCGAGGGCGTTGAGGCAATCGCGGAGTATCTGCAGGCGCACGCCGGGCTGCATTTTTCGCTTGGTCTGGTCGAGATGCCCATCTACGTCATGCCTGACGGCGGACGGCTGATCGTGCCGCGTGTCCTCGCTCGCACGACTTTGATCACGCGGACCGTCGTGATGGTGCCCGAAGGTCACGCACTTGACGATATCGCGGAGGGCGAAGACGAGGGCAACGTTGATCGATCGGCGCTTTCGGAAGAACAGCGAAGCTTCTGGACAGAGTTTCTTGGCGTCCTCAAGCTCGACGATCCAGAGCAGCAGATACCGAAACCCGCGCGGAAAGGTCATATCGGCTTCACGCTGCCGGTGCCTGATAGAAGCGCGTGGATCACTGTGTATCGCGATCTGCATCGGCACAGGGTCGGCGTATTTCTTTCTTTCGGCCGGAATACCATCGGTGAGCGCGCGGTGCAGACCGTCATCGAAGACTGGGATTCTGTGAGGGCCGAGTTGGGCGGAAGCGCCGAGATAGTCGACGAGGATTCCCGGCTCTACATCAGAGACCGTCGCGAATTCGGACCGTTGAAGCAGGCCGAGGTGCGTAAGGCTGCCTTCGCGTGGTTAGCGGAGCGCACGAATACCTTCGTAAACGTGTTGCGTCCACGCGTGCGGTCGGCGGTGGCGGATGAAAAGGCGTCGGTCGAATGAACTGCGCCATCACTCCGGCGGCCTCACCACCAGAATCGGCAAATGACTATGCGTCAGCACCTTCTGCGTCTCGCTTCCGAGCAATAGCCCGCGAATTCCGCCATGACCGTGCGAGGCCATCACGATGAGATCGCAGTGCCGCGTCTTCGCCGTATCGAGGATCACTTCATAGGGATGCGATCCCGTGGGCGCTTCGGTATCGCACTCCACGCCCGCCTGTACCGCGATATTCCGCAGATTTTCGAGGTACACGCGAGCGCGCGCCTGATCGGCGGCCTGAACCTCGTCCTGATTCGCGCCCGCCATCTCGGCGCTATAAACGGTCATATGAAACGGCCGCATCATATAAAGACCGGTGATGCGCGCGCTGTTCTCCTTGGCGAGCGCAACGGCCATGCGCACCGCCGCCTCCGATAGCGCGGACCCGTCCGTTGGAACCAGCAAATGGTTGAACATGATGACGTCCTCCGGTTCTCTGGGGACTCGAAAGAGAGAGTCGAATCGACGATTCCAGTATAGGCGAGTTCTAGCGACCCATTGCCGCGATAGCCTCCTCATCCAGACGCACGGACATGACGGGCGCTTCGGGCCCCACGTGCGACAGCTTCATCAGACGCGGCTGCAGCAGCAACGCTACGAGCCCGCTCCATCCCGTCTGATGCGAAGCGCCGACGCCGCGCCCGTTGTCGCCATGAAAGTACTCGTGAAAGAGGATGAGATCCTGCGAGCGCGGATCGGCTTGCAGCATCGGATACGCGGCCATCACGGGACGCTTGCCATCGGCATCTTTCAGGAAGAGCGTGCTGATGCGTCGCGAGAGGTCGTCGGCAATCTCGCTCAGCGAATGCATCTTGCCCGAGCCCGTCGGATGCTCGACGCGAAATTCGTCGCCATAGTAACGATGAAACTCGTACAGCGATTCGATCAGCAAATAGTTGACCGGCATCCAGATCGGTCCACGCCAATTGGAATTGCCGCCGAATACACGCGAATCCGATTCCGCGGGCAGGTATCTGATGCAGACCTTCACGCCATCGTGATCGAAGATATATGGCTTTTCGCAATGCACGCGTGACAATGCGCGCACGCCATAGTCGGAAAGGAATTCGCATTCATCGAGCGTGCGCCGCAACAGCGCTTTCATGCGATGTCCGCGTAATAGCGAAAGCAGGGTGGTGTTGCCCTTGCCGGGCTCGGTCCAGCGCGAGACGAGCTTCGCGAGATTCGGCCGATGATCTAAAAACCACGCAAGCCTTTCGCGCAGTCCCGGCAAATCGCCGTACACGCGCTCTTCGAGCACATGCACCGCGAAGAGCGGTATCAGCCCGACGATGGATCGAATGCGCATCGGCACGCGCGTTCCGTTCGGCAGATGCAGCACGTCATAGAAGAATTCGTCGCTGCGGTCCCACAAGCCCGTGTTGCAGCCCTCGCCGCAACTCACCGCTTCCGCGATATACAGGAAGTGCTCGAAGAACTTCACCGCGATCTCGACATACGACTCGTTGGCCATCGCGAGTTCGAGCCCGATCTGCATGAGGTCGAGCGCATACGAGGCCATCCACGCGGTGCCATCGGCCTGATCGATGCGTCCGCCCGTCGGCAGCGGCTGCGAGCGGTCGAAGATGCCGATGTTGTCGAGCCCGAGAAAACCGCCCTGAAAGATGTTGCGGTCGTCGGCGTCCTTGCGGTTGACCCACCATGCGAAGTTGAGCAGCAGCTTGTGGAACATCACTTCGAGGAAAGCGTGATCGCCGATGCCGGTCATCTCGCGATCGAGCTCGAATACGCGCCATGTCGCCCACGCGTGAACCGGCGGATTCGCGTCGCCGAAGGCCCATTCATAAGCGGGCAATTGCCCGTTCGGATGCATGTAGCGTTCTTTCACGAGCAGCGATAACTGCTTCTTCGCGAAGTCCGGATCGATCGTCGCGAACGCGACTGCATGGAACGCGAGATCCCACGACGCGTACCACGGGTACTCCCATTTGTCGGGCATCGATACGATGTCGCCGTTGCACATATGCCGCCAGTCCGCATTGCGGCCCTGTCGGCGTCCTTTGGGCGGAATGGGCTGGCCGGGATCGCCGTCGTGCCAGCGCGTGACGTCGAACTGGTAATACTGCTTCGTCCATAACATGCCTGCGAGCGCCTGACGCTGCACGAGACGCGCATCGGCTTCGTCGATATCGTGTTGCAGCGTCGCGTAGAACTCGTCGGCTTCCGCCAGGCGTTGCGCGAAAAGCTGCGCCATGTCGAGCGGCGGATCGTTTGAAACCGATGCCGGACGCCAGCGCAGATACATCACGGAGCGTTCATGCGGTCCGAGTTGCAAACACGCGTGCGCGGCGCTGCGCGTGCCAAGATCGCGCCGGATCGCGTGTTCGTCGCCTTCGACGAGATAGTCGTTGAAGCCGTCCTTGAAGGGACCCGCGCCCTCGATACCGAAGATGCGACGAACGTTCGTTTCGTTCTCGCAAAAGAGCCATTCGACGGGCGTTTCCGCCGATGCCGTCACCAGCATCGCGCCTTGCGACGGATTGTGCGCGACGACGCGGGCACCTTCGCGCGCATCCTGTTCCAGCGTCAGCGACGGCTTGCCCCATTTGCTCGACCACGACCAGCGGTTGCGCGCCCAGAACTGCGGCAGCACGTGAAGCGTCGCGGGCTCGTCAGCGCGGTTTTCGACGGTCACGCGCATCACGACATCATCGGCCGTGTGCTTCGCATACTCGACGCAGACATCGAAGTATCGATCGTTGTCGAACACGCCGGTATCGAGCACTTCGTATTCGGGAAGCTCGGGGCCGCGCCGCCTGTTCTCGTCGATGAGCTGCTGATACGGATACGCGTCGTGCGGATACTTGTACAGCATCTTCATGTACGAATGCGTCGGCGTGCCGTCGAGATAGAAGTACAGCTCCTTCACATCCTCGCCGTGATTGCCTTGCTCGTTCGTGAGACCGAAGAGCCGTTCCTTGATGATCGGATCGCGCCCGTTCCACAGCGCGAGCGACACGCACCAGTCGAGCGGGTCGTTGCCGAATCCGGCGATACCGTCCTCTCCCCAGCGATACATGCGGCTGCGCGCATGGTCGTGCGGAAAGTAATCCCAGGCGGTTCCGCATTCGCTGTAATCCTCGCGGACCGTGCCCCATTGACGCTCGCTCAGGTACGGTCCCCAGCGTCGCCACCGGTCGAGTTCGGCGCCATGCAGGCGAGAGCCTTCCCTGGTTTGCAGCAAATGGATTGCGCGTAGCGGTGGCATGCGACCTCCGGTCCGGATGACCATCCAATATGTTCGATGCGCGGCTTTCCGATGATAAGCGAAGTGAAAAAAAGCGCGGCGATTGCCGCGCTGCAAAAACTCATCATGCCCGTTTCATCGCGTTCCCGCGCTTCTCAGCGAGATTCCGTCTGGATGAGGATTCGCGTCGTTCATGTCTTCCGGAAGGAGATTGCCGTCCGCGAGCCGCCGGTCCGCTTCCGCGACCTCCGGATAACGCTCCGGATAAAGATGCCGTTCGCTGACGGCGGCATCGAACGTGCGCGACCATTTGGCGATCACGACGGTCGCGAGACTGTTGCCGATGGTGTTGCACGTCGCGATCGCCATCGACATGAAGCGGTACACGCCGAAGATCAGCGCGAGGCCTTCGACCGGAAGGATGCCCGTCGATGTGACGGTCGCGGCGAACACCACGAACGATCCGCCCGAGACCGTGGCCGCGCCCTTCGACGTCAGCAGCATCAGCAACAGAATGCCGATCTGATGGTCCAGCGTGATCGGCACGCCGTAAGCATGAGCGATGAACATCACGCCCATCGACATGAAGATCGACGTGCCGTCGAGATTGAACGCATAGCCCGTGGGCAGCACGAGCCCGACGGTCTGCTTCGCGCAACCGAGGCGTTCGAGCTTGATCAGGAGACGCGGCAATGCGCTTTCCGAAGACGCCGTGCCGAGCACGATGAAGATTTCGTCCTTGATATAGCGCAGAAAGCGCCAGAGGCTAAAGCCCGCGAGCTTCGCGATGATGCCCATCACCACGACGATGAATAGCGCCACCACCGCATAGAAGCTCACCACGAGTTGTGCGAGCGCGACCAGCACGGCCGTGCCGTTGCTGCCCACCGAATACGCGACCGCGCCCAGTGTGCCGAGCGGCGCGAGCTTCATCACGAGGTTGATGAACGAGAACAGCACTTCGGAAACGAGATCGAGTCCTTCGTTGATGCGCACGCGGCGGCGCTCGGGAATGGCGAGAATGCCGATGCCGACCATCACCGCGAGCACGACCACCTGCAACAGCTCGCCTTTCGCGAACGCGCCGATGAAGTTGTCCGGCACCACATGCATCACGAACTCGGTGAAGCCTTGCGGCGCGGCCTTTGCGGCCGTCGCGGGCACGGCGCCGACAGCGACGGAAGTCATCGCCTTGCCCGTTTGCAGCAGATTGCCCGCGAGCAGGCCGACAGCGAGCGCGATCGTCGATACGACTTCGAAGTAGACGATCGCTCTCCAGCCGACGCGCCCCGCGCTCTTCACATCGCCCGCCGACGCGATGCCATGCACGATCGTGAGAAACACGAGCGGCGCGACGCCGGCCTTGATGAGCGCGAGAAAGATATCGCCGAGCACCTTCAGTTGCGCGCCGAACTTCGGAAAGACGAGACCGACCGCAATGCCGATCGCGAGCGACAAGAGCACCTGCATGCCGAGCTTGCGATACCACGGCAGCTTCTTCGGCGGTGCGACGGTCGTGTCGTCGTGTGATGCGGGTTCGTTATGCATCGCATGCTCCTCCATGTTCTTAACGTTCAGACTTCGCTCGACAGCGCGATGGCGCGATCCACCATCTGCGGCGCGAGACCGAGATAGTTCGCGGGATCGGTCATGCGGTCGATCGCGGCGCGGTCGAAGTGCTTCGTCACTTCCGGCAATGCGGCGAGCGCTTCCGCAAGCGTGCCGCCTTGTTCGTTCACCGTGCGGCATGCGTCGTACACGATGTCGTGCGCCTGCTGACGTCCGGTGTAAGGGGCCATGCCCATCATCACGGCTTCCGCCACGATCAGGCCGCGGCTGATGCCGAGGTTGTGCTTCATGCGCGCTTCATCGACGATCAGGCCGCCGAGCATGAACTTCGCCTGATGCAGCGCACCCGACGTGAGAATGAAGCTCTCGGGAATCGCGATCCATTCCGCATGCCACGGGCCGGTGGCGCGCTCGAAGTCCTGGATCATCGCGTCGACCATCAGGCCCGCGTGCTGCCGCACCGCTTTAGCGGCGGCCAGCATGAGCTCGCTCGAAATCGGATTGCGCTTTTGCGGCATGGTGCTGCTCGCGCCGCGTCCCTTCACGAAGGGCTCGTACACTTCCGCGAATTCCGTCGACGCCATGATCATGATGTCGATCGCGATCTTGCCGAGCGACCCGGTGACGAGCGCGAGCAGGTTGACCGCTTCGGCGAAACCATCGCGTGCGACATGCCAGGTGGTTGCGGGCACGCCGAGCTTCAGTTCTTCGGCGAGCGCCTTCTGCACCGCGAAGCCCTTGTCGCCGAGCGATGCCAGCGTGCCCGCCGCGCCCGCGAATTCGACGACGGCCACGCGCTCGCGCATCTGCGCGATGCGTTCCTGATGGCGATCGAACATCGCGAGCCAGATCGCGACCTTGTAGCCGAAGGTCACGGGCAGCGCCTGCTGCAAATGCGTGCGGCCGGCCATCGGCGTGTCGCGGTGCTTCTTCGCCAGATCCGCGAGAATCGTGCGCAATTCGCGTATGTCGCCGTCGATGGATTCGAGCGCATCGCGCACTTGCAGCGCGACGGCGGTATCCATGATGTCCTGAGTCGTCGCGCCCCAATGAACGTAACGTCCGGCGTCGCCGCACATGGCGACCATCTGATGCACGAGCGGCAGGATCGGATAGCCGACGATGTCCGTTTCCTCGCGCATGTGATCGAAGTCGATGCGCTCGATCTTCGATTCGCGCGCAATCACTTCGGCGGCCTCGGTTGGAATCACGCCCGCGCGCGCCTCGGCCTTCGCGAGCGCCACTTCGACATCGATGTAACGCTGCACCAGCGCGTGATCCGAGAACAGCGCGCGCATTTTCGCGGTGCCGAACGCGTCGCGAAACAGCACGGAATCGAACACGGTGCTGGCCAGGGGAGAAACGGAACTCGTCATGTTGACCTCTTGCGGAAGCGGAATTGATCGGGGCAGGACAGCCAAATATGTCCGGACATATCCACACTAATATGTTCGAACATATCGGGCAAGCTATGATTTACCCTGACCACCGAAAAACACCGCCAGAGCTGCAATGAACAGACCGCATTTCGCCGATATCGCGCGCGAGCTGACCGAGGGAATCGCGTCGGGCCGCTTTCCTGTCGGCTCCTATCTGCCGACCGAACTGGAACTCCGCGACCACTATCAGACGAGCCGGCATACCGTGCGCGCCGCGCTGCACGAATTGCAGCAACTGGGCCTCGTGTCGCGGCGCAAGAATGCGGGCACGCGTGTCGAGTCGATGCAGCCGCGCAATGACTTCCGTCCGTCGCTCGCGTCCGTCGACGATCTCGTGCAGTTCGGCTCCGAACATTTGCGTCTCGTGCAATCGACGCAGCACATCGAGGCCTCGGCGAAACTCGCGAAGACCTTGCGCTGCGCGCAGGGCACGCCGTGGCTGCGCGTATCGAGCCTGCGTATCGATGGCGACAAGGACAGCCCGCCCGTCGGCTGGACGGACGTGTATATCGATCCTGCATACGACGACGTCGCCGAAGCCGCGAAGGAGAATCCGGATACGCTCATCAGCTCGCTGATCGAAGCGCGCTATGGGCGCGGTATCGACGAGATTCAGCAGGACGTGCGCGCGATCAACGTATCGGCGGAAATGGCGAGGCGTCTGCGCGTGGAGGCGGGCACGGCGGCGCTGGAGATCGTGCGCCGCTATCTCGATGCGAGCGGCGCGACGTTCGAGGTGTCGGTGACGGTGCATCCGGCGGAGCGCTTCTGCGTGTCGATGCGGCTCAAGCGCTCGCCTGCCTGAGCGCATCCTCCGCGATCCGGGAACGCCGTCTTTCGACGTGACATCCAAGCCGGTATCCACAACGGAATGCCGGGAGACGTCACATGAAACTCATCCACACCGCGTTGAGCGCGATAGTCGCATTCGCAGGCATCGCGGCTCATGCGCAAAATGCCGGACCGACCGATCCGCAGATCGCGGCTATCGTCGTGACGGCCAATCAGGTCGATATCGACGCGGGCAAGCTCGCCGAATCGAAGACGAAATCCAACGACGTGAAGGCGTTCGCGCAGCAAATGGTCACGGACCATAGCGGCGTCAACAAGGCCGCGACCGATCTCGTGAAGAAGCTCAACGTCACGCCCGAGGACAACCCGACGAGCCAGAGCCTGAAGCAAGGCGGAGACGCGAATCTCGCGAAGCTCGAAGCGCTTTCGGGCGGAAGCTTCGACAGGTCGTACATCGATCACGAGGTCGCCTATCATGAAAGCGTGCTCGATGCGCTCGACAAGACCTTGATACCTGGCGCACAAAACGAAGAACTGAAGGCGCTGCTCGTCAAGGTGCGGCCCGCATTCGTCGCACATCTAGAACATGCACGGCATGTGCAGGCGGAACTGAAAAAGAGCGGAGCGTGAAATGCGCTGGCTTCTTTGCGTAGGCGCGCTCGTTTTGTGTGGCGAGGCGAGCGCCGCGACGTACGTCGTCGTGATCGAGCAAATGCGTTTCGAGCCGCCTGTGTTGACCGTTGCGCTCGGCGATCGCATCGTGTGGGTGAACAAGGATTTGTTTCCGCACACCGCGACCGCCGATAAAGCGGCCTTCGATTCGCATGATATTTCGCCCGATGCGTCGTGGAGTTACGTCGCGCGCGAGGCGGGAAGCTATGCATATTCGTGCAGGCTGCATCCGACGATGCACGCGACACTGAACGTTCGATAGAGACGACGATGAGCGAGACCGCACAAACCTTCGTAGCCGACGACGATCTGAGCATTGCACGGCGCATCGTCGCGGGCGATCGCGCGGCGTTCGAATTGCTGATGCGCCGGCATAACCGGCGTCTGTATCGCCTCGCGCGCGCGAGCTTGCGCAACGACGCCGAAGCCGAGGATGCATTGCAGGACGCGTATTTGCACGCGTATCGGTCGATGAGCCAGTTTCGCGGCGACGCGCAACTTTCCACGTGGCTATCGCGACTCGTGCTCAATGAGTGTTTCGCGCGCATCCGGCGTTCGGCGCGGCGTCAGAACGTGATTCCCATCGTGGATGCGCCCGATTGGGTCGAACAGGCTGAAGCAATGACCTCGCACGACGATTCCGCGCCCGACGATGCGCTCGCGCGTTCGCAGGTTCGGGCACTGCTCGAAAGCAAGCTCGACGCATTGCCCGAGCTGTTTCGCATCGTGTTCGTGCTGCGTTCGATCGAAGAGATGACGGTCGAAGAGACGGCGCAGTGTCTGAACATTCCCGAAGCGACCGTGCGCAGCCGGCATTTTCGCGCGCGCGGCATGTTGCGTGAATCGCTGGCGCAGGCGTTCGATCTCGCCGAACGCGACGTGTTCGAATTCGGCGGCGCGCGATGCGATCGGATCGTTGCGAGCGTAGTATCGAAACTAGGCGATGGCGGTGCTTGATGACAATAAACAGGGCGGCTGCTTGCGCAATAGCGGGAATCGTCATGCTGGCCGGCATTTCGGGCGCTGAAGCAAGGACGATCAAGGTCATATCCGGAACTTATGGCGCGAATTGCGGCGCCGCGAACGGCAACGCGACGCGCGATCTGACGCTTCAGTGCGACGGCCTCGATACGTGTCAGTACGTGCCGGACAGAAGGCGCATCGGCGATGCGACGCGCGCTTGCAGCAAGGATCTTCAGGCCGACTGGCGCTGCACGGACAGCGAATTCCACACCGCGATGCTCAGCCCCGAAGCGGGCACGAACAGCACGCTCGTGCTGAGCTGCGTCGAGCAAAACGGACCGGGGCACTGAGCGGCCCTAGGTTGAGCCTATGACCGGCAAAGTTATCTGATATTTGCGCGCTTTCCGGACACGCATTCAAATAGAGGTTAGGTCAAGCCTCTTTCTGAGAGCTTGTCATTATTCGGAGACGCAAGTGAAGATTCTTGTCCCAGTCAAGCGCGTGGTCGATTACAACGTGAAGGTCCGGGTGAAGTCGGATAACACGGGTGTCGATATCGCCAACGTGAAGATGTCGATGAATCCGTTCGACGAGATCGCTGTTGAAGAAGCGGTGCGGTTGAAGGAAGCGGGTGTTGCGACGGAAGTTATCGCGGTGTCGTGCGGCGTGACGCAGTGTCAGGAGACGTTGCGTACGGCGCTTGCGATCGGCGCGGATCGTGCTGTGCTGGTGGAAACGTCGGAGGACTTGCAGCCTTTGGCCGTCGCGAAGTTGTTGAAGGCGCTGGTCGATCAGGAGAAGCCTGATTTGATCATCCTCGGCAAGCAGGCCATCGACGACGATTCGAATCAAACCGGTCAGATGCTTGCGGCGCTCGCTGGCTTGCCGCAGGCGACGTTCGCATCGAAGGTCGTGGTCGCGGATGGCAAGGCGACTGTATCGCGTGAAGTCGATGGCGGCGCCGAAACGCTGTCGCTGAAGCTGCCCGCAGTGGTCACGACTGACCTGCGCCTGAACGAACCGCGCTACGTGACGTTGCCGAACATCATGAAGGCGAAGAAGAAGCCTTTGTCAACGGTGAAGCCCGCCGATCTGGGCGTCGATGTTACGCCGCGTCTGAAGACATTGAAAGTTGTCGAGCCGCCGAAACGCAGCGCGGGCATTACGGTGCCGGACGTGAAGACGCTGGTCGAGAAACTGAAGAACGAAGCGAAGGTAATCTGATGACGACTCTCGTTATTGCGGAACACGACAACGCATCGATCAAGGCAGCGACGCTGAACACCGTTGCGGCTGCGGCGAAGATCGGTGGCGATGTGCATGTGCTGATCGCAGGTTCGAACGCGCAAGGCGCGACGGATGCGGCGGCAAAGATCGCGGGCGTGTCGAAAGTGCTGCTCGCCGATGCGCCTCAACTCGCCGATGGCCTTGTGGAAAACGTCGAAGCGACGGTGCTGAACATCGCGAAGGACTATTCGCATATCTTCGCGCCAGCGACGGCTTACGGTAAGAACATCGCACCACGTATCGCCGCGCATCTCGATGTCGCGCAGATCAGCGATATCACCGCCGTCGATAGCGCCGACACGTTCGAGCGTCCGATCTACGCGGGCAATGCCATTGCAACGGTGCAATCGAGCGATCCGATCAAGGTCGTCACGGTGCGCGCAACGGGTTTCAATCCGGTTGCAGCTGAAGGTGGTAATGCGGCGATTGAAAAGATCGAAGCCGCAGCCGATGCAGGCATCTCGCAGTTCGTGAGCCGTGAAGTGACGAAGCTCGATCGTCCGGAACTGACGAGCGCGCACATCATCGTGTCGGGTGGACGTGGCCTCGGCAGCGGCGAGAACTATACGAAAACGCTGGAGCCGCTCGCCGACAAACTCAACGCGGCGCTGGGCGCATCGCGCGCAGCAGTCGATGCCGGCTATGTCCCGAACGACTATCAGGTCGGTCAAACCGGCAAGATCGTCGCGCCGCAACTGTACGTGGCAGTCGGCATCTCGGGCGCGATCCAGCATCTCGCGGGCATGAAGGATTCGAAGGTCATCGTCGCGATCAACAAAGACCCGGAAGCGCCGATCTTCAGCGTGGCCGATTACGGTCTCGTCGGCGATCTGTTCACGATGGTCCCCGAACTGGTCAACGAACTGTGATGCAAACGCCCGCCAAATCGCACGCCGATCGATATCGTTCGTTCCTGTTCGTGCCGGGCAATCGCCCCGAGCGTTTCGCGAAGGCGCTGGACAGCGGCGCCGACGCGATCATCATCGATCTGGAAGATGCCGTCGCGCCCGCGAGCAAGGACGAGGCGCGCGACGCCGTGGCCGCATGGCTCTCCCCCGAGCGTCACGTGCTGATTCGCGTGAATGCGCGCGATACGCCGTGGTTCGAGCGCGATGCGCAACTGGGCAAGCTGCGCGGCGTGGCGGGCATTGTGTTGCCGAAGGCGGAAAGCGCCGCGGATATCGTCGCGCTCGTCTCGCGCACGAAGAGCAGAATGCCCGTGTTTCCGCTGATCGAAAGCGCGAAGGGCATGTTCAACGCGCTGGAGATCGCGAAAGCACCCTACGTGCGTCAGTTGATGTTCGGTACGCTCGATTTCTGCGCCGACATGAACATGGTCACCGATGACGATGTTCTCGATCCATTCCGCGCGAATCTCGCGATGATATCGAGGGTCGCGGGCATCGGCGCGCCGATCGACGGCGTGACGCCCGCGCTCGACGACGAATACGCGCTGAAGAACGAAACGCTCAATGGAAAGCGTCGTGGCTTCGCGGGCAAGCTGTGCATTCATCCGAAGCAGGTTCGAACGATCAACGAATGTTATGCGCCGAGCGAATCCGAACTCGCTTGGGCGAAGCGCATACTCGATGCGTTCTCGAATGCGAACGGCGCGGCCATCGCCGTCGATGGAAAAATGGTGGACCGGCCCGTCGTGCTTCGCGCGCAAACGATACTCGAAGGCGCGCGCGCGTAGTTCATGTGGACCCGCGAGTTATAGAATAGGCGACCGGCGCCGGACATTCACGCGCGCGCCTGTCATCGACTCTCGCCATTCCACATGGACGTCCGCCAGCTTCGCTACTTCGTCAGCATCGTCGATTACGGCAGTCTCGGCAAGGCGGCGGAAAAGCTATACGTCGCACAGCCTTCGCTCAGCCAGCAAATGGCGCGGCTCGAAGAAGAACTCGGCGTCACGCTCCTTTTGCGCAGCAATCACGGCGTCACGCCCACCGCCGAAGGCGATGCGCTCTATCGCCACGCGCGTCTCGTGCTGCGGCAGATGGAGCAACTCAAGCAGGAAGTGACCAAGGGCGCGGGCGCTGAATCCGGCACGGTGGCGGTCGGCTTGCCGACGACGATGGCCTCCGTGCTCGCGGTGCCGCTATTCGAGCGCATCCAGGATCAATACCCCGGCATTCGCCTGCAATTCTTCGAAAGCATGAGCGGCTATCTGAACGAGCTGCTCGCCAATGGCCGGCTCGATCTCGGCAT
The DNA here is from genome assembly GCF_031451275.1 of Caballeronia sp. LZ029. NCBI lineage: Bacteria > Pseudomonadati > Pseudomonadota > Betaproteobacteria > Burkholderiales > Burkholderiaceae > Caballeronia > Caballeronia sp. LZ029. The sequence goes on from NZ_JARUXO010000003.1 coordinate 812,900, forward strand.
CCTGTTTCGCGAATCGGACACACCCGGCATCACGGCCTTGCCCGTGCTCGATGAAACGCTTTATCTGCTGGGCGATCCGGGCGGCGATATCTCGCCGCGCGCATCGACATGCCCGCTCGCCAAGCTTGCGGGCGTCAAGCTCGTCGCGCCCGGTGCGTCGAACGGCTTGCGTCTTTTGATCGAGCGCACGTTCGCGAGCGAGAAGGTCGAACTGAATATCGTCGCGGATATCGACTCGTTGCCCGCGCTCTTGCTGATCGCGAATTCGGGCCGTGCCTGCACGATTCTTCCTTCATCGGCAATCGCGCAATGGAACGAGGCGCTCCTGCCGAAGATGCGGAGAATCGTCGAGCCGACGATCAGGCGGCCAGCCAGCATCTGCTGGCCCAATGGCGCGCCGATGAATTCGGCGACCGTCGCGGTGCGCGAGACACTGATCGAGTTGATCGCCGAGCATATCGAACACGATAGCTGGCAGGGCGTGACGATGCGCAAGCGGGGACCGCAAGCCTAGATCGCATTCGCTGCGCGCAAGCGCTCGATGGCTCCATCGTCGAGACCGAGTTCACGCAGGACCGCATCGGTGTGCTGTCCGAGCGCGGGCACGGCGTCCATGCGCGGTTCATCGGCGCCGCCGAGTCCCGGCGGATAGAGCGCGGGAATGACGCCGGCCGGCGTTTCGACGCGTGTCCAGCGATGGCGCGCTTCGAGCTGATCGTGCTTCCACACATCGTGCATGTCGTTCATGCGCGCATTGGCGATGCCCGCTTCCTCCAGCCGCTCGATGACTTGCGCGGCGCTCAGCGAAGCGAACGCATCGACGATGATGTGCGTCAACGCTTCGCGATGCTGCGTACGACGGCTGTTCGCGCAGAAGCGTTCGTCGTCCTGAAGCCCGGGCTGGCGAATCACGATCTCGCAGAACTTCTTCCATTCGCGCTCGTTTTGCAGGCCGAGCATCACGGTCTTGCCGTCTCCTGCCTGGAACGGGCCATAAGGAAAGATCGTCGCGTGCGATGCGCCCGCCTGAGGCGGCGGCGTCTGCCCGTCGATCGCGTAGTAGAGCGGATAGCTCATCCATTCGACCATGCTTTCGAGCATGGAGATGTCGATGCGCTTGCCGCGCCCCGTCTGCCCACGCTCGATGAGCGCCGCGAGAATGTTGGTGTAGCCGTACATGCCGGCGGCGATATCGGCGATCGAGCAACCTGCCTTCGCGGGCTCGCCTTTCGAACCCGTAATGCTGAGAAAGCCCGATTCGCTTTGAATCAGCAGGTCGTAGGCTTTCTTGTCGCGCATCGGGCCGTCCGAACCGTAGCCCGAGATATCGCACACGATGAGGCGCGGATAACGCACCTTCAGCGTCTCGTAGTCGAGCCCGAGCCGTTGCGTCGCGCCGGGCGCGAGATTCTGCACGAATACATCGGCATCGGAGAGCAGCTTGTGCACGACATCGAGCGCTTCAGGATGCTTGACGTCGAGCGTCACGCTCTCCTTCGAGCGGTTCGTCCACACGAAATGCGATGCGAGCCCCGACACGCGTTCGTCGTAGTTGCGAGCGAAATCGCCCGTTCCGGGACGCTCGATCTTGATCACGCGCGCGCCCAGATCGGCGAGCTGACGCGTGCAGAAGGGCGCGGCTATGGCATGCTCGAACGTGACGACCTTGATGCCTTGCAGTGGACGCATGATCGGCCTCCTTCAGAACGAGCGCGGCAGGCCGAGGATATGCTCGGCGACATACGAGAGAATCAGATTGGTCGAGATCGGCGCGACCTGATATAGACGCGTCTCGCGGAACTTGCGCTCGACATCGTATTCCGCCGCGAAGCCGAATCCGCCGTGGAATTGCAGACACGCGTTGGCCGCTTCCCATGAGGCATCGGCGGCGAGGAGCTTCGCCATATTGGCTTGCGCGCCGCAATGCTGGTGGGCGTCGAAGAGCTCGCACGCCTTGAAGCGCATCAGGTTCGCCGCTTCGACATTGACATAGGCGCGCGCAATCGGAAACTGCACGCCCTGATTCTGGCCGATGGGACGCCCGAACACGACGCGATCCTTCACATACTGCGAAACCTTGTCGATGAACCAGTAGCCGTCGCCGATGCACTCCGCCGCGATCAGCGTGCGCTCCGCGTTCAGCCCGTCGAGGATGTACTTGAAGCCCTTGCCTTCCTCGCCGATCAGATTCTCCGCGGGAATCTCCAGATTGTCGAAGAACAACTCGTTGGTCTCGTGATTCACCATGTTGAGGATCGGCTGCACCGTGAGGCCGTGACCGATCGCTTCGCGCAGATCGACGATGAAGATCGACATGCCTTCGCTCTTCTTCTTCACATCCGCGACAGGCGTGGTGCGCGCGAGCAGGATCATGAGGTCGGAATGCTGCACGCGCGAGATCCATACCTTCTGACCGTTGATCACATAACGATCGCCCTTCTTTTCGGCGGTCGTCTTGATCTTGGTCGTATCGGTGCCGGTGGTCGGCTCGGTCACGCCCATCGATTGCAGACGCAATTCGCCCGATGCAATCTTCGGCAGATAGCGCTTCTTCTGTTCCGCCGAGCCATGACGCAGCAGCGTGCCCATGTTGTACATCTGGCCGTGACACGCGCCCGAGTTGCCGCCCGAGCGATTGATCTCTTCCATGATGACCGACGCTTCGGTCAGCCCGAGACCCGAGCCGCCGTACTCTTGCGGAATCAGCGCGGCGAGCCAGCCCGCTTTCGTGAGCGCATCGACGAATGCTTCGGGATAGCCGCGCGCTTCGTCGATCTTGCGAAAGTATTCACCGGAGAACTGGCCGCAAAGATCACGCACGGCTTCGCGGATATCCTGATAAGCGTCGGGAGTGGATTCGATCATGATGTGCTTGGCTATTGGGTTCGTGTCGTCAAACGAGTCAGGCGAGTCAGGCGAGCGTGGCGCGCGCGGTCATGCCGAGCCAGCCTTCGTGATCTTTCGACCACAGTTCGACGGTCTTGCCGTCCGCCGATGGCTGGCCGCACAGATGCAGCGTATTACCGGCGAAACACGGGCGCTGCGCCTTGAAAGAGAAGTCGATGACAGTCGCATCGGGCAACTGGCGGCGCAGCAGATCCATCAGCAGCGTCGCGATGAGCGGCCCATGCACGACGAGGCCCGGATAGCCTTCGACCTGCGTGACGTAAGGCTTGTCGTAATGGATGCGATGCGCGTTGAAGGTCAGCGCCGAATAGCGTAGAAGCAGCGTTTCGTCGGGCACGATATCGCGTTGCCATTGAGCGTCGCGGGGTGCGGGAGTCGGGGCGGGTGTGGGTGCGCCGGGCGCGGCCGGTTCGCGATACACGATGTCGTGCTCTTCCTCGATCGCGGTGACATCGCCGCAGCAAATGCGATGCCCGACCGTCACGAAACCGAGCTTGCCCGTGCGGCCTTGCTTTTCGCTGACATCGAGAATGGTCGATTCGCGCGTGATGCGTTCACCGACGACCACCGGCGCAGGAAAGCGCAGACGCCCGCCCGCCCACATGCGTCGCGGCAGGCCGAGGTCGGGCAGGAAACTGCCTTTCTGCGGATGCCCGTCTTCGGCGATGAGCGATTGCCTCGCGATCGGCCTGAAGAATATCCAGTGCCACAAGGGCGGAAGCGCGTCGCCTTCGTTCGGCGCGGCGTCGTAATCGAGCGTGGCGGCGAGCGCCGCGACGGAGGTGGGCGCGACGATATCGGCGGCGCTTTCCGTTTGCATGGTGTCGTCTCCGTTGCTGGACCGGCCAGCGAATCCTGGTTGGATAAGGGAGACTTTAAGGAAATGTTCCGTGGAGTGGAAATACCAGTTTCATGTGCCGGGCATAGGGCGAACCTATTGCGCTCGTGCGGTGCGATCAATGACGCCGGATCATCAATCCGATAACCCGCGAGTCATTTGTCGCGGACGGTCCACGCCCTAACATGCAATCCATCGCAGGCAGACGAATTGCACAAGGAGTCAGACCATGTATGTCATCACTGGAATTACAGGGCAAGTCGGCGGGGCGCTCGCAAACGCGCTGTTGAAAGCGGGGAAACCCGTTCGCGCCGTCGTGCGCGACGAGAAGAAGGGCGCGCTCTGGGCGGCGCGCGGTTGCGAGATCGCCCTCGCCACCATGACCGATGCCAATGCGCTCACGCACGCCTTCGAAGGCGCCGAAGCCGTGTTCATTCTTCCGCCGCCGGAATTCGATCCCGCGCCGGGCTTTCCGGAAGCGCGCGAGGTGATCGATACGATCGTCGCCGCCGTGGCGCGTTCGAAGCCGCGCAGCATCGTGTGTCTGTCGACGATCGGCGCGCAGGCCACGCAGACCAATCTTCTGACGCAGCGCTCGCTGCTGGAAGAAGCGCTTCGCAAGCAAGCGATCCCGGTCACGTTTCTGCGTCCGGGCTGGTTCATGGAGAACTGCGCGTGGGATGTCGATTCGGCGCGTAACGAAGGCATCGTTCGATCGTTTCTGCAACCGCTCGATCGCGCAATTCCGATGATCGCCACCGACGACATCGGCGAACTCGCGGCGACGCTCATGCAGGAGCGCTGGTCGGGCGTGCGCATCGTCGAACTGGAAGGACCGCGGCGCACGAGCCCGGACGATATTGCCGCCGCCTTCGAGCAAGTGCTCGGCCAGCCGGTGCGTGCGCAGGCGGTTGCACGCGACACGTGGGAAGCGCTGTTCGTGAGTCAGGGCATGAAGCATCCGACGCCGCGCATTCAGATGCTCGACGGCTTCAACGAAGGCTGGATCGACTTCGAAGGGCAACGCGAACATATCGTCAAAGGCACGACGCCGCTCGTCGATGTGATCCGCAAGCTCGTCGCGCGTTGAGCGGAACGCTTCAGGCTATGTTGCTGACGTGCGGAATCATCGCCGCCTGGCCGCGATACACGCCGTCCCGATCGAACAATTGCCACACGGTCGCGCGTTCGATCCAGAAGCGCTCGCCCGATTTCGTGACACGAACGCCGCGATAGCCGTCCACGTAGCCATCGCGCGTCACCTGTTCGAGAAACGCCTGACGTTCGCCGCGCTCGGGCGCTTCGGCCGACAGACGCGACGGCAACGCGGTCAGCTCGTTCCATGTATAGCCGAAGAGACGTTGCGCGCGCAGGTTGCCGTAGACGAACACGGGATCAGCCTGGGTATCGTGCGCGAGGATGCCGAAGGGCGCATCTTCGTAAAGCCAGCGCGCGGCTTCGGCGGGCGTCAGTTCTTCATCGGGAACGAGCGGCTTGCCCAGCAGGCGCGCATAGCTTGCGCCAAGAAGCTTGAAGAAATCGGGATCGGTTGGCTGCATCGTGCGAAGTGTCTTGAATGAGCGGAAAACAGCACCTTACTCGTTCGCTTCCGTTTGCGCACGTTCGAGGTCGGCATGAGCTTCATCGACCTTGTGCTGGCGCTCCGCGATCTTCTTCGCGCTCTTGCCTTCGTCCTTCGCTTTCTGCAAATCATGCTCGCGCTCGGCAAGCTTCTTTTGCGCTTCCGCGACCTTGCGCTGGCTCTCGCTTCGCAGCGACGCATCCGTGCAGTTCGCGTTCAGTCGCGCGAGCGCGGTTTCCAGTCCATCGACGCGATTTGCGTTGCCATGCGCGCGCGCATAAGCGATTTCCTGTTCGATCGAACTGCGCTTCGCATCGCATCCCTTCGATTGAGCCGCGCAATAGAGGGGACTTGCAATCGAAACGAGCAGCAGTGCCTTGAATGCGAGTTTCATGTGTGGCCTCACGAAAGTCCATGCAGGACGATTCATTCGATGTCGACACAGGATACTTTACAGGCACTGACCGCGCTCGCGGCAAGTCATATCGACTTGACCTCGCCACCGTCCATTCTCAGCGTGCTGCCCGTCATCCATTTCGCGGCGGGCGATACGAGGAACGCCATCAGTTCCGCGATCTCTTCCGGCGTGCCGTAACGTGCGATGCCCGCTTCGACAGGGAAACGCGCGGTCGCTTCCTCCACTGTCATATCGTGCAACGGTGCCCAGTGCTCCAGATACGAGCGCCGTCGGCCCGTCATCACAGGACCGGGCAGCACGCTGTTGACCTGCACGCCGTCCGCGATGCCGCGATCGGAAAATGCCTTCGCCAAGGCGACAATCGCCGCGTTGATCGTGCCGACCGCCGCATAGGGCGCTTTGGGAAACAGCGCGGAATTGCCCGACATCAGCACGACCGATCCCGATGTCGCTTTGAGCGAAGGCCACGCCGCGACCGTCAGGCGGCGCGCACCGTGGAGCTTCAGCGCGAGGCCCGCGTCCCATTGTTCATCGGTCATGTCGAACAGATCGATTTGCGGCACTGCGCCCGCGATATTCAACAACGCGTCGATGCGGCCGAACGCTGCGAGCGCGCCATCGACGACCTCTTGCGCGGCGTCGGCTTGCGAAAGATCGACATCGAGCGTCAGCGTCCTTGCGCCGGCTTGCTCGACCATCGATGCGGTTTCTTCGAGATTCGCGCGATTGCGTGCAACGAGCACGATCGAATCGAAATCGCGTGCGAGGCGGATTGCGGTGGAACGTCCGATGCCCTGACTCGCGCCCGTGACGATCGCTACTTTCGTGGACATGTCATGTCTCCCGTTCAATGAACGACGACCATCTTTCCGTTGGCTTCATTCGCTTCCATCACGCGATGCGCTTCGTGAATGTCGTCGAACGAAAACACGCGGGAAGGCTTCGCGTTGAAACGTCCCGCGGCGATATCGGCGGCGATTGCTTGCAGCGGCACATCGGAGAGCGGAAAGCCGGGCGTGCCGAAAACGAAGCTGCCGAAGAAGGTCAGATTCACACCGCTCGGCATCTGCAAAAGGGGATTGAAATCCGCGATCGGCGCGAGGCCGCCGAGCCAGCCCGCGAGACATGCACGGCCGCCGCGACGCAGCATCGCGAGCGAGTCGAGAATCGTGCTATTGCCGACGAGATCGAGCACCGCATCGATCTCTTTCGTTTCCGCGATGCGCTTGCTCAAGTCCGGTCCTTCGAGTTCGACACGCGACACGCCCAACGCTTCGAGCTTCGCGAAGCGATCGCGATTGCGCGTCGTCGCGATGACCTTCGCGCCCGCGTTCACCGCGAGATTCACCGCTGCCTGTCCGAACGATGAAGTCGCGCCGCGAATGACGACTGTCTGTCCTGCTTCGATCTCCAGGTTGCGAAAGAGGCACGTCCAGGCCGTCGCATAGGTTTCGGGAATGGCCGCCAGTTCGGCCCACAACAAATCGGATTCGATCAGCGCAACATTCGACACCGGCGCGCGCGTGAATTGCGCATAACTTCCGTTGATCGTGCGCCCGAGTCCGCCCATCAATGCAGCCACTTTCGCGCCGACGGGAAACTCGCCGCCCGGACACGACTTCACGATGCCCACGCATTCGATGCCGCTCACTCTCGCGGCTTCGGCCCATTCGCCGCGCCGCATATGCATCTCCGCATGATTGATGCCGAACGCCTTGATCTCGATGACGACATGTCCTTCCAGCGGTTCCGGCTCCGGAATCTCGGTATAGACGAGGCTATCGATACCGCCGAACGTGTCGAGCACGATTGCACGCATGATGGTTCTCCTGTGATGGATGAGCGCGGTGAAGCTCCGCGTTTTATTGAGCGAGGAATTCGGTGATGGCCGCCGCGATCTGCGTCGCGTGCGTTTCGAGTGCGAAGTGGCCTGTATCGAAGAAGCGCACGTCCGCATGCGGGATATCGCGCTTGAATGCTTGCGCGCCCGGCGGCAGGAAGAACGGATCGTTCTTGCCCCACACGGCGAGGAACTTCGGCTGATGCTCGCGGAAGTACGCCTGAAACGCCGGGTACAGCGCCACGTTGTTGCGGTAGTCGCCGAAGAGATCGAGCTGCACTTCATGCGCGCCGGGGCGATTCAGGTAGTAGTCGTCGAGCGTATAGCCATCGGGCGAGATCGCGGATGCGTCGGGCACGCCGTGCGTGTATTGCCACTTCGTCGTGTCCTTCGTGAGCATCGCGCGCAATGCATCGCGGTTCGCTTGCGTGGGCGCTTGCCAGTACGCGCGGATCGGATTCCAGCCGTCGCTCAATCCCTCTTCATACGCGTTGCCGTTTTGCGAAACGATCGCCGTGATGCGCTCGGGATGCTTGAGCGCCAGTCGAAAGCCGGTCGGCGCGCCGTAGTCGAAGACATAGACCGCATAGCGATCGAAGCCGATCACTTCGGTGAAGCGATCGATCACGTTCGCGATGTTCTCGAACGTGTACGAGAACGCATCGCGGCTCGGCATATCGGACAGGCCGAAGCCGGGAAGATCGGGCGCGACGATATGAAAACGCTCGGCGAGCAGCGGGATCAGATCGCGAAACATGTGGCTCGAACTCGGAAAGCCGTGCAGCAACAGAAGCTTGGGGCCATCCGCCGGACCGGCTTCGCGATAGAACACGTTGAAGCCGTCGACGTCGATATGACGATGCGCAATGGTGGACATGGGCGTTTCTCCGCTGGTTGAGGGGGAAAAATTCTTGTAACCGTTAAAACTATGTGAGACAGGTTACAAACGGACGATGTAACTTGTCAAGATGTTTTTTAGCGGTTACGATGAAGCCATCGTAGAAACACGTCTGGATTGCAAAATGGACTACCGCCCGATACCGGCGATCTTCGTGGCCGACGCGCCCGGCCTCGATTTCCTCAACTCGATCGCGACGCCGGTCGATGAACCCGTCGACTGGATCGGCGATGGCGAAGGCTTGCTGTCATGGCTCGAACAGGCGCAACTGGTGCCCGCCGACGTGCTGGCGCACATGCGTTCGCAAACCGCGCCTGCCGAACTGGACGAGGTCGCGGCGAAGGCGCGCGGACTGCGCGAATGGTTTCGTGCGTTCGTGCGGAAGAGGAAAGGGCGGCCGTTATCGGCGAAGGATCTGGCCGAGCTCGAACCGCTGAATGGCGTTTTGCAGCGCGACGAGCAACATGCGGTGATCGTCGCCGATGCGAATGCCGCGAGCGGTCTCGCGTTCGTCATGCGGCGACGCTGGCCGAACGCCGAATCGCTGCTGATGCCGATCGTCGAAGCGCTCGCGAAGCTCGTCTGCGAAGAGGACTTCACTTACGTGAAGGCGTGCGAAGGCCCGAAATGCACGCTGCTTTTCGCGGATCACACGCGCGGACATGCGCGTCGCTGGTGCAGCATGGCGATCTGCGGGAATCGCGCGAAGGTGGCCGCGCACCGGGCGCGGCTCAAGGAAGGAAAGTTGTAATCGCGCGGCGGGGCGTTATTCCGCGCTCTCGGCCCGCGACGCGCACATGCGCCACGATGAAGCTGCCTTCGGCGCATCGGCCGCTTCGCGCCACCAGCGCTCGCCGCGCTCTGGCGCTTCGAGATCCAGCCGCTCACCCATCCGCGGTGTCGCGACTGCAACGCCGCGTGCGAGCGCCAGCCCCGTCACGCGCTCGAACGGCTCCTGCCACGGATGCATCGCGAGATCGAACGTGCCGTTGTGAATCGGCGCGAGCCAGCGTCCGCGCAGATCGATATGCGCCTGCACCGTTTCCTCTGGCTGCATGTGGACGTACGGCCATTGCGCATCGTATGCGCCGGTTTCGATCAGCGTGACGTCGAATGGGCCGAGGCGCTCGCCGATCGTCCTGAAGCCGTCGAAATAACCGGTGTCGCCGCTGAAGAACACGCGCAGTTCATCGTCGATGATCACCCACGAAGCCCACAACGTGCTGTTGCCATCGAAGAGGCTGCGGCCGGAGAAATGCTGCGCGGGCGTCGCGGTAAAAAGAAGCTCGCCGACTCGCGCGCTTTGCCACCAGTCGAGCTGACGCACCTTCGATGCATCGATGCCCCATTCGATCAATCTGTCGCCGACGCCGAGCGGCGTGAGAAAGACTTCGGTCGTCGCGGCGAGCGCGAGCACGGTATCGCGGTCGAGATGATCGTAATGATCGTGCGACAGGATCACGCTGCGCAACGGCGGAAGATCGCCGAGTGCGATGGGCGGCGCGTGAAAGCGCTTCGGTCCCATGCGCCTGAACGGCGACGCGCGCTCGCCGAAAACCGGGTCCGTCAGCCAGTATTCGCCGCGCAGCTTGAAGAGTATCGTCGAATGGCCGAGCCGGTAGAGACTGCGATCGGGCGCGGCATCGAGTTGCGCGCGCGTGAGCGTTTCGACGATGGGCGGCTGCGTCGGCACGGTATTGCGCGGCTTGTTGAACAGCACGTTCCAGATGATGCGCAAGGTCTTGCCGAGGCCTTCTTCCGGACGTGGCTTCACATTGCGAAAGCGCGCGCCGTCATGTTGCGGCGACGCGTTCGACAACGCGCGGCCGCGTTCCGCGGCGGCAAAACCCAGGGCACGGCTGATGCGATCGGTGAACGAAGTCATAGGGCGTGACGGGGCGCGAGCCCGAAGCGGAAAGTAGACTGTACAGTGTAGTTTAATTTTGAGAAAAAAGTAAACCGGACGGTGTAAAATATGGGGATGGATTCGAGCGATATGAACGACCTTCCCCAGCGGCTGACCGACCGCAAGCGCGCCGCGATCGTGGACGCAGCGGTGGCGGAGTTTATTGCGGCGGGCTACGACGCGACCAGCATGGACCGCATCGCCGCGCGCGCGGGCGTGTCCAAGCGCACGGTCTATAACCACTTCGAGAGCAAGGAAGCGCTTTTCGCCGCGATCCTGCATCGCTTGTGGGATGCGAGCGAAACGGGCGACGCGCCCGTCTATAGCGCCGATGAACCGCTGCGCGCGCAACTGCTCGCGCTGCTCACGCGCAAGCTGCGGCTCATGACCGACGAGGCCTTTCTATCGCTCGCGCGCGTGGCGATCGCGGCGGGCATTCATTCGCCGGATCGCGCGCGGGACATGGTGGCGCGCATCGGCGAGCGTGAGGAAGACGTGACGGCGTGGATCAGAAAAGCCGCCGCCGATGGCCGTCTCGTGGTCACCGACCCGGTCTTCGCCGGGCAGCAACTGCATGGCATCGTGAAGGGTTTCGCGTTCTGGCCTCAGGTCACGATGGGCCAGCCGCCGCTTTCGAAGCCCGAGCAGAAAGAAGTAGCGGAAGCGGCCGCCGACATGTTCCTCGCGCGCTATGAACGCGCCATGCCGAAGCGCTCATAAAACGGCTTCCGCGACGAGCTGCAACGCCGGCGCGAGCTTCACGCAATCCTCGGGGCGCTCCAGCGCATAAGCCAGATTCCTCTGCGCGATCTGCACGTGCTCGGTCGCGAGCGCCTGCGCGCGCGTGCCTTCGCCGCGTTCCAGCGCGTCCACGAGACTGTGATGCTGCTGATGCGCGATGAAAAGCCATTGCCGTCCTTCATCGATGGCCGATTGCATCGGCAGCATCGCGCTCGCGGCGGCGAACGGCAGCCGATTATTCATGTCGATGGCGCGCATCAGCGCCGCATTGCCCGACCCGTCGACGATCAGCTTGTGGAAGCGATTGTTCATGTCGGTGTAGGCGGCGTAGTCGTCGAGATCGAGCTCGGACTTCGCGAGCAGGCGGTCGCCCGCTCGCAAACACTCGGCGAGCGCATTCGACAACTGGCGCGGCACGCCATGCTCCGCGACGAGACGCGCGGCCATGCCTTCGAGATGACCGCGCACCGCGATGGCATCGGCGATTTCGGCGGCCGTGATGCGCCGCATCACATATCCGCCCGCCGGCGATGGCTCGACGAGACCTTCCTGTTCGAGCGTCGTGAGCGCGAGCCGGACGGGCGTGCGCGACGCCTTCAGCCGTTCCGCGAGCGCAACTTCGCCCAGGCGCTCGCCCGGCGCGAATTCGCCTTTCAGGATCAGATCGCGCAGGTAGACCAATACGCGTTCTTGCTGGGATTCCATGGTTTTTCTCCGCTTGCCGTTGTGGGCGATTCTAGGCCAAGGGCTGCTCGCTGTGCTCGACATTCGGACATCGCGCTCGAAGATGTTTTTCGATGTATGCAATACGGCCGAAAATGACTGGATATGATCGATGAGGGTAAATCCGAATAAACCATAAAAAGCGCATATAAAACAGAATGATATCGAAGTTTGGCGAATCGCGGATGGTGGAAGAAGCACAAGCGTGCTGCATACATCGTTTGTGCATTTGAGTTCGAAAAGCTATTCTACGTCTCAAGAACACGTCGCGCTGCATGCAATCGGCCGACGTCTGAATTCAACAAACCGGAGATACCGCCATGATGAGTTCGCAGCAAAACGAGACCATTACCCGCGTCGGCAAGGGCACGCCCGCCGGCCAGTTGCTGCGCCGGTACTGGCAGCCTGTCGCGCTCGTCGAGGAATTACCGGCCGAGCGTCCCGTCAAGGCGGTGCGCCTGATGGGGCAGGACTTCGTCGTGTTCAAGGACGAGCAAGGCCGCTACGGCATGCTGGATCGCGATTGCCCGCATCGCGGCGCCGATCTCGCGGCGGGGCGTCTCGAAGGCGGCGGACTGCGTTGCGCCTTTCACGGCTGGCTCTTCGACGCCAGCGGACGTTGCCTCTCGACGCCGGGCGAACCCGTCGGCAGCACGCTGTGCAACAAGGTGCGGCAGTCGGCGTATCCGGTCATCGAAAAGGCCGGCGTGCTGTTCGGCTATATCGGCAAGGACGAGCCGCCCGCGTTCCCCAACTTCGATTGCTTCGCCGCGCCCGATGCCTACACGTTCGCATTCAAGGGACTCTTCGAATGCAACTGGCTGCAGGCGCTCGAAGTCGGTATCGATCCGGCGCACGCGTCGTTTCTGCATCGCTTCTTCGAGGATGAAGACGTGAGCGAAAGCTATGGCAAGCAGTTTCGCGGCGCGTCGGCGGATTCGAACATGCCGATCACGAAGGTGCTGCGCGAATTCGAATCGCCGGAAATTCTCGTGAGCCCGGCGGATTACGGCCTGCGTCTCATCGCGAAGCGCGCGCTCGACGAAGCGCATACGCATGTGCGTGTAACCAATGTCGTGTTCCCGCAAGCCTTCGTGATTCCGATGAGCTCGGAGATGACGATCACGCAATGGCACGTGCCCGTCGATGATGAAAACTGCTACTGGTATGCGATTTTCACGAGTTTCGGCGCGCCGACCGACAAGGCGCAGATGCGCGAGCAGCGGCTCGAACTCTACGAACTGCCCGATTACACGTCGCGCAAGAACAAGCGCAACAACTACGGCTTCGATCCGCGCGAGCAACTGAGCGAAACCTACACGGGCATGGGCTTCGACATCAACGTGCACGATCAATGGGCGGTCGAATCGCAGGGCGCGATACAGGACCGCACGCGCGAGCATCTGGGCACGACGGACAAGGGCATCATCGCGTATCGCCGCCTGCTCGTCGATGCTATCGAAAAGACGCAAGCGGGCGAGAAGACGCTGATGCTGATCGACGAGAGCGAAGCCGCGAACTTCACGGGCCCCGCATCGATCGACGGAATCGGACCGGCGGACCGCTGGGACGAGTACTGGAAAGAGTCCGACGTGAAGCGCCGCGTAAGCGCGCCGTGGCCCGCGCCAAAAGCCTGAAAACACCGACCCGCAACCTGAATGGAGCGCGCGGCGCATGATGCTGCCGCGCGGAACGCACATGTCTTTTGTAGAGACTCATGGTTTGTGGACGGACGCGCAGCATGCTGCGTATGCCGAACTCGTCGAGCGGATCAAGCAAAGCGATGTGAAGGTCGTGCGCTTTTCGTTTCCCGATCAGCATGGCTTGCTGCGCGGCAAGACGCTCGTCGTCGATGAAGCGATCAAGGCGATGAAAAGCGGCGTCACGCTGACGACGACGCTCTTCGCCAAGGACACATCGCATCGCACGGTGTTTCCCGTGTTCACGGCGGGCGGCGGCTTCGACATGCCCGAGATGCAGGGCGCATGCGACACGCTGATGATCGCCGATCCCGAAACGTTTCGCGTGCTGCCGTGGGCGCCGCATACGGGATGGGTGCTGTGCGACGTGCACTTCGCCAACGGCGCGCCGGTTCCGTTCGCCACGCGGCATCTGTTCCGGCGCGCGCTGAATCAACTGTCGAATCACGGTTATGAATTCGTATCGGGCCTCGAAGTGGAGTTTCATGTCTTCAAGGTGACGGACCCTCACATGAAGCCCGAGCATTCGGGACAACCCGGCTTGCCGCCCGATGTCGAGTTGCTGTCGCATGGTTATCAGTATCTGACGGAGTTGCGCTACGACGCCGTCGATGACGTGATGGAAATGCTTCGGCGCAATATCGAAGGGCTTAATCTCGACGTGCGTTCGCTCGAAGTCGAATATGGCCCGAGCCAGTTCGAGTTCACGTTCGCGCCGACGAAAGGCATCAAGAGCGCCGACGACATGATCCTCTTTCGCAGCGCGGTGAAGCAGATCTGTCAGCGCAATGGTTATCACGCGACCTTCATGTGCCGCCCGCGCATTCCGAACGTCGTGTCGAGCGGATGGCATCTGCATCAATCGCTCGTGCATGCGGGCGAGGGCACGAACGCCTTCATGCCTGGCGATGCATCCGAGCCCTTGTCGATCACCGGTCAACGCTATCTCGCGGGCCTGCTCGCGCACGCGAAAGGCGCGACTTCATTGTCGACGCCGACGATCAACGGTTATCGGCGCTATCGGCCGTATTCGAATGCGCCCGATCGCGCGATCTGGGGCCGCGACAATCGCGGCGTGATGCTGCGCGTGCTCGGTGGCGTGAACGATTCCGCGAGCCGCATCGAGAATCGCGTGGGCGAGCCGACCGCGAATCCGTATCTGTATTTCGGCTCGCAGGTGATCTCGGGTCTCGACGGCATCCGTCGCAAGCTCGAACTCCCGCCTTCCGCCGATACGCCTTATGAAACGCAGGCGGAAGCACTGCCGCGCAGCTTGAGCGATGCACTCGATGCGTTGCGCACCGACGAATGCCTGCGCGAAGGATTCGGCAGCGCGTTCGTCGATTACTTCTGCAAGCTTAAGCAGGCGGAGATCGACCGCTTCAATCTAGAAGTCACCGAGTGGGAACACCGCGAATATTTCGAAGCGTTCTGACGGCGCGCTCACAGAGGAGAAATGTCATGCCTATGGTTACCTATATCCTGCGCGACGGCGCGCGCCGCGACATCGACGTGCCCGACGGCACGAGCGTGATGGAAGCCGCGATCCACAACAACGTGCGCGGCATCGACGCCGAATGCGGCGGCTGCTTGTCATGCGCGACGTGTCATGTTTATATCGATGCATCGTCGACGGCGGATCTTCCATCGCCCGACGAATCGGAACTGGAACTGCTCGACGGCGTCGCAGCACAGCGGCGTCCCGAAAGCCGGCTCAGTTGCCAGCTCGTGATGAGCGCCGCGATGAACGGCCTCGTCGTGCAGATTCCGCAAGCACAGGGATAAGACCATGCATAGCACGCTCGTGATCGTCGGCGCATCGTACGCGGGTGTTCAGCTCGCGGCGGCTGCGCGTGAAACCGGCTTCGAAGGACGCATCGTGCTCATCGGCGACGAAGCCGATGCGCCTTATCAGCGTCCGCCGCTCTCGAAGGGATTTCTCACCGGAAGCTTCAGCGAAGCGCGCCTGCCTTTGCGCTCGCAAGCCTTCTTCGACGAAGAGAAGATCGAATGGCTGCCCTCGATGCGCGCAACGCATATCGATCGCGAGCGTCGTGAAGTCGGGTTGCAGGACGGCTCGCGCATCGCATACGACCATCTCGCGCTGACGACGGGCGCGCGCGTGCGCAAACTCGATTGCCCCGGCGCGACGCTCGATGCCGTGCACTACCTGCGCGATCTGCGCGATGCGCGGCGGCTCGCGCAAACGGCGAGCACGGCGCGGCGCGCGGTCGTGATCGGCGGCGGTTATATCGGTCTCGAAGCGGCGGCTTCGCTGCGTCAGAAGGGTATCGATGTGACTGTGGTGGAAACGGAGCCGCGCCTGCTTGCGCGCGTCGCATCGCCGTGGATGTCGACATTTATGCAGGATGCGCATGCGCAGAACGGCGTCGCCTTCGAGTTCGGGCGCAAGGTGATCGAGTTGAAGCAAACCGGGGATGCGGTGTCCGTCGTGCTCGACGATGACACGCACTTGTCGTGCGATCTCGTCGTGGTCGGCATCGGCGTGATACCGAATACGGAGCTGGCGGCGGAATGCGGCCTGACGGTGGCGGGCGGCATCGTCGTCGATGAATGCGCGCGCACGAGCGATCCGGCGATCGTCGCCGCGGGCGATTGCGCCGCGTTCGTGCCGCATTGGGCGCCAAGCGATTCACGCGCATGCCGCATCGAATCGGTGCAGAACGCGAACGATATGGCGAAAGTCGCGGCGCTCGCGATTGCGGGCCGGCCCCAGCCGTATCGGACGGTGCCGTGGTTCTGGTCCGATCAATACGATCTCAAGCTGCAGATGGCGGGCATTCATTCGGGATTCACGCATCACGCGTTGCGCGGCGCCGTGGAAGAACGGAAGTTCTCGATCTTCTACTTCCGGGACGAAGCATTGATCGCGGTCGATAGCATCAATCGTCCGCAGGAACACATGCTCGCGCGCAAGCTGCTCGCGAACGGCGTGCATCTATCGGCGCGCGATGCGGAAGACCCTGCGTTCGATCTGAAAGGGGCGGTGCAATGAGGCCGCTCGTCGGTGTCGTGTGCGACCGGTTTTTCGTCGGCGATCACGATCTGCATAGTGCGAAGCAAAGCTATGTCCGCGCGTTGATGACGTGCGCGCAGTTAAGCCCGGTGCTGATTCCGGCATCGCGCGATGTCGAATCGGTCGCGGACTATCTCGACGGCGTGAGCGGGCTGTTGTTTCCCGGCGGCGCATCGAATGTCGAATCGCGCCTGTACGGCGGTGCGAGCGATGCCGAGATGCTCGTCGATCCCGATCGCGATCATGTCGCGCTCGCGCTGATGCGCGGTGCGGCGGCGCGCGGCATGCCGTTTCTCGGCATTTGCCGCGGCTTTCAGGAGATGAACGTCGCGTTCGGCGGAACTCTGCACGCCGATATCCATGCATCGGGGCATTCGGAAGATCATCTCGAAGACCTGAGCGAAGATATGCTCGCGCGCTATCGCTATCGGCATGAAATCGCGCTCACCGACGGCGGCATGTTATCGACGCTCACGGGCGGCGTGCAGCATGTGCGTGTGAACTCGCTGCATCGTCAGGGCGTGGCGCAGCTTGCATCGCGTCTTGCCGTCGAGGCGCGCGCGCCGGATGGTCTTGTCGAAGCGATTCGTCTCGATGAACATCCGTTCGCGCTCGGCGTGCAATGGCATCCCGAAGCGATGGTCACGAGCGACGCGCTTTCGCGTGCGCTGTTCGAATCGTTCGGCGCGAGTTGCAGGCGCTACGCGACGCGCGACGAAGGTTGATGTCATGTCGGCGGACCGCATCGACCTCAATCTGCTGCGCGTATTCGACGCGATTTTCGAAGACCGCAATCTCGCGCTCGCGGGCAAGCGTCTGAATCTCAGTCAGTCGGCGATCAGCCATGCGCTCGGACGCATGCGCGACGTGCTCGGCGACGATCTCTTCGTGCGCACCGGGCGCGGCATGGAACCGACCGTGCGCGCGCTCGCGATGGCGACGCAGGTGCGCGGCGCGCTCGCGCAGATCAAGGCGGCGCTGGGCGTCGACAAGTTCGATCCGGCCATCGCGCGACGCACCTTCGTGCTGGCCGCGAACGATTACATCACGGCGCTGCTGCTCGCGCGGCTCAGTCAGCGCCTGCGCGCGGAAGCGCCGCTCGTGGATATCGTCGTGAGACCGTCGACGCGGCTCGATCTCGCGGGGCAGATCGATGTCGGCCGTATCGATGTAGTGATCGGCATTTTCGCCGATGTGCCGCGCCGCTTTCACGCGGTGAGTCTCTGGGAGCAGACGGACGTGTTGCTGTTGCATCGCGAGCATCCGCTCATCGACCGGCCGCTTGCGCGCGAGGATTTGCTGAACTATCCGCTCGTCGCGGTCTCGCAGGGCGGCGAGGAAGAGGGCGCGGTGAGCGGCTTCATCGTCGAGCGCGGGCTCGCGCGGCAATCGGAGATGTTCGATCGCGAGGCGCTCGATCGCGGTTTCGCCGGCAGCGACGAGGCGCCGCGCGTTCGCATGGCTGTTGCGCATTCGCTTGCGATTCCCGCGCTCCTGCGTCATAGCGACATGCTCGCGCTGGTGCCGTCGTCGCTCGGCCGCGAACTGGCGCGCGACGGCGAACTGTCGATGCGTCCGACGCCCTATGCATGTCCCGACGTAACCGTGCGCGCCGTCTGGCACGAACGCAACGATCTCGATCCTGGGCTGCAATGGCTCAGACAGCAACTCATCGACGTATCACGGCAGGTGCGATGCCGCTGATGCGCGGCATTCAAGCTCGTCATGCAGAAGATTCACTGCGTCCGCAGCGCTGAAGGCGAACGCGTGAATATCGTCGAAAGTCCCTGAAACAAGGGCTTTTTCAATCGAAAAGGTGACATCGCACGCGACGTCGAAAGACAGTCGCGGCCGATGCACGCCCCGCGTTCGTAACTCACCGGGTTGTATGCCCGGATGCGCGCTCTTAATCTGGGCGCCCGTCGATCAGAGAGGATGCAATGGAAGAGACAAAGGTTATCGATGTACAGGCGCTCGTCAACGCGCACCCGTTTTCGCGTTATCAATGGCTCGTGTTCGCGATGTGCTTCGTGATCGTGTTGATGGATGGCTTCGACACGGCCGCGATCGGTTTCATCGCGCCATCGCTCGTCGGCGAATGGCACTTGAGCAGGGCGGCCCTCGCGCCCGTGCTGAGCGCCGCGCTCTTCGGGCTCGCATGCGGCGCGCTGTCGTCGGGGCCGCTGGCGGATCGCTGGGGCAGGCGCGGCGTGCTGATCGCGGCAGTGCTGATATTCGGCCTCGCCTGTCTTGCTTCGGGCTTCGCGAGCAATCTCACGGAGTTGACCGCGCTGCGCTTCGTCACCGGCGTCGGTCTGGGCGCGGCGATGCCCAACGCCGTCACGTTGATGAGCGAGTTCTGTCCGAACAGCCGTCGCGCGACCATCGTCAATCTGATGTTCTGCGGCTTTCCGCTGGGCGCCGCGTTCGGCGGATTCCTCGCGGCATGGATGATTCCGCAGTTCGGCTGGCGCGGCGTGCTGCACTTCGGCGGCGCGGTGCCCTTGTTGTTGACCGTAGTGCTCGCGATCGCGTTGCCGGAATCGGTCCAGTACATGGTGTCGAAGAAGAAACCGGTCGAGCGCATTCGGAAGGTGATGGCGCGCATCGCGCCGGAAGCGGTATCGGCGGAATCGTTCGTGATGCGCGAAGCCACTGTGCGCGACACGGACGGCGGCGGCGCGCGCATCGTGCTGTCGCGCGGCTATGTCTTCGGTTCGTTGATGCTGTGGCTGTGCTACTTCATGGGCCTCGTCATCTTCTACGGCCTGATCAACTGGATGCCGGTGCTCCTGAAGGACGCGGGCCTGAGCCCGCAGCGCGCGGCGCTGATTTCCGCGCTCTTTCCGCTCGGCGGCGCGGGCACGGTGCTGTGCGGCATGCTGATGGATCGCTTCAATCCGAACGGCGTCGTGGCGGCCGCGTATGCGCTCGGCGCGGTGAGCGTGGTTGCGATCGGACAGGCCATCGGCAATGTCGGCCTGCTGGTGTGCGCGGTCTTCGTCGCGGGCCTGCTCGTGAATACCGCGCAGGCGTCGATGCCCGCACTCGCTGCCGCGTTCTATCCGACAGCGGGACGCGGCACCGGCGTCGCGTGGATGCTCGGCGTCGGGCGCTTCGGCGGCATTGCGGGGTCGTTTCTCGTCGCGGAGCTGTCGCGGCAGCGGATGAGCCTGCCGGGCATCTTCACCGTGGTGGCGATGGCCGGCGCGGCATCGTGCGTCGCGTTATTGCTCAAGCAGATGGCGAGCCCGCGTATCGCGGCGGACGTCGCGGATGGCCAGCCAGTCGCACATTAGTGCGCGAATGAAGATTCGGCCGAACGTTCATGCGACGCGACGAGCATCGGATTTAACTTCGTGCCGGCTTGGGTATATGTTTGATATGTGCGCAGATGCTTGCGCACCTGGTTCACCTGGCGATGGTTTCGTCAGGCAGCGGTAAGTCTTCGTTGAAGGAGAAAGTCATGAAGACCTTCCTCGTTACGACCACGCTAGTGGCCGCGTTTTCACTCGGAAACCTGACTCAGGCACAGGAACCCACCGATACCCTGCAGTCCATCCCCGCACCCCGTCAACAAGAGGCCCAGACTGCGCCACCTTCCGGCGACACCGCTTATGGCGGCGCGGCAATGGGCCAGAGCGCGAGCGGGAGAACGTCGAACTGGGCCGGGAGCATGTCGAACAACTGCGCTCCGCGACCCTTCTGCAACACCTATTCGGGCGGACAGTAAGCGCAACGCCGGCAAGGCGGTCTTTTCGGTTTCGGATACCCCTCCGATGAGGCCGCCGGCGCCCGCAACGAGGTCGTCACCGGAGGCTGTTAAAATCCGGATACGTTTTCTACGGGCACGATGTGATGGGCTTCGAACAACTCGCCGGACTGAAAGAGCAACTCGCAAAACAGGCTGCAAGCAACGCAGCGAAGAAAAAGGCGCCGCACGTGCGGCGTCCCGCGCCGGCGGCCGCGTCGAAGCCGGCTGAGCCTGCTAAATCCGCCAAACCTGCCAAATCCGCCAAACCCGCGGTTCCATCGAAACCGGTGGATCCCGTCGTGCATACGATCGGAAAGCTGCAGAAGCGTTTTCCTCTCGCATTTCCGAAGAATCCCGCGCCCAAGGTTCCCTTGAAGGTCGGCATTTTCGAGGATTTGATGAAGCACGCGGAGGAGCTCAAGCTCAACGAGAAGGAACTGCGCAGCGCGATCAAGGTATGGTGCCGGGGCAACCGCTACTGGACCTGCCTCGTGCAGGGCGCGCCGCGAATCGATCTCGCGGGCGAAAAAGCAGGTGAAGTGACGACGGCCGATGCGGAACGCGCCGTGTATCTGGAGACCAATCGCCTGGCGCGATCGGCTCCGGCTCCGGCTCCGAAGGCCGCGGAAGCCGCCGAGTAACGCGACTCGCCGCGCGCTTCGATGTCCGTTTACTTCGCGGGCGCTTGGATGTCATAAGCGATCCGCCCCGCAGGCAGAAAGAACAGCGCGATCACCGCGCCGCCCTTCGCTTCCGGATAGTGATGGCTGCCCGGCGCGGGCGCTGTCCATCCGCCATGACACCATCCGTTGGGACCGGCGAGCGCCGCGCCTTCGTCGAGCGGCACGACCATGTTGAACTCGCCATACGGGTGCGCGTGATAATCGCCGCGGAAGCTGTCTTCCGGATTGTTCTGCTCGTTGCCCGTGCTGTCCATCAATACAGCCGTGATGCTGAAAAAGAATGTCTCCGGACACGGCGCGACAAGACGTGCGCGTCGATATCGCGGTCCGGAGATTTCGACATCCGCCGCCCATCCTTCCTCGACGCCTAGCGTGATCAATCGCGCCAGATCCTTGTAGAGCGCGCTATCCACGCCGTATTTCGTATTGAGCCATTGCTCGACGTTCGGGTCCGTCGTCATGTTTCTGACCTCTTCGAGAAAGGGCAGGCATCGCGCGACGAGTTCTTCCTTGCTGGTTTGCTTCGGTGACATGGGTTCGTTTCCTTCGCTTGATTGAAGATCGACAGGTGAAGCCAAAGATGCCATATCGACTTGCGCGCCAGAAGCGAAGTCGTTGCAAGTGAAACATGAATGCCGTGCAACTCGCGCGACGTTCAAGAAAGGCTTGAACATATTTCATCTCCATGAACGCAGCGACATTCCTGCAATTTTTCTTGCGATTCGACTCACAGAAGAAACGAGAATGCGTGCGGTCGAGCGCTTCATGGAAACAAAACACTTCGCTTCACTTTTCGACGCCGACGCTTCCGTCGTCCGCCCCGTTGCCGATATCAGTCTCAATCCCTAAGCTCGCCGCGATGATTTCATTCATCGGCATAAGATTCGTCATCCGAACGAATATATGGAGACACGGGAGAGTTCATGAGATTTGGCCGAATCGCGGTATCGATCGCAATGTCGTTCAGTGTGTCTGCGTTCGCGCAAAGCAGCGTCACGTTGTATGGCGTGATGGACACGGGCGTCGAGTACGTGTCGCACGCAAACGCCGCGGGCGATCATGTCGTGCGCATGCCGGGCATCACCGGCGAAGTGCCATCGCGCTGGGGGATGCGCGGCGTGGAAGACCTCGGCGCGGAGCTCAAGGCCGTATTCGTGCTCGAAAGCGGTTTCAACGTGCGCGCGGGCGATTCAGGGCAGGGCGGGCGGCTTTTCGGCAGGCAGGCGTTCGTCGGGCTGGAAGGTCCATGGGGCGCGCTGTCGTTCGGGCGGCAATACACGATGACCTACTGGGCCATGCTCGACGCCGATATCCTCGGGCCGGACATCTACGGCATCGGCGCGCTGGATGCGTTCATCCCGAATGGACGTAGCGACAACACCGTCGCCTATAAGGGCAAGTTCCACGGCGTGACGGTGGGCGCGTCGTATTCGTTCGGTCGCGACAGCGCGGGCACGGGCAACTCGCCGGGGCAGGGCACATGCTTCGGACCCGTGCCGGGCGATGCGAGCCAATGCCGCGAATGGAGCGCGATGTTGAAGTACGACAGCACGTACTTCGGCGTTGCCACCGCTTACGACGAGCAGCATGGCGGCACGAACGCCGCAGCGAATTTCTTCGATGGCGTGGCGCCCTTTCCGATCGCATCGAGCGGCGACAAGGACGCGCGCCTTCAGGCGAACGGCTATGTGAACGTGATGGGCGTGAAGCTCGGCGGCGGCTGGGTCGGACGTCGCGTGGAATCAGACGGGCCCGGTGGCAGCGTGCGTTCCAATCTCTTCTATCTCGGCGCGCAATACTACGTGACGCCGGCGCTCGCGCTCGATGGCGAAGGCTATCGCGTGATCGTCCAGCAACACGATACGCGCGCGACGATGGCAAGCCTGCGCGCCACCTATTTCCTGTCGAAACGAACGGCGGTCTACGGCAACGTCGCTTACTTGTGGAACAGCGCGAAGGCGCGCTATTCGGTGAGCGCGGGCGGCGGCGGCACGACACCCGGCGCGGGCATGGGGCAACTGGGCGCGATCGTCGGCGTGAGGCACTCGTTCTGACTGGCGCATGTCAGGCAACGGCGGTGCGCCTTCGGTGCCTATCGAATGGATGAAAAAAAAGCGCGATGCCGATGCGGCATCGCGCTTTCATCGAACGAGCCTTCGATCAGAACTTGTGACGCAGACCGACGCGCGTCACGAGCTGCGTGTTCGCGCCCGCATTGCCGATGAACGACGACGACGAGCCGATCTCCGCCTGCACCGGCACGCCGCGGTTGCTGCCCGACGCCTTCTGATACGCGCCGATCACATAGACATCGGTGCGCTTCGACAGCGCGTAATCCACCACGCCGTTGATCTGATGCCACTTGCCGTCGAAGTTGCCGCTCAGGTCCGAGAACGTATAGCCGACGCCCGCGCTCAATGCCGGCGTGAACGTGTACTTGCCGCCGATTTCATAGTTGTTCAGCGTCGACGATCCGGTCGTGATCTGATGGAACATCGTGTGCGTCCAGTTCGCCCAGATCACGGCGGCGGCGATCGAGTAACGCGCGCCCACGCCATAGGTTTCGAGGTCGTGCAGGCCGAGCGTGTTCACGTTGGCGATGCTCACGCTGAACGCCGGCGTCGCGGCGTTCGGATAGCGCAGCTTGGTGTACGCCGCGCCGATGCCGAGCGGCCCTTGCGCGTAGTTCAAACCGAAGCTATACGCGCTCGACGAGCCTTGCACCGCGTTCGCGCCGGTGCCGATCGTGGGCGAGCCCGCGAAGTTCGTCGAGTTCGAGAAGCCGTACATCGCGCCGAACGTCAGGCCGTAGAAATTGGCGCTGCTGAACTTGACCGCATTGTTGATGCGGCTCGACGTCAGCTGGTCCAGATCGTTGATGTGATACGCGTAGTTGCCGGCGGGCGTCTGGCTGCCCATCGTGTAGCTGCCGCCGAGATAATCGGTGGAGAACGAGTATTGACGACCGAACGTGAGCGAGCCGTATTCGTTCTTCGCGAGGCCGACATACGCCTGACGGCCGAACAGCGCGCCGCCCTGGCCGAGCGTGCCGTCGCCGCTGTTGAAGCCGCTTTCGAGCACGAAGATCGCCTTGAGACCGCCGCCCAGGTCTTCCGTGCCGCGCAGGCCCCAGCGGCTGCCTTGCGCGACGCCGTCGCCGTATTTCACGACGCTGTCGTGGCCGCCGGGCACCGCGACCTTGTTCGCATACGTGATACCGGCGTCGATGATCCCGTATAGCGTGACGCTGCTTTGCGCGTGCGCCGCGATGCCGAACATGCCGAGTGCCGCGGCCGCTACGATGTGCTTCTTCATTTTTCTTTTCCCAGGTGTTGTCCGCGTGACGCGGATGCCGCTCGACGCGGCCCGATCGAGGGACGGCGCAGCGCTTTTGAAAGCGCGAACGCGGCCATCCCGGCTTCGCGAGTAATCGCGCGAAGGTCGAGTCGTGCGTGATGTCATTGAAGCCACTTCTTGCGAGAGAAGTGGCAAGAGGTCCCACCGCGATGAAGCCGCAGAACGCCGCTTCACGTTATAGCGATGGGAATATAGCGCGTCGTCAGGGATTGGTAAATTTGCGTTACGTTATTTGTAGCATTTCTCCCACATTACGGTTACACGTCGCGCAACTAACTGTCAATCGTCGCCGCGCACTTTGATCGGGCGCAGTCCTTGCCTATAAAGAAAAAACGCAAAGGAGATGCCATGCCGGAGAACCGCCATCCAGACGCTTGCAGAATCGGCGTCGCTTTCATCGAAGGGCAACTGACGACGCTCCATGCCTATGCGAGCCTGCTGTCCGACTGGATCGAGCGTGGCGCGGCGCCGCCCGACTTCGCGAAAGCGCAGCCGTTACTCGCGCGCAAGCATTCGCATCCTGAAGCGCATACGCATAGCGAAGACGGCACGCCGATGAAAAGCTCGCCGCCGGAAAACGCGCCGTCTTGGCCGTCGTTCGACACGGCCGAGAAGCGCATCGCTTTCGCGCTGACCGTGCCGTGCACGAATGCGATTCTCGCGGTCGCCGAATACTTCGATATTCACCGGCTTTCCGCATCGCGCGCGCCCGAAGTGCAATTTCTCATGCGTCTGCGCGATGCCGTCGTGAACGGCAACACGTTCAGCCTCGCCGCCGACGAATACAGGCCGCACGCCGCGTATGCCGGGCTGATCGTCGATCACGCGCTGGACGGCACGTTGCTCTTCAGCGATGGCGTCGAGCCCGGTTTTATCGAATTCGGCGATACGGTCGGCTTGCTTCGCTATCTCGAGAAGCTATTGAAGAGCATGCAATCGGCGATCAGCGCGGGCGATGCCGGATAACCGCGCGATAACTTTCATCGCGTCTAGCTCGCGGCGCGCTCCTGTCCAGGCGTCTTTGCAAAGCATTGCTTGTAGCAGCGCCCGAGATGCGACGCGCTCGCGAAGCCGCACTGCATCGCGACATCGAGTAAAGAAAGCGACGATTCGCGAATCAGCTTTTGCGCGGCCTTGAGCCGAAGCTCCAGATAAAACTGCGACGGCCGCACGTTGAAGTGCTTGATCCACATGCGCTCGAACGTGCGCGGCGAGATGCCGGCGAGCGATGCGATCGTCTTCATCGGAATGGGACGCTCGATGTTCTGCTCCATCAGCGTGACCGCATGCACGATGCGGCGGTCTTCCACGCCGTAGCGCCATTGAATTGCCATCTTCTGGCTTTCCTGCGCGGTGCGCATACGCGTGTGGATGAACTGATCGGCGACTTCCGCCGCGAGCTGATGCCCATGCTGACGCGCGATCAGATCGAGCATCATGTCGATGGCGGCGGTCCCGCCGCTGCATGTCATGCGATCGCCTTCGATGCAATAGAGATCGCGGCTCACGTCGAGCGTCGGAAATTCGTCGGCGAGTTCCTTCAGTGCTTCCCAGTGAATCGTGCAACGGCGCTTGTCGAGCAATCCCGCGCGCGCGAGGATCATCGTGCCGAGACTGATGCCGCCGAGCGTCGATCCCTTCGCCGCATAGCGCCGCAAAAAATCGAAGACTTGTGCATTGCGATAGTTCGACACGCCGATACTCGCGACGACGAACACATGACTCAATTCCGGCGACGACGTGATCGCGAAGTCGGGCAACAGCGCGAAGCCCGAGCTCGAAGAGACCGGCTCGCCGTCCGCGCTGATCAGGTGCCAGCTATAGAGCGCCTTGCCGCTCACGCGATTGGCTGCGCGCAATGGCTCGGTGACGGAGCTGAGCGCCATCATCGAGAAGTGCGGAACGAGAAAGAAGCCCATGCGCTGGGTTTTCGTCTCTCCATCGACGATGGACGCAGGCGCGCGCACGGCCCTGATCGAGCGTGTGGTCGGCGGGATGTCGTTCGCGTTCATGCGCTAGACGCGAATCGATCCGAGCACGAGATCGAGCAGGGGCGTCACGTCGTGCGAGTCGAGCGCATCGACGGTGCGTTCCAGTTCGCGCGCCATGTTCGCGCCGCATGCGGGCTCGGCGAACGCGCGGAACTTGGCGCGGATCGCGTGCGCGTCAAGCGGCAAGTCGGGATCGCCCAGCGCTTGCGTCGCACCGGAATCGAAACGCCTGCCATCGAACAATTCGATGCTCACTTCGGCGAAGCGCTCGCCCGGAAAACGCGACGTGTACTCCGCGCCTTCCTCGACGCGAATGAGATGGCTCAGACGAAGGACTTGCCGATCGCGAAGGGCATCGCCGTGAAGCGCGTCGAAGCGCACTGCACCATGTTTCAACGCGACCGCGACGGGAAAGAGCAGACTGTACTGCGCCTCTTCAGTCGATGCCGGCGCGGCGTGCGCGAGGCGCGTCGCATGATGGAACGTGCGCACGTTCACCGCGCGAATCTGCTCGCTCGTGAAGCCGTGCGCCGACTTGAGCGCGAGCGCCGCATCGATAGCGGGATGCGCCCATCGGCAGACGGGTTGCGGTTTGAAATATTGCTCCATGATGCGCCAGCGTTCGCCCAGATCGCTCCAGATACCTCGGGTTTCGTCCTGCTCGATGGTGATCGCCGGCGCGCCGGTGAAGCCGCGCTGCGCGAGAAACGCGGCGGAAAGACCCGCCATGCAGCCCCAGCCGGAACCGTCCTTCACCATCGTCGGGTAATCGATGCAGCGCATCATCTGACTGCGCGGCCCGTGATACTCCGCGATGCCGAGCGCCTCGCGCGTTTGCCGCATGTCGAGCGGCAGCACGCGCGCGGCGAGCGCCGCCGCAGCCAGGGCATTCCAAGCACCCGACGTATGATAATCGCAGGCGCTCGCGTGCAGCGCAATGCCCGCGCGTGTGCCGAGCTCATAGCCGAGCACGATGCATGCGAGAAACTCCCGGCCGGTCATGCCGGGCCGCATGTCGGCGAGCGCGAGCAGCGCGGGCAGCACCGTCACGCCGACATGGCCCTTCGTCTGCGCGTGGCCGTCGTGGCCGTCGCAGCTATCGATGGTCATCGCGCCCGCAAGACCCGCGCCGATCGGGCTGGCGGCGCGGCCATCGAACAGCATGCGCGAGCGCAGCGCGCCGGGCGCGAAGAACTCGAAGGCGTGATCGCTCGCGATGCGCGACAACTCGGTCTTTCGTCCGGCAAGCGCGACGCCGAGCAAATCGAGCACGCAAAGTTTTGCCTGTTCGATGACGCGCTCAGGCAAGACATCGAACGTCAGTTCATGAATGAACGCGATGGCGGATGTGCCCATCCATCAGTCTCCGGTATAGGAGGGCGCGCGGCGCTCGAACGTGGCGGCGATCGCCTCGCGATGATCCGCCGTGCGATGCGCGATGCCCTGAAACGCCGCCGACATTTCCAGCAGGCTCGGCAGGTCCATGCGTTGACCTTCGCGCACGAGGCGCTTCGACATGCGCAGGATATCGGGCGCATTGCTCGCGATCTCGCGTGCGAGCGTGAGCGCCGTTTCCATCAATTCCGCATCGGGCACGACGCGCGACACGAGTCCCCATGCCTCGGCGCATTTCGCGTCGATCGCCTTGCCGGTGAAGATCATTTCGTTGGCGCGCGACAGTCCGACTGCACGCGGCAGCAGCCACGTGCCGCCATCGCCGGGAATGATGCCGACCTTCGCGAAGCTCTCGGCGAACAACGCGCTTTCGCCCGCGATGCGGATATCGCACATCAGCGCGAGATCGCAGCCGGCGCCGTGCGCGGGACCGTTGACGGCGGCGATGCACGGCACGTCGAGTTCATGAAAGGCGCGCGGAATGCGCTGAATGCCGCGCCGATAGTTCTCGCGAATATGCGCCGACGTACCCGAAAACGTGCCGACTTCATCGCGCATATGCTTGATGTTGCCGCCCGACGAGAATGCCGGACCCGAACCCGTCAGCACGATAACGCGCACGGACATGTCGCCTTGTGCGCGCTCCAGACACGCGATGATCGCATCGACGACTTCTTGTTCGGTAATGGCGTTGCGCGTGTCTGGGCGGTTCAGCGTCATCGTGACGACGTGGCCGTCCTGTTCGTACAGTACGGGTTCGCTCATTGCGAGGCTCCTGAAAGCATGCTTTGATAAACGGGTCCGGCGAGTTCGTGACGCAGCACCTTCCCGCTCGGATTCAGCGGCAGCTTATCGACGAAGAAGACCTTCTTCGGACGCTTGTAGGGCGCGAGATCGTCGCCGGTTTTGCAGAACGCGACGACATCGTCTTCGGTCAGCGTCGATACGCTGCGCACGATAAAGGCGGTCACCGCTTGCCCCCATTTTTCGTCGGGCACGCCGATCACCGCGGCTTCCTGCACGCCGGGACAGTGATACAGCACTTCCTCGATCTCGCGCGGATAAATGTTCTCGCCACCCGACACGATCATGTCGTCGGCGCGGCCCTGAAAGTGAAAGTAACCGGCTTCGTCGATGCTGAAGAGATCGCCCGTATAGAGCCAGCCCGACTTGAACTTCTTGTCGGTTTCGACCGGGTTGTTCCAGTAGCCCGACGCGAGCTGCGGTCCCTTGACGATCAACTGGCCGACTTCGCCCGCCGCGACGGTTTCGCTCGGCGTCACGACGCGCTCCGGATCATTGCGGATCACGCGACAGGTGCTGATGAGCGTGGGCTTGCCGCACGAGCCGAGGTAAGTGAGCGCATCGCGCGGATGCAGCAGCAGCGTGAGGCTTGCTTCGGTCATGCCATAGCCGTTGAAAATGCTCGGGCAGAACTCGTCGATCACGCGCCGCATCGTTTTCGCGGGTATCGCCGCGCCGCCGGTCGTGATCATGCGCAGGCTGTGCGTATCGATCGATGCGAAGTCCGGATGGAACAGCATGTCCTGTATCTGCGTCGGCACGGCGAATAGCGTCGTGATGCCGTAGTGCGCGATGGCTTGCAGCGTCGCGAGCGGCTCGTAGCGCGGCAGGATCACGTTATGCGCGCCAACCATCAGATGCGGCACGAAATACGCCTGCATGCCGCCGACGTGATAGAGCGGTGCGATATGCAAGGCCGCATCCGTGCTCGTGAGGCTGTACTCCATCACGCAGTTCGTCGCGATGGACACGTCGTTGCCGTGCGTGTGGATCGCGCCCTTCGGACGCCCCGTGGTGCCGGACGTGTAGACGAGCGCGGAGATATCGTTGGGCTCGAGGCGCGGCAGCGGCGCATCGAATTGCTCCACGCGCGCGATCAACGCTTCGAACGCGTGATGATGCGCGGGCATGTCGGTGCCGTTGTTCACGCACACATAGGTGCGCAGATCCGGCAGCGACTGCTCGATCTTCGCGACGACCGGCAACATCGAGTCGTCATAGATCAAAGCCCGCGCGCCCGCGTCGCGCAGAATGAACGCGGCTTCGTTGGCGGAGAGACGGAAGTTCATCGGCACCGCGATGGCGCCGAGCAACTGACACGCCATGTACGCGGTCGGCGTCGCGTCGGAAGTCTTTTGCAGAATCGCGACGCGGTCCATCTGGCGCACGCCCAGATCGAAGAGCGCCTGCGCGAGACGGCGCACGCGCGCGTTCCATTGCGCATACGTGAGTGAAACGGCGCCGCAGGTCAGCGCGGGACGGTCCGGATATTTGGCGACCGTGTTTTCGAAAAGCGACGTGATCGTGAGCATGATGCGTGTTGCTCTCTAGAGAGTGATCCGGATGTCGGGAAGATCGCGACCCGCGATCAGATACTTGGCGACTTCTGACGTGCCGCCGACGATGGTGAGCGCCCGCGCATCGCGATAGAGCTGCTCGGCGCGGCCGTATTCCTTCGTGAGGCCGTCGCCGCCGAGAATCTGCACGGTTTCGTCGGCGCAATAGTTCGCGGTTTCGGTCGCGACGAGCTTGGCCATCGCGGCTTCCTTCATCAGCGCCTTGCCGTCGGCGCCCGTGTCGTACATCTTGGTCGCGCGATAGGTGATGAGTTCCGATGCGTCGATGCGCCAGCTCATCTGCGCGATCTTGTCCCAGATGAGTTGCTTGCAGCCGAGCGCCTGACCGAAGGATTTGCGCGTCTGCGCGTGCGCCGTCGCGATATCGAATGCGCTGCGTGCGACGCCGAGACCCGAGCCGCCGAGAATCGCGCGCTCGAAGTTGAACATGCCGCGCATGATGCGAAAGCCGCCGCCTTTTTCGCCGAGCAGATGATCGGCAGGCACACGGCAATTCTCGAACTTCACCTCGCCGACGATGCAGCCGCGCCGCCCCATGAACGTATAGTTGCGAGGGAAGCTGATGCCCTTCGCGTTCTTCGGCACCGCGACCGCGGTCATGCCATCGCCGGTCAGTCCATAGACGATATAGACGTCCGCGACGGATGCATTCGAGATATACCGCTTGAAGCCATTGATGACCCACTCGTCGCGCGCTTCATCGAACTCGATGCGCGTCTCCATGCCCGCCGAATCGCTGCCGACATTCGGTTCGGTCACACAGATTGCGCCGATGGCCGTGCCTTCGAGTATTGGCGTGAGATAGGTATCGCGCAGACGCTCGCTCGCATGACGATGCAGCGGATACGCGCATGACAACGCAGTCGCGATGGTCGTCTCGAACGCGTAGTTGATGTACGACGCTTCTTCGGAAAGGATCGTCGCGTGCGTGAGGCCGGGGTGTTCGAGCTTGCCTTTGTACAGGTCGGGGAACATCAGCTTCAGATAGCCCGCCGCGCCGAGTGCGCGTACTACGTGTCTGACCGCATCCCAGCTCTGACGGTCTTCGATATCTGCTGCGCGCGGCGCAAGCTCGCGTTGCAGGAAGTCGCGGACTTCGGCGCGAAAGGCCCGGTCCGCATCGTCTAAAAGAAAATCGCGCATGATCGTGGTGTAGGTTCGTTCAGATTCGCTGCGCATAGACGCGTGCGTCGCGCACGGTCGGCAGAAGAAAGCGGGCGCGGCGGATCGCTTCGTAATCGATCTCGCCGACGACGAGGCATTCCGCTTCGCCTTCTGCCTGCGCGATGGTTTTGCCGAAAGGATCGAGGATGCGCGAGCCGCCCCAGAAGGTCATCATGCCCTCCGTGCCGACGCGATTCGCCATGACGATCGGCACGCCGTACGTGAGTGCGTAGAAGCGCAGATTGAGGTCCCATCCCGATGGATTGTCGAAGCCTTCGCCCACGGCCTCGCGCGCGGAACTGATCGGTGCCGCGAGCAGCGTGACGCCGTCGCACATGAGTCCGTGCACCACCGCCGGATTCCACAGATCGTTGCAGATGGGCGTCGCGACGCGCCAGGTGTCATCGATCGAATAGCTCTCCGGCTTCGGGCCGGCGGCGAAGTAAAGGCCGTCGCGCAGCTTGCCGTAGGTCGCCAGCATCGTCTTGCGATGCACGTGAATCAGTTTGCCGTTCGCGACCGTCGCCTGGCTGTTGTAGAACTGCCCGCCCGGCGCCTCCTCGATGAAGCCGAAGACCACATGCATGCCCGCGCTCGCTTCGGCGAGTTGGCGGATCGCGGGATCGTCGCGCGTCATCGCGAGACGCAGCGCATCCTTGCCGCCGCTATGGCCGTGCAGCGAAAGCTCGGGGAAGACGAGCAGACGCACGCCGCGCTTCTTCGCATCGCCGATATGATCGAGATGACGGACGAGGTTCGCGTGCACGTCGCCGTATGCCGTATCGGTTTGCGCAGCGGCCACTTTGATCGTGGTCATGAGGTCGATCCTTTGCATTTGCGCGGCTGGCGTTCAGATCAGCCCGGACTCTTTGAGGAACTGATTCGCGACATCGGAGAAGGACTTCTTCTGCACGTCGACGCTCGCGTTGAGGCGGGCCATCGTGGGCGCATCCAGTTTCGCCGACAGCGCGTTGAGCAGCGGCCCGAGCGTGGGGTTCGCATCGAGCGTCGCCTTGCGGACTACGGGCGTCAGCGCATACGACGGGAAGTAGCCCTTGTCGTCCTTCAGCAAGACAAAGTTGAAGGCGGGAACGCGGCCATCGGTGGCGAAGACGAGCGCGACATCCACTTGATGATCCTTGAGCGCCTGATACGTGAGGCCCGTATCCATGCGCTTGACATCGCCCTGGCTGAACTCGAAACCGTATTGCTTCTGCAACGGACGCAGACCGTCAGGGCGCGCGTAGAACTCCGAGTTGCACGCGAACGTGAGTTCCTTGCCGCCCTTGATCGCCTTCGCGAGATCGCTCATCGTGACGATGCCGAGCTTCTTCGCTTCGTCCTGGTTCATCGCGAATGCGTACGTGTTGTTCGCTTTCGACGGGTTCAGCCACACGAGGCCCTTCGCCGCATCGAGTTCCTTGACCTTCTTGTAGGTATCGTCGGGCGAGAGGCGGTCATTGACCTTGTTGTAGGTGATGAGCGACGTGCCCGTGTATTCCCAGTACACATCGACCTGACCGTTTTCCTGCGCCTGACGCAGCACGGCGCTGCCCATGCCGTCCTTCTTCGTCACGGTGAAGCCCTTCGCTTCGAGATAGCGTGAGGTCATCTCGGCCATCAACTGCTGCTCGGTGAAGTTCTTGCCGCCGACCACCACCGATGCGGCGCTCGCGGTGAAGCTTGCAAACATCGAAATAAGGATGCCGAACGATACGGAGAATAACTTTTTCATGGTCTCTCTCACTGTTGCGAATGCGGGTTGATGAGTCAGGTTTGGGGATTCACGCCGCGCGATACCAGCATGCGCTGCATCTGGCCGATGAACGCGTCGGTGAAAATCGCGAGCAGCGCGGTCGGGACGGCGCCCGCGAGCAGCATGCCGAAGTCGTTCAGATCGATGCCGGTGAAGATCAGTTCGCCGAGCCCGCCGCCGCCGATCAGAAACGCGAGCGGCGCCGTGCCGACCGTGATCGCCAATGCCGTGCGAATGCCCGCGAAGATCACATAGAGCGCGTTGGGAAGCTCGACGCGCCAGAGAATCTGCCAGGGCGTCATGCCCATGCCGGTCGCGGCTTCGATCAGCGCGGGCGGCACCGCGCGCAGGCCTTCGTATGTGTTCAGCGCAATGGGCAGCAGCGTAGCGACCCACAGGCCGAAGATCGCGGGCACCGCGCCGATGCCCATCACGCTCATTGCGAGGGCGAGCAGGGCGAGCTTCGGCACGGCCTGTCCCGCGTTGAGCGACTGCATCACGATGGCCGCGCCGCGTTTCTGCGACGGACGGCTCAGATAGACGCCGGCCGGAATCGCGACGATGATCGCGAGCACGCCCGCCACGGCGACCATCATCATCATGTGCAGCCCCTGATACACGATGTCGCTGCGATACTGATCGATGCTCGCCCACCAGCTATCGGCGTGCGCCTGCGTGCTCAGCGCAGCAAGGAGCGCGGCTGACAATACGCGTTTCATGCGTGTTCTCCGGCGGGCAGCTTCAACATGTCGACGATGCGCTGCTGGCTCACATAACCGACGAAGCGGCCGTCGTCATCCACGGTGGGCAGCCACGAAGCGCCGTTCGCGAACATCGTCGATACGACGGTGCGCAGATCGTCCTTCTGGCTCGCGGTGGCCTGAACGGGAAGCGCGTGCGCCGCGGTGACCGGCCCTTCGACATTCAGCAAGCGGTCGATGGTGAGACAGCCGTGCGGCTTGTCGGCGGCATCGACGAGCACGATGCGGTCGATGCCGTGCTTCTCCATCATCGCCCTGGCGCGCGCACTGTCTTCGCCGACGCGCACGATGCAATCGCATGCGGAAAGCGCATCGCGGGCGCGCAACAGACGCAGACGCTTCAACGCGCGATCCGTGCCGACGAAACCCGCGATGAACGGCGTGGCGGGCCGCGCGAGAATGTTGTCCGGCGAATCGAACTGTTCGAGATGACCGTTGCGGAAGATCGCGATCTTGTCGGCCATCTTCACGGCTTCATCGATGTCGTGGCTCACGAACATGATCGTCTTCTTCACCTGCTTCTGAATGCGCAGGAATTCGTCCTGAATCAGCTCGCGATTGATCGGGTCGATGGCGCCGAACGGCTCGTCCATCAGCATGACGGGCGGATCGGTGGCGAGCGCGCGCGCCACGCCGACACGTTGCGCCTGGCCGCCGGACAGATCCTTCGGATAGCGCGTGAGATAGGTTGCGGGATCGAGCGCGACGATCTCGAGCAGTTCCGCCGCGCGGCGGCGCGTCTTCGCCTTGTCCCAGCCGAGCAGCGTCGGCACGACGCTGATGTTTTCCTCGACCGTCATGTTCGGAAAGAGGCCGATCTGCTGAATCACATAACCGATGCGGCGGCGCAATTCGACGACTTCGAACTCGTCGGTATCGCGCCCTTCGAGATAGATCTTGCCCGACGTGGGACGCACGAGACGGTTGATCATCTTGAGCGTCGTGGTCTTGCCGCATCCCGACGGCCCGAGCAGCACGCAGATTTCGCCCGCGCCCACTTCCATGTTGATGCCGTCGACGACCGGGCTCGCCGCGCCGTCATATCGCTTGGTAAGGTTGGAGAGCTTGATCATGATTTATTGCGCGTGTCCGGTTTGTTTGCGAAAGCCCGTCATGGCGGTGAGGCGCAGCGCGAGGCTGGCTGCGCGCGAAGGAGCGCGAAGTCCCTTCGGCGTGAGCCAGCGCTGCACCCACGAGAGACCGATATCGGCGGCGATGGCGAGCACGCTCACGAGGATCGCGCCTGCGATCAACTGGCGCGGGTCCGACTGCGAAATGCCGCGACTGATGAGCTTGCCGAGACCGCCCGCGCCGATATACGCCGCGATCGCCGCGATGCCCACGTTGATCACGACCGCCATGCGCACGCCGGCCATGATGATCGGCAGCGCGATGGGAATCTCGACCTTGCGCAGACGCTCGCCGGTGGTCATGCCCATGCCGCATGCTGCTTCGCGCAAGGCCGGATCGATGTTGGTGATCGCGGTATAGGTGTTGCGCACGATCGGCAACTGCGAATAGAGGAAGAGCGCGATGACCGTCGGCAGAAAGCCGATGCCCTGGCCGATCACGGAGAGGACGGGAATCATCAGGCCGAACAGCGCGACCGAGGGAATCGTCATGATGATCGCCGCGACATACAGCACGATCTTCGCGAGGCGTTCGTTGATCGTGATCGCGATGCCGAGCGGCACGCCGGTCAGGATCGCGAGCCCGACGCCGACGCCGACGATCTCGATGTGCTCGCCGGTCATCCTGGCGATGCTCGCCAGGTTGTCCCAGATGAAGGCAAGGGTTTCCACTATGTCTCCTGAGCTCCTTCGTTGAAGAGCCGTGTCTATGTTTGGGTCCTGCTATGGCCTAAACGATAGAGCGGAGTGGGGACATAGGGCTACCATCGACCCGACATTGTTTGTCACGAAAACGCCATGGCGTACGCGTGACCTAATTTTATCGTTTTAAATCAATTGCATACGAAACTACGTCGGCTGTACGGTCTGGTCATTGCGATGCTGCGTTGCGGCGAACGCCGATACCGCGCCATGCGAGCGCTGCAAGCGAAGCGGTGACGAACAATGCAAACAGATAGATGCCCGCGGGGCCGGCGCGACTCATCACGAACGAAGCCGCAATCGGGCCGATGCTTCCGCCCAGCGCGAAGGTCAACAGCAGTCCGGCGCTGACGGCCACGCGCTGACGCGGCGCGATCCAGTCGTTCGCATGGGCGACCGACACGCCATAGATCGTGAAGATGAGACTCACGTAGAGATACGCAACGGGCTGAACGAACGCTGCGCCATGAAACACGAAAAGCGTCGCGCTCGCGAACGTCAGCGCCGAAGCGATCGCGCAGATCACGCGCTTGCGGTCGAACCTGTCCGACAGATACGCAAGCGGCCACTGCGGCAGCAGCGCCGCAATCAGCGCGACGCCCATGAAGCTCGATATTTCTTCGACGGCATATCCGGCGCCCCGCATATAGACCGGATAGAGCGCATAGAACGTGCTGTTGAGCAGGCCCGATGCGAAGCATCCCCATAACGCGAGAGGGGCATCGCGCCAGAGCGTCGGCAGTGCCTTGAGCTTGGTTTTCGGCGGCGCTTCGAGCGGACCGGCCGGCTCGGGACGTTCATCGATATCGGCGACGGACACGCGCGCGAGACTCGCCGGCACGAGCGACAACGCGAACAGCGCGGCCACGAGACTGAACAGCTCGAAGCCGTTCGAATTCGCCACGCCGATGAGAAACTGCCCCGCGCCGACGCACAGATAGGTGGTGATGGAATAGACGGAGAACACGCGTCCGCGAAAGGCATTGGGCGCGACGCCGTTGAGCCAGCTTTCCATCACGGCGAAGATGCCGACAAGCGAGAAGCCCGTCATGAAACGCAGCGCCATCCAGACGGGCGGCTGGGACGTGACCGCATAGCCGAGCGCGCTCGCCGCAGCGAGCGCCGCGAAAACCGCGAACGCGCGATGATGCCCGACGCGCGCGATGATCGCCGAGCCGCGCCACGCGCCGAGCATGAAGCCGGTGTAATAGGCGGCCTGCACGAAGCCGATCGTCGCCGAGGGGAAATTCGCGTGCACCATGCGCAACGCGACGAGCGTGCCCAGCAGTCCGTTGCCCATGACGAGCAGCGCAAAGCCGAGCAATAGGCTGGCGATGGACGAAACGATGCGGCCAAAAGGAAGCCCGGCGTCGATGCGCTTATCGCATTCACCCGCCGGACTCATGCTGCCCAGTTCTTCAGTGCTCACGCTTTCGCCTCGAATGAATGCGCGCCGGATCGACGGCTCACTATAAGGACGGAGCGGCGCAGGCGTGTAGCACGGCAGCGACATCGGCTTGCACGCACGCGGCATTGTGCGGCGCTCGCGGTCAGGCGCGCGGTTTGCTCAACGATCGGTGACATCA
The DNA here is from genome assembly GCF_031451275.1 of Caballeronia sp. LZ029. Taxonomy (NCBI): domain Bacteria; kingdom Pseudomonadati; phylum Pseudomonadota; class Betaproteobacteria; order Burkholderiales; family Burkholderiaceae; genus Caballeronia; species Caballeronia sp. LZ029. The sequence continues at coordinate 850,150 of NZ_JARUXO010000003.1, forward strand.
TCCTGTCATACGGAAATGGACCAATCACTGAAATGCCTGAGGGACAGAATCGCGAAGCAGATCGCGGAGCGTGAGGCAGCGCTCGTGCCCTTGCGCGAGGGCGCGCAAGAGGCCCGCACGAAACACGATCGCGAACGCATTCTTCTGACGCTCGCGGTGCTCGAAGACGAGCTTGCGGGCTGGAAGAAGATCGCGGCGCGCATCGAGCAGTCGGTTATGTTCGAGCCGCGGAATCATCGCGCGATCCGTATGCCCGCGTTACGATAACTCCACGTATCCGCCTTTCGAACCCTCCGACACACGCGTGCGCATTCCGGTCAAAATGATCGGATGCGCGCGTTTTCCATGGAGAACCACATGTCCGCATCCAACGGCCACAACGGCACGCCCGTCTGGTTCATCACCGGCTGCTCGACCGGCTTCGGCCGCGAGCTCGCCTGCGCCGTGATCGACAAGGGCTGGCGCGCTGTCGTCGCCGCACGCGATCCCGCGAGCGTCACCGATATCGTCGAACGTGCCGAAGGCCGCGCAATCGCGGTGCGTCTGGACGTCACGCACGCCGACGAGATCCGGTCCGCCATCGACGATGCCCACGCCGCGTTCGGTCATATCGACGTGCTCGTGAACAACGCGGGGTTCGGCTATCTCTCGGCCGTCGAAGAGGGCGAAGACGACGAAGTGCGCGCGATGTTCGAAGCGAACTTCTTCGGCGCAGCCGCGATGATCCGGACCGTGCTGCCGCGTATGCGCGAACGCCGCTCGGGACATATCGTCAACATCACGTCGGTGGGCGGTCTCGTCGGCAATCCTGGCAGCGGCTATTACGCGGCGACGAAGTTCGCGCTGGAGGGCCTCGGCGAAGCGCTCGCGCGCGAAACCGAAGGACTCGGCATCAAGGTCACGGCGGTCGAGCCGGGCCCGTTCCGCACGGACTGGGCGGGCCGGTCGCTCAGGCAGACGCGCAAGCCGATCGACGATTACGCGCAGACCTCGGGCACCCGGCGCGCGGCCATCGCGGAGCGCAGCGGCAGGCAGCCGGGCGATCCGGCGCGCGCCGCGCAGGTCATCATCGAAGCGGTCACGTCGCCCGAGCCGCCGGGGCATCTCGTGCTCGGCGGTCCCGGGCTGGAACTCGTGCGCGCCAAACTGGCGAAGCTGACCGCCGAGATCGACGCGTGGCAGGCGCGCAGCGAGTGGACCGATCATCCGGGACAATGATCATGAAGCGGCTTCGCGTGGAAGAACAACATATCCTTTCGCTCGTCGCCGCCGATGCCGCCGCGCTTCACGTCACGCCGCCGCACGTGCGTTTCGTGACGGGCTGCGCCGGGCCTTGCTACGAGGCCTTGTTCAATCGCATCGAAGTCGATCGCGCCACGCTGGCGCTGCCGGAACCGTTGCTTCGAATCGTCGTCGCGCATGAAGTCGGGCACGCGACGCAACGCAGAACGATGCTGCTCGATTTCGCATGGACGGTGCTGTCGGTGATGGCGCTGCTGGCGATACCCTGCATCGTTTTCGCGACTTCATCGGATGAAGACTTCTGGCGCGTGAGCGTCCCCGGATTCGGATTCGTGGTGGCGTTTTTCGCGTGCGGGAAAATCTGGCGAATGCGTAGCGCCAAACGCTCGGCCGCGTTCGAACTCGATGCGGACGCGAAAGCCGCGGCGCTTTGTGGCGCGGCATCCGCGCTGGCGGCGCTCGAAGTCATGGCGACGCGCGGCCATATCGACGCCGCGCGCCTCGACGCCATGCGGGCGCGTCTCGAAGCGGCCTGATCTCGCGCCGGGCGGCGCCAAAAGAAATGCACGGGCGTCCGTAACCGGATGCCCGTGCATTTTTATGATCAGTGCCGCGTTATTGCCGCGTTATTGCCGCGTTATTGCGTTTGCGATGCGGGCGGCGTGGTCGACTTCTTGTGATGCTTCTGGCCTTTCTTGTGATACGCGGGGCGCGGCTTGTTGTTCGGGTAGTCCGCCGCCGCGAACGACAGCGTCGGAGCCGCGAAAGCCGCCAGCACCAGAAGCACGAGGGATTTCTTCAAAGACTTTTTCATCGGAGACTCGCTTGGAGGAGATGGCCTTAAAAAGGGCAAAGCAACGCGTGGGCCGCCGCTTCGCACCGTAAGAAATATAAGACTCGATATTCCGGTGCAACTAGGGGAAAACCGGCTCGATCATGCTCATGCGTTTGTGATTCAGGCCGCGGCGGCGCGGTTCCTCCGCGTCGGGCGCTGCTGAGGCAACAGTATATTGCACAAAAAAGTGCAATTCATCGATGCGGGCGCATAAGACGTTGACGCAACGGCATTTTTGTCGATTTGCACTGCTTCGACAGATGTGCATCTGCTGCCTGTGGTCCGCGACAAATGTCATCGACTGCATCTACTATCGTGCCTGCTCTCAACTCAGGGACGATCCAGTGAAAGAAGACGACATCCGCAGGAATGCCTTCGCCATGCCTGTGCACAATCCCGCTTACCCGCGTCCGCCGTTCCGCTTTCTCAATCGCGAGTACTTCATCATCTCTTACGAGACCGATCTCGACGCGTTGCGCGCCGTGGTCCCCGAGCCGCTCGAAGTCGACAACGGCCTCGTGCATTACGAATTCATTCGCATGCCGGATTCGTCCGGCTTCGGTGACTACACCGAAAGCGGCCAGGTGATCTCGGTCATCGATCCGGATGGCAGGAAGGGCAGCTATACGCACGCGATGTATCTCGACGACGAAGGCCCGATCGCGGGCGGCCGCGAGATCTGGGGCTTTCCGAAGAAGCTGGCGTCGCCGCGCCTTTCCGTCGATGGCAAGGACACGCTGCTCGGCACGCTCGACTACGGCTCGCAGCGTATCGCGACGGGCACAATGGGCTACAAGTATCGTCCGCTCGATCTCGAAGCGGAGCGCAAGAAGCTCGCCGATACGCCGAACTATCTTTTGAAGGTGCTGCCGCATGTCGATGGCACCGCGCGCGTGTGCGAACTCGTGCGTTTCTTTCTGCGCGACGTGAGCGTGCTCGGCGCGTGGGAAGGCCCCGCCGCGCTGGAACTGCATGCGCATGCGCTTGCGCCCGTCGCGGATCTGCCGGTGCGCAAGGTGGTCGGCGCGCGGCACGTCATCGCGAATCTCACGCTCGATATCGGCGAAGTCGCGTACGACTATCTCGCGCCGCCGGACGAACTCAGGCTCGCCGTCAATCAATAACTTCGCATCACTTCGACAAGGGAAAGACACATGGCACTGCAAGGAAAAGTCGCGCTCGTCACGGGCGCAGCGAGCGGCATCGGCGAAGAGACGGCGCGCAAGCTCGCGGCCGATGGCGCGGCGGTCGTGATCGCCGATTTGAATCTCGCGAATGCGCAGAAGGTCGCGGACAGCATCGTCGCGGCGGGCGGCAAGGCGATCGCCGTATCGATGGACGTGACGAGCGAAGACGCGGTGAACGCCGGCATCGAAGAGACGGTGGCGAAGCTCGGCGGCATCGACGTGCTGGTGTCGAACGCGGGCATTCAGATCGTCGCGCCGATCGAAGAGTATGCGTACGCCGACTGGAAGAAGATGCTCGCGATCCATCTCGACGGCGCGTTCCTCACGACGAAGGCCGCGATCAAGCACATGTACGCGTCGGGCAAGGGCGGCTCGATCATCTATATGGGATCGGTGCACTCGCATGAGGCATCGAAACTGAAGTCGGCGTATGTCACGGCGAAGCACGGCTTGCTGGGACTCGCGCGCGTGGTCGCGAAGGAAGGCGGACCGCGCGGCGTGCGCGCCAATGTGGTGTGCCCGGGTTTCGTGCGCACGCCGCTCGTCGAGAAGCAGATTCCCGAGCAGGCGAAGGCGCTCGGCATTTCGGAAGAAGAAGTCGTGAAGAACGTGATGCTGAAGGAAACGGTCGATGGCGAATTCACGACTGTCGCCGATGTCGCGAACACGGTCGCATTCCTCGCGGGATTCGAATCGAATGCGCTGACGGGGCAGTCGGTCGTCGTGAGCCACGGCTGGTTCATGCAATAAGGAGAATCCATGCGCCGCAGTCAACGCAACACACTCATGCAGGCGAACCACGTCGCGCTGCCGGACTACGATGACGTTTGCCTCGTGCTGCAAGGCGGCGGCGCGCTGGGCTCCTATCAGGCCGGCGTGTTCGAAGGGCTCGCGGAAGTCGGCGTCGATCCGACATGGACGTCGGGCATTTCCATTGGCGCGCTGAATACCGCGATCATCGCGGGCAATGCGCCCGAGCACCGCGTGGCCGCACTGCGCGGATTCTGGAACACGATCTGCCAGCCCGCCGATCTGATCGGGCATGTCGGCGCGTTCGTGCCCGCGGCGTTCGGCTTCGCCAACATCGGCCGCAAGTTTTCGAGCATGTGGGCGGCGGCGCGCGCGCTGACCGAAGGGCAGAGGGGCTTCTTTTCGCCGCGCGTGCATGTGCCTGAACTCGGTCCGGGCACGAAGAGCAAGCGCCCGAACGAGGTGAGCTACTACGACACGTCCGCGTTACGCGCGACGCTGCTGCAATTCGCCGATTTCGACCGTATCAACGATGGCGCCATGCGTGTGTCGGTCGGAGCGGTCAATGTGCGCACGGGCAACCTCGTCTACTTCGACAATACGAAGATGCGTCTCGCGCCCGAGCATTTCATGGCGTCGGGCGCGCTGCCGCCGGGATTTCCCGCTGTCGAGATCGACGGCGAGTTCTACTGGGACGGCGGTCTCGTATCGAATACGCCGCTGACGGAGATCATCCGCGAAAGTCAGCACAAGGACACGCTCGTATTTCAGGTGGATTTGTGGAGCGCGCGCGGCACGTTGCCGGGCGATTTTCTCGACGTGAGCGAACGCACGAAGGACATTCAGTATTCGAGCCGGACGCGCGCCATCACCGATTTCGTTTCGCATAACCAGAAGCATGCGCGGCTCATCAAGGAACTGCTGGAGCATATTCCCGAAAAGACGCGGCGCTCGCATCCGCTGTTGCGCGAGGCGCAGAAAGTCGCGGATGGCGGCGCGGTGAACGTCGTGCATCTGATCTACAAGAACAAGTTCTTCGAAGGGCATTACAAGGACTACGAGTTCAGCAACGACACGATGGACGAGCACTGGGCGAGCGGGCTGGAAGATATTCGCCGCTCGTTCGCGCATCCTGAGTGGTTCGAGGTGCCGAGTCATGATCTGGGCTTCGTCACGCATGACGTGCATCGGTATGAGCCCGCGCCGCAGGCGACGGCGGAGATGCCGAAGGCGGTGGCGAAGAAGCTGGTCGATGTGGATGAGGTGGAAGGCGTTTGAAGCCGGCGCGGGTTTCCATTAACCTGATCAGCCTCGTTACGATGAATCGAGGCATCCCATGACCAACTGGAAACCCGCAACCTACCCCTCCATCAGCCCGTACCTCATCTGCGAAAATGCGGACGCGATCATCACCTTCCTGCAAAGCGTCTTCGAAGCCGAACTGGTCCGCCGCTTCGACCGTCCCGATGGCTCGCTGATGCACGCCGAAGTGCGCATCGACGACAGCATCGTGATGATCGGCGGCGGCGCGACGGATCAGCAAGCGCCGGGGCCGCATATCCACGTCTATGTGCGTGACGCTCAGGCCGTCTACGATCGCGCGATGCAGAACGGCGCGCAAAGCGTGCAGACGCCCACGCGCAAACGCGCCGACGACGACTTCAGAGGCGGCTTCCGCGACGCCGCCGGCACGACGTGGTGGGTCGCCACGCAATGACCGCTCAACGCTTTTTCCTCTTCGCGCGCGCCGCGGATGCGCCCAGACTGTCGCGCAACGCGTTCGTCAGCGTTTTCAGGAACTGATCGACCGCGGGCGGCAGACGGCGCTCGCGCATCACCGTGACCTGCAACAGGCGCTCGTTGAGCAAGGGCTCGTCGATGGGCGTGGCGACGAGCGTCGGCGGGCCGGGATCGCCTTCGAGCGCGACTGCGCTGCCGAGCGTGATCGCGCCCGTGAGCGCGGCGAAATGATGCATCGCGCTCGAATTGTTGCTCGTCAGGACCGGCTCCAGATGCACGCCGCGCGCCGAGCAGCACCAGTCGATCAACTGGCGCACGGTGGTGCCGCGGTCGAGCACCGCAGTGGGGTACTGAAGGACGTCGTCGAGCGTGATGCTCGCTTTGCCCGCCAATGGATGCGTCGGCGGCAGCAGCGCGCAGACCGGCGCCTTCACGCTGTATTCGATGCTCAACGCCGTCGATGTCGATGTCGAGAACGCGAGCCCCACATCGACTTCGCCGCTCGTCACCCAATGCTCGACCTGCCCGGGCGTACCTGAACGCATCACGAAGCGCGTGCGCGGATGCTCGCGATAATGCGTCGCCATCACGCTCGGCAAAAAGCAGCGCGTGAAACCCTCCGTGCAGCCGATGCGCACGATCCCGAGCCCGAGCGCATGCATCTCCGATATCTCGGCGAGCACCGCGTCGCCATCCATCAACGCGCGGCGCGCGTGCTGCACGAGCAATTCGCCCGCTTCGGTCAGGATCATGCCGCGCGCCATGCGCTCGAATAGCGGCGTGCCCGCCTGTTCCTCCAGCTTCGCGATCTGCCGGCTGATCGCCGACACCGCGACGTGAAGCTGTTCCGACGCCGCCGCGAGCGAGCCCGCGCGCGCGACTTCCACGAAGTATTTGAGTGCGATGCCATGCAGCACGGCGTGTCCCCGAGCGTTGCCTTTTTGGCAATGCTAGTCGCAAATATTGAAATTGTCGCGAATTTTTGATGTTCCTAGACTGGCCGGAATCGCAATGAACATTTTTCCGGAGACGTCGTGAAAGAACCCCAGAACATGCGCGAAAACGCGATCGCCATCGCTTGCAAGACGTTTGATTCGGGCGCGTTTTTCGCGGATTTGCAGCGCCGCGTCGCGTTTCGCACCGAGAGTCAGAACGGGCGCAATCCCGCGCTGAACGCCTATTTGACCGATGAAATCAGCGACGCGCTCGCGCGCCTCGGTTTCGCGGCGCAGGTCGTCGAGAACCCCGTCGCGGGCGGGCCGCCGTTTCTGATCGCCGAGCGTCACGAATCCGATCGTCTGCCGACCGTGCTGACCTACGGCCACGGCGATGTCGTGCGCGGTTACGACGAGCAGTGGCGCGCGGGCCTGAAGCCGTGGGAGATCGTCGTCGATGAAGACCGCTGGTACGGCCGCGGCACCGCCGACAACAAAGGCCAGCATTCGGTCAACTTCGCGGCGCTCGCTGCCGTCCTCGAGGCGCGCGAGGGCAAGCTCGGCTACAACGTGAAGGTGATCTTCGAGACCGGCGAGGAGATCGGCTCACCGGGCCTCGATGAAGTCTGCGCCGCGCACAAGGACGCGCTCGCGGCGGATGTGTTCATCGCTTCCGACGGGCCGCGCGTGTCGGCGGAACGTCCGACGCTCTTTCTCGGATCGCGCGGCGGCGTGCCGTTCGAGCTGACCGTCGATCTGCGCGAAGGCGGCCATCACTCGGGCAACTGGGGTGGCGTGCTGCGCAATCCGGCCGTCGTGCTGTCGCACGCAATCGCGAGTCTCGTCGATCGCAACGGACGTATCGCCGTCGAAGGATTGCGTCCGCCGCCGATTTCCGATGCGGTGCGCGAAGCGCTCGCCGATATCGAACTGGGCCGCGACGAAAGCTCGCCCGATATCGATCCGACCTGGGGCGAGCCGGGCCTCACGCCGACCGAACGCGTGATCGGCTGGAACGCGCTCGAAGTGCTCGCGATGAAATCCGGCAACGCCGATGCTCCCGTCAACGCGATTCCGCCGTTCGCGAAAGCGGTGTGCCAGTTGCGCTTCGTCGTCGGCACGGACTGGCAGAACCTGCAAACGCATCTCGAACGCCACTTCGCGGCGCATGGCTTCACGGAAGTCAAAGTCAGCGCGACGCGCGGCACGCCCGCGACGCGTCTCGATCTCGACGATCCCTGGGTGCACTGGGCGCTCGATTCGATGCGCGCGACGACCGGCAAGAAGCCCGCGCTGCTGCCGAACCTCGGCGGCACCGTGCCCAACGACGTCTTCGCGACCACGCTCGGCCTGCCGACGCTGTGGGTGCCGCACTCGTATCCCGCGTGCAATCAGCACGCGCCGAACGAACACGTGCTTGCGCCCGTGATGCGCGAATCGCTCGGGCTGATGGCGGGCCTCTGGTGGGATCTCGGCGAGATGGGCGCGGCGATCGTCGCCGCGCGCAACGCCCGTTGACAAGCCACTTCACATCCACGCGGACATCATGAACAAAAAGCCTCTGAGCCTGACACAGATCGTGCTCGCGACTTCGGTCGGCAATGCGCTCGAATGGTTCGATATCGCGATCTATGCGTTCTTCGCGGTGTATATCGCGAAGAACTTCTTCCCGGCCGCGAACGAGACGGCGTCGATGCTGCTCACGTTCGGCTCGTTCGGCGCGTCCTATCTGGTTCGGCCCATCGGCGGCATGGTGCTCGGCGCGTATGCGGACAAGCGCGGACGCAAGGCGGCGCTGATGATGTCGGTCGGTTTGATGATGATCGGCACGGCGATCATCGCGGTGATTCCGCCTTACGCGTCGATCGGTCTGATCGCGCCTGCGGGCGTGTTCATCGCGCGCCTGATTCAGGGCTTCTCGGCGGGCGGCGAGTTCGGCGCGTCGACGGCGATGCTGATCGAGCACGCACCCGAGCGGCGCGGCCTGCTCGCGAGCTGGCAGTTCGCGACGCAAGGGCTTGCGACCCTGCTCGCATCGATCTTCGGCTTCGCGCTCGCCAAGCTGATGCCCGCCGCCGAACTCGCCGCGTGGGGCTGGCGCATTCCGTTCTTCTTCGGTTTGCTGATCGGGCCGGCGGGCTTGTACCTGCGACGCTATCTGGAAGACGCGACCGATTACACCGAGGCCGAGCACACGGCCACGCCGGTCCGCGATGTCTTCACGCAGCAGAAGTCGTTGCTGCTCGTGTCGATCGGCGCGCTGACGGTATCGACGGCGGTGAACTACTTGTTGCAGTACGTGCCGACGTTCGCGATCCGCGAGTTGCACCTCGATGCATCGACGGGTTTCGCGGCGAGCACCGTCGCGGGTCTGATGCTGACCGTCGTCACGCCGTTCGCGGGGCATCTGTCGGACAGGATCGGCCGCGTGAAGCAGATGTCGACGGCGGCGCTGCTGCTCTTCGTGACGGGCTATCCGGCGTTCGCGTATGTCGTGTCGCACGTGTCGGTGCCGGCGTTGTTCGCGCTTGTCGCGTGGCTGGCGTTGCTCAAGGCGATCTATTTCGGCGCGCTGCCGGCGCTGATGTCGGAGATCTTTCCGGTATCGACGCGCGCGACGGGCATGTCGATCGGCTACAACATCGGCGTGACGGTGTTCGGCGGATTCACGCCCGCGATCATCATCTGGCTGCTGAGCGCGACGGGCAGCAAGGCCGCGCCGAGCTTCTACATGATGTTCACGGCGGTGATCAGTCTCGCGGCGCTGGCGGCGGTGAGCCGCGGAAAAGGGCCGATGAGGACGGCCGGCGCGGCGGCCTGAGCCGCGCATCCATCACTGCTCCAGTGAGCGAAGCAGTCTCGCGAGGTTGGTCGGATCGACATGAATGATCCCGCCTCGCGGACTGTCGATATCGGCGATCAGCGCGAGCGACAGCGCGACCGTCACCGGCAGCACCAGCACGAGCAGGCCCCACCGCAGCCTGCCTTTCGCGCCGTAGCCCTGCACCGCGCAGCCGCACAGTGCGATCACGATCATCAGAACCCACGCGCCGAGCGGAATGCGATTGTTGCGTGCGGCCTCCGAGTAGTCCTGCGAGTTGAGCACGTCGTTCATGCCGGCCACGACGAGCGCGCCGATCGGCGTCGGCATGTCCTTGCCGACCTGCGTCGCCATCTTCCATAGCGCCGACTGAAGTTCCGCCGTGTCGTGATTGACGCGCGCGAGTTCCGCCGGGTCGCGCGTCCGGTATTCGGCCAGCCGCAGGCGCACGTAGCGGGCCAGCGCGGCTTTCATCGGCGCGCTCATGCGGGCATCGGTCAGATCCGCGCGGGCGTATTCGGTGCCGATCGCATTGGCTTCGCCTTCCTCCAGATTCTTGCGCTGGTCGTACCGGTTGACGGCCATCGAAAGGCTGAAGCCGATGAGCAACGCGAGCAGCGTCAGCGTCGACGTCTGCACGACGCCGAAGTCTTCGCGTTCGTCGGTGGGGAGCGGCGCGAGGCGTCGCAGGATGAGCGCGCCGAAGACGACCGCCGCCACGAAAACCAGTATCAGAACCACGAACAGAATGTCCGGGTGATCGACGAATGCCGCCATGCGATCTCTCCTGGAAAGAGTCTCCATCGCTATCGATATTTCAATTGCGGCCGTTCGCGGATCGATTAATTCAATTGCAACCTCCGCGCGATAGCGATGTGAGATTTTGTCTTTCCAATATGCGATGAAAACCGCATTCCGGATGACTTTAGCGCACAGGGCTGTGAGAAAAAATCGACCCATTTCGGCGTTTCCACCTATGTCTCGCGTCCCTCCCGCGATGGTCTACTCATCACACCAGTTGACCACACCCGTGCGCTACGTCTGGAGGAGACATGAACGTTGCAGAAACGCAGTCCGTCGAGCGATCGGCGATCAGAAAAGTGTCGTGGCGGCTCGTGCCGTTCGTCGCGCTGATGTTCTTCATCAACTTTCTCGACCGGACCGCGATCTCGTTCGCCGGCCCGAACGGCTTGACCAAGGATCTCGGTCTCACCGCCGCGCAGTTCGGTTTCGCGGCGGGCGTGTTCTTCATCGGCTATATCGTGCTGGAGATTCCCAGCAATCTCGCGCTGCACAAGTTCGGCGCGCGCCGCTGGCTCGCGCGAATCATGGTGACGTGGGGCATCGTCGCGCTGCTCTTCACCTGGGTCAGCAGCGTGAACGGGCTCTATACGCTGCGCTTCCTGCTGGGCGTCGCCGAAGCGGGTTTCTTTCCCGGCGCGATTCTGTTCCTCAGCATGTGGGTGCCGGCGAAGCATCGCAGCCATATCCTCGCGCTCTTCTATCTCGCGCAGCCGCTCACGATCGTCATCGGCGCGCCGCTCGCCGCGCTGCTGATCGAAGCGCACGGCCTCTTCGGTCTTGCCGGCTGGCGCATCATGTTCTTCGGCGTCGCGATTCCGGCGATTCTCGTCGGCGTGATCGCGTGGTTCTATCTCGCCGACAAACCCGCCGACGCCAGATGGCTCACGACCGCCGAGCGCGACTGGCTCACGACGAGCCTCGACGAGGAAGACCGCGCGAAAGGCGCATCGGCGAGCAAGGGCCACGGCAGCCCCGTCGCCGCGCTGATGAGCGGCCGCGTCTGGCTCTTCGCGCTGATGTACTTCGGCCTGATCTACGGTCTCTACGCACTGGCGTTCTTCCTGCCGACGATCATCGGCGGTTTCGAGGCGCGCTTCGGCACGCACTTCAACGTGTTCCAGAAGGGTTTGATCACCGCGATTCCGTATCTGCCCGCCGCCATCGCGCTGTTCCTCTGGAGCCGCGACGCGACGAAGCGCGGCGTGCGCTCGTGGCATATCGGCGTGCCGGCGCTGATCGGCGCACTGAGCGTGCCGCTCGCGATGCAGATGGGCTCGCCTGCCGCGACCATCGCCGTGATCACCGTGACGGCCTGCGCGATCTTCTCCGCGCTGCCGAACTTCTGGGCGCTGCCGGCGCGCTTCCTGTCGGGTGCGGCTGCTGCTGCGGGCATCGCACTCATCAACACGGTCGGCAATCTCGCGGGCTTCGTCGCGCCGTACATCACCGGCATGGCGAAGGACGCGACGGGCTCGTACCAACTGCCGATGCTGATCGTCGGCGCAATGATGCTGATGTCGGCCGCGCTCGCGTTCGCCATCGGCCGCACGCGAGAGGAACGCGCGCCCGACGCCGTCGCGGCGAACGCACATTGAACACTCACCTCACACTGGAGTCATCGAAATGAAAGAAAAGATCGCGTTGTTCGGAGCAGGCGGAAAGATGGGCGTGCGCCTCTCAAGCAATCTGCTGAAGTCGGACTATCGTGTCGCGCATGTCGAGCCGGGCGCGGCCGGACAGAAGCGGCTGAAGGATGAACTCGGCATCGAATGCGTTTCCGCCGATGCCGCGCTCGACGGCGCGCAAGTCGTGATTCTCGCCGTGCCCGATACGCTGATCGGCAAGCTCTCGCACGAGATCGCGCCGAAGCTGTCGCCGGGAACGATGGTGATGACGCTCGATGCCGCCGCGCCTTTCGCCGGCCATCTTCCGGATCGCAAGGACCTGACGTACTTCGTCGCGCATCCGTGCCATCCGATCATCTTCAACTACGACCTCGACGAGAAATCGCTGCACGATCACTTCGGCGGCGCGCACGCGAAGCAGTCGATCGTCAGCGCGTTGATGCAGGGTCCGGAGGAAGCGTTCGATCTCGGCGAAGCCGTCGCGAAGGTGATCTACGCGCCGATCCTGCGTTCGTATCGCCTGAGCGTCGATCAGATGGCGATCCTGGAGCCGGGTCTCTCGGAAACCATCTGCGCGACGCTGCTCTACGTGATGCGCGAGGCGATGGACGAGACCATCGCGCGCGGCGTGCCCGCACAGGCGGCGCGCGATTTCCTGCTCGGCCACATGAACATACTCGGCGCGGTGATCTTCAACGAAATTCCCGGCGCGTTCTCCGATGCCTGCAACAAGGCGATCGAGTTCGGCAAGCCGCGCCTGATGCGCGACGACTGGAAGAAGGTGTTCGACCGCGAGGAAATCGCGGAGAGCATTCGGCGCATCACCTGAAGCGAGGAACTGACCGTGAGCGAACGCATCCACGCAACTTACTGGCTCGAAACCGGCGTCGATCCGCGCATTGCCGCCGAGACCATCGCGGGCGAGCAGTCGAGCGGCACCTTCATCGCGCTGCCCAACGAGACGCCCGAACTCAAGGCGCGTTCGGGCGCGCGCGTCGAACGACTCGACGTGCTGGACTACAGCGAGACGCCGAGCCTGCCGGGCGGCGCGGCTTCGAAGTGCTACACGCAATGCGTGCTCGAACTTTCGTGGCCGATCGAAAATTTCGGGCCGTCGCTGCCGAATCTGATGTCGACGATCGCGGGCAATCTTTTCGAATTGCGCCAGGTGTCGGGCTTGCGTCTGACCGGCCTGCGCCTGCCCAAGTCGTTCGCGGCGGCGTATCCGGGGCCGGCGTTCGGCATCGAGGGCACGCGCAGGCTGTCGGGCGTGACGCACGGGCCGCTCATCGGCACGATCATCAAGCCGAGCGTCGGGCTCTCGCCGGAGGAGACCGCCGGGCAGGTGAAGGAGCTGGTCGCGGGCGGCATCGACTTCATCAAGGATGACGAACTGCAAGGCGACGGCTCGCATTGCCCGTTCGATGAACGCGTGCGCGCGGTGATGCGCGTCGTGAACGATCACGCCGAGCGCACCGGCAAGAAGGTGATGGTCGCGTTCAACGTGACGGGCGATCTCGATCAGATGAAGCGCCGCCACGATCTCGTGCTCGAACAGGGCGGCACGTGCGTGATGGCGGTGCTCAATTCGATCGGTCTCGTCGGCATGACCGAACTGCGCAAGCACAGTCAGTTGCCGATTCACGCGCATCGCGCGGGCTGGGGCTATCTGACGCGCGCCGAAGCGCTCGGCTGGGACTATGCGCCGTGGCAGATGCTGTGGCGTCTCGCGGGCGCGGATCATCTGCACGTGAACGGCCTGCGCAACAAGTTCAGCGAATCCGACGAAAGCGTGATCGCGGCGGCGCGCGCCGTGCTCTCACCGGTGATGGACGAAGCGCCGTTGACCGCGATGCCCGTCTTCAGCTCGGGACAGACCGGCTTGCAGGCGGCGGACACGTATGCCGCGATCGGCTGCGCGGATCTGATTCACACGGCGGGCGGCGGCATCTTCGGGCATCCGGGCGGCGTGGCGGCGGGCGTCGAGGCGTTGCGCGAGGCGTGGGTCGCGGCGATGGAAGGCGTGCCGCTCGCGCGTCATGCCGAACGCAATCCCGCGTTGAAGCGCGCACTGGAGTTCTGGAAATGAGCACGCAATGGCCCGATGGCCTGCTGCTCGCGTACTACGGCGACGACTTCACCGGTTCCACCGACGCGATGGAAGCGATGACCGCCGCCGGCGTGCCGACGCTCCTGTGCCTGCAAACGCCCACGCCCGAACTGCTCGCACGCTTTCCCGACGTGCGTTGCGTCGGGCTCGCGGGATCGTCGCGCGGGCGCAGTCCGCAGTGGATGGACGACGAGTTGCCGCACGCCTTCGCGAGCCTCGCCGCACTGGGCGCGCCGATCCTGCAATACAAGGTCTGCTCGACCTTCGATTCATCGCCGCACACGGGTTCGATCGGCCGTGCGATCGATATCGGCGTCGGACACATGCGCGGGAAATGGTCGCCGATGATCGTCGGCGCGCCGCGTCTGAAGCGCTATCAGGCGTTCGGCAATCTGTTCGCTTCGGTGGACGGCGAGGGCCATCGGCTCGATCGTCATCCGACGATGTCGCGTCATCCCGTCACGCCGATGAGCGAAGCGGATTTGCGCGTGCATCTGCGCGGGCAGACCGAGCGGCACATCGGCCTGATCGATTTCGTGCAGTTGCGTGCGCCGGATGTTCGCGAACGCCTGAACGCGTTGACGAACGACGATGCGCCCGTCGTCATGATCGACGTGCTCGATGAAGAGACGCTCGCCGCCGCCGGAAAGCTCGTCTGGGAAGGGCGCGGCGAAGGCGTGTTCACGGCGTCGTCGTCGGGATTGCAATATGCGCTCGCGGCGCACTGGCGCGCGAACGGGCTCGTGCCGCAGACGCCGGGCCTGCCGGTTGCATCGCCCGTCGATGTGATCGCGGCCGTCAGCGGAAGCTGTTCGCCGGTGACGGCGGGGCAGATCCGCTGGGCGCGCGACAACGGCTTTCGCGTCGAGCGCCTGGACTTGCGCCGCGCACTGGATGCGCAATCGCGCGAAGCCGAAATCGAACGCGTGGTCGGCGTCGCCATCCGCGCCGTGAGCGATGGCCGAAGCCCGCTCGTCTTCAGCGCCGAAGGCCCCGACGATCCCGCCGTGCTCGCGTTCGACGACATCGCGTCGCAAGCCGGACTGAGCCGCGCGGAAGCGGCGCGCCGCGTGGGCGAAACGCTCGCCGATGTGATGCGCCGGCTGCTCGATCGCGCGCCGTTGCGCCGCGTCGTCGTCGCGGGCGGCGACAGTTCGGGCGAAGTGGCGGGCAAGCTCGGCATCACGGCATTGAGCGTCGCGGCGGGCATGGCGCCGGGCGCGCCGCTGTGCCGCGCGTGGTCCGGCGATGCCGCACGCGACGGCCTCGAAATCGTGCTGAAAGGCGGCCAGATCGGCGGCGCGTCGTTCTTCGGAAACGTGCGGGACGGCGCTTCGTGAGCGGAGGCTTCGTGATAAGGTCGTCGGCGGGATTCATCGAAGACAGGCATTTCCGATGGCTGACATCATTCAGCGGCGCAAGCTGTATCAGGACGTACTCGACCGGTTGATGGCGCGCATCCGCTCGGGCGAGATCGCGCCCGGCGCGCAACTGCCTTCCGAGCGCGAGTTGATGGAAGCGTATGGCGTCGGGCGCCCCGCGATCCGCGAGGCGCTGCAGACGCTCGAGCGCTCCGGCATCGTCGAGATCGCGCATGGCGAGCGGGCGCGCGTGGTCGTGCCGACGGCGCAGAGCCTTATCGCGCAAATCGCGATCGGGACCATGCACCTGCTGCGCACGCAGCCCGACATGCTTGAGCATCTGAAAGCGGCGCGGCTCTTTCTCGAAACGGGCACGGCGCGCATGGCGGCCGAAAAGGCATCGGAAGACGACATCGCGCGGCTCGTCGAGCGCGTCGAGGCGCAGCGCGCGGCGGTCGATGACCGCGATGCGTTTCTCGCCTGCGACATGGCGTTTCATCGCGAGATCGCGCGGATCACGGGCAATCCGATCTATCCGTCGATCGTCGAATCGATCTTCAACTGGGCCGCCGAATACTATCGGCCGATGGTGCGCGCGCCCGGCGCCGAATCGTTGACGCTCGCGGAACACGAACGCATCGTCGAGGCAATCGCCGCGCATGACGGCGACGCCGCCGCCGACGCGATGCACGCGCATCTCTCGCGTGCGAGCGCGCTCTACGGCACGCTCATCAAGTCCTGAGCGCTTCGCCGTCGCGCGTGCGCAGGAACGCGGTCATCTCCTTCAGGCTTTCGTTCATCGCTTCGATCAACCAGCGTTCCAGTTGCGCGACCTCGGCATGTGCGCGCAGATGCGGCGCGACCCACAGCACGAGCTGGCGCGGACCCGGCGCGAAGCCGAACGGCGCGACGAACTTGCCGGACATGAGATCGTTCATCACGAGCAACTGCGGCACGAGCGCCACACCCAGGCCGCACACGGCCGCCTGGATCAGCAGATAGAAGTGATCGTAGGCATCCGCGCCCGCACCGGCGAGCGGCGCTACGTCGGTCGCGCGATACCAGTCGGTCCACGCTTCGGGGCGCGTGCGGGTGGATAGCAGCTTCGCGCGCGCGAGATCGGCGGGGCTTGTCAGGCCGATCGACTGCGCATACTCCGGCGAGCACACCGGCCCGATCCATTCGTCGATGAGCGTGCGTGTGATCGCGTCCCTCGGCGGTTCGATCGTGTTCGCGCGAATCGCGACGCTGATCTTGTCGCGCACGAAATCGATCTGATCGTAGTTCATGTTGAACTTGAGCTCGGTCTGCGGATAGCGCCGATGAAACCCCGCGATCCGCGGAATCAGCCAGTTCATCATGATGGTCGCGGAGCACGACAGCGTGAGCGGCTCCGGCTTCAGTTGCTCGATGCTCGCGTCGATGAGATTGAACGCGGTCGTGAGGCCTTCGGCGAGGCGTCTGCCTTCGGGCGTCGGATCCGACGACTGCGCCGAGCGCACGAGCAGCGTGAGCCCGAGCGTGTCCTCCAGCGCCTTCACCTGCCGGCTGATCGCGCCATGCGTGACGCACAGCTCCTGCGCGGCGAGCGTCATACTGCGCAGGCGCGCCACGGCTTCGAACGCGCGCAGGGCGTTCAGCGAAGGGCGCGGGGTCTGCATGGTCTCCTCCCGGTGTGGTGCCGATTATTTCCCGTTTCGATACGGGCAAGCCGATTGTAGACGGCACGGCGTCTTTGTATCGCACTGTATCCGCACTGAACGCCGACACACGCCGTTTCATAACCGGCTTTCCACGAAACAAGCCAGATACGTCCGCCGGTTTTAATACCTCCAAGCCCGAACGATTCGCAACACAAGGCGGATCGACAAGACGGACTTCCATTACATTCTCTGGAGGTAAATCATGAAAGTCATTCAATCGCTCATCGTCGCTGCCGCTGTCGCGCTTCCGGCTTTCTCGTTTGCGCAGTCGAACCAGCCGGTCACCCGTGCGGAAGTGCGCGCGCAACTCGTCGAATTGCAAAAGGCCGGCTATGACCCGGCGAGCGACCAGACCCAATATCCGCAAAACATCCAGGCCGCCGAGGCGCGCATCGCGGCCGCGAAGGGCCTGAACGCATACGGCGCGCCGGCGAGCGGCAATGTCGACTCGGGCGCGCGTTCGGATACGAGCGTCATCGGTCTCGGTCCGGTTTTCGCGAAGCCGTAAGCGCGCGGATTCAGCCGCTTTCAGGAGCCCGGACGGAGCGCCCGTCCGGGCTCGATGCGTTTGCGCGAATAACGCGTTACGTCTCGAAATTACCGCCTCGCAGGCGATACACTCTCGCTTCAAAATCCCGATTTCGCCGGCATGTGACGTGCTGCGGAATGGCGGACGCGGAAAATGGGTATCATCCCTTTCCGCCCCGACGCGGATTAAGCCGAATGTAACAACGTATCGCAATTTTTCGAGTGCGACGCCATTGATTTTCGAGGCGCATATGCCCACAGACGTAGACATCATCACCGACGAACAGATCGCGTCGATCGCCGATCGCCTGACGCAAGAAGGCCGCAAGGTCACCCCCGTGACCGTCTGGACGGAAGCCGGGGGCGGCTCGGTCGTCGCCATCGCGGCGGGCCTGCAGCGCTGGCGCGAGGCGCATTCCCCGGACATGCCGCAGCAGCAGGCGCCGACCGGCCTCCCCGACGACCTCGCCGAGACGCTCGTGAACGTCGCGCGGCGGCTCTGGACCGTCTCGCGCGACGAAACCGAACGGATGTCCGGTCAGCGCCTGTCCGTCGTGAGCCAGCGGCTTTCGACCGCGCTCGCGGAGCGCGACGAGGCGCTCGCCGAGTTCCAGAAGACCGGCGACGAGGCCGCGAAGAACCGCCAGCAAACAACGGAAATGTTGAGCGCGTTGCGGGCATCGGAAGACTCGGTCGCGCGGTTGCGCCAAGAGTTCGAGGCAGCCACGGAACGTGCGCAGACGGCCGAGTCGCGCGTCGAGGAAGCGCAGCAGCGCGCATCGGCGGAACAGGCGCGACTGGAAGCGCTGAATGCGTCGCTCGACGAAGAGCGGCGCGCGAAAAACGCGCTGAACGAAGACGTCGCGCGCATTGCGCAAGAGCGCGATCAGGCGCGGCAGGACCATACGGAACTGCATGCGTCGATGTCGGGCAAGGACGAAGCGCTCGCGCGTATCGCCGGAGAACTCGATCAGGTGCGTCAGCAGCACGGGAATCTGCACGCATCGCTCGCGGGCAAGGATGAGGAACTCGCGCGTATCGCGCAGGAACGCGACCAGGCGCGTCAGGATCACGCGGAACTGCATGCGCTGATCGCGGGCAAGGACGACGAGCTCGCGCGCATCGCACAAGAGCGCGATCAGGTGCGCGAGCAGCACGAAGCGTTGAGCCTCGCATCGCAGGAAAAATCGGCTGAAGCCGAACGCTGGTCGCAGGATGCGAACGCCGCACATGCGCGCGCGCAGACTGCCGAAGCGCAGGCGAGCGAAGGCCTCGCGCGCGTCGCGGCGCTGGAAGCGGAGTTGAACGAAGCGCGCGGTGCGCTCGCGGCCGAGCGCGAGAACGCGGCTACGCTGAAGACGGAGATTTCGGCGCATCGCGATCACGCGGGGCGTGTCGGCGGCGAGCTGGACGAAGCGCGCAAGCAGATCAGCGCGCTGATGGAGCAGAAGGCCGAGCAGGGCGCAGAACTCGCGCGCGTGTCGAACGACGTCAACGCGTTGCGCGAGCGCGCCGAGACCGCCGAGAAGAACGCGACCGATCTCGCGAAGCGCCTGGTCGAGAAGGAGCAGGGTGAAGAGTCGGAGCTTGCGTCGCTGCAGCGTCAGATTTCGGCGCAGGCGAAGGCGCATTCGAAGGCCTACGACGACCTTCGCGCCAACGCCGAGCAATGGGTCACCTACGCGAAGGACTTGCGCCAGCGTCTCGATGTGGCCAACGAGAAGATTCTTTTCATCGATGCCCGCAGCACCGGCGAAGTCGCGCTGATGCGCAGGCTTGCGGTCGAACTGGAGCGCATGAAGCCGGATCACGAACTCGTGTTGCGCGAGGCGCAGCAGAAGGTGATCGGAGACAAGATGGCGCAGCAGCTCGCGCAAAAGGGCTATCGCTACGATCCGGCCACGGCGGTGATGTCGAAGATCGAAACGTGATCCTCATGTGACGATGGAAACGCGGACCCTCACCGTAACGATCGATCGCGACTGGCGTGAGCTCTACGACGCGATCTGGCGTCCGGAAGTCTTTCCGACGTGGGCGTCGGGACTCGCACAGTCGACGCTCGACGACATGGGCGACCACTGGCGCGCCCGCGGTCCCGAAGGCGACGTGACGATCCGCTTCACCGGTCACAATGCGCTCGGCGTGATGGATCATCGCGTCGGCCTGCCGAACGGTGACGAGGTCTACGTGCCGTTGCGCGTGTATCAGAACGGCGCGGGCGCTGAAGTGGCGCTCACGCTGTTCCGCCAGCCCGGCATGTCCGACGAGCAATTCGCCGCCGATGCCGACTGGGTCCGCCGCGACCTCGCCGCGCTCGCGGCGCGTTACGGCTAGCATCCGATATCGCCGTCAACGAAATGCCGGGAGCGGTAGCCGAGATGAACGAGCGCAAGAAGAAAACCGCGTCGGACTGGGTGAAACGCGCCGAGCCGACCGAAGGCATCGAGCGTATCGAAGCGTGGTTCGGCGGCAAGGCATACGGCCTGCACCGGCACGACACCTATGCGATCGGCCGCACGCTCGCGGGCGTCCAGAGCTTCAACTACCGTCGCACGCTTCGCCATAGCGTGCCAGGCCAGACGATGGTCCTGCATCCCGACGAACTTCATGACGGGCAAGCGGGCACCGGTGAAGGCTTCCGCTATCGCATGCTGTATGTCGAACCCGCGCTGATTCAGGCGATCCTCGGTGGCCGCGCGCTGCCTTTCGTCGAAGGCGGCGTGACGACGGATGTGCGCGTCTGCCGCGCGACGGAAGCGCTGCTCCAGCGCACGGAGGGCGCGCTGCCGCCGCTCGAACCGCTCGAACAGCACGACGCGCTGACCGAACTGGCGCTAGCACTCGCGCAAGCGTCCGGCGGGCAAATGATCGCCGATAGCGGCGACTATGCGAGCGCCGCGCGCGCACAGGAATTTCTCCACGCGAACTGCGACCGCATCATCACTCTGGATGAACTCGAACGCGTGACGGGTCGCGACCGGTTCGCCCTGTCGCGCGATTTCCGCAAGTTTTACGGCACGAGCCCGTATCGCTATCTGACGATGCGCCGGCTCGATCTCGTGCGCCGTCTGATGCTGACCGGCGCATCGCTCGCGGATATCGCGGCCCATGCGGGTTTCGCCGATCAGAGTCACATGACGCGCCAGTTCACGCGCGCGTTCGGCATGCCGCCCGCGCGCTGGCGGGCGATCGCACGCGGCGCGGAGTCGCGCTAAACCGCGCACGATCGTTCAAGACGTGCGCGATGTGCGGGCGTTAGCCTCGGCTGATTCATCGTCCAGGTCAAGGAGCTTCGCCATGACATCCACACCCGTTTCACGCGGTCAGCGTATCGCTATCGATCCGCTCGACAAGGCGCGCAAGATCGAAGGCTTCTGGCAGCAGCGCGTGATCGCCGAAATGAACGACTACCAGTTCAAGGTTGCGCGTCTCGAAGGCGATTTCGTCTGGCATCGTCATGCCGATACCGACGAGACGTTCATCGTCCTCGAAGGCGAATTGCGCATCGACTTTCGCGACGGCGCGATGCATCTGCGTGCGGGCGAAATCGGCATCGTGCCGAAGGGCGTCGAGCACAAACCCTATGCGGCGCGCGAAGTGAAGATCATGCTCATTGAGCCGCGCGGCGTCGTGAATACGGGCGACGAGCGCAACGAGCGCACCGCGCCGAACGATCTCTGGATCTGACGCCGGAAAGCGGCAATGAGCATGCTTGAAAGCGGGTCCCGTCGGGACTAGGCTTGGGCGATGGTCCGTCATTCGCATTCGGACCGTTCACTCGCGCGAGGCCCGTATGACCGCGAACGCTGCGCCATTCGATACCGAATTGACCCGTGTGCTCGGCTGCCGTTATCCGATCGTTTCCGCGGGCATGGGCGGCCCCGCGCGTGCAGAACTCGCGTCGGCGGTGTCGAATGCAGGTGGCTTCGGACTGCTCGGCATGGTGCGCGAATCGCCCGAGACGATCGCGAACGAAGTCGCCGCCGTGCGCGCCGCGACGGATCGGCCATTCGGCGTCAATCTCATTCCGGCGGGCACGAAGCCCGGCCTGCTGGCCGCCGAACTCGACGCATGCCTCGAATTGCGCGTCCCGGCGATGTGTTTCTTCTGGGACGTCTACCCCGATATCGTCGCGCGTGCGAAGGACGGCGGCGCGCTCGTGCTGTATCAGGTCGGCTCGCTCGAAGACGCGTTGCGCGCGGAAAAGGCGGGCGCGGACGTGATCGTGGCGCAAGGCGTCGAGGCCGGCGGGCACGTGCGCGGCTCGACCGGCATCATGACGCTGCTGCCCGAAATCGCCGCGCATATCGGCGTGCCGGTGGTCGCATCGGGCGGCATCGCGACGGGCGCGGGGCTCGTCGCGGCGCTGGCGCTCGGTGCGAGCGGCGTGCATTGCGGCACCGTCTTTCTGCCGACGCACGAATCCTATGCGCACGACTATCACAAGCAACGCGTGATCGATGCGCGCGCGGGCGACACGATCCACACCGACATCTACGCGATCAACTGGCCCGCCGGCTCGCCGGTGCGCGTGCTCGCGAACAGCGTGACGGATGCGGCGCGCGATCATCTCTTCGGCAACGATCCCTATGCGCTGCCGCGCGAGGTCATCGCGCATGACGAATGGGGGGCGGTCGAAAAGTACAGCACGATTTCGCCGCTGCGCTCGACCACGGGCGATATGGAAAAGATGGCGCTCTTCGCGGGGGAATCGTCGGCGCTGGTGAACGAGCGGACATCGGCGGGCGAAGTCATCGAACGTCTGATGCGCGAGGCGAACGAGGCGCTCGACGATCTGCTCGCGCGGCGCGACAAGAGCCTGAACATCGGCGGCGGCGAGTGACGAACGGCCATCGGCCCGACAAGCTATCATGTGCGCATTCCAAAACATGCCGCACGGGCTGGAGAATCATATGGCTGGACCTCAGGAAAGCGTCAGCATGGCGTTGTTCTGCGACTTCGAAAATGTCGCGCTCGGCGTTCGCGATGCGAAGTACGAGAAATTCGATATCCGGCCGGTGCTCGAACGCCTGCTGCTGAAGGGAAGCATCGTCGTCAAGAAGGCCTATTGCGACTGGGATCGCTACAAAGGCTTCAAGTCGGCGATGCACGAGGCCAGCTTCGAAATGATCGAGATTCCGCACGTGCGCCAGTCGGGCAAGAACTCGGCCGACATTCGCCTCGTCGTCGATGCGCTCGATCTCTGCTACACGAAATCGCATGTCGATACCTTCGTCATCATCAGCGGCGACTCCGACTTCTCGCCGCTCGTGTCGAAGCTGCGCGAGAACGCGAAGAAGGTGATCGGCGTGGGCGTGAAGCAATCGACGTCCGACCTGCTCGTCGCGAACTGCGACGAGTTCATCTTCTACGACGACCTCGTGCGCGAGCAGCAACGCGCGATCGCCAAGCGCGAGCAGCGCGAATCGAAGCGCACGCCCGACGAGGAACGGCATCCGAAGCAGGAGACGGAATCGCGCAAGTCGCAGGCAATCGCGATCACCGTCGAGACTTTCGAGGCGCTCGCATCGGAGCGCGGCGAGAGCGGCAAGATCTGGGCGTCGGTGTTGAAGAGCGCGATCAAGCGCCGCAAGCCGGGCTTCAGCGAAACGCAATACGGCTTTCGCGCGTTCGGCAATCTGCTCGATGAAGCGCAGTCGCGCGGTCTGCTCGAAGTCGGCCGCGACGATAAATCCGGCGCGTTCGTGTTTCGCTCCGCGCAGTCCGCTCAGGTCGCGGCTGTGGATGTGAGGCAGGCCGAAGCACAGGCCGCACCGAAAGAACACGAAAGCGCGGGAAACAGCAGGCGACGCGAGAAACGCGGCGCGAGGAAAACCGAGTTCGTGGCCGCGCCGGAGCCCGTCGTGTTCGAGGAAGAAGTATCGACGCCGGTCGTTCCGAAAGAACACGAAGGTTCGGCGAACAGCAGGCGCAGAGAAAGACGAGGTGCACGGAAAGCGGCTCAGGCAGCCGCGCAGGAAGACGCCGTGTTCGTGGAAGAAGCGCCCATGCCGGTCGAACGCGAGATGTTCGAACCGCAGGTTGAACCTGCGCCCGAGCCCGCACCCGCGCCCGCGCCGAAAAAACCCGCTACGCCGCGTCGCGCGCGCAAGACTGCTGCGAAGCAGAGCGATGCCGATGCATCGAACGAAGGCGTCACGACGGTTGCCGAAACGGCGAAGCCGCCGCGCAAATCGTCCTCACGCGGTAGTCGTTCGCGCAAGGCCGTGGTCGAGTAACCCGATATCGCTTCAACCGGTACGCTGCTCCGCCGACACCGACGCGTCTCCTTGCTCACGCGCCGCCGCATGTTCTTCGGCGCGCCAGCGCTTGCGCGAGCGATACATCGTCGCGACCGCGATGCGCGCCATCTTCACCCAGCCCGAGTGGCGCGGGTCCGCGAGCATGCTGAGCGCGCGCGCGTAATCGAGCGTGAGGCCCGGCGTCCAGGCCATCGTGGCGGCGCGCTTTCGCACTTGCGCCGCGACCCATAGCTCGGGCGTCGCCATGATGCGCACGAGCGGCTTCCATCCGCCGCCCTTGCCCCATACGCGCGCCGACGCGCCCTCGATCGCCGCTTCCAGCGCCCGCGCCACGGAACTCGAACAATTGCGATATGTGAGGTTATAGGTCGTGTCGCGCTGATACGTCTGCCAGAAGCGCGCGAGCCTCACCGGATCGTAATTGCGGATGCGCACCTGCTGCGTCGACGGACACCACGCTTTCGACTCGGTCTCGTAGTCGGGCTGAAAGAGGCCGGGCACGTCGTTCTCGCGCGTCGCGCGCAGCGTGCGGGTAAATTCGTTCGGCGAACGGTCGATCTCGACCGCGGGATACAGGCTGATGTACACGCCTTCGGGCGTCTCCAGCGCCGCGTGGCCGGTCGAAATGGTGCCGTTTCTGTCGATGGCGGCGATGTATCGATCGACGATCAACTGCCGCTTCGTCTGCGATTTCGCCGTGCCGACCGGCGTCCACACGTGCACGGTCAGCGCGGCTTCATCGGGCGCGGGCGGGCCGTCCCAGACCGCGCCGGCGAACGAGGGCGCGGCGGACGCCGGTTCTTCCTGCGCATTCGCGCTCGATTCGCCATCGACGGCAGGATTCGCCGCCATGCGCCGCACGCGCGCCGCGAGCAGGATCATGTTCCAGCCGCCGAAGAAGAGGCCGAACGCGACGCAATAGGCGACCGTTCCCGCGTAGTGATCGGGATAAGGCTGATAGAAAAAGATGGCGATGGCGATTTCGAGCACGCCGCCTGCCATCGCGAGGCGCCACTTTCGAAAGCGGACCACGCGCGCGGAGACGATCTGCAAGGCGCCATCGACGAGAAAGAGCGTGCCGAAGATGAGCGACAGCACGAAGTTGCCGTGCTCGCCGCCGAACAGCACGAGCAGCGCCGAGAGGCAGAACGTCGTGCCTTTCACATAACGCAGCTTGCGCTGGCCGCCCATGCCTGTCCATGCGACGGCGAGCGTGGCGAGGCCTTCGAACAGCATCATCAGCGCGAAGGGCACGATGGGAAAGTAGAGCGAACCGTCGAGCGCATCGGTGAAGATGACGCCGCCGAGCGCGATGCTGAGCAGCCCGAGCGTCAGCACCGCGCGCCATCGCGTGCGCAGATAGTCGACGCCGAGCAGAATCATCACGAGCCGAACCATCGATTCCTCCGTCTGATCATTCGATGCCTTGTGCGGGAGATGCGCGGCCACACACTATATAAGGCATTGACGGCGAAAGCGGCAAGAACGGGAAAACCACAGACGAATGCGCGCGGCTGCCGTGCGGGAACACGACAGCCGCGCGGTCACGTCATTTACTGCACCGCATGCTTCGCGGCATCTTCGATGACCGCCGCGACCTGCTGCGGCTTCGATTCGTACACGGAATGGCTCGCGCGCGGAATGACCGTCATGTGACTATGCGCGCGCTCGTAGTACCAGCGTTCGAGCTCCGGATTGATGATCTTGTCGCTGCCGGCCACGATGCCCCAGCTCGGCTTCGACGTCCACGCCGCGGCCGTCAGCGGCGTCGAGAAGACTTGCGCCGCCGTCAGAATCTGCGAGTGCGATTCGAACCGGGCCTGCCTGAGCGGCAGATCCGCGGCGAAGTCTTTCGGGAAGACGGCGGGATTCAGATACGTGTAGCCATCCGCTGTCTTTTCGACGGCGTCCGTCTGCTTCGCGAGAAAGCTGGGCGTCTTTTTGCCGAGCGCGCCTTCATCTTCGCCCACGTTCGGCGCATGCGCCGCGACATAGACGAGCCCCGCGACCTTCGGATGCACGCCCGCTTCCGTGATGACCGATCCGCCATAACTATGGCCGACGAGGATCGCCGGACCGTGCTGCAGGTCGAGCACGCGTTTGGTCGCGGCGATGTCGGCTTCGAGCGATGTCAGCGGTTCCTGCACCATCGTGACGTGATAGCCGTCGCGGGTCAGGATGTCGTAGACCGGCTTCCATCCCGAGCCGTCGACCCACGCGCCGTGAACGAGAACGATGTTTTTGACGGGCGCGTGGGCATCGGCGGCCGGGGTGGCATCCTGAGCCATTGCGCCGGTCGATGCGAACACACCGGCCGACAGCGCCAGCATCGACGCTGCTTGAAAGATTCGCTTCATGAAGGACTCCGCTTGTGCGAATGAGAGATCGTCGATCCGGACGCGCGGATCAGCTACCGAAGAACGGCTGGCAGAAGTCGATCGGCCCGACGCACGTGTTGTTCATCGATACATGTTTCGGCGCGCTCGATGCGCTCGTGCCGGTTTGCACGCCGCCGTAGGCCTGCATTGCGCCGGCATGTTGCGTGGCGACCTTCGCTTCCGCTGCCTGAATGTCCGACGGGTAGTACGGATCGCTCGCGAGCGCCGGGTTATAGCCTGCCTTTTCGACGGCGACGAGATCGGCGCGGACCTGTGCACGCGTGACGGGAGCGTTCGATTGCGCGAATGCGAGAGCGGGTGCGGCGAGCGTGGCGGCAACGAGGGTGAAGCTGACGAGATACTTTTTCATGTTCGACTCCGGGTGGATAATGATGAAGTTAATCTGGTATCCGAAATAAATATTTTTTTCGGTTTCCGTTGATAAGGCCGTTGGTCCGTGTTCATGCCGCGACCTTGACGACACTTTATCGACCGGTGCGCGCCGCGACTACACCTACGAAGGAGCGTGCCTGCAGCCGTTATCGGTGTATCGGCTAAACGTTCGCATGGCGCGCACAGCGGCGCTTCAACCGTGCGACGGTATTAAATGCGACGTCCGGATGAGCCGTCTCATCCGCGCGTGTTAGACGCTTATACGAAGGTGTTATCGCTTCGCCGATATCAAACCTTGATATAGGTTGAATCAACCATCAGGCGATGTCGTCAACCGTATGTACGGCTAGGCGCGTGGTTTCCGTTTGATTAACTTGGAGTCGTCGCGATGCCGGTCATCGATCGGCCGCACAGGCTTCAGTCAAGCAACGGACCTATCATGAATCTCAATCTCCTTTCGCATTCCGCGACGCCCGCGCGAGCGCCATTGATCGAACTGGAAGACCGGTGGCGCAGCCCGGCCGCCGTCCAGCCCGCGCGGCGTATCACGATGGCGCGCTGGCTGCATCATGGCGAATCGCCGCTCGAAGTGTCCAGCGACGGCAGCGGCACGTTTCATTGCGTCAGCCTGAATCTGAAGTGCGCGTCGCTGATCTTTCATCATGCGGGCCGCAAGCTGCTGCACGGGCGCGTGCCCGCGGGCGTCGTGCAGGTCACCGCGCCCGCGACACGTGTAAGCGCGGTGTTCCAGTCGGCGATGGACGTCCTGCATCTCTTCGTGCCGCAGGAAGCGTTGGCGGAGTGCCATGACGATCTCTTTCATCGTCCCCATGCGGGCGATATCGTTCTCGACGATCCGAAGCTGATTCGCGATCCCGCGCTCGAACGGCTCGGCCAGACGCTCGCCGTGTGCAAGACCGAAGGCGCGGCGCTCGGCAGCATGTTCATCGAGAGCATTGGTCTCGCGATCGTGTCGCGGCTCGTCGCGCGTCATTTCGCGGCGCCCGTTGCGCGCGGACGCGAGCCATCGGCGTTGCCGCAATGGCGCATCAATCGCGTATCCGAATTCGTCGATGCGCATCTCGCGGAGAACATCAGCCTCGCGGATATCGCGTCGAGCACGGGTCTCACGCGCATGCACTTCGCCGCGCAGTTCCGCCGCGCGACAGGCATGCGTCCGCACGAGTACCTGCTGCAAAAGCGCATCGAGCGTGCGCAGCAACTGCTGCGCACATCCAGGCACAGCATGCTCGATGTCGCGCTCTGCTGCGGCTTTCGTTCGCAGGCGCATTTCACGACGGTCTTCAAGCGACTTGTCGGCGCCACGCCGAAGCACTGGCAGACGAACACGCTCGACGCCGCGTGAGCGGAGCGATCAACGACTTTCTTCGATAAGGAGCCGGACATGGCTGAAGCTGCAATCGCACTCGATCCGTGGGCGCAGACGATCTTTCAACTGACGTCGCTGAATGACGGTGTGAACTTCGGGACGCCTTCGGCGAGGCGTCCCTTCACGCAAACGGGCGAGCGCCGCGTGACCGTGAAGCTGATCGAACGTCCGTCGACGACGACGGCGACGATCGAATGGCGCGACTCGACGCGCTGCTGCTACGGCGATCAGGTGTGGCGTGCGATGCGCGCGCGCACTGCTGGCGTGTGCGCGATGAGTGGCCGCGAGATTCGTCCGGGCGACCAGGTCTATGGGCCGAATCCGCGGCCGGTGCCGAGCAATGCAGGGGCGATGATTCTGGCGTCGGTGCTGGATCAGGCGGCGTCGTTGTGAATCGCTGATGCGCGCTGCCGCGAACGATCGGTCATTCGCCCGTGCGCATCCACAACGCTTCCACCAGCACCAGAAACGCCGACAGACTGATGGTCAGGATCGGCCAGAGAACATGAAACATCGCCGTCATCGCAAACTGCGCGCGCGACAGGTCGATTACGTGATCAGGCATATCGGACGTCTTCGCGTTGAGGTTCGACGATCGTGCGCGCGACTCTCACAGGCACCGACTTGTACGACGGCGTGCGGCTCTGCGGATCGAATGCGTAGAGCGGCACGAGCGGATTCACTTCCGGGTAGTACGCGCCGCAGCAGCCATCGGGCAGCGAGTATTCCACGGCCTTAAAGTTGCGGATCACGCGCTCGATCCCGTCATCGGCGATCGCGAAGATATCGACGCGATCGCCCGCATGCAGTCCGCGCTTCGTAAGCTCGCGCGGATTCATGAAGATCACGTCGCGCTGGCCGAACACGCCGCGATAGCGGTCCGAATGCGAATAGAGCGTGGTGTTGTACTGATCGTGGCTGCGCATCGTCGTGAGCGAGAGCGCATCGGGATCAATCGGTGCGGGGTCTTCGTCGAGGCCGTCGAAGACGAGAAAGTTCGCGCGGCCGGTGTCCGTGTTCCACACGCGTTCGCGCGCGGACGACGTCAGATGAAAGCCGCCCGGCACGCGAATGCGCGCGTTATACGCCTGGAAGATCGGGAACACGATCTCGATCGCATCGCGGATGCGGTCGTAGTTCGCGACGAGATGTTCCCACGGCACGCGCGACTGTTCGCCGAGCGTCGCGCGCGCGATGCCCGCGACGATGGCCGGCTCGCTCAGCAGATGCGGCGATGCGGGCTCGTTGCGCCCGGCGGACGCATGCACCATCGACATCGAATCCTCGACGGTGATCGATTGCGGTCCATCCGCCTGAATATCGATTTCGGTGCGGCCGAGGCAAGGCAGAATCAGCGCGTCGCGGCCATGCACGAGATGACTTCTGTTCAGCTTCGTCGCGATATGCACGGTGAGGTCGAGCTCGCGTATCGCGCCCTGCATGCGCGCCCAGTCGGGAATCGCGGCCGCGAAGTTGCCGCCGAGCGCGACGAATACTTTCGCTTCGCCGCGCATCATCGATTCGAGCGTCGCGACCACATCGTTGCCATGCTTCTTTGGCGGTGTGAAACCGAACGCGCGCTCGATGCCCGCGATGAGCTGCGCATTCGGCTTCTCCGTGATGCCGACCGTGCGATTGCCCTGCACGTTCGAATGCCCGCGCACCGGACAGATGCCCGCGCCCGGCCGTCCGACGTTGCCGCGCAAGAGCGCGAGATTCGCGATCTGCTGCACGGCTTCGGTGCCGCGACGATGCTGCGTGATGCCCATGCCGTACACGAGAATCGCATTGTCAGCGCGCATGTAGACGTTCGCGGCATTCGTGAGCGCGTCGCGCGTGAGGCCGGAGTGGCGCTCGATCGCGTCCCAGGGTGTAGCGCGCAAATCCGCGAGCAATGCGTCGATGCCGCGCGTATGGCCTTCGATGAACGCGATGTCCAGCACGCGCGGCGCGTCGCCGAGGATGGCTTCATCGTCCGCTTCGACGATCGCCTTCATCATGCCCTTCAGCGCGGCCACGTCGCCGCCCACGCGCACCTGATAGAGAAACGAGCTGATGTTCGTGAAGCCGAGCGTCGCCATTTCCACCGGGTTTTGCGGCGACGCGAAGCGTTCCAGCGCGCGTTCGCGAAACGGATTGAACGATACGATCTTCGCACCGCGCCGCGACGCCGAATGCAGATCGCTCATCATGCGCGGGCTGTTCGTGCCGGGATTCTGGCCGAAGATGAAGATCGCGTCTGCATGTTCGAAGTCTTCGAGCAGCACCGTGCCCTTGCCGACGCCGATCGATTGCGGCAAGCCCACGCTCGTCGCTTCGTGACACATGTTCGAGCAGTCGGGAAAGTTGTTGGTGCCGAACTCGCGCACGAATAACTGATACAGAAACGCCGCTTCGTTGGATGCGCGCCCGGACGTATAAAAATCCGCTTGATCGGGATGATCGAGCGCATTCAGATGACGACCGACGAGCGCGAAGGCCTCGTCCCATTCGATCGGCACATATCGGTCGGATGCGGCTTCATAGACCATCGGATGCGTGAGGCGGCCCGCCATTTCGAGGTCGTAGTCGTTCCACGCGGCAAGCTCGGACACGCTATGCTGCGCGAAGAACTCGGGCGTGCAGCGCATCGCAGTGGCTTCCCATGCAACAGCTTTCGCGCCGTTCTCGCAGAACTCGAACGACGACGTATGTTTCGGATCGGGCCACGCGCAACCGGGACAATCGAAGCCTTGCGGCTGATTCATATGCAGGAGCGTTTTCGCGCCGGACACGGGAATGCCCTGAATCTTCAGTGCCTCGCCCGTAGCCTTCAGCGCGCCCCAGCCGCCGGCGGGTTCGCCATAGATGCGGATAACTTTCTTTTCGCTCATGTCCTTCGCCTCGCAATCGATGCAATTCGTTGATTGCGATGATCGTCGTTCGGCGTGAGGCGGCTTTGCGTAATCGCGCGCCGCATTTGCGAAGCGCACGGGCGCCGCGCAGGCATAAAGTTTCCCGCCTCCGGGCCGATAGCGCATAAGGAACCAGGCGCCGCGCACCGTCGCGGCGCGGGCCACAGCCGAGTCGGGGCGCACGAAAAAGCAGTCGCAAAAGACTGATACGAAACGAGAGAGGGCCGATGACTGGTGTCTACAATCCGCTGCTGGTCAGCCTGTCGCTCGTGGTCGCGTTTCTCGCGTCCTACACGGCGATGGAGCTGTCCGGCGGCCTGAATGCGCTCGCGAGCGCGAAACGCCGCCCGGCATGGCTCGCCGGCGGCGCGGTGTCGATGGGCGTCGGCATCTGGTCGATGCACTTCATCGGCATGCTCGCGTTCTCCCTGCCGATCGCCGTCGGCTACGATTTTTCCATCACCGCTGCGTCGCTCGTTCTCGCGATCGGCGTGTCGTTCATCGCGCTCGCCACCGCGAGCCGGGGCGCGCTGTCCAGTTCGCGCCTCGTCGTGGCCGGCTCGATCATGGGCGTGGGCGTCGCCGCGATGCACTTCACCGGCATGCACGCGATGCAGATGTCGCCGGGCATCGACTACACCGTATGGAAGCTCGTGCTCTCCGTGGCGGTCGCGATCGTCGCGTCGATGGCGGCGCTCTGGCTCGCGTTCACGCTGCGCGCATCGGATGTCGAGAACCTCGTCGTCAAGCGGCTCGGCGCGGCCGTCATCATGGCGATCGCGATCACGGGCATGCACTATCTGGGCATGGACGCGGCCAACTTCGCGCCGGAGAGCCTGTGCCTCGCCGACGCCAAGCTCGACGCGAACTGGCTCGCGCTCGTCGTCACGGCGATGTCGTTCACGGTGCTCGTCGGCACGCTCGCCTTGCTCGGCTTTCATACGAGCAGCCTGTCGATTTCACTGAAGCGCGCGAACCGGCAACTGCATTATCTCGGCACGCACGATGCCCTGACGAACCTGCCGAACCGCCAGCAGCTTTCCTTGCGCATCGCGCAGGCGATCGCCGACAGCGCGCGCCGCGCGTCGCCGTTCGCGGTGCTGTTCATCGATCTCGACGGATTCAAGTCGATCAACGATTCGCTCGGTCACGGCGTGGGCGACGATCTGCTCCAGGTCTGCGCCGAACGCTTGCGCCAGGACCTGCGCCGTACCGATATGGTCGCGCGGCTCGGCGGCGACGAATTCGTGATCGTCGTCGAGAACGCGGCGGAGATATCGTCCGCCGTTGCGGTCGCCAATGGCGTGTTGCGGCGGCTGTCGCAGGAGATCGTGGTCAACGGTTTGCCGCTGCGCGTGAGCGCGAGCATCGGCATCGCGTTTCATCCGCGCGACGGCGCCAATGCCGAAGAAGTGCTGCATAGCGCGGACGCCGCCATGTACGCCGCCAAGCAGAGCGGGCGCAACACGTACCGCGTGTTCGAGCCGCAAATGAATCACACCGCGCTCAGGTCGCTGATCCTGCAGCGCGACCTGCATCGCGCGTTGAGCGACGACGAATTGAGCCTGTCGTTCCAGCCGAAGTTCAGCGTCGCATCGCAATCGGTGACGGGCGTCGAGGCGCTGATTCGCTGGCGTCATCCGGAGCTCGGCGAGATCGCGCCGCTCGAATTCATTCCGATCGCGGAGCGCTCGGGCCTCATCGTCGAGATCGGCGACTGGGTGTTGCGCGAAGTGTGCCGCAATATAGCGCGATGGGATGCCGATGGACTGCCCGCGATTCCCGTATCGGTGAATCTGTCGCCGATCCAGTTCAACGTGCCCGATCTCGTCGCGCGCATCGACGCGCTGATCGGCGCGGCGAGCGTGCAACCGTCGCGCCTGATGTTCGAGATCACCGAAACGACGGCGATGCAGAACGTCGAAAAGACGAGCCATACGATCGAGGCGCTACAGGCGCGCGGCTATGCCGTGGCCGTCGACGATTTCGGCACCGGCTATTCGAGCCTCGGTTATCTGCAGCGTTTTCGCTTCGACCAGATCAAGATCGACGGCTCGTTCGTGCGCGATCTCGATGCCGCGGGCAAGCGCGGCAGCGCGTTGCTGTCGGCGGTCGTGACGCTGGCGCGCGCGTTGCAGATCGAGGTCGTCGCGGAAGGCGTGGAGACGGAATCGCAATTCCGCACGCTCGGCGAGCTCGAATGCGATCAGATGCAGGGCTTCTTGCTGAGCCGCCCGATGCCCGCGGCGGAACTTCCGGGGTTCCTGAGCGGGATGGCGGGACGTATCGTCGGGGCGGGGCGCGTGTGCGTCGCGCCTGCCGTGTAAGCGGCGATCTCTACGTTCTTGCGCGCGCGAAGCGTTTGAAAAGCGCACGCCGCCATACGGTGCGGCACGGCGCAAGTCGCTGAATCGGACCGCCGTGCATACGCTAAAACACCGGTCGCATCGACAAGACCCGCATTCGATCGCCATGAATACTCCTTCCATACGCGGCACATCCGCCGCGTTATGCGCCGCGCCGTGCATGAACGGCGCCGCCCGATCCAGCATCTCGAAGGAGTCGAAGCAATGGCCACATTCACACTGAAAGACGGAACCGAACTGTTCTACAAGGACTGGGGCTCGGGCCAGCCCGTCGTCTTCTCTCACGGCTGGCCGCTCAACGCGGACGCGTGGGATTCGCAAATGATGTATCTCGCGGAGCGCGGCTATCGCGTGATCGCGCATGACCGGCGCGGCCACGGCCGTTCAAGCCAGCCGTGGGACGGCAACGACATGAGCCGCTATGCGGACGATCTCGCCGAACTCGTCGATCATCTCGACGTGAAGGATGCTGTGTTCGTCGGCCACTCGACGGGCGGCGGCGAAGTCGCGCGCTATATCGGCCGTCACGGCACGAAGCGCGTGAAGAAGGCGGTTCTGATCTCGGCGGTGCCGCCGCTCATGCTCAAGACCGAAGCCAACCCCGGCGGCCTGCCGCTCTCCGTGTTCGACGATATCCGCAAGGGCGTGATCGGCAATCGCTCGCAGTTCTTCAATGATCTGGCGACGCCGTTCTTCGGCTTCAATCGCGAAGGTGCGAAGGTGTCGCAAGGCACGATCGACTGGTTCTGGCTCGCAGGCATGCAATGCTCGATCAAGAGCGCGTACGACTGCATCAAGGCGTTCTCGGAAACGGACTTCACCGAGGATCTGAAAAAGATGACGATCCCGACGCTCGTGCTGCAAGGAGACGCCGACCAGATCGTGCCGATCGACGATTCCGGCAAGCTCTCCGCGAAGATCGTCCCCGATGGCTCGCTCACGATCATTCCCGGCGCGCCGCACGGCATGTGCACGACCCACGCCGATACGGTCAACGAGTACCTTCTCGCGTTCATCCGCAAGTGAAGGAGCGCGTCATTGCATCGCGTCTTCCACGAGTTCGATCCAGTGACGCACGCCGGTGCGTCCCGCTCCCGCGAGATGCGTCTGACAGCCGATGTTCGCCGTGACGATCATCTCGGGCGCGCCGCTTTCGAGCGCGTCCAGCTTACGGTCGCGCAGTTGCATCGATAGTTCGGGCTGAGTGATCGAGTAAGTGCCCGCCGAGCCGCAGCACAGATGCGCATCGGGGACGGCGGTCAGATCGTAGCCGAGACGCGTGAGAATCGCTTCCACCGCGCCGCCGAGCTTTTGCGCATGCTGCAACGTGCACGGGCAATGAAACGCGATGCGGCGTCGCTCGGAGGACTTGAGCGCATCAAGCGGCTCCGCGCCGAGCACTTCGACGAGATCGCGCGCCAGTTCGCTCACGCGCGCAGCCTTCGCCGCGTATTGCGGATCGTCGCGCAGCAAGTGGCCGTATTCCTTGATGAACGCGCCGCAGCCGCTCGCGGTCTGCACGATGGCTTCCGCGCCCGCTTCGATCGCGGGCCACCATGCGTCGATATTGCGCCGCGCGCGCATCAGTCCCGCTTCCTGCGCGTTGAGGTGATAGTCGGTTGCGCCGCAACAGCCCGCGCGTGGCGCATCGATCACGCTGATGCCGAGACGATCGAGCACACGTGCCGTCGCCGCGTTGGTGTTCGGCGACAGGGAAGGCTGCACGCAGCCTTCGAGCATCAGCACGCGACGCGTGTGACGAGCGGCCGGCCGCGACTTGGCCGCGATTGTCTTCGCGGGAATCTTCTGGCGCAACGCGGCCGGCATCAGCGGACGCGCGATACGGCCCGCCTTCAGGAGCGCATCGAACACGGCAGGGCGCGGTATCACATGACGCAGGCCGTGGCGCAACATGCGTTCGCGTGCGGGACGCGGCACGCGACGTTCCAGTTCAGCGCGGCCGATATCGAGCAGCGCGTGATACGTGACGCCCGAAGGACAGGTCGTTTCGCAGTTTCGGCACGTGAGGCATCGATCCAGATGCAACTGCGTTTTATCGGTGACGGGCTCGCCTTCGAGCATTTGCTTGATGAGGTAGATGCGCCCGCGCGGGCCGTCCAGTTCGTTGCCCAGCAACTGATACGTCGGGCATGTCGCGTTGCAGAAGCCGCAATGCACGCACGAGCGCAGGATGTCTTCCGCTTCCTTCGCACGCGCGAGTGTCTTTGCTTCGTCGCTGAGATTCGTTTGCATATCGATGCCTGTCGATAACGTCAGTAGTCGGCGTACATCCGGCCGGGATTGAACACGCCGTGCGGGTCGAGGCGCTGCTTCAACTGCCGATGAAAACGCATGAGCGGTGCGGCGAGCGGATGAAACGGATCGGCTGCGGCGCCCGGCGTGAAGCACGTCGCGTGTCCGCCCGCCGCGCTCGCGATGCCGCGAATGACATCGGCGCTCGCATCGCTCTTGAGCCAGCGTTGCGCGCCGCCCCAGTCGAGCATCACGGCGCCGGGCATGTCGATGAGCGGCGTATCGTTCGGCAAGGACAAGCGCCAGAGCGGGCGATCGTCGCTGAAGAAGGGCAGACGCTGATCGCGCAGAGCGGACCAGAACTGCGCGTCGAGATGTTCTCCGCCGATGCGATCCGTCGCCGCGCGCACCGAGCCCGCGCCGCCTTCCAGGCGCACATGCAGACGGCCATCGACATGACATGCGCCGCTCACGGGCAACGCCGCCTTGCGCCAGGAAGCAAGCTCGCGCATCGCCTCGGCTGCATCGAGCGCGAGCGACAGACACCGCGTTTCACGCGGCTTCGGCAGCACTTTCAACGACACTTCCGTGATGAGACCGAGACAGCCGAAGCTGCCGCTCATCAAACGCGAGACGTCGTAACCGGCGACGTTTTTCATCACCTGTCCGCCGAAACGCAGATGCTTGCCTTCGCCGGTGACGATGCGGCAGCCGAGCATGAAGTCGCGCACCGATCCTGCCCACGGCCGGCGCGGACCCGACAATCCCGCAGCAACGGCGCCGCCGATGGTCGCGGCTTCATCGAAGGCGGGCGGCTCGCACGGCAGCATCTGACCGGCTTCGTCGAGTATCGCGTTCAATTCGGCGAGCGGCGTGCCCGCGCGCGCCGTGATGACGAGTTCGCTCGGGTCATAGCTGACGATGCCGCGATGCGAGCGCGTGTCGATCTCGTCGCCGTGCACGGGCCTGCCGATATGCGCCTTGCTGTCGCCGCCGCGGATACGCAGTGGCCGCTTTCGCGCGATCGCGTCTTGCACTTGATCGACGAGTCGCGCGCTGTCGTCGATGGAGATGAGGTCGCGTCGCATCAGAAGCGCTCCAGTTCGGGATGAGGCAACGCGCCGTGATGCACATGCATCGCGCCGAACTCCGCGCAGCGATGCAGCGTCGGCACGTTCTTGCCGGGATTCAAAAGCCCCGAAGAATCGAATGCGGCTTTCACGGCATGAAAGAACGTGAGTTCGTCGCTGTTGAACTGGGCGCACATCTGATTGATCTTCTCGCGGCCGACGCCATGCTCGCCCGTGATGCTGCCGCCCACTTCGACGCACAGTTCCAGAATGCGCGCGCCGATTGCTTCGGCTCTGTCCATTTCGCCGGGCGCGTTGGCATCGAAGAGAATGAGCGGATGCATGTTGCCGTCGCCCGCATGGAACACGTTGGCGACGCGCAGTCCGTATTGCGCCGACAGATCCGCGATGCCGCGCAGCACGCGCGACAACTCGCGGCGCGGGATCGTGCCGTCCATGCAGTAGTAATCGGGCGAGATGCGGCCCACCGCCGGAAATGCGTTCTTGCGGCCCGCCCAGAAGCGCTGGCGTTCGGCCTCGTTCGCGGCGAGGCGGATCTCTGTCGCGCCCGCCGTGCGCAGCAATGCTTCGACACGCGCGCAGTCTTCGGCGACATCGGATTCCGCGCCATCGACTTCGCATAAGAGCAGCGCCTCTGCATCCACGGGATAGCCCGCGTGGATGAAGTCCTCGGCGGCGCGGATCGCGAGGTTGTCCATCATTTCGAGGCCACCGGGAATCACGCCTGCCGCGATGATCTGCGCGACGGCATCGCCGGCTTTCTCGATGTCGTCGAAGCTGGCGAGCAGCACCTTCGCGCTCTGCGGCTTCGTCAATAGCTTGACGGTCACTTCGACCACGACGCCGAGCATGCCTTCCGAGCCGGTGATGAGCGCGAGCAGATCGAAGCCGGGTGCATCGAGCGCTTCGGAGCCGAGCGTGAGACGTTCGCCGTCGATCGTCACGATTTCCACGCGCAGGATGTTATGGACCGTCAGCCCGTACTTGAGGCAATGCACGCCGCCCGCGTTCTCCGCGACGTTGCCGCCGATCGAACATGCAATCTGCGACGACGGATCGGGCGCGTAATAGAGGCCGTGCGGCGCGGCGGCTTGCGAGATCGCGAGATTGCGCACGCCGGGTTGCACGCGTGCGATGCAGGCTTGCGCATCGACTTCGAGGATGCGGTTGAATCGCGACATCACGAGCAGGATGCCTTTTTCGAGCGGCAACGCGCCGCCCGAGAGACCCGTGCCCGCGCCGCGTGCGACCACCGGCACGCCGTGCGCGTTCGCATACTTGAGCAGCGTCTGAACTTCGTCGATGGTGCCGGGGAGCGCGACGAGCATCGGCGTGATGCGATAGGCGGAGAGACCGTCGCATTCGAAAGGACGCAGGTCTTCTTTTGCGTGCAGCAGTTGAAGATCGGGAAGCAGCGCTTGCAGATCGCGCACGATCGCGGCTTTGTCGTGATCGGCGAGCGGCCCGTCGAGCCTTTCGTCGTAGGCGTAGGTCATGCGGTGTCTCCGGTGGGACGCGGGTTCGTGCCCACGTGTGCTTTGTGGCGATTCTTCCGGGTCTGCGACATCATGTCGATGGTTTTTCCACTGGTATTACCAGTTTTTGTGACGGGC
This sequence comes from Caballeronia sp. LZ029, assembly GCF_031451275.1. Lineage (NCBI taxonomy): Bacteria > Pseudomonadati > Pseudomonadota > Betaproteobacteria > Burkholderiales > Burkholderiaceae > Caballeronia > Caballeronia sp. LZ029. The sequence goes on from NZ_JARUXO010000003.1 coordinate 888,432, forward strand.
CGTTATAGCGCGGATCGACGAATCTCATGCCGAAAAAGGCGAAAGGCAGGCAGATGACCGAGCGCCGTGCTACGATTTCGCAGTGGTAATACCAGTGGTGAGCGCGATGAAAGAAGCGGAAGAAAGCAAGCGGAAGCTGGCGGACGTGGTGGTCGAGCGTATCGAGGCCCTGATCGTCGATGGCGTGCTGAAGGTCGGGCAGACGCTGCCGTCCGAGCGGCGGCTGACCGAGAAGCTCGGCGTTTCGCGCACCGCGCTACGCGAAGGGCTGAAGATTCTGCGGGCGAGGGGACTGATCGAAACCTCGCAAGGCAAGGGCTCGTTCGTCGCGAAGCTCACGGCGGAGCCCGCACAGTCGCCGATGATGCATCTGCTCGGATCGCAACCGCGCACGCTCTACGATCTGCTGGAAGTGCGCGAAATGCTGGAAGCGGAGGCGGCGAGGCTCGCCGCATTGCGCGGCACGCAGGCCGATCACATCATGATCCGGCGGCGCTACGAAGAACTCGTCGCCGCCGATACGCACGACACCGATGCCTCCACCCACGCGCGGCTCGATCACGCGTTTCATCTCGCGATTTGCGAGGCGTCGCACAACGCGGTGCTCGTGCATACGCTCGGCATGTTGAACGATCTGATGCTGAGCGCGGTGTTCGCGTCGGTGAACAATCTCTATCATCGCGAGCCGCAGAAGCGCCAGATCGATCGTCAGCATGCGCGCCTGTACAACGCCGTTACCGGCAAGCTGCCGGAGCAGGCGCGGCGTGCGGCGAGTCTGCATGTCAAGAGCGTGCGCGAGAGTCTCGCCGAGATCGAGCAGGAGGAAGAGCGGCTGGTGCGCTCGACGTTGCGGCTGGAAGGGTGGGCGTGATGGCGTCGGCTCTCACGGCGCGATCCAGCCACGCCGAATCGGCCACGACAACACCTTCCGGTAGAGCGCGATCAACCACTGCATCAACGCATCGCCCATGCGCGCCCAGAGCGGCGCGATGACCGCATACGCCACGCAGGAGACGCCCACCGCGCCCGCCATATCGAGCGGAAAATGCACGCCGATGCGCACCCGTGCCCAGGCAATCATGACACCCGCGAGCGCGACCAGCCGTCCGCAACGCCGAAGCCCCGCAAGCAGGAACGTCAACGCGACGCTTGCAAACAATGTCGCGTGATCGCTCGGAAAAGATGAGTCCGGCGCGTGCTCGATGAACGTATGACCGAGACCGATCATGAACGGCCGCGGATGCATCCAGAGCACGCCGATCAACTGATTGAACCCGAGTGCGAGGAACGCGACGCAACACGCGCGAACGGCCGCGCTTCGTTGAAGGCTATCGCCGGATAGCCATAACAACGCGAGTAGCGCCGGGATCAGATAGAGAAAATCATTGGCGATAGTCACCGCGATTTCGATTTGCCATCGCGGTGTGGCGGGCGTCGCGTTGATCGAGAGGAACCACGCGTGGTTCAGCGCTTCGAGTGTATTCATGCGGCTGATCGTAGCGGCCGAACCTTATGTGACACTTAGCTGAGCGGTACACTCGTCTCAACGCTCCGCCTCATCATGCTCCACCCCCACGAGCCGCGCCCCGAGCCGCCGCGCAAGCGCCTCGCCGCCGCGCTGCATCACATAATCGTGATTCCACTTGAAGACCGGCCGCGCAATAGGCGCAAGCAGATTCATCCATCCGCGCCCGGTGCGCACGCGCCACTCATATCGCACGATGGTCACATCATCCCGCGATGAAAAGCGCCATTGCCCCGAACCTTCGACATCGCCGGTCGCTTCTCCTTCGAGCGACACGAGCGGCTCGACGCGCGTGACACGCATGTCGAAGCGCACGCGATACGGCAAGCGCCCCTTCCATGTATAACGATGCAACGCGCCGACGCCATCGCGCGCGCCTTTTTCCACTTCGATCACGCGTTCGACACACGCCCACCATTGCGGCCACGCCGCCGGATCGTGGATGGCGTCCCATACCGACCGAAGCGGCAACGCGATCTTCCAGACGGTAACGAATCGATATTCGCTCGCGCGCACGATCGCCTCATTTTGCCTTCGAGTTCTGCGCGATCGCTTCGTCGGTTTCCCAGCCGCCGCCGAGCGCGCGGAACAGGTTCACCTGATCGATCGCGACCTGTCCTTCGGCAGCCGCGACCTGTGCCGCGACGCCGGTCAATGTGCGCGTCGCGTCGAGATCGTTGAGAAAGGACTCGCGGCCCGCGCGATACAACTGGTTGGTTTCATCGGCCGACTGGATCGCGGATTTATACGCGGTGCGCAATGCATCGGCGCGCGTGGTGTCGGATGCGTAGGTCGCGAGGCTGCTCTGGGTTTCCTCCAGCGCCTTCAGCACGACGCCGTCGAAACGTGCGAGCGCGCCGCTCGTCGCCGCTTCGGCCTGATGCACGCGGGCGCGTTGACCGTTGATCGGAAAGCTCCAGCTGATGAGCGGCCCGAACGCCCAGCGATTCGTATTCGCGCCGAACAGGTCTTCGACGACGCCGACCGATCCCACCGACGCACCCAGACTCACCGACGGATACAAGGCCGCCGTCGCAACGCCGATGCGCGCCGTGGATGATGCAAGCTGCCGCTCGGCCTGACGCACGTCGGGGCGACGCTTGAGCAGCGCCGCGCCATCGCCGACAGGAATCGGCGCGCGCAGTTTCGGCAGCTTCTTGCAGGCGAGGGCGGCCTTCGGCAATTCGGCAGGCGCACGCGCGAGCAGCATCGCCAGCCGATATTGCGCGACGCGGCGGCGCGCGACGAAACGCGGAATGTCGGCGGCGAGCGTATCGGCCTGCGTCTGTCCGCGCGTGACTTCCGACTGATTGCCGCGGCCCGCGTCGCGCAGGCGCTGCGTGAGCTTCACGCGCTGCTTCTGCAAGTCGAGCGACTTTCGTGCGATATCCAGCTCTTCGGCCGCCGAGCACGATTCGACATACGCGCGCACGACATCCGCGACCACCGTGATGCGCGCAAGGTCCTGCGCGGCTTCGACGGCTTCATCGTCCGCGTTCGCCGCTTCGACGCCGCGCCTGAGCTTGCCGAAGAGATCGATCTCGTACGAAATGGAAAGATCGAGCGCGCCTTCGTTGACGACCGGAATCTTCTCAGTCAACAGATACTGTTCCGCCGATTCCTGCGCGCGCTGAAACGCCGCCGATGTCTTGCCCGAGAATCCGCCCTGCTGATTCGCGAATTCGACTTCGGCCCGCGAGCGTGCGAGATTGGCGGCGGCCACGCGCAGATCGGTGTTCGATGCGAGCGCGGCGGTCACGAGTTGATCGACGACAGGATCGTCATAGAGGCGCCACCATTTGGCCGGCACTTCGCCTTGCGTGACGGGCGCCTGATTCGCGCCGTCGATGGCCGCGTTCGCATAGGGCGCGTTGAGCGCGGCGTTCTCGGGCAGCGTGTAGTTCGGTCCGACCGTCGTGCAGCCGACGAGCACGATGGCGGACGAAGCGGCGAGGGCGATCGCTCTCATTGCGACGCGCCCGACACGCTCGAAGTCGGCGCAGGCGCGGACGCAGGCGACGTTTCCGACGCCGCGCGCTTGCCGATCTTCGGCCCGATGCCGCGCACCGACACCGTCGCGGTGCGGCCCGCGATCATGCGAAAGTCCGCCGGGATTTCATCGAGCGTCACACGCACCGGAATGCGCTGCGCGAGACGCACCCAACTGAAGGCGGGATTCACGTTCGGCAGAAGACTCGAACTTTGCTGACGGTCGCGATCCTCGATCGCCGCGACGATGCTCTGCACATGTCCGCGCAGGATGCCGGCCTCGCCCATCACCTTGATATCGACAGGCTGGCCGATATCGATCCCGCCCAGCTTCGTTTCCTCGAAATAGCCATCGACGCGGAACGAATGCATATCGACCACCGACAGCACCGCGCGTCCCGACGCCACGTATTCGCCCACGCGCGGCGCGCGATCGTTGAGATAGCCGTCGACGGGACTGAGAATCTCCGTGCGCTGCAGATTGAGGCGCGCCGTATCGATCGCGACTTCGGCATCGGCGAGCGCGGCGGTCGCCTGCTCGACGCGCGAATGCGTTTCCTCGACGACTTCCCGCGCGACGAGATTGCCGAGCGCGCGATTGCGCGTATCTTCGCGGCGCGCCTGATCGAGCGTCGCGCGGCGTTGCTGCGCGGTCGCCTGCGCGTTGCGCAGCGCGAGCGTGTAACGCGCCTGATCGATCACGAAGAGGACATCGCCCTTCTTGACCTGCTGGTTGTCCACGACCTTGACGTCGGTGATGAGGCCGGACACGTCGGGCGCGACCTGGATCACGTCGGCGCGCACGTGACCGTCGCGCGTCCACGGCGCGAACATGTAGTAATCGACGAGCTTCCACAACACGACGCACGCAATCGCGACGACGATGAGCGTAAGCAGAATCTGCCCGAGAGAGAACCAGGTTTTTTTCACGAGATGAGCCGCTGCGAAACGATGACGACAAAGCCCAGCACCAGAACATAGATGCCGAGATCGAAAATGGAACGGTGCCACACGAAGCGGTAGAAGCCGACGCGCGCGAGCACGGTGCGGATCGCCAGATTCAAAAGATAGGCGATGAACATCAGCACGAGCACGGCGGGCACGAACACGCCGAGAATGTCGATTTCGCCGATCATGTGTGGCGTTCCGATGAAAGTGGAAGGGCGAAGATCATGCCGGCTCCTCGCGCGGCGGCATGCCGTTCGCGGCGTCGGGCTGCGTCTGCGTCGCGGGCGGATGCAGCGACAGGCGCATGCCGACCAGCGCGTGCAGCGTATCGCGCAGCCATTTCTCCGCGACGACATCCTGCGACTGCGTGATCGCGCGTGACGTGACCTGAGCGCTCGTCGCATCGATGCTGCGAATGAGTTCGACGGGCACCGGCTGACGCGCGCGGCGCGCGATGCAAAGCTCGAAGTAATGGCGCAAGGCGTCGAGCACCGAGTCTACCGACGTCTGCAATTCGGCCGGCAGCTTGCGGCGCGTGCGGCGCAGATCGAGCGCATTCAGCGCGACGCGGAAATCGCGGAAGCTTTCGATCGACGGATGACGATGCGAGTCCGTCGCGGCATGGCGCGGCAGGAGTTGCATCAGCCTGTCGAGCATGCGCGCGTAGAGATCGCGCTGATCCGCGATGACTACCGTCGGCGACGCGCTCACCACGATATCCGCCCACGCCGATCGCGTGAGCCGCGCGGCGGCGAGTTCCGCGCCGAAAGGGCGCGTCATGCGCGTCCAGATGAACGCGAAGAGCAGGCCCGCGACACCCGCGAGATTGCTGTTGATGAACACGAAGAAGTTCGCTTCGTAGGCGCTCTGGATGCTGATGAACGTCGCGGTATTCACGGCGGTGAGCATCGTCACGAGCGTGAAGCGCGGCCGCGGAATGAGCGTGCCGATGATGAGAAAGGGCACCGCGAAAATCAGCACGAGCATCGGGAAGTCGTGCACTTTCGGCAGCACGGCGAACACATAGAGGCCGGCGAGCACGACGCTCAGGCAGGTCGCGAGAAAGAACGTGAACACTTGCGGCGCGGGCTCGTCGAGCGCGGCGAAGAAGCAGCACGCGACGGCGGCGAGCGTCACGGCGCCGGCGCCGTCGTTCCAGCCCGATTCGATCCACAGTCCGCACGCGACGATGATCGCGCTCACGGCGACGCCCGTCGAAAAGAGCATCATGCCGCGATCGAAAAAGCGCGCCGTGCCGCCGAGACGCCAGTGACGAAAGTGCGGACGCCATTCGCTCGTCTCGTTGAGAATCGCGGCACGCAGCGCGCGAATGTCCTGCCATACGTCGATGACCTGACCGAGACGCCACAGCGCATTCGAGAGCAACGCGCCGTCCGCACTCGCCAGCGCTTCGACGGATGGCCGCATCGCCTGGATGCGTTCGCGCAGCGCATCGGGCTCGCGCTCGTCTTCGACATCCTGTTCCGCACGCGGCATGGGCTTCCCGACCCATGCGGCCACATCCTTCAGGAGTTGTTCCAGGCCTTCGGGATGCGCGCCGTGCTTGGCGATCAGTTCGATGAGCGGATCGGCCATCGACGAAATCAGCGGCAGAAAGATTTGCATGCGGCCCTGCAACGCGCGCGCGCGGCGGATGATATCGGGCCGCGTGTGATCGTAGGTCAACTGGCTCAGCAGGAGTTCGAGGCCGTTGACCGTCGCCGCGAGCCGCTGGCGCGCCGCCGAAATCGATGCGCCCGCGATATGTCCCGAGAGCGTCTCGCAGGCATAGAACGCGGCATCGCGGAACCATGCGTCCGTTCGTTCGATGAGCGTCGGCGCGAGCCGGCTCGGAAACACCGCGCTACCGACGATGCTCGCCGTCACGATGCCGAGCAGAATCTCTTCGGTGCGGGTGATCGCGAGATCGAAGACGGTCGTCGGGTTGGTGACGGCGGGCAGCGCGATCAGCGGCAGTGTGTAGCCCGCGAGCAGGAAGACATAGCTGCGCGCGCTGCGGTCGAACATGGAGAGATAGAGCAGCGTGCCCGTCCATAGCGCGACGATCACGCTGAAAAGAAACGGCGACTCGACGAAAGGCGGCACGATCAGCACCGCGCCCGCCGCGCCGATCATCGTGCCGAGCGCGCGATAGAGCGCCTTCGAGCGCGTCGCGCCGACGAACGGATTCGACACGATATAGACGGTCGCCATCGCCCAATAGGGACGCGGCAATTCGAGCGCGAGGCCGATATACAGCGCGATCATCGCGGCGGCGAAGGTCTTCGCGGAAAAGAGCCACTCGCGCGCGGAAGGAAAGGCCATGGCGCTATGCTCCGCGCTTTGCCGCCGGGCGGGCCGGCTTCGTGGTGTCGTCGAGCGCTTCGAGCGCGGCGAGCAGCTTCGCATCCGGCGACGTGCTGAACGCATTGAGCACGCGCAAGGTCGTTTCGAGATCCTCGCGGCTCACGCCTTTCAGAAGCCGCGCGCGCAGCGTGACGAGGCGCTCTTCCATGCGCGCGGTGACCGCGCGGCCTTCATCGGTGAGCGTGATGGTCTTCGCGCGCTTGTCTTCCGGATCTTCGTCGCGTCGCACGAGGCCTGCCGCGCAAAGCTGATCGAGCAGCCGCACGAGCGACGGCCCCTCGATGCCGACATGCTCCGCGAGCGTCACCTGCCGCACCGCCTCGCCGAGCCGGTTGGCCGTGAGCAGCGGCACGGCGCATGCTTCGGACACGCCGTACGAGGCGAGCACGCCGTGGCTCGTGCGGCGCCAGCGTCGCGCGGCAAGCACGAGCGTGCTGCTCACGGAGCGGCGCAGAATGTCGAGTTGGGTCATGCGGCCGGATTATAGCGAGAAGTATATTCGTTAGCATGCTATCGACTTATGTTTTTTCTTTCAGATTGCGTACGCTCAATCGATGGCTGGGCACGCAAATTGTCGTGCTATCTTTTCGGCTCGACCCTTTCGCCCGCGCCGCCATGCCGATCGCCTATCTCCGGGGCCTGACGTCCCCCAGCCGCACCGATTCCGCCAACCGGCGCCTGGGCTGCGCGCTCGCCTTCGTCGCGGGCGCGGCGAATGCCGGCGGCTTTCTTGCGGTCGGGCAATACACGTCGCATATGTCGGGACTCGTGTCTTCCATCGCCGATAACCTCGTGCTCGGCCAGGTCGCGTTCGTCTTTTCCGCGATCGGCGCGGTCGGCGCATTTCTGAGCGGCGCCGCGACCTCGGCGGTGCTCATCAACTGGGGACGGCAGCGGCGCGCGCACAGCGTGTTCGCCACGCCGCTTTTGCTCGAAGCGGCGCTCCTGCTCGTGTTCGGGATGCTCGGCGCGAATCTGGAGACGCATCGCGTGTGGGACGTGCCGCTGACGGTCGCGCTGCTGTGCTTCGTGATGGGCCTGCAGAACGCGATGATCACGAAAATCTCGAAGGCCGAAATCCGCACGACGCACGTGACCGGTCTCGTCACCGACATCGGTATCGAGATCGGCAAGAGCCTGTACTGGAATCGCGGCATCGCGCGCGACGATGCCGGTTACGTGCGCGCGAATCACGGGCGGCTCGTGCTGCTGAGCTCGCTCTTCGCGATGTTCATTCTCGGCGGCTTCGCGGGCGCGATCGGCTTCGCGCATCTCGGTTTCGCCACGACCGTGCCGCTCGCCGCGTTGCTCTTGCTGTTCTCGTCCGTGCCGCTCGCGGACGATCTCGCCGCGGGCAGGCGTCGCGCGCAGCGTTAAAGCGCCGTCACGGCGCTTCGGCAGCCTGCGCGACGATCCAGTCGCGAAAGAGCCGCATGCCGTGCGAAAGCCGCCGCGACTTGAGCCAGGTGAGCCAGTAGCCGCCGGTCTTCACTTCGATATCGAACGGCTGCACGAGCAGGCCCGCCTGCAACTCGCGCACGAACATGCGCGGCGGCGCGAGCGCGACGCCCGCGCCTTGCACCGCCGCTTCCACCATCAGACGCGACGAATCGAAGACGGGGCCGTTCATCGTCCATGCATCGAGACCGGCGGCGTCGAACCAGTTGGTCCAGTCGTCGGCGCGATAGGAACGCAGCAACACTTCGTTCGCGAGATCGGATGGCTTGCCAAGGCGCCGCGCGATATCGGGCGCGCACAACACGGCGAGCGGCGCATCGAGCAGCAGCGCGTTGTGCGTCGCGGGCCAGATGCCCGCCCCGAAGCGGATCGCGAAGTCGAGTCCTTCCGACGCCGGATCGACGAGATTGTTATGCGTGAGCAACCGCAACTCGACAAACGGATGCGTCTCGCGGAACGCCTTGAGCCGCGGCATCAGCCAGCCGACTGCGAACGTCCCGACGACGCCCACCGTCAGCACTTCATGAAAATGCCCGCCTTCGAATTGCTTGAGCACGGCTTCGATGCGGCCGAACGCATCGCTCAGCACGGGCAGGAGCGCGCGGCCTTCGTCGGTGACGTTCAGGCCGCGCGGCAGACGTCTGAAGAGCGGCGTGCCGAGCCGTTCCTCGAGCGCGCGCACTTGCTGGCTGACGGCTGCCTGCGTCACGTTCAGTTCCTGCGCGGCACGTGTGAAGCTCAGATGCCGCGCCGATGCTTCGAACGCGCGCAGCGCATTCAGGGGGAGATGAGGGCGCATGGTTCGCATAAGATTTTCTATTGCGTGCGGCAAATTATCCTCGATTGTCGAAGCGCGAAAAAGAGCGGATATTTCGCTTCGTTCCAGACAAGCAAACCAGAACGAAGGATCAAGACAATGAAGTTTCGTGCGCTGAGTCTTTTGGCGACAGCCATTTTTTCTTTCGGCGCGATGTCCGGCGCCGCGTTCGCAGCCGATAGCGACACCGCGAAGATCAGGCGGACGGTCGATGAAACGATCAGGCCGCTGATGGCGCTCAATGGCATCGCGGGCATGGCCGTGGGCGTCGTGGTGGACGGCAGGCCGTATGTGTTCGATTACGGCGTGGCGTCGAAGGCGACGAAGCAGCCCGTCACGCGCGATACGCTCTTCGAACTCGGCTCGGTCAGCAAGACGTTCACCGCGACGCTCGCGTCCTACGCGCAGATAGAAGGCGACCTTTCGCTGAACGATCCGGTGAGCAAACATCTGCCGTCGCTCGACGGCACGGCGTTCGGCAAGGTGACGCTGTTGAATCTCGGCACGCATACGCCGGGCGGCTTGCCGCTGCAAGTGCCCGACGAGGTTCACGACAACGCTCAACTGATGCAGTACTTCAGGACGTGGCGTCCGGCTCAGCCGCCCGGCACGATCCGCACGTATGCGAATCCGGGCATCGGCACGCTCGGGCTGATCACGGCGAAGAGCATGAACGCGGACTTCGACACGCTGATGCAAACGCGCCTCTTTCCCGCGCTTGGGCTTACGCACAGTTATATCGACGTGCCCGCTTCGAAGCAGCGCGATTATGCGCAAGGCTATGCGAAAGACGACGCGCCGATCCGCATGAAAGGCGGCGTGCTGTCTTCCGAGGCCTACGGCGTGAGATCGACGGCCGCCGACATGACGCGCTTCCTGCAGATCAACATGAACATGGTCCACATCGATCCGGCGTACCAGCGCGCCGTCGATGCGACGCACACGGGCTATTTCCAGGCCGGTCCGATGACGCAGGATCTCATCTGGGAGCAGTATCCGTGTCCGGTCGCATTGCAGTCTCTGCTCGACGGAAACGCAGCGGCGATGATCATGAACGCGACGCCCGTCACGCGTATCGATCCGGCGCAGGCTCCGCGCGATGACGTGTGGATCAACAAGACAGGCTCGACCAATGGCTTCGGCACCTACATCGCGTTCGTGCCGAAAGAGCGCGTGGGCATCGTGATGCTGGCGAACCGCAACATCCCGAACGAAGAGCGCGTGAAGGCCGCGTACGCGATCATCACGTCGCTCGTCAATGGCCGCTAGCCATGCGCTGATTCGTCCATGCAGTAAAACGTGCGGCGTATCTCCAGCGATCAGGCAATGTGCGACCGCACATCGAAATAGCCCGCAACATATGCATCCGGCTTTTTCGTCGCGCCGTATGTAGCTTTGGACGCCGTACCCTCATGCCTTCAAACAGGTCTTTCGATCCGGCCTCCGCTTGCTTATCGCCAGCGTGAGCGCATCGTCGGACGGCATCTTTGGCCTTTCGCCCGCGCCTTGTTCGATTCATCCGAAAGTTATGGGAGAAAGGTCATGCCGAATGCGAAGCTTCTTATCGACACACTGGATCGCCGCGTCGAGCGGCGCGAGCATCGCCGTCAATTTTTCAGGAACGCGGGAGGGCTCGGGTTGGGACTGGTCGGCGGCACATTGATCAGCGCGTGCGGCGGCGGCTCGGGCAATAACGCGAACGCGAGTCCCACCGCGCCCACCGACGCCGAGATACTCAACTTCGCGCTCAATCTCGAATACCTGGAATCGCAGTTCTATTCGTTCGCGACGACCGGGGCGGGTTTGCCCGCGAGCATGACGGCCGGCGTCGGGACCGCGGGAACGGTCATCGGCGGACAGCAAGTGCCGTTTCAGGACCCGGTCGTGAAGGCCTATGCGAACGAGATCGCGAAGGACGAACTCGAACACGTGACGTTTTTGCGTTCCGCTCTCGGCGGCTCGGCGGTCGCGCAGCCTGCGATCGATGTCGGCGGGACCGATCCGAACGGCGCGTTCTCGATGGCCGCGCGCGCGGCGGGTCTGGTCGGCGCGGGCGTCGCATTCAATCCTTATCAGAACGACAACAACTTTCTGCTCGGCGCGTTCATCTTCGAGGACGTCGGCGTGACCGCGTACAAGGGCGCTGCGCCGCTCATCAGCAACAAGACCTATCTCGAAGCGGCCGCCGGCATTCTGGCCGCCGAGGCCTATCACGCGGGTCTCGTGCGCACCGTGCTCTATGCAAAAGGGATCGAGATGGCCGGCCTCGTCGCGGGCGCGAATGCGATATCGAAAGCGCGCGGCAGTCTCGATCATGTCGGCACCGACGATCAGGGCATCACCGGCGCGACGCCGGGCACGTCCAATATCGTGCCGCTCGACGACAACGGCCTCGCGTTCAGCCGCAACTACGCCAACGTGCTCAATATCGTGTATCTGACGAGCACGTCGGCGACCAAGGGCGGCTTCTTCCCGAATGGCGTCAACGGCACGTTGCAGATGAGCGCGTAGCGCGAAGGAGCGGGGCATGTCCCCGCTGATGCATCGTGATTCGCAACGGCTCATGACATACTTCGCCATTGGCCTTTGCACGTCACGCGAATGCGGATCGATCCCTACAGTCTCGAACTCTTCATCTCGGTCGTCGAGGAAGGATCGATCGCGCGCGCGGCGAGCCGCAGTCACATCGCACCGTCGGCATTGAGCAGGCGCATCGCGGATCTCGAAGCGGCCATCGGCGTCGCGCTCCTGATCCGCTCGCCTGCGGGCGTGCAACTGACCGAGGCGGGGCAGCACGCCTATGCGAGCGCGCGTTCCATTCATGGCCAGCTCGAAGGCATGGCGCGCGAAGTGCGATCGATGAGCGGCCAGATCGCGGGCGTCGTGCGCCTGCATGCGAACGCATCGGCGATCGTGGGCTTTTTGCCCGAGCGACTGACGCTGTTCAAGACGCGCTATCCGCTCGTCGAGATCGCGTTGACGGAACAGATCAGCGACGAAGTGATTCGCGCCTGTCTCGACGATCGCGCGGACGTCGGCATATCGGCGAGCACGAAGACGCATGCGGGCCTCGACACGTGGCACTTCGCCGACGATCCGCTGATGGTCGTCCTGCCGCCCGCTCACGAACTCGCGCAGGCGCAGCGCCTGAGCTTCGCCGAAGTGGCGCGCTTTCCGCTCGTCGCGTTGCAGGCGGGCGGATCGCTCGATCAGACGTTGAAGGAACACGCCGATGCCGCGCGCGTGCCGCTCAACGTGACCGTCACCGTCAACAGCTTCGACGCGCAATGCCGCATGGTCGAGGCGGGTCTAGGTATCGGCATCGTGCCGACGAGCGCGGCCTCCGCCTTCGCGGGTTCGCGCAACTTCGTGCGCGTGCCGCTTGCCGAAAGCTGGGGAAGCGGCCGCTGCCTGCATGTGCATGCGCCGCGCAAGTCCACGCGCCTGAAGGCCGTGCAGGCGCTCATCGATACGCTCGTCGAGTTCGAGGGTTAACACGGACATCGCATCTCGCGATGCCCCCTGTGCCGAACCAACACTTCGCAAACGCGCATGAGTGCGTCTAGATTGGCATCGGAGGAGAATGCGATGGCCAATCTGGAAGTGAGCGGGCGAATTCTGTTTCTTTGCGCGGACCCGGCGAAGATCGACCGGCAACTCGCGGGCGAAGACCTGACGCCCGAAGAAGCAGGCGCGCTGCGCGACGACGTTTCCACCGACGAGATCACGCCCATCAGCGTGCTCACGCGTTTCGACGAGCGTCTCGGCCAGTGTCCTTACGTCGGTTTTCATGCGGGCGGGCGCAATCCTGTCGGCATCGATGGCGTGCGTGCCGGCGGCTTTCAGGTGACCGTGGCGGGTACGCGCTACGGCAAGGGTTCATCGCGCGAACATAGCCCGCTCGCGGAATATCACGCGGGCATACGTCTCGTGATCGCGCGCAGCTTCGAGCGGATTTACCGGCAGAACGCGGACAATCTCGGGCTTTTCACGTCGACGGATTTCGGTTTGATCGAGCGCATCCGGCGCGGCGAGGCGATCGACATCGATGAACTTGTCGCGGATCGCGATCCATTGGCCGCGGCGATCCTGAAGAGCGGCGGCCTGCTGCGCTATGGAAAGCTGCACATGCAGCGAGTGAGCATCGGCGAAACATCGGTCGATGACACGCCGCGCACGCTCGTCGAAAAGATCCTCGCGCGCCATGCCTTGACGACCGATGTGACGAACGCGTCGCTGGAACCGGGCAACGGCATTTTCGTGCGCGCCGACTGGCGTTTCATCCACGAGTACTACACCGGCATGGCCGCGCACATGCTGCACGCGACCTTCGGACGTCCGCTCGCGCTGCACGACTCGCAAACGATGCTCGCGTTCGAGGATCATCTTTCGTATTCGCATCGCAGCGAGCTGCATGTGCGTAACGGCCTGCTGCCGAACGTGCGCGAGTTGTCCGACGCGCATCGCGCTTTCGCGCATGACTACGATGTGTGCAATCACGGCTATCTGAACGAAGCGAACAGTACTATCGACGAAGGCTCGGAAGGCATCTCGCACGCGATGATGGCCGAGCGCTACGCGTTGCCGGGACAGGTCGTCGTCGGAACGGATTCGCATACGCCGCATAGCGGCGCGCTGGGCTGCGTCGCGTTCGGCGTCGGCACGACGGACATGGCGAACGCGTTCGTCACCGGCGCGGTGCGCATGACCGTGCCGCAATCGCTGCGTATCGATCTGCATGGTCCGATTCCCCCGGGCGTGACGGCAAAGGACATCGTGCTTCATCTGCTCGCGGACGCGCGCATTCGCGCGGGCGCGGGCGTCGGCAAGGTGTTCGAGTTCGCGGGCACGGCCATCGCGAGCCTGTCCACCGACGAGCGCACGACGCTCACCAACATGACCGCCGAACTCGGCGGCTTCACCGGCATCGTCGCCCCCGACGATGAAACCGTGCGCTTCCTGAAGGAACGTCGCGGCATCGACTTCACGATCGAGCCGTGGATGAAGAGCGATGAAGGCGCGCGCTACGCCGATGTCATCGCGATCGATTGCGCGCGTCTCTCGCCGATGCTCGCCGCACCCGGCGATCCGGGCAATGGCATCGCGCTTGCCGCGCTCGATGATCGGCCATGCGTCGATATCGCTTACGGCGGATCATGCACGGCGGGCAAGCGCGAGGACTTCGATCACTATCACGACGTGCTCTCGTGGGCGGCAAAGCGCGGCCTGCGCGTGCCGGACAACGTGAAGCTCTATTTGCAGTTCGGCACGCAGGACGTGCGAGACTATTGCGTCGCGCAAGGCTATGTCGATGCGTTCGAGCGCGTCGGCGCGATTCTGCTTCAGCCGTCGTGCGGCGCGTGCGCGAACTGCGGGCCGGGTTCGTCGACACAGGCGGAGCAGGTCACCATCAGCGCGATCAATCGAAATTTTCCGGGCCGGTCCGGTCCGGGGAAGGTGTGGCTCGCCAGCCCGCCGACGGTCGCGGCGAGCGCGTTGCTCGGCCGCATCGCATCGTTCGCGGAGTTGCAGCAGCGCTTCACGAAGTAAGCACGATCGAGCCGCCATCGATGCGGCATCAAAATACATACAGGAGACGACAATGGCCATCATGCAGGGCACCTCGGGCATGCCCGACGCCGCCGGCCACGCGCTATCGAATGCGCCCGCCATCGCGGATACGGCGGGCATCTCGGCGCGCCTCGACCGGCTTCCCGCGACGCGCGCGATATGGAAGCTCATCTTCCTCCTGAGCCTCGGCTTCTTCTTCGAACTCTACGATCTGCTCTTCACGGGCTATATCGCGCCGGGTCTCGTGAAGAGCGGCATCCTCACCGCGACGACCGCGGGCCTGTTCGGCACGACGGGTGTCGCGAGCTTCATCGCGGCGTTGTTCTGCGGGCTCTTCATCGGCACGATCGCTTGCGGCTTTCTCTCGGACCGTTATGGACGTCGCGCGATCTTCACGTATTCGCTGCTCTGGTACGTCGCCGCGAATACCGTGATGGCGTTTCAGGACACGGCGCTCTGGCTCAACTTCTGGCGCTTCGTGTCGGGACTGGGCATCGGCGTGGAGCTGGTGACCATCGGGACATACTTGTCGGAGCTTTCGCCGAAGCATTTACGCGGCAGGGCGTTCGCGGTCTGTCAGGCGGTCGGGTTTTCAGCGGTGCCGGTCGTCGCATTTCTTTCGTATCTGCTCGTGCCGCGCGCGCCGTTCGGCCTCGACGGCTGGCGCTGGGTCGCGCTGGTCGGCGGCGTGAGCGCGCTCTTCGTGTGGTATTTCCGGCGCAATCTGCCGGAAAGCCCGCGCTGGCTTGCGAGCAAGGGACGCTTCGACGAAGCCGATGAAGTCCTGCGCCGCCTCGAAGACAAGGTTTCGGTTCAGTACGGCAAGCCATTGCCCGAGCCGGGCCCGTCCGACCCGATCGCGAAGAAGGCCGGTTTCGCGGACATGTGGAATCCGCCATACCGCAAGCGCACGCTGATGCTGATCGTATTTCATATCTTCCAGACGGTCGGCTTCTACGGCTTCGCGAACTGGGTGCCGACCTTGCTCGTCAAGCAGGGCGTGACGGTCACATCGAGCCTGCTCTATACCACCGTAATCGGACTGGCCGCGCCCATCGGACCATTGCTCGGTTACTGGATCGCGGATCGTTTCGAGCGCAAGCATGTGATCGTGTTCATGGCGGGCGTGAACATCGTCGCGGGCCTTCTGTTCAGTCAGGCGTCGGCGGCCGTGATGATCGTGACGCTCGGCGTGTTGCTCACGCTCGCGGGCAACATCATCTCCTTCACCTATCACACATATCAGCAGGAGCTTTATCCGACGGCGATTCGCGCCCGTGCGGTCGGCTTCGTGTATTCGTGGAGCAGGCTGTCGGCGGTGTTCAGTTCGTTCGTGATCGCATTCGTGCTCAAAGAAGCGGGCGTGACCGGCGTGTTCGGCTTCATCGCGGGCGCGATGCTGCTCGTGATGCTGTCCATCGGATTGATGGGACCGCGCACGCTCGGACGATCGCTCGAAAGCATCTCTCACTGAGCGCGCATCGCGCGTGCGTCAAGGTTGCATCAAGCGCCGCACGCGTGAATCAGGAACTGCTGCACGGCGGTCGAAGGGGCGCTCAGCGTCGCGCCCTTGCGCCAGATCATGCCCGCTTCCATGTGAGGAATGGCGTCGTTCACGGGCCGCGCCTCGATGCGCTTGCCTTCGAGCGACCACGGCCGAAACACCATGTCCGAGAGCACCGTGACGCCGAAGCCGTGCGCCACCAGCCCGCGCAGCGCCTCCATCGAACTCGTGCGAAACGCGATGTTCGGTTCGAGGCGCTTCTTGTGCCAGTAGCGCATCGTCGATTGCTCGCCTTCATCGACGGTGATGAGAATGTAAGGATGCGCGGCGATATCCTTCAGCGATACCGCCTGCTGCTGCGCGAGCGGATGCGAGGGCGCGACCCACAACTGCCGGCGCGAGCGCATCAGCACCTGAGTGTCGAAGCGATTCGGCCGCTGCAGATTCGATAGCAGCACGACGCCGATATCGACATCGCCATTCGCCACCGCTTCTTCGATTTGCGGCCGCTCCATGTCGCGCAGATCGAAGTCGATGAACGGATACGTCGCACGAAAGCGCGCGAGCAACTCCGGCAAAAAATACCCGAGCACCGTATATGACGCCGCAATGCGCGCGACGCCGCGCATGTCGTGCGCGCGAAACGGCGGCATGTGCATCGCGTCGCGAGCGGCTTCGAGCACGCGGCGCGCGTGGTTATGGAAGTCCTGGCCATCGGGCGTCAGCGCCACGCCTTGCGGCATGCGCTCGAACAGCTTGGTGCCGAGCGCGCTTTCGAGCGCCAGCACCGCGTTGGTGATCGCCGATTGCGATACGTGCTCGTTGGCCGCCGCCATCGAGAACTGGCCGGTTTGCGCGGCGGCCACGAAATAGCGCAATTGCCGGAGCGTGAGATCGAAGGCCATCTGATTTTCAGATACCAGAGTTGTTTATTCGTGATTTTACGATGTCGAATCGGCTTTCTATACTCGGCAAAAAACAAAATTCCCTTTCCCGGAGACGAGCCCCGATGAATGCACCCGACCGCGCCGCGCTAGAAGCCGCGACCATTTCCCTGGACGACAAATACACGCTGGAGAAAGGCCGCGTCTATATCAGCGGCACGCAGGCGCTCGTGCGTCTGCCGATGCTGCAAAAGGCGCGCGATCGCAAGGCCGGGCTGAATACGGCGGGCTTCATTTCGGGCTATCGCGGCTCGCCGCTCGGCGCGCTCGACCAGTCGCTGTGGAAGGCGAAGCAGCATCTGAAGGATAACGACATCGTGTTCCAGCCGGGCGTGAACGAGGATCTCGCCGCGACATCGATCTGGGGCACGCAGCAGGTCAATCTGTGGCCGGGCGCGACGCGCGACGGCGTGTTCGGCATGTGGTACGGCAAGGGCCCCGGCGTGGACCGCACCGGCGACGTCTTCAAGCACGCGAATTCCGCGGGCTCCGACAAGCACGGCGGCGTGCTCGTGCTCGCGGGCGACGATCACGCGGCGAAGTCGTCGTCGGTTGCGCATCAGTCGGATCATGCGTTCATCGCGGCGGGCATTCCGGTGCTGTATCCGTCGAACGTGCAGGAATATCTCGACTACGGCCTGCACGGCTGGGCGATGAGCCGTTATTCCGGCCTGTGGGTCGCGATGAAATGCGTGACCGACGTGGTCGAATCCACCGCTTCGATCGACCTCGATCCGGAGCGCGTGGAGATCGTCACGCCCACCGACTACGCGATGCCCGAAGGCGGCCTCAACATCCGCTGGCCGGATTCGCCACTCGCGCAGGAAGCGCGTCTGCTCGACGAAAAGTGGTACGCGGCGCTGGCCTACGTGCGCGCGAACAAGCTCAATCGCGTCGTGATCGATTCCGACAAGCCGCGCTTCGGCATCATCACCGCGGGCAAGGCGTATCTCGACGTGCGTCAGGCGCTCGTCGATCTCGGTCTCGACGATGAAACCTGCGCGCAGATCGGCCTGCGTGTGCTGAAAGTGGGCTGCGTGTGGCCGCTCGACGCGCAGGACGCACGCGCATTCGCGACCGGTCTCGAAGAGATTCTCGTCGTCGAAGAGAAGCGGCAGATTCTGGAATATGCGCTGAAGGAAGAGCTGTATAACTGGCGCGAGGACGTGCGTCCGCGCATTTACGGCAAGTTCGACGAGCGCGACAACGAAGGCGGCGAATGGTCCGTGCCGCGCGGCGACTGGCTGCTGCCCGCGCATTACGAGCTATCGCCCGCGCTGATCGCGAAGGCTATCGCGCGACGTCTCGCACGCGCCGATCTTCCCGCCGATGTGCGCGCCCGCATGCTGTCGCGCGTCGAAACGATCGAAGCGAAGGAGCGCGAGGCGATCAAGCCGCGCGTCGATGTCGAGCGCAAGCCGTGGTTCTGCTCGGGCTGTCCGCATAACACCTCGACGCGCGTGCCTGAAGGTTCGCGCGCGCTCGCGGGCATCGGCTGCCATTACATGTCGATGTGGATGGACCGCAAGACCGAGACCTTCAGCCAGATGGGCGGTGAGGGCGTCGCGTGGATCGGCCAGATGCATTTCTCCGGCGACAAGCACGTGTTCGTCAATCTCGGCGACGGCACGTATTTCCATTCGGGCTTGCTCGCGGTGCGCGCGGCTATCGCGGCGAACGCGAACATCACATACAAGATTCTTTATAACGATGCGGTCGCGATGACCGGCGGCCAGCCCGTCGACGGCGTATTGACGGTGCCGCAGATCGCGCATCAGGTCTTCGCGGAAGGCGCGAAGCGTATCGTCATCGTGACGGACGAGCCGCAAAAATACGATGCGAATGTCGCGTTGCCTCAGGGCGTGAGCGTGCATCATCGCGACGAGCTCGATCGCATCCAGCGCGAACTGCGCGATACGCAAGGCACGACGATCCTGATTTACGACCAGACCTGCGCGACGGAAAAGCGCCGCCGCCGCAAGCGCGGCACGTATCCCGATCCCGCACGCCGCGCGTTCATCAACGATGCCGTGTGCGAAGGCTGCGGCGATTGCTCGGTGCAATCGAACTGCCTCTCCGTCGAACCGATGGACACGCCGCTCGGCACGAAGCGCAAGATCAATCAGTCGTCGTGCAACAAGGACTTTTCGTGCGTGAAGGGCTTTTGCCCGAGCTTCGTTACCGCTGAGGGCGCGCAGGTTCGCAAGCCGAAAGCGGCGGGCGGCGCAAAGCCCGATTTCGATAGTTTGCCGTTGCCGGCATTGCCCGCACTGTCGAAGCCTTACGGCATTCTCGTGACGGGTGTCGGCGGAACGGGCGTCGTGACGATCGGTGGATTGATCGGCATGGCGGCGCACATCGAGCGCAAGGGCGTCACGGTGCTCGATATGGCCGGTCTCGCGCAGAAGGGCGGCGCGGTGCTGAGCCACGTGCAGATCGCGCCGGAGCCGCAGGCGCTGCATGCGACGCGCATCGCGACAGGCGAAGCGCGGCTCGTGATCGGCTGCGATGCGATCGTGTCGGCATCGAACGATGTGCTCTCGCGTACGCGGCATGGCATCACGCAGGCCGCCATCAACAGCGGCGCGACGCCGACCGCGGCCTTCGTCACCGATGCGCAATGGACCTTTCCCGCAGCGCAGACGGAGCAGGCGCTGTCGGACAGCATCGGCGCGGGCTGCGCATTCATCGATGCCAACGCGCTCGCGCTGAAACTGCTCGGCGACACGATCTATTCGAATCCGCTGCTGCTCGGCTTCGCATGGCAGAAGGGCTGGTTGCCGCTCGAACTGGCGAGCCTCAAACGCGCGATCGAACTGAACGGCGTCGCGGTCGAGAAGAACTGGCTCGCGTTCGACTGGGGCCGCTACGTCGCGCAACACGGCGCGGGCGATCTGCTCAAGTCCACGCAACATGCGATCGTCGTGAAGATGCCCGAGTCCCTCGAAAACGTGATCGCGACGCGTGAAGCCTTGCTGACCGCGTATCAAGGCGAAGCGTATGCGCGCTCGTATCGCAGTGTCGTCGAGCGTATGCGCGAGAAGGAAAAGGCGCTGAACGCGAAGCTGCCGCTCACGCGCGCGGTCGCGGTGAATCTCGCGAAGCTCATGGCCTACAAGGACGAATACGAGGTCGCGCGTCTCTACGCCGATCCCGCGTATCTCGACAAGCTGCGCGCGCAGTTCGAAGGCGAACCGGGCCGCGATTACAAGCTGATGTTCCATCTCGCGCCGCCGCTCTTCGCCAAGCGCGACGAGCACGGTCATCTCGTGAAGAAGACCTTCGGCGCATGGATGCTGCCCGCGTTCCGCGTGCTGGCGAAGATGAAAGGCTTGCGCGGCACATCGCTCGATATCTTCGGCAAGACGGCCGAGCGCCGCACGGAGCGCAAGATGATCGCGGATTACCTCGCGCTCGTCGATGAATTCTGCGCGACGCTCGATGAAGACCGCTTCGACGCCGCGCTGCAACTCGCGAAGCTGCCCGATGAAATCCGTGGCTTCGGCCATGTGAAGGAGCGCAACATGGCGGCGGTTGCGACGAAGCGCGAGCGTTTGATCGAGCGTTATCGGGCGACGGTGAAGATGGCCGCGACGGCCTGATCGGAGACGATAGGGTATCTTTACGCTCGGGGACACACTCGAAGCGTAAGGAGACATCGCATGAACGGAGTATGCAAGCTCGCTGTCGTCGGCATCGGCAAGATCGCGCGGGATCAGCACCTGCCCGCGATCGCCGCGCAGCCAGGATTCGAACTCGTCGCGTGCGCGAGCCGCAATGCGAGCGTCGATGGCGTGCGCAACTATCGGGATATCGGCGAGTTGCTCGCCGCCGAGCCCTCGATCGATGCCGTCTCGCTCTGCGCGCCGCCGCAGGTTCGTTACGAGCAGGCGCTGGCCGCGCTCGAAGCGGGCAAGCACGTCATGCTGGAAAAGCCGCCCGGCGCCAGCGTGAGCGAAGTCGCCGCCCTGGACGAGATCGCGCGGGCGCGCGGCTGCACGCTGTTCGCGTCGTGGCATTCGCGTGCGGCGAGCGCAGTCGAACCGGCGCGCGAATGGCTTGCGAAGAATGCGGACGCGATTCGGTCCGTCGAAGTGCGCTGGAAGGAAGACGTGCGCCGCTGGCATCCGGGACAGCAGTGGATCTGGGAACCGGGCGGCCTCGGCGTGTTCGATCCGGGCATCAACGCGCTGTCGATCGTCACGCGTATCCTGCCGCATGAAGTCGCGTTGCGCGGGGCCACGCTCACCGTGCCGAGCGATACGTCCACGCCGATCGCGGCGGAACTCGATTGCATCGCGACGAACGGCGCGCCGGTGCGCGCGGTGTTCGACTGGCGTCACGGTCCGGTCGAGGAATGGGATATCGATATCGACACGGACGCGGGCCGCCTCTCGATGCGCGAAGGCGGCAAGCGCCTCACCATCGCGGGCAAGGAGATCGATCTCGGACGCGAGCGCGAATATCCCGCGCTATACGAACACTTTCACGCGCTCATCGAATCGAAGACGAGCGATGTCGATGTGCGTCCGCTGCAACTCGTCGCCGATGCGTTTCTCAACGGCAGGCGTATCGAAACCGAAGCATTCGGGCGCTAGGCGGCGCGATATGCCGCGCTGCGTATCGCATTGATCGCGGAGACATCGCCCTCGGGCGCGGCGCTCACGTTCGCGTGCCGCGCAACGAGCGGGATGCGCCGCGTAGTGCCCGGCGCGAGGTGGAACCAGTCGATGCGCGCGAAGTAGTTGGGATCGACCACATGCACCCAGCGCGCAAGCTGCGCCGTTTCGACGACGAGACTCCAGCCTTCATCGTCTTTCTCGACGGTCGCATTCAGGCCGATATCGCGACGCTCGCCGATCGACGGATCGGGGAAATGGAACGCTTCCGACAGCACGTCGCCCGTGTCCGCATTGCGCAGGACGACATGCGTTGCGTCGTGCGCTCGCGGGCCGAAGCGGTATGCATACGCGATATCGAAGAACGCGCCGATCAGCGCATTCGACGACACACGCTGCACGCTGCGCGCCTGCAACACGACATCGCATGAACCGCCCACGACCTTGACCGCGCCTTCACGCAGGCAGGTCAGTTCGACGCGCGCCCGAATCTCGCGCGCGGTCTCGTTGACGAGATGCACGTCGAGGCCGTCGAGTCCTTCATCGAGGATCAGCGCCTGCACCGGTTGCAGCACGCGTGCGAGTCCATGCAGCGCGCTCTTCGGCGCACCGAGCACGTCGATGACGCCCCAGCCCGCACCCGGCCGCACATCGAGCAGATTCCATACGATGCCGCCCGCACACGTCGATCCTTCGCGACGCCACTCCGAGAACACCGCACCGATCACATCGGCGACGACGGCGCGCGATAGCTCCAGATAACGCTCGGGGTTTTCATAGCGCAAGCGCGGCACGTCCATGCGATAAAGCGTTTGCATGTAGTGCTCGCGTACATCGTCGAAGTCCCATGCCGAGCCGGGATCGCGCGGCACGCCCGCTTTCCAGCGCGGTTCATGCGCACGCGGGTTCGGTATGGCGTGTAGCGCGACATCGTCGGGCACGTTGGCGAACGCGAGACATTCCGATGCGAAGCGCACTTGCGCGCGGCGCACGTCATCGAAGGAACGCTGATACGCGGGCACGCCGTAGTAATGCGTGATGCCGCCGCGCGTACCGAACGGCATCGATACCGTATCGCCGGGCGCCGCGCTCGGCGAGTTCACGACGTACGCGACGTCGGGCCGTTGCATCGCGACTGCATTCGGCAGGAGTTCGTTGAAGAGGCGCTGCTGATACGCGTCGAAGGGCAGGCCGAGCATGGCCGCCTGCTGATGCACTTCGCTTCCCCCGCACAGCACCGCGAGCGACGCGAAGCGCCGCGTGCGCGCGAGGAACTGTTCGGCTTCGCGTTGCACGCTGGCGCGAGAGGCTTCGTCGTCGGGATAATCGAAGTTCGCGAACGCGAAGTCCTGCCATACGAGGACGCCGTGTTTGTCGGCGAGTTCGTAGAAGGTGTCGGACTCGTAGAGCGTGATGCCGCTCACGCGAACGATGTTGAGTCCCGCATCGCGAACCAGCTGGAAGATGTGGTCGAGCTTCTCGCGCGATGCATCGAGTGCAACGATATCCGCCGATGTCCAGCACGCGCCGCGCGCGAACACGGGCACGCCATTCACGACGAGCTGAAAGCCCTGCTTGTCCGCGCCGCGATCGACTTCGATCGTGCGAAAGCCGACTTCGCCGAGCGCGATATCGCCGAGCTTCACGGCATAACGTGACGGCTCGCCATGCGTATGCGGATACCACAAGCGCACGTCCGGCACGCGCAGCCGGCCCGTGAGCGTGTGCGCGTCCTGCCATTGCATCGTGGCTTGCGCTTCGCCGCATCCGAGCCGAACCGGGTTTTGCTCCTGCGCATGAAAGTAGCGCACGGTGACATCGAGAACGCCATCGGTGCCATCGACGCTCGTGCGCATGTCCACGTTATCGATGCACGCACGCGATTCGCCCATCACTTCGATCGCGCGCCACGGTCCCGCCGGTTGAATCGTCGGGCACCATCCGGACATATGCCCGAGCAGCGTCGTGCGCACGTTGCGCAGCGTGGCGGGTTGCGCGAGCTTCGGACGCCAGCGTGCGCGTCCGCGTTTCGCCGCCAGCGCGGGCGCGATCGAGCGAAAGCACAGATGAAGCGTGTGCTCGCCGTCGAGCTCGACATCGAGATCATGCGCGACGAACATCGAATCCGATTCGAGCAGCTTGCGATCGTCGAGCCATATCTCGGCGATGGTCGCGAGCCCGTTGAAGCGCAGACGCCGCCTGCCGTTGCCGCTCAGCTTCACGCGATACCAGTGATCCGAATGCGCGAACGGCTGCGCGAGCGCTTCGTCGCTGACGCCGCTCGCGCGCAAGGCGGACGCGATCGTGCCGGGCACGGGCGCGTCGATCCACTGCGTGAACGTATCGAGCGATGCGGGTGTCGTGCATGCGCCCGCGGGCGTGCTCACGCACTGCCAGCCTTCGGAGAGACGCCGCGGCGCGTGCGCGGACAGGACGTGCATGTGCCTACCTCGTCGATGGGATTCGAAAGAGAGCGACGCCAAAGCCGCGCGATCGACCGCGCGGCTTTGGCGTTCAGAGGAAGCGCGCGGCGAGCGGCTCGATGACCTTGTCGTACGAAGCCTGCATCGAATCGAGGCAATCTTCGCACGCGTCGGTGCGCGAGCGCATGCGGGCGCGCGCGAGACGGAACTGCATGACCATCGCTTCGCTCGCGAGCGTCTGCGCGCTCGTCTGGATGTCGCTCGGGACGTCCACGCCGTGACACTTCAGCCAGCCGAGATACTTCGACAGCAACTCGAAGTTCGAGCCGAGCTGACGCATCACGTTGAACGTGTAGAGGTGATAGTACGCGGGATCGCGTTCGAGCAACGCGCGCAAATGCTCGGGGAATGCGGCGCGCCATTGCGCGACCGGGTTCGTCGCAGGACGATCCGCGAGCCGCAACGCGAGCAGTTCGACCGAGCGTTGCACCATCGCATCGCCTTCGAGCGGCGCACGCGCGCGCTTCACGAACTCGACGTACGGGAAGAGCGCGTGCACATCGCCGGCGAGGCCCGGCATCAGGCGGAACACGCCATCGTAGTCCTCGCCCGATAACGCGAAATAGCCCGCGTTATGGAAGTACGTGATGCGCTTCGCGTCGGTGTCGATGGCATCGATGGCGATGGTCGTCTTCGTATGCGTCTGCCGATATGCGGTTGCACGCGTATCGGGCAGATAGTACGAATCCATTTCGACCACCACCATCTGCCCGCGCCGCGTCTGCTCGCGCACATGCGCTTCCAGCGTGTCGTAGATCGCGAGCTCCTGTGCCTGCAGGCCATAGAGCCGCGATATATCGTCGAGCGAGAACTTCGGGAACGTGAACTGATCGCCTTCGAACGCCTGCGTCACCGTGAAGCCGAGCGCCGCATGCGGATCGCAACCGTAGTGATGCAGCAACTCGATCCACAAGTCGACGTAACAGTTGGTCTCCAGCCACACGCGCTCTTCACGATGCAGCAGGTGCTGGCGGTACGCGCCGTCCGCGGACGCGGACGGTGCGGTCACGGCTTCTGCCGGCGAGCGTGCGTTCATGTCTGGCTTCCCAGATTCGCGAGACCTTCTTCGATGAGCGGCGCCTTGTCGCCCCACAGCAACTGACGCACTTTCTCAGGCCACGCCTTGACATCGAGTCCGTGGTGACGGAAGAGCGCGAGCGTCGTGCGTTCCATGCCGAAGCCGACGCATGCGGTATGCGCGACCTGCTCGTCCGCCTGACGAATGTGCCAGAGCTCGCCGAAATGGTCCTGGTGATAGTTGAACGACAGGCACGCGGTCGGACGGTCGGGCGTCGCGACGGGCACGAGCAATTCGAACTTCAGTTGCTGCGCGCGCTGGCTATCCGCGACGATCATGCCGCCGCGCCCGAAGAACGGGTCGTTGGCGAGGTCGATCTCGAAGGGCAGTTCGAGCAGGTTCACGAGCAGCGAGCCGCGCTCGATCCACTTCTGACGGAACGCCATTACCTGCTCGGGGCTGCCGACGCGAATGTATTCGCGCATACGGAACATCTGCATGCGGCCCGGATCGATGGACGGTTCGTGACGGAAGCAGTACGAGAACGCATCGAAGGTCGCGCCGTCTTCAGCGAGATTGCCGCGCTTCGCGACGAGCGGATAGATCGGATAGCATGCGGCCGGCGTGAGCACGAGGCGCGTGGGCTTCTGCTGATCCATCCATTCATCGGAACGCTCTTCTTCCTCGCCGATATGCACGACCTTGTCGAGCGCTTCGAGCAGGCGATGATGCCCGCGATCGTTGCCCTGGAACGAGTGAATCGTGCCCGCGAGATTCGGGAAGCTCTTCAGATACTCGCTGTCCTCGAAATCGCGGCGGCGCATCGCGGGCGGAAAGCGCAGCACTTCCGCGTGCTGGTCCGCGCCGAGCATCGTGATCGCCTGATTGAGGCGCTCGACGACGTCCTCGAACACTTCGCTGCGGCCGTAGAGACCGTCTTCGCCCGTGTCGAGCAGAATGCCCGCTTCGATCAGGCGATCGCGCAAGGTCAAGTCCGATTTGTCGTAAGGTGCCTGAGTCTCTTGTGCTCGTGCTTGTGCTTCGGCCTGCATCATGGCGGCCTGTTCCGTCGGCATGTTCATATCGTCAAAGGGTCCCCGTTGCGGCGCGCTGCGCAAGCAGCAGATTCGCCGTGTTCAATTCGATGCGATCGTTGCTGATCATGAGCGGCGCCGAGTGCAGATCGCGCAGATGGCGCCCCACGCTGAACGGCGTGTCGTTCTTGTAGCCGGCCATGCCGCAGATCATCAACGTTTCCTGCACGACGTGCACCGCCGATTGCGAAATCGCCAGCTTGAGCATGTTCAGGTCGGCATTGATGCCGATCGACGCCGTGAGCGGCGCGTCGTCGTCGTTGCTCTGGCTTGCCTTGCGCAGCGCGCGTTCGGCCTGAGCCGCTTCGACATTGGCGAGCGATTCGCGCAGACGCGCCTGCATCATCTTGATGAGCGTGAGCACTTGCGAAAGCCGCGCGGCCGAAGGCGGCAATGCGGGCTTGCCGCGCGCCTGATTGCGGAAGAACTGATGCGCGCGATTGGCCGCGTCGCTCGCGATGCCGCACCATACCGACGACCACAGGGTATGCGACACGGGCAGCATGCTTTCGTCGGCGATGCGCGAGAACGGCGCCGGCAGGATCTGCTCAGCGATACCGCTCGCGACGAGCCGATGTCCTTCGCTGCACGTGCCGCGCATACCGAGCGTGTCCCACGTGCCGCGCTGCTCCAGCGTGAACGTATCGCGCGGGGCGACGATCAGCACCTGATCGGAGGGCGGCGCATCCGGATGACGGCGCGCCGTCACGAGAATGCAGTCGGAATACTTGCCGTACGAGATGGTCGGCGCGAGCTTCTCGATGCTGAATGCATTGTCGACGAGATCGACCGCGCATGCGCTCGTGCGCATGTTGCCGCCGATATTCTCTTCCGACGTCGCCGATGCGAGCAGCAACTGCTCGCTGACCATGCGCGCAAGGAAGTCGCGCTGCCAGGGCACGTTCGCGCCATGATCGACGATGCACACGACCTGGCTCTGATGCATCGCATAGATCATCGCGGAGGACGCGCAGCCTTGCGCCAGGGCCTCGCACAAACGCGCGACGCTGGTCAGCGTCAGGCCGTCGCCGCCGTACATCTTCGGGATCATCGCGGAGAAGAGGCGCTCTTCCCGCATCGCAGCAACGGCTTCGGCGGGAAAGCGCGCTTCGCGATCGACCGCATCGGCGTGCTTTGCCGCGACGGCCGCCACGCGCTTCGCGGCTTCGATCAACTCGCTTTCGCTGCGCGCGCTCGCGCTTTGCGCGAGTTCGGCGATTTCAAGCTCCTGAGCCGGCGCGTTCATGCGGCCGCCTGCGAACGACGCAGTCCGTCGACGGCCGATGCGAGCGAATCGACGCTCGAGAAGAGCCGGCGCGTGAGCATGTTATCGGGAATCTCGATGCCGAATTCGTCTTCGATCGCCAGCATCACGTGGACCGTGGCGAGCGATGAGAGACCGGCGGCGTAGAGATCGTCGTTGTCGGCAAGCGTGTCGATAGGCACGTCGAGACGAGCGGACTCGGCGAGGATGCGACGCAATTCAGTTTTCATTTTCTGTGTTTTCCCTTGTACCCGGCCATTGGCGCAATAAATCCGGATTGCGACGATGAGTTCTTATCGAATGTCGCTAACTCCGGGGCGAATCGGCAGCGGTGTTGTTATGTCTCGTGAAGACGATTCCACGAGCGCCCTCGCACGCACTGTCTTCTTATGAATTTTGTTTGATCGTATTTAACGAATTTGCGGCCATATGCGTCCGTGCGATGGCGCACGGAGGGCCTCGAAGACAAAGCGCCGCTCTGTGCGATATCGAGCATGTCTCGATCCGGTGCGATGATTCACACTCGACGCGAGCCGCGCATAGGCGGCGAGCCGGTAACTACTGCGCATATTCAAATGAGAACGTTGCAATAACTATGCGCATCCGAAAGCCTTTTGAAAAATAACGAACGGGGTGAGGTAATTGGTACTGATCTCTTTGCTGGCGATATTCGTTGCGCTTTTCGTCGTCTGGAAAAGGCGGCGCGGCGCGATCCTGCTCGTCGCGGCTATCGTGTTCTGGTTGCTCGGCAGCGTGCTTCCCGGGCCGCTCGTGCGGCTCGCGAACGACACGTACGCGTCGATGAAAGACCCGAGCTTCGGCCCGCGCATGGCGATCGTCGTGCTCGGCGGTGGGACGTCGTACGATCGCGAGCGGCGTCTCGTGCCCAAGGGCGATGCGACAACGCGTATCGTGCTCGCGGCATCGCTCTACAAGCGCTGCGAGGAGATGGAGAAGGCGTGCTTCGTCATCGTGAGCGGAGGCAATCCGCAACATCACGAGCAAAGCGAAGCGGATGTGTATGGCGCTCTGCTGCTAGACGCCGGCGTCGCGCGAAAGGATCTGATCCTCGAAAACCAGAGTCTGGACACCTACGAGAACGCGCGCAATACCGAGAAAATACTACGTGCGCGGCAATACGATACGTCGGTGCTGATTACGTCGTCGCTTCATATGCGCCGTGCGATGCTCGCGTTCGATGCGTTCGATCTGCATCCGCAGCCCGCGGTTGCGTATATCCGTCCGGCATTGACATGGTGGCTGCCGCGCCGTAAAGGATGGTTCGATTCGAACAGCGCATTGCATGAACTGGTCGGCATCGCGCGCTTTTATGTGTGGCGATGGATCGGGCTGTATTGAGATGGAGGCGTTTGTGCGGCGCATATACTTTGCTTATTTGCCGCACAGGAGACCATTAATGAACCAACTGATCCGGGCCATCGCATTTGCCGCGGACAAACATCGCAATCAGCGCCGCAAGGACGCGGAGGCGTCGCCGTATATCAATCATCCGATAGCGCTTGCCAATGTGCTCGCCAATGAAGGCGGCATCGACGACGAGCGCGTGCTGCTCGCGGCCGTTCTGCACGACACGATCGAGGATACGGACACCACGCACGACGAACTCGTGCAATGGTTCGGCGAGGAAGTCGCGCGCATCGTCGCCGAAGTGACGGACGACAAGGCCTTGCCGAAGGCCGAGAGAAAGCGCCTGCAGATCGAACATGCGGCGCATATCAGTCGTGCCGCGCAGCTCGTGAAGCTCGCGGACAAGATCTGCAATCTGCGCGATATTCTCGCCATGCCGCCTGCGAACTGGAGCGAGGAAAGAAAGCGCGAGTACTTCGAGTGGGCCAGGCGTGTCGTCGATGGTTTGCGCGGCGCGCACGCCGGACTCGAAGCCGCGTTCGACGAGATGTATCGCAAAGGCGTGACTTCAGGGCACGCGGTCGCCTGAACCGAGCGCTTCCGTCAGATAACGCGCCGTGCGGCTCGCGGCATGGCCGGCGATACGTTGCGGCGTACCCGTCACGACGATGCGGCCACCATCCTCGCCCGCACCCGGACCGATTTCGATGACCCAGTCGGAGAGCGAGGCGACGCGCATGTCGTGCTCAACGACGACGACCGTGTTGCCCGCATCGACGAGGCCCTGAAGTTGCGCCATCAGCCGGTCGACGTCGGCGGGGTGCAGACCGGTCGTCGGTTCGTCGAGGATATAGAGCGTGTCGCCACGATGCGCGCGCTGCAATTCCGTTGCGAGTTTGATGCGCTGCGCCTCGCCGCCCGAGAGTTCCGTCGCGGGTTGCCCGAGCCGCAGATAACCGAGGCCGATGTCGCGCAGCACGGCGAGCGCGCGCATCACGTTCGGTTCATCGGCGAAGAACTCGCATGCGCTATCGACGGTCATGTCGAGCACATCCGCGATGTTCCTGTCGCGCCATGTGATCTCCAGCGTTTGCGGGTTGTAACGTGAGCCGTGACAGGTCGCGCACGAGGTATAGACGCTCGGCAGGAACAGCAGCTCGACGCTCACGAAGCCTTCGCCCTCGCATGTCGGGCAGCGCCCTTGCGCGACGTTGAACGAGAAACGTCCCGCGCCATAGCGGCGCTTGCGCGCGGCGGGCGTGTCGGCGAACAGCTTGCGCACGTGATCGAAGAGGCCGGTGTAAGTGGCGAGGTTCGAGCGCGGCGTGCGGCCGATCGGCTTCTGATCGACGCGCACGAGACGACGGATCGTCTCCATGCCTTCGACGATGCGTCCGCCAGCCGATGTGTCCGCTTGAGCGAAGAGCGGGTCCTGTTCGTCTTCGCTGGCTTCGTCGAGTGCGCGCCCGAGCCGCTCCGCGATGAGTTCCGGCAACGCCTGACTCACGAGGCTCGACTTGCCCGAGCCTGAAATGCCGGTGACGGTCGTGAAGGCGCCGAGCGGAAACGCGGCGTCGATGCCATGCAGGTTGTTGCGCGTGATGCCTTCGAGCCGCAGCCAGCCGCGCGGCTCGCGCGCCGTGCGCTCGATCGTGTGTGCCGGCGCGAAGAGATGCTTGCGCGTCTGCGATGCCTCGATCGATGCGAGGCCTTCGGGCGGTCCGCTATAGAGCACGTGTCCGCCTTGTTCGCCCGCGGCCGGACCGACATCGACGAGCCAGTCCGCGCGTCGCATCGTGTTCAGATCGTGCTCGATGACGAAGAGCGAATTGCCCGCGGCCTTCAGCCGCTGCAATGCGGCGAAAAGTGCTTCGTTGTCGGCGGGATGCAGGCCCGCGGACGGTTCATCGAGCACGTACACGACGCCGAACAGTTGCGATGCGAGTTGTGTCGCGAGCCGCAGGCGCTGCAGTTCGCCGGAGGAGAGCGTGGGCGTCGCGCGATCGAGCGACAGATAGCCCAGCCCGAGATCGATGAGCGTGCCGAGCCGCTCCAGCAAGTCGGCGGCGATGCGTTCGGCGGCGGCGCGTTTCTCGTCGGAGAGATTGGCCGTGCGGCGCACGTCGGGCGCGGCCTTGTGCGCGGAGCCGCCAGCCGCTACCCGCTTCGCCGTCGCCGCGATCCGGTCTTTCTTCGCAAGCGCGCGACTCGGCGCGTCGTCGTGCGAAGGCCACTCTCCGCGTGCGATGGGTGCAAGCAGATCGGCGAGACGGCTCAGCGGAAGACGCGCGAATTCGGCGATATCGAGCCCCGCGAACGTCACCGACAGCGCTTCTTTCTTGAGCCGCTTGCCGTGGCATGTGTGGCAATCGCTGCCGACCATGAAGCGCGACACGCGCTTTTTCATGAGCGCGCTTTGCGTGTGCGCGAAGGTATGCAGCACGTAGCGGCGCGCGCCGGTGAAGGTGCCCTGATAGCTGGGCTCGGCGCCGCGTTTCAGGGCCGCCTGCGTCTCTTTTGGCGTGAGGCCGGCATATACGGGCACGGTCGGCTGCTCTTCGGTGAAGAGAATCCAGTCGCGGTCCTTCTTCGGCAGGTCGCGCCAGGGTGTGTCGACGTCATAGCCGAGGGTGACGAGAATGTCCCGCAGATTTTGGCCGTGCCACGCGGGCGGCCACGCTGCGACGGCGCGCTCGCGGATCGTGAGCGAGTCGTCGGGCACCATCGACTTTTCCGTGACTTCGTAGACGCGCCCGAGGCCGTGACACACGGGGCACGCGCCCTGGACCGTGTTCGGCGAAAAGTCTTCCGCGTAGAGCATCGGCTGCTTCGGCGGATAACTGCCGGTGCGGGAATACAGCATGCGCACGAGGCTCGAGAGCGTCGTCACGCTGCCGACCGACGAGCGCGCATTCGGTGCGCCGCGCTGCTGCTGAAGGGCGACGGCGGGCGGCAAGCCCTCGATCGAATCGACCTGCGGCACGCCGACCTGTTCGATGAGCCGCCGCGCATAGGGCGCGACCGATTCGAAATAGCGCCGCTGCGCTTCGGCGTAAAGCGTACCGAATGCAAGCGACGATTTGCCGGAACCCGACACGCCGGTGAAGACGACGAGCGCATCGCGCGGCACGTCGACATCGACATTTTTCAGGTTGTGCTCACGCGCGCCGCGAACGCGCACGAAACCTGCTGTGGATGCAGATGCGGCTTCGTCGCGTTCGGCTGACTTGCGGGTGGTTTTGCGGACATCCATGAGTAAGGAGGGCGAATTTGATGGCCGTACGCGGCAATGGAAGTCAAAGGGCGAGCATGCAGCATGCCATATACCAGATGGCATTTTGCGTTACGCATCTTGAATGCGAAATGCGCGCCGACCGGTGATGAACCTGATCGACGAGGGAAAAAATGAGGACGACTGGATTGAGGCTTTTGATCGCGCTGACGGCGGGCGCAACAATAGGCGTGACGGGCGCGGCGATGGCGCAGTCAGGCGGCGGCAACGGCAATGGCGGTTCGGGTGGCGGCAACGCCCACGGAGCGGCGACGGCCGGACCGACCGTCGGCGGGGACAATACGTCCGCGGCCGGCAGCACGCACCAGGGTGGCTATCACTTCAAGCACAAGAAGAAAGCGAAGCCCGCGACGACGCCGACGCAGTGACGCGGCGATGTGAGCGTCGGGCGTCGCGGATCAGGCCGCGGCGCTTTCCACGTCGATATCGTCGGTGCCGAGGCGAGAGAAGATGTCGCACACGGCGCGCATCTCCGCTTCGTCGCGAATGCTTACGATCACGCGTGTGACGCTGCAAGCGAGGTCCGCGTCGCCGCCATCCGCGCCGAACGAGGGGAGGATGTCGTCGCTCGAAGCGTCCAGCCCGTACGGGTAGTCATGCGTGTCGACCACACCCAGATGCTCCCCGTGGCCCGCGTATTCCGCCGCGATCCACTGCGTCTGCGCGTTGTTGCTCTGTATCTGCGAAGCGTGGAAATCGGCGAAACCGCTCATGCTCGCCACGCGCACGCGATCGGCCGCGATGCCTTCCGCGCGCAAGTCTTCAAGTGCTTCATCCAGCTTACGGGAGCCGTGGAACGCTCCGATTACTTCACGCATCATTTGCTCGTCTCCTTGCCTGCCAACCTCGATGCCGCGCACCAGTATCGCTGCGAAATCTGCGATTGTGAATACGGATGTGCACCGGCTTTCGCCTGATCGATGAGCGAGACGCGCGAGAGGCGCAAGGCGCGTGGTGTAACGCATAGACACGCGCGGCGACGAGCCGGTGAACCGCTGTAATCAGGCTCGCGACTGCGCGAGATGATGGCGAATCCAACGGATGCGGCATGGATTCGCGAGCCTTGTTTCAAAACGATCGCGCCGCCGGCGCGCGGCTGATGCCGCCTGGCTGGCGCGATTTCACTTCATGCGGTACTTGAACTTTACGCCGCAACAGACGGTTTATCAACGCTTTGTTTTGGCCCTAATCGCATGATTTTGATGGGGTTTTCCATCATGGCCGGCGCGGCGCCGAATGCGGCCCGTGCGAATCGGCATTCGCTTCTCATTAAAGCGAGTCCTGCGTCTAGTGCTGCGCGCAGCGACGCAGCGCAAGTCAATAGTCATCGTACAAGCTGTGGCGCGCGCCCTATAATGAGCCATCGAGCACACAAAGACCGGTCTTTCAATGTCCCAAGCCCTCGCGTCCGGCGCGCTTCGCCGCTCCCGCAACCTCACCGAGGAAGTCGTCGCCGAGTTGTCGGAACGGATTCGCAGCGGCGCGCTTCAACCCGGCGACAAGCTGCCGACTGAATCGGAAATCATGGCGCAGCTCGGCGTGAGCCGCACGGTCGTGCGCGAGTCCATCTCGCGGCTGCAGGCGGGACGGCTCGTGCAGACGCGGCACGGCATCGGCACGTTCGTGCTCGAAGCGAGCGATCAGGACCGTTTTCAGATCGAGGCCGCGGGCGATCTCACCGTGCGCGATGTGATGGCGATTCTCGAATTGCGCATCAGCCTCGAAGCGGAGGCGGCCGGTCTCGCCGCCATGCGCCGCACTGATGAAAATCTCGCGCAGATGCGTCGCGCGCTCGACGACTTCGAGCGGCTCATCGAAGCGGGCGAGGGCAACGCCGTCGCCGCGGACGTCGCGTTCCATCTCGAACTCGCGAAGGCCACAGGCAACCGCTATTTCCACAGCATCCTGAGCCAGCTTGGCAATACCATCATTCCGCGCACGCGCGTCAATTCGGCGGCGCTGGCACACAACGATCCCGCCGGGTATCTCGATCGCGTGAATCGCGAACACGAAGATATTTACGATGCGATCGAGCGTCGCGATCCCGAAGCGGCGCGCGCGGCGATGCGCATGCATTTGTCCAATAGCCGCGAGCGGCTGAGGCGGGCGCAGGAGGCGTCGGCGAAGACGCAGGACGCGGGTTGATTCGTGCCCGATGCCGAATCATCCTCGATGCGCGCGCACGAAAGCGGCGATCGCATCGTTCACTTCATCGGCCGCATCGCGATGCGGTGAGTGCCGGCACTGCGTCAGCTTGACGAGCTGCGCGTGATCGACAGCCGCCTTGATCTTATCGATTTGCAGCATCGACGCATATTCGTCGTCATAACCTTGAATGGCGAGTAACGGCCGCCTGATCGACGATATCTCTTCCGTGATATCCCAATGCAGAAACGCGGGATTCAGCCACGCATCGTTCCATCCGTAAAAGGCTGAATCGACATCGTCGTGATAAGCCTGCAGCTTGTCTTTGAACGATGACGTTTCATACGTGCTGCGCGCTTTTTCGATGCCTTCGACCGTCATCGGTTCCACGAACAAATGCGGCGCCATGACGGCGAGACCGGCAAGCGCTTCGGGAAACGCGCTTGCGTAAAGAAGGGCGATCGTGCCGCCATCGCTATGCCCGATGAGCCACATGCGCGCGCGTTCTTCAGCGCCGATGCCGAGTGCATCGAGGAATGCGGGCAGCACCTCTTGCGCCTGCCGATGCAGAAACTCGACCGGCCATCGTTCGCCGGATCGACGTGGCGTGGAGCGGCCATAACCGGGCCTTGAATACACGAGACCCCGGCAATTCAGGCGATCGCAAAGCTGCTGCGGCCAGCCTTTCCATAATGCGATCGAGCCCAGGCCTTCATGCAGGAACAACGCGATGGGTGCATCGACGCGTTCCGGATTCAACCATTGATACTCGATCCGTACTGGATAAGCGCCGCCGTTGCATTCGATGAAACGTGTCGGTTCGATGCTTGTTGCTGAATCGGTCATGTGTTCGCGAAAGCTGAATCTGAAGCGCTCAAGGTTATCAGACGTCGCGTGCCGAAACGTTGAACAAAACGCGGGATTCATATCGTCATATTTTTTTCTCTGGACGCCGCTGAACTTTTTCTGCGAAAGTTATTCGTAAGGAACTCGCTGCACTGCAACGTAGATGCGGCCCTTATCGATTCTTTGCGTCATGCACCAAAGACGCGCCTGATCTGGAGAGAAATGCATGAATCGACCGAAACGAATGTTGTTGGAAAACATTGCCTGGGCACACGAAACCGCGCACGCCGATGCGCAATTCTTCACCCGTCTCGCGCAGGGGCAAAGCCCGAAGGTGTTGTGGATCGGCTGCGCGGATAGCCGCGTGCCGGCCGAGACGGTGACGAACGCCAATCCTGGCGATTTGTTCGTTCATCGCAACATCGCGAACCTGTTCTCTCCCTCCGATGACAACACCATGAGCGTGCTGGAATACGCGGTGCGCGTGCTGAAAGTCGATCACGTGATCGTATGCGGGCATTACGGATGCGGCGGCGTGCGCGCCTCGCTCCTGCCGCAGTCGAGCGACTTGCCGCACGTGAATCGCCGGATCGCGCCGCTGTGCGCTTTGGGGGAGCGGCATCGGCACGAACTCGATGCATTCGATGAACTCGATGCGCGCGCGAATCGCCTCGCCGAGCTGAACGTGCTCGAACAAGTGCGTCTCTTGCGGCAGCACGCAATCGTGTGCGAGCGCGACGAGCCGCCGCTCGTTCACGGCTGGATCTTCGGCCTTCACGACGGCCTCATTAACGTCCTCGCGTCCGGCTATGCGGACGAAGACGAAACGCGGGCCACCGAGCCCGCACCGATCACATCGCTGCGGGCCGCTTAAGCCCGCTCTTTCCATCGATCGCCTGACGATGCGATGTCGCTTTCGCGACGTTCGCAGGCCCCAACTCGTTCCAAGAAAAATCATGAACTCTGGTAATCGTATAGCCACTTTCCCGCGCGACATGTTCGCGGGCACTGTCGTGTTCCTGGTCGCGATGCCGCTATGCCTCGGCATTGCCAATGCATCCGGCGTCGAGCCGTTCGCCGGGCTGCTGTCGGGCATCATCGGCGGACTCGTCGTTGCCTTGCTGAGCGGCTCGCAATTGAGCGTGAGCGGTCCGGCTGCTGGCCTGATCGTGATCGTCGTCGATGGCATCGCCGGGCTCGGCAGCTTCTCCGCGTTCCTGCTCGCCGTGCTGCTCTCGGGCGCGATCCAGTTCGGCTTCGGCATGTTGAAGGCGGGGCGCTTCGCGGCCTATGTGCCTTCATCGGTCATCAAGGGGATGCTCGCCGCGATCGGCCTGCTGCTCGTCATCAAGCAGCTTCCGCTCGCCGCGGGCTTCGCCAACGAAGGCGCGCCGGCCGCGAGCGGGCCCGGCATGCTCGGCACGCCGTTCGGTCCTGTCTCCGCGGCGGCGTGCATCGTCGCCGTCGTATCGCTCGCGATGCTCGCAGGCTGGGAAACGCGCGCAATGCGCCGCTTCACGCTCGTGCGCGCCGTGCCCGCGCCGCTCGCGGTGGTCGCGTTCGGCATCGGCGCGACGCTGTTGCTCGACCTGTTCGCGCCGGGTTTCGCACCGCCCGCGCAACATCGCGTCGCGTTGCCGTCGCTCGAATCGTTCGCCGCGTTCACCCATGCGCTCGCGTTGCCGAATTTCTCGCAGTTCGTGAATCCCGATGTATGGCGGCTCGCGTTCACGCTCGCCATCGTTGCGAGTCTCGAAACGTTACTGAGTCTCGAAGCCGTCGAGCAGCTCGATCCGAAGAAACGCACGGCGCATCCCGATCGTGAGCTGAAAGCGCAAGGCATCGGCAACATGATGGCCGGTGCGATCGGCGCATTGCCGATCACGTCGGTCATCGTGCGCAGTTCGGCGAACGTGCATGCGGGCGCGCAGACGCGCTGGTCGTCGTTCGTGCATGGCGCGCTGTTGCTCGTGAGCGTGTTTGCGTTGACGAGCGTGATCAACCTGATTCCGCTCGCCTGTCTCGCGGCGATCCTGATCTTCACGGGCCTTAAGCTCGCCAAGCCTTCGTTGTTCGCGGCCGTGGCGAAGCAGGGCATCGAACGCTTTGCGCCGTTCATCGTGACGATTGCCGGCGTGCTGCTGACGGACCTGCTGATGGGCATTCTGCTCGGCATCGGCTGCAGTCTCCTGCTCGCGATACGCGCGAATCTCAAGCGCCCGATCACGATGACGCAGCACGACGATCATTACCTGGTGTCGTTCCGCAAGGACGTTTCGTTTCTCGGCAAGGTCACACTGAAGCATCAGCTGCGCACCATTCCCGATGGCGCGACCGTGATCTTCGATGCCTCGCGAGCCGACTATGTCGATCCCGACGTGCGCGAGGAAATCGACAAGTTCGTGGCGGCTGCGTCGTCGCGCGGCATGCATGTCGAATGCAGGAAATTGCCGCCTGCGTCGTCGCAAACGGGCGTGGCTGCGATGCGCGGCAGATGGCCCGGTCTGAGCAGGCAAGAGATGCCGTCCGAGTAAGCGATCAACCGGGCGTCGATGGCGTCAGTTGCGCGTACACATCGTGGGCGAGTTCGAGCATCACCTTGCGGTCGATGCCGCCCGATACCGCGTAACCGAAATCGCCATCGATCCAGTAGAACACGTTCACGGGGCCGTCCCGATACAGCTTGAACGCGGTGGTGTTGGTGCTTGTCTTGCGACGCGCGATGCAGAGCGTCACGCGCTCGCCTTTGGCGTCGCGATACATGAATTGCGCGGTCGGGCCGTTATCGCCGGGCAGAATGCGTCCGCCCATCAGTTCGAAGCCGCTTTTCGTGAGCAGCGGCGGATGCACGTCGGTGCCGAGTTTGTTCGACAGATACTGAACGAAGTCCTGCTCGCGGTCCTTGCCGATATCGTCGGGACGATCGACGGCGGGCATGTAGACGACATGCGCGAGCGCGGCCTGACGCGCCATCGCTTCCATTCCTTCGGCGCTCACGTCGCGCGTATTCGCTGCACTCGATGTACTCGTGCCCGCCAGCGACAGCGCATCGCGGCCCATGTTCGTGCCGATGCCAATGCCGATGCCTGCGACGAGCGCCGCCGCCATGCCCGCGAATCGCGGCCAGTTCGCCGCGCCGGACCAGCGCGCTTTCCTCAGCGTGCGCAAGCGCGCGGGGATGGGTTCGTTGAGCACGCGATCGTAGCGCTCATGGAACATGTTATTGAGCGAGAAGTAGTCGCTCACACGCGCGGCCAGAGCGGGATTCAGTTCGATGGCGCGCTCGACCTGTTCGCGGCGTGCGGCCGAAAGCGCGCCATCTACATACGCGTGCAGATCTTCTTCGCTGATCTGAGTCTGTTGGTCGTTCATCGCACCACCTTCAACTTCGCACTGGGTTGCGTGCCGGCCATCAGCGCGCGCAGGCGTTCGCGTCCGCGCGACAGGCGCGACATCACGGTGCCGATGGGAATATCGAGCGCGATCGCCACCTCCGCATAGTTCATTTCTTCCAGCCCGACGAGCAGCACGACTTCACGTTGCTCGGCGGGAAGACGCTGCAAGGCGTAGTCGAGATCGCGCACTTCGAGCGAGCGGATCTGGCCGCCGGGTATCGCGAACTCGCGCTCGCTCAGGTCTTCATCGTCGACGGACACGTGAATCGCACGCGCCGACGCCTTGCTTACCTGATTCACGAATACGTTGTGCATGATCGTGAAAAGCCATGCGCGCAGATCGGTGCCCGCTTCGAATCCTTGCGCGCGCGACAAGGCGCGCTCGATCGTATCCTGCACGAGATCGTCCGCGAGCTCCCGATTGTTCAGCAACGCGCGCGCATAGCGGCGCAGTCTCGGGAGGTGTTCCATCAAGTCGTCGCGGATGTCCATTTATTCCGCCTCTCGCGCCGTCAGCGTCAAGGCGTCGGCGGCGCGCATGACGCCGCGCGTGCCCGCCTGTCCCGCGAGCACATAGCGCGTGCCGCCGACAACCCATGTCAGCAGGCGGATTTCGCCGACGCGCCGCGCGCTCCAGTGCGGTGCGTCGCTCGTGAACGGCGCGGACGCGATCAGAAGAACGACGCTCTCGCCCTCCACGTTGCGGTAATCGTATTCGTCGATATGCGCGAACTTGCCGCCGCGCCGCGTCCGGGTCGCGATGAGTTCGAGGCCGACCGGCGTAAGTTCGATGAAGTGCGGATCGTGCGACACGAGCGGACGCACGTTCGTGCCGCGCTGGTTCGAAGTCTCCATCAACGCCATCACGGCGGCGGCATCGAGCATGTCGGCGGAGACGTGCGTTGCAGCGCACCAGCCGGCGACGGCGATGGCGATGCACGCGGCGACGAATGCGTGGCGCACGACGCTTCTCGTGCGCGTGGCATCGTGCGATGCGGCGCGATCGAAGGCACATTGCGCACGCCGGTTCTCCGGCCGCGCGCTGAGATATCGGCCGACGCGCGCCGCCCTCGCAGGCGACAGCACGCCGTCCGCGAAGGCTTGAATATCTGGTTCGGTGATCGGCTCGTCCATGTCGGCGCATCGTTTTTTTTGGGGCTCTCGATGCGCTAACCTTCTAAACGAGCGTTTTATTCCATCGGTTGCCGGGAATATTTACCAACAGATTGCTGAAGGCGCGATCACGACACGATCGAGAGCGAGAATCCGTCCCATCCCTTGCTCCCGACCGTCTGAATTGCCGTGGAGGAGACGTGCCCATCCGCGGCGAGCATATCCAGAAACGCGCGCACGCCGATCACGTCGGGGTCGCTGCTGTCCGCATCCGCGACGCGGCCCTGACGAATCACGTTGTCCGCGACGATCACGGTGCCCGGGCGGCTCAGACGCAACACGAGGCGCAGATACGTGGGATAGCTCTGTTTGTCGGCATCGAGAAAGATGAAATCGAAAGGCGGGATGCCATCGCGCACGAAGCCTTCGAGCGTATCGGCGGCATCGCCCACGAAGATCGACACCACGCCCGACAAGCCCGCGCGTTCGATATTCTTTCGCGCGACGTCCGCATGATGCTCGACGGCTTCGAGCGTGAGCAACGTGCCATCGGCGGGCAGGGCACGCGCGAGCCAGATCGTGCTGTATCCGCCGAGCGTGCCGAGTTCGAGAATGCGGCGCGCGCCGCGCAGACGCGCAAGCATCTGTAGCAGCTTGCCCTGATTCGGCGCGACGTTGATCGCGGGCAGTCCCGCTTCGACGCTGGACTTAAGCGCCGCATCGAGCGCTTCGTCCGGCGTTTGCGTCCGATCGCACAGGTACTCGTCCATCGCAATCCATTGCTGCTCGTTCATTGCATCTCCCTGTTCGTTGCAGTGATCGCGCTAACGGAACGATTGAATGTTATCGCGATAAACGATTTAGATGGCCCGGCTATCAGCCGGCGGTCCTGACGATGCGGGGCGATTCGCGGCGCAGTTCATGCCCGAGCTGATCGACGGTCAGGCGGATCGCATCGATCAACGCGCGTGCCGCCGGCGATGGCGTGCCGCCCGCGCGCATCGTGAGTCCGATTTCGCGCCGCGTGTTGTGCAGAGGAATGTCCATCACCACGAGTTGCCCCGATTCACACTCGTAGTGCAATTGCTGAACGGATACGGCGGCGAGCATATCCGTATGCATCAAAAGGCCGCGAATGACCGCGAGATCGGCGGTCTCGACGGTCGGCATCGGCGGCTTGAGCTTCCCTCGTTTGAACTGCGCTTCGAACATTCCGCGCGCGGGCGCCTGACTGCGCGGCAGGATCCATTGCGCGGCGATCAGATCCTTGAGCGTCAATCCGCTTTCACTTGCGAGCGGATGCCCGCGACGCGCGAGCACGACGATGTCTTCCGACATCATGCGCTCATTGACGAGACCGCTCGACGCATCGTTCTGGCGCAATGCGCCGAGCACGAAATCGATATCGCCCGCGCGTAGTCCGGCGACGAGTGTTTCGTAGGCGCTTTCGTCGGTCACGATGCGCACGCCGGGATATTGCGCGGCGACGCGTGCGATCGCGCCCGGCAAGATCAGCGTTCTGCCGAGCGGCAGCGCGCCGACCGTGACATAACCCTGAATCGTGCCGCGCAATGCCGCGAGATCATCGGGAATATGGCGCAATTCGTTCAGCGCGCGGCGCACGTGCAGGACGAAGGTTTCGCCTTCGCTTGTGAGCAGCAGCCCGCGCGGGCTGCGATAGAACAGTTGCATGCCCGCGCCCGTTTCCATGATGCGGATCGCGCTGCTGACGGCCGGCTGACTGAGGCCCAGGGTCTGCGCCGCGCTCGGCATATGACGATGGCGCGCGAGCGCAGAGAACAATTGCAGCCGCCGCGTGTTGAGCAGAAAGGCGGGAAGCGTGCCGTCCGACGCGGTTCGGCGGCGCGACTGTCGCGTCGCGCACCATTGCGCCAGCTCTTCCAGTTCCGCGAAGATGCGCTGGCAGCGCAACAACACGGCGCGCCCGGCGGGGGTAGGCAGCATGCCCGACGGACGGCGCTCCAGCAAGGTTTCGCCGACGGCCGCTTCGAGTTCCTGCAACGAACGCGTAACCGCCGATTGCGCGCGGAATAATGCAGCGGCGGCGCGCGTGGCGCTGCCCGTCTGCGCGACAAGACGGAACGCGCGCAGGTACGCGAGGTTGAGCAGTTCGCGATTGTCCATGATGAAAGGTAAATGGATGCCATCAGTTTGATTTATCGCATCGTAACGCCTTCCGAAACGCGCGCTCAGTTTGCGCTAATTGTCGGCGCCGATCATGACGTCATGAATAAACGACAGCCGCCCGCAAACGGCGCTGTCCAATGATCGGAGGGTTGCGCCATGAACCAGCATATTCTCGTCGCCGTGGGACCGAGTTTCAGCGAAGCCGCCTTATCTGCCGCCATTGCACGCTCGCGTGAAAACGATGCGCGTCTGACCGTGCTGCATGTGATCGAGTCGGTTCCGTCGTGGGCGGGCTGGCAGATGGAATGTCTTTGCGACATGCCCGCGCTCGTCAATCAGCTCGCGCTCGTGATTCGCCGCAACAGCGAAAAGATGCTTGCGCGCGCGGGCATCGAAGCGGACTGGCAAACGCGCACGCTGCCCGAAGACGGCCGCAGCATTGGCCGCGTGATCGCCGATGAAGCCGAGCGCCTCGATGCGGACCTCATCGTGCTCGGCGCGAGAAAGCCCGGAGTCTTGAACTGGGGCGTGAGCCACGTTCGCAATGTGGTGTGCCGCCATACGAATCGAGAGGTGTTGATCGCGACCACTAGCGTCGCGCGGAAGGCGCCGGTGATCGCCTTGCGCGATACGGCCTTGCACGCTTCGTGATCAGACGTCGAGAATCCTGAAGCGTTGCAGCGCTTCGATTTGCATCTGAAGATTGCGCGCGCGATTCTCGCGACATAGCGCTTGCGCCGCCGATACATCGCCTTGCCGCAGCGCTTCGACGATCGCGCGCAGATCGCGCGCTTGCGATTCGTCGGGATCGATCAGCCGCAGCGTCAATTCGCGCACGCGGCGCACCTGATCCGAGCATTCGCCGACGATCTGCGTGAGTCGCGGGTTATCGCTCATTTCGACGAGCCGCGCGTAGAACGCTTCACGCGCGGCCGACCACGCTTCGCGATCGTTCTTCGCGAACGCACGCTCCATTTCCGTGCACGCTTTCTCCAGCGCTTTCAGTTCTCGCGCGCCCGGCTTGCGCGCGGCGGCGGTCGAAGCCGCTGTCGCTTCGAGACTCGTCTGCACCTGAAAGACTTCTTCGATATCCGTCATCGACACATTGCGCACGCGCACGCCGTGGCGCGGAATGATCTGCACGAGATGTTCGTTCTGTAGGCGGATGAGCGCTTCACGCACCGGCGTACGGCTCACGCCGAACAGTTGTACGAGTTCCTGTTCGAGCATCTGCGTGCCGGGGCGCAGTTCGTTGCTGATGATCTTTTCGCGCAGCGCCTGATAAACCGTGTCGGTCGATTTCTCGCGCGTTTTGATAATCGCTTCGGCGGTCGGGGCTGGAGCCATGATGGGCATTCCGAAAACGTTGCCGTCGATGCACGGACGATATATCCGCCGGACCAGACGCAGGCGGATGGAATGCCTTCATTATATGAAAAGAAATTCGGCGTATTGCTCAACGTATACGTTAGCGCACGATAAAAAGAAGCCGCCCCGATGAAGGGCGGCTTGAACGGACTTGCGCGCCTGCCGTGCGACCGACAGAGGATCGATCACTTGTCCCAGACTTCTTCCGGCAGCGGCAAGCCCCCGAGGTCGTCCGCCGTCAAGGGACGATCGATCGTCACGCCGTCGCTCTCCAGCATCAGCGTGACTTGCCGCGTGTGTTGCGCGCTATGCCATGCGGTGCGTTCGAGCACTTCGTGCATCGAGCGGCGGCCATAGTAGGTCGGCACGTCATACGAGAGCGTGCGGTCGGATTCATTCGCCCACCAGTCGAGAAGCTTCTTCCGCACGCTTTCGCCCCAGCGCGCGATATCTTCCGCCTGCCATTCATCCGGCGGCTGATCGTCGAAGCCTTCGAAGCGCAACTCGATCTGATGCGCCGCCTGAACGCCCATTTCAGCCACGCGAAACACGTGAAATGTCAGA
This sequence comes from Caballeronia sp. LZ029, assembly GCF_031451275.1. NCBI lineage: Bacteria > Pseudomonadati > Pseudomonadota > Betaproteobacteria > Burkholderiales > Burkholderiaceae > Caballeronia > Caballeronia sp. LZ029. The sequence continues at coordinate 932,272 of NZ_JARUXO010000003.1, forward strand.
CCGGCGGGCGTGCGATTGCGATTGCGAAAAGGCTTGCGAAAGTAATCGGCGCCGAATTGACGCGTGTAGCGCGCATTGGATTCGAGCACATGCGCGAGTTTGGCGACGAGCTCGGCGGGCGGCAGGGGCGGCGTCGGCGTGGTCTTGAGATCGAGGAAGCGGATCACATCGTTGATCGACTGGCATAGCGTGTACTTCGATCCCAACGCGACCACGGGCACGCTGCGCGCGCCGAGCGCTGCGAGCGCGGCGCGGCCTTCGGGATCGTTGTGCACGTCGATCGATTCGAACTCGATGCCCTGGCGTGCAAGGAATTCCTTCGTGCGCAGGCACGACGAACATCCCGGTTGCCAGAACACGCGGATTCGGGTTGCGGCGGCGGCTTCCTGCATGACGGTTCCCCTCGCGAGTGCCTGATTCAAGGCATTTTCCGCGCGCCGGGTTATGCGGCAAAGCTATGCTTCGTCATGCCGTCATCGTCATCTGCGATGGCAAGCGTTCTTTAAGTACACTGCGGACGTGCCTTACGAGAGAAGCCGCCGCCCATGCCGCCGATCGATCCGCTTTCGCTGAGACTCTTCCTCGCCGTCGTCGATGCAGGCACGATCGCCGCAGCGGCTCAGCGCGAACATATCGCGGCGGCGGCGGTGAGCAGGCGCATCAGCGAGATCGAGGCCATGTTCGGCGTGCCGTTATTGCGCCGCACGAATAAAGGCGTCGAACCTACGGAAGCGGGCGAACGGCTCGCAGCGCTCGCGCATCGTGCATTGCATCAATTCGACGACATCGCCATTCAGATGTGCGACTTCGCGAGCGGCACGAGCGGCATCGTGCGCATTGCTGCGAACATATCGTCGATCGTTCAGTTTCTGCCACGCGACATTCAATCGTTCGCGGCGCGTCATCCGAACGTGCGCATCGTGCTCGATGAAAAACCGAGCGCGCAAGTGGTGCGCGCCGTGGCCGACAATGCGGCGGATATCGGCGTGTTCACGTCCGTCCCTCACGGTCATGCGATTCACGCGATCCCGTATCGCACCGATAACCTCGTGCTCGCGACACCGCCGGGACACGCACTGGCGCAGGCACGCTCGGTTGCGTTCACCGATTCGCTCGATGAAGAGTTCGTCGCATTACCGGCCGATACCGCGATCAGCCAGTGCCTCACGCGTGCGGCGAACGAACTCGGACGCCCGGTGCGCGTGCGCATTCAGGTGTCGAGCTATGACGCGCAATGTCTGATGATCGAAGCGGGATTGGGTCTCGGCGTGATGCCCGAGGCAGTGGCGAAGCAACACGCGCTCGCCGTCGTCGCATTGACGGACGCATGGGCCGCGCGCGAATTGCTCATCGGCGTGCGTTCGCTCGATGCATTGCCCGAGGCGTGCCGCAAGCTCGTCGCGCACCTCACCAGCGTTTGACGCGGTGTTACCATCGGCGCAAGACGGAGATTCATCGGGGAGTGCAGGCATGGCCGCTTCATTGAACGACAAGCCCGTCGAGAGCACGAGACCCGCGAGACGCAACACGACCGAGCTTGCCTATCGCGAACTGCGCCGGCGGATCATCGAAAGCGAACTGACGCCGGGCTCGTATCTGCTCGAACAGGAACTGGGGCTGATGCTCGGCTTCAGCCGCACGCCGATCCGCGAAGCGGCGCTGCGTCTGCAAGGCGAAGGCCTCGTGCAGATCGTGCCGCGTCACGGCATCCGCATCGTGCCGACGTCCATCTCCGATATCAAACACATCTATCAGGTGCTGATCAGCCTCGAATCGACAGCGGCGGCGCTCGTCGCGTCGAGAAGGGATATAGAGCTCGCGCCGCTCGTTCACTCATGCGAGGCCATGACCGCCGCACTCGAACGCGGCGACATGCTTGCGTGGGCGGCGGCGGACGAGGTCTTTCACGAGACGCTCATCGCGCTGAGCGGCAATGCGCGGCTTCACGGCATCGTCATGAATTGCCGCGATCAGGTGCATCGCGTGCGCCGCTTCACGCAGATGGTGAAGGCGCATCCTCAGCCGTCGAAGTCGATACAGGAGCATTACGACATCATCGACGCGATGCGTTGCGGCGATGCAGCGAAAGCGAGCGAACTGTATCGCGCTCATCGCGAGCGCGGCTGGCGCGACCAGACCAACGTGCTGCAGCAATACGGCATCCAGCAAGCCTGAAACAAGAGTTGCGCCCGATGCGACGAGGGTATGTACGCCCTCGGCGAGTCTGGACTTTCGCTCATTTAATGCATACATTAACTTGCACGGTTATTCGGCAAGTAGCACGTCCAGAGCAGGTCAGTAAAACCACAGTGCGGCCGCATGCGCCGAGCACGCTGCGAGACCGCCGATCATGGATGGAGACCCTACATGTTTGCGCTTGGAAAGATCGGGAGCTTTGCGCGCGGTGCCTGTCTCATGTCTTTCGCGGCCGCCTGCGTTTGCGGCGCCAGCGTGCGCGCCGCGCCGCTCACCGTCACGCACTGGGGCGACGGCATGTACGGCGTGCCCTTCGCGGTCGCGATGGAGAAGGGCTTCTTCAAGGAAGAAGGCGTGGACGTGACGGGCTTCATCACGTCGGAAGGCGGCGGCACCACGGTGCGCAACGCGATGGCCTCCGAGATTCCTTATGGCGAAGTCGCCTTGCCCGCGGCGATCTCCGCCGTGAAGCAGGGTGTCGATCTGACCATCGTGCATGGCGGCGTACAGAGCCTCGCCGATCTCGTCTGGGTCGAAAAGAAGGACGGCACGATCACCGGCATCCAGCAGATGAAAGGCAAGACGATCGGCTATAGCAGCCCGAAATCGACGACCGATACCATCGTCACGATCGCGCTCGATCGCGCGGGGTTGACGGGGCAAGTGCAGCGCAAGCCCGTCGGCAGTTCGAGCGGCATGCTCACTTCATTGCAGCAGGGCGCGGTCGATGTCGCTTACATGACGGAGCCTTCGTACAGCGCGAAGAAGGATCAGTTGCGCATCGCGTTTCGTTCGACCGATATCGTGCCCAATGAAACGCAGACGGTCGGCATCGTGCGGACCGATTACCTGAAGACGCATCCCGAAGTGATCAAGGGGATCATCAAGGCGCGCCGCAAGGCGGTGCAATACATGGCCGCGCATCGCGACGAGTCCGCGCAGATTCTGGCGAAGCAGTACAAGATGGACCCGGCTGTTGCGTCTTCCGCACTGAACAACGTGCTTGAGTCCGATCCGAAGTACTGGAGCGAAGGCAGTTTCGATCGCAAGGGCATGGACGAAGTCCTGAAGGGATTGATACTCGTGAAGGCGATTCCCGAAGGCCCGTTCGACTGGTCGAAGATCGTCGACGAATCGCTCCTTCCCGCCGATCTGCAAACGAAGAAGTGAGGCCGCGATGAGCGTGTTGTCACGTCGCACGAAGATATCGGTCGTATCGCGCGATCCCGCCGCGCAGGATACGGAGCGCGTGCAGGCGCGTCTCACCGATGTCACGCGCATCTATCCCGGCATCGCGGGCAAGCCGCCGTTTCATGCGCTCGGGCCCGTGAGTCTCGAACTGCGCGCGGGCGAATTCTTTTCGGTCGTGGGCCCTTCGGGATGCGGCAAGTCCACCTTGCTCGACGTGCTCGCGGGTCTGAATCCGGCGAGCGGCGGCATGGTCGAGTTCGAAGGGCAACCGGTCGGACGCGAAGTGCCCGACGGCGTCGCGGTCGTGTTTCAGGAAGACGCGAGCTTTCCGTGGCTCAACGTGTTCGACAATGCCGCGTTCGCCGCGCGCCGCGCGGGCGTGCCGGAGAACGAAGTGCGCGAGCGAGTCGATCACGCGTTGTCGTTCATGGGCCTGAAGTCGTTTGCACGCGCCTATCCGGCACAACTTTCGGGCGGTATGCGTCAGCGTGTCTGCATTGCGCGCGCGATGGTCGTGCGCCCGCGTCTCATGTTGCTCGACGAACCGTTCGGCGCACTCGATCAGCAAACGCGTCTCCTGATGGGCGATGAAACGCTGAAGCTCTGGCGCGACACCGGCGCGACCGTGATGCTCATCACGCATTCGATCGATGAAGCCGTGCTGCTGTCGGATCGCATCGGCGTGATGTCGGCGTGTCCGGGCCGTTTTATCGCGACGATCGAAACAGGCTGGCCGCGTCTGCGCGACAGCAAGATCGCACTCGATGCGCGCTTCGGCGAACTCACGGCGCAAGTGTGGGGTCTGCTGCGCGACGAAGCGTTGAAAGCGCTCGGGAGCCAGCCGTGAACGAGGCGGCGCGCTGGCGCATCGGACTTGTCGTCGGGCTGATCGCGCTATTGGAAATCGCCACGCGTCTTGCGTGGATCAATCCCGTATCGTTCATTCCGCCTTCGCGCATGGCGATGAGCGCGTGGGACATTCTGACGTCGGGGCAATTCACCGTCGATATCGTGCAGACGCTCGGCAGCGCGCTGGCCGCCGTGGCGCTAGCCGTGATGGTCGGATTCGTCGGCGGCGTGCTGCTATTCCGCTTGCCGCGACTGCGCCGTGTGCTCGATCCCTTGCTGCTTTCGTACTATGCGGTGCCCGTGTTCGTTCTGTATCCGATTCTCATCGTGATCTTCGGGCTGAATCGATGGCCGCTCATCGGCATCGGCTTTCTGTTCGCGGTCGTGGCGATGGCCGTGAACACGCTCAACGGCCTCGAACGCGTGCCGCGCGTGCTGTTGCGCACCGCACGCGTATGCCGTCTCAGCACGCTCGACGAGATTCGCCTGATCACGTTGCCCGCGAGCCTGCCTTTCGTCTTCACGGGCATCAAGCTGACGGTGGTGTATGCGTTCATCGCGGTCGTCGCGGGCGAGTTCGTGTTGTCGGGATCGGGCTTCGGCTATCAGATCGCGTTCGCCTACAACGCATTCGACAACCCGACGATGTACGGTCTCATGGTCCTCATGCTGGTCTTCGTCACGACGATCAACGGCCTGCTGCGACAGGCCGAAAGGCGTCTGTACCGGCGCATCAGAAGGGAGGCGGCATGAGCACCGTCGTCATCACGCACGGCACGAGAACGCGGCACGCGCAGCGCTGGACCGATGCGCTCGTGCTGATCGTCGTGCTCGTCGCGCTATGGCAGATCCTGAGCGAAGTGCTCGGGCCCGATGTGCTGACCACGCCCATGCATACCGTGCAGCGCGCGGTGCATATCGTGAGCGACGCGGATTTTCCGGCGAGTCTTTATGTGACCTCGCTCGCGTTCGCATCGGCGTTCGCGATATCGGCGATCGCGGGCGTATGCCTCGGCTTGCTGCTCGGCGCGCGGCGCATGGCCGGCGACGTGATGGAACCGCTGATGATGGGCTTCTACTCGATCCCGAAGGTCACGCTCTATCCCGTCGTGCTGCTCGCGTGCGGCCTCGGCCTGTGGGCGAAAATCGTCTTCGGCGTGATGCACGGCATCGTGCCCATTACGCTCTTCACGATGAACGCGGTGCGCAACATGCCCCCGATCTACGCGCGCGCGGCCAGAACTTATCGCATGAGCCCGGGCGATTTCGCGCGTCACGTGTTGCTCCCCGCGTGCGTGCCGGAAGTGGTTTCAGGCTTGCGCATAGGCTTTTCGTTGACGCTGCTCGGCACGCTGATCGGCGAGATGTTCGCTTCTCAAAGCGGCATCGGACGCTTGCTGATGATCGCGATGAACCGCAACGAAACCAGCACGATCATGGCGCTCGCGCTGATGCTCTTCGTGTTCGCGACGCTCGTCAACATGCTGTTCCTCGCCTGGCAGCGCCATCTCACGCATAGCGACTGAAACATGAAAACGCTCTTCGACAAGCTGTGGGACAGTCACGCGATCGCGCATCTCGCTGGCGGCATCGATCTTCTGCAAGCGGATCGGCATCTGATGCACGAGCTTACGGGCGTCGAAGCGGTTCGCGTGCTCGAATGGCGCGGTCTGCAAGTAGACAGTCCCGCGCTGACGTTCGCAACGCTGGACCACGTGATCTCGACGATGCCGGGCCGAAGTGCGGGCGACGCCGACTGGAGCACCGAAATGGTCGACGCGATGCGCACGCAAACGACGCATCATGCGATTCCGATCTTCGATATCGGCAACGACGGCCGGCAAGGCATCGTGCATGTGATCGGGCCGGAACTCGGGCTGTCGCTGCCGGGGACGTCGATCGTGTGCGCGGACAGCCACACCTGTACGCACGGCGCGATGGGCGCGCTCGCATTCGGCATCGGCTCGACGGAAGTGGTGCATGTGCTTGCGACGCAAACCATTCGCCAGAAGCGGCCGAAGACGATGCGCGTGCGCTTCGACGGCCGCGTGCGCGAAGGCGTGAGCGCGAAGGACATGATCCTGTATGTGATCGGCAGGATTGGCGCAGCGGGCGGCACCGGGTATGCGGTCGAATATGCGGGCGATGCGATCGAAGAACTGTCGATGGAAGGGCGCCTCACGCTGTGCAACCTGAGCATCGAACTGGGCGCGAAGTTCGGCCTGATCGCGCCCGACGAGACGACCTTCGCGTATCTGCGAGACAAACCATATGCACCGCGCGGCGCGCAATTCGATGCCGCGCTCGCGGACTGGAAAGCGCTCGCGACGGACGAAGGCGCGCACTTCGATCGCGAGGTGATCGTCGATGCATCCGCGATACGCGTGCAGGTCACGTGGGGCACGAGTCCCGAGCATGTGATCGCGCTCGACGACACGATTCCCGATCCGGCGTCGCTCGCGGACGAATCGCGCCGGCAGGCCGCGCAGGATGCGATCGACTATATGGGCGTCCGTGCGGGGCAGCATCTCGATGAACTCGCCGTGGATCGCGTGTTCATCGGCTCGTGCACGAACAGCCGCATCGAGGATTTACGCACGGCCGCGCGTATCGTCGATGGCCGTCATGTGGCGGACAACGTGAAGGCGTGGGTCGTGCCGGGTTCGCTCACGGTCGCACGTCAGGCGCACGAGGAAGGGCTCGACGATATCTTTCGCGCGGCGGGCTTCGAATGGCGCGAGCCGGGCTGCTCGATGTGCGTCGGTGCGAATGGCGATGTCGTCGGGCGTGGCGAGCGTTGCGTATCGACGTCGAATCGCAATTTCATCGGCAGGCAGGGGCCGGGTGCGCGCACGCATCTGGCGAGTCCCGCAGTCGCGGCGGCAAGCGCGATCGCAGGGCATATCGCCGCGCCGCAAACAGGAGCATCGCGATGAAAGCCGTTACGACGATCATCGGTCCCGCTGCGCCGCTCCTGCGCGATAACGTCGATACGGATCTCATCATTCGCATCGAACGCATTTCGCAACTGAAGCGCGGTCAGCTCGGGCCTTATTTGCTGGAGACCTTGCGCTATCGCGGGGATGGACCGGAGAGCGGCGAGCGCGAAGACTTCGTGTTGAATCAGCCGGCCTTTCGTCATGCGTGCACGATGCTCGGCGGAAAGAACTTCGGTTGCGGCAGCTCGCGCGAAATGGCCGTATGGGCGCTGGAGGAAGCGGGCATTCGCTGCGTGATCGCGCCATCGTTCGGCGATATCTTCTATAACAACTGCCTGCAAAACGGCTTGCTGGCGGTGCGGCTCGATGCAGAAGTTATCGAGCGTATTGCAATGGCTTCGCGCGATGGAGCGAATGTCGAAGTCGATTTGCGCGCGCTCGAAATACGCGCGCCAGAAATCGATCCGATTCGCTTCGAGTTCGACGAAGCGCCACGCGCGGCGCTGCTCGAAGGACTGGATGAAATCGACCAGACGCGACGCATGAGCGAACAGATCGCGCAATTTCGCGCCGACGATCGCAAGGCGCGCGGCTGGGCTTATCTTGCCTGACTTCCGGAGACTCATCTTGACCCGTTCCGCACGCTTTCGCGAGTTGTTCAAGGAAGGACCTTTCGTCTGCATGGGCGCGCACGACGCCATCACCGCGATGCTGGCCGAGCAGGCGGGCGCCAAGTCCATCTATGTATCGGGCTTCGTCGCGTCGGGTGTCGTCGCGGGACAGCCCGATGTCGGCGTGCTGTCGCAAACGGAGATGTTCGAGCACATTCGCCGCATATGCCGCGTGACCTCGGTGCCGATCTTCGCCGATGCCGATACGGGCTACGGCGGCATTCTCGACGTGCAGCGCACGATGCGTCTCTGGGAAGAAGCGGGCGCATCCGTGCTGCATCTGGAAGATCAGGCGCTGCCGAAGAAGTGCGGGCACTATGCGGGCAAACAGCTCGTGTCGAAGGAAGAGATGGTGCTGAAGCTGCGCGCGATGATCGAAGCTCGGCGCGATCCGGATTTCTTTATCGTGGCGCGCACGGATGCGATCGCGGTCACGGGTATCGAGGACGCCATCGCGCGGCTCGAAGCCTATGCGCAAGCGGGCGCGGACGGGCTCTATGCCGACGCGCCCGAAAGCATCGAGCATATGCGCGAACTCACGCGCCGTTTGAAGCCGCTCGGCAAACCGATTCTCTTCAATCAGGCACGAACCGGAAAGAGCCCTTATGTGTCGATGAAAGAGGCCTACGAAATGGGCTTCGATTACACGTTGAGCCCCATCGAGCCGATGCTCGCGATGCACAAGGCCGTGAAGGATATGCTCGACGTGTTCATGCGCGAAGGTTCGACGGATGCCATCGCCGATCGTCTGACGCCGTTCGACGAGTACAACCGCTTCGTCGGGCTCGATAAAGCGGTGGATGTCGAAAAGCGCTTCGGTGGCCAATAAGGACGCGATGTGTCGTCGCGTGAGAGGGTGTCGATAGTCAAGTAAAGACTTCGTAAGCGCAGCAAGCGTCGGCGCTATACTGACCATCCCTCCACCGCATCCCGATCCGCCGCATCAACCGGCGGCGCACGTCCATAAATTGGCTGAACACGACCTAGAAAAACTCAAAATCGACCGGGGACCGTCCGCCGCGATGCCGCGACGCCGGCGCAACTGGCTTCGCTATGTGGTCATCGCCGCGATCCTCGTTGCGCTCATCGCCGTGGCGTTTCGTCTCGCTGGCCCGCAGTCTGTCGAGACCGCCACTGTCACGTCCGTCTACCCGTCGCAGAGCTATACGCTTCTGAACGCTACCGGCTATGTCGTGCCGCAGCGCAAGGCGGCGGTGGCGTCGAAGGGGCAGGGGCGCGTCGAATGGCTCGGCGTGCTGGAGGGCACGCCGGTGAAGGAAGGCCAGATCATCGCGCGGCTCGAAAGCAATGACGTGGCCGCGTCGCTTTTGCAGGCGCAGGCGCAGGTCAAGGTCGCGCGAGCCAATCTGGAGCTCCAGCGCGCCGAGCTGAAGAACGCGGAGGTGGACCTCAGGCGCTACAAGATTCTCGCCCCGCAAGGCGCGATTCCGGCGACGCAGTACGACGCCGCGCTCGCCCGCTTCGACAAGGCCAACGCGTCCATCAACAGCGACGAAGCCGCGATCGCTTCGGCGCAAGCCAACGCGCAGGCCGCGCAGGTGGCCGTCGATCAGACCGTGATCCGCGCGCCCTTCGACGGCGTCGTGCTGGAGAAGCACGCGAACGTCGGCGACAACATCACGCCGTTCTCGTCGGCGTCGGATAGCAAGGGCGCGGTCGTCACCATCGCCGATATGAAAACGCTCGAAGTCGAAGCCGATGTCGCTGAGTCGAACATCTCGCGCATCGCCGTCGAACAGCCGTGCGAGATCCAGCTCGACGCGCTACCCGACGTGCGCTTCGCGGGCCGCGTGTCGCGCATCGTGCCGACGGTCGATCGCTCCAAGGCCACCGTGCTCGTGAAAGTGCGTTTCGTCGATCGCGACGCGCGTGTGCTGCCCGAGATGTCCGCGAAGGTCGCGTTCCTGTCGAAGCCCGTGCCGCCCGAAGAGAAGAAGGCGGTCGTCGCGGTACAGCCAACGGCTGTCGTCACGCGCGACGGCAAGAAGGTGGTCTACGCCGTCGAGCACGACACCGCGCGCGAAGTGCCCGTGACGACGGGCGAGCGCATCGGCGATCTGCTGGCCGTGCAGGGCGTGAAGCCCGGCGACGTGCTCGTGCTGGCGCCCGGCGACAAGATCAAGGACGGCGCGAAAGTCACGCTGGCGAAGAAATAGCGTGAGCACGACGCCTCTCGTTCAGATCAGCCACGTCGCCAAGTCGTATCGGCGCGGCGTGCAGACGGTGCCGGTGCTGACCGACATCACGTTATCCATCGCGGAAGGGAATTTCGTCGCGCTGATGGGGCCTTCGGGTTCGGGCAAGAGCACGCTGCTCAATCTGATCGCGGGCATCGACCGGCCCGACAGCGGCGAGCTGCTCGTCGGCGGACTCGATATCACGCGCCTGCCCGAGGCCGCGCTCGCCAACTGGCGCGCGGCGAACGTCGGCTTCATCTTCCAGTTCTATAACCTGATGCCGGTGCTGTCCGCATTCGAGAACGTCGAATTGCCGCTGATGCTGACGCGCCTCACGCGCCACGAACGGCGCGAGCGTGTCGCGATGGTGCTCGACATGGTCAACATGGCGGACCGCATGAGCCACTATCCGTCGGAGCTGTCGGGCGGGCAGCAGCAGCGCGTCGCGATTGCGCGGGCGCTGATCACGGACCCGAAACTCATCGTCGCCGACGAGCCGACTGGCGACCTCGACCGCAACTCCGCCGCCGATGTCCTCACGATGCTGCAACGCCTGAACGACAAGCTCGGCAAGACCATTATCATGGTGACGCACGACGCCCACGCGGCGGGCGCGGCGAAGGCGCTCGTGCATCTGGAGAAAGGCGAGCTGATCGATGGAACCAGGCCCTGAACCATCATGTTCGTGCTCAAGCTGATCCTGCGCAACGCGCTGCGGCACAAGCTGCGCACCACGCTGACGGTGCTCGGTCTCACGATCGCGGTGCTCGCCTACGGCCTGCTGCATACGGTCGTCGATGCCTGGTATGCGGGCGCGGCGGCGGCGTCGAACGCGCGGCTCGTCACGCGCAATGCGATCTCGCTCGTGTTTCCCTTGCCGCTCGCCTACGAGAACCGCATCCGCGGCGTCGATGGCGTGACGCTCGTCGCGCGCTCGAACTGGTTCGGCGGCGTCTATCGCGATCCGAAGAACTTCTTCGCGCAGTTCGCCGTGTCGGACAATTATCTCGATCTCTATCCCGAGTTCGTCGTGCCGGACCAGCAACGCGCCGATTATCAGCGCGATCGCAAGGGCGCGCTGATCGGCCGGCAACTCGCGGATCAATACGGCTTCAAGGTCGGCGACGTCATTCCGCTCAAGGGCACGATCTATCCGGGCACGTGGGATTTCGTCGTGCGCGGCATCATGGAAGGACGCGATGAATCCACCATCACGCGACAACTCATCTTTCACTACGACTATCTGAACGAGACGATCCGCAAGACGACCAAACGCACCGTCGATCAGGTCGGCGTGTATGTGGTCGGCATCAAGGACCCGGACGACGCCGCCGTCGTGTCGCGCAACATCGACAACGTCTTCAAGAACTCGCTCGCCGAAACGCTCACCGAAACCGAACAGGCGTTTCAGCTCGGCTTCGTCGCGATGTCCAATCAGATCATCGCGGCGATACGCGTCGTGTCCTACGTGGTCATCCTCATCATCATGGCCGTGATGGCGAACGCCATGGCGATGAGCGCGCGCGAACGCACCACCGAATACGCGACGCTGAAGGCACTCGGCTTCGGCTCCGGCTTCCTTTCGATGCTCGTGTTCGGCGAATCGATGGCGATCTGCGCGATCGGCGGGGGCATCGGCATTCTGGCGACGCCGCCGATGGCCGAAGTCTTCAAGCACGCGACGGGCGGGGTGTTCCCGGTCTTCATGGTGTCGCACGAGACCATGATGTTGCAGGCCGCGTGCGCGTTCGTGGTGGCGATGGCGGCGGCGATCGTGCCGGCGGTGCAGGCGAGCCGCGTGCGCATCGTCGAAGGCCTGCGGGCGATCGGCTGAGGACGCGCGATGGCCATTCCCGTTTCCTACGTCGCACGCAATCTCTGGGCGCGCCGTCTCACGACGATGCTGACCGCGGGCGGCCTCGCGCTCGTCGTGTTCGTGTTCGCGACCGTGCTGATGCTCGACGCGGGCCTCAAGAAGACGCTCGTCTCGACCGGCGAAGCGGACAACGTCGTCGTGATCCGCAAGGGCGCGGAAACGGAGATACAGAGCGCGATCGACCGCAATCAGGCCAACGTGATGGAGATGCATCCTTCGGTCGCGATGAACGGCGACGGCGCGCCGCTCGCATCGAAGGAAACCGTGGTGCTGATCTCGCTCACCAAGCTCGGCACGAACACACCCGCGAACGTCGTGATTCGCGGCGTTTCGCCGATGGGCGTGCAACTGCGTCCGCAAGTGCAGCTCACGGCGGGGCGCATGTTCAGGCGCGGGTCGTCGGAGATCATCGTCGGGAGCAGCATCGCGAAGGGATTCGGCGGCACGCGCATCGGCGATCACCTGCGTTTCGCGCAACGCGACTGGACCGTCGTCGGTCATTTCGATGCGGGCGGCAGCGGCTTCGATTCGGAAATCTGGGGCGATGTCGATCAGTTGATGCAATCGTTCCGGCGCACGAGCTTTTCCTCGATGGTCGTGCGGCTCGCGCGCAGCGATGCGTTCGAGCGCTTCAGAGCCGATATCGACGTGGACCCGCGTCTCGCCGACGAAGCGAAGCGCGAGCGGATTTTCTACGGCGATCAGTCGAAGGCGCTGTCGACGTTCATCAATATTCTCGGCTTCACGCTGTCGGTCATCTTTTCCATCGCCGCGATGATCGGCGCGATGATCACGATGTACGCGTCGGTGGCGAATCGCGTCGCGGAGATCGGCACGTTGCGGGCGCTCGGCTTCAAGCGCTTCGATGTGCTCGGCGCCTTTCTGCTCGAAGCGTTGCTGCTCGGGTTCGTCGGCGGTGTCGCGGGACTCTGCTGCGCGGCGCTGATGCAGTTCGCTTCGTTCTCGACGACCAATTTCCAGACCTTCGCGGATTTGTCGTTTCGATTCATTCTCACGCCATCGGTCGTCGCGAAGACGCTCGGGTTCTCGCTCGTGATGGGACTGGTCGGCGGCTTCCTGCCGGCAATGCGGGCTTCGCGAATGAACATCGTCGACGCCTTGCGGGCGCGATGATCCGGTTTCCCCGAACGGTCGATGCAGAACTATTGAATTTTCAGCATTCATAGTGCGGCGTAGAGTGAATGCATTATTCATCGCTTTCGATCCGAAAGGAGAACCCTCATGCCGCTCGTCAGAATCTCGCTCGTGAAAGGCAAGCCGCGCGACCATATCCGCGCGATCTCGAACAGCGTCCACGAAGCGCTCGTCGAAGCGTTCAAGGTGCCCGCCGACGACCGCTTCCAGTTGATTCAGGAACACGAGCGCGACGACTTCATCTACGATCCCGGATATCTCGGCGTCGAACGCAGCGACGACCTCGTGTTCATCCACATCACCGCGAGCGACTGGCGCGACACGTCGACCAAGAAGGCGTTCTACAGGACGCTGGCCGCGAAGCTCGCGACATCGCCCGGCTTGCGCCCCGAGGACGTGCTGATCGTGCTCGCGCCGAATCGACGCGAAGACTGGTCGTTCGGACGCGGACTCGCGCAGTACGTGGAGGACGCGGCCTGAACGCAAACCGTAAGGGAGACACAGCAACGATGACCCCGACGATCCTCAAAGGCGCGTGCCATTGCGGCGCGGTGACCTTCGAAGTTCAGACGCCGCCCGAGCCGGCCGTGCGCTGCAACTGCAGCTTTTGCCGGCGGCGCGGCGCGGTGATGTCGCCGCCGTTCACCAGGGACAAGCTGCGCATCCTTTCAGGCGAAAGCGAACTCGCGCTCTATCAGTTCAACACGCAAGTCGCCAGGCACTTCTTCTGCAAGCACTGTGGAATTTATACATTCCACCAGACGCGCTCGAATCCCGACAACTGGCGCGTGAATCTCGGCTGCGTCGATGGCGTCGATGCCTATTCGCTCGACGCGCCCGTCGCGAACGGCGCGAGCCACTCGGTAGTCGAAAAACCATAACGGCGCGGCCATGTGAGTGAGGGCGCCGGGAACGCCATGTGCTAAACCCCGGCACCCACAAGCCGTTCGCGTTCGATGTCCCGATGCGCAACCGGGTTTGCAAACGAACGGCGTTCGATAACGACACTCACATGGTGCGCCGTCATGGCTCAGAAACCCTCGAACCAACCCGACGCGGTACGCCGCCGCCTGCTCGCCGCGCTCGCAGGCACAGCCATGCTGTCCGCATGCGGCGGCGGTGGCAGCGACGACAACTCCGGCACCATCACGCCGACGAGCCCCATCGGCAACATTCCGCCGGATCGCGCGAACCTGCCGCGTCCCGCGTTGCCCGCGCCGGCGACATCGGGCATCAATCACATCGTGCTCGTGACGATGGAGAACCGCTCCTTCGATCACATGCTCGGCTGGGTGCCGGGCGTCGAAGGCGTGCAGGCCGGCACGCAGTTCACCGATGCATTCGGCGAGGCGCACCCGACGTTTTCGCTGTCCGCCAACGCGGCCTTCGGTTTTCAGAGCTGCCAGTTCGCGGACCCCGATCACGAATACGACGCAGGCCGCACGCATCTCGCGAACGGCGCGATGAACGGCTTCCTGCTCACGCCCGACACCAACAAGACGCGCGGCGATCTGCTGCCGATCGGTTACTTCACGGGCAGCGATCTCGACTTCTATCGACAGGCGGTGTCGCAGTACACCGTCTGCGACTATTACATGAGCGGCATTCTCGCCGACACGTTTCCGAACCGCGTCTATCTGCATAGCGGCGAAACGGACCGTCTGAGCGATACGCTCGACACGTCGTCGCTATCGACGATCTGGGATCGGCTCGACGCGAAGAACGTGTCGTCGAAGTATTACTTTCACGACGTGCCGTTCACGGCGCTCTATGGAACGCGCTATGTCGGCCGCTCGAAGCTCTTTGCGGACTTTCTTTCCGATGCGGCCGGCGGCAATCTGCCGTCGTTCTGCATGGTCGATCCGAGCTTCGGCGGGGAGGCGAACGGCACTTCGAACGACGATCATCCGCACGCCGACGTGCGCAATGGCCAGGCGCTGCTCGGGCAAATCTACGAAGCGCTGCGCACGGGCCCGAACTGGAGCACGACGCTCATGATCGTCGTCTATGACGAGTGGGGCGGCTTCTTCGAGCATGTCGCGCCGCCGGTCAGGTCGCTGTCGTCGGCGGAACAGAAACTCGGCAACGATGGCCGCCTCGGTTTTCGCGTGCCCTGCATGCTGCTCGGGCCGCGCGTGCGCGCGAACAACGTGGCGCGCTATCCGTTCGATCCGAGTTCGATTCATCAACTGCTCGCGTGGCGCTTCGGGCTCGATCCGCTGGGCGCGCGCGGCAGCGATCCGACCACGTTCAACATGGCGTATGCGCTCGACCTGAGCGACGCGCCGCGCACCGACGCGCCGGCGATCACGGTGGCGCAGGGGCCGTTCGGCCTCGCGTGCTCGAACACGCCGGCCACCGGAACGGGCATCGGCACCGTCGATAAATCGCAGACGGCGAAAGCAGCGGAAGGCGCATCGCAAACACCGACGCCGGGCGGCCGCTTCGCCGACTTGCGCACCAAGGCGACGACGCTGGGATTTCCTTCGCAATGAAACGAAGCGGCTATCAGCGTCATCGACACTGATAGCCGGCGAATACGGCGTGATCCGCAACGATCGGAAAATCAATTCTTGAACGCGAAATGGACTGAAGTTCTTTAGGTGAATTCAAGCTCGTAGTCAAGCCGGCTCACGATGAGCCTGTCGCGTCGCGTGCGACTTTACAAAGCCGCTGGATTCCGATATTCCTGTCACCGCCCAAGAAAGGACGAGACCCGCACTTCGACCAACGACAGAGGGAACACGGCCATGACCCGTCTGACTCGAAAGATCGCGTGCCTCGCCGCGCTGGCATTGCTTTCGACATCGCTCGCGCTTGCGTGCACGCGTGCACTGTATGTCGGCGACAAAGGCCTCGTGATAACGGGCCGTACGATGGACTGGTCCGAGGACATGCGCTCGAATCTCTGGGTGATGCCCGCGGGCATCGAACGCGATGGCAACGCCGGGCCGCGATCGGTCAAATGGAAATCGAAGTACGGCAGCGTGGTGGTGTCGGGCTATGAGATCGGCACGGTGGATGGCATGAACGAGCGCGGGCTCGTCGCCAATGCGCTCTATCTTGCGGAAACCGATTACGGCAAGCCCGACCCGAAGCGCGATCCGATGTCGATCAGCCTGTGGGCGCAATATGCGCTCGATAACTTCGCGACCGTCGGGCAGGCGGTATACGTGCTTTCGCGTGAGCCGTTCCAGATCATCGCGCCGCCGCTGCCCAACGGCAAGCCGTTGACGATTCACTTGTCGCTGTCGGATGCGCGCGGCGATTCGGCCATCTTCGAATACATCAATGGCAAGCTTCTCATCCATCAGGGCAAGAAGTACAAGGTGATGACCAACTCGCCGATCTACGACGAACAGCTTGCCATCGATACTTACTGGAAGAGCGTCGGCGGTCTGGGTTTCCTGCCCGGCACGAACCGCGCGGCCGACCGTTTCGTGCGCGCATCCTTCCTGCTCGATGCGATTCCGAAGCAGGCCGACCCGAACTACATGGCGGGCGTGCCGCAGAAGTCGTACGCGTTTCAGGCGGTGGCGAGCGTGATGAGCGTGATGCGTTCCGTGAGCGTGCCGCTCGGCATCAGCACGCCGGAGCAGCCCAATCTTTCATCGACGATCTGGCGCACCGTATCGGATCAGCAGAACCTGATCTATTACTTCGATTCCGCGACGCGGCCCGATACGTTCTGGGTCTCGCTGAAAAAACTCAACCTGAATCCCGGCGCGCCCGTGATGAAGCTGACCATCGACGCGGGCCAGGTTTTCTCGGGCGAGACGGCGGGCAGCTTCGTCGCTACGCAGCCGTTCGCGTTCATGCCCGCGAAGACGCCCTGACGCGGCGTTCGCAGCCGCGTTGCATCGAATCGACAAGAAACGGGGCAGCGACTTCGCCCGCACAGGTAAAATAGTGTCCTTTTGCCCCCGGTGATACTGTGCAAGGCATGAAGCGCACGGCATTCAGCGGCCCGGCGCTCGTTCGGCTGCTGGCACATTTTGCCGATCTCGAAGTTCACGAACCCGCTCAATCGCTCGCGGACCGCCTGAGTCAATGGCTCGGCTGGACCGATGCGATCGCGCTGTCCACCGCGCTCGCGACCGATCCGCCCGCCATGTCCGGCGCGCGATCCGCGCCCCGCGACGTGGAGGAAGAGTGCGCGCGCGTGCGGGCCTCGCTCGCCGGCGCGTTCGCACGCGAGGAAGCGGCCGCGCGCCGCAGGCATCGCGCGCACGTAAAGCCGTCGCCGGACGATCCCCCGGCCGATTACGCGGATTTTCGCCAGCGCTACGTGTCCCTGCAACAGTCGATGGAATCCGACATCGGCGCGCTGCGCACGCGTTTGAGATCGATGCTCGCGGCGCGATCGCCGGATATGGCGCGCCTCGCCGTCGTCGATGCCGTCATGGAACAGGCTCTGAGCGCGCGCGAACGCAGTCTGCTCGCAAGCGTTCCCACCTTGCTCGGCAAGCATTTCGAGCGCTTGAAGCGCGCCCACGCTGCGGTGGAAACGCCGGTGGCCAACGCATGGCTCGACGTGTTTCGCAAGGATCTGCAAAGCGTGCTGCTCGCCGAACTGGATGTTCGTTTTCAACCGATCGAAGGCTTGCTCGCGGCTCTTCGCCCCCGCTAACTGGCTCGCTATGCCCCGAAATCTTTTGAACATCGTTGTCTTCTCGATTGGCCTCGCCGCGGTGCTGGGCATAGGCATCGCGTATATCGCGTCGAATGCGATCGCGTTCGCCGTCACGCTCGTGATCGCCGGATGCTATCTCGCGGGCGCGGCGGAATTGCGCCGCTATCAACAGATCACCGGCTCGCTCGAACAGGCCGTCGCGCAACTGGCGAGCGCGCCGCGCAGCTTCGCCGTGTGGCTCGACAGCCTGCATCCGAGTCTGCGCAATGCAGTGCGTCTGCGCGTCGAGGGTGAGCGCGCGGCGTTGCCCGGTCCCGTGCTCGCACCGTATCTCGTCGGCCTGCTCGTGTTGCTCGGCATGCTCGGCACGCTGCTCGGCATGGTCGCGACATTGCGTGGCACCGGCACCGCGTTGCAGAGCGCATCGGATCTCACGGCGATCCGCGCGTCGCTTTCCGCGCCGGTCACGGGCCTCGGGTTCGCGTTCGGCACGTCGATCGCGGGCGTCGCGACCTCCGCGATGCTCGGCCTGTTATCCGCGCTATGCCGCAGCGAGCGCCTGCATGTCACGCAGCAACTCGACGTGAAGATCGCGACGACGCTGCGCGCTTTCACGCAGGCGCATCAACGCGAGGAGACGTTCAAACTCCTGCAGCTTCAGACCGAACTGATGCCGAAGCTCGTCGATCGTCTTCAGTCGATGACCATCGCAATCGAGCAGCAAAGCATCGCGGCGAGCGAACGCCAGATCGCCGGTCAGGATGCGTTTCATGCGAAAGCGGAGACGTCGTACCGGCGGCTCGCGACATCGGTGGAACTGTCGCTGAAGCAAAGCGTCGCGGACAGCGCGCGTGCCGCGAGCGCCGCGTTGCAGCCCGTCATGCAGGCGACGATGGACGGCATCGCGCGCGAAGTCACCGCCTTGCATGGCAGCGTGGAGCACGCGGTCGCGCGTCAACTGGAAGGCTTGTCGAGCGGCTTCGAGGCATCGTCGGCGAAGGTCGCGGAGATCTGGAGCGAGTCGCTCTCGAAGCACGCGCAATCGAGCGCGGCGCTCGTGGGCGAGATGGGCATATCGCTCGATCGCTTCACACAAGCGTTCGATCAGCGCGCGACGCATCTCGTCGAAGGCGTGTCCGCGCAAATGGACCGCGTGTCGGGCGGACTGGAATCGTCGGTTGCGAAGCACGAGCAATCGAGCGATGCGCTCGTCGCACGCATGGAAGCATCGATGGCGCAATTCGCGCAGACCTTCGAAGCGCGTTCTACCGGTCTGATCGACGATGTATCCGCGCGCCTCGAAACGGCAACGGGCAACATGTCGCAAACATGGCGCGATGCACTCGAACAGCACGGGCGCGCCGGAGAGCAAAGCGCCGCGCAGAACCAGAGCGCATTGACGGCCGCGGCCGCCAGCTTCGAGCGACATGCGGCATCGCTCGTGCAATCGGTCGATCGATCGCATGCCGATCTGCGCGCGGAACTCGCACGACACGCGGAAGAGCGCCTTGCGACATGGAGCGGCGCGCTCGACACGATCGCCGTCTCGTTGCGCGAGCAATGGCAGGAGACGAGCGCGGTGGCGGCGGATCGTCAGAAGGACATTTGCGACGCGCTCGCGCAGACCGCACGCGACATGTCCGCGCAATCGCAGGCGCACGCGAGCGCGACCATCGCGGAGATCGAGCGTCTCGTTCAGGCGGCGTCGGAAGCACCGAAGGCGGCCGCTGAAGTCGTCGCCGAAATGCGTCAGAAGCTCTCCGATTCGATGGTCCGCGACACCGCGATGCTCGACGAGCGCAGCCGTCTGCTCGCGACGGTCGAAACGCTGCTCGATGCCGTGAATCACGCATCGAACGAGCAACGCGCCGCGATCGACGCACTGGTCGATACTTCGGCGACGCTGCTGCAACGCGTCGGCGCGCAGTTCACCGGCACGGTCGAAACCGAAGCCGGCAAGCTCGGCGCGATGGCCGCGCAAGTGACGACGAGCGCCGTCGAAATGGCGAGCCTGTCGGACGCGTTCGGTGCGGCCGTGCAGTCATTCGGGGCATCGAACGACAAGCTCGTCGCGCATCTCGAACGGATCGAAACTGCGCTCGACAAATCGCTCGCTCGCAGCGACGAGCAACTCGCGTATTACGTCGCTCAGGCGAAGGAAGTCATCGATCTGAGCATGATGTCGCAGAAGCAGATCGTCGAGGACTTGCAGCATATCGCGGGTCAGCGCGTGGCCGGAGCGCGGGCGGCATGAACGAGGAAATCGACGGCGGCGCGGAACACGCCGCGCCGATCTGGGCAGCGTTCGCCGACTTGATGTCGGTGCTGCTGGGCGCGTTCGTGCTGATACTCGTCGGCGTGATCGGCGTGCAGTTGCAGCTAGAGAACAAGCTCGACGAAGAAGTGAAGCATCGTCAGGAAGAAACGCAGCGCCGCAAGACGCTCGAACAGGCGCTCGCGGGGCCGCTCGCGTCGGGACGCGTGACGCTCGTGAACGGGCGCATCGGCATCAGCGGCAGCGTGCTTTTCGCGCTCAATTCCGATCAGTTGCAACCGCAAGGCCGCGATGTGCTGAAGAGCCTCGCCGGGCCGCTTGCCTCCTACCTGCACGCGCATGAGGAGGTTCTCATGGTGAGCGGTTTCGCCGACGATCAGCAGGTGCACGAAGGCAACCGGCGCTTCGCGGACAACTGGGAGCTCTCCGCGAAACGCGCGCTGACCGTCACGCGCGCGTTGATCGATGCGGGCGTGCCGTCGTCGTCGGTGTTCGCGGCTGCGTTCGGTTCCGAGCAACCCGTGAGTTCCAACGCCGATGAAATCGGCCGCGCGAAGAATCGTCGCGTGGAGATTTCCGCTGTGCCGCGATCATCGGATGGCGCGGTGAAGGCGCATGAATAACGTGGCGCCCACACGCGCGACGCTCGACGCATGGCGCGCGAATGGCGACGATCGTGCGAATCCCGTGCGCTTTCATCTCATCGATGCGCTCGACAAACGCGCGGCTGCTTACGACGGCGAAGCGCGTCGCATGCTTGATGCGCGCGTCGAGCAGTTGCTCGATCTTTATCGAAGCGATATCGAACGTGCCGTGTCGCAGCGCGCCGCGATTCAGAACGACGATGAACGCGGACCGCTTGCCACGCTCGTCAAAGATATCGCGCAGTCGTCATCGGCTCACACGACATCGCATGCCGAGTTGCTCGAATACTTCCGCGCGGTGTGGTCGAAAGTCAGCGCGGAAAAGCAGTTGCGCGATTCGCTCGCGCAAGTGCCGAGGAATGCGGGACCGCTCAATTCGAGCAGTCTCGTGCATCGTGCGTTGTCGCTCATGCGCGAAGTATCGCCGGGCTATTTCCAGCAATTCCTCGCTTATGCCGATGCACTCTCGTGGATGGAAGCGATGAACGGCCCGGGCGTGGTCGTCGCGAAAGATGCGGCGGGCGCGAAGAAAAGCGGGCGCAAGAAGAAGTGACAGAGGGCCGCGCGATTCATCGAATCGCGCGGCGCAGACTCATTACGCGAGCCAGCCTTTGATGGTGCCCGACATCACATTGGTCGAGATGCCATAGCGATCGTGCAGAGTCGGCAGCGCGCCCGCATCGAGAAACGCATCGGGCAGCGCGATCTGACGATACGTCGGCGTGACGCCAGCGGTAAGCAGGGCAGTCGCCACCGCTTCGCCCAGTCCGCCGATCGTCGTGTGGTTTTCGGCCACCACCACGAGACGGCCCGAACGCTTCGCTTCGCGGATGATCGTCTCCGTATCGAGCGGCTTGATCGTCGGCACATGCAACACCGCCACATCGACGTTATCGGCCTGCAATGCCTTGGCGGTTTCGAGTGCGCGCATCGTCATGATGCCGGACGAGATGACGAGCACATCGCGGCCATCCCGAATAAGCTTCGCCTTTCCCAGTTCGAACTGGTAATCGTATTCGTCGAGCACGGCGGGCACGTTGCCGCGCAGAAGTCGCGCATACACCGGGCCTTTGTGTGCGGCGATAGCGGGCACCATTTGCTCGATATCGAGCGCGTCGCACGGATCGATCACGGTCATGTTCGGCATCGCGCGCATCAGCGCGAGGTCTTCGGCGGCCTGATGGCTCGGACCGTAGCCTGTCGTCAAACCCGGCAGCGCCGCGACGATCTTCACATCGAGATTGTCTTCCGCGATCGTCTGATGGATGAAGTCATAAGCACGGCGCGTCGCGAACACCGCATAGGTCGTGACGAACGGCTGCGCGCCTTCATGCGCGAAGCCCGACGCCGCGCCCATCAGCAATTGCTCGGCCATGCCCATCTGGTAATAGCGCTCGGGAAATTCCTTCGCGAGGATATGCAGGTCGGTGTATTTGCCGAGATCGGCCGTCATGCCGATGACGTTCGATTTCGAACGCGCCAGTTCGACGAGCGCATGACCGAAGGGCGCGGAACGCGTGAGCTGTCCTTCGCTTGCAATCGACGCGATCATCGCGGAAGTTTTCAGACGGGTGCTCATGCTTGTCTCCCTGCTTCGAGTGCTTGAAGCGCCAGTTGCCATTCATGGGCATCGACGCGGATGAAATGGTTTTTCTCGCGCTCTTCGAGGAACGGCACGCCACAGCCCATCTTCGTATCGCACACGATGATGCGCGGCTTCGCGTCCTTCAAGTTGCGTGCGTTGTCGAAGGCTTGCTTCACGACGTCGATATCGTTGCCGTCGATGCGTTGCACATACCAGCCGAACGCTTCGAGCTTTTCGACGAGCGGCTCGAACGCCATGATCTGCGTCGAGGGGCCGTCGGCTTGCTGATTGTTCACATCGACCATCGCGATGAGGTTGTCGAGCTTCCAGTGCGCGGCGGACATGAGGCCTTCCCAGACGGAACCTTCGTCGAGTTCGCCATCGGAAAAGAGCGTGTAGACGAAGGACTTCGAGCCCTTGCGCTTCAGACCGAGACAACGGCCGACTGCAATCGTGAGTCCTTGCCCGAGCGATCCGCCCGACATCTCCATGCCCGGCGTGTAGCTCGCCATGCCCGACATCGGCAGACGGCTGTCGTCGCTGCCGTAGGTTTCGAGTTCTTCCTGCGGCAGGATGCCTGCTTCGAAAAGCGCGGCGTACAGCGCGATCGCATAGTGGCCGTTCGAGAGCAGGAAGCGGTCGCGCTCTTCCCAGTCGGGGTCTTCAGGGCGGTAGTTCATCGCGCCGAAGTAGGCGACGGCCAGCACGTCGGCGATATCGAGCGCTTGGCCGATATAGCCCTGGCCCTGCACTTCGCCCATCAGCAGGGCATTGCGGCGGATACGGTAGGCACGCTCGGCGAGCGTGACTTCCTCGATGACGGGAGTACTCATGTGTTGTCTCCTTGATTGAACTGGTTTCAGCGATTGACGGTCTTGGCGGGCACGAAGAACACGAGCACTGCGCCCAGCACGATTGCGATCGAAATAAAGATCAGGCCCGCTGTCGATTTCCCGGTGAAGTCGTTGAGCCAGCCGACGATCGCCGGCGAGAAGAAGCCCGCGAGATTGGCGAAGCAGTTGACCGCGGCGATGCCCGCCGCCGCCGACATGCCGCCGAGCACCGCGGTGGGCAGCGACCAGAATTGCGACGACGATGCGAGAATGCCGGCCGCCGCGATGCTCACGCAGACGATCGACGCGCCCACGCTGCCGAGCATCGGCAAGGTGGCGAAACCGGCTGCGGACACGAGCATCGGAATCGCGAGATGCAGGCGGCGTTCGCGGCGCTTGTCCGCGCTCGCACCGATCAGCGGCAGCGCGACGATCGCGCAGAGATACGGAATCGCGGTGAGAATGCCGACCCACAGCGGGTCCGCCACACCCGTGCGGCGGATGATCGTCGGCAGCCAGAACGTCAGGCCGTACTGACCCATCACGACGCAGAAGTAGATCGCGGCCATCAGCCACAGACGACGATCGCCGATGAACGCGCGGATCGATACATGCTTCACGGTCTGCGCGTTGTCCTTTTCGACATTGCGCTTGAGCAGAGCCTTCTCTTCGTCGGTGAGCCACTTCGCGCCGGCGATACCGTTGTCGAGATAAAAGAGGATCGCGATGCCGAGGAAGAGCGAGGGCAGCGCTTCGAGCATGAAGAGCCACTTCCATCCGGCGAGCCCGTGCATACCCTGGAACGCATGCATGATGTAGCCCGAGAGCGGACCGCCGACGATACCCGCGAGCGGAATCGCCATGAAGAAAAGCGAGAGCGCCTTGGCGCGTCGTGCGGCGGGGAACCAGTACGTGAGATAGAGAATCACGCCGGGCGCGAAGCCCGCTTCGGCGACGCCGAGCAGAAAGCGCAGGACATAGAAGGTCGTCGGCGATTTGACGAAGACGAAGCTCGCGGAGATCACGGCCCACGTCAGCATGATGCGCGCGAGCCAGTTGCGCGCGCCGACTTTATGCAGGATCACATTGCTGGGCACTTCGAACAGAAAGTAGCCGAGGAAGAAGATGCCCGCGCCGATGCCGTAGATGGTTTCGGAAAAGCGCAGATCGTTGAGCATCTGCAGCTTCGCGAAGCCCACATTCACGCGGTCGAGATACGCGCCGAGATAGCACAGCATCAGAAAGGGAATGAGGCGGCGTCCGACCTTGGCGTAGGTCTTCGCCTCGAAGCCGATGTCATCGTCGGAGGACGCGAATTCAGCCGTTGCCGCCGATGCGGCCAGTTTGGATTTCATAGATGTCTCCAGCCATGTTTGACGCCCCGGTTATCCGGGTGCGCCGTTACGTGCGATCAGTGAATCAACATGCCGCCATTCACATCGAGCGTCACGCCGGTGAGATACGACGACATATCGCTCGCAAGAAAGAGGCATGCATTGGCGATATCCGCTGCATCGCCGAGACGCGCGAGCGGAATGCCCTTGATGATGTCCGCGCGCATCTCGGGCGTGAGCTTGCCGCCGGTGATATCGGTTTGAATCAGGCCCGGCGTGATCGAATTCACGCGGATGCCGTCGCCGCCGAACTCGCGCGCCATCGCCTTCGCGAGACCCAGCACGCCGGCCTTCGCCGCGCTGTAATGCGGTCCGCCGAAGATGCCGCCGCCACGTTGCGCCGACACCGACGACATGCACACGATGCTGCCGCTCTTCTGCTTCTTCATGTGCGGAATCACGGCCTGCGACATATAGAGCGTGCCGAGCAGGTTCACGCCGATGACGGCGTCGAAGTTATCCGCGCCGATCTCCAGCGTCTTGATCGGCTGCGTGATGCCCGCGTTGTTGATGAGCACGTCGATGCGCCCGTACTTGTCGATCGTCGCATTCGCGGCGGCGACGCACGCGGCCTTGTCGGTGACGTCGCAGGCGAGGCCGAGATGGCCTTCGCCCAGATCGTTCGCGGCGCTTTGCGCGTCCGCTTCCTTCAGGTCCAGCACGACGATGCGCGCGCCCTGCGCCGCGAGCGCTTTCGCCGTCGCCTTGCCGATTCCGCGCGCCGAAGCCGCGCCCGTGACGATCACTACCTGCTTGTCGAGCAACATCGTTGTCTCCGTTGGTTGTCTGGTGTAGGCGCAGTTTCCGCGCCTTTGACCTGACGATCAACGCAGTTTGGTTCAACTATTGCTGAGAAATTTTCAGGTATTGGCGCGACGCTCGATTTGCTGGTCCATCCACAGCAGAAACTTGGCGACGCGCGGCAATCCGGCGTTCTGGCTCGGGTAAACCAGATGATGCGCGCCGACTTCGACGGCGTATTCCTTGCCGAACACGGGGACGAGCGAGCCGCGTTCGAGGTGATTGGACGCGAGCATCGTGCTCTCCAGCGCGATGCCGTGACCGAGCGCCGCCGCTTCGAGCGACATGTACGAGCGGTCGAAAGCGAAATCGAACGCCTTGCGCTTGGTCGCGACGCCGAACTTGCCGAACCATTGCTGCCACTGCACGAGCGGCGATTCGGAAAAGATCAGGCGACGGTCGAGCAGATCGTCGGGCGAGGAAACCGGAAAGCGTTCGAGATACATGCGCGACGCGAGCGGCGCGATGGTCTCATGACGCAGCGTCTTCACTTCGACATCGGTCCAGTGCGCATAACCGTGACGCACGTCGATATCGTAGTAACCCGAGGTGAACGACACGTCCTCATACGAGCACGCGAGATTCATCTGGATGTCGCCGTTGGCTTCCTGAAACGCGGCGAGACGCGGCAACAGCCACATCAGACCGAAGCTCGGGCTCGAATGAATCCGCAATATCTCGACCGATGTCTCGCTCGACGCGCGCTCGGTCGCGCGGTTCAGCTCGGCGAGCGCGCCGGTGACATCCGAGAGATATTGCGAGCCGGTCGGCGTGAGCACGAGGCCACGGCCCAGACGCGTGAACAATGGACGCCCGACGATGTTCTCCAGATTCGCGAGCTGATGGCTGACGGCGGAGGGCGTGAGGCCGAGTTCGTCGGCGGCGCGGTTCACGCTCTTCGTTCGCGCGACGCTCTCGAACGCGATGATGGACTTAAGCGGAGGCAGGCGCATGGCTTCTTATTTCGGCTCTTTCGGCACGCGCCCCATCAGAAAGAACTCATCGTTGGGGCGCATCGAAATCACGTTGGCCATGCGATTCGACAAGCCGAAGAACGCCGTGATCGCCGCGATATCCCACGCGTCTTCGTCGCTGAAACCATGCGCATGCAAGGCGGCGAAATCGGCGTCGTCCACGGTGCCCGATGCGCGGCATACCTTCAGCGCGAAATCGAGCATGGCCTTCTGACGCGGCGTGATATCCGCCTTGCGATGATTCACCGCGACCTGATCCGCGACGAGCGGGCTCTTTTCATAGATGCGCAGAATCGCACCGTGCGCGACGACGCAATAGAGGCAATCGTTCACCGCGCTCGTCGCGACGACGATCATCTCGCGCTCGCCCTTGCTGAGACCGCCGTCCTTCAGCATCAGCGCATCGTGATAGGCGAAGAACGCGCGGAACTCGTCGGGCCGATGAGCGAGCGTGAGGAACACGTTCGGCACGAAGCCCGCTTTCTCCTGAACCTCGAGAATGCGCGCGCGGATATCATCGGGCCAGTCTTGCGGATCGGGAACGGGATAGCGGCTGATGGGCTTTGACGTCATGACGTCCTCGAAGGCGTTGATCGAACGCCCATTGTAGAGCGGCGCTCTTCAACGCGTGACGGTCAGCGACAACAGGAGCTTCAGCAGGCTCTCGACATTCACCGGCTTCACGAAGTGATAATCGAAGCCCGCCGATTGCGCGCGCAAGCGGTCTTCCGCCTGTCCATAACCCGTGATCGCGATCAGCAAAGGCGTCGTGTCGCCCTTGCGGCGCAGGCGTCGCGCGAGCTCGTAGCCGTCGATGTCGGGCAGGCCGATATCGAGCAGCGCCACATCGGGTTGCAACTTCGGCGCGGCTTCCAGCGCTTCCGCCGACGAATACGCGACACGCGCGACATGTCCCTCCGATTCGCACAACATCGCGAGCGAGTCGGCGGCATCGCGGTTATCGTCGACGACGAGAATGCGCAGCGCAGCACGCGTCTCGCGCATACTCGTCTCCGAGAGCGCGAGCGCCGAATGCCTTTCGTGATGATGCAAACGCGGCAGCCGCACCGTGACGGTCGTGCCCAGACCCGGTCCGGGGCTTTGCACGGTGATCGTGCCTTTATGCATCTCGACGAGCTTCTTGACGAGCGACAGCCCGATGCCGAGCCCGCCGTTCGAACGGTCGAGCGTGCGCTCGCCTTGCGAGAACAGCTCGAACACTTTCGGCAGGAGGTCGGCCGAAATGCCGGTGCCCGTATCGGCGATGATGATCGATACCCATTCGTCATCGGCCTGCACGCTCACGGTGATACGGCCTTGCTCAGGCGTGTACTTGCTCGCGTTGTTGAGCACGTTGACGAGGATCTGCGAGAGGCGCGTGGGATCGCCGCAGACCCAGGTGGTGGCATCGGACACATCGACGTGAATGGTCTGCGAGCGCGACTCGACCATGCCCGCGATAGCCTCGACCGCGTGATACACGGCCGTGCCGACGAGAATCGGTTCGAGTTGCAGCGCGATGCGTCCCTGCGTGATGCGCGAGACTTCGAGCAGGTCGTCGACGATGCGCGTCATGTGCTCGACCTGCCTGCGCATCAGGTCGATCAGATCGCGCAGATGCGCGTCGCCATCCTGATCCTTCTGCAATAGCGCGATCGCCGTGCGCAACGGCGCGAGTGGATTGCGCAGCTCATGCGCGAGCATCGCGAGAAACTCGTCCTTGCGGCGTCCCGCCTCGCGCAGCATCAGCTCCATGTGCTTGCGCTCGGTGATATCGATTACGCTGCCGATAATGCGAAGCGGCTCGCCGTCCTTGCTGCGCTGAAGCAGCGCGCTGCCCTGC
Source organism: Caballeronia sp. LZ029 (assembly GCF_031451275.1). Classification (NCBI taxonomy): domain Bacteria; kingdom Pseudomonadati; phylum Pseudomonadota; class Betaproteobacteria; order Burkholderiales; family Burkholderiaceae; genus Caballeronia; species Caballeronia sp. LZ029. The sequence continues at coordinate 960,329 of NZ_JARUXO010000003.1, forward strand.
ATCCATTGTTCGCCGTGCAGATTGCGCACGCGAAACTCGAAGTGGCCTTCGGGGTTTTCACCCGCCGCGATGCTGCGCATATAGCGATCGAGCGTCGCGCTGTCGTCGGGATGCACGCGTGCGAGCGCCGCGTCGTAACTGAGCGTTTCGGTGATCTGGCGCTCGCCGCCGGTTTCGAGAAAGAGCGTCCACGTCGCGAGTTCGAGCGATGCGATATGGATCTTCGCGGCCTGCATCGCCACCGTGAGGCGCAAGCTGCGCGCTTCGATCGCGGCCTGCGCTTCATAGCGCGGCGTGACGTCGGTCGTGGTGCCGAACCACTCCTGAAGGTTGCCCTTCTCGTCGTAGAGCGGCGCGGCATGCGCCTGCACCATGCGATAGACGCCGTCGCGCCGGTACATGCGAAAGGTGAGCGTGCGCGCGGCGCCTTCGCGCAGTGCTTCGAGCCATGCCTGATGCGTGCGTTCGCGATCGTCCGGATGGATATAGTCGAGCCAGCCCCAGCCGGACAGCACGTCCGGCGACGTGCCCGTGAACTGCTCCCATTCGCCGCCCGAAGGACGGATCTCGCCGTTGGCATCGGCGGACCAGACGAGCGCGCCCGTCGTCTCGACGAGTGCGCGATAGCGCCGCTCCGAAAGACTCAGGCGTTCTTCGTCGGCACGTTGCGCGCTGATGTCGAAGCTCACGCCGTAGACGCGCGCGAGCACGCCGTGACGGTCGAACTCGGGATGTCCGCGCATGCGCAGCCAGCGTCGCTGGCCCTTATCGCCATCGAGCACGAAGTCGAACTCGAATGGTCCGCCTTCACGCAACGCTTCGGTCAGCTCGCGCTGAAACAGCTCGCGATATTCAGGGGCGACGCGGTCCCACACTTCCGCAAGCAGAACCGATTCGGTGCCGGGCGGAAAAGAGTAGAGCGCGGCGAGTTGCGCGGTCATGCGCACGACGCGCGTCTTCATGTCCCATTCCCATGCGCCCATGCGCGCGCCCGCGAATGCGGCCTGAAGCCGCCGCTCGCTCGCTTCGTACAGCGCCCAGGCGTGACGGCACTCATGGATGTCGATTGCGACGCCGACCGTATCGCTGATCTGTCCTTCCTCGTCGCGGCGCGCCTGAAGATGCAGCGTGTGCCAGCGGAATGCGCCGTCGTTACGCAGAAGACGCACATCGGCGTTGCGCAGCAGCGTGCCGTCGCGCATTTGCCGCAGTGCATCGAGGACCGGAGGAATATCGTCGGCGTGGACAAAAGCATTCCAGTGCCGCCCGACCAGTTCGGGAAAGGGAATGCCGAGATAGCGGCACGCCCACGGATTGGCGTACTGGATCACCCCGTCTCGCGTCGCGCGCCACACGAACGACGGCAAAAAATGAGCAGGATCGTGCATGGGCGTCTTGCTTCCTTATTCCGGCGAGACGCGTCGCCGGGCGCGGCATCGAACGCTGCGATAGCTTAGGGATACCATACAACAAAAGCAATCCGGAACGCCGCGTGCCGGCGTCACGGTTATCATCGCGCGAGTGCCACGTATGTAATTTGTACGTGCTGAAGATCGATTCATCTAATGAATCGCGCACCGTCCCCGCCATGCACGTGGACAACATGCGCGATCTTCGACGACTAACCCGCTTCGCCGACATCCTTCGGATTCGGCAACTTGCTTTCCTTATCTTTATCGATGGGCTTCGGCGCTTCGGGCTCGTTGGTCATCGCCCGCTTTTGTTCGTCGGACAGACGGCGATCCGCCACGTTCGGGTCTTCGGGCGTCTGCTTCGGCGGCGTCGCACGGTCGGCTGGTTCGTTCATGAAGGGCTCCTTTCGTCATCGTCGATAGAGTGAGACGAAGATCGCAGGGTGCGTGCCCGGCCTGCGTCAGGCATAAGCGATGCTGCCCGACGCTGCGATGTTCTCCATGCCGGGCCGTATCGAACGATCTTTCTTTCACATCGCTTATGCCGGACACCAAACGAACGCTCATCCGTTTTGCCGCCCTTGCGTGCGCGATGTTCACGCCCTATGGCTTCGCCGCGACGGTCGCGTCCACGCCCTATGGCGCGACGCAACAAGGGCAAGCGGTCGCGCAATACACGCTTTCCAATTCGCGTGGCGTAACAATGAACTGCATTACCTACGGCGGTATCGTAACGCGGCTCGATGTGCCCGACCGGCGCGGGCGTCGCGCGGACATCGTGCTCGGCTTCGGATCGCTCGGCGACTACGAGAAGTACAACGGCAAGATTCACTTCGGCGGCCTGATCGGGCGCTATGCGAACCGCATCGCCGATGGACGTTTCGAACTCGACGGGCGCAGCTATAGGCTGCCCGTCAACGAGCCGCCGAACACGTTGCACGGCGGCCCGCATGGATTCGACGAAAAAGTCTGGACCGTCGTGAGGACGTTTCAGGGCGCGCAGGGCGCGGGCGTGCAACTGCGCTATGTGAGTCCCGATGGCGAGAACGGCTTTCCCGGCACGCTGACCGTCGATGTGACGTACTCGCTCACGGACGACAACGAAGTGCGCATCGACTATCGCGCGAAGACGGACAAGCCCACTGTCGTGAACCTCACGAACCATAGCTATTTCAATCTCGCGGGCGAGGGCAGCGGCGGTGTCGAAGGGCAACTCGTCATGATCGCGGCATCGAGCTATACGCCCGTGCGCGCCGATTCGATTCCAACCGGCGAGACAGCGAGCGTCGAGAACACGCCACTCGATTTGCGCGCGCTGACGCCGATAGGCGCGCGGCTGCGTTCGTCGAATCAGCAGATGCGTTATGCGCACGGCTACGATCACAACTGGAAGCTCAACAAGAACGGCCAGCGCAATGGCGAGCCGAGCTTCGCAGCACGCGCCTACGATCCGTCGAGCGGTCGCGTGCTCGATGTCTACACGACGCAGCCGGGCCTGCAGTTCTATACGGGCAATGGTCTCGATGGCAGCGCAATCGGCACGTCGGGCACGGCGTACCGGCAGACGGACGGCTTCGCGCTCGAAGCGGAGCATTTCCCGGATTCGCCGAATCGTCCGGCGTTCCCGTCGACCGAGCTTCGGCCCGGCGACGAGTATCACGAAGTCACGGTCTGGAAATTCGGCGTGCGTTAGCGTCAGAGCCGGGGCAGATCGGTCGGGTCCACTTGCGCGCCCGGCACGCCCTTCGTGTGCGCGCTGACTGCGAGTTCATGCTGCAAGGCCGCGCGGCGTTCCGTCGATGACCGCGCGTGTTGCGCATTGTCGAGTGCGGGAATCACATAGTCGTTCACCATGTGCCGGAACGTCTGGAGGTTCTTCGCATCGCGCAGGCCGCCATCGACGGACATGACGCTCGTCATCACGATCACCGTATTGCGCTCGGGCAGCACCGTGATGAATTGCCCCTTGAAGCCCATCGCGTCGAATTCGGGCTCTTTCTGCACGATGTTGTTGATCCACCAGTAGTAGCCGAAGTAGGGCGCGACGCCGGGCGACGTCATCTGCGCGATCCATGTCTGCGGCACGATCTGGCGTCCTTGCCAGCGGCCATGATCGAGCACGAGCATGCCGATCTTCGCCATGTCGACGGCGCGCAGACGCAAGCCCCATCCCGCCGACACGAGCCCCGAACGGTCCGCGCGCGCCCACACCGCGTGCTTCATGCCGAGCGGGCCGAAAAGATTCGCCTGCGCGTAGCGTTCGACTGGTTCGTGCGCCGCGGCGCTCAACATCGCGGCGGCGAGGATCGGGTTGATGTCGGTGTATTCGAACTCGGAGCCGGGCGCGGCCTTGGGGTTCGTTTCTGCCGCGAGCTTCAGACGATCGGGCGCGGCGTAGTAGATCGGATCGTCCTTCGGCTTGAAGTCGTAATGCAGGCCGCTCGACATCGAGAGCACGTGCTTCAGTTCGACATTGCGCTTGTCGGCGAGATCGGCGCGCAGGTCGGGACGCCACGCGGCGAGCTTCGTCGCGACGGAATCGTCGAGATTGATCTTGCCCTCGCCGATGAGGATGCCCGCGACCATCGACGTCACCGACTTCGTGACCGAGTACAGCTCGTAGTTCGAATCGCGCGATGCGCCCGCGCCGTAGCGCTCGAAAATCAGCTTGCCGTCCTTCACGACGAGCAGGCTGTACACATCGAGCTTCTGCTCGCGAATCCATTGCGACAGACGCACGAGCTCGTGCGAATCGACGCCCGCATCTTCCGGCGATGCCTGCGTGAGTCCCGCTTCACGCAGCGGCGCGGCTGCATGAGCGTTCGAGATCGACATCGCAACGATGGCCGGCGCGATGCACTTGAGCAGCAAACGTAGTGTCATGGATCAGGTCTCGGGTGCGTCGTTGAAAGCGGCCGCGGTGCCGGGCACGCCCTGCGTCTTGTTGCTGCGTTCGAGTTCTTCCTTCAGCGCTTCGGTTTTCGCGGCCGTCGCGACGGGGCGCGCCGCCGGCGTCAACGCGGGCAGAATGAAATCGTTCACCATGCGGCGGTATTGATTCAGATAGGTGGCGTCGCGCAATCCGCCATCGGTCGGCAGGAGGCTCGTCATCACCACGACTGCATGTTGCTTCGGCAGCACGGTGATGAATTGCCCCTTGAAGCCCATCGCGCCGAATTCGGGCTGGCCTTTCTCCACGACATGCTGAATCCAGCAGTAGTAGCCGTAATCGGCGGCGGCGGGCGAGGGCGTCGTCATCTGCTTGATCCACGTGCGCGGCACGACTTGCCTGCCTTGCCAGCGGCCATCGTCGAGCATCAGCATGCCGATCTTCGCCATGTCGATGGCGCGCAGCCGCAAGCCCCAGCCGCCCGCGACCGCGCCGGTTTCATCGACGCCGGTCCAGCGGTAATGCGACATGCCGAGCGGTTCGAACAGCTTCTTCTGCGCGAAGCGATCCTCGCGTTCGTGCGCGGCGACGCTCACGGCCGTGCCGACGAGCACCGGATTCACGTCGATGTAATCGAAGTCCGTGCCCGGCGTCTTCGCGGCTTTGGCCGTCACCGCGACACGCAGGCGATCCGGCGCGCCGTAGTAGAGCGGATCGGTGCCTTCGCGCGTCTGATAACTGAGGCCGCTCGACATCGACATCAGATGACGCAACTCGATGTTCTCCTTGTCGGCGAGTTGCGCGGCGAGATCGGGCCGCGCTTTCGCAATGAGCGGCGCGACCTTCGTCGATGGATTCAGCTTGCCTTCGCCTTCGAGCACGCCGACGAGCAAGGACGTGATCGTCTTCGTGACCGAATACAGCTCGTAGTTGTTATCGCGCGTGAGGCCGTCGCCATAACGCTCGAACACGATCTTGCCGTCCTTCACGATGACGAGACTGCGCACATCCATCTTGTCCGCGCGTATCCACTCCGACATGCGCACGAGCGGCGCCGAATCGACGCCGACGGATTCCGGCACGACGTTCGGCATATCTTTTTCCGCGGCGTGCGCCGTCATGCAGAACATCGCGGCGGTCAGTGACAACACAGGCAGCTTCATCGCTTGCACCTTCATTCGAGATTGGGTTTGCCTGCCGACAGAAAGCGTCCGCGTCCGCTCGTCACGTTCAGAAGCCTGCCGTCTTCGACGAGCAGTTCGCCGCGCGAGAAACAATGACGCGGCCATCCCGTCACTTCGATGCCTTCATAAGGCGTGTAATCGACCGCGTGATGCAGCGACGCGTTCGCGATGGTCACGCGCTTTTCCGGATCCCACACGACGATGTCCGCATCCGCGCCGACCGCAATCGTGCCTTTCCTCGGATACAACCCGTAAAGCTTCGCGGGCGCGAGGGACGTGAGCTCGACGAACCGGTGCAGCGAGATGCGCCCTTCCTTCACGCCCTTGAACAGCAGCGGCAAGCGCGTTTCGAGACCGGGAATGCCATTGGGAATGTGATCGAACGACACTTCCTTGCCGCCCGGCTTCTTGCCTTGCGGATCGTCGTAAGAGAAGGGCGCGTGATCGGAAGAGACGAGCGAAAACACACCCTGGCGCAATGCTTTCCACACCGCCTGCTGATTCGCGGGATCGCGCGGCGGCGGACTGCATACGCACTTCGCGCCTTCATATTCGCCGTGGCCGAGATCGTCGGCGGTCAAGTACATGTATTGCGGACACGTCTCCGCGAGAATCGGCAAACCGCGCGACTGGCCCCAGCGAATCTGCTCGATCGCATCCGCGCCCGATACATGCACGATCAGGATCGGCACATCGACCAGTTCCGCGAACGCGATCGCGCGATGCGTCGCCTCGCGTTCGACCACGGCGGGCCGCGCGAGCGCATGCGCGTGCGGCGCATGCAGGCCTTTGCCTAGCAAACGTTCGGTCAGCCAGCCGATGCAGTCCGAGTTCTCCGCATGCACCATCACGAGCGCGCCGTGCTCGCGTGCGACCGAGAGTACGTCGAGCATCTGACGGTCATTGAGCTTGAGATCGTCGTAGGTCATGTAGACCTTGAACGACGTATAGCCGTTTTTGATCAGACGCGGCAGCTCTTCCGCGAGCACATGCGGCGTCGGATCGGCGACGATCAGATGAAAGCCGTAGTCGATCAGCGCGCGGCCTTCCGCACGGCGGTGATAGTCGTCGACGGCCGCTTGCAGCGATTGTCCCTTGGCCTGCGCGGCGAACGGAATCACCGTGGTCGTGCCGCCGCATAGCGCGGAGCGCGTGCCGCTGAGAAAGTCGTCGGCCATGCGCAGGCCGTCGGGCATCGGCTGATCGAGATGACAGTGGCCGTCGACGCCCCCCGGCAACACCAGCATCCCGCTCGCATCGAGTTCGCGCGGCGCGTCGGGCAGTCCTTGCCCGAGCATCGCCACGCGGCCGTCGCGAATGCCGATGTCGCACGAAAACCGGTCCGACGCAGTGACGACGTCGGCGTGACGGATCACGAAATCGAGTTCGTTCGACATGGCTCTTCCCCTTAGACGACTTCGCTGAAGAGACGTCCCCAGCCCTTGACGCTGCGCGTGTCGTAGTCCGCAAGCTGCAGCGATTTCCATACGACGGTCGTGATCGTGTCGTAGATCGGAATGCCGGTTTCTTCTTCGAGCTCGGGCACGAGATGCGCGGCGTTCAGGTTGGTGCAGAAGATCGAGATCGCACGCGGCTTGTCCTTCGCCACTTCGCGCACCATGCGGCGGATTTCATCGGGCTGAACTTCCGAGAACGAAAAGTTGACCTTCAGGTTCAGATGCCGCTCGGCGATGCAGTTCAGTCCAACGCTGCGATAGTTCGCGATGATCTTCTCCTGCACGTCGTCGAGATAGGGCGTGACGAGACCGAATTCGCGCGCATCGGTCTTCTTCAGGATTTCGTTCAGCGCGAGCACGGAGGTCGTCGCGGGAATGCCCGTCGCTTCCGTGATGCGCCGGCACAGACGCTCGTCGGCCTCGAAGCCGAGCCAACCCGACGACGTGCCGTTCCATGCGATCACGTCCACTTTCGCATCGGCGAGCAATTGCGCCGCCTGCAGGATCTTCGAATCGTCGAACTGGCCGAGCGCCTGATCGGAGAGCGAGATTTCGGTCACCGGAAAGCGCGCGAAATGCGCGGAGACGCCGGGCAGGTTCGAAACCATCGCGCTCGTCAGCGGTTCGAGCGACGTGTTGGACGAGGGCGTGAGCATGCCGAGCAAAGTGCGTTTTTTCATCGTGATGTCTCTTGTGTGAATTGAGCGAAGCGTTACTGCGTGAACTTGCTATCCCGTTCAGACGGGAATCTTCTTTTCGTAATCGATGGCGCTGGAGCACACGAGCAAGCCGATGCCGGCTGCCGCGAAGAACATCAGCGCGAGGAAGTAGGAGTGCGTGAACTGCACGATCGCGCCGACGATGATCGGCACCGCCACGCCGCCGATATTGCCGCCGAGATTCATGAAGCCGCCGAGAAAGCCGATCTTGTTGCGTGTGCCGAGTGACGACGGAATGCACCAGTAAAGGCCGCACCAGCGCAGGAAGAAGAGCGTCGTCGAAAGCAGGGCGACGACCGCGACCGCATTCGTCACGTAGGCCACCGAGAAGATCGACACGGTCGCGATAACCGCCGCGATGCCGAAGAGCGTGCGCATCACGACATTCGGACGCCCGCCCGCGGCCTTCCACTTGTCCGCGATCCATCCGCCGATCAGTTCGCCGATGAAGCCGCTGAAAAAGATGATGAAGCTGGAGCCGCCCATCTGCTTGATATCGAAGCCGTGGACCATGTGCAGATAATTGGGCATCCACGTGAGCAGGCCGTAGAACACGCTGTTGAAGCACATCCAGCCGAAGAACATGCACCACACCGAGCGGTACTTGAAGAAATCGCGCGTGCGGCCCGAGAGCGTGGACGGCTCGGCGGCGGCGTCGCGGGCATGCGATTCCTCGATATAGGCCGCTTCGAGTTCGTTCACGCCCGGATGCTCGCGTGGTGTATTGCGTACATAAAACCAGGCGAGGACGCCCGCGAGCACCGTGCCGACGCCGGCCACCGCGAATGCGAGCCGCCACGATCCGAGCGTCGCGATGAGCCCGGTGATCAGGATCGCGCCCAGCGCCGCGCCGAGCGGTGCGCCGCCGTCGAGCAGCGTCGCGCCGCGGCCGCGCTCGGTCTGCGTCATCCAGATCGCGTTGAGCTTGCCGCCCGCCGGATAGATCGGCGCTTCCGACGCGCCGAGGCCGAGACGCGTGAGCAGCAGGCTCGGCGCGTTCGTGCAGACCGCCGCGATGGCCTGGAAGAAACCCCAGAACACGGTCGCGGATGCGATCACGATGCGCGGCTTGAAGCGGTCGGCGAGCATGCCGCCGGGAATCTGCATTACCGCGTAGGTCCAGAAGAAGGAGGAGAGGATGAGCCCCTCCATCGCCGGGCCGATATCGAACTCCTTGGAAATGAGCGGCATCGCGACGGACAGCGACGCGCGGTCGATGTAGTTGATCGCGATGAGGCTCAGCATGACGACGAAAATCTTCCAGCGAACGGTGGATTTGCCCACCGTCAATGCGGCAACACCGGATGTTGAAGACATGTACGGGCTCCTGGATAGGCGGATGTTTTCGTGACGTCGCGCAACGTTGAACAGAGTATAGGATTAGAAATTTATAATTACAAACAGTGTAAACGCTTGGTTTTATTGAAATTTAGATTGCACGATGACGGTGCAGGGTTTTCACCAACTTCGTGATAAGCTTGCACTGCGATGAACCAGACCACCAAAAGCCCCCTCCTTTTGCGCACGCGCGGCATGGCCGCGGAGATTGCCGCGCGCCTGCGCGACATGATCGACGAGGGCGAGTTGCCGCCCGGCGCGCGCATCGACGAAAAAGAATTGAGCAGCGCGTTCGACGTTTCGAAGACGCCCTTGCGCGAGGCGCTGAAGGTGCTGGTGTCGGAGGGGCGCGTGACGCACCGGCAATACATCGGTTATCGCGTCGCCGAGATCGATCTCGACGATCTCGCCGCCACATTCGAGCTGCTTCACGGACTCGAAGCGATGGCGGGTGGCCTGGTGCAGGCGCGCATCACGAATACGCAAATCTCGGCGATCGCGGCGAAGCATCGGCGCATGGTGGAATGTCACGACGCCGGCAGGCGCATCGAGTATTTCAAGCTGAATCAGCAGATCCACCAGATGATCGTCGATGCCGCCGACAATCCCGTGCTCGCGAGCGTCTATTCGACGTTGATGTCGAAGGTGCATCGGGCGCGCGGCGCGGCGAATGCCGACACGCTGCGCTGGGCCGAATCGGCGAGCGAGCACGAAGCCATTCTGGCCGCGCTCGAAAATCCCGCGCGCGAAGGTTTGCCCGCGATCCTGCGCGAGCATTCGGAGAACACGGCGCGCGAAGTGCTCGCCGTGCTCGAACGTGCAAAGGGCGATGCGCCCGCCGCGCGCATCGGCGATCTCGCGCGCGAGGAAGCGTCGGGTTGAACACCTGAACGCCTTTACGTCAGCACGCTCCACAACGCGAGCGTCAGCACGAGTCCCACCACCGACACGATCGTCTGCAACACGGACCACACCGCGACCGTGCGCTTGAGCGTGAGCCCGAAGTACTCGCGCACCATCCAGAAACCCGCGTCGCGTGCCCACGAGAATGGACAGGAACGGCGCGAGCTTGAGCACGCTGATGGAAACGATGATGATCGCGAGGCCGAGCGCGCAGGCGATCAGCAGTTGCGTGTCGTGGGCCGACCAGGGAGTTAGCGTTGTTGGATTCACGGTGACCTTGAACTGACGCGCATCGCTTTGAATGCCGATGCGATTACGAGGAGCTTTCGTGTCCCGCGCATGACCTCGCGTGTTCTTGGCGAAACATGCGCGGGACGCGAAGCCCCGTCGTAATAGCACTTTTCGACGCGACGGTCAAAATCGACCGCGCGTCGATCGTGCTCTCTCAGGCCGGCCTTGCAATCGGCTTGCCAGTCATTACTGGCATTTTTCGTTTTGCATTCGGAATGCCCTTTTGGGTTTTGCATTCCGCATGCATGTGCGGTGGATGACTACGCGGCGGCCTTGCCGCGGCCGGCGGCGTGATCCTGTGCGAGAAGATCGAACAGCCGCAGTACGCGAGCGCGTTGCGTGGACACGAGATCGCTTTCGTCGCCGAGTGCGGCGAGCCGTCTTTTCCAGTAGGCGCGATCGAGACAGGCGAACGCCTTCTGATTGCCCGCGACTGCAAGCGAACGGATCATGTGTTCGAGATGATCGAGTTGCGCGTCCGCGATGCGCGCAGGCTTGAGCGCCGCTCGCGTGCTTTGCGCGGCGCGGCTGGCTTGCGATACTTTCGACTTTTCCATGTTGACGCCCCGAAACGCCTTTTTTGCTGCATGCGGCTGTGTATTTGTTCTTAGTCAGCCGTAAACCAATGAGTGGGAGACAGCGATGTGACAGCGGGATGACGGCAAGGAATCGCCGACCTGAACCGCCCGCGACGCCGCACACGCTGCTCCTCGTTCAGCACGATATACCTGCATTTCGAATACGCTTTACCATGCGTCTCATTTGCCGGCGCGCATCGTATGCGCCACTGCTCGAAAGGACTATTTGAACCGACATCGATTCCATGCCCGCCGATTCCGATCCACGCACGCTATTCACGCGCTTCTCGACCCAGGAATTGCCGCGCGAGCGCCAGTTGCTCGCATGGCGCGATCGCGTCGGGCATGTGGTGGATGTTCTTCCCGACAACGATCGCATCGCGCGCGGCTTTGCGGGCAGCATCGATCTGCATGCGGCGGGCGGTCTCGTGTTCACGGAGGCGCGTACCGAAGCGCTGGTGCTTGAGCGTTCGATCGCACGCGTCTCGACCGACACGCGCCGCGATTTCGCGTTTCATGTGTACGTGGAAGGCGAGTCCGGGCATGTCAGCGGTCCGAGCGTGAAGCGCACTGCGCCGGGTTCGATGCGCGGCATCGTCGCGTTCGATCTGAATCAGCGCTTTCGCGTCGAACGTCCGGCGTGCCGCGTGCTGACGATGTTCGTGCCGCGCTCGGTCGTCGCCGCGCATATCGATGACTGCGATGCGCTGCACGGCCGCGTCGTGCCTGATGACGCGCCGCTCGCGCGCTTCGTCTTCCAGCATTTCGATGCCACTGCGCGCGCTTTGCCGACGCTAGAACGTCCCGATGCCATCGACGCCCTCGATGCCGGCGCGCAACTCCTGCTCGCGGCATTCGCCGAAAAACCGCATGCATTGCACGACTCGCGCGCTGCGCTGCAAACGGCGGTGAAGGGCCAGGTGAAGCGTTATGTCGAGACGCACCTCCATGAAGCCGATCTCACGCCGATGAAGATCGTCGATGCACTCGGCCTGAAGCGCGCGACCATCTATCGATGGTTCGAGCAGGAAGGCGGCCTCGGTGCGTACATTCGGCATCGCCGCTTGCGCGAAGCAGCCGATGAGCTCGCGCGGTTTCCGAATCTGCAGATTACCGATATCGCTTTCGGTCTCGGCTTCAAGAGCGCGTCGGATTTCACGCGCGCGTTCCGTCGCGCGTTCGATGTGAGCCCGCTGGAAATGCGTCTGCGTGCGCTCGACCTGCTGCGCGCAGCGGACAGCGATCCCGTCATGCGCATGCGCGCCGCGCATTCGAGGGGCGTTCGGGGAAGCGGCTGAGCGCGAAGAGCGTCACGCAGTTCGCGGCGAGCAGATACCACGCGGGCGTCATCACATTGCCGGTCGCGCCGATGAGCCACGCGACCGCGAGCGGGGAGAACCCGCCGAAGATGACGACGCCGAACGTGTAGATCACCGAGAGACTCGCTGCGCGCCGATGCTTCGGGAAGGCTTCGAGCATGAGCACCGAGCCCGCGCCCGCGTTGTTCAGCGCGATGGCGACATAGAGCAGGATGATCACGAGCGCGAGCGTATCCGGTGCGCCCCGCGTGAGCGCATGGAACGCGGGATATGCCGTCGCGAGCGCGCCGACGAGCGATGCGTATTGCAGCGTCTTGCGGCTCATCAGGCGATCGGCGGCGAGCGCGACGAGCGGCGTGACGACGAGAATCACGAGACCGGACAGCGACGCGATCATGAAGCTGATTGCCGGTGGCCGTTGCAACGTGTGCGTCAGATAGCTCGGCATATACAGCACGGCAATGTAGATGCTCGACGAAGGCGCGGCCATCATCAGGATGCCGCACGCGAGCGGGCGCGCATGTTCGCGAAGCACGATCGAAAGCGGCGTGCGAGCGGGAAGTACCTTCGATGCCCGTGCATCGCCCGGTACGCGGCGCAGAAACCAGCCGAGCGGCGCGATCAATCCGCCGATGACGAAAGGCACACGCCATCCCCATTGCACGAGTTGCTCGTGCGACAGCAACGCGGACGTGCACGCGCCGACGAGCGCCGCCGCGCATGCGGCCGCGCCCTGGCTCGCACCGCGCCAACTGACCATGAAGCAGCGTCGTTCATAAGGCACGGACTCCATCAGCAGCGCGGATGCCGGGCCGATCTCGCCGCCCGCTGCGAGCCCTTGCAGAAGCCGCGCGAACACGATCAGCACGGTCGCGCTCGCGCCGATCGCCGCATGCGTCGGCAGGCACGCGATCAGCCAGGTGCCAGCGGCCATCGACGCAATCGATAGCCGCATGCCAGCCTCGCGGCCGTGCCGGTCCGCGTATCGGCCGATCAGCATCGCGCCAAGCGGACGCATCACGAAGCCCGCGCCGAATGTCGCGAGCGAGAGCATCAGCGACGAAGCGGCATCGTGTGCGGGAAAGAAGAGCTGTCCGATGATCGCCGCGGAGAAGCCATACACGGTGAAGTCGTAGGCGACGAAGCCGTTGCTGATCACCGTCGCGACGATGATGCGGGTCAGTTTCGCAGGCGCTTTTCGAGGTTCGGTTTGAGTCATGAATGAACGGAGTTTGATGCATTCGAATCCGGCTTCCGATATTAACGGCCGCATTGCTCATATTATTAATGCTTCGTCGTAATCGTCACGAATACAAGGCGAGTAATATACGATCACCTTTCAAATTCGCTGGCTTCGTAGTTCGTTTACGAACGAGGAATCGTCTTCATGGATGACGCCACGCGCGAGTTCGACCGGCTGCGCCCTCGCTTGCAGGGCATCGCGTATCGCATGCTCGGTTCGGTCGCCGAGGCCGAAGACATCGTGCAGGACGTATGGCTTCGCTGGCATGCGGCTGCGCGCGAAGCTATCGAGAATGCCGAAGCCTGGCTCGTCGCCGTCACGACGCGCCATTCGATCGACCGGCTGCGCGCCGCGAAATTGCAGCGCGAACATTACGCGGGCATCTGGCTGCCCGAGCCGCAAATCACCGAGCCGCCTGCTACACCCGAAGAAGTCACGGAGCGCGCGGACGATGTGTCGGTCGCGTTTCTGATGCTGCTCGAACGCCTGACGCCCGAAGCACGCGCGGCGTTCTTGCTGCGCGAAGTTTTCGATGCCGATTATCCGGAGGTCGCGAGCATCATCGGGAAAACGGAGGCCGCATGCCGGCAGCTCGTGAGCCGCGCGAAGGCACAACTGCGCGACGAGCGTCCGCGCCGTTCGGTGCCGCGCGAAATCCACAGGCGTTTGCTGCACGCATTCGCACATGCGATCGAACACGGCGATTTCGCGGCCATTCACGCGATGCTCGCGGATGACGCGACGCTCGTCGGCGATGGCGGCGGCCACGTGCAGAGCTTCCCGGAGCCGCTACTCGGCGGCAAGCGCATCGCGCAGCTTTTCTATGCCGCATTCCTGCGTTACGGAAAGGGCGTGCGCATCGAACTCGTGATGCTCAATGGCCAGTGGGCGCTCTTGCGCTTCATCGATGGCAAGCTCGAATCCGCCCAGACCTACGATATCGAAGACGAGCACATCGTGCGTATTCAGGTGCAGCGCAACCCGGAGAAACTCGAACGCATCGCGGCGCGTTACGGAAACGCGTGATGGATTGCCTTTGCGATTGATGCGCGCGAAGCAATAGCGTGCGCACGTTCGCGCGTCTACCGCGAGAAGGCGCGCAAACTTACGATGACATCCATGCCGGCTATGGAGCGCCGGCGATATCTTCAACCAGGCATGGAGTCATCATGACGCAGCGAATCAACTACGTTCAACAATCGCCCGAACTGTTCAAGAAGTTCTATGAGTTCAGCCAGGCCTTGCAGGAGTGCTCGATCGAGCGCACGACGCGCGACCTCGTGACGCTTCGCGCATCGCAGATGAATGGCTGCGCCTTTTGCGTCGATATGCATGTGAAGGAAGCGAAGATTCATGGCGAGCGCGAACTGCGCACGCATCACGTGGCGATCTGGCGCGAGTCGACGCTGTTCTCGCCGCGCGAACGCGCCGCGCTCGCGTGGACCGAAGTGCTGACGCGCATTCCCGAACATGGCGTGTCCGACGAGCTCTATGGACGCGTGCGCGAGCAGTTCTCGGAGAAGGAGCTATCCGACCTGACCTACGCCGTCATGGCGATCAACGGATGGAATCGTGCGAATGTCGCATTCCAGACGGTGCCGGGTTCGTCCGACAAGGCCTTCGGCCTCGACAAGGCAAACCTGTCGTGATGTGTTCGCGCCGTCATTCGATCATGGGAGAACGGATCATGCACAGCATCAAACGCGTGGGACTCACGCTCGTCTTCGGATGCGCGGCGCTCGCCGCGAGCACGGCGCAGGCCGCGCCGGAGGCCATCGTCAAGGAGCTGATGACGAAGCCGCTGCCCGAGTATCCGGGCAAGGAGGCGCTGATGATCAGCGTCGAATATCCGCCGGGCTCGGTCGATCCGGTGCATCGTCATGATGCGCATGCATTCGTGTATGTGCTCGAAGGCACGATCATCATGCAGCTTCAGGGCGGCAAGGCCGTGACGCTCAAGGCCGGCGATACGTTCTATGAAGGCCCTGAAGATATCCACACGGTGGGCCGCAACGCCAGCAAGACCAAGCGCGCGAAGTTCATCGTGCTGCTGCTCAAGGACAAGGGCAAACCGGTTCTCACGCCGGTGAAATAAAAGAAATCGAGCATGGCGTGTCACAAAGTGCAGGGCGTGAACGTCTAGTGAGACAGAGCCACTACGTTTCGTGCCGCCATGCCATCAGATCTTGCGTGTCATTCCGACGATTCGCTCGCCTATAGCTTCGTGACGAGTTATGCGGGCGTCGTTTCGTTTCTTGCGGTCGCCAATGAAGGCAGCTTCGCGAAAGCGAGCGATCGCCTGGGCATCGGCCGTTCCGCCGTCAGCCGCAACGTGCAGAAGCTGGAAGCACAGCTCGATGCGCGTCTCTTTCTTCGCACCACGCGCAGCACGTCGCTCACGCGCGAGGGCGAGCTGTTCTACAAGAACTGTCAGCCGGGCGTCGAGCGCATCGTGCAGGCGCTCGAAGACATGCGCGAACTGCGCAACGGGCCGCCGCGCGGACACTTGCGCATCGCGTCCGCGCCGGGTTTCGGCCGCAGGGTCGTCGCGCCGCTACTGTCCGGCTTCCATGCGCGTTATCCGGATATCGCACTGGAACTCGTGCTCAACGATCGTCCGTGCGATTTCACGGCAGACCGTGTCGATGTCGCATTTCGCGACGGTCACATGGAAGACGGCGAGGTCGTCGCGAAGCAATTGATCCCGATGCAGATGGTCGTGTGCGCATCGCCGAAGTATGCGTGCGAGCACGGCTTGCCGCGTCATGTCGATGAGCTCGACAAACATCGCTGCATCAATTTCCGTACATCGGCGGGGCGTATCGCCGACTGGGAGTTCAAGGTCGATGGCATGCCGCACAAGCGCTCGCTCGCCGCGAAGCAAACGTTCAACGACATCGACCTGATGCTGCGAGCGGTGCTCGACGGGCAAGGCATCGCGCAACTGCCTGCCTATCTCGTGTGCGATGCGCTCAAGGCCGGGCGCCTCGTCATATGTCTCGCGCAACATGCGCCCGACGACGGCGGCCACTATCTTTGCTATCTCAGCCGCAAGCAACTGCCCGCACGCGTGCGTGTATTCGTCGATTACATGACCGAGCATACGCGCGCGCTCGATCTGCATTGCCTGACGACCCACATGACGAACAGGAGCGATGCGGCGCTCGTGACCGCCGATTGATGCATCGAAGGCAACACCGCGCGTCCGATGAAGGCGCTACCGGATGCGTGCGCGCACACCTACGATGCATCACGCACGACAGATTCAGCGAGCGCGACACCATCCGCGCATCGCTTCAAAGGAGAACATCATGAAGATCGTAGTGATTGGCGGAAGCGGACTCATCGGCAGCAAGGTCGTGAAGAACTTGCGAGCGCGCGGACATGAAGTGATCGCCGCGTCGCCTGCATCGGGCGTCGATACGATGACGGGCACAGGCCTGAAAGAAGCGCTGAAGGATGCGCGCGTGGTCGTCGATGTGGCCAACTCGCCTTCGTTCGAAGACAAGGCCGTGCTCGAATTCTTCGAAACGTCGGGACGCAACCTCTTCGCTGCGGAGAAGGCGGCCGGCGTCGCGCATCATGTGGCGCTTTCGGTCGTCGGCACGGATCGCCTCGCACAAAGCGGCTATTTTCGCGGCAAGATCGCGCAGGAGAAGCTGATTCGAGAATCGGGCGTGCCGTACACGATCGTTCAGTCGACGCAGTTCTTCGAGTTCCTCGGCGGCATTGCGAAAGCGAGCGCCAATGAAAACGCGGTGCATCTGTCGGATGCGTACATTCAGCCGATCGCCTCGGGCGACGTAGCGAACGCCGTCGCGGATCGCGCAGTCAATGCGCCGGTCAATGGCGTGATCGAGATCGCGGGTCCGGAGAAGTCGCGTCTTTCCGATCTGATGCAGCGCTATTTCAAGGCGACGGGCGATGCAAGAACGGTCGTCGCCGACGAGAACGCGCTCTACTTCGGCGCGCAGCTCGCGGCAGACACGCTCTTGCCAGGCGCACAAGCGCATCTCGGTGCAATGAATTTCGATGCGTGGTTCGAAGAGAGCCGGAGCGAGGTTCAAGCGGCGCATTGAACGATTTGTAGAAGGGGCCGTCATGGAGCCGCTCCAGCCGCCGCCCGTCAGCCTGCTCGACAAGTATGAAGGTCGCGACGTGCAAACGTTGTATTCGACGACCGTCACCGTCACGGGCGGCGATGCGGGGCATGGCCGCGCGTCGGGCGTGGCCCGCTCCGACGACGGCAATCTCGAACTCGACCTGCGCATGCCGCAAGCGCTCGGCGGTACAGGCGGCGGCACGAACCCCGAACAGTTGTTCGCCGCAGGCTATGCCGCGTGCTTTCATGGCGCGCTCATCTTGCTGGCGGCGCGCGCGGGTATCGCGGTGGAGGGCGCGAGCGTGTCGGTTACGATCGAATTCGGCCGCGATCCGATGGACGGCCTCTTCGTGCTTACCGCGCACACGCGCGTTCAGATGCGTGGCATCGAACGCGCGGCAGCCGAAGAACTCGTGCGCAACACCGAACGCTTTTGCCCTTATACGAAGATGACGCGCAAGGGCATCGTCAATATCGTTTCACTTTCAGCCAATAGCGATGCCACGGATCATTCGGCAGGCACACGTGCCGTCTGATCGAGTGGGTCTGCTTGACGCGATGCATCGCGTCTGCTCAACGCGCCCAGTGCGAACGCCGCAATGAACGCGGGAATCGCGAGCAGCGTGAAGACCGCGCTGAATTGCAGGCCCATGCTCATGAGAAGGCCACCGGTCATCGCGCCCGCCACCGCGCCCATGCGCCCGATGCCGAGCATCCATGCAACGCCCGTTGCACGGCTTCGTGTCGGATAGAACGATGCCGCGAGCGCCGACATCGACGTAACCGCGCTCGTCACGGCCGTTCCCGTCAGGAAGATGAGCACCGCGAGCCAGAACTGATCCGCGACGCCGCGTCCGATCGTCAGCACCAGCGCCGCCGCGAGCACGTACGCGCATGCGTTCACGCGTCGCGGATTGGCCTTGTCCATCACCCAGCCCAGACACAGGTTGCCGAGAATGCCGCCGAGCGGAAAGAGCGACGTCGTGAGGGCGGCGCGTTCGGCGGAGAAGCCGGCGTCCTTGAAAAGCGTCGGGAGCCAGTTGGTCAGCAGATAGAAGATCAACAGGCCCATGAAATACGCGAGCCATAACATGGACGTGCCGAAACGATAAGGACGCGAGACGATGAGTCCGAGCGCGGACTTATCCGCGCCGCCGCTGCGCGTATCGGCGGCGGTGAACGCAATGCGCGCGTCTTCGGCGAGACGCGCATCGCTGGAGATGCGCCGCAGCACGCGCGCTATCTTTTGCGCGGGATGTTTTCTCAGGACCATGAACTGCGCCGACTCGGGCAGCAGAAAGAGCAGCAGCACCGTGAGCACGATCGGGCCGATGCCGCCGGCGACGAGCACGCTCGGCCAGCCGAAATGCGGTATGAGCCACGCGGCGCACAAGCCCCCTATCGAAAGGCCCACGGAGAAGCCGCAGAACATCGTGTTGACGACGACCGCACGAATGCGCGCGGGTGCGTACTCCGACATCAGCGTGACGGCGTTGGGCATAGCAGCGCCGAGGCCCAGGCCGGTGAGAAAGCGCCACGCGGTCAGCGTTTCGACCGAGCTTGCTTGTGCCGACGCGAGGCTCCACACGCCGAAGAAGAACACGGAAAGCGCGAGCACCGCCTTGCGTCCGATGCGGTCGGCAGCCGGTCCCGCCGCGAGGGCGCCGATGCCGAGCCCGACGAGCGCCGCGCTCATCACGGGACCCAATGCTGCTCGCGTGATGCCCCAGTCGCCGATCAATGACGGCGCGATGAATCCGACTGCCGCCGTATCGAAGCCATCGGCCGCGACGACGAGAAAGCACAGGATCAGGATGACCCATTGATATGGCGAGAAGCGCTCGCCGTCGATAAAGCTCTGGACCTCGATGGTCCCGAAGTTCTTTTCCATGCCGGTATGTCTCCATTCATTTATCTAAAAGCTATCGCAAGGATGCGGCCTTCTTCGTGCCGCTATGCCGGGCTCTAACGCACTGCGGGCGAAAGGCTTCTGAACTCGACGCGCCTGATGATGCGGCTCTCCTGCGCGACGATCAGATGCGCCGACGCCTGCAGATAAGCGGGCCATTCGGGATCGTTGTCGCGTGCGGTGCGCCGCTGGTCGTAATCCCCGATGCTCTCGTAGCCCCACAGATGCACGACCTGATTCAATGCGCCGATATCGCTCATATAAAAGCCGACGGGCGCGCCGAGGTACTTGAGTTGTATCGGCATCGCGAGACGATCGAATACATCGATGAATTCCGCCATGCCGCGCGGCCTGATCGTGTAGATACGATGATCGATGAATGGCTTGCTCATGCTGCGCTCCTCAATTCGCTGGAATTCGCGCGCGCGTCGATACGGCCCGCGAGATGTAGCCCGGTGAGATACCCGAATGTCATGATCGGGCCGAGCGTGATGCCTGCGCCGGGATAGTTGCCGCCCATGACGCTCGCGCGATCGTTGCCGACTGCATAGAGCCCGGGAATAGGCTCACTGCCTTTGAGTACTTGTCCGTGCGGATTCGTTGCAATGCCGTCGAAGGTGCCGAGGTCGCCCATCACGACCTTGAGCGCGTAGTACGGGCCATCGCCGATTGGCGCGACGCAAGGGTTCGGCTTGTGCGCGGGATCGCCGAGATAGCGGTTGAACGAAGTCGTGCCACGGCCGAATGCGTTGTCCTTGCCTGCCACTGCGTCGCGGTTATATTCGCGCACGGTCGCTTCCAGCGCGCTCGCGTCGATGCCTGCGTGCCGCGCGAGTTCCAGAAGCGTGCGGCCTTTGACGAGATAGCCGCTTTTCAGATGGGACCTGAGCGGAATCGGCGCGGGCTTTGCGAAGCCGAGGCCGTATTTGCGGATCGTCTCGTGATCGCAAATGAGCCACATCGCCGTTTCCTTTTCATCGCGGCATGCTTCGATCATCGCCGCGCCGACATCGTGATAAGAATTCGATTCGTTGGTGAAGCGCACGCCGCCGCGCGTCACGCCGATCACGCCCGGCTTGTAGCGATCGAGCAGATGCGGGAACACGCCGTATTTCCCGTCTTTCAGCGGCACGCGCGAGACCGGCATCCACGCCGCAGGCTGCGGATAGCGGATATCGACGCGCCCGCCCACGCGCTCGGCCATGCGCGCGCCATCGCCGGTATTGCCTGCGGGCACCGGCGATACATGCTCGCCGCCGCGCCGCACATGAGGATATGCCTTCGCAATGCGTGCGACATCATGCGAGAAACCGCCGCACGCGAGCACGACGCCACGCCGCGCGGTGATGCGCGTTTCGCGTCCATCCGCGATGACGATCGCGCCCGTCACGCGGCCCTTTACCGTAATGAGTTCCTTCGCGCCCGTGTTCGTATGAATCGGGATGCCGAGATCGAGCGCGGACTTGGCGAGGCGCGCGGCGAGGGCATTGCCGCTCGTGATCTGCACGCCGCGCTTATAGAGCGCGAGTTCTCCGATATGACTCGCAAGCCGCTTTGCGACATACCACGCCGACGCAAGCGATTTCGTCGCATTGAAGAAATGCTTGAGATCCGCGCTCGACGAATTGAACATCATGCCGATGAACGTGATCGTCTTGAGCGGCGGGCGCAGCCGCGCGATGTCTTTGCCCAGTGCGCGCGCATCGAAGGGCTTTGCGACGACCGAGCGTCCCACATCGACACCGCCCGGCGCATCGGGATGATAGTCGGGGTAGAGCGTCGGCAGGAATTCGACTGAGGTCTCACGCTCGAAGAAGTCGATCATGCGCGGGCCGTTATCGAGAAACGCATCGACGGCGGCTTCGTCGTACATCGCGCCGGTCTCGCCACGCATGTATTGAATCACGGCTGCACGCGTATCCTGAACACCCGCGTCCTTCGCGTGGCGATTGCCGGGTATCCACAGCACGCCGCCCGAGAATGCGGTCGTGCCGCCGAAGTATTGTTCCTTCTCGACGACGATCACGTCGAGCCCTTGCTTCTTCGCTGTGATGGCCGTCGAAAGGCCGCCGGCGCCCGAGCCGATCACGAGCACATCGCAAGCGAGATCGGACGACCGCGTTACGGTAGTCATGATGATGTCCTTTGATTGGAAGCGGGCGCGTTGCGCACCCGCGAGATGGAAGGCCGTGTTTCAGGCGGTGCGCGGCGCTTCGAAGCCGGGACGTGGAACGAGGTCCATCAACATGCATTCGAAGCCGCCATCGACGGCAAGCTCTGCGCCGTTCACATACGCCGCGCGCTGGCTCGCGAGAAACGCCACGACTTCCGCGATATCGCGCGGCTCGCCGATACGCCTGCTCGCGGTCATCGCGCTGCGGCGCGCTTCGACATCGCCTTGCTCATAGAACGCCTTCGAGAGCGGCGTGCGGATCATGCCGGGGCAGACCGTGTTGCTGCGCACGCCACGCGCGCCCCATTCGGCGGCGATCTGACGCGACAGCATCGCGATGCCGGCCTTGCTCGGGCTATATGCGCCGCTCCAGGTTTGCGGATGATGCGCCGCCACCGATGCGATATGCACGATGCTGCCCGCGCCACGCGCCAGCATGCCGCGTCCGAATGCCTGTGCGCACAACATATAGCCCGTGAGATTGACGGCGAGCATCGCATTCCACGCATCGAGGCCGATAACTTCGATGCCGCCCGCTCTCAACAAACCCGCATTGTTCACGAGTACATCGACATGGCCGAACTTTCGCTCGACCTGATCGCGTGCGCGGTTCACGCTCGCCGCATCGGCGATATCGCAGGCAATGGCAATCGCATCGACGCCGCTTGCGCGCAGCGCTTCGGCCACTTCGTTGCAACGCGCTTCATCGCGATCGAGCAATGCGAGGCGCGCGCCCGCATCGGCGAATGTCGATGCAATGGCGCGGCCGATGCCGCCCGCCGCACCCGTCACCACACACACGCCCGATTCGAGTCCGAGCCAATGCGGCGCGGTGTGATCCCGCGCGACCTGATTAGTCATCCTTGTCTCCTGAGTCCATTCGATGCGAAGGCGCGATAGCCTTGCCCGTGAAAAAAGTATATTCACGACCTTGCATAAAAAATTGGACAAAGGCGGCAGACGACAGGACAATTTGTGCATCAGGAGACGCGCGACATGAGGAAAATCCCTAACTACAACCTGTACGGAGAATCCGCGCGTCCGCCGTGGTATGACGCGTTCAACTTCGAGTGGATCGCCGAGCGCAGCGCGCCGAACGACTGGCATATCGACGCGCATCGTCATGACGCGCTCTTGCAATTTCTGTACATTCGCAGCGGCGGCGGGCAGGTGCTGATCGAGAACCGCATGATCGATATCCTGCCGCCGTGCGTCATCGTGCTGCCTGCGCAAACGGTGCATGGGTTCAACTTCGCGCCGGACGTCGATGGTCTGGTCGTGACCGTCGCGCAAAGATCGATCGAGGCGCTTGCATCGATCGCGGCACCAGGGCTCCTTCCCGTGCTGCAACGCGCGGGGCTTTCGCGTATCAGCGCCCAGTCCGTGAAGGAAAGCGCGTTCATGCCGATCCTCGAATTGCTGGAGCGGGAGTTTCGCGCGACGAACCGTGGACACGTGGCGGCGGGCATGTCGCTGTTGATTGCACTTTTCGTGCATGTCGCGCGGCTATGCGAGAGTGCGTCCGCGCCGAGCGTCGCATCGACGGAAAGACGCGTGCAACAGATCAAGCGCTTCAGGGAACTGGTGGCCGCGCACTTTCGCGAGCATCAGCCCGTGGATTTCTATGCGCAGAAGCTCGGCATGACGGTCACGCAACTCGGACGCATCTGCCGCGAGGAGATATCGAGCTCGCCGCTCGCGATGATCAATGAACATCTCGTGCGCGAGGCACAGCGCGATCTCGTTTATTCGAGCATGTCGGTCAAGCAGATCGCGCATGGATTGGGCTTTACCGATATCGCGTATTTCAGCCGCTATTTCCGCAAGCAGACCGGCGTCACGCCGACGCAATTTCAGGCCGAAGCGCATAAGGCGCTGGCCATTCAATAGCCTGTTCGCACGGATGTCGGAGGGTTGCCACCGTCGTGCAAGCGTGCGATGCTTCGCCGTGCTGCGAATCGACCAGAACAAAAGCGGCGCGAGCGAGACCAGTCCGGTTCACTGATCCTTTTGAGGAGGGAGCATGATCGCACTGTTATCGCATCGCGCGGCGCACGAGGCGTCGCGGCGTTTCCAGTTCAAGGCACGCGGAGTGCTATGCGGCTGGCTCGTCATGAGCGCGGCTGCAAACCTCGCGTATGCGGACGCGCAAACCGGTTATACGCTGCCGCCTCCGCCGAGCGAGTTATACGGCGATCTTTTCGTCGCCGTGCAGACACAGGGCATTTATCCCGATCAAAAGACCTTCGTGGACGCGACACCGAAGATCGATCCCGCGCAAATCGTGCAGGCCTATCATCAGCAGATGTCGGCGCCGGGCTTTTCGCTGAAGACGTTCGTCGCGCAGTACTTCACGCCGCCGACGGATCAGGTCATCACGCCGCCGCCGAACCAGTCGTTGCGTGAACATATCGACTGGCTCTGGCCGGAACTCACGCGTCTCACGACGACCGCCAACGTACCGCCCAATAGCTCGCTGATTCCGATGCCCAAGCAATATGTCGTGCCGGGCGGACGCTTTCGCGAAGGTTACTACTGGGACACGTATTTCACGATGCTGGGTCTTCAGGAAGCGGGCCGTGAAGATCTCGTCGACGACATGCTCGATAACTTCGCGTATCTGATCGACACGATCGGACATATTCCGAACGGTAATCGCACGTACTACGTGAGCCGGTCGCAACCGCCGTTTTTCTCCTATATGGTCGAACTTGCCGCGCACAAGGAAGGCGGGCGGGTCTATCAGAAGTATTTGCCGCAATTGCGGAAAGAGCATAGCTACTGGATGCAGGGCGCGAATACGTTGCAGCCGGGCGGCGCGGTGCGCAATGTCGTGATGCTGCCGGACAAGACCGTGCTCAATCGCTATTGGGACGAGCGCGACACGCCGCGCGACGAGTCTTATTCGGAAGACGTCGCCACTGCCAAACAGGTCACGAATCGCCCGGCGAACGAGGTGTATCGCGATCTGCGCGCGGCCGCCGAAAGCGGCTGGGACTTCAGTTCGCGCTGGTTCGGCGACAACATGACGCTCGCGACCATTCGCACGACATCGATCGTTCCCGTCGATCTGAATAGCCTGATGTTCCACCTCGAAACGACGATTGCTATCGGTTGCGGCGAAGCGCGCGATTTCGGTTGCGTCGGCGAGTTCATCGGACGCGCGGCGAAGCGTGCCGTCGGCATCAACAAGTATCTCTGGAACAAGAACGGCTATTACGGCGATTACGACTGGAAGCTCGGACAACCGCGCAATAACCCGTCGGCGGCGATGCTTTATCCGCTCTTCGCCAACGCGGCGTGGCCGGATCGCGCGCATAAGACAGCGGAGACAGTCGAAGCGATGCTGCTGAAGCCGGGCGGCCTCACGACGACCACCTACAACACGACGCAGCAGTGGGACGCACCGAACGGCTGGGCGCCATTGCACTGGATCGCGGTGCAAGGTCTGAAGCGATATGGGCGCAGCGATCTCGCGCAGCAGATCGGCACGCGCTTTCTTGCCGACGTGAATAACGTCTACAAGACGCAGCAGAAGCTCGTGGAGAAGTACATCGTGGAAGGCGAGGGAACGGGCGGCGGGGGCGGCGGCGAATATCCGTTGCAGGATGGCTTCGGCTGGACCAATGGCGTCACGCTGAAGCTCCTCGATCTCTACGCACCGGGGCAATAAGACAGCGAAACGAAGGCATCGCCGTGGTTCTTCATGCGGCGATGCCGTAGTAACGACTTTACTTCGCCTGCTTCTGCCGTCGATATTCCTGCACCGGCAAACCGCCCACGCCCCAGTTCTCCATCTCCACTTCTTCTATCACGACGAACGTGGCGTCGAGCGGCTTGTTCAACACGTCGAGCAACAACTGGCTCACGCCCTTGATGAGTTGCGCTTTCTCATCGGCGGTGACGGCACTCGTGCCGGGCTTGCTGCCTTCGCGTGTGACCTGAATCGTGACCATCGGCATGGCGATCTCCTTGAATGGGAAACAACGAAGCGCCCGCGAAGGGCGCATTCGCAACCGGTGAAGAATCGATCAATCAATGTCCCGCGCTTTGACCGCCGTCGACGTGCAGGATCTCGCCCGTCACGAACGGCGCGGAATCAAGATACAGCACGGCGTTCACGATGTCGCTCATTTCGCCCATGTGTCCCATAGGATGCAGCGCGCCGAGTGCTTCGTGCGTTTCGGGCGCGTGCATCGGCGACTTGATGATGCCGGGCGACACCGCATTCGCCCGAATGCCGGACTTCGCATATTCGATTGCCAGTGACTTCGTCGCGGCATTCAGGCCGCCTTTGGTCAGCGACGCCAGCACCGAAGGCACGCCGCTCACCGCATGATCGACGAGGGACGTCGTGATGCTGACGACATGTCCGCTCTTGTTCTTCTCCATCTGCTCGACAGCGAGTTGCGTGATATTGAAGAAGCCGTTCAGGTTCACATTCAGGAACGCCGCATAGTCTTCCTGCGTATATTGCGTGAAGGGCTTGGCGATGAAGATGCCGGCGTTGTTGACGAGCGTATCGATGCGGCCGAACTTTGCGATCGCGGCATCGACGACGCGCTGCGCGGTGGCTCGATCGCCGATATCGCCAGCGACGGCTATGACGTTCGGATCGTCCGGCTGCGTAACGGAACGGGCGGTTGCGACGACGCGATAACCTTGCGCGCGAAATGCGTTGACGATTTCCGCGCCGATGCCTTGCGACGCGCCGGTGACGATAGCGACTTTGTTTGCGTTGCTCATGATGAACCTCGATAGATGTTGATTTGGGCCTGTTGCGGATCGGACCGACGGCTCCGATGGCTCGTAATTTATGCCCTTCGAGATTCGTTGCGTACACACGCGGTGGACAATCAGTCTTGCACGCGAGGAACAAATGCTTCGCGGGCGAATCGATCAGACGAAACATTCAATGGGAGATACACGTGAGCTTGCGCAACGTGAAGGCATTCGTATTCGATGTATTCGGGACGGTCGTGGACTGGCGCGGCGGCGTCGCGCGCGAGGCCGCGCCGTTCCTGCAACGCCACGGCGCAACGGGCGCTGCGCCTGAAGCGTTCGCGGATGCATGGCGCAGCCGCTATGTGCCCGCGATGCGCAAGATCATCGGCGGCGAGCGATCGTTCGTGCGGCTCGATGTGCTGCATCGCGAGAATCTGGTGGATGTCTTGCCGGAGTTCGGTATCGATCCGAAAGCTGTTCCTTCCGAGGCGCTCGACGAACTCAATCTCGCGTGGCATCGGCTCGACCCTTGGCCGGATTCGATATCGGGCATGCTACGACTCAAGGCGCGCCATATCATCGCGCCGCTTTCGAACGGCAATATCAGGCTGATGGTGGATATGGCGAAGCGTGCCGGCCTGCCCTGGGATGCGATTCTCGGCGCGGAGATCGCGCAGATTTACAAGCCGGATCCGCAGGCCTATTTGCGCACGGCGGATGTGCTGATGCTGAAGCCGGAAGAGGTTTGTCTGGTCGCCGCGCATAACGACGATCTCGCCGCGGCAAGAAAGTGCGGCTTGCGCACTGCGTTCATCGCGCGTCCGTATGAGCGCGGTCCGGGTCAGAAAGTGGATCTGAAAGCCGAGAGCGATTGGGATGTCGTCGCGAACGACATGAACGAACTGGCCGATGCCGTGGGCGCCTGAGCGCCGATAACATCGGCCGATGAAGCGACTTCAAGCGCCGTTAAGCGCCTTCGACGACGCGGAAGTCGCGCACCACGGAATCGCCCAGCACTTCCAGCGCATGCTGATACGTCGCGCTGTTATAGGCGGCGACGGCCGCATCGAGCGAATCGAATTCGATGACCACCGTGCGCTCGATCGCGCCTTCGCCTTGCGCCATCGCCGCGACGCCGCGAACGAGGGGACGGCCGCCGCCTTCCGCGATGGCTTGCGTTGCGATCTTCGCGTATTCGGCGGCTTGCTCGGGCTTCATGATCTTCTTGTACACGCTGACCCAATATCCTTTTGCCATCTGTATCTCCAGTGTTTGACGGGCGCTTTGCGCCATGAGGCGAACGCAATGCGCGATTGCGTTCAGTCCGGCGGCCAGCATAGCAAATTCTCGAATGCGGATGCCCGCGCCGCCCGCGCGCTCGATTCTGCTCGTTTCCGTGAAAGGTGCTTTCTTACGCTAGGGGTTAACCCGTGAAGACCAGCGTCATAGACTGCCATTACTGCTTTCGAACGACATCCTGTTCGAAGCCAGGCACCTCATAACACTGGAGTTTCATCATGAAGTCGATCATTCGCGCAGCCGTCGTCGCAACCGTTCTTGTCGTTCCTGTCGCTTCGTTCGCTCAAAGCCAGATCACGCGGGCGCAGGTCCGTGCGGAACTCGCCGAATTGCAGAGCGTGGGTTATCACGTGGGCGACGGCGATCAGGCTCACTATCCAGAAGCGATTCAGGCAGCCGAAGCGAAGCTCGCCGCACGCGATGGCGCGACGGCTTATGGCGGCGCGGCTAACGGCACGTCGCAATCGGGCGGTGCGCGCGTGTCGCAATCGGACTGGAACGCGATGTACTCGCGATAAGCCGTACTTCAGGCGAATGAATCAGTCCGCGGCGTATTTGCGGTCGAGTTCATCGAAGAGCGGCTTGTTCACGAGGCGTTGACGTTCGGCGAACGGCGCGACGACTGCCGGATCTTCATCGAGCCGTCCCTGCGATTTCAATGCGCCGAGCGCGGTCTGCATGCCGCGCACGGCACTTTGCAACGCGGCATTCGCATACAGCACGAGACTGAAACCCAGGCGCGCCAGATCCGCCTGATCCGTTACGGGCGTCTTGCCGCCGATCACGATATTGATGAGCTGCGGTGCATCGAGCAGCTTCGGCAGCGATGCGATCTGCTCCGGCGTTTCGATAGCTTCGACAAAGAGAATGTCGGCGCCCGCTTCGACGAATGCACGCGCGCGCTCGATCGCCGCATCGAAGCCTTCCACCGCGCACGCATCGGTGCGCGCGATGATCTGAAAGTTATCGTCTTCGCGCGCATCCACCGCCGCGCGTATCTTCCCTGCCATTTCATTCGTCGAGATCACGGCCTTGCCCGCGAAATGGCCGCACTTCTTCGGCATCACCTGATCTTCGAGTTGAATTGCATCGGCGCCCGCGCGTTCCAGCGTGCGCACTGCATGACGCACGTTGAGCGCATTGCCGAAGCCCGTATCCGCATCGACGATGAGCGGCACGTCCACTGCATCGCGAATGCGCGACGTATGCTCCGCGATCTCCGCGAGGCCGATGAAGCCGAGGTCCGGCATGCCGAGCGACATGTTCGTCACACCCGCACCGGTGATGTAGATCGCTTCGAAACCCAGATCGGCCGCGACGCGCGCGCTCATCGCATTGAACGCGCCGGGCAGAAGCAGGGCGCTGCGTGCGTTGACCCGTTCGCGAAAGGCGGCACGGCGGCGAGAAGAGGAAGTGGTCATGGCTTCGGGTCCGGAAAGTGAGTTCATGTTCGGCGTCTGCAATGCTAACCCGCGATGCGCTTCGGCGCTCGCGCGGCTATCACGCGAAGCGAAACAGGGCGCGCGCCGAATCGCGCAACACGATGGTACGCAGCGATGCGTCCGGAATCCAGCGGTCGAGCGCATCGCGGGAGGCGTCGTAGTCGATCAGCCTTTGATGCTGCGTATGCGGCCAGTCGCTGCCCCACACGAGCCGCGCCGCGCCGAAGGAATCGAGCAAGGCCGACGTAAGCGATTGGCCGATCGCAACGCCGCTTTCGCCGCAAACGCTGCGATAAGCCGCCGATAACTTGACCCACACGCGTCCGCTTCTTGCCGTCGTCAGAAGATAGCGAAAGCCCGGATCGTCGATGCCGAATGCGGGATCGGGTCGGCCGAAATGATCGACCACGATCGTGCAATCTTGTTCGAGCAGCGGCGTGATGAGCATCGGCAAATCGACCGCATCGCGATGAATCTCGACATGCCAGCCGAGCGCGTTAATGCGACTGAACAACTCGCGCCAATGCGCGTCGCGCAGATCGGGCAGCGCAAGGCCGATCAGATTCAGCCGCATGCCGACGACACCATGCGCCACGAGATGCCGCAATTCATCATCGCTGATGGAAGAATCGATGACGGCCACGCCACGAAAGCGTTGCGGAAAGCGCTGCAGCACATCGAGGAAAAACGAATTGTCCGTACCCAGAAAACTCGGCTGTACGAGCACCGAATGCGATATGCGGTTCGCGTGCAAATGATCCGCGTAGGCATCGAGCGTTGCATCGTAGTCGGGTGCGTGACGGCGATGCGGCGCAAGCGGAAGGCCGCGCACGAAGACATGCGCGTGACTGTCGATGGCTTCGATTGCCGCGGGCGTCGTTGCTAGCCATTGCTCGTCGGCGAGTGTGGAGTGAAGTGTATGCATCATGGACAGATCAGACATGCGTGGGCGATCGCTCGCTCGAAGCGGCTTGAGCGGGCACGGTCGCAATGCGACGGCCTTTCGTTTCGGGCAACAGCAATGCAGCCACGACGACGAGTCCATATGCGATGCCCGCATCGATGCCGAGCGCTTGTCCAAGCGGCATCGAATTGCCCATGTGGCCGACGAGCACCGGAAACACAGCGGACACCACGCGCCCGAAGTTGTAGCAAAAGCCGACGCCCGTGCCGCGCACGCCTTGCGGATACAGCTCGTTGAAGAGCGCGCCGAGCGTCGCCGGAATGCCTGCGGAGAAGAGCCCGAGCGGGAAGCTCAGCATCAGCATTGCAACATCGCCGATAGGCAAGAACACATAAACGTTGACCGTGACCGCGCAGCAGATCGCGAAGAGAATCACGTTTTTCCGGCGGCCGATCTTGTCCTGCAACCACGCGCTGACAAAGCATCCGATGATGAACGCGGTAATCACGACGGCCAAATAGCCGCCCGTGCCGAGCACCGACAAGTGGCGCTCGGTTTTGAGGTAAGTCGGGAGCCATGTCGTAATGGCGTGATAACCGCCATGCGCGCCGAGTCCGATCAATCCGCCGACGATCGTCGTGCGCAATACCGACGGATGAAAGATGCCGGCGAGAATAGCGAACGTGCCTTGAGCTTGCACATCACCCTGTTCGACGGGTTTCGATTCGCGCGGCGGTTCTACGATATTGCGGCGCATATAGACGACGAGCAGCGCGGGTAACAGACCGACCGCGAACAGCACACGCCAGGCCCAATCGGGTGAAATGTACGAGAACACGATGGTATAGAGCAATACCGCGCCGGCCCAGCCGAAGCCCCATGCGCTTTGCACGATGCCCATAGCCTTGCCGCGATGTTTTGCGCGAATCGTCTCGCTGAGCAATACCGCGCCGGCCGTCCATTCGCCGCCGAAGCCCAGCCCCTGAAGCGACTTAAGCACGAGCAATTGCTCGAAGTTCTGCGCGAAGGCGCTGAGAAACGTGAAGAGCGAAAACCAGATAACCGTCACCTGCAATGCCTTGACGCGCCCGATGCGATCGGAGAGCACGCCCGCAAGCAGTCCGCCCAGTGCGCCCGCGACGAGCGTCGCGCCGCCGATCAGACCCGCTTGTCCCTTGCCGATACCCCATGTCGCGATGAGCGTCGGGATAACGAGGCTGAATACCTGCGTATCGACGCCATCGAGCGCCCAGCCTGCGAAGCATCCCCATAGCGTGCGTTTTTCCGCCGTGGAAATCTCACGGTACCAATTCATCTCGCGTCTCCTGTGCTGGTGTCGGGCCGGCTCTTGTTCAATATGTCACTGCATTCTAGAAACGAATCGCGGCCTCGCATACTATGGATACGTTCGTTTTTCATAACATTTTGATATGCTGGCAACATGGAGACGCGCAACCTCAAATACTTCCTCGCCGTGGTCGATGCAGGCAGCGTGACACGCGCGGCCGAGGTGCTCGATATCGCGCAACCCGCGTTGAGTCAGGCGCTTTCGCGCATGGAACGCGATCTGGGCGTGAAGCTCTTCGAGCGTACGCGCCGTGGCGCGCAATTGACACCGGCGGGCGAAGCGATCGTCGAAGACATACGATTGAGCGTAGCGCGTATCGATGCTGCATCGCACCGCGCACGGGAAATCGGCGCGCAACGTGGCGGGCGGCTCACGATCGGCTTTGCATCGGCGGCGCTTTTCAGTCTGTTGCCTCGCGCGATTGCCGCGCTGCGTGAGGAAGTGCCCAATGTCGAACTCATGCTCAGGGAAATGAGCAATGCGGAGCAGGCGAGCGCGCTGGAGAAAGGCACGATCGATATCGGCCTGCTGCATACGCCCGTCGCGGTCGGTGGGCGTATGCGCGAGAAGATGATCGCGAGAGAACGATTGCTCGCCGTGCTGCCGCTCTCGTTTGCCATCGGCGACGATGGGAAAGTCGGCCTGAAGGATCTTTCGGATGCGGGCCTCGTGTGGTTTCCGAGCGATCAGTTACCGGTTGTCCGCGCGGGCATCCTGAGTGCTTTTCGTAAGGCAGGTTGTGAAGCTAACGTCGTGCAGGACGCGAATCGCTCGCTGACCGTGCTCGCTTGCGTCGCGGCGGGATGTGGCGCGTCGCTTCTGCCGCAATCGGTGACGGCGCTGCAATTCGCCGGCGTGCGCTTTTGCGATGTACGCGACGGCGATAACCTTCCACCATTCGAACTCAGCGCAATATGGCCGATGCGCTCACGTCCCACGCTCGCGGATCGCTTCGCGGCCTTGCTCGAAGCATGAGGAGACATGCATGAATGAAACTTTGAACGATCTGCCTTTGCCGGAGGGCATTCGCGCGCGCATGATCGACAACGGCAACGGACTTTCGATGCATGTGCTCGAAGCCGGATTCGATGCCCCTGAACGGCCCTGTATCGTGCTCTTGCACGGCTTTCCCGAGCTCGCCTATAGCTGGCGCAAGATCATGAAACCGCTCGCGGATGCGGGCTTTTATGTCGTCGCACCCGATCAGCGAGGTTATGGACGCACGGTCGGCGGCGCTTCTGTATTCGATACCGATCTCGACGCATTCAACTTTCCGAACCTCGTGCGGGATGTGCTGGGCCTCGTTTCGGCGCTGGGTTATCGCAGAGTTGCATCGGTCATCGGTCATGACTTTGGCTCGCCTGTGGCCGCGTGGTGTGCGTTGATTCGTCCCGATGTGTTCGCGTCCGTCGTGATGATGAGCGCGCCGTTCGCGGGGCCGCCCGCATTCGCGTTCAATACCGCGAAGGACGATGCGAGCCTCGCGCGCGTCGAAACGGCGCCATCGGTCATGGCGGAAGCAGTGGCGGGGCTTCAATCGCTCGATCCGCCGCGCAAGCATTATCAATGGTATTACTCGGGCGCACAGGCCAACGACGATATGTGGCATCCGCCGCAAGGGCTCGCCGCGTTCTTGCGCGCGTATTACCACGTCAAGAGCGCGGACTGGCCGGGCAATCATCCGCATCCGCTTGCATCCGTCACGCCCGATCAACTCGCTATGCTGCCCACGTACTACGTGATGAATGCGGATGCGACGATGCCGCAGACCGTCGCGGAGCATATGCCCGCCGCCGATAAGATCGCCTCATGCGCGTGGCTTTCCGATCGGGATTTGAACGTGTACGCGAGCGAATACGCGCGCACCGGATTTCAGGGCGGATTGAACTGGTATCGTTGCGGCACCGACCCGCATTATGCGGCCGCATTACGGCTTTGGTCGGGATACACGATCGACGTGCCTTCATGCTTCATCGCGGGCGCGAGCGACTGGGGCTATTACCAGCGCCCGGGCGATTTCGAAGCGATGCGCGTATTGACCTGCACGAATTTTCGCGCGACGCATTTGATCGAAGGCGCGGGGCACTGGGTGCAGCAGGAGCAGCCGAGTACCGTCGTCAGCCGCATCCTGCGATTTCTGAGGCAGGATGCGCCCGCGATATAGCGAGTGATCGAGAGTTGTATCAAGAAGTGTATGAAGTTTCCTCTTGTAAGAGTTGCCGGTGCATCGGCATTCACAGGAACTTCACCGAAAGCGCCAGTGTCCACGAGCCTCGCGGCCTTTGAAGGTCGGCATCAACCGCGAGGAGAGTATCGATGGATAAAGGACGTGTTGCCGCGCTCGACGCAGGCCGGGCGCTCGCGATCGTCGGGGTAGTCGCAGTACACCTGTCGTTTCAATTCCCCAATCTGCCCGGCGCCGTGACGCTCATCGCGCGCATGGGCCAATACGGCGTGCAGCTTTTCTTCGTGATCAGCGCGATCACGATCTTCATGACGCTCGAGATGGATCACGCGCGCTGCGCGGATGCGCGTCATGTCACGTTGCGCTTCTACATCAAACGTTTTTTTCGCATAGCGCCGTTGTATTACGCGGCGATCGCGGTCTATGGCCTCATCAGTTATGGCGCGACGCGTTCGGGTATCGAGCGGGCATGGATTCTCGGCGCGCATGGCCCGATGGACGTTCTGCTCAACATGCTCTTTCTGCATGCGTTTTCACCGACCGCGATCAATAACGTCGTGCCGGGAGGATGGTCGATCGGCGTCGAAATGCTGTTCTATCTGATCGCGCCGCTGCTGTTCTTCCTCGCAATGAATCGCGCGCGTCTGCTGCTCGCTACGGCTGTGCTGCTGGCTCTCTCTTATGCGACGATGTCGATGAGCGACTGCAACGGCAGCCTCGATTGCAATGTCGCCAATAACACGTTCAGCTACTTCTGGCCGCCTGTGCAGGGGCCGTGCTTCATCATCGGCATGTGGGCGTGGTATGCGTTTCGCTCTCATTTGCTCGGCGCGTCCGATGTCACGAGGCGCGTATCGTGGCTCTATTTTTCGCTCGCATTGGGCTTTGCGCTCGCGACCGCCGCGCTCGGCGTATGGCTCGACAAGGCGCATGCACTCGCGCCCGTGTTCGCTGCGTGCAGCGCCGTGGCGTTTCTGCTGTTCGTGTGTTCGCATCACGCCCGACGACGCCGCGATAGCGCACGAGCGGCGCCGCGCGCTACGTTCGTCCGGCGTTGCGCCGCCGCGCTCGGCCGCGAAAGTTATGGCATCTATCTCTGGCACTTCATCTGCGTCTATGCGACGTTTCATTTCTTCGATCACGCATTCGGAGAAAAGAACGGCGAGACTTCGCTCGCGCTATTCGGCGCGACGCTTATCGCGGTGCTGGTCGTTTCTTATGCGCTTTCGCGCGTGTCGGACCGGCTGATTCAAGGGCGTGCGACGCGTTTGTCGAGACGCCTGCTCGCATCCGTGGACAGGCGTTTTCACCTGACGCGTGACGCTTAGCCGCGAGGATTCGCTTGAGCCGTGAACGTCACCGCCATATCGATGCGCCGGCCGCGCGTGCGATACAACACGATGCTCACGGCCAGCGTCGCCAGTTCGGTGATGGCGACGGTCATCCAGATGCCGTTCGGCCCGAGCCATTCGGTGAGAAGCCACAGCATCGCCAGCAGCAACATCCAGCTACGCAGCAGCGCGACGATCATCGACGCGAGCGGCGCCTCGATGGCAGTCAGATAGCCGCTGATCGCGACATTGATCGCGGCCGGCAGGAACGCGAGCGCGCACCACGGCAACGCGTCGCGCAGGAGCGCTTGCGCCGCCGCACTGTCGGGCACGAAGAGCGCGCCCAGCGGTTGTGCGAGCGTGAGAATCGCGAAGGCGGCGGCGAGCGCAAAACCGGCCGTGACCATGATGCCGATCGAGAATGCGCGCGACACGGCATGCGCATTGCCCGCGCCGCGCTGAAAGCTCACGATCGGCTGCATGCTCTGCACGAGCGCGACCATCGTGACCGACGCGATCATCGTCATGTATTCGACGACCGCGAACGCGACGAGCCCCGTGTCGCCGAGCCAGCGCAGCACCGCGTGATTGAATGCGAAGAGCGTGACGCTCGGCGCGATCTCACCGAGAAACTCCGATACGCCGTTGTAGGCCATGCGCCACGCGTGATCGAACCGCGCGAATGCGCGGGCGACGGGGCGAACGTGCCGGGCCCTGACGAAGTGATAGGCCAGCATCGGGATGCAGGCGAGCGCCTGACTGATGCCCGAAGCGAGCGCCGCGCCGCTCATGCCCCATTGCATGTAGCTGACCATCCACCATGTCAACGCGACGTCGGCGATGCCGCCCGCGATCAGGCATACAAGGCCGAACTTTGCCGCGCCTTCGATGCGCAAGAAGAGTTCGAGTGCATAACATGCGGTCGGAAACAGGACGAACGGCGCATAGGCATGCAGGAAATCTTTTGCGAGGCGCGCGAGTTCGCCGCGAGCGCCTGTCCATTGCACGAAGGTATCGGCATAGAAATAAATGGCGAGTGAGAACGCCACGCCGCATAAGCCGAGCAGCCAAAGCGCTTGCGTGAATGCTTTGGCGGCTTCGCGCTCGCGCCGCTCGCCGAGCAGGCGCGAGACGAGCGTCGATCCGCCGACGCCGATCATCACGCTGAATGCATAGGGCAGATAAAGCAGCGGGACGAGCAGGTTCAACGCGGCAAGCGCATCGGCGCCGATATGGCGTCCGATGAAGATGCCGCTGATGACCGAGTGCATGCAGTACACCCATGCCGCGAGCACGGTAGGCACGGCGTAGTTCGAGAATTGACGAACGAGGGATACGTTTTTGTTGAGCGAAACCATGACTGACAACCTGAAATTACCTGCTGCACGCCAATACGAGCACGCGACGCATTCGACGTGCGAGTCAAGGTTATGGCATGCGAATGAGCGCTGTATGAGCGCGCCGGAGAAGCTCGGGCGGGCCGCATATGAATGAAACGAGACTGCGTAGCGCGCGGCTGGCGGCGCGAGAATACGCCAGCGGGCTATGAGAGGAAAGGCGTGACGAGGCTAACGGCGCGTGATGCGCGAATGCCGCTTCAGACTTTCACGATGCATCGATTGCGATGCCGTGATTGGAGTGACGAGCACTAACAAAGGTTCCTTCGCGTGCTTTTAAGCGAATCATGATTCACGCACGAGGTCAGTAAGCGTTAGCCGCCCGACGCCTCCAGAGGGCGGTCCGGTTTCACGCGCAGACCATACGCCGTCAGCATGCGATACAGCGTGACGCGAGAGATGCCCAGTTCATCCGCAGCTTCACCGAGACGTCCGCGATGACGCAGCAGCGCCACTTCGATAGCCTGGCGCTCGGCGGCCTCGCGTGCCTGCGCGAGCGTCATCGGCGCGGCTTCCGCATATTCGCCCAGTTCCAGATCGGCTGCGAGAATCTGGCGTCCTTCCGACATGACGATTGCGCGACGCACGCGATTGATCAATTCGCGCACATTGCCGGGCCAGCCATAGTTATGAAGTGCCGCGATCGCGCACGGTGCGAAGCCGCGCAACCGGCGGCTCGCATCTTTCCTGAAGCGATCGAGCATGTGATTCGCGAGCAGTTCGATATCCTTGCCGCGCACGCGCAGCGGCGGCTCATCGATCTGCAACACGCACAGACGATGGTACAAGTCCGCACGGAAGCGTCCTTCGATCATCGCCGACTGCATATCGACGTGCGTCGCCGAAATGATGCGTACATCGACGTCCGTCGACCCTTGTCCGCCCAGACGCTCGATCTTGCGCTCCTGCAGGAAGCGCAACAGGCTCGCCTGGCTTTCGAGCGGCAGATCGCCGATTTCATCGAGAAAGAGCGTGCCGCCATCGGCTGCTTCCACGCGTCCGATCTTGCGTTGATTCGCGCCCGTGAACGCGCCGCGCTCATAGCCGAACAGTTCCGATTGGAGCAGATGCGCGGGTATGGCGCCGCAATTGATCGCGACGAATGGCTGATCGCGGCGCACCGAACGCTCGTGAATCGCGACCGCCGTGAGTTCCTTGCCCGTACCCGATTCGCCGGAGATGAAAACGGGCGCGTCGGTCATCGCGACTTTGCGAATCGAGCGATACAGCGCCTGCATTGCATCGCAGGAGCCGACCATGCTGCCTTCCTTGCAATCGTCCTTGCGGGGATCGTTGCTGGCGGTGTCGTGCAGCGACACCATGCCATACGCATGCCCGACTGCATCGACGATACGGTCCGCCGAAGAGGGCACCGTCACATAGTCGAAACAGAAATCGCGAATCAGCCGGCAAATCTCGGGGTTATCGACATGCTCGGCGTCCACGGTCGCGACCCAGCCGATCTGATAACTTGCGAGCATCGCGGTGAGCGCGGCCGCTTCGGCGGCGAAGCCGCGGCTCGTCAGGTCGACGATCCCGGCGGCGGCGCGCTTGCCGTGCTTGGCGGATTTGGGCGGCTTCGCCGGATCGATGCGCTCGATGGCCCAGCCGCGATCATGCAGACGCCCGGACAAATCGTCCGATACGGCCCGACCCACGAAATAGAGCGTTCTGGCTTCCCCGTACATGGCTTTTCTCTGCTTTTTTATAGACGTAGCGGCAAGTATGCGCCCGGTTGCCGCAATGTAAAACGTCTCGCAAACGATTAGCCGATTTTGAATGTTTACATTGATCGGTGGAATCGATTAAGAACGTCAGGGTAATCTTTGCAATACGTCCGTGCAGAAAATTAAGGCACGCACGTGCTTTATGGTGTTCAGCCATATACCGAGAGGCTTTCGTCCGAAAGATGGAGCGGAACGAATTACTTATTCACTTATGAATATGATCTGCGCCTCAAGTATCTGCATAACCGAAACTGGCAGCCGTTGAAATGTCAGATAATTAGTACCCTCATGCATTTTTTTGGATTTGCGGCGCCCGGCATTGCGAGCGTAGAGTTCGTAAGCGAGTACCGTCTGACGAATACCGTTCGAACATGGAAAAAGCAGAGAACCGCACTTCAACTTATCAGCCGCGTTTGCTTCTGGTCGACGACGATCCGGCGATGATCCGCGTCATCGGCGAAATGCTCGCGGAATTTCCCAACCAGCGCTTTGCGCTCACGGGCGAGGCCGCGCTGGCTCTGGCACGTGAATCGACGCCGGACCTCATTCTTCTCGATGCCAATCTGCCCAACATGACGGGCTTCGATGTCTGCGAGGTTCTCAAGAGCGACGCGAAGCTCGCGCGCGTGCCGGTCATTTTCATCACGAGTCACGACGCGCCCGCGCTCGAAGTCGATGCGTTTCGCATGGGCGCCGCCGATTACGTGATCAAGCCGCTCGTCGCGCCACGCTTGCGGGCGCGCGTGCGGGCGCAGCTTCGTTTGCGGCATCGCGTGATGGAGGCGCAGGCAGCGAAGCCCGCAATGACGAAACCCACGGGCGTGCGCGTGCTCGGCATCCTTTCCGACGACATGGTCGAGGCGCATCGCCATGCGCTCGAAGCCATCGGCGCACTCGACGTGGCGAAGGATTGCGAAGCCGCGCTGCGTCTCGCGCAAAGCAAGGAGCCTGACGCAATCGTGCTGGATGCGCGTTGCTGCGATAACCCTTGCGAAGCCGTGCAGGCGTTGCTGGCTGAATTGGCGCACGTGCCTATCGTCGTGCTGGCCGATGCACGCGATATCGAAACGGAGCAATGCACGCTCGATGCCGGCGCTGCGGATGTCATCGCGAGTCCGGCGAGGTCTGCGGTATTGCAAGCGCGTGTGCAAGGGGCATTGACTTCGGCGCGGCAAGCGCGGGAAGAATTGCGCGCGCAACTCGAATCGGCGGGGGGCGCGAGCGTTCATCCGTTTCCGGTGTTCGCTCGCGACACACGCGCCGGCTAGGTTATAGCGTCTTCTTCATTCAAACCTGTTCGAGCATGTC
Source organism: Caballeronia sp. LZ029 (assembly GCF_031451275.1). Taxonomy (NCBI): domain Bacteria; kingdom Pseudomonadati; phylum Pseudomonadota; class Betaproteobacteria; order Burkholderiales; family Burkholderiaceae; genus Caballeronia; species Caballeronia sp. LZ029. The sequence goes on from NZ_JARUXO010000003.1 coordinate 999,513, forward strand.
GCGCGCGATCTCCGATGCGCGCGCGAAATCGAGCGCTCGCACGCGTGCGAGAAACTGCTCGAAGTCCTCGCGATACGCGCCCGGCGCATGAGGCGACAGGTTCTCGGATAGCGCGATCGCTTGCAGATTCGATGTATCGAGCAATTCGATGATCGCGGCGAGCCGAGCACGCCAGTCTTCATCATCGAGCGGTGACTTGCTGGTCTCCGCATTCACGGACGACGTCGGCCGACCGAATTCGTCGACGAGCTGTGTCACGCTCGACGCAAGCAATTCCCGCATGTGCGGCAGCTTTGAACGCGTTGCTTTGAGCACATGCGTATCGGTTTCGAGCGTGCTTGCGAGCTGCGCGAGTGCCGCCGCGCCGACCGTCCCCGCGCTGCCTTTGATTGCATGCAGCATCGATGCGGCGGCTTGCGTATCGTGTGCCGCGAGCGCCGAGTCGAGCCGCGCCAGTTGTTTGTCGGTCTGTGCGCCGAAGCGGTCGATTGCATTACGGATCAAATCGACATTTCCACCGAAGCGCGCGACGATCGAATCGCGCGGTTCGATGATTTCCTCGGCATCGGCGTCCTGCGTAGCAACGTGCGCGTGCAGCACCGCGACCAGCCGCTCGACATCGATCGGCTTGCCCACGTGATCGTTCATGCCGGCCTCCAGACAGGCATCGCGATCCGCGCCCGATGCATTGGCCGTCATCGCGATGATCGGCAGCGTGGCGAAACGGCCATCCGCGCGAATCAGACGCGTTGCTTCGAGGCCGTCGAGATCGGGCATCTGCACGTCCATCAGCACGGCATCGAAATGGGCATTGCCTGTCACGATCCGGTCGACGCCTTCGCGGCCGCCATCCGCGAGCGTCACGGACGCGCCTTCCGCCAGCAGCAGGCCTTCCGCGACCTGGCGGTTGAGCTCGTTGTCCTCGACCACGAGTAACGCAAGTCCCGCGAGGCGGCGGGCATTATTCGAAGGCGGCTTCATCGTCGTCGGCATCGCCTTGATAGCGCGAGGCAGCGCAGCACGGATTGCGGCGGCGAGCTGCTTCGGTGTCACCGGCTTCGTCAGAAAAGCGGCGAAGGGCGCAGCGCCGCCATCCTGCGACTCGCGCAAAACCTCTCGTCCGAAAGCAGTCACCAGCAGCACGAGAGGCGGCGTCGCGCGGCCCTTCATCGCGTCGATCTGCCTTGCAGCGTTGAGGCCGTCGAGTCCCGGCATGCGCCAGTCGAGCAGGGCGATGGCGTAGGGCGCGTCGCTGAATGCAGCGTCGCCGATGCGCTTTACCGCCTCGGCCCCGCTCGTCACGACATCCGCCTGCCAGCCGAGCGAGCGCACCGTGCGCGCCATGATCTCGCCCGCGATCGCGTTGTCGTCGGCGATGAGAATGCGCGCGCCGTGTTCGGGGATCGTGACGTCGTCGAGCATGAGCGCACCGGACGTGTCCACGCCGAGCGTGATGTCGAACCAGAAGCGGCTGCCTTCACCGACGCGGCTTTCGACTTCGAGTTGGCTGCCCATCATCGCGAGGAGCCGCTTGCTGATGACGAGGCCGAGGCCGGAGCCTCCATAACGCCGCGACGTCGATGCTTCCGCCTGCGTGAACCCTTCGAAGATGCGACCGAGCTGTTCCTCGCTGATGCCGATGCCGCTGTCGCTCACCGCGACGCGTATGCGCACCGCGTCGCCCGCTGGCCCGTTCGCGTCTTCGCATCGATGCACGCTCACGACGATTTGCCCCGTCGACGTGAACTTGAGCGCATTGCCCGCGAGATTGATGAGCACCTGCTGAAGCCGGAAGCTGTCGCCGATCAGCACGGCCGGCAAGGACGGATCGAGATCGAACAGCACTTCGACATCTTTCGTGCCCTGATTGCCCGCCAGCACGATGCCGAGCTCCTGCATCAGTTTCTCCGGCTCGAACGGATGGCTGTCGATTTCCAGCTTGCCCGCTTCGATCTTCGAGTAATCGAGGATGTCGTTGAGCAGGTTCAGCAGCGATTTCGCCGCGGTTTCGGCCTTGCTCACATAGTCCTGCTGGCGCGCGTTGAGCGTCGTCAGTTGCACGAGATGCAGCATGCCGAGCACCGCGTTCATCGGGGTGCGGATCTCGTGGCTCATGTTCGCGAGAAACGACGACTTCGCCGCGCTCGCGGCATCCGCCTGTTCCTTCGCGTTGCGCAGATGGAATTCCAGCTCGTATTGGTCGGTGATGTCGTAATTCACGCCGGTCATCACGACAGGCGTGCCGCTCGCGTTGCGTTGCGTGCGCAGACCGGCCTGGATGCGCCGCGTCGTGCCGTCCGGCAGGACGATGCGAAACGGCGGCAAAGTCTCGGTTTCGCCCGCCGCGACAGCGTGCAGGTCCGTCATGATCGCGTCGTGATCTTGGGGATGAAGGCGCAGGCGCCAGTGCTCGAAATGCAAACCGTTGTCGAGCATTTCCGGCGGGTACTGATAGAGCTCGAACATGCGCGCATTCCAGTGCACCTTGCCGGTCGCGATATCCCAGGACCAGATGCCCAGCTCGGCGATGTCGGCGGCAAGCAGAAGCTGGTCGCGCGCGTGAGCCAGCTCGGTCCGCTCCTTTCTCTGCCGGGAAATATCCGTAATGACAGATACAAAATGCAAAGCGCCATCGAGCCGCATCGCGCCTGTGGAAACGTGCGCGGGAAACGATGTACCGTCCTTTCGCTGCCCGGCAAGCTCGCAATCGGCGGTTGCCACGCCGTTCTCGCCCTTGAATTGCATTATGTATTCGTTATACGCATCCAGATACGGCGGCGGCACCAGCATCCGGATGTTCTGCCCGATGACCTCGTCGGCCTTGTACCCGAACACCTTTTCGCCCGCCGAGTTGAACGAGCGGACGGCGCCGCGCTCGTCCACGGTGATGATCGGGCTGATCGCGGTATCGAGCACGGTCTGCGTCGTCGCGAGGCTGCGGGCGAGTTCCTGCTCGATGCGCGTGCGTGCGTTGACCTGGCGCACGAGCCGCGCGCCGAACATCGCCAGCACGAGCGCGAGCACGGTCGTGACCGACGCGTGCCAGAGCGTGTCGCGCCACCACGGTCCGAGGATTTCGTCTTCCGAGAGCGCCGCCGCGACGAAGAGCGGATAGTCCTGCAATTCGCGCAGGCTGTTCAGGCGCGTGATGTGATCCTGCGAAGAGCGCGTCGTGAACACGCCGGAGCGGCCCTGTTCCAGATGCGAGCGAAAGAGCGCCGTGTTGATCACGTTCTTGCCGACGAAGCGGTCCTCGAACGGACGGCGCACCACCATCACGCCCGAATTCAGGACGAGCGCCGCCGCGCCCGACTCGCCGAGATCGAGGCTGTCGTAGAAACGCGAGAAGAAGTCGATGTCGATGGTCGCGAGCGCGACGCCCGCGAAGCTGCCGTCGGGCGCATCGATGCGACGCGATATCGGCACGACCCACTTGCCCGTCGAGCGGCTTCTGACCGGCGGCCCGATATGCGAATTCTGGTCGGTATGGGTACGGTGATAGTCGAAGTATTCGCGGTCCGAGTTGTTGAAGCGCGAATCGAGTTTGGGCTGCGAGTTGACGAGCCACGCGCCGGTCTTGTCGTAGATGAAGAGGCCGTTCAGTTGCGGCAGTTGCCCGACGCGCGAGACGAGCGAGCGATGCAGCCGCGCGAGCGCCTGCGGCGACGTGCCGTCTTCCTCGACGCGTTCCACCATGCCGATGAGCGTCGTGTCGGCTTCCTTGAAGGTGTCGTTCGCGTGCTGCGCCATCGCGCGCGCGAGGTTGGATGTCGCCGTCGTCATCTCGTCGATCTGCACGCGGCGCGCGGCGACGCTGCGCCCGATATCGGTGCCGATCAGGAGCATGCAGACGATGACGATGAACACCGTCATCCTGAACGTGAGCGAATGGCGACTGGGCACGCCGTGTCTCCGAATGAGCGATTGCAGGGCGCCGGACCGGGCGCTGCCGTATCTTATCGCGCCGTCCGGGGCGTCCGTCAGACGGCCCGGCGAGGCAAGTGCCGCGTTTTGCGCGGCCATCAGTCTGTCTACGGCGCGATGACTCGAAAACTTGACCCCGCGCGACGGGAATATTTTCGCGGTTTTATCCGTATCGCAAGCATGGCTTCGGCTTCGGACGTGTTCGAAGTTCGCCGTCGTTCAGAACCGAAAGCGTTGGCTCGCGCCCGACACTCGTGTCGCCCGGCGCGCGGTCGAGTTCGCGCCGAGCCTTGTGGCACAAGGGATTCGCATAACTGGCACGGTGGCTGCACTACATGTCGCCACCGCCGTCGCAGCGACTCCCCGTGTTAACCCGTTTTAAACGATCGCTCAGCGGCATCTCATCAAGGAACGTGCTGGTGCAAGTGGAGCGAATCATGTTGGGATACCTAATCAATGTAGGAAAGGACTTCATGCTGCCGCATCTGATCTGCTGGACAGGGATCTTGCTGAACCGTGCGGAGCATGGCCGCCGCGATGCCTATCTCGGATCGTGCGCGGATATCGGTGAACTCGAGCGCCGCATGCGCGCGTGCGACAGCGACAGCGAGACCTGATCAATCACGAGGCGAGAACGAACGATGATGGCTTTGAACGACGAACACACCGGCGCGCCGGTCATCGCGCTGCATTGCTCGGGCGCGGGCGCGAGTCAATGGCGTCTCTTGGGCGACACCCTCGACGCGCTCAATACCGAAGACACGCGCTATTCGCTGATCGCGCCGGAGCATTACGGCTGCGACAGCGTCGGACCGTGGAGCGGCGAGCGAGCCTTCACGCTCGCGGACGAAGCCGCGCGCACTGTCGAGATCATCGATCGATCGCGCGGCAAGGTACATCTCGTCGGACATTCATATGGCGGCGGCGTCGCGTTGCGCGCGGCGCTCGAACGGCCGCGCGGCGTTGCGAGCATCACGCTCTACGAGCCGTCGGCGTTTCATTTGCTGAAGGGCATGGGCGCGCACGGCGCGGCGGCCTTTGCGGAGATTCTCGCAATCGCGGCGCGCACGGCCGAGGGCGTCGTCGCGGGCGACCTGCGTGGCGCGGCGCGTTCGTTCGTCGACTATTGGGGCGGGCATGGCGCGTGGACCGCGCTGCGGCCGTCCGTGCAGGCGATGCTCACGCGCTGGGTGCCGAAAGCGCCGCTCGATTTTCGCGCGCTGATACACGAGCCCACGCCGGCGAGCGCGTATGCGAAGCTGCGCATTCCGACGCTCGTGATGCGCGGCGAACATGCGCCCGCGCCGACGCGGCTGATCGCGGAGTCGTTGCCCGATCTGATGCCGGCGGCGAAGCTGATCGTCGTGCCCGATGCGGGGCACATGGGGCCGATTACGCATGCGCAGGCGGTGAATGACGCGATCGCACAGCATATCGCCACGTGCGATGCGCGGCCCGTCAGCTAGCCCGTCGGTCGACCACTCAGTCAGCCCAACAGCCCGTCGCGCGACGGCTCGCTTTTTCCCTGACGCTGAATGAGCCGCGCGCGAAACCAGAATGTCCACGCGAGCAATCCGCCGTAAATCGCATAACTCACGACGGGCGATACGACGAGATAGCGCTCGACGGGCCACGTCCACGCGAACCAGAAACGCAGCACGGTTTCGACCGACAGGCCGACGCCCCACACCAGCGTCATGAGCCGCAACGAGGCGCGCAGCGACGCGCTTTCGCTCCAGTACGCCTCGAAGCGCTCGGCGCCGTTTTCCTGCTCGCGCGTGACGGTGGCGCGGGCGAGATAGAAGATGAGCGGACGCTGGAAGAAAAGCGAAATCAGGAACACGATGCCCGTCGCGCCCGCCGCGAGCGATTCGCGTACGAGCAGGATGCGCGGGCTGCCGCCCATCGCGAGCATCACGATCGACAGCGCGATGCCGAACAGCACGAGCGCGGAAAGCGCATCGACGCGCCGCGAGCGCGCGAATTCGGCGATGCTCCACACGAGCGGCGGCGCCGCCGATGCGTAGAGTGCGCCGACATCGCCCCAATACGGCAGTGCAAGCCGATACGCCAGCCACGGAAGCAGCAGATTGGCGGCGAGTTCGAGCACGAGACCGGGCTTGATTTTTTTCATGGACTCACGAGTGTGCACTGTGAACGCGGAACCGTGAGCCCAGTATAAAAGATCAAACGTGCGCGAATGTACGCATGCGCGCGTGCCAAATCGGCAGAGAGGATATGAGAAAGCGAAGCCGTCTGCCCGATCCGGCAGACGGCATCGCATCGCTTACTTCTTCTGGCCCGCACCCGCGGCGGTGGCCCCGGGATTCACGCCATTCGCGGCGTTTGCCGCGTTGGGGTTATAGGTGGAATTCGCGTTGTAATTCGGGTTGGTCGTTCCGGCGTTCGGCGTGTTGGTGGTCGCCGGGGGCGGCTTGAGCGGCTTGGGCTGGAGCGTCTGGTTGATGACGCCCATCTGGCCCATCTTCTTCGCGGCCTGACTGTCCGCGCTGGCTGCCGTGGCGAAGCACATACCGGCAGCGCCGGCGATCAACGCAATTTGCAGAGCGCGACGTTGCGCGCGATTGCGGCTCTTCTTCATGACGGCCTCCCTTGGGCATCACGCTCGCCGCGCGGATGCACGGCGGCACTCTCATTGTGTGCAAGGACGATGCCCGGAAGTAGGAGGGTTTTGCCTAAGTGCATTTCATGCGCTCTGCGACGTTACGGCACAGCCGCGCTTGATAAATGTCTAACAAATGGATTCGCCCGGTCGGTACTATGTACTTCGAAGTATTTACGACGAACGCACCGGAGGATCACCGCATGTTTCCCGAGTATCGCGATCTCATCTCGCGTCTGAAAACCGAGGACGCCCATTTCTCGAAGCTGTTCGAGCGCCATAACGAGCTCGATCATCAGATCGCCAACATGGAGACGGGCGTCGCGCCTGCGAATTCGTTCACCATCGAATCGTTGAAGAAGGAGAAGCTGTTGTTGAAGGACAAGCTGTATGCGGTCTTGAGAAAGGCGCACGAAGCCGCGTGAAGCAGAGAAGACAACGAAGAGGAAGGCATGGAGTCGATATCGCCCGAAAAGGCAACTGAATCGAATGATGGCGACATCGCGGCACGCGCGGTCGAAGCGGCGCATGAGCTGCTGACGAGTAGCGTCAGCGACATTCTCAAAGGCTTCGACCCGCACGACCACGAACAAGCGGCATCGCTGGTCGATACCGTGAGAACGCTGATCGGCGGAATGTCGCCGGATGAAGTCGCCATGCTGCGCGCTCATCTCTTCGATGGCGACGCCGTGCTTCGAACGGGCAGCGGATCGGCCGATCCGGACGACGAGCTCTCGCCGTCGTGGCGCGAGGGCAGTTATCCGTATCGGAACCTGATGTCGCGGCGCGCGTACGAGAAGCAGAAGTACCGGCTTCAGGTCGAGTTGCTGAAGTTGCAGGCCTGGGTGCGGGACACCGGCCAGCGTCTCGTGATCGTCTTCGAAGGACGCGATGCGGCGGGCAAGGGCGGCACCATCAAGCGCTTCATGGAGCATCTCAATCCGCGCGGCGCGCGCGTGGTCGCACTGGAAAAGCCGTCCGAGCGCGAGCGGGGTCAATGGTACTTCCAGCGCTACGTCGGCCACTTGCCGACAGCGGGCGAGATCGTCCTGTTCGATCGCTCGTGGTACAACCGCGCGGGCGTCGAGCGCGTGATGGGCTTCTGCACGCCGCGCGAATACGACGAATTCATGCAGCAGGTGCCCGCGTTCGAGCGGCATCTGTCGCAGGGCGGGACGCACGTCATCAAGCTATGGTTTTCGGTGAGCCGCGCCGAGCAGCGCCGCCGCTTCAAGGAGCGCGAGATACATCCGCTCAAGCAGTGGAAGCTGAGCCCGGTCGATCTCGCGTCGCTCGACAAGTGGGACGCCTATACCGAAGCCAAGGAAGCGATGTTCGCGCACACCGATACCGCCGACACGCCCTGGACCGTCGTGCGCTCCGATTGCAAGAAGCGCGCGCGGCTCAACGCGATGCGCTACGTGCTGCACAGGCTGCCGTATGCGAATCGCGATCTCAGGGCGATCGGCGCGGTCGATCCATTCATCGTCGGGCGGCCTTTCTAGCTCGCGTTCGCGCCGTCCATCAGCGTCTCGGCGAGCAGGCGCGCGTGTGGCGTGAGCGCCTCGAAGTCGCGGGCGCACAGATGCAGGCGGCGCGTCGCCCACGGCTCCGAGAGCGGCACGATGGCGAGTTCCGGCCGCTCCAGCATGCGCGCGGACGCCTCCGATAAAATCACCAGCCCGATGCCCGCCTCGACCAGCATGCCGACGTTGTCGATGCTGCGCATACGGATGCGATAGCTGATCTGCTTGCCGAGCCGCGACGCGCGCTCGGCCAGATGCAATTCGAGCGCGGCATCCGATAAGCCCACGAAGGCCTCGCCGACGATGTCCGCGAACGCCACCGCGCGTTCCCCCGCGATGCGATGCGCGCGGTTCGCCACCACCACCAGTTGATCCTGCGCGAGCAGATGCGTCTGTAGCTGTCCGAGGTCCGCGGTGTCCGACACGACGCCCAGATCGGCGCGGCTTTCCGCAACCGCCAGCACGATCTCGACGCTCGGGCGCTCGTCGAGATCGATCGAAAGATCCGGATGCACGGCGAGAAAATGCGAGAGCCTCGGCGGCAGGAAGGCGGCCAGCGCGGCCGTGTTCGACATCATCCGGATGCGGCCTTTGAGGCCCGTCGCGAACGAGCGCAGTTCGCCGCGCATCTGCTCGACCTGACCGAGTATCGCGCGCGCGTGGCGCACGAAGGCATCGCCGGCGGCGGTCGCCTGCACGCCGCGCCGGTTACGTTCGAGCAGCGGCGCGCCGAGCGCGGCCTCCATCCCGGCGATGCGCTCGCTTGCCGAGGCCAGCGCGAGATGCATCGCCTGCGCGCCCGCCGTGATGCTGCCGCGCTCGACCACGGTCAGGAAAAGCCGCATGTCGGTCAGATCGAAACGCATGCTTGATCCTTCGGTTTAACCGAAGCCTCGCATTGGAAATGCCAGATTGTAAGGGCCGCGCGGCGTCGTTAGCATCTGTCGCATGGAACCCTTTATTCTCGTCATCGGCGCCGGTTTTCTCGCGGGCGCGATGAACGCACTCGCTGGCGGCGGCTCGTTCGTGAGCCTGCCCGCGATGATCGCCGCCGGCTTGCCACCGGTTCAGGCGAACGCTTCGAGCACCGTCGCGCTCTTTCCCGGCGGCGTGGTGAGCGCGTGGGCGTATCGCGACGGGCTCGGTCCCGTCGGCTCGGTGTCGATCCGCAAGATGCTCGTGACGACGCTCATCGGCGGCTTTGTCGGCGCGGCGCTCCTGCTGTCCACGTCGTCGAAAACGTTTTCCTTCGTGCTGCCGTGGCTCCTCCTGTGCGCGAGCTTCACGCTCGCGTTCGGCCGCAAGCTCGGCGAGGTGTTGCGGCGGCGCTGGCATATCGGCGTGGCGGCGGTGCTGTCGATCCAGTTCCTGCTCGGCGTGTATGGCGGGTATTTCGGCGGCGCGGTCGGCATCATGATGATGGCCGTCTGGGGCCTGCTCGATTCGCGCGACCTGAAAAGCCTGAACGCGCCGCGCACGCTGCTCGTGAGCGCGGCCAACTCGGTCGCGGTGCTGACCTTCGCGGCGGCGCAGGCCGTGCGCTGGCCGGAAACGATCGCGATGCTGCTCGCGGCGATCGCGGGCGGTTACAGCGGCGCGCAAATCGGCCGGCGCGCGCCGCCGCACTGGATTCGCGCGGGCACGCTGGTCGTCGGCGCCGGCATCACCATTGCATTTTTCGTCAAGACCTACGGGCCGATGCTGTCGCATCGATGATGCGCGTGAATCGCGCAGGGGAGACCGTCATGATTCCCGCGTTGCTCGAAACCATCGGTGCGCTTTCGCTGCTCGTGAGCGTCGCGGCGAAGATCGCGTTGCTGCGCGGGATATGCGACGAAGCCGAGCCCGCCTCGCCGCAAGCCGTGTCGGCCGGGCATGTCCGGGCCGTGTGCGCCGGTCGCCTGGAGCGGCACGAAGCGCGTCGCGAACGCCGCGCGCGCGTGCCGCTCAATGCGCGTTGCGTGCGAGCGGGGGCAGGCCGAGCGGCACTCTCGCGGCCTCGTAGGCACGGATGAAGCGCGGATCGTCGTCGAGCTCGCGCGCCATCCACTTCGAGAGATCCGCACCACAACCGGGATCGGCGATGTCGCGAAAGCACGGCGAATTCGCCGGCATCATGCTCGCGGCCCAGTAAAAGCCGAACAGCGCCTGCTTTTCGGCGGGCTCCATGGCGATTGCCTGCGGATCGGTTCCGGAAAACCAGTGATCGAGCCGGGACGCGAGGGACGCTTCCGTTTCGTGGCTGTCGTAGGAAAAGACATAACCGCCGCCCGCCTGCGCCGTGTGGAAGTCGTTCATCACGACTTCCGTGACGAAGCGCGCCGCTTTCTGGTTAGCCGCGAACGATTGCGCGTGCGCATCGCAAGTCAGGAACCACATGGAGACGAGCAATGCCTTTGTTTTATGCCGAACGAGAGTACGGCATTTTTTCCGATTGCTTGTCGAGTTCACGCAGGTGAGTGGAAATAAATTCGCGTCGCCGCGAATGGGTATGGCCTGAATAAGATGACGATTCTACTGATCTATTTATATCTCGCTTGTCCGATCGAACCCGCCGGAAGACAAGCTTATTCGCGCACCAATGCAAAACGGCCCGGAAGGGCCGTTTTGTGCCTTAAGGCGACAGCGCCGAACTTACAGCGGCTGGATCGTCGAAGCTTGCTTGCCCTTCGGGCCTTGCTTGACTTCGAAGCTCACCTTCTGGTTCTCCTGGAGCGACTTGAAACCCTTGGACTGGATTTCGGAGAAATGTGCAAACAGGTCCTCACCGCCGTCGTCCGGCGTGATGAAACCAAAACCCTTCGCATCGTTGAACCACTTTACCGTACCTGTTGCCATTTTGTCCGAACCCTATTGAGACGATTAAACGTTGAAGTTGCGCTTCGAATTTCGAGCGACACAGAGTTTTACCATGCCAGAATGCGGAGTTCAAATAAGCGTTTCTGCTAAGAGACACGACATAAGCGCGTCATACTTCACGCCGCCAGCAGGGCTTTCGCGGAAATCTTTTTTGATCGGACATTATCCGTCCGCCCGGTCGATTATTCTCGACATTTCGGTCAGGCAGACGATCAAAGGCACATCATATGGCTCATACGCTTTCCAATGCCGCGCAACGCGTCACAACCGTTTCCGCCCGGCTCGACGCCCCCGAGATTGCCGAGGCGCGCCGCCAGCTTGCCGCCTGTTTTCGGCTCGCGGCGCTTCACGGCTTCGAAGAGGGCGTCTGCAATCACTTTTCCGCGATGGTGCCGGGCCGCGACGATCTGTTCCTCGTGAACCCCTATGGTTATGCGTTCAGCGAGATCACGGCGTCGCGTCTGCTGATCTGCGATTTCGACGGCAATGTCATCGACGGCGAAGGCGAGCCCGAGGCGACTGCATTCTTTATTCACGCGCGCGTGCACAAGCTGATGCCGCGCGTGAAGGCCGCTTTTCATACGCATATGCCGAACGCGACCGCGCTATGCCTGCTCGACGGTCCGCCGCTCCTGTGGCTCGGTCAGACGTCGCTCAAGTTCTACGGCCGCACGGCGGTCGATGAGCACTACAACGGTCTTGCGCTCGACGATGCCGAGGGCGATCGCATCGCCGGCGCGATGGGCGACGCCGATATCCTCTTCCTTAAGAATCACGGCGTGATGGTTGCGGGCGCGACCATCGCGGAGGCGTGGGACGATCTCTACTATCTGGAACGCGCGGCGGAAGTGCAATTGCGCGCGATGAGCGCGAACCGTCCGCTCAGGCCGGTGCCGCACGACATCGCGCAACGCACGTATGAGCAGATGCGCGCGGGCGATGCCGAGAGCGCGCGGGCGCATCTCGCAAGCGGGATGCGGCAATTGCGGGCGCGGAATATCGATTTCGAGTCGTGATTACTTGCGCGTGCCGAAGCGCCTGAACCATCCGCGCTTGCCCATATCCGTCTGTTGAAGGAACACGGCGATAACAATGATCAATCCCTTCAGCACGAGCTGCGTATTGCTGTCGATATCGTTGAGCAGCAGGATATTGCTCAGAAAGCCGAAGATCAGCACGCCGGCGACCGTGCCCGACACGCGCCCGACGCCGCCTGAAAGGCTCGTGCCGCCGATCACCACGGCGGCGATCGCATCGAGCTCCCAGCCCATGCCGGCATCCGCTTTTCCCTGGCGATACTGCGCCGCGTAAAGCACGCCGACGAGCGCGGACAACAGCCCCGAGATCGCATAGGCCGCCATCTTGTGACGCGCGACATCGAGCCCCGACACGACCGCGCATTTCTCGTTTCCGCCGATCGCATACAGATACTTGCCGAACACCGTGCGATTCATCACGAAGCCGACGACCACGGCGATTGCGAGAAAGAAGAGGGCGGGCACGGGCACCACGTTGAAGAGTAATGCGCGCAGTGCTTCGATATCGGAGGTCGCATTGGTGCCGCTATAGATCGAGTAGACGGCCGTGTCCTGGCCCGCGATCAGACGTGCGGCGCCGAGCACGCCGACCATCGCGGCGAGCGTCACGATGAAGGGCTGCATGCGCCCGCGCGTGATGATCCAGCCGTTGAGCGCGCCGAGCGTGAAGCCCGCGAGCGGCACGATCCACATCACGGCGAGCAGGGGCATGCGATGCCCGCCGTGCAGCGCGATATACGCGCACGCCGCCGCCGCGACGAGCACCGCAATGCCCGCCTGCATGGCAACGGATGAGCGGTCCGCGACGCGCACCGTCTGCGTATCGCGGGCGCGCACGATGCCGCGCACGACGCCGAGCGCGGCGAACACGATCGCGAACATGGCGATCGCATCGAGCACGAGCGATGCATACGTCGCGCGATTCCAGCCATCGGTTGTCAGCAGCATGGCGGTGAGCACGCTGCCGAGACCCATGATCGCGCCGACCGAGAGATCGATGCCCGCCGTGACGATCACGAGCGTCATGCCGATGGAAATTACGCCGACGTTCGCCACCTGACGGAACACATCGGAGATATTCGCGCTCGACAAGAAGATATTGCCGCCATCGGCCGCGTGCGGCGATGTCAGCGCGCCGACCACGAGCAGCACGATGAGCCCCAGGTAATACTTCAGATACGTGAGGAACGTGCTCAGGTGTCGCTGGCGGGCGTTGGCCGCGGGCTCGGCGAGTTGGTCCTGCGCGTGCAGCATGGTGTGAGTCTCCGGTTCTTCCTTCAGGGCGAGGCCATCTTGATGAGCACATCGCCCGAGAATTGTTCTCGCGCCAGCACGCCGCGTGCGTGTCCTTCGCACATCACGAGGATGCGATCGGAGAGCAGCATCAGCTCGTCGATCTCCGAGCTCGCGACGATCACCGTGACGCCCTCGCGCGCGGCCGCGAGTATCTGCCGATAGATCTCCGCCTTCGCGGCGACATCGACGCCGCGCGTGGGTTCATCGAGCAGAAGAATGCGCGGCTTCGTCATCAGCCATTTGCCGATGATGAGCTTCTGCTGGTTGCCGCCCGATAACGTGCTCGCATCCTGCGCGAGACTGCGATGCTTGACGTTCGATGCCCGCGCCTGCGAAGCGGCCCACGTGTGCATCCGCGCGCGCCGATAGAACGGAAACCCCGGCGCACGCGAGAGCGACGGCAACAGCAGATTCGCTTCGAGCGACTGATCCAGCACGAGCCCGTCTTTCTTGCGGTCCTCGGTGACGAATGCGAGTCCGGCCGCGGCCGCGCGATCGGGTGAATCGATCGTGCGCGCATGATGCGCCACGCGTATCTCGCCTTCACGCCGATACGGCGAAACACCGAAGATCGCCTCCAGTATCTCCGTCTTGCCCGCGCCGAGCAGCCCCGAGATGCCGAAGACTTCGCCCTGCTGCACCGAGAACGAGACATCCGACACGAGCGCGCGCGCAGGCCCCGACAACGTGAGTCCGCGCACGTCCACCGCGAGCGGTCGTTCTTGCGGCGCTTCGGCTTCGGTGCGCTCGGGCGGCGCGAAGTCCTTGCCGATCATCATCGAGACGAGCGCCTCGGACGATTCCACTTGCCGCATCTGCAAGGTCGCGATGCGCCGTCCATCGCGCAACACGGTGACGCGATCGGCGACCGCGAACACTTCGCCCAGACGATGGCTGATGAGCACGATGCCGATGCCTTGCGCGCGCAAGTCCTTCGTGAGTGCGAGCAACGCGTGCGTTTCGGTGTCGGAAAGGGCGGATGTCGGCTCGTCCATGATGAGCACGCGCGCATCGGCGAGCAACGCCTTCGCGATCTCGACCAGTTGCTTCTCGCCGACGCGCAGCGTGCCCACGAGCGTTTCCGGCTGCAAGCGAAAGCCCAGTTGCGCGAGCACTTTCGCGGCGGCGGCGCGCATCGCGCGGCGATCGGGAAAGCCCATGCGCGTGCGTATTTCCTTGCCGAGAAAGATGTTATCGACGGCGGACAGCGTGTCGACGAGATTCAACTCCTGATGAATGATCGCGATGCCCGCGCGCGTGGCGTCGTTCACGCTCGTCATGCGCGTCGGCTCGCCGCGCACGCGGATGCTGCCCGCATCGGGCGAATAGAGGCCGCCCAGAATCTTCATCAGACTCGACTTGCCCGCGCCGTTCTCGCCGACGAGCGCATGCACCTCGCCCGCCGCGACATCGAAGTCGACGTCCGACAGCGCGGCGCTCCCGTTGAACGAGATCGACAAACCCGCGGCTTCGATGAGCGGCGCGGCGACAGTTGCCATCGCGTGTCTCCGTTACGCTCAATGACTCGCGATGTACTGCTTCGCGTTGTCGACGAAGATGCCTTGCGTCGGCAGCGTGACCTTCTTCGGCACCTTGTCGCCATGCAATACCTTGAGCGACTGGCGGATGCCTTCCGCGCCCGGCGTCGGATACATGAACGTGCCCGCGAGCAGCCCTTGTTCGACCCATGTCGCGCCTTCCTGCGGCAAGCCGTCGATGCCCACGAACTTGATGCTCTTCTCGCGGCCCGCATCCTTCGCGGCGAGATATGCGCCATAGGCCATCGGGTCGTTGTGCGCATAGACCACGTCGATCTTCGGCTGCACGCGCAGCACGGTCTTCATATAGTCGTAGGCCTTGTCCTGCTTCCAGTCGCAATCCACCCGTTCGCCCACGCGCTTGATGCCTTTCTCCTTGGCGATGGCCTTGTCCGCGCCGTCGTGACGATCGTGCGCGGGCTGCGCGCCGAAGCCGCCCCAGATCTCGACGAGATTGCCCTGCGCCTTGCCCGGCCCGCCCGTCAGCTTGACGATGAAGTTGCCCGCTTCCTCGCCGATTTGCACGTTGTCGCCGCCGATGAACTGCGTGAACTGGTCGCCGTTGACTTCACGATCCAGCACGAACACGGGAATGCCTGCTTTGAAGGCCTTTTCCACGACGCCGGTGAGTCCCGCCGACTCCTTGGGCGAGATGAAGATCGCGTCCATCTTCTGCGTGATGAAGTTCTCCATGTCGGCGTTCTGTTTGTCGGTGCGGTCGCCTGCATCGGCGATGATCAGCTCGACCTCGGGATGCTTCGCGGCCTCGGCCTTCATGTCCTTGTTGAACTGCACGCGCCACGGCTCGACGGTCGTGACCTGCGAGAACCCGAAGCGATACTTCTTCTGCTGCGCGAACGCCGGTTGCGCGATGAGCGCGGATAACGAGCCGATCGCGCCGGCCAGCGGTGCGGCGATGAGACTCGCGGTGATGATGCGTCGTTTGCTGTCCATTGCGTCTCTCCTGTTTTGGTTGCCAGCTTCGGGTCTGGTTTTCAGGGCTTGCTGATGCTCTCGCTGGTTCTGATCTTCGATGAAAAAATAAAACGTTATAGCGCCGTCAGCGATCCGCGAGAGCGGCGCGCTTGCGGGTTTCCCTGGTCATGGCCTTGCACGGCGGCGCGGTGCTTTCGCGCACGCGCAAATCGGCCTTCATGCGCAGATGCACCGGCTCCGATGATTCGCCTTGCAACTGCTTGTGCAGCAATTGCCAGATCGCGCGTCCCACGGCCTCCACCGGCTGATGGATCGAACTGATGCGCGGATGCAGCACCGACATCCACGGCGCATCGTCGAAGGAGAGCAGCGAGATGTCGTCGGGCAGGCGCAATTCGGCGTCGCGTATCGCGCGCAATGCGCCGAGCGTCGCCACGTTCGCGCCCGTGAACAATGCGGTCGGGCGATCGCGTTCCGACAGCAGCCCGAGCGTGGCCGCATGGCTTTCCGTATCCGTCATCCCGCACACGACGACGCGCGCATGACGCGCGAGCCCCGCGCGTTTCATCGCGTCGAGATAGCCGTCCGCGCGCTCGCGGCTGTTGACGAGATCGAGCGCATTGACAATGAACGTGATGCGCTTGTGCCCGAGCGCGACCAGATGATCGGTGCCATCGCTCGCGGCGCGGCGGCTATCGGTGGTGACGGTATCGGCGGGAAAGCTGTTGTCGACGCGATCCGCCATGACGAGCGGCACGTCGCATTCGCGCAGTTCTTCGATCGCGTGATCGTAGCCATGACACGGAATGATGATCATGCCCGCCACCTGCCGCGACAGCACGAAGCGGATGCGTTCGGCTTCGCGCGCGGGATCTTCCTGCGCATGTGCGAGCAGCAGTCGATAACCGCTCGCGAGCGCATGATCCTCGACCACGCACAACAGTTCGATGAAGAACGAGTTGGTCAGATCGGGCACGACGAAACCGATGGACGTCGAACGGCTGCTGCGCAACTCCGCCGCGAGGCTGTTGCGCCGGTAGCCGAGCTTGCGCGCCGCGTCCCGGACCTGCTGCCGCCGTGCGGGACTCACGCCTTCCGCGCCCGCCATGACCTTCGACGCGGTGCCGAGCGAGACGCCCGCCGCGTTGGCGACGTCCTTCAACGTGCGGGCCGGTTTTTTTCGTGAGTCCAAGGCGCGATGTCGTCGATATTTTGAAACGTTTCAAAATATTAGGAAGCGCAGGCGACCGGAGCAAGTGAGTGTTTTTACCGAGCCGGAGTGCGCCGCTTCACATCGAGACGTCGTGCAGGTCCTTCACAATGGGCGGGCCGATCCTGAAGTCTGAGAAACGCACGTTGAGACCGCCGCGCTCCGGCGTGCAGCACATCGGGCCGACGAGCCATTGCGCATTCGCACCGCTTGGCGCGAAAGGCGCGAGGCGCATGAGGGTCCAGTTGCGTTCATCGGTGCTGCATTGCACTTTGAGGACGCCTTGCGCGATCGTCATGCGCAGCCGGAAGCGGTTCGTGTCGGCGCGTGAACTGAGCGACCAGTCGGAGAGATCGTTCGTGAGTACGGTGCTGAAGCTGAGTGCGCCGTCGCTGTATTCGGCACCGGCCTTGATCCAGCGCTCGGCGCTCTCGCGCACCATGAGGCCGGCCTGGTCGTAGAGCGAGGAGAAATCGCCATCGACCGCGACTTCGGCCGTGAAATCGCCGTCCACGCTCGCCGCCAGAACGTGGCCGTTATCGCGCACGAAGCCGTAGTGAGTCTTGCGCCAGAAGTCGGTGTGCGTGTCGGTGGTGACGAAGAGCGTGTCGTTCTCGACGCGCCATTGCGCGGGCTCGTTGATCCATCGGCATTGCTCGAACATGGCGTCTCCGTCGCGTGAGGATGGGCAGCGCAAGTATGTCACGGCGTATTCGTGATGCGGTGCAGCGCATTCGAACGATCGTGCGATAGGGTTCGCTGCGCCGACTGCACTAACATGTACCCGCACTTACCGTCATTTTTTGGAAAGAGAGAACGATGGTCAAGCTGATGATGATCCTGCTGGGCGTGGACTATTTGCGCAATCGCTGGCGCAGTCTGCTGGTGATCGGCTGGCTGTTGCTCGTTATCGGCATCGGTGTATTCATCGATGCGCTCGACGGCGCGCTGGGCTTTCCGATCGCCTTCGTCGGCTGGTTGCTGCTGATCGAGGCCGCGCTTACGCTGGCTGTCGCGTGGGCTGGCGTCGGCGGTCAGCGCAGGTTGCGCTACGCGAAGGGCATCGCGTTCGCGCTCACGGCGGCACTCATCTTCGAAGGGAATCATCACGGCCACTTCATTCTCTCGATACTGATCGGCCTTGCGTTTCTCTTCGATGGTCTCTTGCAGGCGACGTCGGCGCTCGTCGTGCGTTACCGGCGCTATCGTGTCGCGTTCGGCTTCGCGATCTTCGAGATCGCGCTCGGCGTCTTCATGATTCAACCGTTTCCGACGCACTATAAAGGCACGGTGCCGTATTGCATCGGTGCGTTCTTCATCTTCGCGGGATGGAATCTCATCATGATCGCGATGCGCGTGCGCAAGCTGACGAGCAACCCTGCCGTATGGGGCGATGCGAGCGCGGAAGCGGCGAGCGTTGCGGGCAAGGGACATGACAGCGCGCTTCCTGCATTGCAGGCGAGAGAGTGGGACGGCCCGCCCGCCGACGATGAACCAGCGCTCACGGTGCACGTATGGACGCCGGTGGGATCGTCGAAGGCAGAGACGCAGTGGCATCCGATCGTCGATCGTTATATCGCCGCGGTGGATCGCAATGGCGTGATTTCGACAGGCCACGCCGCGCTCGAATCGCCGGAGGGAATCTATGTGAGTCTCTATCCCGCGGTGGAAATCGACCGCTCGCCCGATGACTTCGCGCGCCTCTTGCGCGCCACGCGCGAGAACGACGTGCCGGGCGTATTTCAACCGAGCTATGCGATCGAATCGAAGGCATGGTGCCCATCGACCGTGCGTGTGCGCATTCGCAATTACGATCCCGCTCGGCTCGATAGCTTCTGGCGCAACTATCGCGAGGATACGACGTATAACCTCACGCACCGCAATTGTTCGAGCAGCGTGTCGCGCGCGCTCGATGCCGCGCTGGAAGGCGCGGCAGGGCGTTTGTACGGTGCGCGCGCGGGCTGGGGCGCGCTCTTCAGGATGATCGTCACGCCGGAACTGTGGGTCGCGGCGCAGGTGCGCAAGCGCGCGGTGACGATGGCCTGGACGCCCGGCCTCACGCTCGACTATGCGCGCGCGCTCAGCATGGTCGCCGATCCGCGTCCTTATGGCTGGCTCAAGGTCGCGCGCATGGCGCTCACGAAGATGCGCGCATCGCGGCGTGCATGGCGCGAGGAAGGGACGCTTGCGCCACGCGGTGGATCGAACGTCGATCCGCCGGCGCGCGTTTGATGAGACATGCCGCCGCTAGAGATCGAGGTCGTCGGCTTCCTTGCGCGCACGGCGCTCCTCGTTCGCGCGGCGCGCGCGCAAGCGCTGACGCGACAACTGCGCGATCACTTCGCCAGTCGATGCGCCTGCCGGGATTTCATTGCGGATGACCTTGGGCACCATCGGCAATCCCATGCGCTGCCGGCGCAACGCGCGGGCGATGGCGGTGCGGCATTCCTGCCCGTGACAATCCCATTCGTCACGGATTCGCTCACAGTAGGGACATTTTTCCATTCCTAAAGTCTACCGCGAAATAGTGCCCGCTTTTGTGCACCTATGCGCACCAGACGCCGCTTGCCGCGGTTCGCGCTGCATAGTCCTCGAAGGAGCGGGCCTCGCGATTCAGGGCGGCGCGCACGCCATCGGCAGGCTGCTCATTGCGGCCATCGAGCACGGTGGTGAAGAGATAGAGGATCAGATCGGTTTCCTCGTTCGATACGCCCGCTTCGAGCAGGCCGGCGCGAAACGCATCGGCAGGCACGGGCGCGAGATGCAGGTCGCGCCGCGAAGCCTTCGCGATGCACCCGAGCGCTTCGGCGAACGAGATCGCGCGAGGGCCGGTGAGTTCATAAAGCCTGTTTTCATGGCCCGGTTGCGTGAGTGCCGCGACGGCTGCGTCGGCGATATCTTCCGCATCGACGAAAGGCTCCTTGATATCGCCGACGGGCAGCGCGAGCGTGCCCTCGCGAATCGGATCGAGCAAAAAGCTCTCGCTGAAGTTCTGCATGAACCAACTGCAACGCAGGATGGTCCAGTTCGCGCCCGAGCGTTGCAGCGCTGCTTCGGCGGCTTGTGCCTCCTCCTCGCCGCGCCCCGAGAGGAGCACGATTCGTTCGGCGCCGCTTGCCAGCGCGGTATCGAAGAAAGCGCTGACCGTATCGAGCGCGCCTGGTACAGCAAGATCCGGCTGATACGTGACATACGCGCGCTTCACGCCTTCGAGCGCCGCGCGCCATGTCGCGCGATCGTTCCAGTCGAAGCGGGGCTGCGTGGAGCGCGCGCACGCGCGAACCGCGAGTCCCTGTGTGCGTAGCCGCTCCGCCACGCGTCGTCCCGTCTTGCCGTTGGCGCCCAGAACGAGGATGGGCGCGGCGTCGAAGTCCGATTGAGCCATGACTGTCTCCTGAGTTTAAAACGTGAGAGTTGCTCACGTTTTAAACATGATAGATACTCACATTCGACTGTCAAGCATTTTCGAGCCTGCTTTCATGCGGCAAAGGAGTCACCATGCAGGAGAAGCCGCCACGCATCGCAGCGAAGGGAAGCGTCGCGCGCAGGCAGCCCGCGCAGCAGCGCAGCCGCGAACGCCTCGATCGCATCCTGGAGGTCGCGCAGCAACTGATTGCGGAGAAGGGTAGCGAGCACGTGAAGATGAGCGAGATCGCCGAGCTTGCGGAGATATCGATCGGCTCGCTGTATCAGTATTTCCCCGACAAGCGCGCGATCGTGCGCACGCTCGCCGAGCTGTACGCGGACGAGAGCCGCCGATGCGTGCGAGAAGCGCTCGATGCGGTGCAGGACAAGGCGCAACTGCTCGACGCGTTCGCCTCGCTGGTCGACGAGTACTACGAGATCGTGATGGACAAGCCCGTGATGCGCGACATTTCGTCGGCGCTGCGCTCGGACAAGGAATTGATGAACATCGAGATTGCGGAGAGCCGCGCTTGCGGCGCGTTGCTCGCAGCGGCGATCCGGCGCGTGACGCCACGTGCGGACAGCAAGCGCGTCAGCGCGCTCGCGTTCCTGATCTGGCAACTGGGAGAAGAGACGATGCGCCTCGCCGTCGCCCACAAGCGCAGCGAAGGCGCCATGCTCGTCGATGCCTACAAGCGAATGAGCCTGCGGGCGATCGACGAGGCATGAAAGCGACGCGCGCTTATCCGCTCAACTGATTCGAGGTGCTCGGGCGCCGCTCGCGCTGATGATGATCGAGGCTGCGCCGCAATACTTTCTTGACGAGCCCCTTGAGGAAGTGGATCGAGCGGTCGGCGCGCACGTTCAGATCGAACGGCGCAAGCGCGACGACTTCACGACCGCCGTGCGCGGTGAGTTTCTCGCGCATCTTGCGATGATCGACGGCCATGGCCGTGAGCGTCTCCGATGCCTGTTTAAATGACGCACGATCGACGCGCGCGCAAACATGGCATGCGCGATGGAAGAGCTTATCGAATACGGTGAGCCAGTAATCGTCCGTCTCGCTGCCGTCGCAACGCGCGAGCGCCTCCTGACCGGACACGCGCAGATTCAGCATATCGCTCAGCTTGGCGGTTTGCGTGATGCTGCCGAAGCGCCGGCGATAGCCGATCAGCGCCTTGGGAATACGATAGATGCTGTTCGCGCGAAGATAAGTTGCGGGCACGAGCGCCATGTCCTCGTAGTTTCGTCCGACGGGAAACGGCGCTTCGTCGAAGAGGTCGGTGCGATAGGTGCGCGCCCATGCGAACGTATGGAATCGATCCGCGAATTGCTTCAGCGCCGCGCGATCCATCGGGTGGCCGCCGCTCGTTGCGTCGTCGGCGATTTCGATTTCGTCGAGCTCGCGCCCGTTATCGTCGATGATCTTGACGTTGTATTCGACCACATCCCATTTGCGCTCGGCGAGCACGGGAATGATCGCGTCGGTGAAACCCTTCAGATAGATATCGTCGCCGTCCAGGAAGCCGACATACGGCGTGCGCACCGCCGCGAGGCCCGTATTGCGCGCGGCGCTCAGGCCGCGGTTTTCCTGATGCAACAGTTCGACGTGCACGCCGCGATCGCGCTCCACGATGGCGCGCGCTGCCGCATAGGTCTCGTCGCGAGAACCGTCATCGACCACGATGATCTTCATCGCATCGATATGAGGTTGGGATAAGAGGGATTCGAGCGCTTCCTCGATATATCCCTCGATGTTATACGCCGCCACGACGATGCTGAGCAGCGGACCGGTGTCTCGCAATGAGTCACTCTCAAACGGCATAGATGACGCTCTCCGTCGATGATTGGATTTCCGTGTGCCACGCGCGTGTATCGCGGCACGTGAGACATGCAGTTGGTCTGAAGGCGACGCAAGGGACGCGTTGTTGTTGGAGCATGTCACGTCATATGGCGGGCCCCGGATGTCCCCGCCTGATGTGCATGTCGATCGAAAACACGTTAATAGAGCAGATCGGAGGAGTTACGTTCCCCGACAGTCTGCAAGTTGATCCTTCGGAAATACTAGTAGAAAAACGAGGACGTGACGCCCGCGAATCTGGAATGCCATCTGGAATGGCTCGCAAACGTTATCGTCCGGACTCGTTGCATCGTCCTCCGTGCGCTTGGACACATGCGAAGTTCATTGAAAGTAAGGAAGCGTGACAAACCGTTTCAGGTTGCAAGCAACATTCGAAACATGAGTACATTTTTCTTCTTTCGTGCCTATCCGAAATCAAAGCAGAAAAAAGTTCATACCCGGATGCCGCGCTTCCTGACTCGCTTTAATGATGTATGTAGAGCGATTGCCCCAGCGCTTGCGGCGAAGGCTGCGTCGTCCAGCCGCTTTGAACGCTGCCCTCCATGCCGGGTCCGTAATCCGAATTGGCCTTCTGCGACTGTTCGCTCTGCGCTTCGGCGTCGGCGCGCCTGGCCGGCGCGGGCGTTTGTGCGTAGGAAAGCATCGGCACCATGACGGAGGCTGCGAGCAGCGCGATTGCGAGTTTCTTCATGATCATTCTCCTTGAACGAGTGGACCTCGATAAGGAGACTAGGCGCGAAGAATTAGGCGATCGTGAGTGCTTAGCCAACGCTCAGACATTCTCCGGCGTGTAGAGCTGCGCGGGCAGAGGATACTGGCTCGCTTGCGCGGCCTCGCCCGGCAGCGCCTGCAAACTCCGCAGCATCGCCTGAATGGCGGTCTCGGCGATGCGTTGAAGCGGCGTGTCGATCACGAGGTCGATGACGCCTTCGACGAGCGCCTCGTATCGGTCGGGCATCAGATCGCTGCACACCGTGACGATGCGTCGTCCCGCGCCTTCCTCGCGCAGCGCGCGGATCACGCCGCCCACGCCGCCGCCGGGAATATAGAGGCCGGCGAGATCGGCATGGCGGGCGAGCATCGCGAGCGTTGCTTCATAGGCGAGTTGCTTGTCTTCGAGATTGATCTGCGTGTCGAGCACGCGCAATCCTGGAGCGTGCTCGCGCAAGTACGAGCGAAAGCTGATCTCGCAGCTTTCCTGACCGAGATAGCGTGGCGTGCCGACGAATACGCCGACGGTGCCTTCGTCGCGACGTGTGAGACGACTCACGGCCCACGCTGCCGTGCGCCCGCTCTTGCGCGGATCGACGCCGATATAACCCGCACGCAACGGCGCGCTCAAATCCGACAATAACGTGACCGTCGGCTTTCCCTGTGCGTGAAGCGTTTCGACGGCAGCGGTCACATGCGGATGATCCACCGCAACGACGCCGAGCGCCTGCGCCTGTTCGCCGAGCGAAAGCAGCGTGCGCGCAATCGACGCCGGGTCCAGTTCATCCATGTATTCGATGACGGCGGTGCAATGCTCGGGCTCGTGACGCGCGGCCGCGTCTGTCAGGATGCGCGCGAAGGTCTGATAGAAAGGATCGGCCCGCTTTTGCAGACAAAAGCCCAGCGTGTATCGCTCATGACGTTCGCCGCGTTGCGCGCGCAGGCGCTCGCGCATCAATCCCGCGCCGTGATAACCGATGCGCTCGGCCGCTTCGATCACGCGCAAGGCCGTGCCTTCACGCACGCTGATGCGGCTGTTGAACACGCGATCGACGGTTGCGGGACTTACTCCGGCAGCTTCGGCCACTGACTGAAGAGTGGGACGCTTGCTCATCGTTGATGTAAATGATGGATTTTCAGATCGCGCGATGATGCCTAAAGATAGCAAATGCGCGCGAACATTGCACAGCCGACGCTTCCGCTCCTATCATCGATCCAACAATAACGAATGATGTAATTCCAATCATCGGATGAGGTGACATGATGGAATCCGGGCAAGGGCATCGCGCAGGCGAGCAGGATAGCTATCGCGATTACCAGTTGATCGGCGGCGCGGGCGAGCGTGCGAAAGCCGCAGGTCTCGTCAATGCCGAGTGGTACAAGTGCGCGGTGCCGCGCCCTGTCATGAAGAGCCTGATGCAGCGCGGTGACGCACGCGCCATTCGCGACACGCTGCTCTGGTATGCGGCGATCATCGCGAGCGGCGTACTTGCATGGTTCGCGTGGCAGGCGCATTCGCTCTGGGCGATTCCGGCATTCCTTCTCTATGGCGCGCTGTACTGCGGTCCCGCGGATTCGCGCTGGCACGAGAGCGGTCACGGCACTGCATTCAAGACAGCGTGGATGAACAAAGCGCTCTATCAGGTCGCGTCGTTTCAGGTATTTCGCCGGCCGACGATATGGCGCTGGAGCCACGCGCGGCATCACACGGATACGCTCGTCGTCGGGCGGGATCGCGAGATCGCGGTGCCGCTGCCCACGGACTGGCTGAGCCTCGCGCTCAACGTGTTCGCGCTGAAGCACGCGGCGGCTGAAGTGCCGAAGATCATCTCGTCTGCGTTCGGCAATATCGGTGAAGAGGAAAAGACCTACGTGCCGGAGTCGGAATGGCCGAAGGTGATTCTGGAGGCGCGCATCACGCTCGCGATCTATGCCTTGGTGATCGGCGCGTGCCTTGTTTTTCATTCGATCCTGCCGCTGCTCTATATCGGCTTGCCGAGCCTCTATGGCGCGTGGCTTTATCTCTTCTTCGGCCTCACGCAGCATGCGGGGATGCCCGAGAACGTGCTCGATCATCGCAAGAATTGCCGCACCGTGATGATGAATCCCGTGTTCCGGTTTCTCTATCTGAACATGAACTATCACGTCGAACATCACATGTTTCCGATGGTGCCTTATCACGCGCTGCCGCGATTGCACGAAGCGGTGAAGGACGACATGCCGCCGCCCTATACGAGCACGATCGCGGCCTATGCGGAGATCATTCCGGCGCTCGCACGGCAAAGACGCGACCCGTCGTATCACGTCGAGCGGCCCATGCCCGCTTCGACCGCAACTCAAACTTGAACCGGCATAACGACATCGAGAGAAAGGAGGCGACCCGCCATGACGCAATGGATCGATGCAGCCCTGATGGACGATATCGAAGACGAAGACGTGATGCGCTTCGATCACGATGGCCGCACTT
Source organism: Caballeronia sp. LZ029 (assembly GCF_031451275.1). Classification (NCBI taxonomy): domain Bacteria; kingdom Pseudomonadati; phylum Pseudomonadota; class Betaproteobacteria; order Burkholderiales; family Burkholderiaceae; genus Caballeronia; species Caballeronia sp. LZ029. The sequence continues at coordinate 1,024,906 of NZ_JARUXO010000003.1, forward strand.
TCGCGATCTATCGCGTGAACGATGAGGTGTATGCGAGCGATGGCCTTTGCACGCACGAGCACGTCCATCTGAGCGACGGGTTCGTGATGGACCATGTCATCGAATGTCCGAAGCACAACGGCCGTTTCGACATCCGCGACGGCCGGCCGCTATGCGCGCCCGTTTGCGAAAAGTTGCGGACGTATCCCGCGAAAGTCGAGGGTGGCCGCATCTTCATCGAGATCTGACGTCGTGATCTGGCAAGCACGCGGATCACCATACGGAGAACAAAGATGACTCAGTTCGAAGGCAAGGTGGCGGTCATCACCGGTGGCGCGCAAGGCCTGGGCGCGGCCGTGGCGGCGCTCTTCGCGGAGCGCGGCGCACAGGGCATAGTGATTTGCGCGCGTTCGAAGGACAAGGGCGAAAAGAAAGCGCGCGAGCTTGCCGAAGCGAGCGGGGCGCAAGTGCGCTTCGTCGCGGCGGATCTCGCGCACGTGGACGATTGCCGCGCGGTCATCGCCGCCGCCGACCAGCAATTCGGCCGCATCGACGTGCTGGTCAACGCGGCGGCAACGACGGATCGCGGCACGATCCTCGATACCGATCCCGAGCTCTTCGATCGCATGTTCGCGACGAACGTGCGCGCGCCGTTCTTTCTGATGCAGGACACCATCCGCATCATGAAGCGCGAAGGAACGGAGGGCGCGATCGTCAATATCTGCTCGATGTCGGCGATGGCGGGACAGCCATTCATCGCTGCATATTGCGCATCGAAAGGCGCGCTCGCCACGCTCACGCAGAACACGGCTTATGCGCTGCTGCGCAATCGCATTCGCGTGAACGGATTGAATCTCGGCTGGATGGCGAGCGAGGGCGAGGACCGCATTCAGCGCACGCATCATGGCGCGGATGACGACTGGCTCGAACGCGCCGCGGCCGCACAGCCCTTCGGACGCTTGATCAATACGAACGAAGCGGCGCGCGCGGTCGCTTATCTCGCGAGCGCTGAGTCAGGGCTCATGACGGGATCGATGATCAACTTCGATCAATCGGTATGGGGCGCGTATGACGACGCGCCGCATCCTCTGGAACCGCTGTGAATAGTCGATGACTCAAACGCGAAACATGCTGACAGCGCGTTCGAGACGCTCGGCCTGATCGCGCAGTTCGGCAGCGGAGTGCTCGGCTTCCCCCACGAGCGCCGCATTCTGCTGCGTCGCTTCGCCGATCAGCATGACCGCGCTGTTCACCTGCTCGATGCCCGACGCCTGCTCGCGCGACGCGACGCCGATTTCATCGACGATCGCATTCACGCGCGACACGCGCTCGACGATGCCGCCCATCGTGCTGCTGGCATGCTCGGCGATCTTGTAGCCCTGCGAGACCTTCTGGGCCGATTCGGCGATCAGCGCTTCGATCTCTTTCACTGCGCCCGCGCTGCGTTGAGCGAGCGCGCGCACTTCCGATGCGACGACCGCGAAGCCCTTGCCATGCTCGCCCGCGCGCGCCGCTTCGACGGCCGCGTTCAACGCGAGGATGTTGGTCTGGAACGCGATGCCTTCGATGGTCGCGGTGATATCGGCGATACGGCGTGCCGATGCATCGATCTCGCTCATCGTGGCCACGACGCGTCCCACGGCGTCGCCGCCCGCGCGCGCCGCCTCCGAAGCCGACGCGACGAGCGTGCCTGCCTGCGCGGTATTCGCCGCGTTCTGCTGCACGGTGCTCGTGATCTGTTCCATGCTCGCGGCGGTTTCCTCGACGCTCGCCGCCTGCGTGGCGATGCGCGTCGCGATATCGCTGCTGCCCGACGCGATGCGCGCCGTGCCGTCGTTCATGTCCGCCGATGCGCTGCGCACTTGCGCGACGATGCCCGCGAGCCCGCGCGCAATGCCATCGATCGCCCGCATCAGGCGGCCGATATCGTCCTCGCGCGCGCTGTCGACGCGCACGGTGAGATCGCCCGCGGCGATGCGTTCCGAGGCGCGCGTGACGTCGTCGATCGGACGGCCCACGAGCTTCGTCACCGCGAAGAGCAGCACGCCGACGAGCAGCCCGACAACGACGAGGCCGAGCATCAGAAAGCGATTGCGGCTCTCGTGCACGTCCGCGAGCAGTTCGTCGCGATAGGCGATGCCGCCGATCATCCATTGCCACTGCGGCACCGTCATGTAGACGATTTCCTTCGTGCCGCCATGCACGCGCGCATCCGCACCCGCGATATCGGCGCCTTCGAACGTGAGCTGGCCTTCGTGCGAATCGAGCATCTGCCTGAAGGGCGCGACGCGTTCATCGGCCAGTTCGTTTTTCGAGCCGGGATGCACGAGCAGCTTGCCGCGATTCGCGCCACTCGATGCATCGACGACGAAGTGATAGCCGCTCGCACCGATCACGAGTTTCGCGATTCCGTCTTGCAGCGCGGCGAATTCGGAGGTCACGTCCACGCCCACGAAGAGCGCGCCGATCACGCGGCCCGATGCATCGGTGACGGGCTTGTACTCGGTGATGTACTGCTTGCCGAAGAGCGTCGCGATGCCGATATACGGCTTGCCCGCGATCATCGGCGCATACGCGGGGCCCTTCCGGTCGAGCAGCGTGCCGATCGCGCGCGTGCCGTCCTGCTTCTTGAGCGACGTGGTCACGCGCACGAAATCATCGCCGGTGCGGGCGAAGATCGTCGCGATTGCGCCGCTTTCGTCGAGAAACGCATCGGGGATCGCGAAGTCGTTGTTCAGGGGCTTGTCGCCTGCGAGAAAGCTCGGTGTCGCAACGCCGCCGATATCCACGGTGCGCGTTTCGTCGAGCGTGAAAGTGGCGGGCAGGCGGTGCGCGAAGATCGTCATGAAGCGCGTGACTTCCGCGCTCACGGCTTTGTCGTAGAGTCCGATCATCGTCGCAATCGAGCGATTCTCGCTTTCGACGCGTGCGAGCGCGTGCTCGTCGACCTGCTCGCCCGCGCTTCGCGTGACGGCGATGGTGAAGAAGGCAACGACGACTGCCGTGAGCGCGCAGGCGAGCACGGCGAATTTGGTCCCGACGTTCATGCGGGCCAGAGTATTACGAAACATGGGGGAATGACTGGACGATAAGAGTTGTAACGCTCCTTATCGGCACATCCTTGCCAGGTCTTTAATTTTTCCCTTGCGCCACGCGCTATCGGCGTTGCCTCATGGCGAGCACGACGCCCGAGAGCGTGAGCGCCATCGCGATCGCCTCGCGCGCGCCGAGCGGCTCGCCAATCGTGAGCGCCGCCGCGACGATTCCCATGATCGGCACGAGCAGCATGCCGATGGACGCGACCTCGGCGGGCAGGCGGCGCAACGTTGCGAACCATGCGAGATAGCACACGGCCATCGGCACGAGGCTCATGTAGACGAGCACGGCCCAACCGTCGAGCCCGAGCGCGGAAAAAACCGGATGCTCGATATAGAGGCCGAGCACGATCATCGGCGCACAGCCGATGCCGACTTGCCACGCGACGAGCGTGATGGGCGGGATGGGCATCGGCCCGTGCGTGATGACCGTGCCGAGGGCGAACAGCAGCGCGGCCGAAAGCGCGAACGCGATGCCGGCGAGCTTGCCGCCATCGAACGAAAGGCCGTGCGCGGACAGCAGCACGACCACGCCCGCGAGTCCCAGCGCAAGGGCGCAGAAGCCCGCGGCCGAGGGCTTGCGCTTCGCGACGGGCCACGCGAGCAGCATCGCCCAGATCGGCATCGTGTAGACGAGCAGCGCGCCTTCACTGACCGATAGCCATTTCATCGAGAGCGTGGAGAAACCCATCCACGCGAAGACATTGATCGCCGATGCGAGCAGCAGCCTCGGCACCAGCGCGCGCGGCACGCGCATGTTCTCGCCTGCCAGCCTTGCGATGACGCCGAGCAGCACGGCGGCCGCGATGCCGGCGATGCCGCGCGAGAAGAGCGGCGGCCACTCGCGCAGCAGGATTTTCATGGCGGGCCAGTTCAGTGCCCAGCCGGTGGCGGTGACGAGCAGATACAGGAGCCCCGTCAGTCGAGCAGGCATGGAAGGCTTTCGTCGTTGTTGTCGATTGGGGTTCGATCATACAGGCGCATCGGCGGGGTTCGAAGGTGTTGTGGGCGGCATTTTGTATGCGTGAGACGGCATGCAAAACGCCAAAGTGCATGCGAAACGCCGAATGCAAGCTCGTCCGAAGCGGCAGGATGGAAAATCTATAGAAAACGATTAACTGCGGGCGGCCATGAAATCCCTCGAAGAAATAAGGCGCACAGGCCCCGTATGTATGCGTTTCGGCTTGGGTTAGGGCAAACACTAGGATAGTCAGTCGAGAGCAAACCCACTATCCTTCGAAAAACGTTTTCCAAAACCCAGGCTGGCTTGCGGCTTCACCACCCACGCAGGCCATCGCCACGGCGCTCGTCGCCGGTCACGCAACAAAGAACGCGGCACGACGAGCGCCGCCGCGTCCGGAGACTTTCATGAACACTGTCGTTGCCGGCGTCGTGCGTACCGCCAGCCGCTATCGCTGGACCGTGTGCGCGCTGCTCTTCTTCGCCACGGTCATCAACTACATGGACCGGCAGATTCTCGGTCTGCTCGCCCCGATGTTGCAGCACGACATCGGCTGGACGCAGATCCAGTACGGCCGCATCGTGATCGCGTTCTCGGCGTTTTATGCGATCGGTCTGCTTTGCTTCGGACGCATCGTCGACTGGCTCGGCACGCGTATCTCCTACGCGCTCGCGATGTTCGTATGGAGCATCGCCGCTATGCTGCACGCGGCCGTCGGCTCCGTGATGGGCTTCGCGATGGTCCGCGCACTGCTCGGCATCGGCGAGGGCGGCAACTTCCCGGCCGCCATTAAGACGACCGCCGAATGGTTCCCGCGCAGTGAGCGCGCGCTCGCGACCGGAATCTTCAACTCCGGCGCGAACATCGGTGCGGTGTTCGCACCCGCGCTCATTCCGGCCATCGCGGTGGCGTTCGGCTGGCGCGCGGCATTCGTGATCGTCGGCGCGGTCGGTCTTATCTGGCTGGTCGTGTGGTTCTTCATGTATCGCCAGCCGGACGGCAGCGCGCAAGAGGACGATCTCGCGAACGAAGGCGACGAAACCCGTTCCGCCGATGCCGCCAACGCGAAAGCAGGCGCGCCGGGCTTCAAGGTGCTCATCAAGCAGCGCGAGACGTGGGCGTTCATCGTCGGCAAGTTCCTGACGGACCCGGTGTGGTGGTTCTATCTGTTCTGGCTGCCGAAGTGGCTCAACGAATCGCGCGGCATGGACATGCAGCACATCGGCTTGCCGCTCGTCGTGATCTACGCGATCACCACCATCGGCAGCATCGGCGGCGGGTGGATTTCGTCGGCGCTGCTGCGTGCGGGCTGGACCGTGAATGCGGCGCGCAAGACCGCGATGCTGATCTGCGCATGTGCAGTGTTGCCGATCGCGTTTGTCTCGCAGGCCGACAATCTGTGGGTCGCGGTGGCGATCGTCGGTCTCGCGGCGGCAGCGCACCAGGGCTGGTCGGCGAACCTCTTTACGACGGCGTCGGACCTGTTCCCGCGTCGTGCAGTGGGCGCGGTGGTCGGTATCGGCGGCATGGCCGGTTCGATCGGCGGCGTGCTGTTCTCGGAAGTGATCGGCCAGGTTCTGCAGCGCACGGGTCACTACTGGGTGCTGTTCGCGATCGGCGCATCGGCGTATCTCATCGCCTTCGCGATCATGCATATGCTCACGCCGAAGATGACGCCGGCGAAGCTCCCGGCCTGATCGCTAATTATTAGTCAAGCAGTGCGCCGCGCCGCCAGCACTCGCAACCCGCAGGCGGCGCGGCGCGAATCACGCGGCCGCAGCAGTCGATTCACGCACGATGAGCCGCGGCTCGAACATGGAGTTGCCGGGGTCGGGATGACCGGCGAGCGCATCGATGAGCTTTTGCATCGCCAGTTCGCCCATCTTCTCGCTCTGGATGTCGACGGTAGTGAGGCCAGGCGCGGCGTACGCGCCGTAAGGCACGTTGTCGATGCCGGTCACCGACACGTCCTGCGGCACGCGAATGCCGAGCGTCGCGGCTTCCTTCATGAAGCCGAGCGCGATGAGGTCGTTGTAGCAGATCACCGCTTGCGGCCGCTTCGGTCCGAGCATCACGCGCGAGCAGGCCTGTTCGCCCGCAAGCGAAGTCGGCGCGTGCGCTTCGTAGATGTCGAGTTCGAGGCCCGCTTCGGCGAGACAATCGCGTGCGCCGCGAATCCGTTCATCGTTGATGCGCGCATGCTCGAAGCCGAGATACGCGATGCGGCGATGGCCGAGATCGAGCAGATGGCGCGCGAGCATGTAGGTAGCGAGACGGCTGTTGATGCCGACGCTCGGAATCGGCAGCTCGGCATTGCGCAGAAGCACGACGGGCTTGTCGAGATCGAGCATCCATTGCGCGTTTTCGTCGGCGAGACGCGAGCTGACGAGCAGCCCGTCGACGCGCTGCGCGAGGGCTTCGATGAGCGGACGCTCACGCGCCTGGTTCTCGTCGATATCGACGAGCAGCAGCGTGTAGTCGTGGCGCAGCGCGATGCGGTTCGCGCCCTTCACGACGTTGGTGAAGTGCGGATTGCTGATATCGAGGATCGTGAGGCCGATGGTGCGCGTCTTGCCCGTGATCATCGAGCGCGCGAGCGGGTTCGACCGGTAGCCGAGGGTATCGATGGCTTCCTTGAGCTTGGCTTCGACCGGCGCGGAGAAGCGTTGCGCGCCGTTGATGTACTTTGAGACGGTCGCGACGGACACGCCCGCTGCGGCGGCGACGTCGCGAATGGTCGGGGAAATTTTCTTCATTCGGAAGGTAACGTTTTCGCAATGTTTACGGATTGTCGCAGAAAACCGGGAAACAATGACGCGCATCATGCATTTTGCATGCAGCGTTATGAATGCTGGACGGCGATTGACGGCGGTTCCGCCTCGTCGCTATAGTCCCGAAAACGTTTTCTTCATTTTTGCTTTCAACGCATTACCACGTATTGGACAGGAGTCTCGATGAATCAGCCAAACGCAGCGGGCAAACCGTTCAAGCGCCTGCTTTTGACCGGCGCCGCCGGCAATCTGGGCCGTCAGTTGCGCGGCGCGCTCGCGCAATGGGCCGACGTCGTGCGGCTCTCCGACATCGCGCCGCTCGACGATGCGGCGAGCCACGAAGAAATCAGCGCCGTCGATCTCGCGGATCGCGAGAAGGTGATGCAGCTCGTCGAAGGTGTCGATGCGATCGTGCATCTCGGCGGCATCTCGATCGATGCGCCGTTCGACGATCTGATCGAGGCGAATATCCGCGGCACGTACAACATCTATGAAGCTGCGCGCCGTTATGGCGTGAAGCGCATCGTGTTCGCGAGCTCGAACCATGCAATCGGCTTTCATCCGGTCACCGAGGTGATCGATACGGATGCGCCGCATCGCCCGGACAGCCTCTATGGCGTGACGAAGTGCTTCGGCGAATCGCTGTCGCGCTATTACTTCGACCGCTTCGGCATCGAGACGGTGAACCTGCGCATCGGTTCGTCGTTCGAGGAGCCGAAAAATCCGCGCATGCTCGTCACGTATCTGAGCTACCGCGATTTCATCGAACTGGTGCGCTGCTCGCTGTTCACGAATCGCGTCGGGCACGCCGTGGTGTATGGCGCGTCGGACAATCCCGTGAAGTGGTGGGACAACGCGAAGGCCGGCTTCCTCGGCTTCAATCCGAAGGACAGCTCCGCGCAGTTCGACGGTCTCTTTCCGGCGACCGGGCCGACCGCCGAACGCGACGACCCCGCGCAACGCTTCCAGGGCGGCGCGTTCGTGCTGGGCGAACCGATGGAGCGCAAGCGATGAGCGCATCCGTGCGCGCCGAACGGCTCGACGCGGGCGGCCGTGCAACGGTCGGCGAATGTCCGGTATGGCGCGCGCAAGAGGGCGCGCTGTATTGGACCGATATTCCCGCGCGCCGTATCGTCCGGCTCGAAGTCGAAAGTGCGCGCCGCACGGAATGGGCGTTTGCCGAACAGGTCGCGTGCTTTGCGTTCGATGAAGCGGGGCGTGTCGTCGCGGGCATGGAGAGCGGCATGTTCGCCGTGACGCTCTCGGGTGCGGGCGAGGCGAACGAAGGACGCGCCGCGAAGCTCGCCGCGCCAGCGTTTCCCGCGACGGGCATGCGCTTCAACGATGGCCGCTGCGACAGGCAAGGGCGCTTCTGGGCGGGGACGATGGTGCAGGACATGTCGCTCGCGAGTCCTGCGGGCGCGCTGTATCGCTACGACGAGCACGGCACGCTTTCCGCGCCGCTTGTCGATGGTTTGATCACCCAGAACGGTCTCGCGTGGTCGCCGGATGGCAGGACGATGTATCTGTCCGACTCGCACCCGCAACGCCGCCTCGTGTGGGCGTTCGACTTCGATCCCGATACGGGCACGCCCGGCGCGCAGCGCGTGTTCGCCGATCTGCATCATTACGCGGGCCGCCCGGACGGCGCCGCTGTCGATGCGGACGGCTGCTACTGGACCTGCGCGAACGACGCGGGGCGCTTGCTGCGCTTCACGCCGCAGGGCAAGCTGGATCGCGAGATCGCGCTGCCCGCGAGCAAGCCGTCGATGTGCGCATTCGGCGGCGCCGATCTGAAGACGCTCTATGTGACGACAATTCGTCCGGCAACGAACGCTACTGACGACGACGGCTATGTGTTCGCCATGAACCCCGGCGTGCAAGGCTTACCGGAACCGGATTACGCCGGATTGTTACCGGTCGCATGATCGTCGCGAAACGGGGCGTATCACGCGCCCCGTTCGCAATTTTTACGCATACTTTGGGACGCAAACGATTCGATGCACCGCATTGGCGCGCATCGAATCGACAGACACGTACCGCTTCGGAACCGATACCAAGAACAAACACCAATGCTGTAGTTCCTCCGTAAAGAGTAGTCTCCGCAGGTACCTCAAGTACCAGCGATCTACCTGATTCTCTTATCCGGAGGAGACCTAGATGGACCTTGAAGCTCGCACCATGAAGCGCGTGATGGTTCGCCTCGTGCCGTTCCTGATCTTGTGTTACTTCATCGCGTATCTCGATCGCGTCAACGTCGGCTTCGCGGCGTTGCAGATGAACAAGGCGCTCGGCTTTACCGCCAGCATGTTCGGCTTCGGTGCCGGCATTTTCTTTATCGCCTATTTCTTTTTCGAAGTTCCGTCCAATCTGCTGCTCGAACGTTTCGGCGCACGTCGCTGGATCGCGCGGATCATGTTCACGTGGGGCATTCTCGCGGCGGCAATGGCCTACATTCCGCATATCGCGCAAGCGACTGGCCTGTCGAACGCCTACGTGTTCTATGGCTTGCGCATTCTGCTCGGCATCGCGGAAGCGGGCTTCTTTCCCGGCATCATCTTTCTGCTGACCTTGTGGTTTCCCGCGAAGTATCGGGGCCGTGTGGTCGGATACTTCATGGCGGCGATTCCGCTGTCCACGGTGATCGGCGGGCCCATCTCCGGCGCGCTGTTGCAGATGGACGGCATCAACGGCATGCAGGGCTGGCAATGGCTGTATCTGATCGAAGCGATTCCCGCGCTCCTGCTTGCGTTCGTCGTGTATTTCTATCTAACCGACAGACCGTCCGATGCGCACTGGCTCGCGAAGGAAGAGCGCGACTGGCTCGTGAATCGCCAGGCGCAGGAACGGGCGCATCGTGAATCGGTGCATGCGTTCAGCGTGAAGGAGGCGATTTTTAATCCGCGCGTGCTGGCCATTGCGTTGATCTACTTCGGCGCGAATGCGACCAACTACGGCCTGAGCTTCTTCCTGCCGCAGATCGTCAAGGCGTTCGGGCTGACTAATCTGCAGACGGGCTTCGTCACGTCATTGCCCTATGTCGTCGGCGTGATCAGCATGGTGCTGTGGGGCCGGCATTCTGATCGCAAGCTCGAGCGTCGCTGGCACGTCGCGATTGCGCTGATGGTGGCGGCGGGCGGCATCGCGGCTTCTGCGGGGCTGGATAACCCGGTGTTGAAGATGATCGCGCTGTCGATCGCGGGCTTCGGCATCTTCGGCTGCCTGCCTGTGATCTGGACGCTGCCGGCTTCGTTCCTGTCGGGGGCTGCTGCTGCGGGCGGTATCGCGGCGATCAACTCGCTCGGCAACCTCGCGGGCTTCTTCGGCCCCTATGCGATGGGCTGGATCAAGGACAGCACGGGCGGCTTCGGCGCGGGCTTGCTATGCCTTGCAGGAGCGGGCATGGTCGGCGTGGCGGCGGTGCTGCTGCTGCATCACGATTCGTCGATGGAGACGATTTCGGGCGCGCACGATATCGAGGATGGAGAGCCGAACATGGCTCGCTGAGACCGTCGTACCCGCGGCAAGGATCGCTCGATACGCGGTCCTTGCCGCGCATTCACGCAGACGTTGCCTGCGCCCGCCGCAATCTTTCCCGGCTATTGATCAAATGCAGACGCATCGCGGTGCGCGCGGAATCCGCGTCGCCGCGTTCGATGGCGTCCGCGATCTGCTCGTGCTCGCGATTCACGCGCATCAGATACTCAGCATATTGCTCGCGCGGAATGGGCGTGGCCGTGATGCGCGTGCGCGGAATCATCCGCGTGCCGAGATGCTCCATGATCTCGACGAAATAGCGGTTGCCCGTCGCATGCGCGATCTCCATGTGAAACCGCAAATCGGGCGCTACCGTATCCGATGCCGCGCCCACGCTCTTTGCGAAATCGGCGAGCGCCGAGCGCATCGTCGCGAGGCGGGCGGCATTGCAACGCATCGCGGCGAGTCCCGCGCTTTCCGTTTCGAGGCTGATGCGCAATTCGAGGACGGCCAACGCATCGATGGAGCCCGCGACATCGGCGGGATCGAGGTGCAAGAGCGGCGACGTGTTCGCATCGCACACGAACGTGCCGATGCCATGCCGCGTCTCAACGAACCCCGCCGCCTGCAAACGCGATAACGCCTCACGCACGACAGTGCGGCTCACGCCGAAACGCTGCACCATCTCCGCTTCCGTCGCGAGGCGGGCGCCGGCCTTCAATTCCTTCGCATCGATTTGCGCGCGCAGCGCATCGACCAGTTGCGCGGTGAGGCTTCGTCGCGCGCCGGGCAGCGCAATGGATACATCGGTTGACGAGGGATGGTGCGTATCGGCATGCGGATCGGGCGATAGCGTCACGGCGTTCTCATTGGAGTGGGTTTTACACACATTGACAAATCGGTCGGCAAATGATGATATGCGTGATGCGGTGATATGACAACGTACAAGGAGGCGCGTGCCGGGTAATCCCTAGCGACGACAGCCTTCAGGAGACACAGTTCGATGGAACAACAAAACAGCACGCCGTCCACGGGTGACGCCGCGCGATTCGACCGCCTTCTGCTGACGGGCGCCGCCGGCGGAATCGGACGGGCGATCCGGCATCGCGTCGCCGAATTCGCGCAACACGTGCGCATCTCCGATTTGCCCGGGGTGCTGCCGGACGATGCGGCGCCTCACGAAGAACGCGTTCCTTGCGATCTGGCCGACCGCCAGGCCGTCGATGCGCTCGCCGCCGATTGCGACGCGATCATCCATCTCGGCGGCGTGTCGGTCGAGCGACCGTTCGAGGAGATTCTCGAAGCCAACATCAAGGGCGTGTTCAACCTCTATGAAGCAGCCCGCCGACAGGGCGTCGGGCGCATCGTGTTCGCGAGCTCGAATCACGTCACGGGTTTCTATCGGCAGGACGAACGAATCGACGCCACCGCGCGCAAACGTCCCGATGGCTACTACGGCTTGTCCAAGTCCTTCGGCGAAGACATGGCGCAGATGTATTTCGACCGCTACGGCATCGAGACCGTGAGCATCCGCATCGGCTCCGTGTTTCCCGAGCCGAAGGACCGCCGCATGATGGCGAGCTGGATGAGCTACGACGATTTTCACGATCTCTTGCGCCGCAGCCTTTTCACGAAGGACGTCGGCCATACGATCGTGTTCGGCATGTCCGCGAATGCGCACACGTGGTGGGACAACCGCTGCGCGGCGCATCTGGGCTTCGTGCCACGCGACTCGTCGGAGCAGTTCCGCGAAAAGATCGAAGCGACGCCGCCGCCCGCGCCGACCGATCCTGTGGCCGTGCTGCAAGGCGGCGCGTTCACGACGACAGGCCCGTTCGACCCGGTTTAATGCATGCAGCATGCAGTATCACGACATTCGTAGTATGTCGTCATACATCCAGCGCCGGCCGCATCGAGCACGACGCCCGGACATCACAGGGACATTTGCCGCCATGTTTTCTCTCGATTTTTCACCGCTGCTGCCGTACTGGCCGACGTTCCTGCTGGGCGCGTGGCTCACGCTCAAGATGACGTGCGTGGCCGTGTTCTTCGGACTGATCCTCGGCATGCTCGTCGCGTTCGCCAAGCGCGCGAAAGTGCCGGTGCTCACGCGCATCTGCATCGTCTATATCGAGGCCGTGCGCAATACGCCGTTTCTCGTGCAGATCTTCCTCCTGTACTTCGGTCTCGCGAGCATCGGCTTGCGCATGCCGACCTTTGCGGCCGCCGCGCTCGCGATGACGATCAACATCGGTGCCTATGCGGCCGAGATCATTCGCGCCGGTCTGGAATCAGTGCCGCGCGGACAGATCGAAGCGGCCGAGTGCCTCGGGCTTTCGAAGTGGCGCATCGGCTGGCATGTGATGCTGCAACCGTCGATCGAAAAGGTCTATCCAGCCCTGACAAGCCAGTTTCTGCTGATGATGCAGGCCTCCGCGATCGCGTCGCAGATTTCGGCGGAAGAACTCACGGCGGTCGCCAACACCGTGCAGTCCGATACGTTCCGCTCGCTCGAAACATACATCGTGGTGGCGGCGCTGTATCTCGTGCTGTCGTTGATCATCAAGCTGATCGCGTGGGCGGTGGGCGAGCATCTCTTCAAGCGGCGCCGCGCGATCCGTCTCGCCGCGAAACGCGCCGGCAAGACGCCGCCCGATTCGCAACGTATCGATACGGTCATTCCCGGAGGTGCGGCATGAGCGGCGGATTCACGTCATCGCATCTGGTTTATCTGGTGCAATCGATCGGCTGGACGCTCGTGCTCTCGTTGCTCGCGTTCGTGCTCGGCGGCATCGGCGGCTTTTGCGTGATGCTCGCGCGCATTTCGCCGCGCGCGTGGCTCTCGCGCGCCGCGATCGTCTATATCGAAGCGATTCAGGGCATTCCGCTGCTGATTCTGCTCTTCATCGTGTACTTCGGCTTGTCGGTGTATGGCTATCAGGTGCCCGCGCTCGTCGCGGCCGGGCTCGCGCTGATGGTCTATTCGAGCGCATATCTCGGCGACATCTGGCGCGGCTGCATCGAAGCGATGCCGAAGCCGCAATGGGAAGCGTCGGAGTGTCTGTCGCTCACGCGCTGGCAGACGCTGCGTCTCGTGATCATCCCGCAGGCGATGCGACTCGCATTGCCGCCGACCGTCGGCTTTCTCGTGCAGCTCATCAAGATGACATCGCTCGCTTCGGTGATCGGCTTCGTCGAACTGACGCGCGCGGGGCAGATCATCAACAACTCGATCTTCCAGCCGTTCCTCATCTTCGGACTGGTCGGCGCTTTCTATTTCGTCCTGTGCTATCCGCTTTCGCGCTGGAGCCAATCGATGGAGAACAAGCTCAATGTCAGCAATCGTTAAGGTCGGCGATATTCACAAGAGCTTCGGCTCCAATCATGTTCTCAAAGGCGTGTCCTTCGAAGTCAACAAGGGCGAGATGATTGCCGTGATCGGCGCGAGCGGCTCGGGCAAGAGCACGGCGCTGCGCTGCATCGACAGGCTGGAGACGATCGACCAAGGGCAGATTGAAGTGTGCGGCATTCGCGTCGACGATCCGAAAGTCGATCTGCATCTGTTGCGCCGCGAAGTGGGCATCGTGTTTCAAAGCTATAACCTCTTTCCGCACCTGACCGTGGAAGAGAACATCAAGCTCGCGCTGCGCCACGTGAAGAAGATGTCGAGCGATGAAGCGCGGCGCATCGCGATGAACGTGCTGGAGCAGGTCGGACTTGCACAGAAGGCCGACGCGTATCCCGAACAATTGTCAGGCGGACAGCAACAGCGCGTGGCGATTGCGCGCTCGCTCGCGATGTCGCCGAAGGTGATGCTGTTCGACGAAGTGACGTCGGCGCTCGATCCGCAACTGACGGGCGAAGTGCTGCGCGTGATGGAAGACCTCGCGGCAGACGGCATGACGATGCTGCTCGTCACGCACGAGATGGCCTTCGCCAAGCGCGTCGCGGACCGCATCATCTATATGCATCAGGGCAAGGTGTGGGAAGTGGGCGACGGCAGCATGCTCGATGCGCCGCGCACGCCCGAGTTGCGCGCTTTTCTCGATAACGGACTTTGATATTCGCAGCATCTTATCCAGCAGCATCCAGCAACATCAATCACGACGGAGACTCGACTTGAAAGCGAAGATAATCATTGCACGCGCAGCCCTTGCAACCTTGATGATGGCAGGCGCGGTGCACAGCGCGATGGCCGATCAGCTCGACGACATCAAGAAGGCGGGCGTCGTGCGTGTCGCCATTGCGATCGGCACGCCGCTCTTCAGCTATGCGGATCAGAATCTGAAGCCCGCGGGCTCGGACGTCGATACCGCAAACGCGCTCGCGAAAGATCTCGGCGTGAAGCTCGAACTCGTGCAGATCACCAACGCCGCACGCATTCCGACGCTTCAGGCAAAGCGCGCGGACCTCGTGATCTCGTCGCTGTCGGTTACGCCGGAGCGCGCGAAAGTGGTCGATTTCTCGAACCCGTATGCGGTTATCTCGATCATCGTGGGCGGCGTGAAGACGATCAAGGTGAAGGATTATGCGGACCTCGACGGCAAGACCATCGGTCTCACGCGCGCCACGGTGAACGACACGCTCACGACGCAACAAGCGAAGGGCGCGCAGATCCAGCGCTATGAGGACGACGCGACGCTCATCACATCGATGGTCACGGGCCAGGTCGAAGTCTTCTCCAGCACGCCTTCGAACCTCAAGGAAATGCAGGATCGCGCGCCGCAACGCAACATCGAAATGAAGTTCGAACAGAAGACCTTCGATCTCGGCATCGCGATGAACAAGGATCAGCCGCGCCTGAAGGAATGGGTGAACAACTGGGTCGGCACGAACATGAAGAACGGTAACCTGAACACGATCTACAAGAAATACCACGGACGCGATTTGCCGGATACCGTGCGCAAGGGCGTTTGAACTTCAATCCGGTGCGAGCCACGCGGGATCTTCGAGCGCCCGCGTGACATGCCCGACCGCCGTGGCGCACGCAGGGTTATCCGTCTGCGTGCGCCACGCGAGCAGAAGATCCGCCGTGACATCGTCGAGACCCGTGAGCGGCTTGAACGCGACATCGGGAAATCTCACGCGCTGCGCCGAGTGCGGCACGAGCGCAACACCCAATCCGGCGCCGACGAGTGCGAGGATCGAATGCGTCTGCGTGACGTGCTGCGTCTCGGCGACCGTCACGCCCATCGCATGCAGCACGCCGGTGATGAGCCGATGAAAATACACGCCCTCCACAGGCGGATACGTGATGAAGCTTTCGCCCGCGAGATCCTGCAACGCGAGCGATTCGCGCGAAGCCAGCCGATGAGCGAGCGGTACGATCGCGCATAGCGGCTCGCGATACACACGCATCGACGCGACGCCTGGTTGAATGATCGGCGGACGCGACAAACCCATATCGATCTGCTCGTCGCGCAATGCGATGAGTTGTTGCGGCGAACTCATCTCGCGCAACGTCAGCGACACCTCCGGCATTTCCCTGCGCAGCAACGCGACGAAGCGCGGCAGAAACACATAACTCGACGCCGCCGTGAACGCGATCGTGAGCGAGCCCGTATCGCCGGCCGCGATGCGGCGCGCATCGAGCACGGCATCGCTCGCCTGCGCGACGATGCGCCGGGCCGAACGCGCGAAAGCCGCGCCCGCAGGCGTCAGACGAATGGCCCGCGCGCCGCGATCGAAAAGCGAAGCGCCCACCGCATGTTCAAGCGCCTGAATCTGCCGCGTGAGCGGCGGCTGCGTCATGTTCAGACGTTCGGCCGCGCGCCGATAGTTCATCTCTTCGACGACGGCGAGAAAGCAGCGGAGCTGGGCGAGCGTGATCATCGATG
Source organism: Caballeronia sp. LZ029 (assembly GCF_031451275.1). Classification (NCBI taxonomy): domain Bacteria; kingdom Pseudomonadati; phylum Pseudomonadota; class Betaproteobacteria; order Burkholderiales; family Burkholderiaceae; genus Caballeronia; species Caballeronia sp. LZ029. The sequence continues at coordinate 1,041,026 of NZ_JARUXO010000003.1, forward strand.
CGCAATAGGTATCAACTGATGCAGACACGAGCCTATCGGGTATCAGTCGCGAGCGCTACGCTTGGTTTCACCGATCAAACGACACCGTCTGCCCCGATATGAACCTCAACGATCTCCCCGCCACCCTTCATCGTCCGCATGACGCGCTCGCGGCGTTCGCCGCACAGCTCTTCACCGCGGCGGGCATGGACGCCGATAAGGCATCGTGCGTAGCGGAGCTGCTATTGCTCACCGACATGATGGGCCGCTCGACACACGGTCTCGCGCAATGCCCCGCGTATCTCGACGAATTGAAGAAAGGCGGCATGCGCGCGACGGGCGATCCCGAAGTCGTTCGCGATACGGGCGCGACGCTCGTGTGGGACGGCGACTATCTGCCGGGTCTGTGGCTCATGCAGCGCGCGCTCACGCTCGGTTTCGAGCGCGTGCGCGAGCACGGCGTGTTCACGTTCTCGATGCGGCGCAGCCATCACATCGGCTGTCTCGCCGCGCTCGCGAAGCAGGCGACCGATCGCGGCTTCTATGCGCTGATTGCATCGTCCGGACCGCATACGAAGGCCGTGGCGCCGTTCGGCGGGAAGGAAGGTCTCTTCAGCCCCAACCCGTTCGCGTTCGCGTTTCCGACCTCGCATTTTCCCGTGCTGATCGATACGTGCGCGTCATTGGCGACGGTCTCCATGACGCGCCAGAAAGCGAGCGCGGGTCAATCGTTCGATCATGCGTGGCTGCTCGATTCAAAGGGCCGTCCGACGCGCGATCCGCGCATGCTCGAAGGCGACGGCGAGCGCGGCAGCCTGATGCTCCTCGGCGGCGAGGACGCGGGGCACAAGGGCTTCGGCCTCGCGCTGATGGTCGAGGCGCTCACGCAGGGACTCTCGGGCTTTGGACGCCGCGATGCGCCCACGCGCTGGGGTGCGAACGTCTACCTGCAACTCTTCGATCCGGCCGCGTTCGCGGGCAGCGATGCCGCCATCGCGCAGATGGACTTTCTGGCCGAGCGATGCCATGCCAACGCGCCCATCGATCCCGCGAGACCCGTGCGTCTTCCGGGCGAGCAGGCGACACGCAACATCGAAAAGCATAGGCGCGAAGGCGTCGCACTCGCGCCTAAGACGGTCGCCGCGTTGCGCGCATGGGCCGCGCAATTACAGGTCGATGACGCTGTGCTCGCATGACGCGCTGAACGATCGCCGCACGAAACCATATCAACAGGAGACGACACATCATGGAAAACGAGGCAACCGCCGGCACGGTCGCCGGCAGCTACGCGCATGTCCGGCGACGCACCCGCGCGCGATGGTGGATGCTGGGGCTCGTGTTCATCGGCACCATCATCAACTATCTGGACCGCACGAACATGTCGGTCGTGGCGCCGCAGATCGCGAAAGAGTTTTCGGTAAGCCCGGTCATGATGGGCGTGCTGTTTTCCGCATTCTCGTGGGCCTTCGCGATCGCGACATTGCCCGGCGGCTATTTTCTCGACCGCTTCGGCACGCGCGTCACGTATGGCGTGTGTCTCGCGGGATGGTCGATCCTGACGACGTTGCAGACCTTCGCGGGCGGCTTCGCATCGTTGTTCGGATTGCGCTTCGGCGTCGGCGCGGCCGAGGCGCCCGCGTTTCCCGCCAACAACAAGCTCGCGACCGCATGGTTTCCGCAACGCGAGCGCGGCGTCGCGGGCAGCGTGTGCTCGATGGGCGTGTATGTCGGCACGGCCTTTCTGACGCCGATCGAGTTCTACGTGGCATCGACGTACGGCTGGCGCGCGGTTTTCATGGTGTCCGGGCTGCTCGGGATCGCGTGGGCGGCGGTCTGGTTTTTTGCATATAGAGAACCGGCGCAAAGCCGGCTGGCGAACGACGCCGAGCTCGATTACATCCGCGACGGCGGCGGCGTGGTCAACCCGTCCGCGAACACGACCGACGCGTTTCGCTGGGATCACGTCTGGAAGCTGCTGCGCTTTCGTCAAATCTGGGGCGTGTGCATCGGCAAGCTGGCCGCGACCACGACGCTCTATTTCTTCCTGACCTGGTTTCCGACCTATCTGATGCAGGCGCGCGGCATGAGCATGCTGCACGCGGGAACGGCCGCGGTCGGGCCATACCTCGCGGCGGCGGCGGGCGTGATGTTCGGCGGATGGTGGGGCGACTGGATGATCCGCCGCGGCGTTCCGGTTTCGACCGCGCGCAAGCTGCCGATGGTGATTGGCTTGCTGTTCACCGGCACCATCGTGCTCGCCAACTATACGACATCGAATGCACTCGTCATCGGCATTTTGTGTGTTGCATTCTTTGCGCAAGGCATGTCGTCGACGACGTGGGTCGTCGTCTCCGAAATCGCCCCGCGCGATCTCGTCGGCATGACGGGCAGCATCGCCAGCTTCGCGAGCAATCTGGCCGGCATCATTACGCCGATCACCATCGGCTTCATCGTGCAGAAAACCGGCTCGTTCGAATGGGCGCTCGCCTTTTGCGCGATCGTCGCGATGGTCGGCGTGCTGTCCTATACCGTGGTGCTCGGGAAGATCGAGCGGTTGAGCGTCGATTAGGCGATCCGGCAATCGGAGCAACGAGCGGGGCGGGGTCGGTCGACTCGGCCCCGTTTGTCGTTTGCATTCGGCATACAAGATTCGTCAGCGAATAATGCATTCGAAATGCCGCTATCGCCGTGCCCGAAAGCCCCGTGCGAATCACGCTGCATCACCGCGCCATGAGGCGTCGGCACCGTTCAAGACAAGCCGCGGCGCTCCGGCGTACACTCGCTTTGCGTTTTGAATCCTGCATGCATTGAGCCATTGCGAATTCGCGGCCGCGCGCAGGCCGTGGATTCGCCACTCATTGGACTCCCTCTCTTCATCACAGGAAGCATCATGGCAAAGAACACGATTGCGGACTATCTGGCGAAGACGCTTGCGGCAGCGGGCGTGGAACGCATCTGGGGCGTCACGGGCGACAGCCTGAACGGACTTGCGTTCAGCCTCGATCGGGTGGGCTCGATCCGCTGGATGCATACGCGCCACGAAGAAGCGGCCGCCTTCGCGGCGGGCGCGGATGCAGCCACTACGGGCAAGCTCGCCGTGTGCGCGGGAAGTTGCGGGCCGGGCAATCTGCATCTCATCAACGGGCTCTACGACTGTCATCGCAATCATCAGCCGGTGCTCGCCATCGCCGCGCATATCCCGTCGACCGAGATCGGGCTGGGTTACTTTCAGGAAACCCATCCGCAGGAGTTGTTCAAGGAATGCAGTCACTTCGTGGAACTGGTGTCGAATGCATCGCAGTTTCCACGCGTGCTGGAGCGTGCGATGCGCGCGGCCCTCGATCAGCGCGGCGTCGCGGTCATCGTGTTGCCGGGCGATGTCGCATTGAGCGAGGGCCCGAGCGTGGAGCCGCGCTGGACCGCGAGCGCGCCGGGCGCGATCGTGCCGGCCGACGCCGACCTCGGCAGACTCGCCGACCTTCTGAACGGCTGCGAAGCGGTGACGATCATGTGCGGCAGCGGCGTCGCCGGCTCGCATGACGAAGTCGTCGCGCTTGCCGATACGCTCGGCGCGCCCATCGTGCATGCGCTGCGCGGCAAGCAGTTCATCGAGTACGACAATCCATTCGATGTCGGCATGACGGGGCTCATCGGCTTCAGTTCGGGCTATCACGCGATGATGTCCTGCGACACGCTGCTCCTGCTCGGCTGCGATTTTCCGTATCGCCCGTTCTATCCGCCGCAGGCGAAGATCGTGCAGATCGACTGGCGCGGCTCGCAACTGGGACGGCGCGCGCCGCTGGAAATGGGGCTCGTCGGCACGATCAAGGAAACGTTGGCGGCGCTCTTGCCCAAGCTTCAGCGCAAGGACGAGCGGCGCTTTCTGGAGAACGCGCTCAAGCACTATGCGACCGCGCGCAAGGACCTCGACGATCTCGCGACGCCGTCCGCGCCGGGACGTCCGATCCATCCGCAATACCTCACGAAGCTCGTCGATGAAATCGCCACCGAAGACGCGATCTTCACCGTGGACGTCGGCACGCCGACGCTCTGGGCCGCGCGCTATCTGACGATGAACGGCAAGCGCCAGTTGCACGGCTCGTTCAACCACGGTTCGATGGCCAACGCGATGCCGCAGGCGCTCGGCGTGCAGGCCGCGCAACCGCAACGGCAAGTGGTGTCGCTATCGGGCGATGGCGGTCTGTCGATGTTGCTCGGCGATCTTCTCTCCGCCGTGCAGCTCGACTTGCCGATCAAGGTCGTCGTGTTCAACAACAGCCTGCTCGGTTTCGTGTCGATGGAGTTGAAGGCGGGCGGCTACCTCGACACCAATGTCGATCTGAGCAAGACCGATTTCTCGCAGATCGCGAAGGGCGCGGGCATCTGGTCGGTGCGCGTGGAAGAGTCGGAGCAACTGGAGAGCGCGTTGCGGGAAGCGTTCGCGCACAAGGGACCGGCGCTTGTCGATGTCGTCACGTCGAAGCATGAACTCGCGATGCCGCCGACCATCGAGCTATCGCAGGCGAAAGGTTTCAGCCTCTACATGTTGCGAGCGATTCTGAGCGGGCGCGGCGATGAAATCGTCGAACTCGCGCGTACGAACCTGCGTTGAGCGGGACAGCGTCATGAGCGAAATGAAAGACAGTCTGCCGCTCGATCATGTGTTCGACTTCGAAGGGCAGGCCGTGCGCTACGGCGTGATCGGCGAGGGTGCGCCGCTCGTGCTGGTGCACGGTACGCCATTTTCATCGCAGGTATGGCGGCGTATCGCGCCGATTGCGGCCCGTTCGCGGCGCGTGCATTACTTCGATCTGCTGGGCTATGGCGCTTCGGAAATGCGCGACGATCAGGATGTCTCGCTCGGCGTGCAAAACCGCGTGCTCGCGGCGCTGATTGCCCATTGGCGCGCCGACTGGAACGGCGCATTGCCCGACGTGCTCGCTCACGACTTCGGCGGCGCGACGTCGCTCAGGGCGGCATTGCTGAACGGCTGCGCCTATCGTTCGCTGATGCTCGTCGATCCGGTTGCCGTGGCGCCCTGGGGATCGCCGTTCGTGCGTCATGTGCGTCGACATGAAGCCGCGTTCGCAGGCGTGCCGCCGTATATGCATCAAGCGATGCTCGATGCGTATCTGCAAGGCGCGGCGTATCGAAAGTTATCGGAAGAGACATTGCGAATCTATACGCGGCCCTGGACGGGCGAGAAAGGACAGGCCGCGTTTTATCGACAGATTGCACAAATGGATCAGCGCTATACCGATGAAGTGCAATCGCACTATGGTGAACTGACATGTCCCGTGTCGATTCTATGGGGCGAGGAAGACGAATGGATACCTGTCGAGCGCGGTGTCGAACTCGCATCGCTGATTCCGCAGGCGCGCTTCACGCGTGTGCCCGGATCAGGACATCTGATGCAGGAAGACGCGCCCGAGGTTATCGTCGGCGAATGGCTGAGCTTCATGCACACTCATCGCCATTAATTTCACCCCTTGTTTTTAGCGCTTTCGGCGCGAAACGCCGCTTCGCCCGCGTCGGATATTTCCACCCATTTCCGGTCGGGCGGTGCATCATCGACATAACTATCGTGCCAATTCCACCACTTGTAGGTCTGCGTCTGCGGATAGCCTTCAGGCGAGTCTTCCCATAACTCCTGACGTCCGAGCGGCGTGATGTCGAGATAGTTCCAGGTATTGCCCATCTGCTCGTCGCCGCGGTTGTTGAGGAAATACGTGCGGAATACCTGACCTTTATCGCGGAAGAATACGTTCGTGCCGTGCCATTCGTCGACGCCGAAGTCGGCATCGAAACGATCCGTCAGCGTGAACCACGGAATGTTCCAGCCCATGCTTTGCTTCAGTCGCGCGATGTCCTGCTGCGGCGCACGCGATACGAAAACGAGCGTGGTGTCGCGTGCATTCAGATGCGAAACATGAGCGACCTGATCGGCGACCAGCGAACAGCCCCGGCACGCATGCTCGGGCCAGCCGAACACGCCGGGCTCATAGAACGCGCGATAGACGATCAACTGGCGCCTTCCGTTGAACAGATCGAGAAAGCCGATCTTGCCGTCGGGCCCCTCGAACACATAGTCCGTCTTCACGGCCATCCACGGCATGCGGCGGCGCTCGGCGGCGAGCGCGTCGCGGGCGCGCGTGTGGGCCTTTTCCTTCACGAGCAACTCCTGACGCGCCGCTTCCCACGCTTGTTCCGACACGACGGGCGGCGTGCGCATCTCAGTCTGTTCGCTCGTCGTTCCTTTTTCGTCTGATGTAGTCATGGCTTTGCAACCTCCTGAGTTGAACTCTTGCTCGTTGTTCGCCGTGAACCAGTCTGCACTCGAATGCGGCTGACGGGGAGTAACAAGTGTGACGGCATTTTCCGGAGGTTGCGCGCAGAACAATCAGGCCCACGAGGCGCGCAGCGCGTGCATCGTTTTCCAGTACGTGAAGAAGCGTCCGGCGAACATGCCTGCGACGACACCCGACACGGCCGCATCGATCACGCCATACGTCACGAGCGCCGACAGATTCGTCACCGTCGCAATCTCGAAGCCGAGCCAGAACTTTGCGATGAACGTCGCGGCGATCAGCAGCAAGGGCACGAACGAACCCGGCAGCATCACGGTGCGCGCGATCGGATCGACGATGAAGCGGCTCCGGCTCGCATTGAACACGCCGGCCATGACGCCCACACCGAGCGCGAGAATCCACGCGGCGACAGCCGCCACACCCGTGAGCGGCGACGAAATCAGATGCGCGATGCCCATGCCCGCAAAAACCAGCGGGATGATCGCGAGTTTCGAAATCGGCGTGGTGCTGGCCTGCATCGCCTTGATGCCGCGATACAGCAGGAATGCGAGCAGCACCCAGACCCATGTCGGCGTGCCTTGAATGATGGCGATTGGTGTCATGTTCATCTCCTTCAGACCGGTTGTTTGATGCGCATGATGCCGCCGGTGAATTAGCTGCGAATGAGTCGAACAAGCCGGGCGTTTGCATCGCGTGTATTAAGCGCTCCCCGAAATCTGGCCGCGCGCCGGGTAAAATGCGCCTGCCCGCCGTTCGGCCGGAGATGCGTGTGACCCGCGCATTGACGGCATTGCGGGCCGCGTCCGCCTCACGAAGGCAAGCTTCCTTCCGTCTGCGTCCGTACGGTCATCCCGCGCACCGCCGCTTTCGCCGAACCCCACACACCACGCAACGACATTCGAGGATTGCTTTCATGCTTGCCCGCATCACCCGCCTTTTCCCGCTCTGGGCCGTGCTGGTTTCCGTCGCAGCCTATAGCGCGCCTTCTTCAGTGACGGGCATCGCGCCGCACGTCACGACGCTTCTGACCGTTATCATGCTGTCGATGGGCGTCACGCTTTCCATCGACGATTTCAGGCGTGTCTTCACACGGCCCGCGCCGGTCATCGCGGGCATCGTCCTGCATTACCTCGTGATGCCGCTTGCCGCATGGGCGATTGCGAAAGCGCTGCGCATGCCGCCCGATCTGACGGCGGGCATGGTGCTCGTCGGCAGTGTCGCGAGCGGCACCGCTTCGAACGTGATGATCTATCTCGCGCGCGGCGATGTGGCGCTGTCCGTCACGATCAGCGCGTTGTCGACGCTCGTCGGCGTGTTCGCGACGCCGCTGCTTACGCGTCTTTATGTCGATGCATCGATTGCCGTCGATGTGCACGGCATGCTGATGAGCATCGTGCAGATCGTCGCGCTGCCGATCGTCATCGGCCTCGTCGTGAATCATCTGTTCGGCAAGCTCGTGCGCAAGATCGAATGGATGCTGCCGCTCGTGTCGATGGTGTCGATCCTGCTGATCATCGCGGCGGTCGTCGGCGGCACGCAGAAGAGCATCGCATCGGTGGGCATGGTCGTCGCGGTGGGCGTGGTGCTGCACAACGGCATCGGTCTTCTGGGCGGCTACTGGGGCGGCCGTCTGCTCGGCTTCGACGAAGCCGTCTGCCGCACGCTCGCGATCGAAGTCGGCATGCAGAACTCGGGCCTTGCAGCGACCCTCGGCAAACTCTATTTCACGCCGATCGCGGCCTTGCCCGGCGCGCTGTTCTCGGTGTGGCACAACTTGTCGGGATCGATGCTCGCGGGCTATTGGGCGGGACGCCCCGCGAAAGGCTCGACGCGCGATACCGATGCACAAGGCGTCGTCGCGCGGCAGAGTTGAGCGTTCGCACGCAATCGAGTGAATTAAAAACGCGCCCATGCCGGCGCGTTTTTTTCAGTTCACTCCAAGCAGCCCGCGAATCGCTTCCTCAGTCTGCGCATAGCGTCCTTCGCCGAAATGCGTATACACGATCTTCCCGTTCTGATCGATCAGATAGAGCGCGGGCCAATACTGGTTGTTATACGCATTCCACGTTGCGTATCGATTGTCCTGCGCGACCGGATATTCGATTCCATATCTCGCGATAGCTTTCTTCAGATTGCCGGTGTCGTGCTCGAACGAGTATTCGGGCGTATGCACGCCGACTACAACAAGTCCTTTATCCCGATAGCGCGCATACCAGTCCTTCACATGTGGCAGCGTATGCGCGCAGTTGATGCAATCGAAGGTCCAGAAGTCGACGAGCACAACCTTGCCGCGCAACTGCGCGAGATCGAGCGGCGGGCTGTTGATCCAGTTATCGATGCCGGCGAAATCGGGGGCTTGCGCGCCGGTCTGCTGCATCGCTTTCATGCCGGCCGCGGAGTCGGTAGATGAAAAAGCGGTGAGCGCCGCGACGGCGCCGAGCGCGGCGACCATGGCAGTGCCGACGGCGGCGATCTTGAGTCGGGCAAACATGGCGAGTTCTCCTTTCGGTTTGGCGGTGAAGCGTATTGAAGCGCGCGGATGTATCGGGCGCGTGTCCCGTTTGTATCGCCATGTATCCGGCAGCGCGGCTGATACATGGCGTTGCACGGCGCGCCGTTTCTGAAATTCACGCGATACATGAAGGCGCTGAAATACGTCACATGGCCAGATGTGCCACTTCCCCGGCGTTCGATGCCGGTCCGTCCAACCGATTTCCACGGAACACCGATCTCATGTCACTCATCGTCATCGCATTCTTCGGCGGCGTGTTCACCGTGCTGAGCCCCTGCATCCTGCCGGTCGTGCCGTTCGTGTTCGCGCGCTCGGACAAGCCCTTCGTCACCGATCGCCTGCCGCTTCTCATCGGGCTCGCGGGCACGTTCGCGCTCGTGACCGGCATCGGCGTCGCGGGTCTCGCGGGCGCCGCCCAATTGAACGAATACGGCCGCTGGATCGCGCTTGGCACGCTCGGGCTGTTCGGCGCGGCGCTGCTGTTTCCGTCGATTGCCGAGCGGCTCACGCGTCCGCTGTCGGCGCTCGCGGATCGAATCGTCGCGCGTTCGCAGACACAGGGCACGACGCGCCGCATCGCTTCGTCGATGCTGCTGGGCGCGGCGACCGGGCTGCTGTGGGCGCCGTGCGCGGGGCCGATCCTCGGCGTGATTCTCACGAGCGCGGCCTTGCATGGCGCGAACTGGCACACGGCTGCGGCGCTCGCCGCGTATGGCATCGGCGCGGCGAGTTCGCTCGCGGTCGCGTCGAGCCTCGGCAAGCGCGCGCTGGACAGGCTCAAGCGTTCGTTCGGCGTGGGCGAGCATCTGCGCCGTGCAACGGGCGCGCTCGTCGTATTGACCGTGGCCGCAATAGCGACGGGCCTCGATACGCGCGTGCTCGCACATATCCCCGGCGCGCCGACGAACGGCATCGAGAGCAAGCTCGTCGGCGTGCTGAAGGCTAAACAGACTTCGCACGATGCACGACAGGGCGCGCGCATCATGCGCGTATCGACGATGGCCACGCTGCCGGTTCAGGGCAAGTTGCCATCGCTCGACGGCGCGACGACCTGGCTCAATTCCGCGCCGCTTTCCGCCGATGCATTGCGCGGCAAGGTCGTCGTGGTCAACTTCTGGACGTATTCGTGCATCAATTGTCTGCGCACGCTGCCGTATCTCAAGACATGGGCGCAACGTTATGGCGATGACGGGCTTGTCGTGATCGGCGTGCATACGCCCGAGTTCGGCTTCGAGCGCGACACCGCGAACGTGAAGCGCGCCCTCGCGAATCTGAACATCAAGTACCCCGTCGCCGTCGATAACGACTACGGCATCTGGCGCGCGTTCGGCAATCAGTACTGGCCGGCGTTCTATATCGTCGATGCGCAAGGGCGCGTGCGCTTTCATCACTTCGGCGAAGGCGGATACAGCGAAGCGGAGAACGCGATTCGCCAGTTGCTCGCCGATAACGGCGCGACGATGACCGCCCGCGATGCGCAAAGCGTGCAGGGCAGCGGCACGCAGGCGGCGGCCGATCCGGCGGACATCGGTTCGGACGAGACCTATGTGGGCTACCGGCAGGCGCAAGGCTTCGCGTCGCCGCAACGTGTGATGCCCGATGCCATCGAAACCTACACGCTGCCCGCGCGACTCTCGCTCAACGACTGGGCGCTCGATGGAAAGTGGAACGTCGGCGCAGAGGCGGCGGTGCCGGCCGCGCCGCAAGCACGCATCGCGTATCGCTTTCATGCGCGCGATCTGCATCTCGTGCTCGGGCCGTCGCCGGATGGCAAGCCGGTGCGCTTTCGCGTGACGATCGATGGCGCAGCGCCGGGCGCGTCACACGGCGCGGATATCGCCGCCGACGGCAGCGGCGTCGTGACGAACGCGCGTCTCTATCAGCTCGTGCGTCAGACGGGCGCGGTCGTCGATCGCACTTTCGAAATCGAATTTCTCGATCCCGGCGCGCAGGCGTATAGCTTCACCTTCGGGTAATTCGCTTGCTGACTTTCCCCCTCGACGCCGCGCCCATGCGCGGCGTTTTTTCGTCTTTACCACTAGAAAAAGTCATCCGGACGGCTCCGGCTAGGTGCATTCCCTAGCGTCTCTTTTGAAAGGTCGCGTGGCGCGCTTCGTCCACGCGCCCATCTCGTCGCCGCAAAGCCGCGCCGGCTCTGGTTCCGCGGCCCACGCGCAGCGCCGCACCATGCTTAGGCAGCTTCTGCACTGCTCGCATGCATTACCAGAAGTATCGGAAAGTGCTCAGAAAATGTCGGTGGGTGATCGAAATTGGCCATGTACGCTTCATTCAACGCAAAGAACGCCGAGATGTACCGGCAGCGACAAATCCCTTTCTCGAACTTGCCAGGTGACTGAACCGATGATTCCCAACCTGACTCTCGCACCGAACGACGTCACGAATCCGGCTCCCTCGCAGTCGGGAACCGTATCGCCGGCACGATCGGTTGCGGCGTCCCAGACCGAGATCCTCACGGTCAAAAACCTTTCGAAGATTTTCGGCGCGAAGCCGGAGCGCGCTCAGGAACTGTTGAACCAGGGCCTCGGCCGCAACGAAATCTTCGCGCAGACCGGCAACATGGTCGCCGTCGACGATGTGAGCCTCGCGGTCAACGCGGGCGAGATCTTCGTCATCATGGGCCTTTCCGGCTCGGGCAAATCGACGCTCGTGCGTCTGCTCAACCGCCTCATCGAGCCGACCTCGGGACAAGTGATTCTCGAAGGCCGCGACATCGCGCCGATGAGCACGCCCGAACTGCGCGCCGTGCGCCGCGAAAAAATGGCGATGGTGTTCCAGTCTTTTGCGCTGCTGCCGAATCGCTCGGTCATCGACAACATTGCTTACGGCCTCGAAGTCGCGGGCAAGAAGAAGGCGGATCGTTATGAAGTCGCACGCGCCGCACTGACGCGCGTCGGCCTCGCTTCCTACGAGAAGCTGTTGCCGAGCGAACTGTCGGGCGGCATGCAGCAGCGCGTCGGTCTTGCTCGCGCGCTCGCGGTGAATCCTTCGGTGCTGTTGATGGACGAAGCGTTCTCCGCACTCGATCCGCTCATCCGCTTCGAGATGCAGAACGAACTTCTGCGCCTGCAGAAGGAAGAACAGCGCACGATCGTGTTCATCTCGCACGATATCGAAGAAGCGGTGAAGATCGGCGGGCGCATCGGCATCATGAAAGACGGCCGCCTGATTCAAGTGGGCACGCCGGCAGAACTCATCCAGTCGCCCGCCGACGATTACGTGCGCGACTTCTTCCGCAATGTCGACGTATCGCGCTTTCTCGAAGCATCGAGCCTGATGACGAAGGTCGAGCGCGGTCTCATCGCGTGCAACACAAGCGCGCCGTCGGAGCGCTATCTGAACGGCCTGATCGACAGCGGCGCCGAATGCGGCTACGTCTGCGACGAGGCAGGGCGCTATCAGGGCTGCGTGACGCCGGCATCGCTGCACAAGACCGGCAACCGGCCGATCAGCGACGCGTTGCTGCGCGATGTCGCGGCGGTCCCGCTGACAGCCGATCTGCATCAACTCGCGACTATTGCGCTCGGCCAGGAGCACGACGTGCCGGTCACCGACGAACAGGGCAGACTCGCGGGCGTGGTGTCCTGCCGCACGATTCTCAAGCAGGTCATGGAGCGGAGAGCAGCATGAATTCCTCGATTTTTGGAAAGGCCGCCGAAGACGCAGTCAACTTTCTTTTCTCGCATTTTCGCGGCGGTTTCGACGCATTCTCGGCCGCGCTCGGCGCAGTCATCAAGCTGCTCGAAGATGGTCTCGGCGCGGTGCCGTTCATCGTGATGCTCGTGATTCTCATGGCGCTCGCGCTGTGGAGAAGAGGTGTCGTGTTCGCGGTGTTCGTCGGCGCGGCGCTCTATGTGATCAACTACATGGGCCTCTGGGCGCAGACCACTTCGACACTCGCGCTCGTCGTCGCGGCGACCTTCTTCAGTCTCGTGATCGGCGTGCCGCTCGGCATCTGGGGTGCGCGCAACCGGCGTGTGGAAGTCGTGCTGCGTTCCCTGCTCGATTTCATGCAGACGATGCCCGCGTTCGTCTATCTGATTCCCGCGGTCATCCTGTTCGGTCTCGGACGTGTGCCCGCGGTGATCGCGACGATCGTCTTCGCCATGCCGCCGGTCGTGCGCCTGACGACGCTTGGCATTCGCCAGGTGCGTGAGGAATTGCTCGAAGCGGGCCGATCGTTCGGCAGCACGGATGCGCAACTGCTCTGGAAGATTCAGTTGCCCAATGCACTGCCTTCGATCATGGCGGGCGTGAACCAGACGATCATGATGGCGCTGTCGATGGTGGTGGTCGCATCGATGATCGGTGCGGGCGGGCTCGGCGAATACGTGCTGAGCGGCATTCAGCGGCTCGATATCGGCATCGGCTTCGAAGGCGGCCTCGGCGTGGTGTTGCTCGCGATCATTCTCGACCGGCTGACGGAGAGTTTCGGCGTGAAGTCGAAGAAGAAAAAGAAGGTCATCTCCACGCCGGTCAAGCCTGCCCCAGCCGAAAACACCGCTCAGACCTGAGCAGCACAGCGTCGCCAATATCTCAAATCCTGAACCGCAAGATATGGAGTCCGAAATGAATAACAGCTTTATAAAATCCCTGATCGTCAAGATCGTGACGCCGGCCATCGTGGCGTTCGGGGCCGGTGCGAATCCGGCGATCTCGGCCGAGCCTCTCAAAGTCGCCGTCACGAACTGGGCCGATGTGCTCGCGGTCGCCAATGTCGCGAAGTACGTGCTAGAAACGAAGCTCCAGCAGCCGGTGCAGTTCGTTCAGGCGGATATCGGCATCCAGTATCAGGGCGTGTCGCGCGGCGATCTCGACATCATGGTCGGCGGATGGCTGCCGGTGACGCACGGCCAGTATGTCGCGCGCTACAAGGACACGCTCGACGACGTCGGCATCATCTACACGGGCGGCAAGAACGGCTGGGCAGTTCCGGCATATGTGCCCGAGTCGCAGCTTTCATCGATCGAAGACCTGAAAAAGCCCGAGGTGCAGAAGCAGCTCAACGGCGTGATCCAGGGCATCGAGCCGGGCGGCGGTCTCATGCAGGCATCGGAAAAGACCATCAAAGCATATGACCTGTCGGGCTACAAGCTGCAATCGGCGAGCGAGGCCGGCATGCTCGCGTCGATTCAGCGCGCATATGGATCGAAGCAATGGATCGTCGCGACCGTATGGAGCCCGCACTGGCTGTTCCAGAAGTGGCAGATGCGCTATCTGAAAGACCCGAAAGGCACGCTCGGTGGCGAAGAGCAGGTTCACGCTTTCGCATCTAAGCAGTTCGCGACCAAGTTTCCGCGTGCGGATGTATTCTTCAAGCATTTCAAGCTGACGCTCGCGGATGTCGAGTCGATCGAATTCGAAGGCAATTCGACCAACGACTACGCGACGGCCGCGAAGAAGTTCGTCGACGCGCATCCGGACAAGGTGAAGGCGTGGCTCGCGCAGTGAAGTCTGCGTTTAACGCCTCGTAGAGCTGTATTGCACGACACCCTCGGAGTCTTTCTCGTGAACGAGTATTCGCGCTTCTTTGGCCAGAGCCTGCAGAGCCACGATCCCGTGATCGCATCGGAGATCGCTCTGGAGTTGCGCCGTCAGCAGACGCAGATCGAACTGATCGCATCCGAAAACATCGTGTCGTCGGCGGTGCTGGAGGCGCAAGGCACCGTCCTCACGAACAAGTACGCCGAAGGCTATCCGTCGCGGCGCTACTACGGCGGATGCGAACATGTCGATCGCATCGAGGCGCTCGCGATCGATCGCGTGAAGGCGCTGTTCGACGCGGAGTTCGCCAACGTGCAGCCTCATTCGGGTGCGCAGGCGAACGGCGCGGCGATGCTCGCGCTGCTCAATCCCGGCGATACGGTCATGGGCATGTCGCTCGATGCGGGCGGGCATCTGATGCACGGCGCGCGCCCCGCGCTGTCGGGCAAGTGGTTCAACGCGGTTCAGTACGGCGTGAGTGCGGATACGCTGCGCATCGATTACGACGAGGTGCGGCGGATGGCGGAGCAGCATCGCCCGAAGCTCATCATCGCGGGATGTTCGGCGTATCCGCGTGCGCTCGATTTCGCGGTGTTCCGCGAGATCGCGGACAGCGTCGGCGCGTGGCTGATGGTGGACATGGCGCATATCGCGGGCATCGTCGCGGCGGGGCGGCATCAGAATCCGGTGCCGTTCGCCGATGTGGTCACGTCCACCACGCACAAGACGCTGCGCGGCCCGCGTGGCGGCTTCATTCTCACGAACGACGGCGACATCGCCAGAAAGATCGACTCGGCGGTGTTTCCCGGTTTGCAGGGCGGACCGCTCATGCATGTGATCGCCGGCAAGGCGGTCGCGTTCGGCGAAGCGCTGCGGCCCGATTTCACCGCTTACATCGATCGCGTGCTGCGTAATGCGCAGGCGCTCGGCAAGGTATTGCAGGCGGGCGGGCTGAGCCTCGTGACGGGCGGCACGGACAACCATCTGCTGCTCGTCGATCTGCGCGGCAAGCGCATCACGGGCGTGCAGGCGGAGAAGGCGCTTGAGCGCGCGGGCATCGCGTGCAACAAGAACAACATTCCGTTCGATACCGAGATCCCGAGCGTGACTTCAGGCATCCGCCTCGGCACGCCCGCGGCGACGACGCGCGGCTTCGGCGTCGCCCAGTTCGAGCAGGTCGGCGCAATGATTCTCGACGTGCTGGCCGCGCTCGAACATGCGCCCAATGGCGACGAGCACGTGGAGCACGTGGAGCGCGCGGTTCGCGCCCGCGTGCGCGAGTTGTGCGGCACGTACCCGATTTATTCACATGCGGAAGCGCTCGTCTGACGCGCATCGCGCATGACCACACACTATCCTTTCATCAGAGAGACACAATCATGAGCTTCGAAGGCGTTCATACTCCGCTCGTCACCCCGTTCAAGGACGACGGCGAAATCGATCACGAGATGCTCGGCAAACACGCCGCCAGTCTCGTGGGCCGCGTGTCGGGCATGGGGGTCGGCGGCACCACCGGCGAATACTACGCGCTCAGCTTCGACGAGCGCGTGAAGACGTTCGACACGGTGGCGTCGGCGGTCGGCGGAAAGACGTACCTCACCGCGGGCATCAACGCGACCACGACGAAGGAAGTCGTACGTATCGGCCAGGAAGCGAAGCGCGCGGGCTATGACGCGTTGCTCGTCGCGGCGCCGTATTACACGCAGCCGACGCAGGACGAGTTGCTCGCTCACCTGCTGAAGGTCGATGACGCGCTCGACATGCCGATCATGCTCTACAACTTTCCGGCGCGGACGGGCACGGCGATCGGCGACGAAGTCCTCGACAAGTTGATCGCGCGCCCCAACTTCGCCGCGATGAAGGAAAGCACGGGCGATATCGCTCATCTGCATCATCTCGCGACGCATCTGCCGGAGCGCTTCGTCCTCAGTTGCGGCATGGACGATCAGGCGCTCGAGTTCTTCGCGTGGGGCGTGCGAAGCTGGGTCGCGGGTGCTTCGAACTTCCTGCCCGAAGCGCATACCGATCTGCTCGAAGCATGCGTGAAGCGCGGCGATTTCATCGCTGGCCGCAAGCTGATGACGCAATTGCTTCCGGTGCTCGAACTGCTGGAGCGCAGCGGCAAATTCATCCAGTATGTGCGTTATGGATGTGAACTCGCGGGCACGCGCGTCGGCAATGCGCGCGCGCCGCTCGGCACGCTCAACGACGAAGAGCGCAGTGCCTTCGCCAAGATCGTTCAACCCTTGCTGCGCAACGCTCAGTAACGTGAATGGCCTCGAAACTGGATTTCGTGCGGTTTCCCGCACCCGATGGCGTGAACGGCTGGTGGGAAAGTCTGCCGCCCGCCGCGCCCGCGAAAAGCGTGACAGGCGAGCAGCGCTTCGACTTCGTGGTGGTCGGCGGCGGCATCACGGGCTTGTGCGCGGCGCGGCGGCTTGCCGAACTTGCGCCGGATGCAGCCATCGCGCTGGTGGAAGCGGATCGCGTCGGGCGTTCGACAGCGGGGCGCAATTCCGGCTTTTTCGTCGATTTGCCGCATGACATCAGCAGCGAAAGTTATTCGCGCAGTGTCGAGGCCGACAAGGCGGACGTGCGCCTGCAACGGCACGGCATCGACTATGTGCGCAGCACGGTCAAGGCTCATGGCATTGAGTGCGACTGGCGCGACGACGGGAAGTATCACGCGTCGGTGAACAAGAAGGGTCACTCTGCGCTGACTCATTTTGCGGATGGACTCGCGCGCATCGGCGAGCCGTGCGAGTGGCTCGACGAAGCCGCGATCGCCAACGTGACGGGCACGCGTTTCTATCAAAGCGCGCTCTTCACGCCAGGATGCAGCACGGTTCAGCCGGCGGCGCTCATGCGCGGCCTCGCCGCGACGCAGCCGTCGAATGTGACGGTCTTCGAACTGAGCGCGGTGAAGGGCATGGAAACGTGCGGGCAGACCAACGTCCTGAGCTTTGCGAACGGCAAGATCGAGGCGAAGCGCGTCGTGCTGTGCACCAACGCGTATGCGGCGACCTTCGGCGGCCATCCTAACGGCTTGCTGCCGGTCTATACGTTCGCGTCGATGTCGCGCGTGATGACCGGCGACGAGATCGCAAGACTCGGCGGAACAAACTCGTGGGCGCTCATTCCCGCCGATCCGATGGGCACCACCGTGCGCCGTCTCGCGACGAACCGTATCTGCGTGCGCAACCATTTCGCGTTCCGGCCTAATCTCTCGGTATCCGAAGGCGATCTCGCGAAAGCGAAGCATCTGCATCAGCGTTCGTTCGACCGGCGCTTTCCGATGCTCAAGGATGTCGAACTGCAATACACATGGGGCGGCGCGTTGTGCCTCTCGGCGAACAACGGCGCGCTCTTCGGGCAACGCGAGGATGGCGTATTCGAAGCAGTCGGCTGCAATGGCCTCGGCCTGAGCCGCGGATCGGCGGCAGGCAAGCTCATCGCCGAACACGCGCTGGGGCAATCGAACGATCTGATCAATCAACTGCTGAAACAGCCGCATCCACGCTCGCTGCCGATGCGGCCGATCGCGGACGTCGCGGTATCGGCGGCAATCTGGGTGAAGGAATTCTCGGCGGGCGCCGAACTTTGAATCTGTGAGGACATGACATGACGACGCATCAGGATTGGAAACGTCAGGCCGAGCATCTGTCGCTCGACGGCCGCGCATTTATCGCGGGAGCACGCTGCAACGCCGCATCGAATGAAACGTTCGACACGCTGAATCCGTCGACCGGCAAGGTGCTTGCGGAAGTCGCGAAGTGCGACGCGAAGGACATCGACCGCGCGGTCGTCGCGGCGCGCGAGGCGTTCGAATCGGGCGTGTGGTCGAAGGCCGCGCCAGCGCAGAGAAAGGCGGTTCTGCAACGTCTCGCACAATTGATCGACGACAACGCCGAAGAACTCGCGCTGCTCGAAGCGCTCGAAGCGGGCAAGCCGATCAGCGAATGCATGGGGCTCGACATTCCCGAATCGGCGGCGTGCATCCGCTGGCATGCCGAGGTCACGGACAAGCGATACGACGCGCTATCGCCGTCCGGTCCGAGCGTCGTGAGCATGATCACGCGCGAGCCGATCGGTGTTGTCGGCGCGGTGCTGCCGTGGAATTTTCCGGCGCTGATGCTGGCGTGGAAGATCGGGCCGGCGCTGTCGGTGGGCAATAGCGTCATCGTGAAGCCGGCGGAACAGACTTCGCTCTCGACGCTGCGCATCGCGGACCTCGCGCTGGAAGCGGGCCTGCCTTCCGGCGTGTTCAGCGTCGTGACGGGCTTCGGCGAAAGCGCGGGTCAGGCGCTCGGCACGCACGCGGATGTCGATCTCATCGCGTTCACGGGCTCGACCGAAACCGGCAAGCGCTTCCTGCGCTATTCCGCCGATACGAACCTGAAGCGCGTCGTGCTCGAATGCGGCGGGAAAAATCCGCAAGTCGTCTTGCCCGATGTCGCCAATCTCGATGCCGTCGCGGAGCAGGCCGTCGCCGCCGCGTTCTGGAACATGGGCGAGAACTGCAGCGCGGGCTCGCGCATTCTGGTGCACAAGAGCCAGAAGGCCGAACTGCTGCAAAAGGTTCAGGCCGTGCTCGAAGGCTGGAAGGTCGGCGATCCGCTCGATCCCGATGTCAAGCTCGGCTCGCTCATCGAGGAAGCGCATTACCGCAAGGTGCTGGGCCATATCGAGAAGGCGAAGGCGGAAGGCGCGCGTGTCGCGAGCGGCGGCAATGCGACGCTGACTGAAACGGGCGGCTGGTTCGTCGAGCCGACCATCTTCGACAACGTCACGCCCGAGATGAGCATCGCGCGCGACGAGGTCTTCGGCCCGGTCGTGTGCTTTATCGAATATGCTGACGTCGACGAGGCCGTGCGCATCGCGAACGATACGTGCTACGGACTCGCGGCATCGCTGTGGACCGATAACGTGAATCAGGCGCTGAAAGTCGCGGCGCGCATTCGCGCGGGCACCGTGACCGTGAACTGCTTCGGCGAGGGCGATCTTTCGACACCCTTCGGCGGCTTCAAGCAGTCCGGTTTCGGCGGACGCGACAAGTCGGTCTACGCGCACGACCAATACTGCGAGCTGAAGACGACCTGGCTGAAGCTCGACTGACCATCGGACGAGGCAACATGCGCATTGGCTTCATCGGCACCGGCACGATCACGGAGGCGGTCGTGACCGGCATGATCCGTTTCGGCGTGTCTTTCGAGCGCGTGGCGCTGTCGCCGCGCAATACGAAGATCGCGGCGCGGCTGGCCGCGCTCGATGCGCGCATCGAAGTCTGCGAAAGCAATCAGGATGTGCTCGATACATCGGACGTCGTGTGTCTTGCGGTCGTGCCGCAGATCGCGGCGGACGTCCTGAACGAACTGACCTTCGATGCGCGGCATCACGTCATCAGCTTCATCGCGGGGAAGTCGCTCGATCAGATCGGGGCGTTCGTGCGCCGTTCGTCCAGGATCGTGCGCGCGGTGCCGCTGCCCGCCGTCGCGGCAGGCAAGGGCAGTACGGCGATCTGCCCGCGCGACGACATCGCACGTGCGCTGTTCGCGCCGCTCGGCGAAGCCGTCGAAGTCGACGACGAGCATCAGTTCGACGCGCTTTCCGCCGCGACCGCGACGATGGCCGCCTTCTTCGCGCTGCTCGAGGAACAGGCGTCGTGGCTCGTCGCGCAAGGCGTGCCGTATGCGTCGGCCCGGTCGTTTTTGTCGGGCTATCATGTGGGGCTCGCTCATGAAGCGACGTCAGGCATGGAGCCTTTCTCCGCGATGATCGGGCACGCGAGCACGCCCGGCGGTCTCAACGAGCAGCTCAACCGCGAGCTCACGGAGCGGGGCACGTACGCGCACTACGCGGAGGCGCTCGACCATATCATGCGCCGCGTGCAAGGGCGTGGATAACGACGAACAAACGACAAACGCGCCCCTCGAAGGTGATTCGCATGCAGAAGAAACAGCAGTTCGCGGACCGGCTTCTCGCCCAGATGCCATCGCTGCGCGCACTCCGGTGTTTCGTCACCGCGGCGCGTTACGAAAGCTTCACGCAGGCCGCGGAAGTGCTGTGCGTCACGCAGGCGGCCGTGAGCCGGCAGATCAAGGAACTCGAAGACACGCTCGAAGTCGCGCTGTTCGAGCGTACCGGCAGACATATCGCGCTGACCGACGCGGGCCGCATTCTCTACAACGCATCGTATCTGTCGATCATGAATATCGCGGAGGCGGCGCAGGCGGTGCGGCGCGTCGATCGTCACGCGCTGACGCTCTGCATCTCTCATACTTTTTCTGCGCTCTGGCTATCGTTCAGGCTGCCCGCGTTTCGCCAGCGCTTTCCGAATATCCGCCTGCATGTGATGGTGACCGAGCACTTCATGGAGCTCGACGACCTCATGGAGCCCGATGTCATCATCACGAAGAACCCGCCGCGCGAGGCGGAGTATGAAGTCGAGCCGCTCTTTCACGACATCGTTTATCCGGTATGCAGCGTTCCGTTTTATGAGCGCTATTTTCACGGACGCACGTTGAAGCCGCTCGATCTGCTCGCGCATCCGACGCTGAGCCTGTCGCTGCTCGGGCGCGCGCAAGTGTGCGAGCACGTCGACTGGCGCGTGTGGAAAAACTGGTATCAGCAAGGCGACGGTTCCGAACGCCTCGATCAGCATGACGATCTCGAGAGCAACGACTACCGGTTGCTCGTCGCGCAGGCCGAAGCGGGCGAGGGGACGCTGCTCGGCTGGCATCATCTCGTGCATCGTCAGGTCGAGCAGAAAAAACTGGTTCGTCCCGTCGACGATGCGCTCGTGTTCCACGATCGTCATCACTACGTGATCACGCATCGCAATGCAAAATCCCGCCCGGAATACGTTCAGTTTCGCCAATGGCTCGACGAGGAGATCGCCACGATGATGCAGGGATGGCCCGCGGCCGAATCGAAGGCCGTTCTCTGAGCGCCGCATGAAACCGGCGACCGAAAAACCGAAGGGGTATCGGCGGCTCATTCCGTCGGTGACCGCGCTGGTCGAGTTCGAAGCGGTCGCGCGTCTCGGCAGCTTCACGCTCGCGGCGCATGAACTGGGCGTCACGCAGGCCGCCGTGAGCCGGCAGGTCCGCTTCCTCGAAGAGACGCTCGGCACGCGGCTTTTTCGCCGGCTGCATCGCGCGATCGAACTGACCGGGGAAGGCGAGGCGCTGTACCGCGTCGTCGCGGAATCGATGCAGAAGATCGCGAGCGTGTTCGACCGCATCGCGCGCGGCCCCGTGCAGCAGGAGCTCGTGCTGGCCGCGACTTCCGCGTTCTCGCACTTCCGTCTTTTGCCGCGGCTCGCGTCGCTCAAGGCCGTGCAGCCCGATTTGCAATTGCGGCTGTCGACCCAGATGTTCACGGCGGATTTGCGGCACAAGGAAATCGATGTCGCGGTGCGCTTCGGCAATGGCGTATGGCCGGACGGCACGGCGACGTTGCTCTTCGACGAGGAAGTGTTTCCGGTCTGTTCCCCTTCATGGCTCCAAGCGCAGGCCGAGCCGGCGTCGCTGGAAGAGCTCGCGGGCTGCGTGCTGGTCGAATCGGATTCGACATCCGAAGGCTGGATGGGCTGGGAAGAGTGGTTCCATGCGGTCGGATTCCGGCCGATGCGTCTGAATTTTTCGCTGCGTTGCAGCCTCTACACCGACGCGATCCAGGCCGCGCGTTACGGCCAGGGCGTCGCGCTCGGCTGGGGCCGGCTCGTTCAGGATTTTCTCGAAAGCGGCGAGCTGGTGAGGCTGAACGTGGCATCGTTCAGGCCGGGCGATTCGTACTTTGCCGTGGTGCCGCACGGCCGCGCCATCACGCCCCCTATCGCCGCGCTGATCGAGTGGCTGCGCGACGATGCGCACGCATAATTCAAAGTAATCCGAGATCGAAAATAAAGCGCATTGACGCTAATTTCTAGCGATCCAATACTCAGGTTATCGCGGGACCACACGAAGTCCCGATCCCTGAACGATGGAGAGCGACGATGTCCGAAGTGCAATTCAAGACTCATGGCGAACTGATCCGCAGCCGCGAGCCCGGTCACGGATTGCCCGGCGAGCTGTTCGGGCGGCAGGACGTGTTCGAGACGGACGTCGAGGTCTTTTTCCATAAGCACTGGATTCTGGTCGGCGTGACGGCGGACGTGCCCGAGCCGGGCGATGTCTCGACGGTGGATATCGGCCGGGCTTCGATCATCATCGTTCGCGATGACGACGAGAATATCCGCACCTATCGGAACGTCTGCCGCCATCGTGGCGCGCGCCTGAAGGAGCCGGGGAAATCGACCGTCGGCATGCTGGTGTGCCCGTATCACCAATGGACCTACGATCTCGACGGCAGCCTGCGCCACGCCGCGCACATGGGCCGCGATTTCGATCCGAAGTGCCGCAGTTTGCTGCCGGTGCATACGCGCATCGTCGGCACGCATATCTTCGTGTGCCTCGCCGACGAACCGCCGGCGGATATCGCGAAGCTCGAAGACACGATGGCGCCGCGATTCGCGCCTTACGATATGCGGAACACGAAGATCGCGTTCGAATCGGAAATCATCGAGAACGGCAACTGGAAGCTCGTGATCGAGAACAATCGCGAGTGCTATCACTGCGCCGCGACTCATCCGGAACTGACTGCTTCGTTTTTGCCCGAGGATTTCGGCTTCTGTCCCGAGAATCTTCCCGAGGAAGCGCTGCGCGAAATCGAGGCTTACAAGGAACGCAACGCGGCTTGTCAGGCGAGTTGGGAAAGCGATGGCTTCACGAGTGCGACCGTCGAATGGCTGGATGAGGATGCCGTCACGCAGTTCAGAACGCAGCAACTCGTCATCGCGGGGCACGGCGAGTCGCAGACCATCAGCACGAAGGTCGCAAGCGAAAAGCTGCTCGGCGATCTGCAGCGGCGCGATCTGGGCGACACGCATCTCTGGACGCACAACTCATGGACGCATGTGATGAGCGATCATGCGGTGGTTTCGTACATTATTCCGCTTGCGCCGGATAAAACGCTCGTGCGATCGAAGTGGCTTGTGCACGCGGATGCTGTGGAAGGTGTCGACTATCAGATTCAGGATCTGACGGAAGTGTGGGTCGCGACGAATGCGCAGGATAAGCATCTTGTCGAGATCACGCATGAGGGTACGCAGGATCCGGCTTTTCGGCCGGCTGTGTTCTCGCCGTTTACCGAGAGTTATGTGGAGCAGTTTTCGCGTTGGTATGTCGCTCGGTTGGGTGCGCATGGGGTATAGGGGGGGTGGCTAGAGCGTTTGATTCGTTGGATGCTTCTCGCCGGATCCCGTTAGCGTGGTGGTCTATTGGCACTGCCCCTCCCCGGGGCGGGGGTCACTTTCTTTGCTGCTGCAAAGAAAGTAACCAAAGAAAGCAGCTCGTTTAAGCCCGCGGTCACACGCACGTTGGCCATGCTTGCCAGCCGTCGATGGCACTCGCCTAAGTGTCACCCTCACAGGCCCAATCGGGCTTGGCTCGCGCACGGTCTGACGAGCTAGTGGTTTTAGGGCGCTGGTTCAGCACCAAATAGCTTCGGCACAGCGCTTCGCGCTGCCGTTGGGTATGCAAGGGAAACCGTCGAAGAAGAAGCGCTTGCAAACCCGATTGACCCATCGGCCGCGTAGCAGGCCGGAGCTATTTGGTGCTGAACCAGTTTGTTGTGTGGTGCGATGAGTCAGACCGTGCGCGGTCCAAGCCCTTGTCTGCTTGTGGGGGCACTCGCTACTGCCGGGCCATTCAGCCAATCGCCTGTGCCGCGGCCGGTGTGAAGTG
>NZ_JARUXO010000003.1:1065211-1093263 GCF_031451275.1 Caballeronia sp. LZ029
AGTTCCATGATGTCTTTGCTATCCCAGGTCATGATCTACTCCGGACGAACCATTCGTCCGAAGTGTTACCCATGTCCTGGAACAGGTGTTACCCATGTCTCCGGTCCATACACAGCAGCAAAGAAAGTGACTGCCGCCCCGCACAGGGGCAACGCTAATAGACCAAAAAGAAAACGGGATCCGGCGAAAACCTGAACAACGCCAACCCAAAAACCCCACCTTCAATGATCAGTCACAAAAGTCGGATGACGCGTGCGAATCTCGTCCACCTGACTAAGCGTACCCGACAGATGCTTGCGCAACGCGGCATCGGCCGCATCGGGATCCCCCTTTTCGATAGCATCGACGATCTCGGTGTGGTCCCGCACCACGGCCATCGTCTTGCCCTCGACCGGCAAATGCAAACGGCGCAGCCGGTCGATATGGCCGCTCAATCTGCGCACCAGATCCCAGAGCTGCGGCACGCCCGCGGCCTCATACATCTGCCGATGAAAAGCCTGATCGAGCAATGAAAACTGCTCGACGTCCTTCGGATCCAGCCACTCCGTCTGCTCCGCGATCGTCGCGCGAAGCCGTGCGACCAGCGACGCCTTATGCTCCCGCGCCAGCGTGCGCACGACCTCAAGTTCGATCGAACGGCGCAGAAAATGCGCCTGCATCGCCGACGCCACGCTGATCTGGCTCACGACCGTCGCGTGCTGCGGAAAGATGTCGACGAGTCCTTCCTCGCCGAGCTTCATCAGCGCGTCGCGCACGGGCGTCTGGCTGAGACCGTAGCGCGTCGCCAGTTCGAGCCGCGACAGCACCGTGCCGGGCTCGAGTTCGAGCGACAGGATCATTTCGCGCAGCCGTTCGAAAACCTGCGGCGCGGCATGGCGGGAGCGATCCAGGCGATGGACCGAAGCGGAAGCGGCGTTTTTCATGTCAGACAGAAAGCAATAAGCGACTGAAACATTAGTACTATAGCCGCGCTTAGCCTTGTGCGGCATGGAAAGCTCGAAAAGAACGATTCGCGTATACCCGACTGACACACTAATACATTAGTGCTTTACCATTCGGCTACTCTCGCTACTTCCGGACGTCCGACATGACCCGCGATATCGCCATCACCCAGGTTCGAATCACGCCCATCGCCTTCCGCGACGGCCCGTTGCTCAACGCCGCGGGCATCCACGAGCCGTGGGCGTTGCGCGCCATCGTCGAACTGGAGACGAGCGACGGGCGTGTCGGCATCTCCGAAACCTATGGCGACGAGCCGATGCTGCGCGTGCTCGATCAGGCGAAAGACCTCGTGATCGGCCTGTCGCCGTTCGACCTGAATCAGATGGAAGAACGCGTGCGCGCGACGATCAAGGCGACGCCCGGCGCCGTCGAATTCGAACTCGCGCCCGGCTCGCATGCCGCGAAAAATGCGCCGAAGGTCATCAGCACGTTCGAAGTGGCGATGCTCGATCTGCAAGGGCAGATCGTCGGCGCGCCGGTCGTCGATCTGCTGGGCGGCAAGGTCCGCGACGCCGTGCCGTACAGCGCGTATCTGTTTTTCAAGTACGCGGAACATATCGACAAGCCCTACGCACCCGATGCGTGGGGCGAGGGCATCAGCCCCGAGCAGATCGTCGCGCAGGCGCAGCGCATGATCGACCTGTACGGTTTTCAGAGCATCAAGCTGAAGGGCGGCGTGTTCGAGCCCGCGCATGAAATCGCCTGCATGAAGGCGCTCGCGAAGGCGTTTCCCGGCATGCCGCTGCGCCTCGATCCGAACGCGAACTGGACGCTCAAGACGAGCATCGAGGCCGCGCCCGAACTCGACGAAATCCTCGAATACTACGAAGACCCGTGCCCCGGACTCGAAGGCATGGCCGAACTGCAGAAGCACACGAAGCTGCCGCTCGCGACCAACATGGTCATCACGACCATGGACGACTTCCGTCGCGGCTGCAACATGGGCTCGATCAAGGTGCTGCTCTCCGATCACCATTACTGGGGCGGCCTGCGCGCCACGCAGACGCTCGCGCGCATGGCGCGTCTGTGGGGCTTCGGCATGTCGATGCATTCGAACTCGCACCTCGGCATCAGCCTGATGGCGATGACGCATGTCGCGGCAAGCGTGCCCAACCTCACGTATGCGTGCGACACGCATTACCCGTGGCAGGAAGAAGAAGTGATCAAGGGCGGCCGCGTCAAGTTCGATAACGGCGCGGTGCGCGTGCCGACGACGCCCGGTCTCGGTGTCGAACTCGATCGCGAGCAACTCGCCGCATTGCATGAGCAATACCTGACGTGCGGCGTGCGCAATCGCGACGACCTCACGCAGATGCGCAAGTATCAGCCCGAGTTCACCGGCAAGAACCCGCGCTTCTGAGTGATAGAACAAATACACGCGCATTCCAGGAGACACCCTCATGAGCAGTTCCAGCGCGCTGTCGAGCGCCGTTCGCAAGATCAAGTGGCATGTGCTGCCGCTTTTCGTCGTGATGTTCATCGTCAATTACATCGACCGCGTGAACATCGGTTTCGTGCGCCAGCATCTGAGCGCGGATCTCGGCATCGGCGCGGCGGCTTACGGGCTCGGCGCGGGCCTGTTCTTCGTGAGCTACGCGGTGTTCGAAGTGCCGTCGAACATGCTGATGCAGCGCTTCGGCGCGAAGGCGTGGCTCACGCGCATCATGATCACGTGGGGGCTCGCGGCCGTGGGCATGGCCTTCGTGAAGGGCGAGACCTCGTTCTACGCGATGCGGCTCGTGCTCGGCGCGGCCGAAGCGGGCTTCTTCCCGGGTGTCGTGTTCTATTTCACGCAATGGCTGCCGCGCGATGAACGCGGCAAGGCGATGGCCATCTTCCTGAGCGGCTCGGCGCTGGCATCGGTGTTCTCCGGACCGATCTCGGGCGGGCTTATGCTGATCGAAGGCGTGGGACTGCATGGCTGGCAGTGGATGTTCATCATCGAGGGCATGGCGTCGGTCGTGCTCGCGGGCTTCGTGTGGTTCTGGCTCGATTCGAAGCCGCGCGACGCGAAGTGGCTCACACGCGCCGAACAGGATGCGGTCGTCGCTGAAATCGAGGACGAGCAGCGCCGTCGCGATGCCGTGCACGCGAAGAAGCCGACGTCGTGGAGTCTCTTGCGCGATCCGCAGATTCTGATCTTCTGCCTGATCTATTTCTCGGTCTCGCTGACGATCTATGGCGCGACGTTCTGGCTGCCGAGCATCATCCGCAAGATGGGGCATCTCAACGATTTCCAGGTCGGTCTTTTCAACTCGATTCCGTGGCTCATTTCCATCGTCGCGATGTATCTTTTCGCGGCACTCGCGGCGCGCTTCAAGTTTCAGCAGGCGTGGGTTGCGTGCGTGTTGCTGATCGCCGCGGCCGGCATGTATGCCGCTGGTCTCGGCAGCCCGGTCTTCTCGTTTGTCGCGATCTGCTTTGCAGCGATCGGCTTCAAGGCCGCATCGTCATTGTTCTGGCCGATTCCGCAAGGCTATCTCGATGCGCGCATCGCGGCGCCCGTGCTCGCACTGATCAATTCGATCGGCAATCTCGGCGGCTTCGTCGCGCCTGCGACGTTCGGCTTCCTCGAACAGAAGACGGGTTCGATTCAGGGCGGTTTGACGGGTCTCGCGGTGATGTCGGTCGTGGCCGCCGGTGTCGTGTTTTTTGCGCGCATGGCGCCTCGGTCCGGGCGCGATGTGCCGGTGCTCCAACCGGGCGTGCAGAAGTAATTACGCATCTCTCCATTGCACGTTAAAGCATAAAAAGGTGCACTCGACGACGGCGCGTTTTTAAGTGAAGCAGACCGATATACCCATGACGACTCCTCGCCGTGTTACGGTGTTTGCTGAGATCGTCGGGATTTCGCGCTACCGTGCTTTTATGACACGACACTCATCGTTCACGCGTTACTCCACAACCGTCAAATTGAATCAAATGACAGTTGCATCGGAAGCGTAGCGGCACGACACTTGCACGTCCGTGGGTTCACTTTCAAAGGAGATGTCATGAGTATCTTTTCAAATATCCTGAACAAAATCTTTCACCACGACAGTGCGCCTGCCAGCGCGAGCCCGGGCGCAGCACCTGCCGCCGCACCGGCCACCACGACGGCTGCCACGCCTGATCAGCCTGCCGCAGCACCGATGCAGGAAGTCGATGTCGAAGCAGTGCTGACGCAAATGCAGGCGAGTCAAGGCGCGCAACTCAACTGGCGTACCTCGATCGTCGATCTGATGAAGCTGCTCGGCCTCGACAGCAGCCTGTCCGCGCGCAAGGAACTGGCGTCGGAGTTGCACTACACCGGCAATACGGAAGACTCGGCCTCGATGAACATCTGGCTTCACAAGCAGGTCATGCAGAAGCTTGCGGAAAACGGCGGCAAGGTGCCCGACGATCTCAAGTAAGAAGTAAAAATCGCGGAAGGCGATCCGGAGACGGTTTGCCTTCGCCGCGTCAATCCATCCCTCGCGTTTCAGCTCGCTTTTCAACTCTTCTTACCTGCGCCGAGGCCGGCATCCGTCATCGGATCGGCAGCGGTGCTGTCGCCTCTTTTCGTGTCTGCGTGAAATAACGGCTGATTTTTATCGATCGCGTCCATCGCTGGCATGCGCACTGCTCTCCATTCTGGCAAGGCACTCCGTCTTGACTGAAACCTCGCTGGAGAAGCAACGATGACAATCCAGAGAAAGATCGCCGACTGGCGCAGGATCGGCCATTTCTGCACGAGACGCCTCGTCGATTATGGCGAGTTGATTCCCATCGAACTCGCTGAGACCAAGAAGCGCGTGCTGCATGAAGTGGTCGCGCTCGTCGCGCTCACGATCGGCGCACTGTTCACGCTTTCTTTCGTGTCGATCGCGGTGATCGTGACCGCGGTCGCCACGCCGTATCTCGTGCTGACGGCGTGGTGCGTGGCGGGCGCGTGGCTCGCCGTCGCGGTGATCGCCGTCATCGTCATGATGTCGCGCAAGCCCGCGCAACCTTTTCAGTTGCTGCGCGAGGAATTGCGACGCGACGTGGATGCCATCAGGGAGGCAGCGCAATGAAGCATGCCGAAGCTCAGGGAACCGTACTCGCGCGCATGGCGGAATCGCGCGCGGAATTGATTGCCGCGCATATCGCAGATGAACCTGTGCGTGTCACGCGCGTTACGCGTGTGCCGCGCACGTTGCCGGCAACGCGACCCGCGCCGTGGTTCCTGCGCACGCCCAATGCCGAGCTGATTGCGCTCGCGCTCGTCGGCATCGCGATACTCGGCGTGCGCCGCACGGTGCAGACGGCAGTCGGCGCGGGATTGAGCGCGTCGACACATCGGGCGTTCTCCGATGTGCTCGACGCGCTGCGTGGATGACTGCCAGTTGCCGAGCGCTCAGCGCCGCGTACGACGCTTCTTCGGCTTGGGCGGCGTGAGCGCCGCCGTCCAGAAGGCCGACGCTTGCCGTTTTGCTTGTGCGGTGGCGCGGCCTCGCGTCGAACCGATGACGGCATTCGCGCCGGACAGCCACATGCTGAGGAACGGATTCTTCTTCACCCAAGGGTTTTTCATGCTTCGCCTCCGGTAGACGTCGACGGTGATCAATGCAGGCGCATCGTGTTGTCGCCGGCATCTTTCGGTATCTTCGCCTCCAGTTGTTCCTTGCGCTGCATCAGCTTTTTGCCGAGCGCGTCGAGATCGGCGCTGGACTTGCGCAGCTTCGGAAACAGATCCGATTCTTCCTCTTCGATGTGATGCTGCACCATCTCGCTCATGACCTTGAAGGTCGCGTCGAAGCCGGGTTGGCCCGCTCTGAGCGTAGTGAATTTTTCAATCAGCACCTTAACGAGAAAGTGCTCGACATAAGCTTCCTCGACATCGGGCCGGTCGTCTTCGTCCAGCGCTTCCTGCGCCGCCGGATACAGCAACTCTTCCTCGATCATCGCGTGGACCGTCAGCTCTTCACACGCGCGGCGCACGAGCGTGGTCTTCGCATCGAGATCGTCGTCCTTTGTTTTCTCGAACGCATCGAACAGCTTTTTAACGGCACGATGATCGTCCATCAGCACCTGAATGGCATCCTGGCTCGGCGTGGCGCGGGAAGCGGCGGCAGTCTCAGCCTGTGTGGGGGTCGGGCGGGGCATCGTGTCCTCTGTTTCGAAAAGTGGGGGGTCACGATATAGCGCAATCTGCGGTCCCGGCAGCCACATAGCGGCCATCGGCCGTCTACGAACTTTCCCTATGTTACGATCCTCACATCGATGTTATAAACTGAGATCAATCTATCAAAAACTGTTGTGCGTCGCACAAGACGCCGGCATACCGATCTCATGCTGGAAACTGCATCGAAGTCCATCGTCGCCTGGCCCGCAAAGGCGCAAGTTCACGCCAGCGCCCGCAATCCGGGCGTGCCGTTCGATCTTTCGTGGCTCGACGGGCTGCGCGTCAATCAATCGGCGGTGACGCGCCGCGCATCGACGCTCGGCACGCGCCGCGCCGTCAAGAAAGATGCGCAGGCCGCGTGGCTGCTCAAGGCGATCACCTGCATCGACCTCACGACGCTCAGCGGCGACGACACGCACGGTCGCGTCGAACGTCTGTGCGCGAAAGCGCGCCGTCCGTTGCGCGACGATCTGCTCGACGCGCTCGGCATGGCGCCCGCATCGATAAAAACAGGCGCGGTGTGCGTCTATCACCGTTACGTGAAAACCGCCGTGAACGCGCTCGAAGGCAGCGGCATTCCGGTCGCGGCCGTATCGACGGGCTTTCCCGCCGGACTCAATCCGCACGATCTCAAGCTGCGCGAGATCGAGGCATCGGTGCGAGACGGCGCGTCGGAGATCGATATCGTCGTCACGCGCGAACACGTGCTCACGGGCAACTGGCAGGCGCTCTACGACGAGATGCGCGATTTCCGCGCTGCATGCGGCGATGCGCACGTGAAGGCGATTCTCGCGACCGGCGATATCCGCACGCTGTCGAACGTCGCGAAGGCGTCGATGGTCTGCATGATGGCCGGCGCCGACTTCATCAAGACATCGACGGGCAAGGAGAGCGTCAACGCGACGCTCGATGTATCGCTCGTGATGGTGCGCATGATTCGCGAATATCTCGCGCGCACCGGCGTCGCGATCGGCTTCAAGCCTGCCGGCGGCGTGTCGACCGCGAAATCGGTGCTCGAATATCAGATCCTCATGAAGGAAGAGCTTGGCCGCGAATGGCTCGAAGCGGACCTGTTCCGTGTCGGCGCATCGAGCCTGCTCGCGGATATCGAACGCCAGCTCGAACATCATGTGAGCGGACGCTACTCGGCGTTCAACCGTCATCCCGTCGCCTGATTCACCTTCAATACACAGCCTCATGAGCGTTGCCGAATACTTCTCCTCGATGGAATACGGACCCGCACCGGAAGACGATCGCGCCGCGCGCGCATGGCTCGATCAGCATGACGGGCGCTTCGGTCACTTCATCAATGGCGCATGGCGCGACAGCGACGACGCCGACCGCTTCGATTCGCGCGAACCGGCCACGGGCCGCGTGCTCGCATCGATCGCGCAAGGCACGCAAGCCGATGTCGACGCCGCCGTGGAAGCCGCGCATGCAGCCCTCGAAGGCTGGCAGGCGATCGGCGGAGCGGGGCGCGCGCGGCATCTCTATGCGCTTTCGCGCATGGTGCAGCGGCATAGCCGTCTCTTCGCCGTGCTCGAATCGCTCGACAACGGCAAGCCGATTCGCGAGTCGCGCGATATCGATATACCCCTTGTGGCAAGGCACTTTCTGCATCACGCGGGATGGGCGCAGTTGCAGGACAAGGAGTTCGCCGACTGGGCGCCGCTCGGCGTGATCGGGCAAATCGTGCCGTGGAATTTTCCGCTGCTGATGCTTGCGTGGAAGATCGCGCCCGCGCTCGCGCTCGGCAATACGGTCGTGCTGAAGCCCGCCGAATTCACGCCGCTGACCGCGCTGCTGTTCGCCGAACTGGCGCATCGCGCGGGCTTGCCCAAGGGCGTGCTCAACGTCGTCACCGGCGACGGAAGCACGGGCGCGGCGCTCGTCGAGCATAAGCGCGTCGCGAAGATCGCGTTCACGGGCTCGACCGAAGTGGGCCGCCAGATTCGCGCGACGACTGCCGGCTCCGGCAAATCGCTGACGCTCGAACTCGGCGGCAAGTCGCCCTTCATCGTGTTCGACGATGCCGATCTCGACAGCGCCGTCGAAGGCGTCGTCGATGCGATCTGGTTCAATCAGGGACAAGTGTGTTGCGCGGGCTCGCGTCTTCTCGTGCAGGAAGGCATCGAAACGCGCTTCGTCGAGAAGCTCAAGCGCCGCATGGACACGCTGCGCGTCGGGGTCTCGCTCGACAAGGGCATCGACATGAGCGCCGTCGTCGATGACGTGCAGCTCGAACGCATCCGCGCGCTCGTCGACAAGGGCGAAAGCGAAGGCTGCGAAATCTATCAATCGCCCCGTGCGACGTTGCCCGAGCACGGCGCGTTCTTTCCGCCGACGCTCGTCACCAATGTCGCGCCCGCATCGACGCTCGCGCAGGAAGAAATCTTCGGGCCGGTGCTCGTGACGATGAGCTTCCGCACGCCGGAAGAAGCCGTCGCGCTCGCGAACAACACGCGCTACGGCCTTGCCGCGAGCGTGTGGAGCGAGAACATCAGCCGCGCGCTCGACGTCGCGCCGCGCCTGCAATGCGGCGTCGTGTGGATCAACGCGACCAATCTCTTCGATGCGGCCGTCGGCTTCGGCGGTTATCGCGAATCGGGTTTCGGGCGCGAAGGCGGACGCGAGGGCATTTACGAATATCTGAAGCCGCGCGCGTGGACCAGACTCCCGGTTCGCGGCGAATCGAAGTCGTTGCAGGCGCAACCGGATTCGCTCGTCGATGCCGGCAAGGTCAGCGCGCTCGATCGCACCGCGAAACTCTTCATCGGCGGCAAGCAGGCGCGGCCCGACAGCGGTTACTCGCGGCTCGTGCATTCGCCCACCGGCGAGATCGTCGGTGAAGTGGGCGAGGGCAGCCGCAAGGACATTCGCAATGCAGTGACTGCCGCGCGCGGCATGAGCAAGTGGTCGTCGGCGAGCGCGCACAATCGCGCGCAAGTGCTGTACTACCTCGCGGAAAATCTGAGCGCGCGCGCCGATGAGTTCGCGAAGCAGCTGGTCGCGCGCGCGGGTTCGAACGAGCGCGATGCGAAGCGCGAAGTGGATGCGTCCATCGCGCGCTTCTTCACCTATGCCGCGTGGGCCGACAAGTACGATGGCGCGGTGCATGCGCCGCCGCTGCAAGGCGTCGCGCTCGCGATGCACGAGCCGCTCGGCGTGATCGGCATCGTGTGTCCGGACGAAGCGCCGTTGCTCGGCTTCGTGTCGCTCGTCGCGCCCGCGCTTGCGCTGGGCAATCGCGTGGTCGTGGTGCCGAGCGAGACGTGCCCGTTGATGGCGACGGACTTCTATCAGGTCGTCGAGACATCGGATGTGCCGGGCGGCGCGCTGAACATCGTCACCGGCGATGCGCGTTCTCTGGCGCAGACGCTCGCGCAACACGATGACGTCGATGCACTCTGGTGCTTCCACGGCGCGTCGCTTTCGGCGATGGCCGAGCGTGAATCGACCGGCAACCTGAAGCGCACGTTCGTCGATCAGGGCCGCGTGTTCGACTGGCACGATGCCGCGAGCGAAGGACTGCCGTTCCTTCGCCAGGCCGTGCAGGTCAAGAACATCTGGGTGCCGTACGGAGACTGACTGAAGCATTGAACGGGCGCAGATCTCGACACGAGACACGCCCATGCATGGAGGAGACGCTGTGCTGAAGAACATCGATCCGCTCTTGAACGCCGATATCCTGTACGCGCTCGCCGCGATGGGTCACGGCGACGAAGTGGTGATCTGCGACGCCCATTTCCCCGCCGATTCCGTCGCGCGGCAAACGGTGCTGGGCAAGCTGCTGCGCGTGGACGGCGCGAACGCGCCGCGTGCCGTGCGCGCGGTGCTGTCGGTGCTGCCGCTCGATACGTTCGTCGACGATCCCGCGGGCCGCATGGAGATAGTCGGCGATGCATCGACCTTGCCCGCCGTGCAGCGCGAAGCGCAACGCGAAGTGGACGATGCGGAAGGCCGCGAGACGCCGTTTGCGCCGATCGAACGTTTCGCATTCTACGAGCGCGCGAAGAAGGCCTATTGCGTGATCGCGACGGGCGAAGCGCGCGGCTACGGCTGCTTCATCTTCAAGAAAGGCGTGCAGCTCGCACCTGATGCACCGGAAGGAGGCGCGCGATGAAAAGCGTCGTCATTCTCGGCATCTATGTGACGGACCTCGCGTTTCGCGCAGCGCGCATGCCGCTGCTCGGCGAAACGGTCGCGGGTTCCGCGTTCAAGATGGGGCCGGGCGGCAAGGGCTCGAATCAGGCGGTGGCCGCCGTA
This sequence comes from Caballeronia sp. LZ029, assembly GCF_031451275.1. Taxonomy (NCBI): domain Bacteria; kingdom Pseudomonadati; phylum Pseudomonadota; class Betaproteobacteria; order Burkholderiales; family Burkholderiaceae; genus Caballeronia; species Caballeronia sp. LZ029. The sequence goes on from NZ_JARUXO010000003.1 coordinate 1,075,605, forward strand.
CGCGCGGGCGCGGACGTGATCTTCTGCACGCGCATCGGAGCGGATGCGTTCGGCGAGATCGCGCAGGCGACCTGGGCTGCCGAAGGCATCACATCGCGCGCAACCGTGATGAACGACGTTGCGACGGGCGCCGCGCATATCTATGTCGATGAGAACACGGGCGGCAACGCGATCATCGTCGCGGCGGGTGCAGCGGGCGCGCTCGCTCCCGAAGACGTCGATGCGATCGAGGACGATATCGCGCGCGCGGGCGTCTTCGTCACGCAACTCGAACAGCCGATTCCGGCCGCGCGCCGCGGTCTGGAACTCGCGCGCAAACATGGCGTCACGACCGTGTTCAATCCGGCGCCCGCCATACCGCTTACCGACGATATCTATCCGCTGTGCGACTACATCACGCCGAACGAAACGGAAGCGACTGCGCTGACGGGCGTGCCTATCGCCAATGTCGATGACGCGCGCCGCGCCGCCGACGTGTTGCTGAAGAAGGGCGCACGCGCGGTGATCGTCACGTTGGGCGAAGCAGGCGCGTTGCTGCATACGTCGAACGAATCGACGCTCGTGCCTGCGTTCGATTGCGGCCGCGTCGTCGAAACCGCCGGCGCGGGCGATGGCTTCACCGGCGGCTTCGCGGCCGCGCTCGCACGAGGCGAAAGCCCGGCCGATGCGGTGCGCTTCGGCTGCGCGCTCGCGAGCATCTCCGTGACACGTCCGGGCACCGCGCCATCGATGCCGCGTCTCGACGAGATCAACGCGTTGCTCGAACAAGGGAGCGTCACGCAATGAAAGCGTCGAAGTGGCTCGCTGATCGCCAGTTCAACTTCCTCATCGCCGTGAACGTGCTCGTCGTGATCGTCGCGACGTGGATGTCGCACGGCCAGTTCCTCGATATCGACAATCTCCAGTCGATGGGCGGCCAGTTGCCCGAGCTGGGCCTGCTCGCGCTCGGCATCATGCTGTCGATGGTGTCGGGCAACGGCGGCATCGATCTGTCCGGCGTGGGGCTTGCGAATCTCTCCGGCATGGTCGCGGCGATGCTCTTGCCGCACATGGTTTCCGCCGACGATTCGCCCGCGCTCTATACGGCGGTGTTCATCTGCATCGTCGTGGCGATGGGCGCGATCGGCGGGCTGCTGAACGGCGTCGTGATCGCGAAGCTCAAGCTCACGCCAATCCTCTGCACGCTCGGCACGCAACTGCTCTTCACCGGCATCGCGGTCGTGCTGAGCAACGGCGCATCGGTGCGCGTGGAATATGTCGATCCGCTGTCGAACATCGGCAACGGCACCTTCCTGCAAGTGCCGATTTCATTGTGGATCTTCATTGCCGCCGTGCTGCTGCTCGGCTGGGTGCTCAAGCGCACGCCGTTCGGCCTGCGTCTCTATCTGATGGGCACGAATCCGAAAGCCGCCTTCTATGCGGGGATTCCGCGCGCGCGCATGCTGATTCTCACGTATGGGATGTGCGGCGTGCTTGCGTCGCTCGCGGGTCTCATCAGCGCGACGCATACGTCGAGCGCGAAGTGGGACTACGGCAATTCGTATCTGCTGATCGCGATCCTGATCGCGGTGATGGGCGGCGTGAATCCGGCGGGCGGTTATGGACGCATCGTCTGCGTGTTTCTCGCCGCGACCGTGCTGCAGTTTCTGTCGAGCCTGTTCAACCTGCTCGGCGTATCGCAGTTCTTCGGCGATTGCGCGTGGGGCTTTCTGCTGCTCGCATCGCTCGCATTCGCGGGCGGCGATCGCGTGCGCGCGATCTTCGGTATCGGCGGGGCCGCGCCCAAAAGCAATGTTCCGCCGCCGTCCGCATCGACGGGACGTTAGTGTTGCGTGTGATTCATCTAAGAGACCAATCGAAATAAAGGAGACAAGCAATGAAGCTCAACAGATTCGGCACCGCGCTCACGGCGATCGCACTCGCAGCGGGCGCGATCGCGGCAGCGCAAGCCGCGACGAACGAAACCATCGTGACGGTCGTGAAGGTGACCGGCATCAACTGGTTCAATCGCATGGACGAGGGCGTGAAGGAGTTCGGCAAGGAGAACCCGAACATCAACGCATATCAGACGGGACCGGGCCGCGCCGACGCCGCGCAGCAACTGAAGATCATCGAAGACCTGATCGCGAAGAAGGTCACGGCGATTGCCGTGGTGCCGTACGATCCGCCGACGCTCGAACCCGCGCTCAAGAAGGCGATGGATCGCGGCATCAAGGTCGTCACGCATGAAGCGGACAACGCCAAGAACACGATGGTCGATATCGAAGCCTTCGACAACACCGCATACGGCGCGGGCCTGAACGAGCGCCTCTCGAAGTGCATGGGGCAGCAGGGCAAATGGGCGGTGCTGGTCGGCTCGCTCGGTTCGCGCTCGCAGGTTCAATGGGCCGACGGCGGCATCGGCAACGCGAAGGCCAAGTATCCGAAGATGGATCTCGTCGAGCCGAAACTCGAAACCAATAACGACGGCGAACGCGCGTATCAGGTCGCGAAGGAAGTGCTGCGCAAGCATCCGGATCTGACGGGCTTTCAGGGTTCGTCGTCGCTGGATGTGATCGGCATCGGCCGCGCGGTCGAGGAAGCAGGCAAGGTCGGCAAGATCTGCGTGTACGGCACGGGCCTGCCGACGGAAGCGGGCAAGTTCCTGGAGAGCGGCGCAATCAACGGCATCGCGTTCTGGGATCCGAAGCTCGCCGGTCTCGCGATGAACAAGGTCGCGCAGATGCTCGTGGACGGCAAGGAAGTGCAGAACGGTGCGGACCTCGGCATCACCGGCTACAACAAGGTCAGCGTGACGAAAGGCCCGGGCAAGGGCGTGATCGTGCGCGGCACCGGCTGGGTCGACGTCGACAAGACGAACTACAAGCAATACAACTTCTGATGTGACGCGCGCGGCGCGCTTTTAAGAGAGCGCGCCGCTTGCCCTGGACAGACATGACCACAACGACACCGCTCCTCGAAGTCGTCGATATTCACAAGCGCTTCACCGGCGTCTATGCGCTGCGCGGCGTGAGCCTCGCGTTCGAGCGCGGCCAGATTTATCACTTGCTCGGCGAGAACGGCTGCGGCAAGAGCACGCTCATCAAGATCATTTCGGGCGCGCAGCCACCCGATGAAGGCGAGCTCGTGATCGAAGGCGTGCGTCACAAGAAGCTCTCGCCGCTCGAATCGCTCTCGGCGGGCATCGAAACGGTCTATCAGGACTTGTCGCTGCTGCCGAACATGAGCGTCGCGGAGAATGTCGCGCTGACCTCCGAGCTCGCGGAGCATGCGGGCAAGCTCGCCCGCACCTTCGATCGCCGTGCGCTTGGCGAAACCGCCGCGCGCGCGCTCGAAGCAGTCGGCCTGCCGGGCGACGCAGACTTTCAGAAGACGCTCATCGAGCAGTTGCCGCTCGCGACGCGTCAGCTCGTCGCGATCGCGCGGGCCATTGCGAGCGAGGCGAAGTTCGTCATCATGGACGAGCCGACGACATCGCTCACGCAGAAGGAAGTCGATAACCTCATCGCCGTGCTCGCCCGTTTGCGCGCGGACGGCGTCGCCGTGCTGTTCGTGAGCCACAAGCTCGACGAATGCTATGCGATCGGCGGCGAAGTGATCGTGCTGCGCGACGGCCAGAAGATGGCGCAGGGACCGATCGAAAACTACACGAAGGCGCAGATCAGCGAGCTCATGACGGGCAAGCATCTGTCGACGGAGCGGTATCGCGCGAAAGGGGAAGAAGGCGCATCGCAAGTCGTGCTCGATGTGCAAGGTCTCGGCCGCAAGGGCCAGTTCGCCGATGTGTCGTTCAAGCTGCACAAGGGCGAAATTCTCGGCGTGACCGGTCTGCTCGATTCGGGCCGCAACGAACTCGCGCGTGCGCTTGCGGGTGTCGCGCCCGCCGACATGGGCGCCGTGACGCTCGACGGCATGCGCGTGCGCCTGCATTCGCCGGCGGATGCGAAAGCGCAGCGCATCGGTTACGTGCCGGAAGACCGCCTGAACGAAGGGCTTTTTCTCGACAAGCCGATTCGCGACAATGTCGTGACCGCGATGATCGCGAGCCTGCGCGACCGCTTCGGCCAGATCGACCGCAAACGCGCGCAGGAGCTTGCCGAGCGCACCGTGAAGGACTTGCAGATCGCGACACCCGATGTCGACAAGCCCGTGCAATCGCTTTCGGGCGGCAACCAGCAGCGCGTGCTGATCGGCCGCTGGCTCGCCATCGATCCGCGCGTGCTGATTCTGCACGGACCGACGGTCGGCGTCGATGTGGGATCGAAGGACATCATTTATCGCATCATGCAGCGGCTTTCGAAGGAAGGCATCGGGATCATCCTGATCAGCGACGACTTGCCCGAGTTGCTGCAGAACTGCGACCGCATTCTGATGATGAAGAAGGGCCGCGTCGCGAACGAATATCGCGCGGACCGGTTGAACGAGGCCGATCTTTATCACGCGCTACTTTCAGAGGCAGCATGAGCATGAGCGAATCCATCCGCCGCACGGGAAGCGAGACGATGCCGCAACACGCGGCCGAAATCGCGCCGCGTGTGCGCAAGGGCAACCTGTACGCGCGACTGATGCGCAATCCCGAGTGGTTCACGCTCGGGCTGATCCTGGTGACGTGTCTGGTCGTGGGCAGCATCAACCCGCGCTTTTTCCAGTTCGCCACGCTGTTCGACCTGCTGCATTCCGCGACGACGGTCTCGCTCTTTGCGCTCGGCACGCTCGTCGTGCTGGCGTCGGGCGGCATCGACGTGTCGTTCACGGCGATTGCCGCGCTGACGATGTACTCGATCACCAAAGCCGTGTTCGCCTGGTGGCCCGAGTGCCCGTTCGTGCTGATCCTGCTTGCGGGCGCGATCGGCGGCGTGGTGCTCGGCGTGATCAACGGGATGCTCGTGCATCGGCTGAAGGCGCCTTCGCTGATCGTCACCATCGGCACGCAATACCTGTATCGCGGCTTGTTGCTGACTTTCGTCGGCACGCAGTTCTTCATGAACATTCCGCATAGCATGGATACGTTCGGGCGCCTGCCGCTGTTCTTCTATCACACGCCGGATGGCTTGCGCGCGGTGCTGCCCGTCTCCGTGCTCGCGCTCGTGATCGCGGCGGTCGTGACATGGTGGCTGCTCAATCGCACGATGATGGGCCGCGGCGTCTATGCGATGGGCGGCTCGCTCAACATCGCCGAACGGCTCGGCTACAACCTGCGCGCGATTCATTTGTTCGTGTTCGGCTATACCGGTTTGCTGGCGGGCGTCGCGGGCATTCTGCATGTATCGACCAACCGGCTTGCGAATCCGTTCGATCTCGTCGGCACCGAACTCGACGTGATCGCCGCCGTGATTCTCGGCGGCGCGCGCATCACGGGCGGCACGGGAACGGTAGTGGGCACGCTGTTGGGGGTCGTGCTGGTGACGCTCATCAATAGCGTGCTGATTCTCGTCGGCGTGCCGAGCACCTGGCAGAAGGTGATCATCGGCGCGTTCATTCTGGTCGCGGGGACGTTGTTCGCGCTGGGACGCAGGCAGTAACGTTCTAAAAAAAGCGGAACAAAAAAGGCTCGTTCAAGTCCTGAACGAGCCTTTCCGTTTTTAAGCGGAACGAGTCACGCGCGTTTTTTAAGCGCCTGGCCTTGCTCCGTGATCACCGAATCGAACTCCGAAATCTGCGAGAACCGCACCGCCTTCACCTTGCCGAACTTGCTCGCATCGACGACGAGATGCCGTTCCACCGCGCTCGCCATCGCGGCCTGCTTGATGGCGACCTCATGAAAGTTCCAGCACGTGACGCCGCGTGCTTCATCGACACCGCCCGCCGACATGAACGCCTTGTTGATGCCCATGCGCCGCAGCGTTTCGACGCTCTCGTCGCTGGCGAACGAATCCGACGACGGCACGTACACGCCGCCGAGCAGGATCATGCGCACATTCGGCTTGCGCCGCAAAATCTCCGCGACATTGAGCGAATAGCACACGACCGTCAGATGCATCTCGGTGGGAATCTGCCGCGCGAGCGTCGTCAGCGTCGTGCCGCAATCGATGAAGATGGTTTCGTTATCGACGAGCAGGCGCGCCGCGTGATTCGATGCGATCGCCTTCGCCTGCGCGAAATGATCCTTTTCTTCCTCGATGGTGTAGCCCGCGTTGGGCACATCGGCTGCGCTGACGATATAGCCGCCGAGATAAGTGAACTGGCCGGGATGTGCGGCGATATCGCGGCGCACCGTCATCTCCGATACGCCGAGCAATGCGGCCGCATCGCGCAGACGCATGACGCTCTGTTTTTCGAGCGCACCGGAAAGGGCGCGCAGGCGTTCGTTCTTGGCCATCGGGGTGGCGCGACGAGGCGCGCTCTTGGTGGCGGCGTGTCGCGCGAGTTGTGTTAGGTTTTGGTCGTTCGATGAAAGGATTATAACAATGCAAGCCGCATTTTTAGCGGCTTGCCGAGCGCGGCGCGGGTAAATCCCGAGACGTCAGGACTTGCGTGTATAGCGTAGCCAGACGACGTCGTGTTCCAGTTTTTCGATCGATTCGAGCTTGAGATAAGTGGGCTGTTTCCACTTGTCCATCGCGACTTCGAATGACGACGTATGCGCTTCGCGTCCATCGACGAGCGGAATCAGGAGCACGCTGACTTCGTCGGCGAGCTGTGCACTCACGAACGCGCCCGAGACATGCCCGCCGCCCTCGACGATCAGCCTGCCGATCTTCAGTTCGCGCGCGAGCGTATCGACGACGCGCTTCAGTTCGATATCGTCCTTGCCGCCGAACACATACGACACGCCTATCGATTGCAGATAGGCGAGGTAGTCGTCCTCGACGCTTTCGGCGAGCACTTCGACGATGTGCGAGTCGAGCGCCGTGTTGCTCTTCCACGCGACGCGTCCCTTCGGATCGATGGAAATCGCGTACTGGCTCGCATCGCGTTTGGCGAAATGATCGGTGCGCGGAATCGGGCTTTTCGCGAGTCCGCGTGGATAGTCGCGATCCTTGCCGTGCGAGATTTCCTGCATCGTGACGCGGCCGCACGCCCACGCGTCGGCCTTGAAGCGCGCGGCGGTGTCCTCGTAGATGGGCGACGCGAAATCGAGATTCCAGTTATCGGTGAGGCTGCGGCCGTCGATCGACGACATCATGTGACAGACGATATGCATGGTCTACTCCGGGCATGAAGGAACTTCGATACATCGGCGACGCAAGCGCCGTACCGCCGGAGAGAGGGAAGGCGAGCGCCGCTTACGCGCGACAATCGCGATGTGCGAAAATCGTCGATATGAAAAAGACGACTTTGCTCATCGTTCCGGCCTTGCTGATGGCGCTCTGCCCGTTCGCGCATGCGAGCGTCGAATCGGGCGCGCATCAGTTCAAGGAAGATGTGAAATCGGCGGGACGTCAGACCGGCCACGCGGCGCGCGATGCCGCGCACGCGATCGGCGACGGCGCGAAATCGGCCGGACACGCCATCGCGGACACATCGAAACGCGGCTATCACGCCGCCAAAAAATGGGTGACCGGCGAAGAGTAAGCCGGTCCCGCCGCCGCTCATCTTCCATATCCCGGTGCGCCGAAAGGCGCATCGCGTCGGCTTCACGCGATATCACCTGGTTTTAAGCGTCGCTTGACAAGCTTGCCCCGCGTTATTGATAATTATTATCATTTACGTCAGGCATTTCTTCAGGCGCGCCGGCTCCCGCATCGATCGATGCGCACGTTCCTCCGGCCGAACCATTCGCAGACCAATCAGTGGAAACACAAGACGCGGCGACGCGCATCCGATCAATGAGCGCGATCGTCAGGTACGGCCCGCTCGCCTCTCGAATCGTCGCGGCGATTTTCGGCGGCTATGCGCTTGCCGCACTCGCGAGCGTGGCAGCACTTGCGCTGCCGATGAGCAGGCCGCAAGCCGTGCTGACCGGCATGCTCACGAGCTTCATCGTCTACGCGTGCGCGGTGATCTGGGTGTTCGCGGTTCGTAGCGCGCGGCGCGCGTGGACGGGTCTCGTGATCGTCGCCGTGCCGCTCTTGCTGGCCGCGTCGAGCGTATGGACGGCAGGGCGCATCTCGTGAAACGCGCTCGCAATCCCGAACCGAAAGCCCGCGGCATTCGCCAGAGCATGTCCGGCCTGCACACGTGGGCGGGCCTGCTCGCCGGCTGGATTCTCTACGCGATGTTCCTGACCGGCACCGTCAGCTACTTCAAGGACGAAACATCGCAATGGATGCGGCCGGAGCAGCCGCATCAACGTGACATGCCCGATGCCGCGCGCGTCGCGCAACGCGTCACCGCGACGCTCGGCACGATCGCCGCGGGCAGTTCGCAATGGAGCTTCGACTTGCCCGACGAGCGCACGAGCGTCATCGGTTCGTTCTGGCGCACACCGGGCGCGGCGGCAGGCAAGCGCACATTCGAATCGGCGAGCTTCGATCCCGTAACGGGCCAGCGCACGAGCGCGCGCGAGACGCTCGGCGGCGAATTTTTTTATCGCTTCCATTTTCAGTTTTTTTACATGCCGGTGCTGTGGGGCCGCTGGCTCGCGGGACTGTGCGCGATGTTCATGCTCGTCGCGATCGTGAGCGGCGTCATCACGCACAAAAAAATCTTCGTCGATTTCTTCACGTTCCGGTGGGGAAAGGGCCAGCGCTCGTGGCTCGATGCGCATAACGCGCTATCGGTGTTCGGCTTGCCGTTTCACGCGATGATCACCTACACCGGTCTCGTCACGTTGATGACGATGTACATGCCGTGGGGCGCGCAGACCGCGTTCAGGACGCCCGCCGAACGCGAGGCGATGACATCGCAACTGAGCGCGTTCATTCAGCCCGGCAAGCCTTCCGGACAGAAGGCCGGCCTCGCGCCCGTCGATGCGATGGTGCGCGAAGCGCAGGCGCGCTGGGGCCGCGACAACGTGGGCCGCGTGACGATCACGAATCCCGGCGATGCCACCGCGCGCGTGGCCGTCTCGCGCGGCGAGGCGTCACGCGTATCGATGAGCCCGCAATACATGCTTTTCGATGGCGTGACGGGCAAGCTCATCGACGTGAAGGACAGTGTCGGCGGCGCGGCGGAAACGCGCGGCGTGTTGTATGCGCTGCATCTCGGACGCTTCAGCGATCTGCAATTGCGCTGGCTGTACTTCATCGTCAGTCTTGCGGGCACGGCGATGATCGGCACCGGACTCGTGATGTGGACAGTCAAGCGCCGTCAGAAACTGGCCGATCCCGCGCGGCCTTACTTCGGCTTCTGGCTCGTCGAGCGTTTGAATATCGCGAGCATCGCGGGGCTTTCCATCGCGATGACGAGCTTTCTGTGGGCCAATCGTCTGCTGCCGCTCGGTATTGCCGCGCGCGACAACGCCGAGATCAACGTGTTCTTCGCGGTGTGGGGCGCGACCTTGCTCTACGCGTTCGTGCGTCCGGCGAAACGCGCGTGGATCGAATCGTTGTGGCTCGCGACGGCGCTGCTCGCGCTCCTGCCCGTGCTCAACGCATTCACTACCGATCGGCCTTTGTGGCGCAGCATCGAGCAGGGCGATTGGGTCTTCGCGGGTTTCGATCTGATGATGTGGGCATTCGCCGCGCTGCATGCGGCCCTGGCATTGCGCGTGACCCGGCATCGTCCGCGCGTGATGCCCGCGGGCAAGCTTGCGGAGGCAAGTGCCGCGATGCCCGAGCGTGAGAAGGAAAGCGCATGACGCATCTCCTGAGCATCGTTTTCTGCGTGATCGCGTTCGCTTTTCTGGCTGTCTCGATGGACCGCCATCAGATGACCGTGTTCGGACGCGAGCTTCGCGCCGGACAATCGCGCGGGTTTCGCATCGCGGGGTGGTGCGGTCTCGTGCTCGCGTTGCGCTTCATCGTCGGCAATGAAGGATGGGCGCTCGGCCTCGTCGCCTATAGCGGCTGCACGAGTCTCGCGGCCGGGCTCGTATATGGCGGACTCATCGCTTATGAGCGGCTTTTCGCGGCGTGACGTGCAGAAAAATGCCCGGCCCGTTCACGCAATCGGTCCTTCGGGAATCTTGCGCTGCCACGCAACGGCGATCGCACTGCCGACGATCAACGCGATGCCCGCGAGCGACAGCGGCGTAATGATCTCGCCCCACGCGATGTAGGCGAACAATGCCGCCCACACGATGCTCGTGTAGTTGAACGGCGCGAGCGTGCCGGCGTCGGCGCGCCGGAAGGCGACGGTCATCAGAATCTGCCCGACGGTCGCCAATGCACCGATGAGCGCCATGAGCAAGAGCGCGTCGGGCATCGGCGTCTTCCAGCTAAAAGGGAGCGTGCTCGCGCTGACGACAGTTCCCACTGCCGTGAAGAACAGCACCGTGGTGCGCGAATCGTCGGTCGGGCGAATGCGTTTGATCTGGATGATCGAGAGTGCGCCGCACAACGCGCTGAGCAGCAGCAACACCGGCCCGAGCCAGTTCGACTCGCCGCCACCCGGACGCACCACGAGCAGCACGCCGATAAAGCCGATGAGCGCGGCCACCGCCGAGCGCGCCGTGAGCCGTTCTCCCAGGATGAACGGTGCAAGCACGACGACGAGCAGCGTCTCCGAATACGCGATCGCCACCGCCTCGCCGAGCGGCATATAAGGCAGACCCGCGAAGAAGAAGCCGGACGCGCCGAGCAGCGTGAGCGCGCGCCACGTCTGTCCTTTGATGTCGAGACGCTTCACGCGATCGATCAGCGATCGTTCGCCGACACAGCACGCGGCTATCGCCGGAACGAGGCCGAACAGCATGCGAAAGAACGTGAGCTCGTTGGCCGGATAGTGCAGCGCGACCGCTTTGGCCAGCGTGTCGACGATCGCGAAGCACAGCATCGACGCAAGGATGAAGCCGATGCTGGCTAGCGGCAGGTGACTGGTGCGCGTGACGGCGGTGGAAGGCATGACGCGAGAATATCGTGGCGGAGCCTCGAATCATCGCATAGCCGCGCGTGCATGCCGAATCGACGGCCGCGCATCGATGCGGGACCGTCGATCGAACGTGCCTGATTCAACGCATCGCGCCCGCGAGGTTTTCCGCTTCCAGCCCGACGATCAGATCGACTTCGCCATTGGCAAGCGCTTGCGTCGCGGGCACGCCGGCTGCCTTCAACGCGGCGCCGTCGAGCCGCGATGCATCGCCGAGCGCGACGCGCAATCGCGTGGCCGCGAGCGGTTCGAGCTTCAGGATATTGGCCGCGCCGCCCAGCGCCGCGCGAATCTTCTCCGCACGCGCCTTCTGCTGCGCCGTGTCCTGCGCGGCAACCGCAGCCGGCGCGGGCGCAGCTTCCGGCGCGGCGGCGGCCACGCCGGCCACCGGCAGATCGGCATCGCTGCCCGCCGACTTCAGGTATTCCTGCATGTCGGTCTTCATGTTTTCCGACAACGGCCCGAAGATCGCCTGCACGCCATTGCCGACGCGCACGACGCCCGCCGCGCCGAGCGCTTTCAAGCGCGCATCGTCGACGAGCGATGGATCGTTCACCGAAATCCGCAAGCGTGTGATGCACGCATCGAGGCTCTTGATGTTCGAGCGGCCGCCGAACGCCAGCACGAGATCGCGCGAGCGTCCGCCCGGGCCCGTGCTCACCGCCGCGCTCTCCACCGTGTCGTCCTCGCGTCCCGGCGTCTTCATGTTGAAACGCGTGATCACGAAACGGAACACGCAGTAGTAGATCGCCGCGTAGATCGGCCCGAGGATGAACACGTACCACGCGTGCGTCGCCTTGTTGCCGATCAGGTTGAACATCAGGAAGTCGATGCCGCCTTGCGAGAAGGTGAACCCCATGCGCATTCCCAAGGTGTTGGCGACGAACTGCGCCGACGCCGCGAGACACGCGTGAATGAAGTACAGCACGGGCGCGACGAACAGGAACGCGAACTCGATCGGTTCGGTGATGCCGGTGAGAAACGACGTCAGCGCCGCCGACACCATCATGCCGCCGACCGCGACTTTCTTTTCCGGTTTCGCGCAATGCCAGATCGCGATGGCCGCGGCAGGCAGGCCGAACATCTTGAACAGGAACGCGCCGGACAGAATGCCCGCGGTGGGATCGCCGGCGAAGAAGCGGTTGATGTCGCCATGAACGACCTTGCCGGTCGTCGGATCGAGGAAACTGCCCGCCTCGAAGAAAAACGGAACGTTCCAGATATGGTGCAGGCCGAACGGAATCAGCAGACGTTCGACGAAGCCGTAGACCGTCGCAGCGGTGCGCGGATCGGAGACCGCCGCCCATTGCGAGAACGCCTTGATCACGCCGCCGATCGGAGGCCACACGACCGACAACACCGCGCCGAGCACGATCGAACCGATGGCCGTCACGATCGGCACGAAGCGCTTGCCCGCGAAGAAGCCGAGATAGGCCGGCAGTGAAATCCGGTAATAGCGATTGAACATCCACGCCGCGAGACCGCCCGCGAGAATGCCGCCGAACACGCCGGTCTGGATCGATGGTATGCCCATGATCAGGCTGGTCTCGACGCCTTCGACCTTCGCGATCACGCCGAGCGTCGCCGTCATCACGAGATAGCCGATGGTCGCCGCGATGCCCGATACGCCGTCGTTCTCCGTGAAGCCGAGCGCGACGCCGATCGCGAAGATGAGCGGCAGATTGCCGAAGATCACATCGCCCGCGTTCTTCATCAGTTCCAGGATGATCGCGGGCACGTAGCCGTGGAAATCGGTCGCGCCGAGGCCGAGCAGCAGACCCGCGACCGGCAGCACCGCGACCGGCAGCATCAACGACTTGCCGACTTTCTGCACCACGCCGAATGCATTCTTGAACATGAAAGGTCTCCGCTTATTCTGCGTAGGGCGCGAGGAGGGCGCGCACTTCCTCGGCCGTGCCGAGCGTGATGACTTTCGCCGCGAGCGTGCGCGCTTCGTCCATCGTGAGGCGCGCGAGTTGCGCCTTGATCGAGCCGACGGCGGGCACGCTGACCGATAGCTCGTCGATGCCGAGCCCGACGAGCACCGGCACGGCCATCGCATCCGATGCGATGCCGCCGCACACGCCGACCCACTTGCCGTGCTGGTGCGCGCCCTCAACGGTCATGCCGATGAGACGCAGCACCGCCGGATGCAGCGCATCGGCCTGCTTAGCGAGCTTCGGATGCCCGCGATCCATCGCGAGCGTGTATTGCGTCAGATCGTTGGTGCCGATAGAAAAGAAATCGACTTCGCGCGCGAGCGGCTCGGCGATCAGCGCGGCGGACGGCACTTCGATCATCACGCCGATCTTCACGTCGCCGATGCGATCGCCGGCTTCTTCCTGAAGAATCCGCTTCGCCGCGCGCACTTCCTCGATCGCGGCGACCATCGGAAACATGATGTGCAGATTGCCGATCGATGCGGCCCGCAGAATGGCGCGCAATTGCGTGCGGAACATGTCGGGACGATCGAGACTCACGCGCACACCGCGCAGCCCGAGGAACGGGTTGTCTTCCTTCGGCAGCGGCATGTAGGAGAGCGGCTTGTCGCCACCGACATCGAGCGTGCGCACGACGAGCGGACGCTCGCGGCCGAGCGCCTCGGCGACCGCGCAATATTCGGCGGCCTGTTCGTCTTCCGATGGCGCGGTGTCGCGGTTATCGAACAGGAACTCGGAGCGCAGCAGCCCGACGCCTTCCGCGCCCGCCACGACCGCGTCGCGCGCTTCCTGCGCATTGCGGATGTTCGCGACCACTTCGACGCGATGACCGTCGGCGGTGACGGCACGCTTGCTCGCGGCGACTTTTTCTTCTTCGCGCTTCTTCGTCTGACGCTCGATGCGTTCGCGCGCCTTCGCGAGTTCGTCAACGCTCGGATTGCGGCGCAGGCTGCCGTGCGAGCCATCGAGCACGACGAGCGTGCCATCGGGCAATTGCAGCGCATCCTCGTCGATGCCGCAGATCGCCGGAATGCCGAGCGAGCGCGCGAGGATCGCCACGTGACTCGTCGCGCCGCCGGTCGTCGTGCAGAAGCCGAGCACCTTGCTGCGATCGAGCGACGCGGTATCGGAAGGGGACAACTCCTCCGCGATCAGGATCGATTCGCCGGGCACGTCGATATGCGCCTGCTTCACGCCCGCGAGCAGCGCCAGCACGCGGCGGCCGACATCGCGGATATCGCCCGCGCGCTCGCGCAGCAACGCGTTGTCGACCTTCTCCAGATTGTTCGCCTGCGCCTCGAACGCGGCGCGCCATGCGAAGCCCGCGCTTTTGCCTTCGCTGATGCCGCCGATGGCCGTGTCGTTGAGACCGGGATCGTCGAGCAGTTCCAGATGCGCATCGAGAATCTGCGCCTTCGACGGATCGGTTAGCTTCGCCTTGAGCGCCTCGATCTGCTGGCGCGCTTCATGATGCGCCGCGTCGAGCCGTGCGCGCTCGCGTTGCGGCGATTCACCGGCTTCGGCCACGTCGATGACTTCCTGTCGGAACTGCACGATCTTGCCAACCGCGAGCCCCGGCGACGCCGATACGCCGGTGAATTCGTTCGCATCGGCGGGCGCGGCGGGTTTCGGCGCGACCGCTTGGGTTGCGGGCGCGGCGGGAGCGGGCGCATCGCCGGGTTTCTCGCCCGAGCCCGACGCCAGCAGACGCGCGAGCGCCGCCGCGGCTTCGCCTGCATCGGGGCCGGCGGCCTCGACACGCAACGTGTCGCCGAACTTCGTCGCGAGCGCCATCAGCGCGACGACGGACTTCGCGTTCGCGCTGTCGCTGCCGCTGCCGCGCAGAAGGCGGATATCGGATTTGTATTTCTTCGCTTCGGCCGCGAAAACCGCCGCGGGCCGCGCGTGGAGTCCCTGGGGATTCGGCAGCGTGACTTCGTCGGACCGGATGGCGCCGGCCGCGCCGCTGCCGGCATCTTCATGCGCGCCGCCGACGAACTCGACCGCCAGCGCGACGTCCTTGCCCGCGGTGACGAGGCCCGTGGCGGGCATGTAGCGCGTGACGAGCTCCTCGCCATTCGCGATGACCATCTGCGTGAGCAGACTCACGGCTCGCGCGCCGACGATGAGCGGATCGAAACGGATCAGCGGCTGGCCGGTCGTGACGGAATCGCCTTCCTTGACGAGCGGCGTAAAGCCCTCGCCGCGCAGCATCACCGTATCGAGGCCGATATGTATCAGTACCTGGAGGCCGTTTTCTCCGGTCACCGTGACCGCGTGCGCTGCGCGATGCAGTTGCGTGATCGTGCCGGGAAGGGGGGCGAGCAATTCGTCGGATGTCGGATCGATCGACACGCCGTCGCCGACCATCTTTTGTGCGAAAACCGGATCGGGCACGGTGTCGAGTTGCACCATCACGCCGGAAAGCGGCGCCATCAACTCGATTCGTGCCAAACGCTGAGGAGCTTTCATGTGAACGACTCCTTTTCCTTGACGATATGAGCTGAAACCGGCCTGAGGTAAATCATAGGCAACGGCTTCGTGATTCGCTGACCGAATGAATGCGCGTTCGCAAAAGCACGCTGTTTGTGGGGCGATGCTCGCATTGATTCGGATTCTGAAACGCCGCGTTCTCGTTCCGAGAGCAATGACGGCGAAATGCGCGCTATTGTTTCGCAGCGCATCGGTGGTTTCTAGAGACAACGCTCCAATCGCGGCGATCCGCCGCAGGCCGCGCGCCGGTATCGCATTAATCTAGTTAACTAGTAAATGCAAGCAAAAGGAGCGCGCATCATGATCTACCGCAACAAAAACGAAGCCTATTGGGAGCCGCTGTTGACGATCGCACGCGACGAGCTTGGCATTCAATCATTCGATCCGATGGGCAAGCCGAGCGCCGACATACGCATGTGCCGTGTCGAGGACATCGGGCGCGCGCTCGAACGTGCCTATGATTTTGGTCTGCTCGTCGGACATACGGTGACGCGCGCCGAGCGCGCCAAAGGGCATTGTGCGTGAGTGGATGGGTGCGCTATTTGTCCGGCGGTTTGTGCGGGCGGATAGCGCTGAATGCGGCGGTCGGTGGTGTGGTCCGCTGCATTCGTTTTGGGCTATGAGCGGACATTTCAACTTTGCCGCTACACATAAAATGTCACGGCCAGATTGAAATGTCGGGTATCTGGCTCATTAGAAATGTCCGGTGCTAGGGCTCGTTAATCCTGCTTTAGATCACGCTTTTCTCACCGCGGCGGCCCGTTCTCGCGCGGAACTCAACACAGCCGCGTTGAGCTGCTCCAAGGTCAGTTCGCGCTGCGTGCGCGTGCCCACCTTGCGTTCCTTGGGCCGGGGCGCCATGCCCTGGTTGGTACGCGAGGGCATGCCCGAAGCGCAGCGATCATCGCGCTCGGCCTGCAGTACCTGAGCGACTTGCAACGCATGTCCAAGCCGTTTGTTGTCCACTACCGCCCCCTGATCGATCTCGGAAAGCCGATCGTATCGACGATAGGCGAGGGCCGCCCCATTCACGCGAATCTCGATACGCCCATCCGGGTACTCGAAGACGTCGAGATACTGGTGGATCAGCGCGCGGTTCTCTGCCGTATCGTCGAGCATGTAAATGACCCGGTCGTACTGCACCGTCAACACCTTGGTCACGCGCCGCGCCACGCGTGAGGTCAAGATCAACTCGATGTTCTCGTCGCTTCTGAGCGCGCGATGGGCATCGAACGCGCTTCTCGGCACCTTGCCGAAGCGGCCGTTGAAGTCAGCCATGAAGTGGGGGGCGTAAGCGTTGGCTGCTTGCTGCGTGTCGATGCCGCGCAGGCGCAGTTCTTTCACCAGCCGGTCCTGCAAGGTCAGATTGGCCCGCTCGACGCGTCCCTTCGCCTGGCTGCTATTGGCGCACCAGGTATCGATGTTGAGCTCGAACAAGGCCCGTCCAAACTGCGTGACGCCTTTACCGGCGGTCTCGGCGTGGTGGTTGCAATGAAATACCGCAGCCTTGTCGCTGTAGAGCGCCACCGGTTTGCCATGCGCTTGAAGATACTTGCGCATGGCCTCGAAGTAGCTGAAGGTCGACTCGGTCGCGGTGAAGTGCAGCGTCATCAGCCGGCCCGTCGCGTCATCGATAAACACCAGCAGCGTGCAAGCCGGTGCGCGATCCTCGAACCAGCGATGATCGCTGCCATCGATCTGAATCAGCTCCCCCAGACACGATCGGCGGTTCCTCGGCTGGTGTAGTGTCGGTGGACGCTGCTTGCGCGTAATCCAGAGCCCGGCGTCGCGCATCCAGCGCCGTACCGTTTCCTTGCCCAACTCGATGTTGTGACATTCACGCAGCTTCTCGCAGGCGAGCGTCGGACCAAAATCGGCATAGCGCTCGCGCACCAGCGCCATCGCCCGGGCGCGTAAATCGCCGGGCAATTCGCGATTACTCGGTTGTCCGCGCTTGCCTGAGATCAACCCAGCCGGACCGCTCGCGCTATAGCGGCGGGCCAGACGGCTGATCTGGCGCTCGCACAGGCCCAGTCGCTCGGCAGCCCGCACCATCGTCAGCCGATGCTCGCAGACCGCCTCGATTACCTTGATGCGTTCGAGTTCGTGCATAGTCGCCGTGATGAAACCACGCTCGTTCATGGCGGAGCCCCTTGAAGACGCTTGCGCTCAGCGTGCGCCTTCACGGGACAAAACCGGACATTTCTAATGAGCCCAAACCCGACATTACTTATATGGTCGCCTCCCATTTGCAAGGTAATTGTGCGTGGCAAGGAGGGTGGTTGCGGACTTATATCCGGACTCGATCGCGGGCG
>NZ_JARUXO010000003.1:1098116-1177098 GCF_031451275.1 Caballeronia sp. LZ029
CTTGCTCCTGAGTCAGCATCGGCGGCAAAAGCCGCCATCGTCTCCCAGGTGGGTCAATTTTATGTCGGCGACAGGGTCAGTTTTACATCGGCGCTAACATGCTTCGAGATCTTTATCGCCGTCACGCTTACTTACTGCCCGATGGGTTGAATATTCGTCTGGGTCGCGCGTGGCGCGAAGCGATCGACGGATTCGACCGAATCAAAGCCATGAAGGCGTTCGAATGGGCCACGTTGTTCGCCCTGCGCGTCGCGCTTCGCAACGGATCGGTCTATGTGGAGCATAGTTTCGCGTTCCGCAGTCGAACGCGCATGTTGATTCCGATGGGCGAGTGGATCGCCAAACGCAACAACCTTTACGGGCAACTGGCTCTTCCGCAAGATCCCAAGGATTTTCTCGATCCGATCCTTGCACTCCTCGATCAAAGGCTCGATCTCTTGCTCGAAGCGGTGAAGCAAGGGGATGTGCAGGTTGATACGGCCGTGCATTTGAGTCCGCTTAACGCCCAGTCGGCGGACAACGAGGTAGATCGCCTGCGACAGGCGATCTACCAGGCGCATCCGCAGGGGCAACTTCCGGAGATCATCCTCGAGATCGATAGCGCAACACGATTTAGTTGGCTTCTGCTCGGGCGTGAACCGCGCTCACGAGTGGAACTGCTGATGGTCTATTCTGCCGTGCTCGCGCATGGAACGTCTCTCTCGGCCGCAGAACTCTCTCGGATGGTGCCCGAGGTGCAGGCGACGCGATCCGCCAGATGATGAAACGCTTGGCGGACGAGAGAAAGCTGAGGCTTGCCGCCGATGCGGTACTTGAGTTCATGCACGAGCACCCTATCGCTGCCCACTGGGGCCGTTCTGATCTCGCGTCTTCCGACATGATGTCGCTCGAAACCACACGAAAGGTGTGGCAGGCGGGGCGGATCCACGGCGCCGCTCGGCATCCATCGGAATGTACACACATGTGCTCGATCGTTGGGGCATCTTTTACGATCAGCCGATCGTTCTGAATGAGCGGCAAGCAGGTGCGGCTATCGAGGGCGTCGTGCGCCAGAGTGCCACGAAAGACATCGCTCAGCTCGCTGTCGACACGCACGGATACACTGACTTCGCGATGGGCCTGGCCCGCGCGCTGGGATTTGATCTCTGCCCTCGTCTATCGCATCTTCGTGATCGTCGGCTTCACGTTCCTCGCGGCCGAGACGTGCCACAAGAGCTTTGTGCGGTTACAGACCGCGACGTCAGACTTGACCTTATCGCAGAAGTTTGGGACGAGTTTGTCAGGATCGCCGCATCGATTCGCTCAGGAAAATGTACTGCAGTGGAAGCCCTAACCCGCTTCGGCTCAGCAGCGCGTGGGCAGCAGGTCTATGACGGAGGCGTCCACATCGGTCGGCTCTTCCGTAGCATCTTCCTGATCGATTACTTCACGAACACGACATTTCGGACAGAGCTGCAGCACGTGTTGAATCGGGGCGAGGCCGTGCATGTCGTTCAACGCGCGATTCATGTTGGCCGTATCCCAGTCGAATTGGCACGGCGCGAAGATTCGCTCTCGGCCGTGTCTTCCGCATTGACGCTGCTTGCGAACATTCTGATGGCATGGAACACGACCCACATGCAGCATGCGCTCGAGGCGCCACAAGCCTCCGGAGGCGAATCGCCTGGAGCCGAGCAACTCAGACGGATTGCGCCGACGCATCTGGAGGGCATCAACCTGCGCGGGACCTTCATTTTTCCCGTGGGACGCTACGCGAGCAGGCTGCTTCCAAGCCTGGGTCAAGACGCCAAGGCACTTGCCGCTGGTCAGCGCGCGTAGGACGTAGCGACGACGCCTTTTCGGGTAGACAGCAAGTCTCTGATTTTAAATGCTATTGATTTAGTGTCAGAAGGAAAAGCCTTGTCAGAGCTGGAGCACCCTAACCCGGAAATTGCATGGAAATCAAGTCCATCCCCAGCACAGCTTCATAGTCTTGCCCGCCGTAGAACACACCGACGATCGACACAACCTCCGTCACCAACAGGTAGGCAATGATCGCGCGCTCGCGGAAATGGGTGATCCGAAGTCCCGTCAACAGATCGTCACGCGCAACGCCGCGCGCGGCAAACGTCTGCAATGCGACGTTCGATCTCTCAGAGTTGAGCCAGGGCCTCTGGCGCGAACTGAACGCGCCAGCTCATCCGCGGCGCGCGCTCGATTTCTTGAGTTCGGCACGCACCTGATCGGCCGACAGCGCGCGCGCGGGATCGTCGCGAAGCGCCCGTGCGGCGGGCACGACCTGCTCGCGCAACCACGCTTCGACGGCTCGATTTCGTTCACGAAGCACGCGAAGTGCATCGCGCAACACCTCGCTGTCGGATGCGTAGTCGCCGCGCGCGACTTTCTCGCGTACAAACTCGGCCATTTCGTTCGGTAAGGTGATGCTCATGTGCTGCGTTGTTCCCATGACATCCTCCGACCAGTAGGATTAAATCCTACTCGCACGATCTCGGAGATGTAACCACAGGGAAGCAGTGGAAGTTGATCATATAAAGCCGGGGCCAAAGACTCGCAGAAGCTAAAAAGTACGTCCTGACCGTACGCGCAGGCGAGAGCCTACAAATTCAGTAAAAGACGATGTTTGATGAAGAACCCGACTGATACGATTCGTGCCTTTTGCTGCGCATCTGTCCCTCAAAGTCGGCTGCTCGGCAAGGCTCCGTTGATACGACCAGCACACAGTCAGAAACATGCAAGTCCAAAATGCCCGTCGCTGGGCGCCTCGCGGGGCGCGACGATGGATTATCGCGCTCGTCGCGCTCGGTATCGCAAGCGGCGTGCGGCTGCTACTGCACCCGCTGCTGGGTCCGGTGATGCCGGGCACAGCCTTTAGCATCGCAGCCGTTCTCATCGAGTATTACTTTGGCCTCGCGCCCGCGCTGACGGTGCTGCTGGCGGGATTGTGCATCGCCGATTTTCTGTTCGTACCACCCTACGAGGCGCTGGGAATTATCGATCGGTCGGATGTGATGTTCGCGGTTTCCTATCCGCTGGTGACACTCGTCGTCATCACGCTGCTTGAACGGTTGCGACGCGCGCAGTTTCGAGCCGAGCTCATCGCATCCGTCGCGCAGTCGCGCTACGAGATGCTGCTGCGCCACGACAACGAGCGCGCGCTCGCGCGCCGCGCCGTCGACGAGACGCATCGGCTGCTGCGTCATCTGTCGCAGCATCACGAGCGGTTCGTGCTGATTCAGGCGATCGAGCGCACGCCCGCAGGCGTTGGCGTGGCGCCGCGTCAGCGCGCCGGGATCGCACCTGGCCCCCGCTTCGACGATGTTGATCCGGACGACATCCGCCGTTTCTCGAATGCGCTCGCGCCGGGGAGCCATCGCGTGCGCCTGCGCTCGGCGAATGCGTCCGTTGCGGCGCAGCTCGTCGACTGTATCTGCGAACGATTCATCACGCACGCGGGCGATTTCCTTGTGCTACGCATCGGCGACTGACCGTGGACATGCCGTGAACACTAACGCCGACCGCACCATTTTTAACGAGGGCGACGGCCATGCCGTGCTGATGCTGCACGGGCTTTCCAGCTCGCCGCTCGAAATGCGCTACCTCGCACGCTTCCTCAGCAAAGAAGGCTTCACGACGTGCGCGCCTGTGCTCGACGGTTACAGCGCGGGCACGCGCGAACAGGCGATGGAACATTGGCTCGACGCCGCGACGCGCGAATACGACGCCCTCGCCGCACGCTACGAGCGCGTGTCGGTCTGCGGACTCTCGATCGGCGCGGCACTTGCCCTTGCGCTCGTGCATCGGCGGCCGCAAGCACAGGCCGTCGCACTGCTATCACTCACGCTCGCCTATGACGGCTGGGCGATCCCGTGGTATCGCTTCCTGCTGAACTGGGCCTACTACTCGCCGATGCGCCTGCGCTACCGATATCGCGAATCGACGCCATATGGCCTGCGCAACGAAGCGTTGCGCGCCAAGATCGCCCGCGCGATGCAACGGGACGATTTCAGCGAAGTCGGTCCATCTACGATCTCGTTGCCGGCGCTCCACCAGGCGAACCGGCTCGCAGCGCTCGTGCGCGCGCGCACGCGGTTGATCCGCAACGACTGCCTGATCGTCCACGCAATCGACGACGAGACGTCGAGCCCGCATAACGCGCGCATCGTCGCAAGCTCGATCGGCTCGCCCGTCCTGCGCACAATCTGGCTCGACGATTCGTACCACATGATCACATCCGACAACGAGCGCGAGATCGTCGCGCGTGAAACGGCGCTCTTCCTGCGTGATAGCGAACTGGCGAGCCGCACGGGTCATGCCGGTGGACAGCCGGTTGTATCAAAAGCGTTGATACGGCGTCTGCGCCAACTGGCGGCGGTCGAAAAGAGGAGCGCATGAAGACAAGCAGCACACTTCACGCTCGGCCCGGGAGGTCACTGCCGCGCGAAGGTGCCGGAGCACAGCGATAGGCGGCACCAAGATGCGTCAGAAGAAACGCTAGCCCGCGATCTGGAATCTCTCACGCTTTTTGCCCTTGATCCATAGCGGCTCACGGCCGCGCCCGCTCCACGTGGCGCCGGTCTTCGGATCCTGATACTTCGCTACGACCGGTTGCTTAGCGACAGCTTTCGCTTTCTTCGTCCCTGGTCCACGCTTTCCTTTCACCTCGATGTCCGCGATGGTCAGTCCGTACTGAGCCATTAGCGAACTGATCTCTTCGATGGCGGCCGTGCGTCGCGTCTCCTCCTCCCTAGCGATCCGTCCTTCCACCTTCGCCAACTGTTCGCGCAGGACAAGGCCGCGGCGAGGCGCTACTTCGAAAAGTCAATCGAGCAAAACGGCGAGCCCGAGACGGTGACAATCGATAAAAGCGGTGCGAACCTGGCCGCGCCGGATACCCTCAACGCGGAGCGGCAAATACCGATCAAGATTCGCCAGAACAAGTATCTGAACAATGTTGTCGAGCAAGATCATCGGGCGATCAAGCGACGCACGCGGCCTATGCTCGCCTTCAAGAGTTTTCGTTGCGCCCAGATCCTGTTGAGCGGCATCGAGCTCATGCACATAATCGCCAAGGGTCAAATGCAACACCGAGGCATCGGATGCACTCACGCTCAGCAGTTTTACTCACTGGCAGCGTAAGCAATCCTACCTATATTGCCACTTGTTCGCCATCTTGCCCTTACCGCGACTTAACCGTTCGTACCAACCCGCCGTGCAACCGTTCCATGCTTTGCGGGCGCCCACGACTTTAAGCCCATACTTTTCAGGCATGGAGACGAGCCTCGAAAGTCTTTCTCGTCTGAAGGCCTAACCGCTAATCTGCGTGCAGGAGCCAGAGCATTCCGGCGGACCTGAACAGATCGCGGCCTTCCAGTTTTTCTCGTTTCCCGTCGACGCACGCTGCATATCGAGTGATGAATTCGACGCGCGCACCTGGGCGCCATCGCTCTGGCGACTTGCACTTGTCATGATCTACTCTATCGGAGCCACAAATGACCCAATCCGTAGTCCTTATCACTGGCGCCCTCACCGGCATCGGCCGCGCAACCGCTTTTGCGTTTGCCCGCTCGGGCGCACGCCTCGTCGTGTCGGGTCGCCGCGTCGCACAGGGTGAGGCGCTCGAGGCAGAACTGCGCGAAGTGGGCGCAGAAGCGTTCTTTGTACAGGCCGACGTACGCCGCGACGAAGACGTGCGTCGTCTAGTCGATGAAACCGTTGCCCGCTTTGGCCGGCTCGACATCGCAGTCAACAATGCTGGCACGGAAGGCCGGCCGGGGCCTGTAGTCGAACAGACCGCCGAGAGCTATGCAGATACCTTCGACACCAACGTGCTCGGCACGTTGCTGAGTCTCAAGCACGAACTGCGCGTGATGACCGCGCAGAAAGCCGGAAGCATCATCAATATATCTTCGACTTATGGTCACGAGGGCGCCGCGTTCGCGTCGGTGTATGCGGGCAGCAAGCACGCCGTGGAAGGCATTACGAAATCGGCCGCGCTCGAGGCCGCATCGGCGGGCGTTCGCGTCAATGCTGTCGCACCCGGTCCCACCGACACAGGCATGCTGGACCGTTTCACGAGCACGCCGGAGAACAAGGCCGCGCTCGCCGCAACGGTGCCGCTCGCGCGAATCGGCAGGCCCGACGACATCGCCGCGGCCGTGCTCTACCTGGCAAATGAAGGCGCTGCGTTTGTCACGGGACAGATTCTCACCGTCGATGGCGGCAAGACCGCAGGCTAACTCTCAACGTAGATTCGCCTGCCTGCTCAACCGGCGAAACACCATATCAGCCACGTTTCTGGATAACAGACAATGAACACCGATCTCACCTTCTTCGAATCCAAGGCTTCCCCCAACTCTCGCAGAGTGCGCATCTTTCTCGCCGAGAAGGGCATCGAATTTCCAACCAAAGCGGTGGATCTCGGCGCGAAGGAGCAATTTTCTGACACCTACGTCGCAATCAACCCGCGCCGGCAAGTCCCCACGCTCGTGCTCCGGGACGGCACTGCGATTGGCGAAGTCCCGGCAATCTGGCGCTACATCGAAGAGGCCTACCCCGAGACGCCCACGCTGCTGGGCACGACGCCAACGACGAAGGCGCTCGTCGCGATGTGGGAACGACGTGCTGAGCTGGACGGATTCTCGGCAGTGATGGAGGGCGTCAGGAATGCCGTCCCCGGGTTGAAAGGCCGGGCGCTGTCGGGTCCGCATGGATATGAGCAGATTCCCGAAATCGTCGAGCGCAGCAAGTTGCGCGTCGCGAACTTCTTCGGCGATTTCAATGACCGTCTCAAGACAGTGCCGTTCGTCGCGGGCGATGCGTTTTCGGTGGCGGACATCACTACGCTGGTGACGATCGATTTCGCGGCGGGCGGCATGAAGCTCGGCATTCCCGCGGGGTTCGACGCGCTGCAGGCGTGGTATGACAAGGTGTCGGCGCGTTCATCGTCGAAGGCATGACCGATGCCGCGCGCTCAGTGCCCATGCGCGCGGCATCGGTGCTTCGCCTCAGCGCCGGTAAGCGCTGCACCGGCCCGTGTCACGCCCGCGTCCGCGGACTGCCGCGTCGCGGGAAAGATGGCCTCCAGCGCGGCTTGCGCGTCGCCTTTCATGTGCCGGAGCCTCGCGAGACTCAACGCGCAACGCGACTGCCACCCAACGAAACCGAATTCCCCCGCCATCTGAAGGGCGTCGGCCAGAATCGATTCGGCCGCCGGTATCGCCTCGTCGCCCCGGCTCGCGACCAGTATCTCCGCGTTCGCTCTCCACAACTCGGGCAGAGCGCACCGGTCGTCGGTGCGAACCGCGCGTGTCAGCGATGCGTCGATGACCTCGGCCGCCTCGGCAATCATGCCCCGCCTGCACAACGACTCGGCGAGCGCTGTGATGTATGGCGAGAGCGACACGTAGAAGCGCTTCGAACCGATGTTCGTCATCGCCGGGGAGATGGTCCGGCCGAACGCGGCCGTGTCGCCCGCGCGCAGGTCGAGCAGTCCTTGCCACATCTGCGCACGGGCACGCCACGTCGAAATACTGTGACGCCGCGTTTCCACCGCGAGAGACGCGACGGCCTCCTCGAGCGCGGCATCGTCGCCGCACAATACCGCCAGCGTGCAGACGGCTTCGCTCAGCGCATAACAGATCGAGACGGGATGGTCGAACTCTCGCGCATCGTCGAGCGATTGTCGTGCTGCCTGCCGCGCCTGATCCACGTTCCCCATGAACCACAGCGTGAGTGCGAGCGATGCGTGAGACAGCATCTTCTCGTCGTACAGGAAGCGCATCCGTTGCGCGCGCGTCAGCGGCGAAGGATCATTCGATGCGCGTTCCAGGTTCACGAGCGCGCCCTGAAGATCGCCGCCGAATAGATGCGACATGCCATTCAGACGATAGGCTGCGAGCTGATCGCATTTGCAAGCCGACGTCGATGCGAGGTCACTGAACCGACGAGCAAGCGGGATGGCCCGCGCGTATTCGCCGTTCAGGTAGTGGCACATCCAGCGCCCCCACATGCCCAGCAGTTGATAATCCGCGTTACCGACTCGCGCCGCGATGTCCACGGCCGATTCGAAGGCATCACTGGTGCTGGCTGCAACGGTATGACAAAGCAGACACATCCCGCGCGCCGCATGAAGCTTCATGTGCCGCTCGTCAACCGGACCGCCTTCGACCGACAGCCATTCCAGCGCCACGTCCACTTTCGCGAGACACTCTTGAAGCAGCGCCAGATGCATCAGAAACGGAATGCTGGCGACCGTGAGTTCGATTGCCAGCGGCATGTCCCCTTCGGCGCTGAAGCACCACAGCATCGCGGCGCGAAGGTCGTCCAGATGCGGCGCATAGCCATTTTTCCAGTCGACATCGGCGCGCACCTCTGTCTGCCGCTCGGCGGCCCGGAAGATTTCGAGGAAGTAAGTTGCGTGCCGCCTCGACCATTCACGCATCGCACCGCTCGCGCGTAGCTCGTTCCGTGCATACGCGCGCGTCGATTCGAGCAGCCGATACCGGACATTGCCGCCACCGGAAGCCACTGAAACAAGGGATTTGTCGACGAGCTGCATCAAAGCCGCCACAACGGCGTCCGGGGAAAGCGCCGTGCAACTCGCCATTTCCTGCGCTGATGCCAGCGTGAACGTCCCCGAGAAGAGACTCAGCCGATTCAGCACCGATCGCTGGTCGTCGGACAGCAGGCTGTAGCTCCAGTCGAGCGTGGCGCGCAGCGTCTGCTGCCTCGGCAGCGCAGTGCGCGCGCCGTGCGTGAGGATCTGGAAGCGATTCCCGAGCCGGTCGGCCACACCCTGCAGACCGAACGCCGGCACGCAAGCCGCGGCAAGTTCCAGCGCGAGCGGAATGCCGTCGAGCTGTCGGCAAATTTGCGATTTCAGCCGCAACGCCGCACGTGTATCCAGACTGACGGCGCGCGAACTCACGCGCTCGTCGAAGAGACGCACGGCGCTGTAATGGAGCGCGCCGTCGCAATCGTCGTCTGGCGGCACATCAAGTGACGGGACGCGATACAGCAGTTCCCCGTCGATGCGCAGCGGCTCGCGGCTCGTCGCGACTACAGTCGCTTGCGGGGCAATATGCAGCAGCCTTTCCGCGATCCTTGCGGCTCCGTCGATCAGGTGCTCGCAGTTGTCCAGAACGAGTAGCAGATGCCGCGACACCAGGCTCGGCGCGATCCGGTCGAGCGTGGGCGTTCCGTCGCCTGGAGGAAAACCGAGCGCGACGGCGATGGTTGTCGGGATATGGTCCGCCGATGTGGCGGCTGCGAGTTCGGCCACGAACGCGCCATCGGCAAAGAGAGGCGCCGCGTGACGCGCAGCTTCGAGCGCCAGCCGCGTCTTTCCCACGCCGCCGGTACCCACGAGCGTGACCAGACGATGCGTTTGCAGGCCACGGCAAATCTCGCGCACGGCCGCTTCCTGGCCGATGAGAGGACTGATCGCGGCAGGCAGCCGCGAGCCCGGAAAAAACGGACCGTCCGCTCGCGCGGCAGGCGACTGATCCGATTGCGTCGCGGGCGGGAGCGGTTCTGCCGTGAACTGGTATCCGCGCCCCGTCACCGTACGTATTGCCGCCCGATCGTCTCCGAGCGCACGGCGAAGCGCGGAAACCTGAGCTTCGACGGTATTGTCCTCGACGACGCGGTCGTGCCACACGCTCGCGATGATCTCGTCCTTGCTCAGAACGGAGCCACGCGACTCCACCAGAACGAGAAGCAGGTCGAACGCCCGCTCGCCGATCTCGACTCTGATTCCTCGATGCAACACCTCTCGGCGGCGCGGCGCGACGATCGTTGCCCCGAAAGCGAAGTCATCGTGATGCGGCATGCACGCGTTCATGCGGGCCTCCTCGTGACGAGGTGCGGACAACCGGGATCGAGCGTGAATCCGGGGCGCTCTCTTCATTCACCGGTTCAGCGCGCATCCGATTGTACCGCCGGGCCTGCGAAGCAACGATGGCGCGTGACGTCCTGCTGCCGTGACATCAGCACATTTCAGCGCATTTCAGCGCGTACAGGACCGCATCACGCAACTGTCAGAGTTTCGAGCCGCCGTCGACGCGCAGCGTATCGCCCGTCACCCAGCGGGCCAAATCGGATGCCAGGAAAACCGCGGCCCCGGCGATGTCGTCAGGCTGGGCCACACGCTTGAGCGCCTGCATGCCGAGCGTGAAGTCGCGGCCCGCATCGGTTTTCGCGAAGTTCGACATGTCCGTCTCGACGACACCCGGCGCAATCGCGTTGACACGAATGCCGCGCTCGCCGAGCGCGGATGCGAAGTGCCGCACGAGCGTATCGATCGCGCCCTTGGTCGCTGCATAGGCGGACAGATTGTTGACGGCGCTGCGTGCCGCGAGCGACGACAGCAACACGACGCTGCTGCCGTCGCCGAACATCGGCAGCAATTGCTGTACGAGAAAGTACGGCGCGCGCACGTTGACCGCGAAGAGGTCGTCAAAGTCTTCGACGGTCGTTTCCTCGATGGTGGCGGCCCTGGAGATGCCCGCGTTCGCGACCAGAACATCCAGTCGGTCGCTGGCCAGCGCACGCACCCGTTTTGCAAGCTCGTGCGGGCCATCCGCGGCGCGCAGATCGGCCGCTACCTTGTCAGCACTGCCACCCGCGGCGCGAATCGCTTCGACGACTGCATCTGCGGCGTCCTCGGCGTTGCCGAAGTGCACGAGTACGCGCGCACCGGCCTTGGCCAGTGCCAGGGCGATGGCCCGGCCGATGCCGCGTGAAGCGCCCGTGACGAGCGCGGTTTTTCCGGTCAGACTGGTCATGATCAAACTCGTGAGGATGATTGGCGAGGACGTCCGCGGTTGTGCTCAGGCGTACGGGCGTTCCGAGAGAAACTGCGCGACGTGCGTGACGAAGCGCTCGGGATACTGATACAGCGAGCCGTGGTTCGCATCGGGATAGATGATCAGCTGTGCATCGGGTATGTGCTGCTGCAGGATCCACGAATTGATCGAGTAGATGATCACGTCGTTGTCGCCGTTCACGACGAGTGTCGGCTGCGTGATGGCCTCCAGATAGGCATACGGGTTTTCGCGCGCGGCGCCCCACTTGCCGAGCGCGGCGAGTTGAGCCGGCGCGACCTTGTCGTTCGCTTCGGGATCGCGGTTTTCCTTGCGCAGACGAAACCGTTCGAGGAAAGCGCGCCCTGCCCTCTGGCTCGCGGCAGACGGCGCGAAGTGTACGCGCAGCCACAGATGGTCGGGCTCGTCATAACTCACGCCGAAGATCTCCTGTGCTTCCGGAGTCAGCGAAGCCATGCCTTCACCGCTGCGCGGGCCGGTGCCCACGAGAATCAGCCTGCGCACCAGCCGAGGTCTCGTGATTGCGAGTTGCTGCGCGATGAGACCGCCCATCGAGAAGCCGAGCACGTCGACCTGTTTCAATTCCAGTGCATCGATGAAAGCCGCCGCGTTCGCCGCCATTTCCTCGATCGATTCCGGCACCGTGCCCGAGCTGCTGGAGATGCCCGCGTTGTTAAAGAGGACTACTTCGCGGCCATGGGCGAGACCGTCGGTGACGGCCGGATCCCAGTGATCCATCGTGCCGGTGAAGTGGATGTTCATGATGAGCGGCACGCCTTGCGGATTGCCGAACCGGCGGTATGCGAAACGGATGCCGTTCGCTTCGACGTACTGCGTGGGTGCTGTGTGATGGGTATGGCGGGTCATGGCTGTCATCCTTTGAGTCCGGGGGAGAGTCAGGCGACTCATATCTGGAACGTACGGGGCATCCGCTGATGCGTTGCCTGCTGATGCTCAATGTAGGCGCATCGCACACGCTTGAGAAAGACTTTAGGGGCAGCGCCCCATGCATGACAGGCATGACCGGACAGCGCGCTGCCGCGCGTCGGATCAGCCTGGAAAGCGGTCGCCGAACATCGGCAGGCCGCTGACGGATAGGAATTCGGTTGCCTCTTCCTGCAAGACGTCCCAGTGCTCGGCCAGCTTGCCGTTTTCGAAGCGTACGATGTCGGCCGCTATCCACGCCGCCGCACGCCCGTTTCCGGAGAAGCGACCATGCGCGATCACATAGTCGCCTTCCGCCACCACGAGCTGGTTTTGGTAGCGCAAGGTATCGGGCAACGTGCGGATCAGATCGAACAGGCCGTCGCGTCCGGGCGCGATGTGCGCGCTGTGCTGGATATAGTGCTCGGACCAGAAACGGTTTGCGGCTGCGTAGTCCCGCTTGTTGAAGAGCGTGTCGAAGGCTTCCAGCAACAGCGCCTTGTTGCGCTCCGAAGATGTGTTGGTCATGTCAGTCTCCATAGGTCGGCTTGACGATCGTCGCTCGTTCAGGCAGTCAGTTCGCAGCGGCTGTTTCCGCGGCGGTGCGCGCCGACCGGCCGAAAAGCATGATGGCGAGCATCGCAAGCACGCACAGCGCGGCGCCCGAGTACATCGCGTCGAACAGTCCGTAACGGTCGACGATCACGCCGCCCGCGAACGAGCCGAGCGCGATCGAGATCTGGAAGACCGCGACGAACAGCGCCATGCCGCCCTCGCGCATGTCGGGAGTGGCTTGCGCCATCCACATTTGCAACGCGACTGGCATCGCACCGTAAGACACGCCCCACACCGCGAGGGCCGCGATCGCCGAGATGCGATGGATGCCGAGCGCAGGGAGCACCGCCACCGGGAGCGCGATGAACAGGATCGTAGCGAGCAAGGTCGTACGCACATCGCGTTGCGCCCCTGCGCCGCCGATGAAATTGCCGAACAGGCCAATCAACGTGTAGCCGAGCAACAGCGACGAGATCGTCTTGCCGTCGAACCCCGAGACCGTCGCCAGGAACGGCGTTACGTAGGTGTAGGTCGCGAACTGGCCGCATAGCGCGAGCGTCATCGCCACGAGCCCGACTCGCCCCGGCCGCGTTGCCAGAATGCCCAGCAAGTCGCGCCCGCTGATGCGCTGTGTCACGCGAAGCTCGGGCAGCACCGCCATTTGTACAAGCAACGCGAGGAGCGACATCGCCAGCGCAGCCCCGAATGCCGCGCGCCACCCGGCAAGCTCTCCGATCAAGGCGCCAGCGGGACCGCCGATCAGCATGCCGAGCGATACGCCTGCGAATATCAGCGAGGTCGCGCGCCCGATATGCCGTTCGGCCACCAGCCTCGCACCCAGGCCCGCCCCGATGGCCCAGAATCCCCCGATCCCGATACCGAACAACGCGCGCGCGAAAACGAGAACGGGGAAATTCGGCGCAAGCATGGCGATCAGGTTCGATGCGACCAGGATGAGTCCCAGGCCCTGAAGCACGCGCCGGCGATCGACGCGCCGCACCGCGACCGTCACCGCAGGCGCGGCGATGGCGGCCAGCAGCCCGGGCGCGCTGACCATGATGCCGGCAGCGCCCTCGCTGACGGCGAGTCCTTGGCTGATGTAGCGCAGGAGGCCTACGGGAAGAAACTCGGTCGTGCAGAATACAGTCGCGCTCAAGGCAACCGAGAGGACTGCAAACCATGCCGGTGACTGGGTGGATCGGCCGCTTTCGGACGGGTTCATGATTCTTTCCTTTTGAATGTGATGGACATCGATGGCTTACTTCAGCCAGCGGTTCGGTCATTGACTCGCACGACCTCGCCGGTGACCCAGCGTGCCGCGTCGGATGCGAGGAACGTGACGACGCTGCCAACGTCACTGGCGCCGCCCTCGCGTGTCTGTTCAGCCAATGCTGGCTTATCCTTCTCTACGAGGCTTTCCGCGACTCCATTGACGCGAATGCCGCGCCCGCCCAGAGCGAAGGCGAAATGCCCGACCAACGTCTGAATGGCGCCGCCGATCGCCGCGTCGACTGCGTGACGCCCACCCGCGGCTTGACGCGCTGGCAGAAGAAGAAACGTGACGTTGCTTCGCATGCACATGATGGGAAGCAACTGCTGGACGAGAAAAAACGGCGCACGGACGTCGAGCGCGATCCGATGATCGAAATCGTCGGCGGACATGTCGCCGATGACGTCGCTCGTCGACATTCCCGCGTTCGCGACGAGGATGTCGAGTCGGTCGCCCACGATAGCGCGGACCTCCCGTGCAAGCCGATACGGTCCCTCACGCGTCGTCAGGTCTGCGACGATCGCACCGGACCTGCTGCCGATGCCGCGGATCTCGCGCACGACGGTCTCGGCCTCGCCCGCACCCCGACCGTCGTGAACGATGACCTGCGCCCCGGCTCTCGCAAGCGCCAGAGCGGCGGCGCGGCCGCTGCCGCGCGAGGCGCCCGTGACGACAGCGGTCTTTCCTGCGAGGGCATTCATGTCGTCTTCCTTTCGGCCTGTCTTTGCGGTGGCAGCGCGTAGGGTTGCGCCGCCGATGGACACGAAAGATAGGCTGTGCAGGCCGTCGCGAGAAAGACTTTATAGGCTGGTCTCCATACCTGCGAGGCATGGACGGAAGATGGCGTTTTGCCGCTGGCGATAGTTAATCGACGTAGCGGAAGAAGGCAGGCTGACGGTGGCAGCGGTGTGCGGCTACTGATGCGAAGCGCGCGTGGAGTCGAGCCGGCCGATGCTAACGAACGTCGGTTGAGGCCATATGGGCACAGACGGCGCTTAAGCCCCGAAAAGCACCGACTACGACGCCAGCACGCACCATCGCAGCGTGAAGCCGTCGGACATCAAGAAGCGCCGGGTGGACGTCGTGGATGACAACCAGACCGCCCCGCGCGCTCTACGCCACCGTGAACTGCGCCATCATGCCGGAGTCCTCATGTTCCAGGATGTGGCAGTGCGCCATGTAGGGCGCGTCGGCAGCGGCCGGGTGAGGAAAGCTCAGCAGCAGCTCGCTCACGCCCGCATTTGTGATCGGTGCGATGTCCTTCCAGCCGGCCCGATGCGGCTGCGGCGGTCGCCCGCTCTCGGAGCGGATGCGGAACTGGCAGCCATGGATGTGCACCGGATGCAGCATCTTGTCGTCGCCTTCGGAAACCCGCCAGCGCAGCAGGTCGCCGCGGCCGGCCGTGAAGCCCGGTTCCTTCAGTGCGAAGGACTTGCCGTTGACGCCGTTGAGCGCGAGTTGCTCGGCCATCGGCAAGGCCGGCTCGCCCTCGATCAGCCGGGTAACGCGGGCGACCACCTCAGGTGCAACGGGGCCCGGCATCGCCATGCCCATCATCAGTCCGGCCTTCATCAGCGGCATCATGCCGGCCTCATCGCGGAACATGTTCATGACCAACGCCTGGCTGACAGCCGGCAGCTCTGCCGGCAATGAAGGCAAGCTCGCCAGCACGTCGGGAAGCCTGCCCTTTCCTTCCGCTCCCGTCGGCCGGATCGTCAGCAGGCGCAGCGGCGCATCGAAGGGCGGCAGCCGCATGATGGCTTCACCCTCGGGCTGCGCGACCAGGTCGAACGGCTTGCCGGAGCGGCAATCCACCATCAGTTCGAAGCGCTCGCCCGAGTGCAGGACGAGCTCGTTCACTTTCACCGGACGCTCCAGCAGTCCGCCGTCCGATCCGATGACGAAGAGCGAGCGACCGTCCGAAGTGCTCAGCCGGTAGCTGCGCGCATTGGAACCGTCCAGCACGCGCAGCCGTACCCAGCCGCGCGCGGTGCGTGCCTCAGGATAGTTTGCGCCGTTGACCAGCGGCCGCGTGCCGACATAGCCGTTGATCGCCGTGATGATGTTCATCGTATCGAAGAAGGCGCCGTCGCTGCGAAAGCGGCGATCCTGGATGATCAGCGGGATGTCGTCGATGCCCCAGCGCGAAGGTAGCGCCAGCCGGTCCGCCTCCTCGTCGTCGACGATCAACAGGCCGGCCAGGCCCTTGATCACCTGCGCTGCGGTGGTCGGATAGAAATGCGGGTGGAACCAGAGCGTGGCGGCGGGCTGGTCGATCGGCAGCGTCGGCCGCCAGCGCTCGCCGGGTGCGACGGGCCGGTGCGGACCGCCATCGACATCGCCAGGGATGACCAGCCCGTGCCAGTGCACGGTCGTTGCCTCGGGCAGGCGGTTGGTGAAGTCGATTGTCACCGTCTGGCCGCGCCGCACGCGCAGCGCCGGACCCAGGAAGTCGCCGTCATAGCCGTAAGTCGGCGTGTTCCGGCCCGACAGGAAGCGGCGGCTGCCGCTGCGGGCGTCGAAGGCGATGACGCCTTGCGCGTCCGGCCTGCGTTCCGGCGGGATGGGCAGGCTAACCCGGGCATCGCTGGCCCAGCTGGGGAGCGCCGCCAGCGCGCCGAACGCGGCAACGGTCTGGAGCGCCTGACGGCGTGACATGGGCGTCATGGTGAGTTCCGAGGCAAAGCCGGCATGCCGGCGTCAGGATTCGTAGGACGTCTTCACCGCGTCATGCAGGTTCACGGACAGCTTCGAGACCATACGCATCGGTAGCCACCGCGTGGTCTATCACGGTATCCAGCTCCCCACAGGTGCTCACGCCCGCTGATCCAGTCATCGCAACTCAGCGCCTGAAGGCAACCCCGCCCAACGCCGGGGGCGATGTCATTGTAGGCGACGGCAAGACCCGTGCAGCGCGGCGTTTCGATTGAGTAGCCGTCAATTTTCCGTACGAAAATTGCCGGCTCAGGTCATCCCGGCCGAGCTTGCCCGGCATGTGGCCGCACACGTAAGCAAGGCTCCCGACTGCGCCCTGAACTTCGTGATGCCAAGCATGACTGGATAGCCCGCGCACGGCCTTCCCGAATGGAGCAAGGCTAGCTTCCGGCGGGATGAAAGTCCCGAACACCAGCCGAACTTTTGCCGAGATCGCGGCTTGGTGGCGTTCGGATATGATTTGCCGAGACGAACGGGAGCAACTCAGCCATGGGTGCCGATGATCGCGCAGTTATCCGGTTTGACGAATTCGCCCTGAACACGGCGAGTGGTACGCTGCACGATGCGCGCGGCGCCGAGATCATGCTGCGCCCGAAGGCGTTCGCGCTGCTGCTCTACCTTCTCGAACGCCCGTGCGTGTTGCATCCGCGTGAGGCACTGCTCGACACCCTTTGGCCCAACCTCGCCGTGACCGATGACAGTCTGACGCAATGCGTGGGCGATCTGCGGCGGGCGCTGGGCGATCGCGCAACCGCCGTGCTGCGTACCGTACCCCGGCGCGGCTACCTGCTGACGACGGCTGTGCTGCGAGAGACTGCCGCCGCCGACGTTCCCGCCTCGGCATCCACGACCCTTTTGCCGATTTCAGTCGCAGTGCCGCCGGATGGCGACCTGCTGTTATTCGAGGCACTCGAGCCGGCATCGGACGATGTCGAGGCCCAGCGCTTCGCCCGTGCCCTCGGCGCGGAGTTGCTGATGACCTTCAGCCGGTCCGAGACGATTCTGGTCCAGACACGGGTGACGCAGCCCTTGCCGCCCGAGAGCTTTCGCCTGTCGGGCGCGGTGCGGCGCAGCGGGGAGGAAGCGCAGCTTTCGCTGCTGCTGGAGGAGGCGGATAACGATCGCGTCTTGTGGGCCGATCAGTTGACCTTGCCCCCGCCGGACCAACGAGAGACGGCACTGGCGGCCCTCGCCGCCCGGCTGGAAACGCTGGTTATGGGAGATGGATTGCGCCGCGCCCGGCAGAAACCGGCACACGCGCTCAGATCCTATGACTTCGTCCGGCTGGGCGCCGCGCTCTACGGCCGTGGCGGCGAGGAAGAGAAACACGAGGCGGAACGGCACTTCCTGCAGGCTATTGCGATGGATTCCGGGATCGCGATCGCGCATGCCTTCGTCGCCATAATCCTAATGAATCGCCTGCACGTCGCGCAGGGGCAGGACCGAGCCTTCGAACGCCGAAGGGCGCTGGATTCCGCGCGCCAGGCGGTCGAGTTGAAGCCACGGTCCGGCTTTTGTTTGGCTGCATTCGCCTATGCGCTGGCCCGTTCGAAGCAATGGGATACGGCGGTCGAGAATGCCCGGCTGGCGGTGCGGCTCAGTACCCTGTCCGCCATCGGCACACGCACGATGGCCGCGGTAGCGCTGCTGGTCAGCGGCGAGGCCGCCGAAGGGCTCCTGGCATTGCAGCCAGCGATCGCGCTCGACCCCTTCAGCGCGGCAGGACCGCGCTCCGCGCTCGGTACCATCCTGCTGCTAACGGGCCGTCGCGAAGAGGCCTCGGCCGAATTGCGACGCGCCGCCGCGCATCTGCCCGATTTTCCGCCTTGTTTGCGTTCCACGGTCGTCGCTGCCGCCGAACTGGGACGGATGGACGAAGCAAAGGAAGCGCTGGCGCGACTGCGCCGGATCGATCCGGACTGGCTCGGAAGCCTGAGAGAATTTCTGTCGTTCATGCGGGATCGGCAAGTCGTTGACCGCTTTCTGAGCGCCTTCGCGGCCTGTGGTGCAGAGATGGGCGCGGGCCCTTCGGTCGCGGCGGATGGCGACGCGAATCGAGGCTGAGCCTTCCGGGCACCGATCCGTCGCCCCCCTTCGTCGAGAACTCGGACCACCCATGGCAGGCATTTTTCTATCGCCTTCCTTGCTGGCATCCAGCGGCGGTCGCACGTAGCCGAGTCACGAAGCGACCAGGCGCCGAGCGAGCAATCGGACGGGCCGAACGGTGTCGATCTTGTGATTGGCCGCCGGGTTTAGCGGCGGTGACCCATGTCCTGGACGTCCACTGCGTTTAGGCCGAAGGCTTCGGCCCATCCTCCGCGCATCCTGTTCTGCAACACTGGTTGCGCCGGCCAAATCAGCGAAAAGAGGCCAAAAAAAGGTCTTTTCGCGACGCCAACATATGCAGGTGATCGATAGAATTTCGTCGTGTATCCACGTTACGCACCGTCACGCATCTGATATCTGTCAGATCGCTTTTCCACATCGGATTTCCGGTTCATCCAGCATGACACGGCTCGCACGCCACTACGTCCCAGCACAACCACAGCACGTTATCTTGCAGGGGTTTACCGGCCCCGCCTTCCTGGACGAAGGAGACTATCTCTACTTCCTCTCCTGCCTGGCAGACGCAGCGCGCGTCGCCGATCTGGCCGTGCACGCGTGGGTGCTGATGCCTGAGGCGGTACAGTTCCTCGTCACCCCTTCATATCAGTCGAGCGTGGCCATTACGATGCAGGCCGTGAGCCGTCGGTATGTCGAGACCTTCAACCGCCGCCATGGGCGCCGCGGTTCGGTATGGGGCGGCGGGTACGGCGCAGCAGTGATTGAGCCCGAGCGGTACTTCCTGCTCGCGAGCCAAGCTATCGATCATGCGCCGGTGCGTAGCCGACTTGTAGCCGACCCGGGAAGCTACCGGTGGTCGAGCTATACGCACCATATCGGGCTGCGTGTCGATAGCTTTATCAAGGACCATCCACTTTACGGCGCGCTCGGCAATACGCCGCTCGAGCGCTACCGGGCATACCAGGCTTTGGGCGCACAACCTCCTGACGAACGCGAGGTCGATAACCTGATGCAATCGACCCTGAAGGGCTGGGTGCTCGGCAGCGCCGCATATTGCGAGTGGGCGGCGCAAACAGCCAACCGGCGTTTGATGCCACTGCTCCTGCGCGACCGGCCGCAGAAGGAACGACTGCGTAACTAGGAAAGTCATCTGCTCGCTTCAAGCAGGTCGCAGGACCGAATGGGTTCGCGACCAACCCGGCCGCTGCGAACGTCGCCCTTTGAAGGTGGCGTTGAGCCTAGCCCGGCATACAGGCCCCTTACCGTGTGTGGCCGTTCAAAGGCTCGTCCAGCAACGCTGTGTCAGGCGGCTGTTGCTCTGAAATCCCCGAGCTGTTGCTTTTCAACGATGCTCTTCAATGCCTCATGACGACCCAGAGCGGTCCGCCGGCACCAAGTCGTTGGACTGCGGCTTTCAGGAGACCATCGGACTTCCCGAGGGCGCCGGTGCAACGCGGGACCGACATCATGGGCGAGATCGGGGCGGCGTCGAATAAGCCATCATCGCGCACTACCCTTTCATCCGCTCCTCCAAATACCTCACCGCCCGCGCGCAGGGCGCGGGTAACGGCCATTCCGCGCGATGAATGAGCCATAGAGTCTCGACCACGGGCGACCCGCACTCCACCACTTCGATCTGGTGCTGCTGCGCGAACGCTGCCCGCGCATAACGCGGAATGACCGTGAATCCCAGCCCGCGCGCCACGAATTCGAGGATGAGTGCGATCCGGTTGCTGAAACCGTTGCGCGGCAGGTCCGCGACGCTTGCGTTCTTCCGAAAGCGCCGGCTCAGCAAGCGATTCGCCATCGCCCGCCCATCCGGATGATCGATGAAACCGAGCGTTTCGAGATGGCTCCACGCACGCACTTTTGCACCCGCTGGCACGACAAGTTCCAGGGGCTCCTGCATGAATTTGCGCGCGGTGAGACGCGTATCATCGGGCTTGAGTGTGACGATGCCGAGGTCGTATCGATTGGTCAGCACGGCGTCGAGCACTTCAGGATCCGGCGCGAAACAATAACGAATCTTCCATTGCGGATGCTGCGCCTGCCAATCCAGCATTATCGGAAACAACGCCAGTCCGATGCTTTCCGGCGTGATCAACCCGATCTCTCCGGCTTCTGCAGGACCGGACACGCGCGCATCGAGCCGCCGGCGCGCCTGTTCCATCGCTTCGCAATAGTCGAGCAACGCACGCCCGGCAGGCGTCAGTTCGATGGCACGAGGTCGGCGTATCACCAGCAGACCGAGCGCATCTTCCAGATGGTGCAAATGTTGAGAGACGGCCGCCTGCGTCAGATCGAGCCGTTCCGCCGCGCGCGTGAAGTTGCCGAGTTCGGTCAGCGCAGCGAACGTGCGCAGCCATTGCGGATTGAGCATGATGAGTTGTAGCTGCACCTGGCCATTCGTCGGCAAGGGCATCGTGTAAGGGCCGATCACCTCGGCGGCGAGGGTCTCCGATTGACCTCGGGCGGTCAACCACTGGCACCGACATCGAAGCAAAAGCGGTCGCACATGCGACGCGCAGCCGCTCCTGACGCTGTCCCCATCGGTTCCGTCAACTGCGTGCGATTCCCTCGACTAGCACCGCTCGGTAGGTTGCACCCCTGAACCGATCACGGCGCCGCCGCAGTGTCAGCGAAATGCTTGGCGGCCCAGGTCAGGCAATCCATCCGCCGTCGACCGTCAGGCTCTCCCCGGTCGTATAGCCTGCTTCGTGGCTGGCTAGATAAGCTACGGCCGCTGCGATTTCTTCCGGTTTTCCGAAACGGCCAACGCTTGCGAGCTTCGTCATCGTTGCGTGGTCTTCCGTGCCGGGTTGCGGAGCGAGTTCTGTATCGATCGGGCCGGGTTGCACGGCATTCACGGTCACGCCGAATTTCCCGAGTTCACGCGATAACCCGCGCGTAAAGCCTCTGAGGGCGAATTTCGAGGCGATGTAGAGCGTCACGCCAGGCAAGGGCGCGGCTTCGCCGAAAGCCGAGCCCACGTTGATGATGCGCCCCCAGCCTGCCGCGACCATGCGCGCTGCCGCGTCTTTTGCCAGTTCGATCGGCGCGCGCACATTCAGGTTGAAGTGCGTGTCGTACGACGTGTCCGACGAATCGAGGAACGGCCCATATTCGACTGTGCCAGCGTTGTTGACGAGAATATCGAGCCGCCCTTCGAAGCGGCCGCCGAACGCACCATTCAGCGAGTCAATGAGGCTCTTGACGCCTTCTGGCTGCGACAGATTGGCGCCGACAGCCTCGGCCTCGCCGCCGGCATCGCGGATTTTCTTGACGACGGCTTCGGCCCGCGCGGCACTCGATGCGTAGTGAACGATGACGGATGCGCCGTCGCGCGCAAGACGCGCCGCAATAGCCGCGCCGATTCCACGCGAAGCGCCCGTCACGAGGGCGAGTTTGCCTTTCAGAGCTTGGGTCATGCTTTTCCTCAACAGTAGGTTTTGAAGCGGTCCTCCGGCTTGAACAGCCGGAAGGGACTGCTGCATCGGAGCCAATGTTTCGTGCATTGGTTGATGCGTATCCTCCGCTGAGGCGGAATCGCCCGGTAGCCGCGGGCGGGGAATAGCGCCTATTCCTGCTGCGAGGGGGCAAAGGTGCGCAGCATCTAGCCGGTGAGGCCTGCGCCAGAGTTGCGATCATTGAGAAGGTGCTCGACAAACGCGATGAAGGCACGCGCCTTCGTGGTTGCCATGCGACCGGACGGGAAAACCGCCCACAGGTCGATCGGCGGCAACGTCCAGTCAGTCAGGACGGCCTGAACCGTGCCGTTTGCGAGTTCGGGGGCGAACATCCATTCCGAAGCGACGGCAAAGCCCATGTGCCCGAGTACCGCCGTGCGCATGCCTTCAGCCGCGTTCACGCTTATCCGGCCGGACAAGGTCACGGTCGAGTCGGAGCCGTCGCTGCGGCTGAACAACCACGATTCACCGCCGCCTCGCAGAGAGTAAACGACTGCCTGATGCCGGTTAAGGTCGACAGGTGTTTGAGGGACGCCGGCTTCGGCGAAATATGACGGTGTTGCGACGACGAACCGCCGCGCGCTGGAGATGCGACGCGCGGTCATGGTCGAATCGTCCAGCGTGCCCATACGCAGTGCGACATCGACGCCCTCTCCAAGCAAATCGACGGACCGATCGTCAAGTACGATGTCGATGCTCAGATTGGGGTGCTGATCCAGGAAAGACTTGAGGGCTGGCAAGACATGCAGCCGAGCGAACGTAACGGCAGCGCCGATGCGCAATCGTCCCGACAAGCCCTCCGACGACTCGCGCACGGCCTGCTCGGCCTGATCGGCCTCATCGATGGCCCTCAGTGCGTGATCGTAGAAACGCTGACCGGCATCCGTCGGCGCGAGGCCACGTGTCGATCGCAGCAGCAGACGGGCGCCTAGACGTTCCTCCAGCTGTGCGACCGCCTTTGAGACGGCTGGCTGGCCGAGCTTCAGGCGGCGCGCGGCGGCAGAAAACGAACCCGCATCGACAACTGTTACGAAGGTCTCCATCGCCACCATGCGGTCCATGCGCCCCTCCTAGCAGATCGTTAGCGAAAATGCGCAGTGTAGCGAAACGACGACCTCCCCAGACAAAGCAC
Organism: Caballeronia sp. LZ029; assembly: GCF_031451275.1. Classification (NCBI taxonomy): domain Bacteria; kingdom Pseudomonadati; phylum Pseudomonadota; class Betaproteobacteria; order Burkholderiales; family Burkholderiaceae; genus Caballeronia; species Caballeronia sp. LZ029. The sequence goes on from NZ_JARUXO010000003.1 coordinate 1,121,067, forward strand.
GCGTTAGGTGGGACGCCGACCTGACTTAGGCGATCAGATGCTGGGGGCCGCTTCTTTTTTCCTGACTCCGATGACTGCTTTCGAGTAGAGTGCGGCCCCTTGGCAGCTTGCTCTCAAGCGCGGCTGGGTGTCGCTGATTGGCCGGCAAGCGCACGCTCGCCGGCCTTGAAAGCCTTCAAGTCGTCCGCGTCGGTGACCGTTGTTCGCCAAAAACGGTCTCCTTGATATTGAGTCGCCGCAGTCTCTCGCGAGTTTGGGGCAGCGCTTCCTCTCCCCGAAGACCAACGGCCGATGGGCCACGAGAATCTCTGCCTCCGATATGCTTGCTCAACGTGTACACACCAGCTATGAGGCAAAGGAATTGGATCTTATTGTCCTTAAGCGTTTGTGACTCGCCTCCATACACCTTCCAGCATCGCCGGTACCCATTGCTCGGCCGGGCACCGACTCCAAGTATCGGCAAGGAAAATCATCGATTCGTCACCGCTCGCCTGCCGAGCGTTCTCCAGCTCCAACAACAGCAGCGTACCCGCGGCGTAGGGGCAGCCACCCACCGTTCCATTCGATGTCGCTTGACGAAGGACCACGCCCGGAGCAAAAAGGCAGCGTTCGCTGGCCATCTCGGGCGTGAGTGTCTGCCGCACCGAGGTGTCGAGATAAAGACAGCGCATTTGATTCAGGCCTCTTACGACATTGTGTATTGCTACACTGACGGCATGGACGCCTGCAAGGTCTCCACCGACCATCGAAGCGAGCAACGCCTTGGCGCGCGTCACCTTGCCCGTCACTTTCCAAGCCAAATTGCGCACCGCATTACCCGGCGCTAGCGACGCAGCAATCACTTCCGCAGCGGCCCAGGTATCCTCGTCAGCTTCGAACGCGGGGCTGAATAAGCGGCCGATGATCTGCTGCACGAGCGGCCCGACCGCGACATCGGGATTCGACTCGCGAATCCACGCTGCCAATGGCTCCAAATCGGCGGGGGCCGCACGGATATTCGGTGCGGCCGCGTTGAGTTTCTTCCACAACGCGTCCTGTTGAATTTCTCGTCCGATTGCCTTTCTCGCGCTCATCGTTGGGAATCGGTGTCCGTTGTAGGACAGCACCCCAAGTATGCGGCGGACCAACAGACTGTTGAGCAATGGCTTGCCAGAGCCAAAAACGCGGTCAAGCGTGTCGTCACGTGCGATTTGAAGGATGTCAGCAGGCTGATCCACCTTGATGACATCGACAAGACCCGGAATGTGTTTATGTTCCACGACTGTGCACCTCGAAGGAGTCATTCTTTCAGCTCGCGTGGGGCGGCAGGCCCAGGCATTTTCCATCGCTGCCACTTGCGCGCTCGAACAGGGCTGACGCCCGCGATGACCTTCCCGCGTCGTCAGATACGAGCCCCGATCATGCCGTCGAAACCGGCTAATATCTATCAGCTACCCGACAGATTCGCACCCTATGACTTCCGATGCGCAGCGCTATCGACCACAACTTGCAACAACACCGTGGTTCAAGGATTTGCCGATCGAGCTTCAGGACTATCTTGTCGCTCGCTCTGACCTGCTCCGATTAGAGAAGGGGCAACAGCTTTATCGGCGCGGCGAACAGTCGTTCGGCCTGTACGCAATTCTCGATGGTGCATTGTCGATTGGCACCGTCGGAGCGGATGGAAAAGAAGCGTTGCTCGCCGTCGTTGGGCCGACCGCCTGGATCGGCGAAGTCTCGATGTTCGATGGGCTGCCTCGCCCGCACGATGTGTCAGCAATGCGTAAGACTCTCGTGCTTCACATACCCGGTCCCGCGTTGGAAAGCCTGCTTAGAGTTCATCCTGCTTACTGGCGGAATTTTGGCTTGTTGATGGCGCAAAAAATCCGGATCTCTTTTGAGACCAACGAAGCCATGATACTGTTGCCCGCCGCTCAGCGCCTAGCAAGTCGCTTATTGCTGATCGCTGGTGGCTACGGCGGGATTAATGCGGAACAGAGCAGGATAAAGCTCTCGCAAGATACCTTGGCTTCAATGGTCTCGCTTACTCGGCAGACGACGAACCAACTACTCAAGAACCTTGAGAGTCAGGGTATTGTCGATCTGAAATTCGGGGAAATCGTTATTCTTGATTTTGATCGCCTGCGCGCTGCCAGTGTCAATGATCCCGGCCCTTGTGGCGCAAATCCGGCTACCTAGATCGTCGCTGCTTCAGTGCGCCACTTTGAACGACGAACGAGAAAGGCGAGCTGGAAGCCTGTGCAGCCAATTTGTCCGCCAGACACCCCTTACCAGTCATCGGCGAATCAATATTGAGGTTCGCCTCTTGGCCGAGCCCTGTCGGATGACCGACGTGAGAGCTTCGGCCTTTGCGGACGTTCGCTGATTTTTGACGAGCTATCTACAGGGTTCGACACTGCGAAAAGCGTGACGATGCTCGCCTTCATCTTCTCGGCACACTCGGTCACCATGTCCGGGTACAGAAAAGGGTTCAGCATCCGGCGCTTGCTGGGCATCATCGCGATGAATTGCGCCTCAGGGCGTCTGTCCACGCCGCGGTAGCCCGAGTAGCCGAAGGCGACCTCTTCATCGCGGTACAGCAGGCGCCCAGCAACATTGATGGCGGCCACGTTCGCCGATTGGGGAACGGCGGCCGCCCGGTCTTGCTCCTGGGCCATTGCGGCCCGATGATCTGCGCCAGTGCGTTCCACGGACTCACGCGCTCCATCTCGTCGCGGAACGCGCGCTTGCGTCGTCTTTGTCGACAGGTTCAATCCCGGGCTGATCTGCTTCATGGGCTCGATGTTCGCGGCTCAGGTGTCCTCAGGCAATGAGGGTGCGTACTGGGTTTTGCAGACCTTCTTTGGCATCGGCTGCACCACTGCGGCATCCCACATCCCCATCGCGTCGGTCACGGCCTTCTCGATGACGGCATGCCGGACACGATCGCGGGCGAGCACAGACAGTCCCTGGAAAAAGCAGTCGAACGCGGTGGACAGCGATGCCGGATCCGTGCTGCTGCGCAGTTCCCCACTCTCAATGCCCCGTACTACGCAGGCGCGGAAGCCGGCGCGCGTGCGACTGCGCACCTCACGAAGCAACTGGGTGATCGCTTCGCTGCCGGTGGAACTGGCCCCGACAACGCCGAGCGCGACCATACAGCCTTTCGGGTGGCCGCTCTCAATCTGCATCCTTGCCGACCGGAGCAGTGCCAGGAACACACCTTCCCGTGGCGGAAGCGACGTGTCATGGAGACTACGGGTCACCTTGCCGTAAATCTCCATGTATCGCTCCAACGCCTCCTTGTACAGCGCCTCCTTGGACTCAAAGGCCGCATAGAAGCTAGGTGCGGAGATGCCCCCGCCGATCGCCGCCTTTAACTGCGACAAAGACGTCGACTCATAGCCATGTTCCCAGAACAGGTGCATCGCCGAAATGATCGCCGCATCACGGTCGAACGCACGTGGCCGACCCCGCTGAACCATGAACATCTCCGTCAGTCAAAATATATATACTAATCGATACACAATCTGTGAACAAGTCGCGACATACAACTTCCCGCGCATGGCAGCGGGCCGTTCAAGAAGGCAGTTGACGCGGCCTTCCAAGTTCTCTTATATTTATACCACTCGGTACGTAAATCCTGAGCAGCGCGGGGTCATCACACGAACCCCGCATTTTTTTCACTATTTATGTACCACTCGGTACGGAAATAACCCATGTCCAAAGAACTTGAAGCACGCCTTGACGCCATCGAAAGCCGCTTCGCGATCGATGCGCTTATCGCCAACTACGCCGAGGCGTTCGACACCATGAACATCGAGCTGCTGGCCACTCTCTGGCATCCCGAATCGCGACTGCTTCTGGGTGCAAACGGCAACTCCGACGGCCTGGAGGCCATCCTGGCGCAAGCACGGATCAACATGAAGCGCATGCCCCACATGCATCATTGGATGGCGAATGCCCTGATCACGGTGGACGGTGACAACGGCCACGGGCTGGTGGCGGCGGACTGTCTTTTTTACGACGTCGATCAGGGCACGCTTCAAGTGAGCGGCCAATACCGCGACGTCTATCAGCGACGCGAAGGCCGCTGGGGATTCCTGGAGCGCACCTTCACCATGCACTACGCTACGCCGCTCCAAAACTGGCACCCCATCACTGGAACAGAACGCTTCGGCCGCCCGGCCTGACGCGGCCCGCGGCCGCCTAAACTTATGCATACGACAACCTCTTCCACGCGTCGATGGTCGGCGTTCGCGGTGTTGCTGGTGGGAGCATTTCTGCCTCCGCTGGACTTCTTCATCGTGAACGTCGCCCTGCCGTCCATCCAAAACACCCTCCACACAAGCGCTGCAGAGTTGCAACTCGTTATTTCCGGATACGCCGCGGCTTACGCGGTCTTCCTTATCACAGGAGGACGGCTAGGCGATTTGTTCGGCCGGCGGAGGATCTTCCTTATCGGCGTCACGGGCTTCGGACTGACATCGGTGATCTGCGGCCTGGCATCGTCACCCGCCATGCTGATACTCGGGCGTGTGCTGCAGGGCCTGAGCGCCGCCGCCATGGCGCCGCAAGGACTGGCCTCCATTCACGCCCTGTTCCCTGAGAAGGAGCGCGCGCGTGCTTTGGGCCTCTACGGCGCCGCGGTGGGACTGGCCGCTGTAGCTGCGCAGGCGCTCGGCGGTGCGTTGATCTCTGCGGACATCTTTCACCTGGAGTGGCGCGTCATCTTTCTCATCAACTTGCCCGTCGTCGCCGCCGTCCTGATCTTCGGGCTGCCGTTGCTACCCGACGTCCGCGGTAACAGCCCGGCACCTGTAGACCGCATCGGGGTGCTGCTTTGCGCGCTCACGCTGGGCTTGCTCATCGTGCCCCTGGTCGAAGGGCGGGAGCTGGATTGGCCCTGGTGGGCCTGCGCAATGCTGATCGCGTGCCCCGTCGCTGGCGTAGGCTTCTGCCGATATGAGGTGGCCTACGCCCGCCGAGGCGGCGTGCCCCTGATCAGCGTCGATCTGATCCGGAGGCCTGGCCTGATGAGCGGGCTTACGGGCGTACTCTTCTTCTACGTCGTCTCTGCTTTCTTCCTGACGTTCTCCGTCTACCTCCAGGGGGCGCTTGGCATGAGCCCATTCGAGACAGGGCTGGTTTTCCTGCCGTTCGGAGTCGGCGCCTTCATCGGGCCGCTGACGACGCCGCTCGCCATCCGCCTCTTCGGCGACCGCGTCCCCGCCATCGGCATGATGCTCGAGGTCGTCGGCTGCATACTCCTCGCCGCCCTCGTGGCCGGCGCGCCCGGACAGATGCCGGCTCAGTTTCCGCTGATCGGGGCGGTAGCACTCCTGGGATTCGGTCAGGGCTGGGCGCTGCCGACGCTGGTGCGCTCGGTTATCAATCGAGCACCGGCGACCGGTTCCGGGATGATCGCGGGCATCACGAATTCGGCGTTGCAAATCAGCGCAGCACTGGGTGTCGCGGTCATCGGCGGCGTCTTCTTCAGTGTCGCAGGGACTTCACCGGATCCGGAAACCCTCGCCAGAGCACTTGTCGTCGCAATGATGTGTGTCGGCGGCAGCCTGACCGTTTCCGCCGTCCTGTCTATCGTCGCTTCAAGATCGAACGTTCAAGCCGCTGCAAGGACCGCGCCTCATTGAGTCCTGCTCCCGTCACTCTCGTCGACTTGATTTGGACGCCCGCCTGTTGACACGCTTGCGCGATCATCGTTCCAAACGCGGATGTTTCGTACGACGAGCACGACGGGTCCGGAATAGAAGCGGTTAGATAAATCGGTTCTGTCGCGCTAACGCGGTCAAGTAGGATCTGTCAGACCGTAACGCATGACGAGCACGATGGCAAAGACAATGACGCCGCGCAAGACGCTGCCTGCTGGCATTGGCAAGGTATTGAAGCGGCTGCATTATCCTGGACGTGATCCTGCTGTGCGTCCGATGGTATGTGGCGTATTCGCTGAGCCTGCGCAACCTTGAAGAAATGATGGCCGAGCGGGGCATCGATGTGGATCATTCGAGCGTGCACCGCTGAGTTATCAAGCTGCTGCCGGTGTTTGAAAAAGCATTCCGCAAGCGCAAACGGCCAGTCGGCACGAGCTGGCGCGTCGATGAGACCTACGTCAAGGTCAAGGGCCAATGGAAATACTCTACCGTGCCGTCGACAAGGTAGGCAACACGGTGGATTTCTTGCTGCGCGCCCATCGTGACAAGGCCGCTGCTCGCCGCTACTTCGAGAAAGCGATTGAACAGAACGGCGAGCCCGAGACAATTACCGTGGACAAGATCGGCGCGAATCTGGCTGCGCTTGAAGCGCTCAATGTCGAGCGGTCAACGCCGATCAAGGTCCGGCAAAACAAATACCTGAACAACGTCGTCGAGCAGGATCACCGCGCCGTCAAACGCATCATTAAGCCGATGATGGGGTTTAAGGATTTCCGCTGCGCGCGCATCATCTTGTCCGGCATAGAGATCGCGCACATGATTCCCAAGGGGCAGATGTGTGAAACTGGCGTCGCTTCGAGCGCAGCCGAGCAATCCTATTCTCTCGCGATGTAAGCATTCCGATTTAACTCACGCGCTTGCTCGTCCCGCCGGCCTTAACGCGACACAACCCCGAACAACGCCTCCAGACTCTTCAGCTTGTTCATCGCGGGTCATAAGCTGGTTGCTCGACCCTATTTGCACCAGAGCCCGCCGCCCCTGCCAGCGGCCTCACTCATCCACAACCTCCGATCACCTGCTCAACCGCCCAACAAGGCGTCATCACCAACGCCCATCCTAACCAAATCCGTCACCCACGTCGCACACACATTTCGTGCAACGTGTTCAACCGCCGAACCGGCTCGACGACATAAGGATTCGTCTCATCCCATGCGTACCCGGCGAGCACGGCGCTGATCATTCGACGTATCGTCGGCGCCTGCTCACGCGCGAAGATGATGTCCTGCAGCTTCCCCGTATACCAGTTCTCGACGAACGCACGAAACGTGTCGATGCCCTTGCGCAGCGGCATATCGTATTGCGTCTGCCAGTCGATGGCCTCGCCGTTCAACTGACGCTCCAGCGTTTCAACAGCGAGATGCGCGGACCGCAGCGCGATCGTCACGCCCGAAGAAAACACGGGGTCCAGGAATTCGCCCGCATTGCCAAGCAGCGCGTAACCCGGACCATGCAGTCGTTCGACATTCGCCGAGTACCCACCGATATGCCGCACCGGCATCAAGAAAGGCGCATCGCCGATCAGCCGGTTCAGCGTCGGCTCGCTGCGAATCAACGAACGCAACTTCGCTTCACGCTCCGCTTCGGGCGCATCGAGAAACGACGCTTCGGCGACACATCCGACTGACGAGCGTCCGTTCGCCAACGGAATCATCCAGTACCAGATATCGCGATGCTCGGGATGCACGGCGACCGTGATCTTGTTGCGATCGTGCGCACCGACGGGAATGTCGTCGCGCACGTGAGTGAAGATCGCGGCGCGCGTGGGCATGCGCGTAGGCGCTTCGAGGTTCAGGAGACGTGGCAGCACGCGGCCGAAACCGCTTGCATCGAGCACGAAACGCGCATGTACCTGATATCGCGTGCCCGCCTCGTCAGCGACTTCGAGCGCGGGTGCATCGCCCGTTTTCATTTCGAGAACCGTATGGCCGAAACGCACTTCGGCGCCCTCCTTCGCCGCGCGACGAATCAACAGATCGTCGAACACGGCACGCTCGACCTGGAATGTCGTGCCCCAGCCGTCGGAATGCTTGTCGCGAAAATCGTAAGCGGACACCTGATCGCGATGGACGAAGTGCGCGCCGTTCTTGTACTGAAATCCGGCTTCCACGACGTCCTGCAACATGCCCGCTTCTTCGAGATACGCCATGCTTTGCGGCAGCAGACTTTCGCCGATCGAAAAGCGCGGAAAGTGTTGCCGCTCCAGCACCAGCACCGAACGTCCGGCCTTCCGGAGCAACGCCGCGGCGACCGCACCCGAAGGGCCGGCTCCGATGATGGCGACATCGACGGAGGTATTCATACAACATTCATTGTTCATCGTTAATTCCCATGAAGGCGGCTGCAAACCAAAGGGCGAATACGACGCTCGCGCGACGGATCAGCGATTACAATCGAGCCACCCAATTGTCAAAGATTCGACTACTATTTCTTTACCGGATTTAATTGTGCAGAATACCGAAACATCCAGCGTGCCGTTCGTTTCTGAAACTGCGTTCGGCGTCTGGTTCCTGCGCACGCATACGTGGGAACACCACGTACTGCGCGTCGCCATCGACGACCTCAAAGGCCTGATCGACGTCCCGCTGCCCGTTCGTCCCACGATCGTCGATGTCGGCTGCGGGCAAGGGGTTTCGTTTCGACTGCTGGCGAAAGCGTTCTCGCCGCAGCGTATCGTCGGCATCGACTTCCACGAGCCATCGCTCGCGCTCGCAACGAATGCCGCGCTCGCCTGCGAAGGCGATTCTGACACCGCCGTTACGCGCATCGAAGTGTTGCACGGCGACTGCGCGAATTTGCCGCTAGGCGACGCCAGCGCGGATATCGTCTTCTGTCACCAGACGTTTCATCACCTCGTCGAGCAGGAACGCGCGCTCGCCGAGTTCCGCCGCGTGCTCAAGCCCGGCGGCTTGCTGCTGTTCGCCGAATCCACCGATGCGTATATCAAATCGTGGGTCATCCGCCTGCTGTTCCGTCATCCAATGCAAGTGCAAAAGAGCGCGGACGGGTATCTCGAGATGATCCGCAACGGTGGCTTCAGCTTCGAACCCCGAAACGTGTCGCTGCCCTACCTGTGGTGGAGCCGTGCAAAAGACTTCGGACTGCTGGAGCGCATCGGTCTCTATGCCCCGAAGCCGGGCAAGCGGCGCGAGACGCTCGTGAACGTTGCTGCCGTCAAGCCCATCTGACCGCGAAACGCGGCGCGCCTTCGAACACGCGCGCCGCACGTCCTTTCCGCGTTACTTCTTCAGCGTCACCACTTCGCCCTTCAGCGCCACGCCCGCGACTACCGCACCCGCGCCACAGGTGAACTCCGTCGCACTCTCACGTTCGACGTTCCGGTAGTTGCTCTTGATGTTGATGATCGCATTGCCGCCTTCCTTGCGCACGCGATCCTGCAACTCCAGCACCGCCGACAGGAACACGTGCTGGCACGCGGTTTCATCGCTCTTGCCGAACGAGTTGGTCTTCTTGTTCGTTGCGAACTCGTGGTGTGCTTATTGCGCGTCGAACTGCACGAGGTCGCCGCGCACGGCTATCGTCGAACCGTTGTTGCTCGATCCGCACGAAAACTCCTTCGATGACGATGTTTCCGTGTGCTGGAAGCGCGTCGTCACGTTGACGACAGCGTTCGCCTTGTGTGCGCCCGCATAGTCGCGCAACTGCTGCAGTGCCTTGCCCAGCGCGATGTTGCACGTCGCTTCCTGACCGCTCATCTCGCGCGGGACACGCGCGCGCACTTCCTTGGTCTCGATCAATTTCTTCACGTTCGGATGTGCCTCGTCGCCGAAATACAGCGGCACGCCCTGCTTGCTTTGCGCCTGCACTTCGGCGGGCATCGGCAGCGAGCGGATCTGCGTCGTGCATCCGGCTTGCGATATCACGATGGCGGCTACCATGCCGAGGACAATCTTGGTTTTCATACGTTGGTCACTCTTGTTTTGATTTTCGAATCACACCCGTCATTGCACCGACGGGCACCGGTCAAACACTCCTGAACATCAGGCCCGCGCAGCTTCCGCCGAAGCCGAACGACACCGACATCGCACGCGCGATATCCGCCTCGCGCGTGGTTTGCACGAGCGGCATGCCGTGCGCAAGCGGGTCCGGGGATTCGACCGCTCCCGTCCCCGCGATGAACCCGTCACGCATCATCAGTAGCGTGTAGATCGCTTCGTGCGCGCCGCATGCGCCGATCGAATGCCCCGTCATGCCCTTGGTCGATGAGAACGGCGGCACGTGCGCGCCGAACACGTCGCGTAATGCGCGCAGTTCTTCGGCATCGCCGAGCGGCGTGGAAGGCGCCTGCGTGTTGATGTACTCGGGCCCTTCGTCGATATCGCCCGCATCGTCGAGCGTCATGCGCAATGCGCGCGCGATGCCGCCGCTGTGCGGCGTCACCATGCCCGTGCTGTCCGTACTCTCGCCGAAGCCGGTCAGCTCGGCGTAGATGCGTGCGCCGCGTGCGAGCGCGTGGTCCAGCGATTCGAGCACCAGCACGCCCGCACCGGAGCCGATCACGAAGCCGTCGCGCGCGGTGTCGTAAGGACGCGAAGCGCGCGCCGGCGTCTCGTTGAAGCCGCGCGACAACGCGTGCATCGCGTCGAACATCAACGTCATGTTGTCGTGCAACGCTTCGCTGCCGCCCGCGAGCACGACGTGTTGCCGTCCGGTGCGTATCAACTGCAGCGCCTGCCCGATCGCGAGTGCGGATGTCGTGCACGCCGACGAAGGCGAGTACGCGACGCCCTCGATGCCGAAGGTCTGCGCCACGTTCGCCGAGGCCGTGCTGCTCATCGCGCGCGGCACCGTATAGGGCGGCGTTCTGTCGACGCCATGCGCGTGCGCCGCGGCGAGCGCCACGTCGTACTCCGCCATTGCGCCGACGCCCGAACCGATCACCGCGCCCGTCTTCGGCGAGCGCAGCATGGCTTCGTCGAGCCGCGCATCGTCGATACCCTTCTTCGCCGCGTGGCACGCGAAGCGCGCCGTGTCGCCCATGAAGCGCTCGAGCTTGCGGTCGAACGGCGGCTCGTCAGCGACGGACGCTACCGCCGCGACTTGCGAATGAAAGCCGCGCTCGCGCCACGCGTCGATACGCGTCACGCCGCGCTTGCCTTCGCGCAACGCGTGACTCACCGCGTCGAGCGAATTGCCGAGACACGAGACAATGCCCATGCCCGTCACGACGACGCGCTGCATGACCCGCGCTGCATTCATCGAACGATCCGGAAAATCAGCGACGTATTGATGCCGCCGAACGCGAAGTTGTTGCTCATCACGTATTCGGCATCGATGGCGCGCGCATCGCCGGTGATGTAATCGAGCGGCGCGCACGCGGGATCGACCTCGGTGAGATTGAGCGTCGGCGCATACCAGTTGCGCTTCATCATCTCGATGGTCCACCACGCCTCGATCGCGCCGCACGCACCGAGCGTGTGCCCGATGTAGCTCTTGAGCGAACTGATCGGCATGCGCTCGCCGAAGGTCTGGGCAGTCGCCTGACTTTCCGCGACATCGCCGCGATCCGTCGATGTGCCGTGCGCATTCACATAGGCGATGGCCTGCGGGTCGAGCCGTGCATCATCGAGTGCAAGCTGCATCGCGCAGGCCATCGTGCTTGCGGTCGGTTGCGTGATATGCGCGCCGTCCGAGTTGCAGCCGAAGCCGACGATCTCCGCGTGAATCGTCGCGCCGCGCGCCTTCGCGTGTTCATACTCTTCGAGCACGAGCGTGGCCGCGCCCTCGCCGACCACGAGACCGTCACGCTTCGCATCGAACGGACGCGGCGTGAGCTGCGGCTCGTCGTTGCGCGTGCTCGTCGCGTAGAGCGTGTCGAATACGGCGACTGCCGGGCCCGAGAGTTCTTCCGCGCCGCCCGCGAGCATCATCGTCTGCTTGCCTGTCGCGATGGCTTCGTACGCGAAGCCGATCGCCTGGCTGCCCGACGCGCACGCGGACGACGCCGGAATCACGCGTCCCTTCAGATCCCAGAACAGGCTCACGTTGACGGCGGTCGTGTGCGGCATCATCTGCACGTAGCTGTTCGATGTGACCTCGGTCATCGAGCCGGTGTTGAGCATCGTGCCGAACGCGCGGATCGGCTCGACGGAACCGGACGACGATCCGTACGCCACGCCCATGCGCCCGTCGCTGATCGATGTGTCGCCGGCAAGCCCTGCAGCCGCGAGTGCGAGTTCGCTCGCGCGCACGGCGTACATCGAGACGATGCCCATCGAACGGGTCTTCTTGCGCGGCCAGCCGGCGGGCTGTTCGAACGCGGGCAGCGGACACGCGAGACGCGTATGCAGCGCCTGAAAGAAGTCCCATTCGTCGATGCGGCGCACCGCGTTGCGGCCGGTCTTCAGCGCGGCCTCGACATCGCTCCAGCGATCGCCGAGCGCCGTGACGCCGCCCATACCTGTGATGACGACTCGTTTCATTCAGATCATCCCGCCGTTCACGCCGATCACCTGACGCGTCACATACGACGCCGCATCGGACATCAGGAAGCCGACGACCGCGGCCACTTCGCCCGGCTGGCCTACTCGGTTCATCGGGATGGTCTTCAGTGCATGCTCGACGGGCGCGTTCTCCAGCATCCCCGTCTCGATCAGCCCCGGCGCGACGCAGTTCACCGTGACGTTGCGCGACGCAAGCTCGACGGCGAGCGCCTTGGTCGCGCCGATCAGCCCGGCCTTCGCGGCGCTGTAGTTCACCTGCCCGCGATTGCCGATCACGCCCGACACCGATGCGATCGTGACGATGCGGCCGCCCTGCTTCGCGCGGACCATCGGCATCGTCAGCGGATGGATCACGTTGTAGAACGCGTCGAGGCCGGTTTCGATCACGACGTCCCAGTCTTCTTCCGTGAGCGCGGGGAACGCGGCGTCGCGCGTCACACCGGCGCTGCACACGATGCCGTAGTAAGGGCCGTGCGCGGCGACATCGGTTTCGAGCGCCGCGCGGCACGCGGCGCGGTCGCGCACGTCGAACTGGATGACGCTTGCCGAACCGCCCTGCGCGGCGATGCCCGCGGTCACGGCTTCGGCTTCCGTGCGGCCCGTGCGGCAATGCACGGAAACAGCGAAGCCGTCGCCGGCAAGTTGATACGCGATCGCGCGGCCGATGCCGCGGCTCGCGCCTGTTACGAGAACTCGACGGTTCATGCGCTCACGCTCCCTTCGATGAACGTCTGAAAATCATGGGGTTGATATACCTTGATGATGGCCTCGGCATAACGTTCGCCGTCATGCCCGATCGTGCATTCGTACGCGCCGTGGCCCTCTTCGCCGCGCAGCACCTCGCGCACGCCGATGTCGAGTTGCGCATCACGCGCGAACGCGCTCACGTGCGCCTGATAGCTGCGCGAGCCGAGCAGCACGCCGGGGCGCGCCTGCTCGCCCGCGCGCATCGCGAGCAGCGAGATATGCGCCGCGATGCACTGCGCCATCAACTCGATGCCGATCCACGCGGGCATCGCGCCGTGTTCGTCCGCGTACCACGCGTCAGGGCGCACGCTCGCGCGGGCCGTCAGCGTTTCGTCGTTGCATGAGGTCACCGCGTCGACGAGCAGCATCGTGCCGCGATGAGGAATGATCGATTCGATCGGCGGAAAGGTGCCGGTTAGCGCGTCGCTGAGGTACATGGTTTCGTCGATCATCGTCGTCAGCCCGCCAGAATCAGGCTGACATTGCTGCCGCCGAATGCGAACGAATTGGTCATGACATGGCGCGTGCCCGCCACGCGCGAAAGGCGGCGCTTCGTCTGCACGAGATCGAGCGCGGGCAACGCGGTGTCGGCTTCGCCGTCCCACGCATGCATCGGCAACGGAACGTCGTCGCGTGCGAGCGTGAGCCATGCAAAGCCGAGTTCCGTCGCGCCCGCCGCGCCGAGCAGATGCCCGGTGAACGGCTTGGTGCCGCTCGCGGGCACGCCGTCCGGGAATACGCGCGCCATCAGACGCGCTTCCATTTCATCGTTCTTGCGCGTGGCCGTGGCGTGCATGTTCACATAGCCGATGTCACCAGGCATCACGCCGGCATCCGCAAACGCCGCACGCAGCGCCATTTCGCCGCCGACGCCTTGCGGATCGGGTGCCGATACATGATGCGCATCGCTGGATTCGCCCACGCCGGCGAGACGCACGGCGCTTTCGTCGCGCGTCATCAGAAACACGGCCGCACCTTCGCCGATGTTGATCCCGTTGCGGTTGCGGCTCATCGGATTGGTGCGCACGGGGCTGACCGAATCGAGCGAGGCGAAGCCCTGCACGGTCAGCTCGCACAATGTATCGACGCCGCCGACGATCACCGCGTCGCACAGGTTCAGTTGCAGCAGACGCCGCGCCGACGCGAACGCTTTCGCGCTCGACGTGCAGGCCGTCGAGATCGTGAACGCCGGGCCTTGCAGGTTCAGCGCGGCCGCCGCGAACGGCGCGGCCGTGCCGATTTCCATCTGCCGGTAGTCGAAGTGCGCCGGCAACGCGCCCGTTTTCGTGCGATGAGCGAACGCTTCTTCCGCTGCGCCGACGCCCGACGTGCTGGTGCCGAGCACCACGCCGATGCGCGCGGAGCCATAGCGTTGACGCGCCGTTTCGATCTCCGGGCGAATCCGTTCGAGCGCCGCGAGCAGCAAGCGGTTGTTGCGGCAGTCGAAGCGTTCGAGCGCGGCGGGCGGTGCGATATCGAGCGGCGCAAGCACACGGCCGACGAACGCATCGCCGTTTTTCATGGACACAGGTCCCATGCCGGGCGATTGCGATGCAGCGAGCGCGGACGCGATTGCAGCGGTGTCGTCGCCGAGTGCGTTGATCATGCCGAGCGCATGCAGATAGACAGGCGGCAGTGTCATGCGTGTTGTCTCCCTTCGTTTGGCAAGGCCATCGGTGCGAGCAGCACCGCCACCAGAATGCCGAGCGTGAGCGTGAGGCCGAAGCTCTTCAGCGCGGGCATGCCGCTCATGCCGAGCATGCCGAACGACAGCAGCGTCGTCGCAGCCGACAGCAACACGCCCGTCCAGACCGCGCCGAGATCGGCACCGTCGCGCAGGCATCCTTCGCGCAGGAACACGGCGTAGTTCGCGCCGACGCCGAGCACCAGCATCAGCGCGAGGCAGTTGAACAGATTGAGCGGCACGCGCGCATAGCCGAACGCCGCGAGCGTCACGCCGATGGCGAGCAGCACGGGCAACGTCGTCGCGATACCGCCGCGCAGCCGATAGCGCGTCATCACCAGCACGAGCACGAGCAGCAGCGCGCCGGCGAGCCAGATGGCGCTATCGACGCGATATTCGCCGAACAGCGCCGACACGCTCGCGGCTTTGTCGACGAACACGACGCCTTCGGTCGCACGCGCCGTTGCGATCAGCGCGTGCAGGTTCTGCGGCATCACGCGGCGCGGCATCACGATGGCCGCGTAGCCGTGCTGACCGTTGGCATCGACGGCGCCGAGCCACAAATGAGAAAACGGCTTCGACCAACTCGCCGCGAGCCAGCGCTCGACCGTCAGCGGCTGCGTTTGCGTTGGCGCTTGCGCGAACGAGTCGATCCACTCGTCCGCGATGTCGTCACGGAAGCCCGCTTGCAGCAGCGTCGCGCGCAACGCGGCCGGATCGGCGAAGACATGTTGCGCAAGGAGCGCACGGTCTTCGGCCTGACGCCGCGCCGACGGCACGAACTGCGTGATCGAGCGCCATCCGTCCACCGACCGATCGCCCGAAAGCGCATCGAGTTTCGCGCCCAGCGCTTCGGCACGTTCCAGCACGATGTCCTGCGTCGCGCCCTGCACCACGAAAAACTGCGCGGTATTGTCGATGCCGACCGCATCGCGCACCTGATTCTCCTGCGCGACGAGCGCCGGATCGCGCTGGATCAGCAAATGGATATCGTCGTCGCTCTTGAGCAGCAGCCAGCCCGGCGCGCAAACGACGACGAGCGCGACGGCGACGGCCCACGAACGCTTCCCGCCGATCGCGCGCTGCCAGCGTTGCAGCAGCACGGCCGCGCGCGCAAAGAGACGCCGCTGAGTGGCCTTCGGCCCGTTCGACAACATCGCGGGCAGCAGCCACATGACCGACGCGAACGCGACGCAGATACCCGTCATCGCGAAGCAGGCGATCTGCTTGAGCGCGGGAAACGGCGCCCACGCGAGAATCGCATAGCCGAGCAGGCTCGTGGCAAGCGCCACGGAAAGCGCGGGCCGCACCGAACGCGCGCCTTGCTTCGCATCCCAGTTGCGCGGCGCGCCGAGATAGACGACAAAGTACTGAATCGAATAATCGACGGCCTCGCCGATCAGGCTCGCGCCGAACACGAGCGTCAGCAGATGGAGCTTGCCGAACACGGCCATCGTGACGGCCAGTGCGAAAACGATGCCGAGCGCAGTGGACATGAATCCGAGCAGCAACAGACGCGGCGAGCGGAACACCCACAGCATCAGCAACGCGATGCCGCATGCGGACGCAATGCCGATCAGATGCACTTCGCGCTCCGACGCACGTCGCGCCGATTCCGCGTAAAACACGGCGCCCGCGCGCGCGACGGACGCATCGGGCCATGCGGCGTGCAACGACGTTTCCGCCTGCGACGCCGCCGACAGCACCGCACGCTGCACGCGCGATTCGTAGGCGGAGCCGTTGAGCGTCGTGACGACGAGCACGCTCGTCGTGTCGCCGCGATGCGCGACGAGCATGTTGTCTTCGAGATCGAGGTTCGACGTCGCGAGCGGCAGGTCGGACAGCCAGTGTTCGAGCCACCCGAACGGATCGACGGCGAGCTGCGTTGCGAGCGGGCCGCGCACGGGGTTGTAGATGCGCTGCATCAGCGCGTCGTACAGCGATGCAGCGCTTTTTTCGGACGAGTGCGTGAGAGCATCGCGGTCGTCGCGTGTCAGCAGGCCGAAGCGATACGGCGTGTAGAGCGCGCCGATCCGCGCGATATCGAATGGCGGCAGCTCCGCCGTCACGGACGCGAACGCGCCGCTCGCCTGCAGCGTCGCGCCGAGTCGTTTCGCGGCGGCCTTCGCGTGATCCGCGTCACGGCTCGACACGAGGAACACCGTGCGGTCGCCGAGCGCGTTCGAGAGCTGATCGACGGCCTTTTCGGCGACGGGATTCGCTTCGGTCGCGGGCAGCAGCGCGAGCAGATTCGTCTCCAGCGGCGACGGTCCGCTGAAACGATGCACGCAATACAGCACCGCGACGAGCGCGAGCGCGATCCATGCGGCGCGAACACCCCACATCGACATCCTCGTGCGCTGCCCGTGCGCGAGGCTCATGGCGCGCCCAACAAGGTGCGTTCGGCGGATGGCAGATCGTCGGCCGCTTCGCTCTTCGTGAACTCGATGCGCGTAGTATCGCCGCTCGCGAGATCGATCCGCAGGCTGCGCAGGAAAGCGCCTCCCGTCATGTGCAAGCCGCGAATCGCCTGCGCGAGTTGCGGCTGGTTCGGAGCAAGGTCGAGCGTCCAGTCCGAAGCCGAGCCGTGCGCATCGACATCGAACTGCGAGTACAGCGCGGAGAGATCGCCGCCGAGCATCGCGCGCATCATCTTCGAGACCTGCGCGACGCCGCGCACGCCTTGCGCGCTCTTCGTGCGGATGCGCTTGCCGTTCGCGTCGACTTCAGTGACGCCTGCATCGGTGATGACGAACGTCGCCGCATAAGGCGTTTCCACGCGCCAGATCACGCCGCGATCGCGCATGAACACCAGCGTGCCCGTGCTCACGAGCGGCTGCTTCATCGCTGAGAGCGTCTGCGTCTGCGTGAACTGTGCGCGCACGCCTTTCATCTGCGCGAGCCGCGATGTCACCTGCGCGACGAGCGCCTGATTGCCGGATGCAGCATGCAATGGCGCCGCCGTGAACAGCAACAAGACGAGCAACGCACGGAGCAGCTTCAAACCGCCCATACGCGCTCCAGCTTTTCGAACAAGACAGGCGGCGACACGAACTGCAATTCCTGCGTGGCCGCATCGACGGCGACCTGGATCGTATAGCCCTTGGTCAGACGCTGGCCCGTTTCGCAATCGACGATTTCATAGCCGATCTTCAGGCGGTTCTCGTATTCGAGCAGTTCCGTGCGCACTTCGATGCGCTGTCCGTAGGTCGCGGGCCGCACGTACTTCAGATGCGCCTCGACGACCGGCCACACATAGCCCGACGCCTGCATCTCGCGATAGTCGTAGTCGAACGCGCGCTGCAGCGTCGAGCGTCCCGCTTCGAAATACTTCAGATAGTGGCCGTGCCAGCACACGTTCATCGCATCGACATCGTGAAACGGCACTTCGACGATCGCGCTCGCCTTGAGCGTGCGAGCCTGCGCGACTTCAGCCATGACGCGCTTCCTTTGCATCGGCATCGACCAGAGCGCACGCCGCGATGCGCGCCGTCAACGCGCGCAGATCGCGCTCCAGCGCACGGTCTTCGGCGACGAACGGCGAAACCGATGCGATCGTCGCCGCGAACTCGCGCAGCGGCGCGGGCACGGGCGTTTCCGGATCGAGACGCAGACGCAGATTCAACGCCTGCACGGCGGCGAGCGTGTGCGCGGCCGCGACCTGCTCCGTCAGTTCGAGCACGCGCAGACAGTCGCGCGCGGCGATCGTGCCCATGCTGACCTTGTCCTGGTTGTGCGCTTCGGTCGAGCGCGAGAACACGCTCGCGGGCATCGTGTGCTTGAGCGCCTCGGCGGTCCACGCGGACGCCGAAATCTGCACGGCCTTGAAGCCGTGATTGATCGGCGCGCGCCCATGCGTTGCGCCGGTCAGATTGCGCGGCAGGCCGTTGTTGAACTTGTCGTCGACGATCAGCGCGAGCTGGCGATCCATCAAATCCGCGAGATTGGCGACGGCCGTCTTCAGCGCGTCCATCGCGAACGCGATATGGCCGCCGTAGAAGTTGCCGCCGTGCAGCACGCGCTCTTCGTCGGGATCGATCAGCGGATTGTCGTTTGCGCTGTTGAGTTCGTTCTCGATGTCGCGGCGCATCCACGTGAGCGCGTCGGTGGCCACGCCGATCACGTGCGGCGCGCAGCGGATCGAATAGCGGTCCTGTAGACGATGGCCCGGCGTGTCGTTGCGGCCCGCGAGATCGGCGCGAATCCATGCGGCGGCTTCGGCCTGGCCCGCGTGTGGCTTGACTGTGAAGATCGTCGCGTCGAAGTGCGCGGCGCGGCCATCGAGCGCCACCGTGGAGAGCGCCGTGAGACGCGCGGCAAGACGCGTCAGATGACGCGCGCGCGCGAACGCGAGACACGCGAGGCCGGTCATCACGGCCGTGCCGTTCATCAGCGCGAGCCCTTCCTTCGGCGCGAGCGTAAGCGGCGTCACGCCGAGCGTGGACCACACGCCGGCGGCATCGCGCAAGCTGCCGTCGAACATCACGTCGCGCTCGCCGACCAAAGCCGCCGCCACGTACGACAACGGCGTCAGATCGCCGCTCGCGCCAACCGAGCCTTCCGACGGAATGCGCGGCAGCACGCGATGATTGATCAGGTCCGCGAGCCGTTCGAGCAGCACGAGACGCACGCCGGAAAACCCGTACGCCAGCGAATTCAGACGCGCGGCGATCACGGCGAGCGTCGCTTCGTCATCGAGATACGCGCCCATGCCGCAGCCGTGATAGCGCGTGAGTTGCAGCGGCAGCGCCTCGACGAGTTCCATCGGCACATCGACGACGCATGCATCGCCATAGCCGGTGTTCACGCCATACACGGTCTTGCCGGCCGCGAGATGGCGGCGCAGAAAGTCCGCGCCGCGCTCGATGCGCGCGCGCCAGCCGGCGTCGCCGTTCAGGGCCACGGGCGTGCGGCGCGTCGCAATCGATACAACCTCTTCGATCGTCAGATGCCGCCCACCGAAGGTTACCGCGGTCGCTTTGCGCGGCGCGCGCACCTCGTCGATCAGATCATGCTCGGACATCGTTTCCTCTGGGCGCGGAGCCTTCCGTCATCGTTTTGCCGGGACGCGCCCAGAAATCGAAGAAATTGAACCATTGATATGGAGCCTTGCGGCAATAGTGTTCGAGCCGCGACGCGTAGCGCTGCGCCCACGTCGCGATGTGCTGCGCGCGTTCACGGCGCGGCAATGCGATGCGCTCCGCGAACGGCTCGAAATACAGCCGATGGCACGTGCCGCGTTTCGCGTCGCGCTCTTTCAGGCAGAAAAACAGATAGACGGGACAGCCGAGCGCATGCGCCAGCACATACGGCCCTTGCGCGAACGGCGCTGTCGCGCCGAGGAAGTGCGTCTCCGTCGTGCGGCCCGACTCGTGCGCGGGCACGCGATCGCCGACGATCACGAGCAATTCGCCCGCGTCGATGCGTTCCTTCATCATCATCGACGTATCGGGACCGAAGCCGCTCACCGGCATGAGCCGCCGGGCGAAGTCGGCGTTGGCCGTCGACAGCACGCTGTTGAAGCGCTTTGCGTGCTCCGTGTAGACGACGGCCGTCACTTTTGCGCGGCCATTGCGCACCGCGAGCGCGCGCGTCATTTCGAGATTGCCGAGATGCGCGCCGATGACGAGCGCGCCACGTCCGCTCGCGACGAGTGCTTCGAACGCGGCGGGATCGTCGAACACGACGTCGTCTTCGGCGATCCGGCCCGACCACGCGGCGAACCGGTCCAGCCCCGACTGCGCGAACGCGAGCATCTGCCGATACGTGGAACGCCAGCCCGGACGCGGCGTGCCCTCGCCCGGCGCGGCGTGCTCCAGATGCGCGAAGTATCGATGCGATGCGGCGCGCGCATCGCGCCCCGTCAGCAGAAAATAGCCGACGACGGGATGCAGCCACAGCCCCGTGAAGCGCACGCCAAACAGACGGCAACTGAGCGCGAGCAGTGCCATGCCGAGCCGGCTGCCGCGCTCGGCGACGCGCCACCAGCCGCTCTCGGCGCGCGTGGCGGCGGACGTCTTGCGCGGCATCGCCTTGTGCGCGAGGAGCATCGGCAGACGCAGCAGCATGCCGCACACGAGCCGCGTATGACTCGCGCTGATGCGCACGTTGTCCCACAGCACGTCGAAGTGCGACACGCCATCCGTCGCGTAGACGACGCGCGTTGCCACGGTGCGGAACGCGAGACGCCGCCAATGCAGGCGCACCAGAATTTCGATGTCGAAGTCCATGCGCGTGCCGAGCCGCACGCTGTCGATCAGCGCGCAGACCGCATCGAGCGGATACAAACGAAAGCCGCACATCGAATCGCGGATCGTGAACGACAGCGTCTCGATCCAGACCCACACGTGCGTCAGGTAGCGACCATAGAGACGCGACTTCGGCACGCTTTCGTCGTAGACGGGACGCCCGAGAATCACCGCGCCGGGTTCGGCCCGCGCGGCCGCGAGAAAGCGCGGCACGTCGTTCGCGTCATGCTGGCCGTCGGCGTCGATCTGCAATGCGTGCGTGTGGCCCGCGCGCCGCGCCGCGCGCAAACCCGCCATCACGGCTGCGCCCTTGCCGCCGTTGACGGGCAGGCGCAGCAGCGTCATCTGTTCGCCGTACTGCCCGCCGAGCTGCGCGAGGACGGCTTGCGTGGCCTCGTCGCTGCCGTCGTCGACGACGAACATCGGCAGGCCGTGCACGGCCAGGCGCGCGACGGTGCCGCCGATCGCATCCTTGTGGTTGTAGATCGGAATGACGATGCACGTCCGCAGGTTCGCGCCGCTCATGCGCGCTCCCGGTACACGACAACGCCCGACGAACAGTCGCGTCCATTCAGCCGATATGCGAACTGCACGCGGCGGCGCGCCGCATCGTGCGCGAGCCGCAGATCGAGCAGCGCGCCGGGCGGCACGGGCGCCATGAACTTGAGACGATCGACGGATGCCGCGTCGCGCGTGCCCGCGATGTGCTCCGACGCGAGCCGGATCGCCCAGTCGACTTGTACGACGCCTGGCAGGATCGGCAGATTCGGGAAATGTCCGTCGAAGTGAGCGAGCGTGGAAGGCACGCGCAACTCATAGTGCAGATTGTCGCCGTCGCGCGTTTCGGAGAGCACTTCAAAGCCTTCGGCGCGCGTGCCGAACGACGCCGCGACCGTCGCGACGGGCAGCTTGCCGCGCGCATCGAACGGCAGTGCGATGCGAAAACGCCAGCGGCGCGGCAAGAGAACGACGTCGAAATACGCGGCGAGATGACGGCGCAGCGCTTTCGCGAGCGCGACGCGGCCTTCGTCGCGCAGCGCGGCGCTGCCCGCATCGCTCAACGCGACGACGGCGCCCACGCGCTCGCGCGATGCACCCGCGAGCGGCACGACGCACGCCTGCGTCACATACGGATGCAGCGCGAGCCGCGCCTCCATCTCCGGCAGCGACACGCGCTTGCCGTCGAGCTTGATCACGCGATCGAGACGGCCTTGCAGGCTGAAGCGGCCGTCATCGTCGAAGGCAATCGCATCGTCGGTGCGATGCCAGTCGCCGTGGCCCAGATGCGGCGAGCGCACTTCGAGCGCGCCGTCGTCCGCGCGACGCACATCGACGCCGGCGAGCGGCTGCCACGCCGGCGTTTCGTTCTGCCTGCGCCACGCGATGCCGCCGGTTTCCGTGCTGCCGTAGATTTCGACGGGCGCGTCGCCGAACACGCGCGCGTAGTCGTGCGCGGCGTCCGCCGCGAGCGGGCCGCCCGAGGAAAAGAACACGCGCGGCGCGGGCGTCAGTTCATCGAAACCGGCCAGCGCGGCCCAGCGCACGAGTTGCGCCGGCGACGACACCATCACGGTCGCGCCGCAGCACGCGATGCGCAGCTGCACTTGCCGCGGCTCCGCGCACAACGCGCGATCGAATGCGCGGCCCGCCGCGAGCGGCCACATCACGCGAAACAGCAGCCCGTAAATGTGCCGATGCGCCACGCTCGCGAGCATCGTCGCGTCGCCGATGAGCGCGCCCCATTCGCGTTCGAGCGTGCGCACTTCGACATCGAACTGTGCGAGGGTCTTGCGGATCGGCTTCGGGCTGCCGCTGCTGCCCGATGTGTAGAGCGTGAGCGGTGCGTGCGGGTCGATCGGCATCGGCTTCGGCGACGCGGCGACCCCGATCGATTCCGTCGCGGCCAGCGCGCGGATGTCGTCGTCGGTCAGCATGGCGTCGTACGCGTGGGCGAGATCGGCGAGATAGCCGGGCGCCGAGCTCGCGGGAATCACCGGCTCCTTGCCGCACGCGAACAGCGCGAAGAGCGCGCAGGCGAAGTCGAACGGATCGTCGATGCACAACGCGTAGCGGCGCGCCGACTGCTCGCGCAGCCACCACGCGAGGACCGCCGTGCGCGTGCGGAAAGCCGCGT
Organism: Caballeronia sp. LZ029; assembly: GCF_031451275.1. Classification (NCBI taxonomy): domain Bacteria; kingdom Pseudomonadati; phylum Pseudomonadota; class Betaproteobacteria; order Burkholderiales; family Burkholderiaceae; genus Caballeronia; species Caballeronia sp. LZ029. The sequence goes on from NZ_JARUXO010000003.1 coordinate 1,144,052, forward strand.
GCGTGATGATCGTGTTCGCGCTTGCGGCGCGATCGTCGCGGCAGACGGGTCTCTGCGCATCGCTCGGCGCGCACAGCAAATCGTGCAGCGCGATCATGCCGCCTCCGCTCGCCGCGCGCGCGGCAGGATCACGAGATAGCGCCACACGATTTCACCCACGAGCAGCACGCCGACGAGTCCATACGAGATCGCGCCGTTGTACAGCGACCATGCCTCGCGCTGCCAGTACAACGCCGTATAGAGCGCGAACAGGCCGTTGGCGGCAAAGAACACGCACCAGATTTGCGTGACGCGGTGCGTGTGACGCACGGCGGCGGCGCTCAGATCGGGCGTGCCGATGCGCGCGAATTTTTCGATCATCGACGGGCCGCGCACGAGCGTCGCGCCGAACGCGATCAGCAAGCCGAGGTTCACGAGCGACGGATAGATATGCAACAGGCGTTCGCTATCGGTCCACACGATCGCGGCGGACGCGGCGCTCAGCATGAAGGCGACGATCCAGTCGACGCGCGTGAGCCTGCGCAGCGACACGCTGACGACACCCGTGCCAATGCAGCGCTGCAGCCAGATCAGCGCGAACAGCAGGCAGCCGGCGTAGCGCGGCGCGTTCCAGAACCACGCGCCCAGGATCACGGCCGGATAAGCGAGCTTGAACGCGACGTTCAGCGCGAATCCGGTCCAGCCTCGCGCCTTTGCATCGGTGGTCTGACTGCTTGGCGCGTGCGCGGTCTGCGACTGCATCATTCCTGCTCGACGAGCAATGACTCGACGGCGGCGACCACGTCCGCGACCGTGCGCACCGATTTGAATTCTTCGGGCTTGATACGGCGGCCCGTCATTTCCTGCAGCTTGATCGCGAGATCGACGGCGTCGATGCTGTCCAGATCGAGCTCTTCGAACAGGGAGGCCTCGGGCGTCACGCGCTCCGGCGCAATGCCGAAGTTCTCTTCGAAGATGGCGCGGATGCGCTCAAGAATTTCATTCTCGGTCACGGTCATTCCCCTTGTTTCTCGGCTTCGTCCGCAGCATGCGCAAGCTCGCGCTGGCTCGCCACCAGCGCGACGAGCGTGTTGATCGAACGGAAATGTTCTCGCGTATGCTCGTCATTGGCCGCGATGTTCAGTTGATAGTGTTCGCGCAGCACGATGCCGATTTCGAGCGCATCGATCGAATCGAGACCGACGCCGTCGGTCTCGAAGAGCGGCGCGTCGTCGTCGATGTCGTCGGGCTGCATGTCTTCGAGATCAAGCGCTTCGATCAGAAGCCGTTTGATTTCAAGCTTTAAAGAATCCATAGTCGATCAGATGCCGGGTAATGTGGGCTTCGATCGCGCTCGTCACCGTGCGTGCGGCGAGCGCGGGTGTCTCGTCGCGTGCGGCGAGTTCGTCGGCACGCAGGGGCTCGAGCACGTTCACCTGCATGTGGAATGCACGTTCGGGTACGTCGTGCCAGCGCATGTCTTTCGTGAACGCGGGTGGATCACAGTCCATCAGCACGGGCAGAATGGGCGCGCCCGACTGCAAGGCCATGTGGGCGAACCCGCGTGAGAACGCGTGCATGCGGTTGCGTGTCGGACTGCGCGAGCCTTCGGGGAAGATGATCATCGTGTAGCCGCGCGCGAGTTGCCGTGCGCCTGCTTCGACGAGCTCGACGGGGTTCGCATTGCTCACGTATTCGGCCGCGCGCATCACGCCCCAGAAGAAGGGGTTGCTCCAGTGCGCGCTCTTCACGACGCAACATGCGCGCGGCGTGAGCGAGAGCAGCACCACCACGTCGATCCACGTCGGGTGATTCGCGACGACGATGGCCGCGCGCGGCGAGTCGCGTCTGAGCGCGCGGGCGCCATGCACGTCGAGCTTCATCACGCCGACGCGCACGAGCACGGCGACGAGCGCGCGAAAGAACGCGTGAATGATGGCGACGATAATGCGCTGCTTCGAGTCGCGATGCGGCCAGATCGAAGCGAGCGGGAACACGATCAGCGAGAAGCCCAGCCCGCAGACGCCGAACGAGGCGAATGCGAGAGCCGTCGCAACGAGGCGCCAGTAGTAATCAAGCGCCTTCATGCCAGGACCATTGCCAGGTCGAGTTCTTGCCGCGCCATTCGCTCGCCGTGCGCGTGTCGAGACAGTGCTGCACGGCATGGCTCTGGGAAGAGAACGTCGTGCCTGGGAGAGCGGCATCGGTCTCGTCGCCGACCGTTGCGCGCGCGCATTCCAGGCGACCCGTTTGCATGGATGAGTCGAGCAATATCGCGAGCGCCCCGCCATCGACTTCATCTTCGACGGTGCCGTATGCGGGATCGGCGGGTTCGTCGGCATAGACGAGCAGTACCGGGCCCGAAGGGTCCGTTACGTATTGCGCGTACGCTTCGAGCAAGGCATAGCCGAGGGTTTCAGTGCCCGCGGACAGGGCGCTGGCCGGTGCGCGGTCGCCGCGCACGATGCCGAAAACGCCGGTCATCGTGTTGAGCACGGAAAGACTAAACGACGTGGGCGAGACTGTCTTGCCCGCATCGATGGTGTGCAGGATCTCGGTCGTGCGGCCCAGTTCGCCATGACGCGAAGCGAAGACCAGACGCACTGCAGGCACATGCGCAACGCAGTCGTGCGCCACCTTCAGCGCGGCCCGCGACAGCGTGCTGAGCCGGCGTCGCGTCAAAGGCTCGATGAAGCCTAAGTCGGGGGCGGCGGATGCAGCGGCAGGCCACAATGACCAGCGAGCAACCGGAATAGTCCAGCGCGTATCGGGCATGTCGGTGTTCGCGTGAGAATTCTTTTAACCGGGCAGAGAGGACCGACGGAGGTACGCCATAACGCGCCCACCCAGGCATGGACACACCCAGCGCTTATATATCGAGTACGTTGAATAAGATCAGGTTAACGGCATGACGGCCGGAATATTTAGGAGTCAAACGCGCGAATCTGGCGCGCCGTCCGGCCATTAAAACGGTAGCGCCGGATTTTACCGGCGATTGCGACTGAAAGCAGCATAAATAACCTGCTGATCAGCATCCGTCTCAGTTTCGCTACGCGTCTTGCGGATCGGTGGAACCGCGGTCAATCAAGGCACAGAGAGCTGTTCGCGTTTGACTCGAGCCGCCCTGCACGCAATCGTCAAAGAGTGTTCGCACCCGCGGCGGCGAGACTTTGCGAGCACGATCCGTACTCTGTCGCAGGTGCTGATCTGCTGGAAAACGCATGACAAGCCTCTGCCTTCACGTCGACGACAACCGACGCCATCGTGAAACCGACGAGAGCGTCGCATCGATTGGTGACCGATCTTAGAAGCATGACGGTGTTTGTAAACAATCGAGCGGCACGTTTCGAAAATCGTGCGACAACATGCCGAGATCGCTTGCGTTGCGGGATAGAACATCGCGGTCGAATGCGTGATCGCGCGCCGCGCTGGAGTCCTTTTTCTGGCTGCCGATCGCCTTCCGAGAGAAAAGATGGAGTCGACGATTTATTGCAAAATTGCCTGAGGCGCAATGCGAGATGAAGGTATATATCTAATTTGGTATACTAAATATTTTCCAAAACCCGATGAAGGCATTGGTGACCTCTCACTCGTAGAGAGGGACAATGCAAATATCATGAAATCACCGATTATTTTGGTTTGCTAAAGAGTCGGGAAGTGACGTTCTGTCAGCGCTACCCGTTCCCGATTTCACCCTTCCACACCGGCTACCGCCCTGCCATTTGTACCGTGCCGATATCAGGCACTAAAGGGGTATTGCGCGCCACCAGCGCACGAACCAGTGCCCAGTCCGCATACTCACAGAAGTCGATCATCACGGTTCCGCACGGTCCATCGTGGCCGGCGAGGCGCCCGACCAGCATGTCGTTGATACCGCGCCGCCCATCGTCGCCGCATGCCACCATACGTGGGTTAGCACCCATCCCGGTGCCACTGCAAAAATTGATCATCCAGCGCTCCAGACTGCTTCGTCCGGTGTGAACGAGTAGTGCTTCGATCACGCGAAACTTGTAGTCAATCGATGCCCGTACTGGCACGCGGTACTCGTCCTGAATGGAAAAGGCCGCATTCGGCAAGTTCAATTCGAACGTGTCATTCTCAGGCCACGCGGACAGATCGATGCCCAGCGCAGACTCACTGGCGAAACGTCGCAATAGCACGATCGCGCCGCGCACTTCGCCCAGACTCGGAATCGTCTCGCCCAGATACCAGCGTGGCCCCGCATGGTGCCGGACATAAGACCCGAACGTCTGCGCAAAGCTGCGCGTGCAGTCCCGGGAGCCGCATTCGTCCTTCACCGACATCACGATGCATTCGCCAGGATGCCGTGCCAGAAACGCAGCGCAAACGGCGATCACATCTTCAAACATCAGGCCAAGTGGGATGTGCGCATGATTGATGTGAAAGACATCGTCCTGATGCCTGCAGCGAATATCGAGTACCCGCGCACCATGAGCCAACTGTTCCGCCAGTGTTGCGCCCTGCGTTTTCGCGAGCGGATCCTCGATCGTGTATGCGCAGGTGTCGTGGCTGCCTGGCAAAGTCAAATGGTTCAGCGCGAGATCATCGGAAAGGCTCGACATCCAGCAAACCAGCGGAGTTTCGGCAAGGTGAGCGTTCATCAGGGGCAATGGGTTAATATTAAGGGAGTGCCGGGTACGGTCGGTTATGAATTGCGCTGAAACGGCGACGCACATGCCCCGTGCAGACGGTCGGCTGTCGGTCTTCTGGTTGTGCAGGGGATTGTCCAGGCACAGCACGCCGTGCGCGCTGCGGGAATTGCTTTTTCCGTTACATATCGCTCGATGCCCGTCTTCCCGTCCTCCTGATCACGAAGGCTGCCGTAAGCTAGCCTTGTTTCCGCTCACCCGTTATACATGCCACAGAAACAAACGCCCTGGGTGACCGCCGCCGATGTTGCGCGGCGTGCAGGTGTGTCGCGTTCTGCCGTATCGCGCGCGTTTTCGCCTACCGCGAGCATCGCGCCGGAGACGCGCGAGCGCGTGATGCAGGCAGCCCGCGCCCTCGGCTATCAGGTCAACCTGATTGCGCGGGAAATGATCATGCAGCGCAGCAGCATGGTTGGCGTGGTCACGGCCGGCTTCGAAAATCCCTTCCGCGCGAAACTGCTCGCACAGATCATCTCCGCGTTGAGCCGGCATGCCCTGACGCCACTCGTGCTGAACGCCGAAGATCCGCGCCAGATCAAGCAATCGCTCGAGATGCTGCTCAGCTATCGCATCACAGGCATCGTGATGACATCGGCATCACCGCCAGTCAGCCTCGCACGACAGTATCTCGACTACCGTATCCCGGTCACGATGATCAACCGCGCCGCGAACCTGCCTGGTGCCGACATCGTCTTGAGCGACAACGAGGCCGGCGCCTCTTCCGCGGTTCGCATGCTGGCAAACGCGGGAGCCAGGCGTCTCGTCTTCGTCGGGCCGACAAGGACGAGCTTCAGCGCAAAGGCGCGCGCGGAAGGCTTTACGCGCGCAGTGGAAAAGCTCCGCGAGGGTGGCACGCTGCATGCCGCAACGCTCATAACCACGTCCGATACCTATGAGTCCGGAGTCGCCGCCGCACACGCCATATTCCAGGGCACGCCACAGCCCGACGGCGTGTTCTGCTCCTCGGACCTGCTCGCGCTTGGACTGATCGATACAGCCCGGCATCAGTATGGCCTGCGCGTGCCCGGCGATCTGTGCGTGGTCGGTTTCGATGATATCCCTGCCTCGGGTTTCGAAAACTACCAGTTGACGACGATCCGGCAGGACACGGCGGGCCTTGCCAATGCTGCAATCTCGATGCTGACCGAGCGGATCGACGCATTCTCAGGCGAGTCACGTACACGCGTTGTGCCAGTTGAACTGCTCGTGCGCAAGAGCTGTACGTAACGGCAACGTGCTGCGGGGTGGACATCAGCCCACCCGGCAGCCCGTCCCGGCATCGAAGAAGTGCAACCGCTCGGGCGGCAGCACGACATCGATCGCGTCGCCCGGCTCGATGCGCTGCTGATATGGCACACGCACGATCAGTTGCTGCGTACCCCACGTGCCAAAAACCAGGTTGTCCGCGCCGAGCATCTCGCACAGTCCCACCGATAGCCGTGTCATGCACGCGCCTCCAACGCCGGCTGGCAGGATATGTTCGGGACGGATGCCAAGCACGTAGGAGCGTCCCGGCACGAGCAAGTGGCGCACGGAAGTATCGGCTACGCTTACCCCTTCGCCGGGCGCACCCTCGACCATGAAGATGCGGCCGTCCGCAGCGAGTTGCCCCTTGAGCAGGTTCATCGCCGGCGCGCCCATGAAGCCCGCCACGAAGACAGTCTGCGGTCTGTCGTAGATCTGCGCCGGCGTGCCGATCTGCTCGATTCGCCCCTGATTCAGTACGACGATGCGCTGCGCAAGCGTCATCGCCTCGACCTGGTCGTGCGTGACGTACAGCGTCGTCGTGCCGAGGCGTGCATGCAGGCCGCGCATCTCCACGCGCATCTGCGAGCGAAGGCGTGCGTCGAGGTTCGAGAGGGGCTCGTCGAACAGGAAAAGCTGCGGCTCGCGCACAATCGCCCGCCCCATCGCGACACGCTGGCGCTGGCCGCCCGAGAGCTCGCCCGGCTTGCGCGCGAGCAGCGCGTCCAGCGACAGCATGCGCGCAGTCTCGTAGACACGCGTGTAGATCTGGTCCTCGCGCGTGCCGCGCATCTTCATGCCGAACGCGATGTTCTCGGCCACACTCATGTGCGGATAGAGCGCGTAGTTCTGAAACACCATGGCGACGTCACGCCTTTGCGAAGGCACGTCGTTGACGACACGCGAACCGATCAGGATCTGTCCCGTCGTCACGGACTCGAGTCCGGCCGTCATCCTGAGCAGCGTCGACTTCCCGCAGCCCGATGGCCCGACCAGAACGACGAATTCACCGTCGGCCACGTCGAGATCAATATCGTGCAGCACCTGATGCGCCGGCTGTCTGGTCTTGCCAACCGAACGAAATGCAAGTGTGGACATCTGGTTTACCTCCGGACTTCAACTTGAACGCCGGCCGACGAACCGCCCGCCCGCCGCGCGGGTTGCGCGGCGAGCGCGCAGGCTCCGCCGGACAAGATCATCAGAAGCGGTGCAGGATGCCTGCGCCCACCACGACCTGACTGCCCGAGGACGACGGCGAGCCATTAAAGCCGTCTCCCACGGTCGCAGTCGCGTTAATGATCTGCACGCCGTTGGAACCGAGTGTCTGACCGTTCGCACGCGTGTACGCCTGTCCCGAATAGAGTCCCGTGCGTTTAGAGAGACTGTAGAACTGCGTAAGGGAAATCTGATGGTACTGGGCCGCGTGGCGAATGCCGTTCGCCTGGCTTGCCCGCGTGTAGCTGTATCCACCGGCAAGATCAAGCGTCGTCAGCGGCTTCCAGTGCAGCACGAGACCCGCCGTATTGAAGATCGCCTTCTGCTGGAACGACGAGCCCACACCCGGAAGATACTGAACGTTCGAGTACGACATCGAGACGTCCCACTCCGGGGAGAACCGGTAGCCGCCCGTCACCGCGACACGCTGCTGTGCCTGCGAGGTGGCATAGCCATTGTTGAGCGCCGAGACACCCGGCTGACCGCCCGAATTCGCGGTGGAACTGGCGCCCCAGACGCCACCTCCCGGCGTGGCGTTGTTCACGCGCTGAACGCCTGCAGCCAGGCCGAACGGACCGTTCAGGTACTGGGCCGCCGCGCTCCATGTCGAACCGCTGTTGAATGCGCCGGCGACCCCGCCCAGCGCATACGACGCACCGAACGTGAACCCTGCGATCGAGGGCGACGTATAAACCGCCGAATTGTTCGCACGGAACGTCGTGTCGAGCGAATCGATGTCGCCCGGGTGGGCGCCAAAGAAGCCGGTGAGGTATTTCGTCGGGCTATAGGGTGAGAGCAGCAGGTAATACGACGTGTACTGGCGGCCGAAGGTGAGCGAGCCGTAGTCCGCATTCGAAAGACCAACGAACGCCTGGCGCGTGAAGATACCGCCTGCGAACTGCGCCTGGCCGTTTTGACTGTTGAATCCCGACTCGAGCTGGAAGATCGCCGTCGTACCACCGCCAAGATTCTCCGTGCCTTTCAGGCCGAAGCGGCTACCGGCCCACGCACCGCTCGTCATCGTCACAGCGGAGTGCCCGCCCGTAGTCAGCCCTTTCGACGTGCTGCTGCTCTGGTATGCAATGCCATTGTCCACCACGCCAAAGAGCGTGACACTCGTTTGTGCCAGACACATCGGCGTTATCGCCAGCCCCGCAAATGCAACGACGGTCTTGATGTTGTTTTTCATTTCGTAATCCTAATTATTGGACCAATTTCTACAGCTTCAAAGCAATTCACGGTTTCTTAAGCCAGCGCCGCCACCGTGCGGACGGTACCGTCCCTACCCTTTGCTCATTTCAACCCGCCCGTGAAGCCGCGCAGAAGATAGCGCTGTACGTAGCCGGCAAGCATCAGCGTCGGTAGCGAAGCGATCAGCCCGGCGCTCATCAGTTCGCCCCAGTCAATACCGTTCTCCGTCACGTAGCCCGCGATGGCCAGGGGCAGCGTGAAGCGGCTCGGTGACGAGACGAAGAGCAACGCAAGCAGGAATCCGTTCCACGCGGTGATAAACACGAAAATCGCGGTGGCGATCAATCCCGGCGCGCAAAGCGGCAGCACAATGTACGCGATGCGCTGCGCGAGACTGGCTCCGTCAAGATCTGCCGCCTCCTCACATTCCAAGGGTACGTCTCGCACAAACGGCAGCAGCATCCAGATCGCCATCGGCAGGGTGTAGATCTGATAAGCGAGCATCAGCCCGAACACCGAATCGAGCAGATGCAGCCACTTCGCCAGCGAGAAGAGCGGCACGGCAACCGTGATCGGCGGCATCAGCTTGAGCGCGAGCACGAGGACAAGGAACAGCATGTCCAGACGCGCCGGAAAACGCAGCCGTACGAGCGCGTACGCGGCCGGAAAGGCGAGCAGGAGCGAGAGCAGCGTGGCTCCAAGCCCGACAAGCACGGAGTTGAGCAACTGCCGGTCGATACCGCTCTGCCAGACTGTCACGACGTGGGCCAGCGTCGGAGCGGACGGCAACAGCGCGAGTGGATGATCGAGGCGCTCGACGGTGGGCATGAACGCCGTACCAATCATCCACACGCAAGGCAACAGCAGGACCGCGAGTGCGCCAAGCCGGAGCATCCCGAGGGTGATCGAGCCTCGCGCGATCGGTGCAAAAGGCAGACCGCGCGGGGCCCGTATCACGCGGCCCGTTTCACGGCTGATTTCCATATGTATCCTGAGACAAGAATGGCGCACGTAGCCAGCATCAACACGGCGGCCGCACTGGCCGGGCCGACGTTGAAAAAGCGGAAACCCGTGTCGTAGATGTAGGTCGAGAGCGTCTGGGTTGCGTTGCCCGGGCCGCCGCCCGTCAATGCGTAAACCTTGTCGAACAGCTTGAAGGTATCGATCGAACGCAGCAGGAGCGCCAGCATGATGTGCGGCGCAATGAGCGGCAGCGTGATGTACCGCAGGCATTGCCACTCACGCGCCCCGTCGGTGCGGGCCGCTTCCGTGAGCTCGCGCGGAATCGACTGCAGACCAGCGAGAATCACAAGAAACGCCATGGGCGTCCACTGCCACACGTCGACGAGAATCAGCGACCAGAGCGCAAGCTGCCGATCGGACAGCCAGGGCACGGCCGGCAGACCCAGTACCGCCAGCAACGTGTTGAGGAAACCGCTGTAGTTGAGCCAGTTGCGCCAGATGGCCGAGCACACGAGCGTCGAGAGCATCATCGGCAGGATGGCGAGCGGCAACGCGATCTTGCGGCCCGGAAACGCACGTGCGAACAGCAGCGCGAGGCCAAGCCCGAGCAGCACTTCCGCGATCGACGCGACGATCGTGAACTGCAGCGTGTTCAGGAAGCTCGCACCGAACTCCGCATCCGCGGCAACCGCACGATAGTTTGCGAGGCCGACGAGGGTCCGGTGGCCGGAGGCGTAATCGACTTCGTAGAACGAGTCGATCACGACCCGCGCTACCGGATAGAGCGCGAGCACGCTGAGCACCAGCACAGCAGGGCTCATCAGAATGATCAGCGGCAGGTGCCGACGCAGCATGCACGTGAGCGAGCCGGAAGCGCCCGGTTGCACGCGCATCATCCGGCCACCACGGGTAGAACGTGCGAGATCTTCTGCGCGGCCTGCCGCAGTGCCACATCCGGTGCGAGCTGCCCCGTCAGCGCGAGCTGAAGCGAATCGCCAAGGATCGCCTCGATCTGCTGCCAGTCCTTCACGCGCGGCCGCGCGCGGCCCGCTTCAAGCGCCTTGAGCTGATCCGGATACCAGCGGTACTGCCTGACGAGTGCCGGGTCGGCGAAGACGCTCCTGCGCGTCGGCGGAATGCCGAGCGTTGCAAGCTGCGTCTGCGTAGCCGGCGAAGTCAGGTACGCCAGAAAATCCGCGGCGAGCTTCGCATGCGGGGCATCCGTCGGAATGCCCATTTGCCAGATGCCGAGCATGGGCGCCGGACCTTTCACCTGCCCCGGCGGTGATTGCAGCGCGATCTGGCCGACCACGCGCGATTTCGACGGATCGTCCAGCGCGGCAATCCACGCGGGCCATACTTCGATGGACTGGGCAGCGACGCCCTTCTGCAGGGCATCGCGCACTTCGGCGGCTCCGTATACGTCGACATCCTTGGGCGCCGCCGCCTTCAGCGCGATCAGCATCTTCAGTGCGGCGAGCGCCTGCGGCGAGTCGATCGTCACCTTGCCGCTGACATCAACCACATCGCCGCCGTAGGCCCAGAGGATCGGCAGATAGCCGGTTACGACCGGGTTGCCCTTCGTACCTCGGAACACGACACCCGAGACACCCTGGTCTGCGCCACCAATCGTGTGCGCAATCTTCAGTACGTCGTCCCAGCTTTTCGGTGGTTGCAGGCCCTTGCCCGCGAGCAGGTCCTTGCGATACGCGAACATCTCGACATTTCCGACGATCGGCAATGCATACAACCCACCCGAGGGGGCTCGGCCGAGCGACACCGTCGATTCAACCATGTCCGTGTCAACAAGCGCAGCGGACAACGGCTTCAGCCAGCCGTTGGCGATGAACTCGGGCGACCAGGTGTCGTCCATCATCACGAGGTCGTAGGCGCCCGTGCCCTCACGCATGGAGAGCTTCAGCTTCTGGTACAGATTGTTGCCAGGTAGCTTCAGCAGCTCGATATCGGTATCCGGATGCAGCTTCCTGTAGCCCGCGACCGCCTGCGCGAGCCCCTGGCCGTAAATGTCGTCGCGCCCCGCGATCACAAGGTCCGCTGCTTCGGCAGCCAACGCTGCAACGGATAGATCTACTGCCACCGAAACCGCACGCCAACAGGTAAACACCTTCATTTGCATCCTCAGATAAATCATGGCTCTGGACTGACGGGCTATCGCAAGACAACTGAATGAGTGGGGTTTGCACCCCCTGACAACAGCCCCTGTATCACTGCTTCTCGATCCGGCTCGATACCCGCGCCATCCCAATAACCGGGCATCGAATGGCAGGGCACTTTCTGCATCGACCAGGAATTGACCCTGCCCGCCCGACTCCGTCGAGTACCTTCCCGATCCATTGCACTCGTGTGCAATCGAGGACAAGGAAATCGTAAGAACATTATCAGCGACAAGACGTGACAATTGCGTGTCAGGATAAGCAAGAGATAGCGCCAGCACTCACGTGGCCATTGCCTGCTCCAGCACGTCACGCAGCGCCGGGGTACAGGCGATGACGTAATTGCCGTGCTCCAGACACCCTGCAGTCAGGAAATCGCTGACCCAGCCGCCCGCTTCCTCCACGAGGAGGATGGCCGCGGCTGCATCCCAGGCGTTGATGTGCAGCTCGCAAAAGGCGTCTTGGCGGCCCATCGCGACGTAGGCAAGCCCGAGCGCACCCGAGCCTCGCCGCTTCACTCCCGCCCCGAGAGCGTGAAGCCGCGCATGCACGGTGGCGTAACGTGCGTATGGCACGCGGGAAGACCAGCCGAGTTCGACACTTGCGTGCTCGATATCATCGATCGAACTGACCCGCAACGGTTGCCCGTTCAACGTCGCGCCAGCTCCGCGCCGGGCTGCGAACAGCTCGTCGCGCATCGGGTCGTAGAGCACGCCGATCTCGACCTTGCCATCGCGCAGGAACGCGATCGACACGCAGAAATGTGGGACGCCACGTGCGAACTCCGACGTACCGTCAATCGGATCGACGACCCAGACGTTCGGGCCGTAGGCACCGCCGCCCTCCTCGCCAAAGAAGTCGTCGCCCGGAAACGCCGCAGCCAACCGTTGCGCGATCAGCCGCTCGACGTCGCCGTCGGTTTCGGTCAGATAGTCCTGCGGACCCTTGAGGGTGAGCTTCAGTGCGCCATCGCGCTCAAGAAAGCGTTTGCGCACCAGATCGCCCGCTTCGCGTGCTATTGCACAGGCGGACAGGTATCGTAACTGCATTGTTGTATCGTGCATGAACCACGCCCTTTAATAACGACGGCAGCCATGATGGCCCCGGAGTGAAAAGTAACGCAGTCTAGGCAAACGGCTGGCCACGTCAAGTGCAAGTGCACGCGGCGTGTGAATGTGGAGAGCGCTGCCAGGTTGATGTGCAGGCAGCGGTAGACCTAGGCAAACGTGAAACCGCTTTGTTACGGCCGAAGCTTCACGCTCCCGCAGCGCCAGCACGCGAGTACAGTTCGCGCGCGATCTCGCTTAGCGACTTACTTTCGCTCCATCGCTGTCAAATCTGTTTCCTGTCCTTGCTATTCAACCCCGACTTTCTCAGTCGTTTCATTCGCATTTTTTACTCTGATCCTAATTGGAACAGAGGTGTTGCACCGATCGATTGAATCCGTCACTGCACAACAGATGCGATGATTTATTCAGCGGCAACGACGACTCGCGGGCGTCGACGCGTTGCTACGCGCTTCGTGCACCACTGAACGACCATTGCAAGCAATGCCGCTTCGAAGAATGCCAAGGTGGGTCGTTGGTATGGAAGCGTGAAACTCAACAGTAGACAAAATGCTGCGAACGAAACACGCCCTAGCACCATGCCTCGCAACAACGAGATCACAAAAGCAGGACCGTGCGCGCGTTGGGACGACACTGAAAGGATGATCCCGAGCAGCGGGAAGACTGCAAGCAATCCACTCCACGTTGGGCCAGCCCAAGCTGATAACGATGTAACACACAAAGTCAGGATAGCGCCGGCGATCATTCTGCCTAGCAGGTCGAACCGAGAAAGCGGCGCTCCGGCCGCAACGCTTGAAGTTATTGGCAAGAACGCCTTGCCAATGGACACTGCCGCGACAGCAACGATCGACGCCCACAGAGGCGAAGTCGGGAGGAACGAGAGACCACACGCGCATAGGAACCAGACGACGAGACCGGCGACTAGAGCGACTGGCCAGGAGCGCGACCGACAAGTCCACGCATAAGCGAAGTTGAACCCTTCCGACGCAAGGATTGCAGCCAGCGATAGGGTTGCTGCGCGTGCTCCGAACACGCCTCCGTGCGATAGCGTCAATAGGTACAGAATCGGCCCGGCGACGACGGGCAATCCAGCCAGCCAACCAGCGATCGATGGTCCCCACCACTTACCCGACATCGAAACGACAAGCACAAACAGGGGAACCAGTGTCAGCTTGAGCACGAGCATGATGGTACCGAGGCACTTAAAGCCGCATTCTACTGTGTGACGCTGGGCGAATAAATGAGAACAAGTATGAAAGAGGCTCGCTTCCCCACAGCAGAACGTGTGTTGGGAATCTATCTGCTTAGCGTGACGGTCGGAGTAGCTTTCCTAACATTGCTTTTCCTCATAACCTGCTGGAGGACATGGCGCCATACAGGTCATGGTTATGACACTAATGGCGTCAGAACGTACGTTCGCCTCAGCATCCCGAACAACTCGCAAGCTCATCGCAAAATCCATTCGCAAATCAAATACCCCGCATTCAAACATTTAATTTGTCGATACCAACCGTCTCCGATATTTTGTACAGGTCCACCCCACCGAGGACCCCACAACCCAACGTCGCAACCGGTTCAGGACGCGTTGAAAAGGTCCCGAATCATTGAGGCACAAGCATGTTCGACCGCGTATTCGTCAATGCCATCGACGCCGATGGCAATCCATTGAACCTCGCGGTAAAAGACGGCCGCATCGCCAGCATCGGCTCGCAACGCATCGAAACGCGCGACGAAGAAGTCATCGATCTCAAAGGCCATCTCGTCCTGCCCGGCTTCGTCGACGGCCACATCCATCTCGACAAGAGCTTCGTCGGCGATGGCTGGCGCCCTCATCGCTCCGCCGCGAGCCTGCGCGAGCGTCTCGCCATCGAAAAGCAGGAACTCGCGCGCGCACGTCCCATCGCCGAGCGCGCGGATGCGCTGATTCGTCAGGCCGCATCGTTCGGCACCATTGCAATGCGCAGTCATGTCGATGTCGACGCGACCACGGGTCTCACGAATCTCCACGCCGTTATGGAAGCGCGCGAAAAATGGCGCGGCCTCGTCGATATCGAGCTCGTCGCGTTTCCCCAGGCGGGCGTCGTGTCCTGTCCGGGCACCGCGGACGTTCTCGATGCGGCGGCGCGTGAAGGCGCTCAGGTCGTCGGCGGCATCGACCCGACGACGCTCGACGGCGACGCCGACGGCCAGCTCGATATCGTCTTCGGCATCGCCGAAAAGCGTGGCGTGAAGATCGATATCCATCTGCACGAAGCCGATCAGCAAGGGATCGACCAATTGCACCGGATCGCCGCGCGCACGAAGGCGTCGGGACTGCATGGCCGCGTGACGGTCAGCCACGCCTACGCTTTGGGCGATGTCGCGCCCGACGTGGTCGACCGCGTCGCGTCGGCGCTGGCGGATGCCGGCGTATCGATCATGACCAACGCCCCCGGCGATCGCGCGTTCCCGCCCATCCTGCGATTGCGCGCGGCAGGCGTGCGCGTCTTCACCGGCAACGACAACATCCAGGATGCCTGGTGGCCGTACGGCAATGGCGACATGCTGCAACGCGCGATGCTGATCGGTTATCGCTCAGGTTTCTATACTGATGATGAACTGCGCGTCGCGCTGCACATGTCGACCGATGCCGGCGCCGCGGTGCTCGGGCACGACGCTTACGGTTTGAAGGCCGGTCACGACGCGACCTTCGTCATAGTGAAGGCGGCCAACGCGGCCGCAGCCGTCGCGGCTGTGCCGGCGGAACGCACGATCGTGCGCAGCGGAAAGTTCTGGGGCGATGTGTCCCGCCTGCAATTCGAGTCCGGTCAAGCCGGACACCACCACGGCGTCGCGATCAGCACGGCGGCGTGAACATCAACGGAGACTTACGTATGTCAACGAATACCTATTACGCGCCTCACGGCGGTCATCCACCGCAGACAGAGCTGCTGACCGATCGCGCGATGTTCACCGAAGCGTATGCCGTCATCCCCAAGGGCGTGATGCGCGATATCGTCACCAGTCATCTGCCGTTCTGGGACAAGACGCGTCTCTGGGTGCTGGCGCGGCCTCTGACCGGGTTTGCCGAGACGTTCTCGCAATACATCATGGAAGTGGCGTCCGGCGGCGGCAGCGAAAAGCCTGAACAGGACCCGAACGCGGAAGGCGTGCTGTTCGTCGTCGAGGGCGAAATCGAAGTGACGCTGCAAGGCAAGTTGCACGTGTTGAAGACCGGCGGCTATGCGTTCATTCCGCCCGGCACGAACTGGCAGTTGCGCAATCGTCATAAGGATACCGCCCGCTTCCACTGGGTCCGCAAGCACTATGAAGCCGTGGATGGCGTGCCGCTTCCCGAAGCCTTCGTGACGAACGAGCAGGACATCGAGCCGATCGCCATGCCCGGCACCGAAGGACGCTGGGTGACGACGCGCTTCGTCGATTCCAGCGACATGCGCCACGACATGCACGTGAACATCGTCACGTTCCAGCCCGGTGGCGTCATCCCGTTCGCGGAAACGCACGTGATGGAACACGGTCTCTACGTGCTGGAAGGCAAGGCGGTGTATCGGCTGAATCAGGACTGGGTCGAAGTGGAAGCCGGCGACTTCATGTGGCTGCGCGCGTTCTGCCCGCAAGCGTGTTATGCGGGCGGGCCGAGCCGCTTCCGCTATCTGCTGTACAAGGACGTCAACCGGCACATGAAGCTGACGCTCAACGCGCCGCGTTGATTGTCGCGCGATGCGGCACGCCCTGCTGCTCAGGCGTGCCTCATCGGACCGGCTTCAGTAGTGGCTGTGCCCCCACAACGTTCGCGGCGCGTCGAGCAGATGACGCAAGCCCGCGCGCTCGAACGTGCTATCCGCAACCTGCGAGACGCGTTCGAGTATCTCCCCTTCATCAACCGACAGCACCCGGTAATCCTCCATCAGGACCTTTCCGCCGACCATCGTCATGCACACATCGCCCGCATTCGCGAAGCACGTGACGCGATAGACCGGCATGTTCATCGGCATCAGATGCGGCTTGAACAAGTCGACGAGAATGATGTCGGCCTGCTTGCCCGTTTCGAGCGAACCCAGTTCGTGGTCGAGTGACAAGGCGCGGGCCGCGTCGATGGTGACCATCTCGAGCACCTTGCCGTGCGGAAGCACATCCGGATCGCGAAAGTGCCGCCGATGGTAATGCATGCACTGCCACATATGACGGAACATGTCATAGCCTCTGTCGGGCGCAGCCCCATCGGAGCCGATCGCCACCGTCACGCCCGCATCGATCAGTTCGGGCACCGGGCAGCGTCCGATAATCGACATGATCGCGCTCGGGTTATGCACGATCGAAGCGCCCGTCTCCACGCACGCCGTGATGTCCGCTTCCGTCAGATCGATAGCGTGCGACATGAACGACTTCGCGTTCAGCAACCCCAGCTCGCGATGCGCGAAATCAAGCGTGCCCGCGCGATGACCATCCTGCGTGAAACTCAGGTTCCGTTCGCGCGCCATCGACATATAGCGCTGCGCTTCACGCCGATAGTCGCCTTCGTATTGCGCGACCTCGGGGTAATGCTCCGGCGCGAACACGGGCAACATCAACGCGATCTGAATGCGGCCATCGGCATCGCCATGACATGCATCGACGATGTCCTTGCATACGTCGAACATGCGTTCGAAACCGACGTCGTATGTTTCGCTGCTTCCGCCCGCGCGGTGCCGTGTATAAGGACGAGGTGCGGGCGGACGCGAAGGACCGACCGCGACGATCGATCGTGTGCCCGTTCTGACCACCGCATCGCAATGACGCCGCGCGTACACGGGATCATCGACACGCATGATCGAATCGCCGCCTCCCAGTAGCGAGACGCCTGTCGTCACGCCCGCCTTCAGACGTTCGAGCGCCGCGAGATGCGACTCCGTTTCCCAGAAGGCTTCGTCCGAAGCGCGCGTGTAGATCGCCTCGCATGCCGCCGTCCATGCATCGCCGTCCGCGCCGCCGATCGTTCTGAGCATCGCGTGCCCTGCATGAGCGTGCGCATCGATCAGGCCGGGCAATACGGCCTTGCGGCGCGCATCGATCACGCGCGCTGCACGGTATCGCCGCGCCAGTTCGCTCGTCTCTCCGACAGCGACGATGCGATCGCCCTTCACCGCCACGGCGCCATCATCGATGACACGGCGCGACGGATCCATCGTGATGACGCGGCCATGCTCGATCAGTATGTCGACGTGTTCATGTTCGCTCATCACGCGAGCGCTCCGTCACGCGCGACGATGCGGCCGCTCGCCACGACGAGCTTGCGCACCGGCCGTGACGCCACCGCATGCGCGACGGTCTGCGCATCGACCAGCACGAGGTCCGCGCGCGCGCCCGCGTGCAGGCCGTAGTCGGTGAAACCGCAACCGCGCGCGGCGGCCTCGCTGACGCAATCGAACGCGATCATGAGATCGTCGTCGCGACGCAGGTCGTAGCGCATGCCGATCAGCATCGCGCGTTCGAGCATGTCGGGAACGCCGTACGGCGACCACGTGTCGCGAATGCCGTCGTTGCCGCCGAACATCGTGATCCCCTTCTCGCGGCAAAGCTTGAGCGGCGGAACCGTGCGCGAAGGCGGCGCGCTCGTCAGCAGCGCCACGCGCAACCGGGCGATTCGATCCAGCAGCGCATCGCGCTCGCGCTCCGGCAACGCGCCCAGACAGAACCCGTGACTGACGACCACCCTGCCCTGCATGCCCATCGTCTCGACGCGGTCGAGCAGCAGCTTGAGCGTGAATGCGCCGACTTCGCCGGGCTCGTGCAGATGGATATCGATCGGCTTGCCGTGGCGTTCCGCGAGCGCGAAGGTCGCATCGAGCGACGCAACGGGATCGCCGTCGATCAACGCGGGATCGAGCGCGCCGAGAACATCGGCGCCTTCAGCAAGCGCGCTGCCGAGCAATTCGACCGTGCCGGGACGAATCAACATGCCCGACTGCGGAAACGCGACGATCTGCATCTCCAGCGTGTCGCGCATCGTCTGCCGCGTCGCGAGCACGCCTTCGAGGTAGCGCAGGCGTGCATCGGTATCGATATCGACATGCGTGCGCAGACGCGTGGTGCCCGCCTGCACGAATGCGCGCGACAGCGCGAGCGATTGCGCGGCCGCATCGTGTCCCGATGTCTTGCGCCACTCGCGTTCGTTGTTGATGCGATCGGTGAGCAGCGGGCCGACTTCATTGCGATACCACGGACGGCCCCAGTTGCTCTTGTCGATGTGCGTATGGCCTTCGACGAAGCCCGGCAGCAGCAGCGCGCCGCCACCATCTTCGACATGCGCGCCGGGCGGCGCCGCGACATTCGCGCCGAGCGCTTCGATACGGCCATCGACGACCGAGACGGAGACGGTCTGGTCATCGGCCAGCCGGATATTGGAAAGGTAAAGAGAGCGAGTCATGTTTGTCATGCCGATCCGACGGCAGTATCGATACGCGCCCGCAGCAAACGTTGTGCGGCGCTGATTGCAACGAAAACCACGGCGTTCGCGAACAGCGCGACGAGCCCCATGTTGATCGACGTGAACGCGAGCGGCGCGCCGGGAAACGCGGTCGCAAGCGTCATGCCGCCCCAGCTCGACAGCCCGAGCACGACGCCGCCTGCCGCGATGCCGCCTAACGCCGCTTCGCGCGTGCCGAACGGCCGCTTGAGAAAACTCGACGCGAGCATCGGCACCAGTTGCGTGAGCAGGCTCGACGAGAAGATCGCGAGCGCGACGAACGTCGCACCGCCGCGCAACACGAAAAAGACGACGACCAGCGTGAACAGCGGCAGCGCGATACGGGCGACGCGTGCCACTTCCCTGTCGGTCGCCTGCGGTGCGAAGCCTTCGCGATAGATGTTACGCGCGATCGTCGTCGATGCATTGAGCATGATGAGCGAGCCCGGCACCAGCGCGGTGAGCAGCCCCGCCCCGCCGACGATGCCCACGAACCACGCCGGGAAAGTCTGCTTGACGAGCCGCAGCAGCGCGAGATCGGTTTGCGCGCCTTCGAGCCCGTGCACGGTGAGCACGGCAGCGAAGCCGACGAGGAACAGGAACGCGATGAGCACCTGATAGATCGGCATCAGCACGACGTTCTTGCGCAGCGCCGATGCATCGCGCGCCACATAGACCGCCGTGAAGCCGTGCGGATACAGGTAGTAGCCGAGCGACGTGAGCAGCAGCGTCGAGTTGTACCAGCTCAGATTGAAGCCATGCTCGGGCATGCGCAGCAGTTCCGGATGCACGGCGTCGATGCGCGCGAACATTTCGCCGAAGCCGCCGAAGTAATGCAGCGGCAGATAGGTGCCGAGAAAGATCGCGAGGCCGAGAATCAGCACATCCTTGAAGATCGCGATGCTCGCCGAGCCGTGAATGCCCGAGACCGTCATGTACGCGACCATCAGCACCGCGCTGATCCAGATCGCGGTGTTCTGCGAGATCAGCCCATACGACATCTCGGAGACGATGATGCCGAGCCCGCGCAACTGGATGATCAGGAGCGACACCATCGCGAGCACGGCCACGATCGAAACCAGCACGCCGATCGCGCGGCTATCGTACTTCGATGCGAAGTAATCGGCGAACGATACGAGGTTGCGGTCCTTCGCATAGCGCCAGATGGCGGGCAGCATCCAGTAGCCGAGCACATATGCGAGGCACCCGTACGACAGGATATAGAACGCCGGCACGCCCTTGCTATAGGTCCAGCCGCTCGCGCCGAGGAACGAGAACGTCGAGAAGGCTTCGCCCGCCATCAGCAGGAAGGTCAGCAGCGAACCGAAGCCGCGTCCGCCGACCGCCCATTGCTCTAGGCTGAGCTGCTTTTTACCGCGACGCGCGTACAGGCCCACGGCCAGCGCGAAGATCGCGAACAGCACGATGATGATCAGCGACGCGTTCATTGCGATCCTCCCGCGCGTGCGCTCGAATCCGCCGCTTCGTCGCGGCTGTCGAGGCAATAGATGAGCGCAAGGATCGCGGCCGTCGCCGCCATCCAGAAGAGATTCCACACCAGCAGAAATGGCACGCCGAAGAGAAGCGGCGTATGCGCGGCGAGCGAGCCGCCCGAGTAGAGGCCGATGAACGGCAGCGCGGCAAGAAGAATGCGGAGTTTCATGATGTTCCTCGCATGACCTGTCAGAACTTCTGACGCAGACCGGCGACGAACGCCAGTTGTGAAGTCGTCGACGACGGCGCGGCGATGCCGTCGATCCACGCATGACCGATGCCAGCCGTCGCCTTCTGATAAAAGCCGTTCACATAGACGTCCGTGCGCTTGGACAACAGATACTGGAGACCACCCGAGACCTGATGATAGTGCCCGCTCGTATCGCCTTGCGACGTCTGCGTGTAGGTATAGCCGACAGCCGCGATCAGCGCCGGCGACAACGAATAGCGTACGCTGCCTTCGTAGTTTCCGAAACGCAGCGCGCCGCCCGAGGCCATGTTGAAGTCCGTGCCCGTGTAGAGCAGCCCGAGCGTCGCGGGACCGAATGTATAGGTGCCGCCCGCGCCCCAGATCTGCTGGCGGGTCGCGTCGACGAGACGTGTTCCGAAGACCGCGGCGCTCGGCGCGTAGTAGTTGTCGGACGCGACCGCGCCCACGGCACTGCTCGCGGGCTGATTCATGCGCGCGTAGGCCGCGCCGAGATTGAGTGGTCCACTCGTGTAACTGAGGCCGGCGCTCCAGCTATTGTTGGCCGCGAAGCCGGTGGAATTCGAAAAACCGTACATCGCGTTCGCCTGCAATCCCGCAATGATCGGCGAGACATACTTGACGGCGTTGTTCGTGCGAAACGTGTTGTTGATGTCGTCGTTGTCGAACGGATGGGTCGAATACTGCGCGAGCGTATTGCTGATCTGGATCGAACCGAGAATATCCTGGACCGTGTTGTACTGGCGGCCCAGCGTGAGCGCGCCGAGCTTCTCGCTGCTCATGCCGACCCATGCCTGCCGGCCGAACATCCGGCCCGCCTGCATCGCCGTGCCGTTCATGACGTTGAAGCCGTTCTCCAGCTTGAAATTCGCTTTCAGGCCGCCTCCCAGATCTTCCGATCCGAGCAGACCCCAGCGCGGTCCCGACTCGTTACCGCCCGTCGCCTGCCATGCGGAATGGCCTTGCTGGTTATTGGTGTACGTGATGCCGCCATCGACGATGCCGTACAGCACGACGCTCGATTGCGCGCCCGCCGTGCCTGCCAGCACCATGCCGGTACCGGCCGCCACGAGCGATGTCCTCCAGGTGTTCACTTGCGCTTTCTTCATCCTTGTCTCCGGGCATGTGTCTCGTCACGCGGTTTTTCGACTGCGTTCGAGCCTTTTTGTCTGACGTCGAAGGGTGATGGCTAGCCATTCGCATCAACGTCGGCTGATGTTATCCATCTCGCCTTGTATTCAAAAATTAAATGTTCTAATGGGTGTCAGTTGAAAAGCGAATACCCGTAGACACGCGACGGCTGCGCGATTGCCAGTGCCGGTCACGCGTGATAGAAGTCAGAGTCCGAATTCAACGATCAACTGGGTCGATGAAACACGTTCCCCAAGCACGCACCCCGCTCTTCGATCTGGATCTGCTGAAAGCCATCGTCATGGTGGCGGATTGCGGCACCTTCACCGCGGCGTCGGCACGGCTTCATTCGACGCAATCGACCGTGAGCCAGAAGGTCCGTCGACTGGAGGAGATGGCGGGACACAAGCTGCTCGAACGCGGCAGCCGCGACGTCCGTCCGACCGACGCCGGAGAAACCCTGCTCGCGTACGCACGCCGGATGCTCGCGCTCAACGATGAAATGATCGAGGCGCTATCGGGCGCGAACGTGGGCCTGACCGTGCGCCTCGGCGTGCCGGAAGACTTCGTCGGCGGGCCGACCACGCACATGCTGGCCGCGTTCAATCGCAAGCATCCGCAGGTGAAGCTCGAAGTGACGAGCGGGCTGAGCCGCGACATCAGCGCCAGCTACGATCGCGGCGACCTCGATCTGGTTCTCGTGAAGCAGCGCCGCAATAGCCGCGAGGCCGTCGCGAGCTGGCCGGAGCAACTGCGATGGATCGACAGCGCGAAGAATCCCTCGTTCGGCCTGAACCCGATTCCGCTCGTCGCGTTTCCGCCGCGCGGGCTTTATCGCGATGACATGACCAACGCGATCGAAAGCATCGGACGGCGCTGGCGGCTGAGCTTCATCAGTTCGAGTCTGAGCGGCATTCAGGCGGCCGTCGCCGATGGTCTGGGGATCAGCCTGCTTCCGGCGCGCGCCGTTTCGCCGGATCACGTCGTGCTGACGGCGAAGAACGGGCTGCCGGCCATCGAGACGATGGATATCGCGTTGCTGCATCGTCCGACCGCGGATACCGTCGTCAAGGAACTCGCGCGGGCGATGTCGCGGATGTTCGGCCCGCAGCGGCGATAGCCGCCGGGTCTACAGGTCGGTCGAGCGAAAGACGATTAGTTGCGTTGCTATTTCACCCATCCGCGCTCGATGAGCGGCACGTCCCACACAGGCTCCGGGCCCAGCCGCTCGGCGAGAAACTCGACCAGCGCTTTCACCTTGAGCCCCTGACGTTGCGTCGCCGGATAGACGGCGGCGAAGTTCATCGGCGAGAGCGCATAGTCCGCCAGAATCGGCACGAGCGAGCCATCGAGCAGCGACGCGCTCGCCACCAGCGTCGGCAGGCATACGACTCCGCCGCCCGTCAGCGCGTAGTCATGAAGCAAATGGACGGAATTGGAGCGGATGATGCCGGGCAATTCGATTTCCACGACCTCGTCGCCGCGTGTCATCGTCCAGCGATTGCGCGACGGATAACCCGAATAGAGCGCCGTCCTGTGATCCAGCAGTTCACGCGGATGGCGCGGCGCGCCGTGCTCCTGGAGATACGAAGGCGCGGCGCAGAACAATCGCCGGACGGTGAAGAGACGCCGCTCGATCAGCGATTCGGAGATCGCCGGGAAAATCTGGAACGCGACGTCGAAGCCCTCCTCGATCGGATCGACGACACGATCATTGACGATCACGTCGAGCTGGATGCCGGGATAACGTCGATTGAATTCGGCCAGCGATGCGCCGAAGTGACCGAGCGCGAAACCCGGCAGCATCTGGATTCGCAGGCGCCCGGTCGGGGTCGCGCGCAACTCGCGCATCTGGTCGGTCAGTTCGTTGACGCGCCCCACGACCTCCGCGCAATCCCGATAGAACGCCTCGCCGACATCGGAAAGCCGCACGTGCCGCGTGCTGCGGTGAAACAACGGCACGTTGAGAAACTTCTCCAGTTGCTGGATGCGCGTCGTGACCACCGAACTGGCCACCCCGAGCTGGCGCGCCGCCTCCGCGAAGCTGCTGGTCTCGGCAACCCGCACGAAGGCCTCGATGCTGAGAAAACGATCCATGCCGGTCCCTTTCGGTCGTGTCCAGCATGTCAGTGTATCCAAAGCGCGCGAGGCTCCGAAACAGCCGTTTTACTCGGGCTGCTCGACGCCGGTGAACTCGACCGTCCCCGAATTCCGGCGCACTTTGGCGGGCGCGGTTTCTTCGAGCAGCAGGCTCACGCCGATGCCGAGCAGCACCGCGCAGATCGGCAGCCAGAGAATATTCTGGATACCGAAGCGTGTCGCGACGAATCCCGCGAGCGCCGGCGCCACGCCGCCGCCGAAAATCTCGCCCGCGCCAACGACGATCCCGATGGCAGTCGACACCATGCCGACGGGCGCCGCCTCCGTCGCGACCGGCCCGGAGAGCAGCGCGACGAGACCCAGCGTGAAGAAGGACGCGACGAACAGCACGATGAACAGGATCAGCGGCTGCGCGCCGAGACCGCGAAACACGTACAGCATGACCGCCGTCCCCGTGAAACCGGCGATGCTCGCGAGCCGCCGCCCGACGAGATCGGACAGCCCCGGCAGACCGAACTGCCCGACGAAGCCGCCGAAGCCGATTGCCGACACGACGATACCCATGCGCTGGGTGTCCAGCGCGAGGTAGTCGGTGAGATAAAGCGGCAGCATCGCGCCCAGCACGAAGACGCCCGTCATCGCACAGAACAGCGCGACCATGGCGACAGGAATGTTGCGACGCTTCAGCACGTCGCGCCAGTTGCCCTGCGCGGCCGGCGTCTTCTGTTCCACGGCCGGCGACTCGGCGGATCGCGGCTCGCGAATCACGAAGAACATCAGCAGCCCGAGAATCAGGCCGGGAATCGAGACGAGCGCGAAGACCCAGCGCCACGAGACCACGCCGAGCAATTGCGTCGCGATGATCGGCGAAAGCGCGAGCCCGAAGAGCGCGAATCCACTTTGCTGAAGCCCGAGATTGAAACCGCGCCGCTTCGGATGAGAAGCGTCCGCGGTCGCGGCGAAGCTCGTCGGACAGAACGAGCCTTCGGCGACGCCCATCAGCGCGCGCACGGCTAGCAGGCTGGCGAGACCGCCCGCGACGCCGGAGAAACCGGATAGCAGCGAGAAAGCGATGATCGCGGGAATCAGCACCTTGCGCCGCCCGATCTTGTCGGAGATGCCGCCCATCAGCGCGGCGAACACGCCCCACGAGAGACCCAGTATGCCGATGCAGTTACCGACGTCCTGCGCGGTGAGATGCAGGTCCTTCATGATCGCCGGGAAGAGCGGCGCGATCAGCCACCGGTCGAGGCCGACGAGGCCGAATCCGAGCGCAAGCAGCGTCACGGCTTTCCATTCGTAGGACGTATCCCACCGTTTCGAGTTCATCTCTGTCTCCTGAGTCAGAATCGCCGGCGGGTTCGTCGCAGTGCGGCCTCGCCGACGGAACAGAGAGTGACCCAGACGCCGGTTGAAAAGAACGGCCGAAAGGGCGAACGCGTCATTTGCGAAATGCAAACAATGGCGCAAGCGCAGTCGTCGCCGGGTTCAGACGAGGCGGGCCGAGCGGAATTCGGCCTGACTAGGGATACTTCGGATGGACGCCCCGTGCATGCAGTAATGTTCAGCCACGGGTATAAGGAGGACGCGACATGAGAAAACCACTGACAATCCGCTTTATGGTCCCGGCGCTGGCGATCACGCTGGCCGGATGCGCCGCGAGCGGCATGCAGCAAAGCACGACGAACCTGAGCGCAGCGCAATGCCGCGACCTCACCGCGCTCAGAAACCACGCGCCGCCCACGCGCGAGCGCAACATGAGCGAACTGGCGGCGCTGGAGCGGGCGGGCTACGACCCGTCGAAGTTTTACGATCCGTACTATCCCGACGATCTCCACGCGGCGCAGCGTCAGGTCGATCGCTGGTATCAGGCGGAGTGTCCAGAGGCGCGGCCGGATTGACGCGCAAACGCTCCCGATATAATCGGCGTTCCGTCCAACGAGGTTATCGCATGAAATCAGTCATCGCTTTGCTTGCAGCATCGGCCATCGCATCGAGCGCATTCGCCGCCAACGCCGTCGACAAATTGCCGTCGGGTGTCGTCGTCGAACACCTCACACAGGGCACGGGCCCGCAACCGAAAGCCGACGACGTGGTGAGCGTCAACTATCGCGGCACGCTCGCCAACGGCACCGAGTTCGACAGTTCGAGCAAGCACGGCGGCCCCGCGACCTTCCCGCTCAACCGGGTGATCCCGTGCTGGACGCAAGGCGTGCAGAAGATCAAGGTCGGCGGCAAGGCGAAGCTGACATGCCCCGCCGCAACCGCTTACGGCGATCGCGGCGTGGGCGCGATCCCGCCGAACAGCGACCTGACGTTCGAAGTCGAACTGCTCGGCATCCAGAAGTAAGCCCGCTGGCGAAGGCGCGTTCGATTCACTCGCCGCCTTCGCCCCGCAATTGCGCGAGCGACGCACGTTGCTTGCCGTTCGCGTCGAAGTTGTCGTCGGCGAGCCAGCGCTCGAATGCGCGTCGAATGCGCGGCCAATCCTTGTCGATGATCGCGTACCAGGCCGTGTCGCGATTGCGTCCCTTGTAGACGATCGCCTGCCTGAAAATCCCCTCGAATTCGAAGCCGAGCCGCAGCGCGGTCTTGCGCGAAGGCGCGTTCAGGCTGTCGCACTTCCATTCGTAGCGCCGATAACCCAGATCGTCGAAGACGTGGCGCATCAACAGATATTGCGCTTCCGTCGATATGCGCGTCTGCTTGAGCAACGGCGAAAACGTGACGCTGCCCATTTCGATGACGCCATGAACCGGCTCGATGCGCATCAGCGCCAGCGTGCCGACCGCCTTGCCGCTCGCGGAATCGACGACGGTGTAGTGGAGCGGATCGGCCGACGCCGCGGCTTTGGTCAGATAGTCGCGGAATGCGTCGAAGTCCGTGAACGGTCCCACGAAGAGATACGTCCAGTCGCTGCCATCCGGGGCCTGTCCATAGGCGTCGAAAAGATCCGCCGCGTGGCGCTCCACGTCGAGCGGCTCGATGCGGCAATGCCTGCCGTCGATGCCGATGCGCGCGGGCCGCTCGCGCGCCGTCCACTCCGCCACCGCTTCGCCGATGGGCTGCCCATACTCGTTGGTTCTCGTCATGCGTGAAGGAACTCCGGTTGCATTGAAATCGATGAACTCACAGTCTAAAACCTCAGCCATCAAAAAGGTCCGATTCTGAAAATTCAGAACGCCGCGCGCGCGTCCGCTGTCGTCCCAAAAAAATCCGCATGAAATCAGTGGCTTGGCACACAGCATCCGCGCGTATCCGTTGGCACGGCCCTTGCCTTGTCATAGGCATAGACCCCGCCGCGAACGCGCTTCGCCGCTCAGGGCCAGCCAACAACGGAGACGACATCTTGACCCTGCCATTGCCCCGGCGCGCATCCGCGTTCTTCCGGTAGCCAGACGCCCCACGCTTTTCCCGACACATCCCGAATCATCCGCCACACGCGGCGTGGGACACACGCGCCCGCCGTTCGGATTGCAGCACATGCATCGCCCAAACAGCAAGGAGACATACGTGCAGATCACCTCTCAAAGCGCGCAGCACGACGACGCGCAGCCGGCATCGACGAACAAGGAACGCTTCTGGCCCGAGGGCTGGTGGAAGCTGATGGAAACGCGCATCGGCATCATTCCGCTGCCGGTGTATCTGCTGCTGCTCGGCCTGATCACGGGATTCGCGGTGACGGGCAAGGTGCCGGGCGAAATCTCGATGGCGATCGCCGTGCTCGCCTTCTTCGGCTTCACGTGCGCCGAGATCGGCAAGCGCATGCCGCTCGTGCGCAACATCGGCGCGGCGGCGATCTTCGCGACCTTCATTCCGTCGGCGCTCACCTACTATCATCTGCTGCCGAAGCCGATCCTGAATCTCACGACCGAGTTCACCAAGCAGACGAACTTCCTGTATCTCTTCATCGCGTCGATCATCGTCGGCAGCATTCTGAGCATGGACCGGCGCGTGCTGATCAAGGGCTTCATCAAGATCTTCATTCCGCTCGCGGTCGGTTCGATCGCGGCGGCGATCGTCGGCACGCTGGTGGGCACGGCGCTCGGGCTCGGCGCGCGTCACACGCTGCTCTACATCGTCGTGCCGATCATGGCGGGCGGCGTCGGCGAAGGCGCGATCCCGCTTTCGATCGGCTATTCGGAGATCATGCATCTGCCGCAAGGCGAACTTTTCGCGCAGGTCTTGCCGCCCGTGATGCTCGGCAGTCTCACCGCGATCGTGCTGTCCGGCGTGCTCGACATGATCGGCCGCCGCTTTCCGCATCTGACGGGCCAGGGCCGTCTGCAGGTCGGCGAGCAGGACGAGATGGACCCGGTGAAGGAAGAGATCACCGGGCATATCGACGTGACGCACATCGCGGCGGCGGGCATCACGGCGATCACGCTGTATCTGCTCGGCCTGATGTGCAGAAACATCTTCGGCCTGCCGGCGCCGGTGGCGATGCTGTTTCTGGCGGTGCTGGTGAAGCTCGCGCGGGCGGTGTCGCCGCAGCTTCAGGAAGGCGCGTTCGTGGTGTACAAGTTCTTTTCGACGGCGGTGACCTATCCGCTGCTGTTCGCGATCGGCGTGGCGATGACGCCGTGGGACAAGCTGATGGCGGCGTTCACGGTGGCGAACATCGTGACGATCGTCATCACGGTCGCGACGCTCATGGGCACGGGCTTCGTGGTCGGACGGCTGATGAAGATGTACCCTATCGACACCGCGATCGTGAATGCCTGCCACAGCGGCCAGGGCGGCACGGGCGACGTGGCGATCCTGACGGCCGCCAACCGGATGACACTGATGCCCTTTGCGCAGATCGCGACGCGCATCGGCGGTGCGATCGTCGTCACCCTGACCTTGCTGGTGCTGGCGCATTTCGGATGACCGTGTATGACGATGTTGGGCGTTCCCCTGTGGGCAGTGGCGGCAAGCGCGGTGCTCTATCTCGCCGCGGCCGCCGCCGCCGTGGAAGTGGCCTGGCATCGCGGACTCGACGCACTGACCGAAGCGGGCGCGCACCGGCTGGATCTGTACGCCGCGAGCCTCAAGAGCGAACTGGGCCGCTATGAAATCCTTCCGGCGATCGCGGCGCGCCAGGACAGCATCAAGACCTTGCTCGAAGCGCCGCCCGGCGCGCGGCGCGCGCTGCTCCCCGCCGTCGACGATTATCTCGAAGCGGTCAACAAGGACGCGGGCAGCGTCGCGGTGGATGTCATCGATTTGAACGGCGACGTCATCGCCGCGAGCAACTGGAATCAGCGGGTGAGCTTCGTCGGCACGAACGTCGCGTATCGCCCGTACTTCACCGATTCGATCTCGGGCGGCAGCGGCCGCTTCTTCGGCATCGGCACGAACACGGGCGAGCCGGGCCTGTACTTCGCGAGCGCGGTGCGCGGCGCGGGCAAGGTGCTCGGCGCGACGGCCGTCAAGCTGAGCGTCGATCCGCTCGAAGCCGCGTGGCGCGTGCCGAACGAAGCCGCGATGGTCGTCGATGGCAACGGCGTGGTCGTGATCTCGACCGTGCCCGCGTGGAAGTTCACCGCGCTCGCGCCCATCGCCGCGCACAAGCAGGAGCAGATTCAGGCGTCGCGCCAGTATGCGGGCCGCAAGGTCGATAACCTCGGCTACGAACGGCTCGACGACTGGCGCAACGGCGCGTGGTTCGCGCGCCTGCCCGACTGGTCGCATCCCGGCCGCACGCGGCGCTATCTCGTGATGTCGCGCAGCGCGCCGCAAGCGGGCGACGCAATCATGGTGGCGCTCGATCTCTCGACGGCGCGACGGCAGCAACAACTCGCCTTCGCGTTCGTGACGCTCGCGTTCCTGATCGCGGGACTCTATGGTCTCTACGCCGTGCAGCGACGTCGCGTGATCTTCGAGCGGCTCAAGGCGCAGGACGCCTTGCAGCGCGCGAACGATCGTCTCGAAGAAACCGTGCAGCAGCGCACCGCGGCATTGCAACAGGAGATCGAGGAACGCGTGCTCACCGAGCACAAGCTGCGCGATTCGCAACAGGAAGTCGTGCATGCGGGCAAGCTCGCCGTGCTCGGCCAGATGGCGGCCGGCCTGACGCACGAAATCAATCAGCCGCTCGTCGCCATCCGCACGCTGTGCGACAACGCGCGCACGTTCTTCGAGCGCGGCCAGCCCGCGCAGGCCATCGCCAATCTGGAGCGCGTGGGCAAACTCGTCGAGAACATGGCGCAGCTCACGGCGGAACTGAAGGCCTTCGCGCGAAAGCCCGAGGCGAACACCGTGCCGGTTGCGCTCGGCGATGCGCTTGCACATGCGCGGCTCATGTACGACGCGCGCATCCGCGACGAACGCGTCCAGCTCGATATCGACATCGCGCCGGACGCGATCGTGGAAGCCGAGCCGGGGCGTCTGCAACAGGTGATCGTCAACCTGCTGGGCAACGCGCTCGATGCGCTCGCCGGATGCGAAGCGCCGCGCATCCGCATCGGCGCAAACCGGGGCGACGATCCCGCTCGCGTGACCTTCTTCATCGCCGACAACGGGCCCGGCATCGATCCGCACGTGCTCGCGCATCTGTTCGAGCCATTCGTGACGACCAAGCCGCGCGGTCATGGCCTGGGCCTCGGGCTCGCGATCACGTCGCGCATTGTCGAGGGCTTCGGCGCGCGGATCGCGGCTGTCAATCTCGAAGGCGGTGGCGCACAATTCACCATCGAATTCGTAGCGGCGAACGGCAGGAGCGCTGACAGTGACTAAAAGCCCGATCCGGCAGGCAAGCGATGACATCCGCGTGGTGATCGTCGAGGACGACGAGAACGTGCGCCTCGGCGTCGAACAGGCGGTGGCGCTCGCGGGCTTTCCGGTGGAGTCGCACGCATCGGCGGCGAGCGCGCTGGCCGCGGCCGTGCCCGGCTCGCCTGTGGTGTTCGTTTCCGACCTGCGAATGCCGGGCATGGACGGCATGCAACTGCTCCAGCACGTGCTCGCCGTCGATGCGCAGATTCCCGTGGTGCTCATCAGCGGCCATGCGGACATTTCGACGGCCGTCGGCGCGATGCGCGTCGGCGCCTACGATTTCATCGAGAAACCGTTCTCGTCGGAGCACATTGCCGGATGCGTCGCGCGGGCTGTCGAGAAGCGCCGGCTCACGCTGGAGGTCGAAGGCCTGCGCGCCGCGCTGCAAGACGGACGCGGCATCGAGGCGCT
The DNA here is from genome assembly GCF_031451275.1 of Caballeronia sp. LZ029. NCBI lineage: Bacteria > Pseudomonadati > Pseudomonadota > Betaproteobacteria > Burkholderiales > Burkholderiaceae > Caballeronia > Caballeronia sp. LZ029. The sequence goes on from NZ_JARUXO010000003.1 coordinate 1,175,104, forward strand.
CGTGCTCGGCAAGTCGCCGGCCATCGCGGATGTGCGCAAGAAGATTTTGCGGCTCGCGGATACATCGGTATCGGTGCTTATCACGGGCGAGACGGGCACCGGCAAGGAACTCATCGCGAGGGCACTGCATGACTATGGCCGCAGACGCGAACATCACTTCGTCGCGCTCAATTGCGGCGGCCTGCCCGAGCAGCTTTTCGAGAGCGAGCTTTTCGGGCACGAGGCCGGTGCGTTCACCGGGGCGACGAAGAACCGCATCGGCAAGATCGAGTGGAGCGACGGCGGCACGCTCTTTCTCGACGAGATCGAAACCATGCCGGTCGCGTTGCAGATCAAGCTGTTGCGCGTGTTGCAGGAGCGGCGCATCGAGCGGCTCGGCACGAATGAATCGATTGCCGTCGATTGCCGCGTGGTTGCCGCGTCCAAGGCCGATCTCGCGCTGCTATCGTCCGAGGGACGCTTTCGTGCCGACCTGCTGTATCGGCTGAACGTCGCGCTAATCGATCTTCCGCCCTTGCGCGAGCGTCGCGAGGATGTGCCGCTGCTGTTCGAGCATTTCGTGCTCGCTGCGGCGCAGCGCTTCGGACAGGATGCACCGATGGTCACGGCTGCGCAGGTGTCGGAGCTGACCGCGCATCAATGGCCGGGGAATGTGCGCGAGCTGCAGAACGTGGCCGATCGTTTTGTGCTGGGGCTTTCGGGCGATCAGTTGATTCCCTCCGATGATCGGCCTCGGGGTGGGGCGCCGCTCAACGAGCAGCTCGCTTATATCGAGCGCGTGCTGATCGAGGATATGCTGCGGCGGCACAATGGCAATGTCGGAGCGGCGAGCGAAGCGCTCGGTATGCCGCGTAAGACGCTTTATCACAAGCTGCGGCAGTTCAATATCTCAGCGCGGGATGTTCAGGCGGAGCGGGAGGATTGATTGATTGATTGCTTTCGGGCTTTCATGGTTGCGCCGGATCCCGTTAGCGTGTCGGTCTATTGGCACTGCCCCTGTGCGGGGCGGCAGTCACTTTCTTTGCTGCTGCAAAGAAAGTAACCAAAGAAACAGCTCGTTTAAGCCCGCGGTCACACGTAGTTTGACCATGCTTGTCAGTCGCCCGTGGCACTCGCCTTAAGAAGCTGTTGCCGAAATCAGGTTAAGGCTTCTTATGCTTGCTATTCATCGATCGTTCGCAATCCCCCTCGTCTTGACCATCTTCTCAAGTATGCCGGTCAGCTTCTCGTCAAGCGTTGCGGCCGTGAACGGCTTGACCACGTAACCATTCGCGCCAGCCTGCGCCGCCGCAATAACATTTTCCCGCTTGGCTTCAGCCGTGACCATCAGCACCGGCAGATGCGACAGACTCGCGTCAGCACGGATCTGCTGGAGCATCGACAGACCATCCAGAACCGGCATGTTCCAATCGGAAATAACGAAATCGTAGCCACCGGTTCGCAGGCGCGCGAGCGCAGCCGCCCCGTCTTCCGCCTCGTCGATGTTCACGTAGCCGCTTTCCCTCAGCAAATTGCGCACGATACGGCGCATCGTCGAAAAGTCGTCGACCACCAGAATCTTCATGTTTCGATCCATATTTCTCGCTCCTTGCTCTCAATCGTTTGCGCTTCGCTGGTGAACCCGACGTCGCTGCGCGCATCGCTCGACCATGCACTTGCGGCGACTAGAATCGATCGAATGTCTGCTCCCACGTCAGCCCCCCGATTCAATGAAGTGTTCTCGAATGATTTTGCGATTCATGCTGCAAACGTGACATACGACTCAATGCAGCCACGTCGACGATAAGCGCGACACGGCCGTCGCCCAGGATGGTCGCGGCGGAAATGCCGTGCACCTTGCGGTAATTCGTTTCGAGGTTTTTCACGACCACCTGCTGCTGGCCGACGAGCTCGTCGATCAGCATCGCGAAGCGGCGTCCTTCCGTCTGCATGATCGTGACGATGCCCTGCGTCGGCTCGGTGCGCGCGCCTTCGACATCGAACACGCGATGCAGC
>NZ_JARUXO010000003.1:1215305-1245794 GCF_031451275.1 Caballeronia sp. LZ029
ATGCCGAACCAGCAATGTCCCACGCTCCGGTCAACGGAACTCGGGCGACGGCTGACCGTTAAGGCGGGAGGCGACCATTCCATCTAAAAAGCTCTGACACTAGAAAAATTGATCATAAAGATTATGTCAATTTATAGATTAGCGGCGCCGACCGCAATCGAACAACGGCGCCGATCCAACGACTCAAAGATACTCGACATTCCCGTCGACGCTGATCGACTGTCCAGTGATATTACGAGCAGCCGGTGAAGCAAGAAAAAGCGCCGTGGCCGCGATGTCCTGCATCGTCACCATGCGACGCAATGAGATCTTCTTCAGATAGTCATCCCGCATCGCGTCTGTCGTGATCCCAAGCGATTCCGCCCGCGCGGCGATCACGCGATCCATCCGTTCTCCCTGCACGACACCCGGCAGAATGGCGTTGACGCGAATATCGCTGGGACCCAACTCGATGGCCAGCGATTTGGTGAGCCCCACGAGCGCCCACTTCGTCGCCGCATAGGGCGTGCGAAACGCATAACCGAGCCGTCCCGCGACGGAAGACATCGTGATGATGCCCGCACTCCGCGATGTCTCCTTCATGAGCGGCACCGCCCTGCGCAGAAATTTGAACTGTCCGTTCAAATTGGTCGTGACCGTTTGCGCCCACTGTTGCTCGTCGATATCTTCGATGGCCCCTGTCGGTCCTGCAATCCCGGCGTTGTTGATCAACAAATCGAGGCCGCCCAACGTGCGCTCGGTTAACGCGACGACCTGATCGACCTGACTCGAGTCGCTCACGTCCGCGACACAGCCATGTAACGACGTGCTCGTCGATGTGAATGCATCGACGGCCGCTGCATCGATGTCGCAGATGACGACCTGCGCATCGGCCTGAACGAACGCCTGCGCCATCGCTGCGCCGATGCCCGACGCAGCGCCGGTGATCAACACTCGCAGACCGGGCTGCGGCTTCAACAGTTCAAAAGTATTCATATCGGAAAAGTTGGACTTTCTATATCGAGGATGTCAGAGCGTCATGCCGCCGGACACTTCGATCACCGCACCATTGATGTAGCTCGCCTCGTCGCTCGCCAGAAACGCGTAGACGTTGGCGACCTCTTGCGGCGCGCCAAGGCGGCCGAGCGGCACCTGTTCACGCATCTTGTGCAGAACGTCTTCGGGAATCGTCGACAGAATCGACGTATCGATGAAACCCGGAGCGACCGCATTGACGCGAATGCCCTTCGGCCCGAGCTCCCGGCTCCATGTCTTCGTGAACCCGATCACACCGAACTTGGATGCGGCGTAGTTGGTTTGACCGAAATTTCCGTAGATGCCAACGACAGAGCTCGCGTTCAAGATGACGCCCGAGCCCCGCGCGACCATCCCTTCCGCGACGGCCTGGCTCGCATGGAAGACGGCTCGCAGATTGACGTCGATCACCGCGTCGAATTGATCGAGCGTCATCTTCTGCAGACGCGCGTCGCGCGTAATGCCTGCGTTGTTCACCAGCACGTCGATGCGGCCGAAACGCCTGATCACGCTCGCGACCACCTCGTCCACGCTGAGCCTATCGGTCATGTCGATGCAGTATCCCGCTGCTTCTGCACCTGCTTTCCTGCACGTCTCGGTCACCTCTTCGAGCGACGCCTCGTTGACGTCGCACACGACGACCGTGGCACCTTCCTGTGCGAACTTGTGAGCGGTGGCGGCGCCGATGCCCTGCCCCGCGCCCGTGATCAGCGTTACTTTTTCTTTTAGTCTCATCTTTTCCATTTTTTTATCGATCGTTCAGGATTGCATTCCGGCGGCGCTGCCGTTTCCAGGCGACACGAGCGATTCGGTCTCGCGGCGTATCGCCTTGGCAAACAATGGCACGAGCAGCAAGCCGAGCAACGATGCCACGAGAATGATGTAAAAGCCAGAATCGCTACGTCCCGTGAACGTTTCCGCCAATCCAAACAGGTAAGGTCCGACGAACCCGCCGATCAGCCCGATCGTATTGATGAACGCGAGACCCGCCGCCGCCTGAATGCCGTGCAGTCGCTTCATCGCAATGGCCCAGTACGATGGCAACACGCCCCCCGCAAAAAATGCGGTGACTGCAAGAAGCGTCATGCGCGCCGCAGGAGTGGAAGTCGCGATGAACGCGCACGCGCCGGCAATCAGTCCCACCGTGAGAATGCCGAGGAACGCGCAGTCATTGCCGTAGCGCCGATGAATCCGCGGAAGGATCAGCACGCCCAGCAGAAAGCCAAGGCCGACGCTCGCGGCAAGCACGCCGACGAGCAGTGGCGATTTGACGTGCATCTGCTGAATCATCGATGGTGCAAAGAAGTACAGTCCGACGAACGCCACTTGATTGAGGAAATAGATCAGGCCCATCAGAACGGTCGTGGGACGCTTCAACGCGGCCATCCAGTCCGAAGACGTGAGCTCCGGATGTCCTTGCGCATCGGCGGCTGCGCGCGACTCCAGCGCTTGAGCCTCTTCGACGGACAGCCAGCGGGCGTCGCGCGGACGCTCCGGCATTTTGAAAAAAAGCAGAATGCCGACGAGCACGCTCGGAATGCCTTCGATCATGAACATCCATTGCCAGCCATGCAGGCCGGCGAGGCCATTCATTTGCATCAAGGCTCCGCCGAGCGGACTGCCGAGCATCAGTGCAAGCGCAGGCGCGATGTAGATCCACCCCACGACGACAGGCTTGTCGTTCGGTGCGAACCACAGCGTGACCATATACATGAGCGCCGGAAAGAGCCCCGCCTCGGCGATGCCGAGCAACACGCGCAGAACGTAGAACGACCACTCGCCCTGCACGAACATCATCGCGGTGGAGAGAATGCCCCAGGTCACCGCGATTCTCGCGATCCACCGACGCGGCCCGACGCGATGCGCAGCCAGATTGCTGGGCACTTCGAGCAAGGCATAGCCGATGAAGAAAATGCCCGAACCTAATCCATATGCGGCAGCACTGATGCCCACATCGATTGCCAGTTGAGCTTTCGCCAGAGCCACGTTCGTGCGATCCAGGAACGACATGAAGTAGATCGCGCACATGAGTGGAATGAGTCGCCGCATCGCTTTGTGCGTGGCGATGCGGTGCAGCTTGTCGAATTCGTCGGTGATGTTCATTTTGTCTCCGGGATGGGTCTTCGCCCCGTCTATGAATATTGAAGGTCTTACGGTGTAACCTTGTCGCGCCCCTTCAGTCCCAGCATCGCGCGCGCTTCGTCAGGCGACGCTATTTCGAACGAAAGTTCTTCCAGGATTCGACGGATCTTGCGCACCTGCTGCGCATTCGACTCGGCCTTGACGCCCTTTGCGATATACACGCTGTCTTCCAGCCCGACGCGGACGTTGCCGCCGAGAATGGCGCTCATCGTAACCAGCGACATCTGGTGGCGGCCCGCGCCGAGCACGGAGAAGTGATAGTTCTCGCGTCCGAAGAGACGGTCTGCCGTCGCGCGCATCACGGTCATGTTCTCGGGATCCGCGCCCATACCGCCCAGAATGCCGAACACCGACTGAATGAAGAACGGCGGCTTGATCAAGCCCTGATCGACGAAATGCGCGAGATTGTAGAGATGCCCCAGGTCATAGCATTCGAACTCGAAGCGCGTCCCTTTACCGCCCAGTTCGAGAAGGATGTGCTTGATATCCCTGAAGGTGTTGCGGAAGATCATGTCCTCCATGCCCTCGACATACCCCTTCTCCCATTCGTAGCGCCATGACGACACTTTCGACGCAAGCGGATGGATCGAAAAGTTCATCGATCCCATATTGAGCGAGCACATCTCGGGCGCCGCACGCAGCGGATACGCAAGCCGCTCTTCCAGCGTCATGCGCGTGCTGCCGCCCGTCGTGATGTTGATGACCGCATCGGTCGCCTCCGCGATGGCGGGCACGAACTGTTGGAAGACGTCCGGGTTGGGCGTCGGACGGCCGTCGATGGGGTCGCGTGCGTGGAGATGGATGATCGCCGCGCCCGCTTCGGCGGCCTGAATCGCCTCGTCGCGAATTTGCGCGGGCGTGATCGGCAGATGCTCCGACATCGTCGGAACATGCGTGGCGCCGGTGACAGCGCACGAAATAATGACCTTGCGGGTTGTATCGCTCATCGAGATCCCTCGTCTCCGTTTCTGTTCGACGCATCTCCTGGTCGGAGCGGCGCCTTGTGACTGAGATCTTATTGAGATAGTATTTTCCGGAAAAGGTCTTTTTCGGACACTCGCGAGTCCTCATAGGACAATTGAAACATGGCCACACTCCGACCTCCGCTGAACGAGCGCATGTTCGCGCCTTACAAGATCGCCGCGCTCGTCGAAGTGCTTGCGGAACAGGGAATCGCGCCTGAGGACAGCCTGAACGGCTCGGACGTCACGGTCGCCGATCTGCAGGACGCGTCGGTGCTCACGTCCGTCGGTCAGTACGCGACCGTCTGTCGGAACGCCGTATCGCTTGGCTGCGAGCCGGATACGCCGTTCAGGGTCGGACGCAAGCTGCATCTGTCCGCCTACGGCATGTATGGCTATGCGCTGATGTCGTGTCTGTCGTTGCGTGACTACTTCAAGCTCGGCGTGAAGTATCACAGGCTCGCCACGCCGACCGTCGCAATCGAATGGACGGAGTATCCGGATCGCATGGTCTGGACATTTCCTGACGCGTTCGTTTCGAGTCCGTCGCGCGAACTGCGCGAGTTCATCATCGAGCAGCAATACACCCAGCATGTGACGCATCTTCAGGACGTCGCCGGCGGTGTCTGCCCGCCGATGAAAGCGTGCTTCTCGTATCCCGCGCCCGCGCACGCGGCCATCTACCCGGACTATCTCGGCTGCGAATGTCTCTTCGATCAGGAGCAATGCGAACTGATCTACGACAGCGCGATTCTCGACCGCAAACCGCAACTCGCCCACCCGCTCACGACGACGTTGCTGCAAGAGACTTGCGATCGTCTGATCGGACAGGCGAAGACATCGAGCGGCGTATCGGGCGAGGTGTATCAATGCCTGATGGCCACGCCCGGATCGTTTCCCGACATGGAGACCGTCGCCAGGTCGATGCATCTCACCTCACGCACCCTGAGGCGTCGACTGGACGAAGAAGGCTCGTCGTTTCAGGCGATCGTGGATGACGTCAAACGCTCGCTCGCGCTCGAATACCTGAAAACGACGAAGATGAGCACCGAGGACGTCGCGATGCTGCTCGGCTTCAGCGATGCCGCGAATTTCCGCCGCGCACTCAAACGCTGGACGGGCAAAGGAACCGAGGAATTGCGTCAGTAAGAGCCGCGTGTCATCAAAGACGCAATCCCCGGCTCTTCAGGCGATAAACGAGTTGCGGCCGCGTGATGCCGAGCGTGCGAGCCGCCGCCGATAGGTTGCCGTCCGCCCGCTGTACCGCGCTTTTCAGCAACGCGGTTTCGATGTCGTCGAGCGACGTGGGCTCCACGTCCCCGCCGATGCCCAGCAACAGACTATTCACCTTGCGCGTCACGCGATCGACTTCGTCGCCACCCGTTTCGCCCGCTTGCGCGAGCAAGGAGCGCGATGCCGTCAGCGAGCCATCGTCGCCGATACCGAATGTCCCCGTCTCGATGCTCTCGCCGCTCGTGAAGAGATGGCCGATATCGATCGCGCCGTCATGGTTCGCGAGGATCACGCCCCGCTCCACGATATTCTCCAGTTCGCGGATATTGCCGGGCCAGCCATAGTTCAGGAGCGCATCGAGCGCGCGCGGCGTGAAGCCGGTGACGTTGCGCTCGTGCCGCTCGCGATACTTGCGCAGCATGTGATTGAGCAGCACGGGCAGGTCCTCGCGACGCTCGCGCAGTGACGGCACGCGAATCGGAAACACGTTCAGACGAAAGTACAGGTCTTCGCGGAAGCGCCCCGCGCGAATCTCGTCGCGCAAGTCGAGATTGGTCGCGGCGACCACGCGCACATCCACACGTCGCGTCTCGGTGCCGCCCACGCGCTCGATCTCGCCTTCCTGCAACGCGCGCAGCAGCTTGCCTTGCGCGGTCATGCTGAGAATGCCGATCTCGTCGAGAAACAGCGTGCCGCCATGCGCGCGTTCGAAGCGTCCGGGGCGGCTTTGCGTGGCATCGGTGAAGCCGCCCTTGTCGACGCCGAAGAGCTCCGATTCGACGAGCGCTTCGGGAATCGCCGCGCAGTTCACGGCGACGAACGGGCCATCGGCGCGCTTGCTGATCCTGTGCAAAGTGCGCGCGCACACTTCCTTGCCGACGCCGCTCTCGCCGAGGAACAGCACGGTCGCGCGCGTGCCCGCGACGCGCCTGATCATGTGACACACCGCGTTGAATCCGGGCGAAGCGCCGACCATGTTCTCGTCGCCGAACGCGCCCTGACCGCCCGCATTGTTCGCCGATAGCCCCTGCGTGAAGGTCTGCGCCTGCATGAAGCGCAGATCGTCGGCGGCTTCCTCGCCCCACTCTTCCACCGGCTTGCCGATGATCCTGCAATGCGCCTGCCCGAGCGCGCGGCATTCCACTTCGCGATAGAGAATCGGGCGACCCATGAACACGCTCGTGTAGCCCGCCGCATAGCCGAGCTGCGTCCAGCAGACCGGCTCCGCGCCGATGCCGTAGATGCGCACGTGCTCCTCGTCTTCCGCGCAATTCTTCCAGATGAATTCGCCGTAGTACTGCCCGCGCTCGACATCGATTTCGAGGCGCACCGGCTCCACCACCGTCATGCCTTCGAGCATGTGCAATTGCGGCCCGACCGCGAACATCTCGGTGATGCTGTTCTCCGGGCGCACGCGGCGCGCGAGTTCGGCATCGCGTGCGCCGGAGTTGTAGCCCATGCGTGTGAGCAGGCCGCGCGCGGCATCGATCCCGAGGCTCTCGATCAGCTCGCGTCGCATCGAGCCCATCGCGCCGGTATGCACGAGCAGCATGCGCTGTTCGTCGAGCCAGATGCGGCCGTCGCCGGGAGAGAAGTGCAGCCGCGACATCAGATCGGCGATGTCGGGATAGCGAAGGCTGTCGACCGGGGCGCCCTTGGGCGCGACCATCGACATGCCGTCCTGCGCGTTCACAGACGCTTTCTCGCGGCGTGGCATTGCGTTTGTCTCCTGCTGTCTACTCGTTTTCATGGCACCACGATAGGCGATGTGCGTGTGGCGCGCAATGCTCGGCCGCCCGGTTCGCGGATGGCGGCGGCGGCGCTATCGGGGCCTTCCCTGATACGGATTTGATGAAGCCGCCACGCTGGGAATCACGCGCGTTTCGAGCATTTGATCGACTCGGGAGAATGCGCCGACGGGCATGGAATCGCGCAGCGGAAAAAGCTTCGATGCCTCGCGCGCCCGCCGCACAAGGCTCGCGCCATCGCGCGACGACGCCATCGCTCCCTCTGCATTCCACGATTGGCACACGTGTTGCCTTATAGGGTGCGCACGCCGGTTCCCGATCAAATCATCGATGCAAGGCCGGCCACGTAGACGAAAACCAAGGAGACAGCGATGTCACTGCCCGCTTATGCGCGGCCTCCGCGCACGTTCGACATCACCCGGCGCTATGTGCGCTTCAGGGAGCAGAGGGACGACGGCTTCGTCGAGTTCGACTTTTCGATCGGCGATCCGGAGTTGAGCGTCGAGCTCGTGATGCCGCTGCGGGAATTTCAGTCGTTCTGCCGCGCGAATCGCGTGACCTATCTGACGCGCGACGAAGGCGCGCAGCTCGACATCGATCAGGCGAAGTGGCGCTACGGCCAGCCCGGACTCTCCGAATGATCCCCCACCAAGTCAAACCAGAGGAGTGAGGAATGCAGATCGACATCAAGACGTCGGCCGTCGAGCAGGTACGGCAGACCTTCTCGCACGTCGCGCGGCGGCTCGGCGCGGACAAGCCCGCGTCGCGCTATCAGGAAGCGACTTTCGACCTGCAACCCGAGGTCAACTTTCACTATCGTCCGCTGTGGCAGCCGGAGTTCGAGCTCTACGACAAAGGGCGCACGGCCATCGTGATGAACGACTGGTATGCGTTCAAGGACCCGCGTCAGTACTACTACGGCGCGTACACCATCGCCCGGTCAAGGCAACAGGAAGCGATGGAGAAGAACTTCGAGTTCGTCGCGAGAAGGCGTCTGCTTGCCGATCTCCCCGACGAAGCGAAGGCGCACATCGCGTCGCTCATGGTGCCGCTACGCCACGTCGAATGGGCGGCCAACACGAACAACTGCTTCGTGACCGGCTACGGCTGGGGCACGGCCATCACGCAGGCGACGATGTTCCATTGCATGGACCGGCTCGGCATCGCGCAGTACCTGTCGCGCATCGGACTCGCGCTGGACGGCAATCAGGGCACGTCGCTCGTCGAAGGCAAGGCGCGCTGGCTCGATGATCCGATGTGGCAGGGACTGCGGCGCGTCGTGGAGGACACGATGGTCGTGCGCGACTGGTTCGAGACCTTCGTCGCGCAGAACGTCGTGATGGACGGCCTGCTGTATCCGCTCGTGTACCGGCATATCGACGAGCGCATCACGCGTTTGCACGGTCCGGGGCTCGGCATGCTCAACGAGTTCGCGAGCAGTTGGTTCGATGAAACGAGCCGCTGGGTCGACGCGACCATCAAGACCGCGGCCGCCGAGTCGCCCGCCAATGCGGCATTGCTCGGGCAATGGATCGCGAAGTGGCGCGCCGCGGTTATCGAGGCACTGAAGCCGCTCGCGATCGCGGCGCTGGACGACGACGCGCATCACGCGCTCGAAGCCATCGCGCAGGCGTTCGATGCGCGAATCGCGAAACAGGGCGTGGAGGTGCGTCATGGCTGATTCCGTATTCATCGCGTTCCAGGCGAACGACGATTCGCGGCCGATCATCGAGGCGATTCAGGCGGACAACCCGCATGCGATCGTCAACGCGTTTCCGGCGATGGTCAAGATCGATGCCGTCGGCAGGCTCGTCATCCGGCGCGAATCGATCGAAGCGCTGATCGGCCGCGACTTCGACCTGCGCGAGTTGCAACTGAACCTGATTTCGCTCGGCGGCAACATCGACGAAACCGACGACGAATTCATCCTCGAATGGAAAGCCTGAGCGGCAACACAAGGGAGTCAAGCAAATGAGCACTCAACAATCCGCGCCGAAGAAGCTGAGCATCAAGGAAAACTACGCGATGCTCACACGCGGCCTCGGCTGGGACACCACCTATCAGCCGATGGACGAGGTCTTTCCCTATGATCGCTTCGAAGGCATCAAGGTGCACGACTGGGACAAGTGGGAAGACCCGTTCCGCCTCACGATGGACGCCTACTGGAAGTATCAGGGCGAGAAGGAACGCAAGCTCTACGCGATCATCGACGCCTTCCAGCAGAACAACGGCCAGTTCAACGTCACGGACCCGCGCTACATCAACGCGCTCAAGCTCTTTCTCACCGGCGTGAGTCCGCTCGAATACGCGGCGCATCGCGGCTTCGCGCTCGCGGGGCGCAACTTCCGCGGCGCGGGTGCGCGCATCGCGTGCCAGATGCAGGCGATCGACGAGTTGCGTCATGCGCAGACGCAGGTGCATACGATCAGCCACTACAACAAGTACTTCAACGGCTTTCACGACTTCAGGCACATGCATGATCGCGTGTGGTACTTGTCGGTGCCGAAGTCGTACTTCGAGGATGCGATGAGCGCCGGCCCGTTCGAGTTCGTGACCGCCATCTCGTTCTCGTTCGAATACGTGCTGACGAACCTGCTCTTCATGCCGTTCATGTCGGGCGCGGCCTTCAACGGCGACATGGCGACGGTCACCTTCGGCTTCTCCGCGCAGTCCGACGAATCGCGCCACATGACGCTCGGTCTCGAAGTCGTGAAGTTTCTGCTGGAGCAGGACCCGGGCAATGTGCCGATCATCCAGAAGTGGATCGACAAGTGGTTCTGGCGCGGCTATCGCCTGCTCACCCTGGTCGCGATGATGATGGACTACATGCTCCCCAAACGCATCATGTCGTGGCAGGAAGCGTGGGAGACGTACTTCGAGAAGAACGGCGGCGCCCTCTTCCACGATCTCGAACGCTACGGCATCCGCATGCCGAAGTATCACGATGTGGCGATGAAGGAGAAGGACCGTCTCTCGCACGAGGCGTGGGGCATCTTCTACAACTACACCCACGCCGCCGCGATGCACACGTGGATTCCGTCCGAAGACGAGATGCAGTGGCTCGCGGAAAAATATCCGGACACCTTCGACCGGCTCTATCGCCCGCGCCTCGAACACTGGCGCGACGAGCAACAGGCGGGCAGACGCTTCTACAACATGACCCTGCCGATGCTGTGTCAGACCTGCCAGATTCCGATGGCGTTCACCGAACCCGACGACCCGACGAAGATCTGCTACCGCGAGAGCGATTACCTCGGCAACAAGTTTCACTTCTGCTCGGACGGCTGCAAGGACATCTTCGACAACGAGCCGGAGAAGTACGTGCAGGCATGGATGCCGGTGCAGCAGATCTATCAGGGCAACTGCTTCGCCGAAGATGCCGACCCAAACGCGCCCGGCTTCGATCCGATGCTCGAAGTGCTGCGCTACTACCACATCAACGTGGGCGAGGACGGCCACGAGTTCGAGGACTCGCCCGATCGCAGGAACTGGCTGCGCTGGACCGGCAAGCCGAGCCACGGCGGCGAAGAAGCGCCCGAGGCGCATCGCGACGCTGCGTAAAGACACCACACAGGAGACGAATCATGTCAGTCATCGCGCTGAAGGAAGGCTATACGGGCGAGATCAGGGACCGCGTCGAGAACTATCGCGGCAAGCAATTGCTCTTCGTCGGCTGGGAGGATCATCTGATGTTCTGCGCGCCGCACTGCATTCCCGTGGAAGCGGCGACGCCGTTCAGGGCGCTCATCGACGAAGTGCTTCCGGCGATGTATGGCTCGCATCCGGACTGGCAAAAGGTCGATATGCAGGCCATCGAATGGTTCAGGTCCGGCGAGGCGTTCACGCCCGATTTCGACAGGAGCATCGGCGAAAACGGACTCGGCCACAAGGCGGTCATTCGCTTTCGCACGCCGGGTCTGACGGGCATCGGCGGATCGTGCAGCTAGAACGGAGACGACGATGAGCTACCAACTGACCATCGAGCCGATCGGGCAGACGATCGAGATCGAAGAGGAGCAGACCATCCTCGATGCGTGCATGCGCGCGGGCGTATGGCTGCCGCACGCCTGCTGTCACGGCCTGTGCGCGACGTGCAAGGTGCAGGTGCTGGACGGCGAAATCGAGCATGGACATGCCTCACCGTTCGCGCTGATGGACTTCGAGCGCGACGAGCAGAAATGCCTCGCGTGCTGCGCGACGGCGCAGTCGGACCTGACGATCGAGGCGGACATCGACGAAGACGAGGACGCGCGCCACTTCCCCGTGCGCGACTACACCGGCCGCGTGAAAGAGATGATCGATCTCACACCGACGATCAAGGGCATTTTCGTCGAGCTGGACGGCGACGGCATCGAGTTTCAGGCGGGGCAGTACGTGAACGTGCATATCCCCGGCGAGGACATGCCGCGTGCGTTCTCGCTTGCGGACAGGCCGACGTCGCGCACGGTCATCGAACTGAATGTGCGGCGCGTGCCCGGCGGCAAGGGCACGGGTTATCTGCACGAACAGATCAGGTCCGGCGACGAGATACGCTTCAGCGGTCCTTACGGGCGATTCTTCGTACGCAAGTCGGACCCGCAGCCGGTGATCCTGATCGCGGGCGGCTCGGGACTGTCGAGCCCGAAGTCGATGCTGATCGATCTGCTCGAAGAGAATGACGCGCGGCAGATCACGCTCGTGTACGGCGCGCGCAATCGCGCGGAGCTTTACTACCACGAGTTTTTTCTGCAACTCGAAAGCGCACACGCGAACTTCACGTATGTGCCAGCGCTCTCCGACGAAGCGTCGGATTCGTCCTGGGAAGGCTTTCGCGGCTTCGTTCACGACGCGGCGAAAGCACATTTCGATGGTGTGTTCCGCGGACACAAGGCGTATCTGTGCGGCCCACCCGTGATGATCGAAGCCGCGATCCGCACGCTCATGCAAGGCCAGCTTTTCGAGCGCGACATCTACACGGAAAAGTTCCTCACCAGCGCGGACGGCGCCGATGCGCTCGCGAAAAGTCCCTTGTTCAAATCGATCTGAATACTGACGGAGACACGCCATGAACCACGATACGATCGACACGCTCCTGCAAAAGATCAACGACAGCGCGACGAGCGAAGGCAACCCGCGCACGAAGGCGATCGTGAACCGCATCGTGCGGGATCTTTTTTATACGATCGAGGATCTCGACATCACGCCGGATGAATTCTGGACCGCGCTCAATTTCCTGACCGAGACGGGACAGCGCGGCGAGTTCGGCCTGATTGCAGCGGGACTCGGCTTCGAGCATTTTCTCGACCTGCGACTCGATGAAGCGGAACAGAAAGCGGGCCTCGAAGGCGGCACGCCGCGCACGATCGAAGGGCCGTTGTATGTGGCCGGTGCGCCGGAGTCGCCGGGCCATGCGCGTATCGACGACGGCAACGATCCCGGTCAGACGCTCGTGATGCGCGGCCGCGTGCTCGGCGACGACGGCAAGCCGCTCGCGAATGCGCTGGTCGAAGTGTGGCACGCGAACCATCTGGGAAATTACTCGCACTTCGACAAGTCACAGCCCGCATTCAACCTGCGCGGTTCGATCCGGACGGACTCGCAAGGCGGCTATAGTTTTCGCAGCGTCGTGCCGGTGGGCTACAGCGTGCCGCCGGGCGGCAAGACGGAGCAACTTCTCGATCGGCTCGGCAGGCATGGTCACCGGCCCGCGCATATTCACTTCTTCGTCTCGTCGCCGGGTTATCGCAAGCTCACGACGCAGATCAACATCGAAGGCGATCCGTATCTGTGGGACGACTTCGCGTTCGCCACGCGCGAAGGACTCGTGCCGGAGCTGAAGAAGGCCGAAGGCGCGGAAGGCGAGCGGTACGGCGTGCATGGCAACTTCGCGCTGATCGATTTCGACTTCACGCTCTCGCGCGAACGCAACGACGTGCCGACAACGGAGGTGAGACGGGCGCGCGCCGTTGCGTGATCCCCGATGCTTCGAACCATAACGAAATAACGACATTCAAGGAGACGCGATGAAGCACCTCATCAGCGCATGCGCGATCGTATGCGCCCTGCTCGCGATGTCCGGCGCGCAAGCCGGAAACGTCGACAAGCGCCCGAACATTCTGCTGATCCTGGCGGACGATCTCGGCTACTCGGACATCGGCGCATTCGGCGGAGAGATCGACACGCCGAATCTCGATCGGCTCGCGAAAGACGGCCTGCGCATGACCGACTTCTACGCGTCGCCGTTCTGCTCGCCGACCCGCGCGATGCTGATGTCGGGCGTCGACAATCATCGCGTCGGACTGGGTGGCATGGCCGAACTGTTGACGCCCGCACAGCGCAGCGCGGCGGGCTATGAAGGCTATCTGACGCATTCGGTCGTCACGTTTCCGACGCTGCTCGAGCACGCGGGTTATCACACTTATATGGTCGGCAAGTGGCACCTCGGCCTGACCGAAGAGTACAGTCCCGCCGAGCGCGGCTTCGAGCAGTCGTATGCGATGGTGCAAGGCGGCGCGAGCCACTTCGACCAGACCGGCATCATCACGACCGATCCCGACAGGACGCCCAAGGCGATGTATCGCGAGAACGGCAAACTCGTCGACCTGCCGGACAATTTCTATTCGACCACGTTCTATACCGACAAGATGCTGTCGTTTATCGACAGCAACAAGGACGACGGCAAGCCGTTCTTCGCCTATGTCGCCTACACCGCGCCGCACTGGCCGCTGCAGGCGCCCGACGAATACATCGCGAAATACGAAGGCAAGTACGACGTCGGTTATGAAGCCATCCGTGCGCAACGCCTCGCGCGCATGAAGGCGCTCGGCATCGTTCCGAAGGATATGCAGACCTACGAGGGCAACGACACGTGGCCGAAATGGAGCGCGCTCACGCCCGTGCAGCAGCGTATCGAGGCAAAGCGCATGGCCGTGTACGCCGCGATGGTCGAGGCGATGGATGCGCAGATCGGGCGCATCGTCGCGCATCTGAAGGAGACTGGCCAGTACGACAACACACTCATCCTCTTCATGTCGGACAACGGCGCGGACGGCAACAGCATTCTCGACGAAGCAGCCGATCGCGACTGGATCAAACGCCACGCCGACAACAGCATCGCCAATACGGGACGCAAGGGCTCGTTCGTCGAATACGGTCCTGGCTGGGCTCAGGTCAGCGCGACGCCGCTGCATCTGTACAAGGCTTTCGCGCATGAAGGCGGCATCGCGGTGCCGAACATCGTCGTGATGCCGCGCTCTTCCCGCACCGGACAGATCAGCCGCGTGCCCGCGCATGTGACCGACATCGCGCCGACCATCCTGCAAGTCGCGGGCGTGCAGCCGCCCGATGGCCAATACGACGGCCGGCCGGTGTTCCGCATGCAGGGCACGTCGATGCTGAGCTTTCTGAGCGGCCAAAGCAACAAGGTGCACACGCAGTTCACCGAAGGCTGGGAACTGAACGGCCGCCGCGCGATGCGCAAGGGAGACTGGAAGATCGCGTACGCGAACAAGCCTTGGGGCAAGGATCGCTGGGAGCTTTATCACCTGAGCGTCGACCGTTCGGAACTGCATGACGTCGCCGCGCGCTATCCCGCGAAGCTGAAGGAACTCGTCGCGGATTACGCGAAGTACCAGACGGCCAACGGCGTTCAGGATATTCCCGGTCTCGCGGAACGTCCCGGCTACAGCAACGGCACTCACTACTACCAAGATGAACTCGACACGAATCAGTAAGCGGGGCGCGCTCGCCGTCGCGTTGTTTGCGGCGGCGTGCTCATCGGCGTTCGCGTCGGCGGACAAGCCGCTGTGCGAGGCTTACCGCGGCGTGCCCGCCGGCTTCGGCGCGGCGCACGGCAGCGCGCCGAATCGCGCCGGGATGATCCCGATACCGGCCGGTCGATTCCTCATGGGCTCGACGGAAGGTTATCCGGAAGAGCGCAATGTGCAGCCCGTGAAACTCGACGGCTTTCTGATCGATGCGCACGAAGTGACCAACGCGCAGTTCGCGCTGTTCGTGCGCGCGACGGGTTACGTCACCGAAGCGGAGCGCAAGCGCGACCCCGCGGATTTCCCCGGCGTGCCCGATGAGCAGTTGCAGCCGGGTTCGGTGGTGTTCGTCTGGCCCAGCGGCGCGGAGCAGTTCGAGCAGTCGTATCGCTGGTGGCGGTTTCGCGCCGGTGCGAACTGGCGGCATCCGTATGGGCCGGGCAGCAGCATCGTGGGAAAGGATAACTATCCGGTCGTGCAGGTGACTTATCGCGATGCGCAGGCTTACGCGAAGTGGCTCGGTCACGATTTGCCCACGGAAGCCGAGTACGAGTACGCCGCGCGCGGCGGCAAGGAAGGCGAGACATTTCCGTGGGGCGACACGTTCAAGGTCGGCGGCAAGTACATGGCCAACACGTGGCAGGGCGATTTTCCGGCGCACAACGAAACCAGCGACGGACACAGGGACGCCGCGCCCGTCGGATGCTATCCCGCGAATGGATATGGCCTGCTCGATCCCGTCGGCAATGTATGGCAATGGACCCGCGATGTGTACCGGGACCGGCATCCCGCCGAGGAAGCGGACAATCCGCTCATCGTGAAAGTGGCCGCGCCGTTCGACAACGAAAATCATCCGGCGCGCGTCATCAAGGGCGGCTCGTTCCTGTGCGCGCCGAACTTCTGCGTGCGCTATCGTCCCTCATCCCGACAGCCTCAGGACCCGACGCTCGGCACGGTGCACATCGGCTTCCGGACGGTGTTGAGGGCATTCTAGAACCGGGATCGCGACGGTGCGGTTGTGGACCGGACCAGGCTCGGCACCGTCAATATCGTCCGTAAGTCGGGGTAGCTTCTTCCATTTTTCGGCTAACCGGCGAACATCCAAGATCGACCGATTGCCACACATTATCGGGATCGTGGTGGCAAACTGCCCGCAGACACGCGCGTCGCAACTCGCACTTTCGCGCCTGAATCGCACAAGCCGCCCCACGTCCCGATGAATACACGCCTGCTCAGTCTCACACGGATCCCATTCTTTCTGCCGCTCTCCGGCGCGACGCTGATGCTCGGTGTCGCGATGTCCTTCACCGCACCGTATCTGTCCTTGTTCAGCGTCGAGCAAGCGGACATGAGCCCTCTGCGGCTCGGCGTCTTCATGACCGTCATCGCTGCGAGCGGCGTCGTGGCGAGCGCTTTCGCCGGCAAATGGTCCGACAGGCACGGTCACCATCGGGAATTGCTGCTCGCGGCGCTCATCGCGTCGTCGCTCGGCTTCCTGCTGCTGTGTCTGGTGCGCAATTACGCCGCGCTGGTGGCGATCGGCGTCGTGTTTCTCGGCGCGGGCGGCTCGGCCATGTCGCTCGTGTTTTCCTTTGCGCGCGCCGCCCTGCCCGTCGATGACGCCGCCGAGCGCGCCCTCGCGCTCGCCACGCTGAGAACCGTGCTCTCGATGGCCTGGGTTTTCGGGCCTTCCGTCGGCGCGCTGGTGCTGGCCGCGGCCGGCTTCTACGGCCTGTTCCTGTTCGCGGCGGGCTGCTTCATCGCGTGCGGCGCGATCGTCTGGCGCATGCACGATTCGCCCAAGGGCGACCCGCACAGCGCGCCCGCGCACTATGCAGGCGATCCGTCATCGCTGCTCGAAGTCACCGCGCCCGACACCGATGAACTCGTGCCGCCGCACGCCGGCGTATCGCACTCGCGCGCGGAGATATGGCGCGCCACGGTCGCGATGACGCTCATCGGACTTGCGGCGAGCGCGACCATGATCGTGCTGCCGCTTTACGTCGTGCACGGCATGCATGGCTCGCGCATCGACGTGTCCGTCATGCTCGGGCTCGGCGCGCTCCTCGAAATTCCGATGATGCTCGCGCTCGGCGCACGCGGCTCGCGCCTCGACAAGCAGCGCTGGCTCGCGTCGTCGGCGGCCGTGCACACGATCTATTTCATCGCGGTCGCGGCATCGCAGAGCGTCCAGTTCCTGATCCTGATGCAGGCTTTCAACGCGTTCGTCGTGTCGGTGATTTCGTGTCTCGGCATGACCTATATGCAGGACCTCATGCCCCGCACGCCGGGCGCGGCGACGGCGCTGTTTTTCAACGCGTCGCGCGTCGGCTCGATTCTTTCCGGCGTGTTGTCCGGCGCGCTCGTCGCGGCGCTCGGCTATCGCGGCACGTTTCTCGTGTGCGGCGGCATCGCGCTGGGCGCGGCGGTGCTGTTCGCCAATCCGCCATTTGGGCTCATGGCGCAGCGTTCGCTCGCCTGGTGGAAGGCGCGACGTCAGGCGGCCCGCTGACAGCGCCTCCCGCGACGATGGCAATATAGGCGCACACCTCGTCGATCCGACACGCCAACATGCCCCAGCGCCTTCCGCCGCTCAACGCCCTGCGTCTCTTCGAAGCCGCCGCGCGCCATCGCAGTTTCAAGCTCGCCGCCGCCGAACTCAACGTGACGCCGGGCGCGGTGAGCCACGGCATCGGCGCGCTGGAGAAGGTGCTCGGCGTCGAACTTTTCGTGCGCGAGGCGCGCGGGCTTTCGCTGAGCGCGGCGGCCGAACACTATCTGCCGTATATCGCCGAAGCGTTCTCGCTCATCGCGATCGGCACGCAGACGCTGCCCGGCAAACGCACGCGCCGCGCTATCGCCGTGACCTGCGCGCCCACGCTCGCCGCTCGCTGGCTCGTCCCGCGCCTGCCGGATTTCCGCGCGCGCTGGCCCGACATCGACGTGACCATCGACACCTCGCGCCGACAGGCGGGCTTTCCCGTCGATGGCTTCGATTTCGGTCTGCGTCTCTCGCGCGGCCAGGTGGATGGCGCGTCGTGGCAACGTCTCTTTGGCGAGCGGCTCGTGCCCCTGTGCAGTCCGGCGTATCGCGCCAAGCTGACGGGCGCCGACGGCATCCCCGATCTCGCGCGCGCCGCGCTCATCCATGTCGATACCGCGAGCCAGGACTGGCAGGCGTGGATGGACGGCGCGGGCATCGACGGCCTCGATCTCCAGGGCGGCCTGCGCTTCGATACCGTCCAGCTCGCGTTCGATGCCGCCGCGGCGGGGCTCGGCGTCGTCATCGGCCGGCGTCCGCTCGTCGATCGAGAACTGGTCGCGGGCACGCTCGTCGAAGCATCCGCGACGAGCGTCGAGACGCAGACCGCGTACTGGCTCTGCGAGACGCCGCAAGCAAGCGCCCGCGCGGATCTCGTCGCGTTTCGAGACTGGCTGATCGCGCAGGCGGCAGAGTTCGTCGACGATTGCGAAGGTGACGAAGCGAAGCGGCGCGGTTGAACTGCGCTCATCCGTCGGCGAAAACTTTTCGTTTGTCAGCACGGACGTTCGCCTGCGAGGATGGCCACAAGGAGGAATAGCGCCATGTCGTCACTATCGAGCACTACCGGCACGAACCGCGCAACGACGTGGGCGCTCATCGGCGCGGCCGCGCTGATCCTGAGCGCCGCGATGGGCGTGCGTCAGACTTTCGGGCTTTTTATCGGGCCGTTTTCCTTCGATCGCGGTCTGCCCGTCACGCTGATCGCCTTCGCGATCGCACTGCACAATCTCGTCTGGGGCTTCGCGCAGCCGTTCGCCGGCGCCGCAGCCGACCGATACGGCGCCGCGCCCGTCGTCGCGATGGGCGCGGCCACGTTCGCGGCGGGCCTCGCGCTCGCGGCGGCCGCGACTTCCGGCTGGATGCTCGTGCTCGGCCTCGGGCTGCTCGTCGGCATCGGCATCAGTTGCACGAGCTTCGGTGTCGTGCTCGCGACGGTCGGACGCGTCGCGTCGCCGCAAACGCGCAGCGTCGCGATGGGTCTGGCCAGCGCGGGCGGCTCGCTCGGACAAGTGCTGATGGTGCCGTTCGCGCAGGAAGTGCGCGTGCATGCGGGCGTGGCGGCGTCGCTCTATGCCCTCGCCTTCGTGTTGCTGCTCGCCGCGCCTTTCGGCATCGTGCTCGACCGCGCGAGCCGCCGGAGCAAGGCGTCGGTGGCGGTATCGGCATCACATGAAACGCACGCGATGCCGCTGCGCGAGACGCTCGCGTATGCGTCGCGTCATCGTGGCTACCGGCTCCTGACGCTCGGCTTTTTCACATGCGGTTTTCAGCTCGCGTTCATCGCGACGCATCTGCCGGGTTATCTCATGCTCTGCCACATGCCGGTCGGGCTCGGCGCGACGGCGCTCGCGCTGATCGGCCTCTTCAACATGATCGGCAGTTGGGGATGCGGATGGCTCGGCGGACGCTGGCGGCAGCATCACGTGCTCGCGTGGCTCTATCTGATTCGCGGCGGCACGATCGCCCTCTTCGTGCTGCTGCCGACGACGAGCGTATCCGTCGTCATCTTCGCCGCCGTCATGGGGCTGACGTGGCTCGGCACGGTGCCGCTCACCAACGGGCTCATCGCGAAGGTATTCGGCACGCGGCATCTGGGCACGCTGTTCGGCGTCGTGTTTCTCAGCCATCAGCTCGGATCGTTTCTCGGCGCGTGGCTCGGCGGCTATGTGTTCGACACGACCGGTTCGTACTCGCTGATCTGGGGTGCGACGGCCGTCGCGGGTCTCGTCGCGGCGTTGCTGCACTTTCCTATCGATGATCGGCCTGTTGACGAGGCTTCTCTTGCGGGGGCGCGTGCCTGACTTATCGCTTCAACAACCAACTCCGCAGCTTCACCGCATCCTGAAAGTGCGCGTGCTCGCCCGGCGCGCCGAGAATCACGAAAAGCGTCGGCCGCCCATGCACCTGCGCGACGACGATGAGGCAATGCCCCGCCTCGTTCGTGAAACCCGTCTTCTGCAATACCACGCCCCACGCCGCGCGATAAACCAGCGGATCGGTATTGCGATACATCAGCGGCCCCGCGCCGCCGAGCACGAGCTTGTGATGCGAAGTCGCGTATTCGCGGATCGTCGGATAGCGATACGCCGCACGCGCGAGCTTCGTGAGATCGCGCGCCGTCGATACGTTGTGCGGCGAGAGACCGGTCGGATCGACGAAATGGCTGCGATTCATATGCAGGCGCTTCGCGGTGCGGTTCATCGCATGCACGAAGCCCGCGCGGCCGCCGGGATAATCGCGGCTCAACGCGAACGCGGCGCGATTCTCCGATGACATCAGCGCGATATGCAGCATCGTCTTGCGCAACAGAAGCGAGCCGACTGGCAGGCGCGAGCGCGACCACTTGAGGCGATCGACATCGGCATCGGTGATGCGCGCGGGCTTGAGCAGCGAGCGCTTCGAGTCGAGCACGACCATCGCGGTGAGAAGCTTGGTGAGCGATGCGATCGGCACGCGCGCGTCGGCGTGCTTCGCGTAGAGCGTGCGTCCGGTCGAGAGATCGACGGCGATCGCGGCGCGCGCCTGCAAGACCGGCTTGGCAGCGACGACGCTTTTCGCGTGCGCGATGAGCGGCACGAGACTCGCGACAATGAAGACGATGAAGAAGAGATGGACTTTGAGCATGACGCGATCAGATGCGCGTCATCGAAAAGAGTGGCAGCGGCATGGGGCAGCGACAGGCAAAAGAGTCCGCTACCGTAAGTTGCGCGGCTTAAGTGAAACTTAAACCGCGCGACACGAGCTAGCGCGTGCGCGCCCAGTGCGCGAGTCCCGCGCACGCGATCAGCAGGCTTCCCGTCACGAAGAACACCGAGTGCAGGCCGAGCAACACGCCGATCTGCCCGCCGATCAGCGGCCCGACGACCTGCCCGCTGAACTGCGCCGATTGCAGATAACCGAGCATCTGTCCGCTGCTGTTTTCGCTGACGGCGCTGCGCGCGAGCTTCGCGATGGAAGGCAGCAAGCCGGCGAGCGTCATGCCCATCACCATGCGCAATGCGGCGAGCTGCCACCACTGATGCACGAACGCCTGCGGAATCATCGCGATGCCGGTCAGCACGAGGCACCCGACGATCACGTTCCAGCTTCCGCTGCGGTCCGCCAGCGCGCCGAGCCGCGCCGCCGTCAGCATGCTGCCGAGCGCCGAGCACGCCATGACCACGCCCGCGATGCGCGCCACGTTATCGGCCTTCACGCCGAGCCCGCCGATGTAGACGGTGATGATCGGTTCGATCGACATGTTCGCGAGCAGCACCATCATCGCGGTCATGAGCAGCGCGGCGACCACGACATAATTCGTGCGATGCGCCTGCGTCGAATCCGTGTGCGACGCGCGCTTTTTCGCATCGTCCGGATGAAAGTCCTCCTTCACCAGAAAGATCGTGGCGAGCGCGGCCACCGCGATCATCCCCGCGCCCGCGAAGAAGGTTCCGCGAATGCCGATCAATCCCGGCAACATGCCGCCGATCAGCGGCCCGGCGAGATTGCCCGCGAGCGCGCCCGTCGACAATATGCCGAGCGCCCAGCCGGCCCGTTCGCGCGGCGCCTGCGTGCCGATCATCACCGTCGATGCCGACGCGTAACCGCCGATCAGCCCCGCGAGCAGCCGCAACGCGACCAGTTGATGCACCGAATGCGCGACGCCGATCAGCGACATCACGATGGCCATGCCGACCGCCGCGCGCACGAGCATAGGCTTGCGGCCGTAGCGATCGGCGAGACGTCCCCAGATCGGCGCGGTGACCGCGGTGCCGAGAAACGTCGCACTGAACGCGACGCCCGACCATTCGATCACCGCCGACTGCGACTCCACGCCGAGCTGCCGCACATACAGCGGCAGAAACGGCAGCAGCATGCTGAGACTCACGAGCGTCGTGAACGAACCGAACACGCAGACGGCGAGATTGCGCCGCCAGTACTGTCCGTTGCGTTCGGCATAGCCGAGCGGGATGGCTGCTGAAATAACCTGGCTCATTTCGACCTCGACGCGGTAAGCAGATCGATGGCAAGCGCACGCGCGCCCGCGCCGATCACGAACAACAAGCGGTAGTTCCCGCCGGGCACGCTCTGCGCGCCCTTTCATGAAGGCCAGTCTATATTCGATCGCCTCAAGAGAGAATCGACGCCGATCGGAAGATAATCTTCCGTTATGCGGTTGAATCGAGTTGCGATTGCTTGAAATGACGCCGCAAACGCGGAGTCGCGAAATCGACGAACGCCCGCACCTTCGGCACCGAAAGCCGTCCGTGCGGCGTCAGCAGATGCACCGGCAACGGCGCATGCTCGCTGTCCGGCAGCACGATCTGCAGCGTCCTGTCCTTCACTTCCTTCGCGACGTGATACGAAAAGAGCCGCGTGAGCCCGTGCCCATCGACGGCGGATGCCACGGCCGCCCGCACCGTGTTGACGATGAAGCGCGGCGCGAACTGCACGACTTGCGGAATCGTCGAGCCGCCCGACGTCGGAAAGCTCCACGAATCGAGGCCGAAGTGCGTCATCGAGATGATCTGATGCTGCGCGAGATCGGCGGGCTGTCCGATGCGCGGATGCTTCGCGAGATAGCGCGGCGACGCGGCCACGACGCGCCGCACTTCGCCCACGGGAATCGCGATCAGCGTCGAGTCCGACAGATGCGCGATGCGCAGCGCCACGTCGATGCCCTCGTCGATCAGGCTCACGGGCCGGTCGAGCATTTGCAGGCGCACGGAAACGGCGGGAAAGCGCGCGATGAAATCGTCGAGCATCGGACGCAGGAAGTCTTCGCCCGCGGCGACGGGCGCGGTGATCGTCAGCAGGCCGCGCGGCGCGGAACGCTCGTGCGCGATCAGCAAGTCGGCTTCTTCGAGATCGATGAGGATGCGGCGGCACGCGACGGCGTAACGTTCGCCGGCTTCGGACAGCTTGATGGTGCGCGTCGTGCGATGGAGCAGCGCCGTGCCGGTGTGCTCTTCGAGAAAGGCGATCGCCCGGCTCACGGCGGCGGGCGAGCGGCCGAGCCGCCGCCCCGCGCCCGCCAGACTGCCCTCGTCCAGCGTGGCGATGAAAACCTTCATCGCGTCGATTCGGTCCATGTCGGCTCGGTGCTTCGCGTGATCGATGAAGCGCCAAGTCTACCGGACCCGCTCGCCGCAGCGCGCCCGTGGAACGTGTCAGACCACCGTGATCGTCACGTCGATGTTGCTCTTCAGCGCCTTCGAGTACGGGCAGGTCTGATGCGCCAGATTCGCGATTTCCTCGGCCACCTCGCGCTCGATGCCCGGCAGGCTCACGTTCAGGCGCGCGCGCAGCAGGTACGCTTCGCCCGCCATGCCGAGGTCCACTTCCGCATCGACGGCGGTATCGGCGGGGAGGCGGACCTTCAGTTTCGCGGCGGCCTTGCCCATCGCGCCGATGAAACACGCGGACCAGCCCGCGGCGAGCATCTGCTCGGGATTGGTGCCCGCGCCCGTCGATCCGGGCGGTGAGAGTTTCACGTCGAGACGGCCATCGGTGCTCTTCGCATGGCCTTCGCGGCCTCCGACGACGTGCGTTTTGCCGGTGTACAGGACGGTGTCGATCTGGGTCATGATGCGTTCCTCTGTGTGTTCGAAAGTCGTTGGCTTAGTGATGCGCGAAGAGTCTGGTCACATCGTTCGTCGACGTGACGCGTGCGCCCGATTGCGCGATCGTGTCGGTCACGCCGCCGTATGCCTGCATCGGCATCGCGGCGCTTTCACTGGCGATGGTCTGCACGCTCACGCCGCGTTGAGAAGCGGGCGCGCCCGCGAGCGGGTCATAGTGCGGCGCGGGGCCGTAGCCGCTGCTGGCGAAGGCGGAACCGGCGGCGACGGCGCTGACGGCGATGACTGCGGCGGTGACGAATTGCTTGATCATGATTGAGCCTCTATGAGTAATGTCGGTCGATATTTGGTAATAACGAATCAGCTACCTTGATACAGGCTGCGCAGCGCGGCGATCTGACCATCGCGCTGTGCCTGAACCAGTTCGCGCTTCACTTCGGCGCGCGTCTTGCCGGCATTGTTCTGGCTCGCAACGGTTTGCTGGCTCTGCACGTTCACCGGGTTGGCCGGCACGGCGGCGTGAGCCACACCCGCAACAGCGCTGGCGACGAGAGCGAAAGCAACGATCGTGGATTTCATGGTGTTTCTCCTTGGCGGATCAATCGGTCGGTTGTGTGAGTTACGGCACTCGGGCGTCGCGGTGTTCGTCTTGCGTTTCACTCGTGAGCCGTCGTTGTGTGTATTTGAAGCCCCGCAGGTATCTGGCTTGTGTCCGGTATGCGGGTCTTGTGCAATGTTTTGTATCGCGCACGTTCCAGATACATTGCGATACGAAACCCGGATTAGCGCTCGGCCAGCAGCTTCTGGATCGCCGCTTCGGTCTGCGCGTAATCGCCCTCGCCGACGTGCGTGTAGGCCACCTGCCCGTGCTTGTCGATCAGATAGAACGCGGGCCAATACTGATTGCCGTACGCAGCCCAGGTCGCATAGCGGTTGTCCTGCGCGACGGGATACGTGATGCCGAAGCGCTCGATCGCGCGCTTCACGTTGTTCGTGTCCTGCTCGAACGGAAACTCGGGCGTATGCACGCCGATCACGACGAGCCCCTTGTCCGCATACTTCCGGTGCCACGACTTCACGGACGGCAGCGTGTTGACGCAGTTGCCGCACGCGAAGGTCCAGAAATCGACGAGCACGACCTTGCCGCGCAACTGCGCGAGCGTGAGCGGCGCGCTGTTGAGCCATGTGTCGATGCCGGCGAATTCCGGCGCGGCGTTGGAATGCGTGTTGGCGCTGGCGGGCGCGGCGGCGTGCACGGGCGCGATGGCCGCGCAGGCGGCCAGTCCGGCGCACGCGGCAGCGTTCTTGATGGCGGCGAGCATGTGGAAGTCCTCTGAATGCGGTAGAAAATCGGGGCGGCGCGATATGAACCCGTCGCCCCGGCAGGCCGACGTATTCATCGGCATGACCGCATTGGACTGCTCGCGCGTATCCCGCTTGTGTCGGAAAAAGGCGCGCTGCGCAATGTTATGTATCGCGCGACATGCGGGATACACTGCGATACAAAACTTCCGCCGAAGCGCGCTATAACGCAGACATCGCATCATCGGCGGGAGCTTCGAATGAAACACATGCTGGCGGTTCTCGCCTTTCTCGTAGGCGGTATCGCGACGGAAATGGCCCATCCGGTTCAGTGTCTGCTGGTCAGCCCGAGCCGGGTGCAACTCAAGCGTCAACGACAACGATCCATCGATGGAAACCACTGATCACGTATTGATCGTCGACGACGATCGCGGCATTCGCGAACTGCTCGCCACCTACCTCGAAAAGAACGGCATGCGCGTGTCGCTCGCGGCGAACGGCCGGCAGATGCGCGCCGTGCTGGAGCAGCAAGGCGCGCCGGATCTGATCGTGCTCGATCTGATGCTGCCCGGCGAAGACGGTCTCGTGCTGTGCCGCGAGCTGCGCGCGGGCAAGTATCGCGACGTGCCGGTGCTGATGCTGACCGCGCGCAACGAAGAAGCGGATCGCATTCTCGGTCTCGAAATGGGCGCCGACGATTACCTGCCGAAACCCTTCGCCGTGCGCGAGCTGCTCGCGCGCATCCGCTCGGTGCTGCGCCGCACGCGCATGTTGCCGCCGGGAATGGAAGTGAGCGAATCCGCGCCGATGCTCGCATTCGGCGACTGGCGGCTCGACACGACCGCGCGTCATCTGCTCGATGCCGAAGGCACGATGGTCGCGCTGTCCGGCGCGGAATACCGGCTGCTGCGCGTGTTTCTCGACAACGCGCAGCGCGTGCTCACGCGCGATCAACTCCTGAACCTGACACAAGGACGCCAGGCCGATGCGTTCGACCGTTCCATCGACCTGCTCGTGTCGCGACTGCGCCAGCGTCTGCGCGACACCGCCCGCGAGCCGCGCTACATCAAGACGCTGCGCAGCGAAGGCTATGTGTTTTCGGCCGAGGTCAAACCGATCGAGTCTTCGCAATGAGCACGGTAACGCCCGCTTCCCTGCTGCACTGGCCGCGCACGCTGTTCGCGCGGCTCGCGCTGATTCTCGTCGTCGGACTGGCGCTCGCGCAGACGTTCTCGTTCCTTCTGACGATGCGCGAACGCGACGATTCGATGACCCACATGATGGTGGGCTACGTCGAGCGCGAAGTGGCGAGCTCGGTCGCGCTGCTCGATCATCTGCCGCCGGACGAGCGCGCAGCGTGGCTGCCGCGTCTCGCGCGCCGCAGCTACACGTTCATTCTCGGACCCGGCGAGACGGGCGCGCCGCTGGATGCCGCGCTGTCGGAGCGCTTTGCGCGGTCCATCGGCGAGGGCATCGGCAAGCGCTATCCGCTGACGGTCAACGCCGTGCCGGGCGACAAGGAACGCTTCCAGGTGCATCTGCGGCTGTCGGACGGCTCGCCGCTCACCATCGACATGCGTCCGATGGTCGGCACGCCGCTCTCCGGCTGGTTGCCGCTGGTGCTGGTGCTGCAACTGATCGTGCTCGGCGGGTGCTGCTGGCTCGCGGTGCGCCTCGCGACGGGCCCGCTCAAGCGCCTCGCCAATGCCGCCGACACGCTCGGTCCCGATCTCAAGGCCGAGCGCCTGCCCGAGTCCGGGCCGGAGGAAGTCGCGCGCGCGGCGAAGGCGTTCAACGCGATGCAGGACCGCGTCTCGACGTACATGACCCAGCGCATGCAGATTCTCGCGGCGATCACGCACGACCTGCAGACGCCGATCACGCGCATGCGCCTGCGCGTCGATGTAATGGACGACGAAGCCGCCGGCGCGAAGCTTCAGCAGGACCTGAAGGAAATGGAGTCGCTCGTGAAGGAAGGCGTGACCTACGCGCGCACGCTGCACGGCACGAACGAAGCGCCGCGCCGCATCGATCCGGACTCGTTGTTCGAGAGCATCGTCGATGACTATCTCGATGCCGGGCAATCGGTGACGCTGCGCGGCAATATCAGCGGCGCGCTGATGGCGCCTCCGCAGGCGTTGAAGCGCGTCGTGGGCAATCTCGTCGATAACGCGATCAAGTATTCCGGCGCGGCGGAAATCGAAGTCGCGACGCGGGACGATGGCCGCGCCGTCATCGCCGTGCTCGATCGCGGGCCGGGCATTCCCGACGAATCGCTGGAGGCGGTGTTCGAGCCGTTCGTGCGGCTGGAAGGCTCGCGCAACCGGCAAACCGGCGGCACGGGTCTGGGGCTTGCCATCGCGCGGCAACTCACGCTCGCGATGGACGCGTCGCTCACGCTGCATCATCGCGAAGGCGGCGGGCTGGAAGCGCGTCTCGTCCTGAAAAAGGCGACTTAACATACGACGTCCCATATCGAACGTGGACTACACGTTAGCCCCGCTTGACGTTCGATAGCGATCTCCGCTAACGTTTGCTCCATGACGCGCGGCCCCACGCGCGCACCGGACATCGCTGGAGACGCCATGCCCCGCCGCGCTGATGTTGTACGACATCGTTTGTTTTCTCCCTCGCAGCCTTCCGGCTGACGCCCGCTTCACCCTTCCCTTCGAATCTCAGACCGGACGCCGCGCCGTGCGTCCGTGCGCTTCGCGCGCGCTCAAAAAATCCGCATCGAGGAGACTTTCATGAAGCAACCGAAACACGCATCGGCGGTGCGATCCGTCGCGCGCCGCACGTTCGTCAAATTCGCGGGCATTTCGGCGGGCGCGCCGCTCTTCGGTGCGATGGGCGCGCTCGGCACGCTCGCGGGCTGCGGCGGCCACGACGATTCGAATTCAGGCTCCGGCTCGACGCCGCCGCCCGCCGCACCGGACCCGATCTGGGGTGCGTCCGGTTCGGCGACGCAGATCGTGAACGCGCTGCAAAGCGTATCGACGTCGATGTTTCCGAGCCGCCAGTTCCTCGTCACCGATTACGGCGCGAAGCCCTGCGCGGTCGTCGCGGCGGCGAATCCGTACACCGATCCGACGAAATCGCCATTGAGCACCGGCGCCGATCAGACCAACGCGCCCGGCTCCTTCGACTCGCGTCCAGCGTTTCTCGCGGCCATCGCGGCCTGCAACGCGGCGGGCGGCGGGCATGTCGTCGTGCCGGCGGGCGCGTGGTATTGCGCCGGCCCGATCGTGCTGCTGTCCAACGTCGACTTCCATCTGTCAGCGAACTGCACGGTCTACTTCAGCCCGAATCCCGCTGATTACGCGAAGGACGGCCCGATCGATTGCGGCCCGAACGGCAAGCTCTTCTACAGCCGCTGGCAGGCGAACGACTGCCTCAACTACGGCCCGCCGGTCTACGCGCGCAACCAGAAGAACATCGCGGTCACGGGCGAAGGCGATACATCCGTGCTCAACGGCCAGGCGATGACGCCCTTCGCCGGCAGCGGCAACACCGCGACCTGCTGGTGGACATGGAAGGGCAACAACGGCGTCTATGGCTGCGTGAATTCGTCGACGCCTTCGCAGGCATCGAGCAACGCGAACAACGTCGATCTGAAAACCGCCGTGCCCGGCATCCCCGATGCGCTCTACGCCAAACTCACCGATCCCGCCACGCCCTGGCAACAGGACCAGAACTACCTGCCCGCGCTATCGGAGGCGGGCGTCGCGATCGAGAAGCGCATCTTCGGCGTCGGCCATTATCTGCGGCCCTGCATGGTGGAGTTCATCGGCTGCATGAATGTGCTGATGGAAAGTTATCGCACGAACAACACGCCGTTCTGGCAACACCATCCGACCGATTGCCAGAACGTCGTGATGCGCAGCGTGACGGTGGACAGCATCGGCCCGAACAACGACGGCTTCGATCCCGACGCCTGCGACATGGTGCTGTGCGAGAACGTCACGTTCAACACCGGCGACGACTGCATCGCGATCAAGTCGGGCAAGGATCTCGACACGCAATACGGCCCGGCGCAGAACCACGTCATCCAGAATTGCACGATGAACAGCGGCCACGGCGGCATCACGCTCGGCAGCGAGATGGGCGGCGGCGTGCAGCAGATCTATGCGCGCAATCTGCAGATGCTCAACAAGTTCTGGGCGACGAATTCGCTGAACATCGCAATCCGCATCAAGACGAACATGAATCGCGGCGGCTTCGTGAAGGATTTCTACGTGGACAACGTGACGCTGCCCAACGGCGTGAGCCTCACGCCGTCCGGATACGGCAGCAGCCTGCTCGCGGGCAGCCCGATCAACGCGACGGTGCCGCTCGGCGTGGCGACGGCGGCGGCGGCGAATCCGTCGGCGGCGCAGGGCGGGATCATCACGTTCGACTGCGACTATCAGCCGTCGAAGGACGCGATCCGCACGCGGCCCGCGCTCGTGCAGAACGTGAACATCTCGAACGTGAAGGCGAGCAATGTGTCGCTGAACGGCGTGACCGCTTCGTGCTTTCAGGCGATCGTCGCGCAAGGCCCGGTCGCGTTCGATTACAACGGCCCCGCGCCGACGCCCGCGATTCCGGCGATCACCGGCGTGACGATCACGGATTGCGATTTCGGCACGCCCGTTGCGGCCGGTCCCGCCACCGCGACGACGCCCGGCCCGATCTACGCGTACAACGTGCACGACATCGTGTTGAAGAACACGGTGATCGCGGGCGTGACGATGAATTCGACGGTCAGCGATCCGCGCTGATCATCGCCCGGACAGGCGTCTCGCGATGAGCAAGGGCAAGCGCAGCACGAAGCCGAAAAGAAGCCGCGCGTGCATCCATGTGAGCAGCGCGTTGTCGCGGCCATAGCGGAAATGCGAGACGCCGCCCTCTTCCGGCGTGAAATAGCGTACGGGGGCGTCGAGGTTGATCGGGCGCACGCCGCGCCAGCAGAGGCGCACCACGGCTTCGGGATCGAAGTCGAAACGGCGCATCCACGTGTGCTTGCGCATGAGTGCGGCGAGGGGCGCGATCGGGTAGACGCGAAAGCCGTACAGCGAATCGCCGATGCCCATCCAGAGCGTCTCCAGATTCGCCCAGCCGTTCGAGATGCGCCGGCCCTGAACGCGCAGTTGCGGCGCGCTCGCGTCGAATGTCGGACGGCCGAGGATCATCGCGTCGGGCGCGCGCATCGACGTTTGCATGAAAGCGCCGATCAGCGCGGCGGGATGCTGGCCGTCGGAGTCCATCGTCAACGCGTGGGTGAAGCCGAGTTTTGCGGCTTCGTCGAGGCCCGCGAGAATCGCCGCGCCTTTGCCGCGGTTCTCCGGTAGCACGATCACGTGAAGGCCGGGGTCGGTTTTGGCCATTTTTAAGAGGCGCTCGGCGCTGCCGTCGGTGCTGCCGTCGACGACGACCCATACCGGATTCCACTGTTCCCGCGCGCCGCGCACGGTTTCGTCGACTTTCTCGCCAGGGTCGTAGCTTGGGATGAGGACGAGATGTGTGGACGATGCGCGTGGTGATGGCATTGAGAAAAGCGACGAGCGGGAGGGATGTGGTGGATTTTAACGTCTGTGGGGGGAGGTGCTTTGGGGTTTTGATGGATCCCGTTGGCGTGTTGGTTTATTGGCGTTGCCCCTGTGCGGGGCGGCAGTCACTTTCTTTGCAGCAGTGTATGGACCGGAGACATGGGTAACAGGTGTGTCAGGACATGGGTAACACATTTAGCTCCTTTCGCCG
>NZ_JARUXO010000003.1:1245894-1397471 GCF_031451275.1 Caballeronia sp. LZ029
GGACACACCGGTCGCAGCCACTCCGACGAGCGAAAACGATCGAGCTGTACCTAGCATCACGAGCGATCCGCACACCGAGCCATTGCCAACTGATGCGGCAGGCGACGGCGACCACGTTGCGAGCCCTCACCACGAGAACCTCAGCAGTGCAGTCGCAACGCGCCGCGACGGTCCCGTGCAACGCATCGAAAGCAACACGCCAGCAGCTTTTTCTGCACCGGTGCTGTCGCAGCCTGCGGTGGCAATATCACCGCCTACAGACACGGCACCCTCCTCCACTTTAGGGACCACCTTGGACGGCCTGGACGGGATTGCACCTATCGCAGAGGCGCTCCTGAAGACGCTCGCCGGCAAGGCCCGCACCGGTCGCCTGGATGAATTGAAGGCATTGGAGTTATTGCGCCAGGCCGTTCTGCTTTAGCGGCGACGTCACGGCCTGTGAGCACAGGGCTCCAGAGCGATCGAATTCGCGCTGCGCGCGGGGCTTCGTGCCTTCGTGCGCGAATGCCAACTTGCTTGGGTCGACGCATGAAGATCGCGTCTGTCACAGACCGCTTTCTGGCCGACTTTCTACGCCACGCGGCGTTCGTCGTTCGTGCCGACGTCCACCTGTCCTTGTGAGATGTTCTCGACGTCAAGCTCAAGCGCGGACAGTCGGGCAAGTTGGACAGGAAGCAACATGTAGCCAATGCGAAGCTCATGCAGGCGCACTTTCCAATACCAAACGCTTATCGGCAACGGAACGGATGTTGCACGTGCTGCGGTCACCACTTTTTGTATGTGAGCGAGTTCACGATCCGCTTCCTGTGAGGTCCGCTTCGGCACGCCGGGTGAAGCGGCGGGGACCTGATGATTTCGGCTTGCTACGATTGACTTCATACGCTGTGCATCTCCTGATCCGTTGAGACCAGCGTATCGAGGCTCACGAAAAGTCAAGGAAGCATGCGGGGGCGTGTCGGACCGTGTCGCTGGAGGGTAGGTCCTTGCCGGGCTCACGCAAAGGCGCAAGCGGCGCCGACGCGCTACGTCAGCAGCAACCTATTCTCTTCTTGTCTAGCGCCGCTCGGCCTCCATGCGCGTGTGCAACGCTCGCCCAACCAGCGAGTCCGCATCGCGAATCAGGCGTCGCACGCAATCGTCCACCGCTGCCTTCGAGACCTGACTCGCCCTCGCCGCTGCGACGAGGGCATCATAGGCATCGGTGACGTCAGTCATCGACACTTCATAGCCGTAGCCGGCCTCCATCCATTGCAGTGCACACAGCGCACACTCCATTGCGAATGGGGACTGCTTCGTCTCAAAATCTCGCGCGGCTCGTATGAGCGTTTTGGGATCGGTGGGACTCTGTCTGGACAGCGCGACCGCCTGAGCGAACAGCCCGGCGTCTTTGGCGGCGGCAAACCACTTGCCTTCCGACCCGGGCTCGCTTCGAACCAGGTCGGACAAGATAGTTTCCGGCGTTTTCTCGGGATATTTCTTGCTGATGGCTCGAAACGTTGCGAGGTAAGTGCCTGCACGATTGGCAGCAATCGCATAGCGCGCGTAGGCTTCCTCCGTCTTTCCGGACCCGAGCAGGATCGTCTCGCAGGCGCGCGTGATCGCGCTTTCGGGCGCATTCAGCCCTCGACTCGCTTCAGCAAGGCGAAGTGCGTCGCCCGGACGGCCTAGGCAGACCAGCGCGTCGACGGCCCAACGCCGATACCACCAGGAACTGAGCCGATCGCGGTGCACAAGCTCAATGATTTCCTCGAAGCGGCCGGCTGCGTAAAGCGCACTCAAGCACGGCACCACACCGACGAAGTAGTTGAACCCTTCAGCCTGCAGCACATGCGTGACGAGCGGCAACAGCCGATCCGCCCATTGAGATGCCAACTCGGGCGTGACGCACAGGCTTCCCCAATGTTCGCCGAGGCTCTCGATGTAGGGCATCTGATCGTCCTGCAACGCCTTGAAAAGCCTTTCCAGCCAGCGCTCCCGTGCTGCGGGCTCAACGTCGGCGGCTGCAATGATTGGGACGAGAGCCTCGATAGCACGATTGACCGCGCTGCCAAGTGCGCCCGATGAACTATCGACGTGCTCGAGTGCAGGCGAAAGTTTTTCAAGAAGAAGAATGGCCTCTTCCGCACCAAGCGCACCATCGGCGCGGGCGGCCGAACGGATCTCAGATACCGCTTCCTTCAGGCGTTGGATGGGCAGCGAGGATCGCCATCCGAATGCGTTGCGTCGGAAGCGTGACGCGAAGGTCCATCTTGATGAGGGCATGACAGTCACGTTCCGGCAGCATTTCAGTGCGTCAGTCGCGGTCGCGAGCAGGTCCGTAGTCGGGGTGCGATAGTCGGTGGTGCGTGGACACCATTCGGTCGGCGGTTCAGGACCCGGCCAGCATCGTCCCTCGACAGGCGTGGGAACCGCAGCGGCACGCATACAGGGTTTTGAGCGCAGCAGTTTTTCGCCCTTCCACAAAAAGTCGATAGTCGATAAACAACTCTTCGCCCGGCTTGATGTCGCTTAGCGCGTGTAAGAAAACCCGGCTGCCATCTTGCTCGGTGTCGCAGTTCGGCGCGCAACTGTGATTGACCCAGCGCGCCGAGTTGCCGCCCTGCGCGCCGTCGATCACGCGCCCGTCGTCGAGATCGAAGTAAAACGTGTGGCCGCCCTCGGCGGCCGAACGCGCATACTGGCGCTGCGCTTGTGCCCAAGACAGGCGCTTGCCCTTGTATTCCAGGATTGTCTCACCAGCCCCGATCTGGGTGAGCGCAAATACACCGCGTCCGTGGACCGGCGAAGAACGTACCACGATGCGGCGCATAACCTTTTCCGTCTCTGTTTGTGCCGTAACCGGCTAAACGTTGTGGTATCGCCGCGGCGAATTGGCATAATGCGATCGACGCACGAGCTTTGACGCCCTATGCCATCTTCGACCGGTCGCAGCCGCATGAAACGCAAACCGCCTCGCGGCACGCTAGTGCGCTACGAGGATCGCATTGTCGAGGTACTGGGCGAAGCGCGTGGCCAACGCATCATGATCCGATCGATCCACGCAGACGGCACCGAACGTCTCACTGCGGTCAAGCTGAACAATCTGCGGCCGTTGGACGACCAGCTCTTCTAAGCGGCGGCATGACTGACGACGCCCTGGTTCACGCTTGGTTGACGGCGTCTTTGAAACCCTTGCCTGCCGTAAATTTGACGGTCTTGGCTGCCGCGATCTGGATCGTCTCACCGGTCTGCGGATTTCGACCTGTTCGTGCGGCCCGCTCGCCGGTCCCGAACGATCCGAAGCCGATCAGCTGAACGGCGTCACCGGCAGCCACCGCTTTCGAAATCGTCTCAAACACGGCATTGATGGTCTCTTCTGCCGCGACCTTGCTCGTACCCGACTCCGACGCAACTGCGTCGATCAGTTCCTGCTTGTTCATTGAATCCCTTCCTCTCTTGTGAAATTGAACGCGATCTTTGCGATCGGTTTTGAAAACTCGCGTCCGCCGCCGCTACGAGGCTGCGTCGGTCGCATCCAGGTCGAACAGGTCCGAGGTGGTGCTGTGTGCGCTGAGCAGTTCGGGCAAGCCACCGTTTCGAACTTTGGCCAACGTGTCCTGCGACAGCCAGGTTTCTTCCATCGCATAGATGCCTTCCTCGATCATGCGCTGCAGGAAGAACGATTGCTTGCGCCCCGTTGCCTCTGCCAGCACACGCAAGCGCTGTTCGATGACGGGGTCGATGCGCACCGCCACGACCCGCAATTTGTTCTCTGCTGATCTTCTCATCTGTTCGCTCCTTTTGGGCCGTCGGTGCGACTGCAACGCCAACTGGCCGTGGACCGCGCTACGGCGCAGCGCCATCCGATCATTGTCTACGGGCGACCTTTCACTCTCGCCGTTTTGACTGCCGCTGCCTTTCGGGCGGCTCGCCTGGCGGGCGGACTAGCTTCGGCGGTGGGCACACGTCGCGTGGACGGCCGCGTCGTTGTGCGCAGCGACTTCAGCTGTTCTTGAAGTGACTTCTGTGCCGATTCGAGCGCGGCGAGCTTGCCCTGAAGCACCCCGGTTTGATGGCGAGCGTCGCCTTGTTGCTCCTGCAGCGCTTCGACGGTCCGACGATGCTCGGCCTCTCGCTTGTCTGCCCGCTTGGCCGCCTCGGCCCATTCTTTCTGAGCCTTTGCCGCGGCGCTGCGTTCCCGATCGATTTCCAACAGCGCCCGCTTTTCCGATGCGCGTAAGCGCTCCTCGGCACGATTGGCCGTCTCGCGAAGCTTCTCCAGATCACGCGAGAACGTGTCGCGCACTTTTTCCAGTTCTCGCTCGCGTGCGACGGCCGCCTCGCCGAGACGCTTGATCTGCGCCTCGAGCGCTTTGCGCGTGGCAGCCTCTTGTGCCTGCTGCCGCTCCAGCTCGCGAATCGCGACCTGCGCCGTTAGCAATGCCGCCGTGCGCTGCTCCAGCGCGGTTTCCGTCCGACCCAGTTCTTCCCGTGCGGCGACGACTTTCTGCTCGGCCTCGGCACGCTGCGCTTCGACGTCATCGCGTAGCGACGTCAGTTCGGCCTGCGCCGAAGCTGCCGCCCGCGCCCACAGAACGCCGATCAGCTCGCCCGCTGCTTCGCTCAGATCCTTCGGCAAGTCCGGATGCTCGATGCGCACCCGGCTTTTCTCGCGCAACTCCGCCCAGAACTCGCTCAACACGGAAGCCGGCGTGCTCATGGTGCCGCGGCGGACCAGGTTGTAGAGACGATTGGCGGTCGGCGCGACGCCAAAGCGGAAGAACAGCAGCGCGCACACCTCGCGATAGAGTTCGCGGGTCTTGGGGAATTCGACCTTGAGGCGCTCGATGTCCGCCGCGAGGCGGGTTTCGTCGGAGAGCACGTCGGACATGGATTAGAATAAGGAGAGATTGCTAAAATAATATAACGTATTTCACTATTTATCTAACTCCACTCGGCACGACATTTGACATTATGCTTATAATGTTGATAATTACATGATCAGCTGCCACCGAAACGAGCGTGACTTCAAAGCCTGCCGCGCCTACCCCTCCGCCATATCGACTGCAGCCGACGCCCCTCGAAACGCTCGTCATTCCCACCGCGCTCGATGGGTCTGCGGGGCTGAATCGGGCCGTGACCGGGCGCGCCCAGATTGCCGCCGATCACGACCTTGATGCGATCCGCGCATGGCTGTCACGCTTTGTCGACACGAAAA
Organism: Caballeronia sp. LZ029; assembly: GCF_031451275.1. Classification (NCBI taxonomy): domain Bacteria; kingdom Pseudomonadati; phylum Pseudomonadota; class Betaproteobacteria; order Burkholderiales; family Burkholderiaceae; genus Caballeronia; species Caballeronia sp. LZ029. The sequence continues at coordinate 1,251,092 of NZ_JARUXO010000003.1, forward strand.
CCACCTTCGAGAATTACCGCAAGGAAGCCGAACGGCTCCTACTCTGGTCCGTCGTCGAGCTGGGCAGACCCCTCTCCTCTCTGACCCATGAAGACTGCTTGCGCTATCAGCAGTTTCTCGTCGATCCGCAACCCGCCGCTACATGGGTGGCCGGGGGCGGGCGCAAGCACCCGCGCAGCGACGCGCGCTGGCGGCCGTTCTACGGCCCGCTGTCGCCCTCGAGCCAACACCAGGCAACCGTCATCCTGAACGTGATGTTTTCGTGGCTGGTGCAGGCCGGCTACCTGGCCGGCAATCCGCTATCGCTCTCACGTCAACGCACGCGCCACGCGGCGCCACGCATCACCCGTTATCTGGAACCGAGCGTGTGGCAGGAGGTCAAGGACTTCATTGCGACGATGCCCAAGCAAACGGACCGGGAAAAGGCCCACGCGTACCGCGTTCGATGGTTATTCACCCTGCTCTATCTCGGCGGGCTGCGCATTGCGGAGGTCGGCGCGAATACCATGGGCCAGTTCTTCGTGCGACACGATGCGGAGGGCGCGCTGCGCTGGTGGCTGACCGTGCACGGCAAAGGCGACAAACAACGGCTCGTGCCGGCCACCCGCGAGATGATGATGGAACTGTCCCGCTACCGGCAGCACCTCGGCTTGAGCGCCCTGCCTTCTTCCAATGAAGACACACCGCTCGTGTTGCCGATTGGCGCCACGGCGTCAAACGAACGCACCGGGACGTGCGCGCCGCTCACGCGCGCGGCGCTGCACGCCATCGTTAAGGACGTCTTTGCGGGCGCTGCGTCGCGCCTGCGTGAGCGAGATCACACGGCAAGCGCGCGGGCTGATCTACTCGAAAAAGCGTCCGCCCATTGGCTCAGGCACAGTGCCGGCTCGCACATGGCCGACCAAAAGATTGACCTGCGCATGGTGCGCGACAACCTCGGCCACGCTTCGCTGACGACGACCAGCATCTACTTGCACGTCGACGACGATCGGCGCCATCAAGAGACCGAAGAAAAGCACCGGGTAGACTGGTGACTGAATTGGACATCATCGGTGTCTTGCGCCCGTTCGAGCGACACGTCTCCCAAACCGGGCGACGTCATGCCAAAATCGCTTGACCGCGTAACACGATGAGATCGCAATGGAAGCACTTGACTTTGAAGCACAGATTTCGACAAACCGACGCGGCGTGACCTTCGTCCTAGCGGGAAAGAACGGCGCGGTCGAATGCATGATCGTGCGTGCCGCGGTGGAGGCCTTTTTCTGGCTGCCAACCGATGCGGATGATGCCAAGATGTTGAAGACCTTCCACGATGGCGTCCACCGTATTCACGCCGTTGCGCATCGCAAGCTACTCGCGCATCCCTCGACCCGCCTCGAATTAACAACGGCCGACTTCTCCCGCGGCTGAGCGAGAGTCCTATCTCGATCACGCTAGTGGCATGTGTTGCTGGCGCAGCTGTGGAGGTCGTTCGCGGGGCAGACGATTAGTTGCAAAATGGTGCGGTCGCTGACCGCCATCTCACGCCCGTTACTTTAACGGACATTCTTTGAATCAATAGGGAGCTTGCCGAGCGACGCTCTGGGCCTTATTTTCCGTGAGTTTGCATTGCCCCCGTCCCGTTGGGCGGACACCCTCTGTCGTGTCGCGGATCGATCGCGTCGCGAGGCCGGATTTTTCGCGGCGGGCCAAATTGCCTATATCTTTCGGGATTCAAAACATGAGCAACCAGGTTCTCAAAGTGACGGCGCATGCACCGGGCTCACCCGGACAATTCAGCGAACTCGCCGCACAAGTCAGAGAGGCAACGGGCGCCGCCTGCGTAGCTCTGATAGTCGTCGACACCGCCGGAAATGGTGGCTACAGCATCGCCGCCCCCCTCGAAGCTCAACTCAGCATTCCGCACACGCTCGAAGAGGTCGCTCTTCAGTTCCGCTCACAACTTGCGAGCTCCATCCAGTAACACGCGCTCCACGATCGCAGCCGAACAAAGTGCTGCTTACTCACATCGCCCAAGGGGCGAAATCGACCCACAGCCGTCGCTCAATGCATCAGCACTTCAGTGGCAGGTGTCGAATGCTCTGCAGACACTCTACTTTCGCCTGAAGTCGAAGCAGTGCCCTTCACCTATCGAAATTACGCGAGAGTGGCCCTCTTGTCCATGGGCGGGAGTCCATTTCAGAGTCCATACTATTTCGTCAAGCCAGATACAGCTGCAACCAAGAAAGTCCCAAGTATCCATCCCGCCAGCTTATGGAAGTAAAAATAGTATCGGGCCGCAGACTTTATGTCGATGTCGTAATGCATATCTCGAAGCTTAATGAGTGGGATAAAGGTATCAAAACTGTAGGCGAGCCCATATGGCATATTGCGTTGCTTCGCTTCGGGAGTATTACGGAACACCACCGCTCCAATAATCACAAAGGCGCAGGACCAAACCCCAGCCAACCATAACGAATAACCATATCCTATGGTCACTCGCATGATCCATAAAAACAAGCATTGCGAGACCTTACCCGACGCACAAGCATGCTTTCGCTGACCTTCTTTAGCCGCGATGCCTAGTTGCCTCGCTGCCCCCGATTGGCCGATGCTGGCGAGATACGTCTGCAGCCTGAAATAGGGTTCCGGATTCTGAGGATCTGGAAATCTCGAAGCGAATTCAATAAAAAATTCTTCGGCACCAAGCTCTGGAATCTGAAGGCCGGATCGTTCAGCTTTGGACGCTCCGCCTAGCTGCCGCTCTGAAAAAACAAAAGATTGATACTGGGTATTTTGAAAATCGATCTCTGACGGCCATATGCTTGTGTTGCGCGGGGCATAAATTCTATTGACGTCGCTATTTGCCAGGCTTAATGACGTCCCGCGCGCCCAACTCGTCGAACGCGCCGGGCCGGGTTTGTTGCTATCCCAGTCAAGGGTGCCTATGCCCAGATAAAATGTCCCCTTTATTGAGGAGTTTCTGACGCGCACAGCAGATAAAAAACCCGAACCTTCGAAGCTTAACATATCGTCCAAAATGGTATCATCAACGCGCAAGGTAGAATAAATTTTACTGTCTATAATTTCCAGCGAACGTGCATGCAATCGTTCGAAGTTTATCGACGGATCGCTGTAAATTTTCATTTTTTGCTCGCAATCACTCCCCCGAGGGTCTCCGTGTTTTATCGGAGAGCCACCCAATTCCGTATGATGAAAAATAAGTCGCTCCCTAATTATAGCCCCATTAGTGTCAATACTGCGAACACTACTCCAAACCACGGAGAAATTCTCGACATTCGCCCTTCTCAGCGACAATTCGCCGATCTGAGAATTGGACAAGTAAACACTTCCAGAAATTTTTGTGCGTTTGGCGATGACAGTCGGTAGAGAGCAGCCGTCATCAGATCGTAAGCCATGAATTTCAAGGCGTGGAACGTTTGAAATTCCTATAGCGCGAGTCTTCACGTTGTATATTTCGACCGTGTGACCTGATATATTAATAAAAGGTGTTGAAAAATTTCTTAGAATCAGATATATCGATTTCCCATCTTGGGGCGCTTCCAAATCAACCCCATCTGTCGTCCGAAAATTTTCCAGGAAAAGGTGGCCATGATTTTCGATGTTATCGCGGTACGGATGTTTGGTGAACAAGTCTTTGATGAAGCTCCCTGAAAGGGTTAACTGGAATTCCGTAGTTCCACCCACCGGAATGTATCCCGAGGTCTCACATATACTTCGCCAAAGAGCGCGTTCCTCACTGGCCCAGTACTTCTCGCTTTGCAAACAAATAGGAGAGCCGTCGTCAGGTTTCGTTTCCGCTAGGCCATTCGAGAGCGTGCCTAATAGGAGGAGCAGCGATATCATTGCCGTGGATATCAAAGAACTCATGAAGTGCTCCGTCTCGAGAACCTAGACACATCTATCGAGTATAAGGGTCGCATGGTCCCTAACCAAGAAGCAAATGTTGTCAGGTAGAGGCTTGCGACCGTCGCTACTATCCGCAACGGCCGATGAAGCAATGTTCGCTTTTTGGCAATCGAACTGCCGTTTGCTGGGGCGAAGGCACTGTCTGAAGTCCGAGCGACGGGACGGGTGGATGGCTCTTCTGGCCGACTACTGCCGGATGCGAAGCGCTGTAGCCAATCCACAACCGCCCTTCGAGCCAATGCAACGGCTATGGCCGGTTGCAAGCTGGAACGGCTATTCGTTGGGTCTCCCCGCTGGCAAGTAGTCGGCGGAGTGCCCGTAAGAGAATGATTTCGCGGACGTCGGCTCAGGCACCACTGTCGCGGACCAAACCGCATCAGAGGTGTCCGAGTCCGGTTACCAATAGCGGCATGCAACATTTGCGACTTACCGTTCCTTACTGAGCGATAATCATGTCCGCTAACCGCGATTCGGCCTAGAAGGCGTCAAGTCCGCACGTTTGGAGGCAGGCCAATCGATATCGCTACCGAATCGAGCCAAGAACTGCGGATAAGTTGGGCGGACGCAGGCAATTTGTTCGCCGGCGGCATCCCAAGGGCGCCGAGGCAGCGTCATTTTTCAGCCGCTTGCCAGTTCCGGCTCTACCAGAAAGTTAGCGCGAAACGAGATGTGCTGAATGACAAAAGCCCAAACCGAAATCTCATGGGACGACGAGACCAGTTTGAGGATGAGGCAACTGCTGAAAATGAAGACGACATCCGAGTTGCAGCGCAGGATTTCGAGCGGCTCCTGATCGCGCCCGGGGACTGGACCGTCAGCACGATATACGACCTGATAGGAAAACTACTTCAACTCGATCCGGCTTATCACCGGCGGAATGTCTGGCAGGTGAAGGCGAAATCCCAATTTATAGAATCACTACTCTTCGGGATTCCAATCCCCCAGATTTTAATAGCCTCAAAAGAGGGACAAAAAAACTCATTCTTGGTTCTTGACGGAAAACAGCGCCTTAGCACGATTAAATAATTTATTGATGGATGTTATTCGGATGGCAAAATCTTCAAGTTAGAAGGGCTCCGAATACTGACGGCCTCGAACATAAGACTTGGGCTGACCTTTAGGATGATGCTGACTGGGCCAATAGGCTACGCAAAGAGCCTCTCCGGACTACTGTGCTGAAGGGTTTGAAAAATGAGTCGGTTCTATACGAAATTTTCTACAGATTGAATTCTGGTCGCGTGAAGCTTTCTCCAACGGAACTCCGGATGTCGCTATTGCCCGGCGATTTTATGAAGTTTATCATATCGTGGACTGAATCAATTGGGCCGATCCACCATTTGCGTCGTAAGCGCCAGCCCGATGCGAGAATGTCCGATGTCGAGCTGCCATCCGGTATCTCGTCTTTAGAGATCAGCAAACGCAGTATGCCGGCGATTTGAAAATGTTTCTCGATGACTTTTGCAGAAATAGAAATTTGCAATTCACGGCTGACCCTAAACAGGAAACTGAGTATCAAGATCTTCTCTCTCTAATGGATGAGGCTATCAATGCAGGGTTAGCGGAATTCGGAGAGCAAAGTTTTTGCAGGAAATACTCAAACGGCACGTATGAGACCAGATTTAATCGCGCAGTCTTCGACGTGCTAGTCGGCGCATGATCGCATGTGGGTTGCCAGTAATCCTGGTACTATGAAGCAACTCTATGAGTGAGTGTGCGGGCAAAATCCAGAGTTTGTCAAATCGGTAGAGACCACGACAAAATCTCCGGAGCCACTCGTACTAGATTTAGCGCCTGGTACAACGTGGTGAGCAAGGAGTCTGGCGTTAAACTTCCAATCCCTGACGTTAAATGAAGTCTCCAACGCCATACTATCGTTTACTAATCAGCTCGCTAAAGAAGGCTAAGCTGATAACTGGTGGAGTAAATAAGCTTGGCTGCGATACCGATTTGCGACATTTGAAGCTTCAGGCCTGTATACTTCTTTGCCACGCTGCGCTTGAGCAATAAATCGAAGACGTGGCATTGTCAGCCGCACAAGCGGCTCGTGCCAACATATGTAGACTCCGGGATAATAACAAAAGCGCTGGTGACCCTTATATCGTCAAAGCTGATCGATGACTTGTCAGAAAAGAGCAAGTCAAAATTGACTACAGATTTATCGTCGAATGCTGGGGAGTTTTCGAAAGAAGCGTTCAATAGATATCGCACTGTTGTGAAATCCAACAACGGAATTGTGGACCGAGATCAAAAAAGATTTTTAGTGCCGATTGGATTTGATCCCGCAACCGTTGACGTGGTGCTGATGAACAATCTGCACGTTTTTCGGCGCGAGGCGTGGCGATGTTGCACACAAATTCAAGGTGCGGCGAGCAGACACCTTGACCGCTGTGAATACTGAGTTGGCGACTATCGTAGAAGGCATCATCGGCTACGACCAAGCGGTGTGCGAGGCTCTTAAATTACGAATGAAATAAGCACCGCGGTGACGTTCGCACTCAACGGGCCAGCCAGACGTGCAAATCGGCCTATAAACCTGTCACGGCACTGCCAAACTCATTGACCGCTTTCGCAGTGCTCGTGAAAGTCAAACGTCCAATGACGATTTCCAGTGAGCGTCGCTTCATGGCCGAACCCGGTCCAACGAATTACGAGCGAAGCAGCGACACCTCAGGGTGTACCGCTTATAACGAAAAGACCTCAGAAACCTTCATCCCGATTCGCCTTGCTTTCCACCATCCAGCCCGCAGTATTGTCCGCAATCCGTGTGAAATCCGGCCAGACAACGGAGTGATCTACCGCATAGAGCCTGCAAGTATCGACGCTCTGCTTCTGACAGTTCGCTACCGCGACTGACATGGGATCATCGCCGCCCTCTGCCCACGACCACGCGCCGGAGGCGGAAATGGCAAACGCGCGGCCGGGGTGCTGCTGTAGGAACGTTCGATACCCGTTGCGGCCCGATTCGTCGAGGAACGGCACGGCCTCGACCGACCCGATCGCGGCGTAGCCCGTCGCTTGCGGCCGCTGCAGCTCGTCAACGCGATACTGCACGCGCGTCGGCATCCCCACCCGCGCGAGGAACGCTTCGACCGACGGCCACCATACGCGCACGCCCTCGCGATCCCCAACCAGACGATGAGCATCATTCTTGTACGTGCCGAAGTCGACCATTTGTGCGCTCGCGCCGTTGGACGCGTAGGCCGCGTACAGCTTCGCCGTCAACGCGGCCGGCCAGACCGAGTCGTTCGCACCATACAGCCATAAAGACGGCACACGCGCCGTCTGCCCATATGTGCCGAATGCACGCGCAAGATTGTCCTGCCAGCCCGTGCAAGCGTCCTGCCGCAGACCGCCCGAGAAATTGATCAGCCCGCGTACACCGGGCGCGGCCGCGGTTCCATACGCCATCGTCGCCAGACCGCCGTGCGAGACACCGGCCACGACAATATGCCGGGCGTCGACATAGGATTGTTTCGACATGAAGTCGACCGTTGCGGCGACGTCGTCCGCCTGGCCAAACCCGTTGCGTGTCACATCGCAGCCAAAGCCTTCATACGTGCCGCCCGACCGAGAAAAACCGCGCCGGTTCGGTGCGACCACCACATAGCCGCGGCGGACAAATTCGCGCGCGAGTGGGACCGGCTCGCTGCGGACCTGCGCGCGCGGGTCACCTTTAAATTTTCCATGGTTGAACACGATCATCGGAAACGGTCCGGGACCGTCTGGCTTGTACATCACCGCTTCGAGCACGACTTTGCCCATTGCATCAACTGGGATGCCGATGATCGCGACATTCAGGCCTGTAGCGGGAAGGTCAACGGCGGACTCCAGGCGCGATTCGGGCGCGGCGACTCGCTGTGCGGCGTCCACCGTCGGCGAATGAGCCTGCACAAACGGTGCAATAAAACCAAAGCACGCAAGCACCATCCCCCAACTCGCCAGAACCTTCGCCAACCGCATCTGCCACCTTGCCATTCGCTGCTGTGATTTCGTGAGTAATTGTGGATAAGTCAAATTTTCGCGAATACGGACAGAACGCCGCAGTGGAGGAAGGCATCGCTTAAATGGTCACGGTGAGCGAAGCGACGCCCGATGCGACTGAGATGCATTGTGTTACGCGATCGACTTTCCCTTCGCGGGGTTACCGCCGTCGATATTCCAGTTCCGCGCGGAAGCTGCCAGCAGCGTGCTCATGAGTTCGACCTGGTCAGCGAAGCGCTGAGCGAGCCACCATGGTCCCTGGAGTTCGGCGCCTACTTTCGCGCGCGAACTCTGCACGTCGTCCGGTTCGACCGTCGAGATTCCCGCTGACGCCGGCTCTGCCGCCCGTAAGTGCGTCGTGCCGGCGAATCGCAATGCGCGAGCGCTCGTGAGCAGCGTTGGGCGCACCGCGCTCGCCCGATCCCCGCATTCATGTGCAAACGCATCTCGTTCCGCATGCGTTCCCGTCAGCAGCATTTCCAGCGCGCTCAGCATCGAACGATGCAGATGCTGGATCTCGTCGAGCCGCGCGACGGGCAGGTCGATTTCCTTTGCCACCGAGGGCATCAGGGCGCGCAACTGGACGAGCCGCTTGTTCATGCGGATGAAAGACGCTATCTGCTCGGCGCTGTCGAGCCGCACGCCCGTCATGATCCGCGCATGGTGCCGCGCGCATTCTCGCAGGTTGTCGGCCAGCAGATAGCGCCATGAATAGGTCGCATGCAGCGGCAGCGCGAACGAAAACGCCACCGCGATCACGATGCCAATCAGCACGTTCAGCGTCCGCCATAAGCCCGTATCGATCATGTTGTCGCCGTAGCCTGCGACGATGCACATCGTCATCGCCGTCAGGAGCGCGACGTAACCGGCCTTGCCGATGGCGAACCATGCGCAGGCGGCGGCGATGGCCGCCATCAGCACATACGTGAGCGGTAGCGAGCCGAACAGGTTCTGCTGCAGAATCAGCAAGAGCCCGAGCGCGGCACCGAACAGCGTGCCCGCCGCGCGCTCCGCCGCCTTCTTGCGGATGTTGCCGTGATGCTGCAACCCGCCAATCACCACCAGTAGTGTCACTGACGCCCATGCGCCGTGCGGCAAATCGAAGCCCGTCGTGACAAGAACCGTGACGAGCATCGCGAGACCCACGCGCAGGCTGTGGAAGAACTGCGCGTGGCGGTAGCGGAAGTACGGCGACGCGATCGCACGTGCGAGGCGGCCGATGGGTGTGCGGTGCGCCGCGCGACACGTGCTGCGCGCGATGGGCTTCGCCGGAGGTTGTCCAGTTCGCTTGCGGGCCGCATACGGCCGCGTCTCAGCGAGAGTCATCATCGTTCTCGGGTTGGAAAAGCACTCTATGAGGCGAACGACAGGCACGTTGTCCTGGCGCTCGCGGTGGATTGAATGTAGACCGCCTACTCTGGGCTACAACGGGGCACGCAGGCCAGCTTGCGCATGCCTTGCCGACGCTGCTGCGTCTGGCATCGGGTGCTCGACGACTTCCCGCCCCTGCGCGAGCGCACTGCTCGTCTCGCTCGCGACCGCATGCGTTGCAGCGGACGCTCGCGGCCCCGTGCGTCGCACTGGTGCTGCCTGGATGGCAGTGAGCGCAATCGTGTAGACGATGTCCTCGACAAGCGCGCCGCGCGAGAGGTCGTTGACCGGCTTGCGCAGTCCTTGAAGCATGGGCCCGATGGAGACCACATTCGCCGAGCGTTGCACAGCTTTGTACGTTGTGTTTCCGGTATTGAGATCAGGAAACACAATGACATTCGCACGACCGCGCAGCGGACTGTTCGGTGCCTTCTGCCGGGCCACGCTCTCAACGGTGGCGGCGTCATACTGGATCGGTCCATCTACCACCAGGTCCGGCCGCAACTGCTGCACGATTGCTGTCGCCTCTTTGACCTTCTCGACGTCAGCGCCCGAACCGGAGGTCCCTGTCGAGTACGAAATCATCGCCACGCGCGGGTCGATACCGAAGGCGCGCGCACTATCGGCCGACTGGATGGCGATCTCGGCGAGCGCTTGCGCATCCGGATCCGGGTTGATCGCGCAGTCGCCGTAGACCAGCACCTGGTCAGGCATCAACATGAAAAACACGCTCGATACGAGGCGCGAACCCGGCACCGTCCGGATCAGCTGCAACGCCGGTCGCACGGTGCTGGCAGTTGTATGGACGGCGCCTGACACCAGCCCGTCGACGTCGCCCACTTCGAGCATCATCGTGCCAAGCACAACGTTATCTTCCAGCTCCTGGCGCGCCGTGATCTCAGTGAGCCCCTTCGCCCGGCGAAGCTCCACCATGGGCGCGACATAGCGCTCCCGAACAAGGTCGGGGTCTACGATCTGGACACCGGGCGGCAGCTCGATTCCGTGACCGGCTGCGACGTCGCGGATCGTTTCGGGGACGCCGAGCAGCACGCACCGCGCGATACCGCGGGCGGCACACTCCGCGGCGGCCTGGATCGTACGCGGCTCGTCGCCTTCCGGCAGCACAATGGTTCGACCGATCCCTCGGGCCGCTTTGACGAGGCGCGTGCGGAAAACCGCGGGCGGCATCAGCGGCATGTCCGAAACCTCCAGACGCGCGACGAGCGGAGCCGCGACGATGCGCCCAGCAATGAAGTCCACGACCTGCTCCATGCGCTCGGTGTCGCCGCGGTCAACGTGGCTCGAGAGGTTCGCGAGACGCGAGGCGACCGCAAACGTGTCGCCCTCGGCGCCCACAATCGCCAGCTGGTCCAATGGGCGGCCCTTGAACAGGCGCGCGAACTCTGGTGGCAGCTTTCCGCCGTCGGTGAGCAGCATGCCCGCCAACCGCATGCCGCGATGCGCGGCGAGCGCCACCGCGGCGATCACGTCAGCCCTGTCGTCCGGGGTCACGACGAGCGTACCGGGGCGAAGCTGGCTCAGCAGCTTTTCTGGCGAATTGGCCGCGACGAGCACGTTCTCTACCCGGGCGGTCGCAGCCCCACCGACGTGCAGGACGCGTAATCCAAGACCACTGACAATGTCGATCACGCGCGGCGAGAGCAGGTGCTGCGCCGTCGGCACACTCGCGAGCACGGGCGTGCCATCCGCGAGCGTGTCGAGCGGCCCGCTGCCAGGCCCCGTTTCCGGTTGTCCGGCCGCATGGTTGACGAGCACTCCGGCGAGGGGCCGGCGCCCGCCATCGCCATACTGTTCAGCAGCTCCAGCCGCTATCGCCTCGAGGTCTTCGATGCCGCGCGCGCGCGCCGAAAAGACAGGAATAATCTCGGCGCTGAGGGTGCGCACGATTTCGATGTTCAGGCGCGTCGCGATCTGGAAATCGACGTCGGGAATCAGGCCTTCGACCACAAGAACCTGATTGCCGGCGCTGGCCGTGTCGACCATCGACACCACTTCTTCCATCAGGCCCGCGAGGTCCCCCGCACGAACTCGTTCGATTGCGCTCGTGTAGTCGATTGGCTCAGGCGTTCGCGTGCCGCACAGCGCGCGCGCAAAATGTCCTGAGAGGTCTCGTTCGCCCGGAATCGACTCGGGCTGTGCGACGGGTTTGGCAAATCCTGCTTGAACGCCGCCAAGCTGCAGTGCGCGTACGAGTCCGAGTGCCATGGAAGTGAGCCCGGCATCACGCGACACCGGAACGAGATAGAAAATACGACGCGAATTGCTCATGATATGTATGTTTTTCGTGTTACTCGGCGGGCAGGCCCCGCTCGCGCAGAATCCGGACAGCCTCACCAACCTGTTCTGGCGATGGAGGTTTGACGCTATCCAGCGCGTAGTCCAGGTTCAGGCTTTTCCATTTGTGCGCGCCGAGCTGATGGAACGGCAGGACGTCGACGCGCTTGACGATCGGCCCCAGTTCGAGAAGAAAGTCGCCGAGTCGCGCAAGGTGCTCGGGGTCGTCCGTGACTCCGGGAACCAGCACGTGCCGGATCCACACGGACTTGTTCAACCGCGCCAGCCGTCGCGCAAACGCGAGCGTCGGTGCGAGTTCCACGCCAGTCAGATCACGGTAGTGCGCTGGATCGATATGCTTGATATCAAGCAGCACCAGGTCTACCGCCTCGAGCCAATCGTCGCTCACCTTGGCGCCAAGATAGCCTTGCGTATCCAGCGCGGTATGCAAGCCAAACTCGTCGTGGATGCGTTTTAGCAACTCACCGACGAAGGCGCGTTGAGCGAGCGGCTCTCCACCGGAAACGGTCACGCCTCCGGTCAGGCGCAGGAATCGCACATACGGCCGGATCTCCTCGATGGCCTCATCGATCGTGACCGGGCGCCCAGCATCAAACCGCCACGTATCCGGGTTGTGGCAGTAGGCGCAGCGCAACGGACATCCGGAAAAAAAGTAGACGAAGCGCACGCCCGGGCCGTCCGCAGCAGCGCCCGTCTCGACCGAATGGAGCAGCCCTCGTGGGGCCCCATCCTTCGCCAGCACCTTGCGCGGTGCAGGCTCGCGGTGGATCGTGGTGGTGGTGTGGAGGCTCGGGTACATGGCTGATACTTTCCTTGTGTTCGGAGAGCCGGTACGGGTCGCCCAGACCGGCTCAGGGCTACAGCGGCTTTACATCGAGGCGTGGAACGTGCGCGAGAGCACGTCGAGTTGCTGCTCACGCGTGAGCTTCACGAAGTTCACGGCGTACCCGGAAACCCGAACAGTCAGTTGCGGGTACTTCTCGGGATGATCCATCGCATCGATGAGGGTCGCCTTGTTGAAGACGTTCACGTTGACGTGATGGCCGTTGGCGAGCGCAAACCCGTCGAGGCAGTTCGCCAGGTTGCGACGACGCTCGTCGGGCCGGCGACCAAGGGCGTCAGGTGTCGCCGACGCCGTCCATGAGATGCCGTCGAGTGCGGCCGCATAGGGCAGCTTCGCGACCGAGGCCCCCGCTGCGACAAAGCCCTTTGTGTCGCGACCATTCATCGGGTTCGCACCGGGTGCGAACGGCTCACCTGCGCGGCGGCCGTCCGGCGTATTGCCTGTCTTCTTGCCATACACCACGTTCGACGTGATCGTGAGCACCGACTGCGTGGGCACCGAATCACGGTAGAAGTACGTTTGCGCCTTGACCTTCTCCATGAACGTCTCGGTCAGCCAGACGGCGATCTGGTCGGCACGGTTGTCGTTGTTGCCATAGGCGGGATACTCACCTTCGATCACATAGTCGACCGCAAGCCCGGCTGCGTTGCGCACCACCCTAACCTTCGCATGGCGGATCGCGGACAGACTGTCGGCAGCAACTGAGAGGCCGGCAATCCCGCACGCCATCGTGCGCAGGATGTCGCGGTCATGCAGCGCCATCTCGATACGCTCGTACGCATACTTGTCGTGCATGTAGTGGATCGCGTTAAGTGCCTTGACATAGGTCTTCGCGAGCCAGTCCATCATGGGGTCGAGCTTCGCAATCACCTCGTTGTAGTCGAGCACATCGCCCTTGATCGGCTCGAAGCCCTCGGCCACCACCTTCCCGCTTACCTCGTCCACTCCGCCGTTGATGGCGTAGAGAAGCGTCTTGCCCAGGTTCGCGCGGGCGCCGAAGAACTGCATCTGCTTGCCGATGCGCATGGCTGACACACAGCACGCGATGCCATAGTCGTCGCCCCAGTGAGGACGCATCACGTCATCGTTTTCGTACTGGATTGCCGACGTCTGGATCGACACTTCAGCGCAATAGTCCTTGAAGCCTTGTGGCATTTTTTCCGACCACAGCACCGTGAGGTTGGGCTCAGGCGCGGGGCCCAGGTTGAAAAGCGTCTGGAGGACACGGAAGCTCGACCGGGTCACAAGCGTGCGACCGTCCTCGCCCATGCCACCGATTGCCTCGGTCACCCAGGTCGGGTCTCCCGAGAACAGCTGGTCGTAATCGGGCGTGCGCAGGAAGCGCACGATCCGGAGCTTGATCACCAGGTCGTCGAACAGTTCCTGGGCCAACTCCTCGGTCAGCAGTCCACGGTCCATGTCCCGTTGGATGTAGATGTCGAGGAAGGTCGAAATGCGACCAATCGACATCGCCGCCCCGTTTTGCTCCTTGACCGCGGCGAGATAGCCGAAGTAGAGCCATTGCACCGCTTCGCGGGCAGTGAGTGCCGCCCGCGAGATGTCGTAGCCGTAGCGTGCGGCCATCTCCTTCAGCTCATCGAGCGCGCGGAACTGTTCCGAGAGTTCTTCGCGCGTACGCATCGTCGATTCGTTGAAGACTGCGTTGTCGAGTTCGTGGAAGGCGCGCTGGCGGTCGCGTTTGAGCATGTCGATGCCATAGAGCGCCACGCGACGGTAGTCGCCAATGATCCGGCCGCGGCCATAGGCGTCAGGCAGGCCCGTGACCACACCGGACTTACGCGCGGCAAGCACGTCGGGCGAGTAGACGTCGAACGTTCCCTGGTTGTGGCTCTTGCGATAGAGCGTCCAGATCTCTTTCACTGTCGGATCGAGTTTGAAGCCATATGCTTCAAGACCGGCTTCGACCATGCGCAGCCCGCCATTGGGCATGATCGCGCGCTTGAGCGGCGCGTCGGTCTGTAGACCCACGATTATTTCGTTGTCTGCATCGATAAATCCCGGTGCGTGGGCTGTGATCGAGGAAGCGCGATCAGCCGAAACGTCGAGCACGCCTTTCTCGCGCTCGGCCTTGAGCAGGACCGCAAGTTTCTCCCACAGCGCCGTGGTGCGCGCGGTCGGACCGGCGAGAAACGAGTCGTCGCCTGCGTACGGCGTGTAGTTGCTCTGGATAAAACCACGTACATCCACACTTGCCTGCCAGGGACCCTCAACAAAATCTGCCCAGGGATCTGCCTTCCATTCATGAGAAACGACGTTCATCACATAACTCCATCTGGTTGACTGGCACGGCCAACGCCGCACCACTTTCATCAATACGTTCTGTCGGTTTCAGACAAGTTCCTGTCCTGCCTCCGACCTTTGTCTTCTGTCTTGGCTCAAGCCGCGCATGCTTCCGGTTGCCGTAGCCCCGCGAGTTGGATCGCATCGTCAGCGATCAGGCCTTCCTCGTCCGTGGCGATCACCCAAGCCTGAGTGCGCGAGCCACTGTCAATGCGCCCATTGGCTCCGCCCACCAAGCGCTGGTTCGCCGCTGGATTCAGCGCAAGGCCGAAAGCCCGAAGATGCTCAAGTGTCATCCCTCGTACCCGTGTCGAGTTCTCGCCGATGCCACCAGTGAAAATCACTGCGTCGAACCTGTGAAGTGAGGCGGCAAGCGCACCGATGTACCGGGCGAGCCGGTGCACGAAAACGTCGAGCGCGAGCCCGGCGCACACGTGATCTGCCTGCGCGGCCGTCTCGAGCGCTCTGCAGTCGCTGGAGATTCCGGACAGCCCCAGCAAGCCCGAGCCGCGGTTCAGGAGGCCTTCGACGCCGGCCAGGTCGAGCCCGGTCACGCGCCCAATGCGTGCCGCCGCGCCTACATCGACGTCACCCGCGCGGGTACCCATGACGAGCCCTTCGAGCGGCGTCAGACCCATCGATGTATCGCGGCACTTGCCGTTGACCACGGCACAGGCCGAGGCGCCGTTGCCCAAGTGGGCTATGACGACGCCGTGATCCTCGGGATCGAGCGCAAGCAGATCAACCGCGCGACTGGCAACGTAGCGAAACGAGGTTCCGTGAAAGCCGTAGCGCCGGATGCCGTGTTCCTCATAGAGGTACTTTGGGATCGCGTACATGTAGGCATGCGGCAGCATGGTCTGGTGAAACGCGGTGTCAAACACTGCGATCTGCGAGATAGCGGGGAAAAGTTCGGCGCAGGCGCGGATACCTAACAGATTTGCGGCGTTGTGCAGCGGCGCGAGAACTGAAACAGCTTCGATGTCCCTGATGACTTCCGGCGTGATGAGCACGGAGCGGGTAAAGCGCTCACCACCATGCACCACGCGGTGCCCGACTGCCGCGACATCCGCAAGCCAGCCGTTGCGTTGGATGTGCGAGAAGATTGCTTGAAGCGCATCCGTATGACTGCTTCCAGCCAAGTCCTCAATGCTCTTTGCGAGCCCTTTGCGGAGAATCAGGCGCGCGGGACCCGACGTGCACAGCGACTCCGCGACCCCGCTAAAGAGTGCCGGGCCACCGTCGGCCGGCAACAGCTTGAACTTCACGGATGACGATCCGCTGTTGACAACGAGTACCAGTGATTGTTGCGAACTCATGACTTCGATACCTACGAATTTTTCCAGAGTCACGAGGGTTTCGTAGAACGCCGCTCTGGTCGGCGTACTCCCTTACCTCTTCACATCGCACCGGCCGGGCGAGCTCTCGCCGAATTGCTGGAGAACCTCGTCTGATCGGCGCGGGCGGCTACTGGCTTAAGCTGCCTTGGTAGCCTTGGCGAGCACCGGGCGCTTTGCCGGGGCCCGGACCGGTGCCTTGCGGCGTTGGGGGGCCTTCTCGCGCGGCGGACGCAGCATGGTGATGATGACGAGCGAGATGACACAGAGCGCGACGATCCCGAAGAACGGCGCCTGCAGTCCGCCACCTATCACACCGATAAGTGCGCCGGCGAGCGCGCTCACGCCGAAGCCCTGATAGATCAACCCGTAGATCTGACTGACGTTCTTCACGCCGAAGAAGTCACCGACCAAGGCGGGATACACAGTCAGCGATCCGCCAAAGCTGAACGTGATAGCTCCCATCGCGAGCATGAACACACCCTTGGTAAGCGGAACAAAGAGCAGCGTCGACACACCAAGCAACATCAGCATCAGGCCGAAGGCGAGCACGGGCTTGCGGCCGATGCGGTCGGAACCCGGGCCCATGATCAGGCGACCCGCGATATTTGCCAGGGCCATGATCGAAACCACGCCCACGGCTTCCGGACGGGTCAGATGCACCAGTCGCAGGCCCACGTCCGTGGCAACGCTGATCGAGTAGAGGCCGCCCATGCAGGTCGTGAACAACACCGCAAAGATCAGGTAGGCCTGAGGCTTACGAAGCGCCGCACGAAGGGTGTAGCCGGTGATAGTCGACGAACCGGCCGCGGACTGCTGCTCGGGTGCGCTTGAGATCAGCGGAACAATCGCGATCAGGCCGACAGCGATAAGCACGCCCCAGTACATGAAGGCGCTGGACACCCCGAAATGTGCGATGAGTGCCACGTTGACATATTTGAAGACGAAACTGCCCAGCCCATACGCGCTGATCGACAGGCCCGAAATCAGCCCCTTACGCTCAGGCATCCAGCGGATCATGTTGGTGAGCGTCATCATGTAGCCCACACCGTTGGCAAACCCGACCATGACGCCCGCGGTCAGATATAACTGCACGAGGCTGTCGGCCTGAGAGGCGAGTGCCAGTCCTCCGCACAGGAGGAGCGCCGAGCCGAAAAGGGTTTTACGGATACCGAAGGTGCGTTCGAGCCAGCCGCAGCAGGAGGCGCCGAGCGCTAGACAGAATGTGGTGAAAGCGAAGGTGAGTGCGACTTTGGAGAGGGGCCAACCGTACTCGGTGACGAGTGGCTGATTGAAGAGGCTCCACGTGTAGATGGAACCGAGCACAAGCTGTGCGATTAGAGTGCCGCCCAGTACTACCCAGGCACGGCTGGAACTAGAGTTTTGATTCATGGTATTTGGCCGGGCTCCGTACATACCGGTTGCCCGTGATAGTTACACAGGAGTTGCAGAGCTTTGTTTCGAACAGTTGCATAGGCATCCTTATTGACGACAACATTTTTGACATTGAACGAAGACAACTCGTGCGAATGTGCGGGAGAAGGCGGCCGGACAGGAACGCCGCGCCTGACTTTGCGCGCACCGGCCGAGAATCCGGACCGGCATTTAGTTGACGCGTCCAGTATATTTGTCGCCGTAAGGCCTTTGTATGTGACGCCCCGCCGCACGCCTTGCGCACGAGGCGCGATCGAGAGAGAGGCTTGATCGGTCTCAAACGTCCGCTGGGATTGGGTCACGGACAGGCAGGTCAGCGCGAAAGCGCTGTTATGACAGGTGCGAACGACCGTTTTAAACGACTGCTGATTCCATCTGCGGCGGTCGGTCGCGTGCCTAGTCGCAAGCTCCCCGTAAACTTACGCCCGTAAATCGTATAAAGAAACGCGATCAAGGAGGTCGTGATGAAGTTGGCAGTCCCCAGAATTACAAGCAGCCAGGACGAAGCTTTACCTTCGAGCACCTGGCGCTTGCGGGCCGGAATCGGCGTCTTCGTTCTGGCCTATGCGGTGTGGGGCCTCGTTCCCCTCGCAGCCCTGGCGGGTTCGCCCGCCACCGACATCGCGGCGTTGACTGGCGGCATTGTGGTCGGCAACAAGATCATCCTTCTAGCCTGTGTCGCGGTGATGGGCAAACCAGGATTCGAGCAGCTAAGAGCCCGCCTGTTTCGCCGACTCAAGTTGAGCAGAAAGTAGTATCCCCAGTAAGCCCCTATCGATCCGACCGCCATTTCGACCTTGTGCGTCGCACGTGCGACGCCTCAGACATGCTTGTCCCATTACCGTATTGCGGTGGAAACACCCGCAGGACCAATCGTGAAAACTTCAGCACTCCCAATCACCACGAGTGAAAAATCAAGGTGGTATCTACCAGTACGGGTGAAATTCGCGCTGGCGCTTACTCTCGCGACGATGTGGAGTGGGCTCTCTTTCTATTTGGGTCAGCGCTGGCTGGCTGACATGAGTCACCTCTTCGGCACGGTTTGGGCGTACCTGATTCTTATTGGCATTGCGATTTTGCCCGGCTTCATGAATGCTTTCCTGCTCTCGAGTCTGCTGATGGACCGTCGGCCAGGTTTGCGTAAAGTGGATGGGCCGCTTCCCGGCATCAGCATGCTCGTCGCCGCGTACAACGAGGAAGCCAGTATCGCGCAAACGATAGAAAGCATCGCGCGCCAGGCCTACCCCGGCGAGTTGCAGGTGATTGTGATCAATGACGGTTCCTCGGACGGGACGGCTGCCGTGCTGAATCGATTGCACTATCCGTGGCTCGAAGTCATCCACCTTCCTCACAACATGGGCAAGGCGGGCGCGCTCAACGAGGGCTTGAAGCAAGTGCGTCACGCGCTCACCGTTACGGTGGACGGCGACTCCTACTTGTATCACCGAGCGCTCGAAAATCTCACGCGCCGTTACTTGAGCGACCCACCGGATACCAAAGCGGTTGCGGGCGCCGTGCTGGTGCGCAATTCGCGGACCAACTTGATCACGCAGATCCAGGAGTGGGACTACTTTCATGGCATCGCTGCTATCAAGCGGGCGCAGAGCCTCTATCAGGGAACGCTCGTCGCGCAGGGCGCGTTCTCCATCTACGACACTGAAGTGTTGCGTCACATCGGTGGCTGGCCTCACTCGGTCGGCGAGGACATCGTGCTCACATGGGCGATCCTGAAAGCGGGGTTTCGCGTTGGCTTTGCCGAAAACGCCTGCCTCTTCACCAACGCGCCAACCACGACGCGGCAGTTCATCCGTCAGCGTCAGCGGTGGTCACGCGGGCTGATCGAAGCGTTCAAGGAACATTGGCAGATGCTGTTCGAGTCGCGCATGACGACGGTCTTCATCTGGTGGAACCTGCTGTTCCCCTTCATGGATCTGGTCTACACGCTGGTTTTCGTCCCAGGCCTGGTACTAGCGCTGTTCGGCATCTACTGGATCGCGGGGCCGATGACGTTGCTCGTACTCCCAATGGCGTTGGTCATCAACGGCATCATGTTCCGCATCCAGTCCGGCATGTTCGCCGCGCAGAATCTGAAAGTGCGCCGAAATTGGCTTGGCTTCATCTGCTACAGCCTGCTCTACGGGTTGGTTTTGCAGCCCGCGTGCGTAGTTGGATATGCGCAGGAGTTCGTGATGCGCACCAAGCGTTGGGGCACGAAATGACCTCAAAACGGAAAAAGGAAGAATTCGTAATGGATATCCCTCGCCGGGCGGGCGGCATCAAGCTTCGGCACGTGCTCGCTATCGTCGGTGCACTCGCGCTCGGCGCGCTTGGGACCGCACGCGCCCAGTCTCATGACGCGCCGGGCAAGTATGGTGCACCCATTGGTGACGTTTTCTACAGCAATGACAGCGATCATTTCGAGGAAGAGCGTGCAAACCTTGGGTATCTGTTCCCCAACGGCTGGGGGGTGGGCACGAGCATCACGCACTACAGCGCGCCAGGATGGTCAGCCACCGGGCGCGGTGCATATGGTCAGTACTACCAGCACGATGCGAAGCAGACCGTGGATGGGCGGCTTGGCGTGATGGATACCGATGGTCACACGACAGTGACAGGGACATTGGACTACATGCGGCACCTCACCGCCGACACGGGATTAGGTGTGAGCGTGGGGCGGGACGTCGTCGACTCGGAGGCCGGAATCGAGAAAGGCCTGACTTACAACAGCCTGCTGCTCGTGTTCGATCACCAGTTTACGTCACGCGTCAGCGTCGGCGTCGCGGCTGGCGCGCTTTTGTTCTCGGACGACAACACGCGTCCCCTCTTACGCACACGATGGACCTACGAATTGGTGGAGAACAGCGGGCTTAACGCATACGTCAAAACGCGCACGTATTACGACACCAATCCCGACCAAGGCAATTACTTCTCTCCGCGCTGGTTGAATGAGGCGTCGGGCGGCGTCTCGTGGCGGACTGCAGTCGGAGACAAGGCCATTTTCTTCGTGAACGCTGACGCCGGGCGCCAGAACCTACCAGACGCGGCAAGCAACATCTGGAGTGTTCGTGGCGGCGCGCAGAACCATCGCAGCCGGACCGTGCAGTGGCAAGTCGCGGTGGAAACGACCAACAACCGCGCGTCCGGGTTCGCGATTGGCGGCTCGTCGTATCGTTACACAAGCGTCATGGGCCGCCTGCTGTTTCCGCTCAACTGAGTGTACGTCGCACGACGCGGCGAAGCCGGGCCAGCGGCGAGCACATCTACCGAGAGCAGTCATGCATCCGTCATTCGCAGAAATCCTGCTTATATCCGTCGCCGTTTTTGTTCGACTTCTACTTCCGTCCCTGATCTTGGGGTTCGTCGGTTACGCTTTGGCAAAAGACAAGGGGCGTCCGGTCGCTAAATGGACCATCATTTCGTTCATACCCATCGTCAACTGCATCGGCCTGATCTTTCTGATTGGCTGCACCAACTTGCGCCTTGAGCGCAAAATTGACGCATTGCTTGCTGGCCAAAATGCAGGCGCCGACCCGCGAATCGAACCGCGCTTCGACTGGAAATAGACCGGATTTTGCAGGAGTGACCTCGCGCGAGAGATACCTCCATCAACGACCGTAGCGCCCCGGGTCAGTACCGAAGAACCGAACTTCAGGTCGAGTGGCCCGCAAGCGCGAAAAAACCGCCGGACCCTGATGATCAGGGACGGCGGGCGTGAGACTTCCGTATTTCGACGAGTTTAGGCCAAAGTCACCACGCGGCCTTGCAGCTGTTCGGCCTCTTCGATTGCTTCGAGATAGTCACGAGGCTGCAGCTTGGTGAAAGATCTCTCATCCCGCTCTCGACCCAGAAACCAGAAGCTCCGCGTGTCCTTCGCGTCGCAGCACACTCCGGTCCATTCAGACCATGCCAGTCCCATTTGCCGGAAAACCTGTTAAGGCTGCCGGAGTCGACGTTCAAGTTGGCGAGCGCGACATCCTCAAAGCGAGCGGCAATTCAGTTTCGTGGGGCGTTAACGTCAGTTGTCTTTCAAGAGCCCGGTCCGCAGTGCAACTCGCCTGCCCCCGGCGCCCCGATGTACGGCTATGTGTTCGTCCTTCGGCAAGCGGCGCAGCATAGCAAAGTGCCGCTCGTCGCTCAGTTCGACTATATGCAGCCTCTTCCAGATTCGAAGGCACTCGTCAGCGAGGACTGCGTCCAATCAACTGATGCACCGCACGCCGCCAAGGCTGCGCAGACGTAGGCAGTCGTCTCACTGCTCGTCGCGCAGATCATCCAGGCGGATTGAGGAGGTCAACGCACCAGTGCCATCGCTCGAATCGCGTGCGCAATGAGCGGGTCCAGACTCGGCCACCGCCGCAGCTTTGGCCTCGCCCTTCCCCTGGGCCTTCCGCGCGGGGGCGAGTCGTCGAACGGGGTGCTTCTAAAGACGCGGACATGCGCACGGCCCACTGTTCGAACAACTCGGACGTCCCGTGAGGCGGCGAGGGTCCGCAGCGCGAGTCTGACTCGCCAGCGGCGCGCTTCAAGCGCTTCTGCCAGGCCTTTCACTGTCCATTCTTGGCCGTCAACCATGAGATCCACGATTCGCTCTTCCAGCGTGGCAACGTAATGCGCGTCCGACATCTTTCAACTCCGAGTTCTAGGCGACGGGCTTTGACAGGGGCGACGCGAACGCCTCCCGTTTGGCGCGCGCGCACGGGTCCAAGGGCGGTCGCGGCCGGCATCAAGTGATACCGACACAAGATAGAGAACGCAGTTTGACTTGCTCGTCAGCTTTCTCGCTTTCTTAAGCGGGCGGCCCACGCCTATGCGGGTGCCGGATCGCCTTCAGCTCAAAGCCTTCTGGGCGTCGTCCGAACGACCGTTCTGTGACTGGTCAACTATATTTGAAGTTGTAAGATTTTTGTATGTGACGCCCGGCCGCACGCCCCGCGCAACGAACCCCGGATCTGTTGCATACACGCCTGGGCCCTCCAACTGCTCTTCGCCGCGCCGGCGCTGCGAAACAAGGTCTCAGATAGCTACGGCTCGATGTCTGTTACGCGGCGCGCGGGGAAGCGCCCCGCATAGAGCGGCGCTTGGACGCGTCGTCCTTGGCGGGCCGGGGGCAGGATTGTGCGGAAGGGGCAACTACGGCGCGGCAGATGGAACGCTCACCCGAGAATTTTGGCGTTTTCGCGGCGCGCTCGTGCGACGAGCGCGGCAACCGCGCATGACGCGAGCCGGCTTAAAACCGAGTCCGCGCGACTTGTAAGAATGATTGGAACGCGCGCCCCCAGAACGATACCGGCGGAGTCCGCCCCAGCGAGAAATGACAGGCTCTTGGCCAGCATATTGCCCGCTTCGAGGTCCGGGACCACCAGCACGTTAGCGCGGCCAGCCACCGGTGAGTCAATCCGCTTGATCGTCGCGGCCTCGATGTCGATCGCATTGTCGAGCGCGAGCGGTCCATCCACCAGCGCGCCCGTGATTTGGTGCCGGTCCACCATCTTGCAGATCGCGGCGGCCTCGAGCGTCGAAGGTACCTTGGGATTGACCGTTTCCATGGCTGAGAGTATCGCTACCCGGACGTCGTCGACCATCAGCGCATGGGCGAGATCGATGGCGTTTTGGACGATATGGACCTTGTCCTCGAGTGTGGGCGCGATATTGATGGCCGCGTCAGTGATGATCATCGCCTGCTCGTGGCCGGGCACGTCCATCACGAAGCAGTGGCTGATTCGCCGCGCAGTGCGCATCCCCGCATCGCGTTTCACGACGGCCGCCATCAACTCGTCGGTGTGCAAGCTACCCTTCATCAGCGCTTCTGCCCGCCCCTCTCGCACGAGCCCTACCGCAATCTCCGCCGCGGCTTCGCTGAACGGCGCCTCGACCAACTCGCAGCCGTCAATGGAAATGGCCAGCTCCGCCGCGACAGTCTCGATGCGCGCGCGGGGTCCCACGAGGATCGGCGCAATGAGGCCCATCCCAGCGGCCTCGATCGCACCGCCAAGCGAGCTGGCGTCGCACGGATGCGCGACAGCTACCGGTAGCGGCGGCAAATCCTTGCAGGACTGAATCAACCGTTCGTACTTGGCATGTGCTGCCATAGTGGGCTCCTGGGACACTGGATCGTCGTAGTCCGCCGCGCTGCGAGCGCCCATAAACGTTAGCACACGGAAAATTATTGCCAAGCTGAGCTTTTCATGAACCAAAAGAACCCCTGCAAATATGCAGGGGGCCTTGGGAGAGACAACTGTCCAATCTACCGAGCGCTCTGCCCGGCCTCCACGCATGAGCGCGCAATAGCCTACAGATGTCCCCCTGGCGGATCAGTCGACACACGAATGGGGCGACATTCCACCCGATGATGCACATCAGACCGCGGCACAGCAGCAACCTGAGACGGGCCGCCAGGCTCGCACAATGCGACCGCCTTGAGGCGGCGTTACGCGAGGCTGTTGTCAACTGGCGCTGCTATCCAGCAGTACTGGAGCTGCCGGCAATGCGGGGCATCCAGTTCACCACCGCCGTAGGCATGCTCGCGGAACTCGGCGACCCGTCGTGATTCGAGCGCCCGCGCCAGCTGATGGCCTGACTGGGGTGACGACACCGGAAACCGAGTCTTCAATGGGCGCGGGTGACCGGCA
Organism: Caballeronia sp. LZ029; assembly: GCF_031451275.1. Lineage (NCBI taxonomy): Bacteria > Pseudomonadati > Pseudomonadota > Betaproteobacteria > Burkholderiales > Burkholderiaceae > Caballeronia > Caballeronia sp. LZ029. Next base: position 1,275,214 of record NZ_JARUXO010000003.1, read on the forward strand.
ATCCCGTCCTCGCTTGGATCGACATCGAACTGAGTTGGTCTCCTGAATTCACCAACGACGACGCGTGGCGTGAATAGAGCAGAGTGCGGTCTACACCTCGTTGTCGTTTTCTGGAACAGTTCGCGCGGAGAGGAACGGCCGGCACACCTCAGATCTCCGTGAAGAAGTTCATAGCAGATTAAAGGAGGACTTAGCCATGAATCGTCTCAACGGAGCTGTGGTGTTAATGTCGCTCGCGCTCGCAACCAATGCGTGGGCTCAGACTGATCAGGTCGCGGCTCAGCCCGCGCATAGCGACGAAATCGTTAGGATGCGAATGGAAATCTCCGCAGCAAACAAGAAATATAACCAGAAAGTCGCGGCGGCGAAGAAAGTTTACGACCACAAGAAGGCGGAAGCCGCCAAGGAGCGCGACGCTGCGATCGCAATGGCCCATAACGGTGCCAGTGCGCAAGAACTACTGCGTCGTAGGCATCTGCAATCGGATGACGGCCCTGCTACGGTGCTAAAGGTCCAGCGAGTCGCCGGGCTTTCGAACACGCGCGCTATATCCAATGTCTCTGATGCTGGACATTCATGAGTGCTTTGGCGTGCTCGTCATCGCATACACCAGGCCCGCGGTACCTCACGACGTGTGGGGGGTTCCCGTCGATCGAGCACGGTGGCTCATCCGGCGTCCTAACTCAGCCGCGCGGGGATGGGCGCACGTGGCGGCGAGGATGAGTGGAAACACCCAAAGGAAGAGCACGAGCAGAAGCAAAAGCGAAAGGACGAACATATCAGCCTCCAATGTGAGCGCCCCACCTTGGATGGTCCGGCGGGACTAGGCTCTAGTCGAAAGCTTATAGAAAGCACGGAAGCAGGCGTGTGGCGAGTCGACGCAGTTCGAGGCTCTACTTAAAAATCCAGGTCCACGCCGGTGCGCCGCTCCTCCAGACATTCCGCGAAGCCTACGCTACGACAAAGCCCGGTGTTCTTGCTGCCGAGCATGGGAATACTGGCGGTATTCATCGTTGTAAAGCGCGTTGCGAAGCTGCTCTGTCAAATCCTCAGTACTCTGGGCGCCGTAGGTGAAGAGACCTGCCCAGTCCAGTTCGTTGCACGCTCGAGCCGATCGCAGGCACTCTAGGAAATACCGACGGTCTTGCTCTTTAGCTGCAGACAAAGCAGTTCTACCGAAACGAGCTTCCGCAAACAAGAAAAGCCCGAAGGAACCAACGATGAGCGGGACACCCCAACCGTGCTGCTTGACCATCATCGCGACCGTACCCAGTGCAGCCACGATTGCCGCGATGCCACTCAGAATCATTGCCCGCAGCAACAACGATGCAGCTTTTCGCTGAAACTGATTTTGCGATTTGGTGTTGCGGATTCCCTCGAGTTGTTGGCTGAACAGCTGATAGTTGGTTACGTCGTTCTCACTTGCAGTGTAATACGCGTGCAACGACTTCAAATAAAAAATGAGCGTCTCGACTTGTGGAGGTCAAGCGTCGCTATCCCTGCAAGGGCTGGTTCAACAACAACATAGAGCTTAGTGTCATCTTTTAGGTCTACGACGTATTCGCTCACGTTCACTCCCCTCCCTCATTGGGCTTGGCTTCTGTCCGGCTCGGCGTTTGTCGCCTGTCACGCGCATTCTAACGGGCGGTCAAGCCCCACCAGCAGTTCCTGATCAACGAGGCATCTTGCAGCAATAGAGTCTGTTGGCGCCCGCCGACACGGCACTCGAACGGCCCCGTCCTCCGATTGCGACTCAGCGTCGCATACAAAATCCTTACAGCGCGACGTATAGTTGACATGTCCACTAATCTTGATGCGGTGGTGCTGGTTCGTCCGCCCTACCGCGTCACCCATGAGATGTCCGCTGATATTCGGAAGGCAAGCTTTGAAATGACCGCAACAGATATTCAGAAAGCCCGGGTGCAAATGGGCTGCGAAAGACGGGCACCCATCGAGACCGATGCGCTGGTCGTCGGCGCGGGCCCCGTTGGCCTGTTTCTCGTCTTTGAACTCGGGCTCCTGGAGATTCGCGCGCATGTCGTCGAGTCGCTGGCGCAGCCTGGTGGGCAGTGCATCGAACTGTACCCGGACAAGCCGATCTACGACATACCGGCCATACCGGTATGCAGCGCGCGACAGCTCGTTGGCAATCTGCTCAAGCAGATCGAACCGTTCGTGCCGACGTTCCACCTCCGCCAGGAAGTCCAGACCCTCGAGCGCTGCCCTGACGGACGCTATCTGGCTCGTACGAACACCGGTACGACATTTCTCGCGAAGACAGTTTTCATCGCCGCGGGGGCGGGATCCTTCCAGCCGCGCCGCCTGAAGCTGACAGGCATCGAGCAGCACGAAGGCCAGCAACTGTTTTATCGCGTACAGAACCCTGAACGGTTCCGCGACCGCGACATTGTGATTTGTGGCGGCGGAGACTCCGCGCTGGATTGGGCGCTTCATTTGACGGAAATCGCGAACAGCGTCGTGCTCGTTCATCGACGCGATGATTTTCGTGCAGCGCCCTCGTCGGTCGCGCAGATGCGAGCGGCCTGCGAGGAGCTACGCATGCAGATGCTGGTTGGGCAGGTCACCGGGTTCGAAGCTGATCAAGCGACGCTGCGAAAAATCAAGGTCACCGGGGGTGACGGTGTGACGCGAAGCATCGAACTCGACGATCTGCTCGTCTTCTTCGGGCTGTCGCCGCAGCCTGGCCCCTTGTCGAGCTGGGGCATCGAAATGCAGGGCCGACAGATCGTAGTCGATACCGGGAAATTCGAGACCAGCATGCCTGGGATGTTTGCGGTCGGGGATATCAACACCTACCCCGGCAAAAAGAAGTTGCTCCTCTCGGGATTCCACGAGGCGGCCCTCGCCGCGTACGGCGCTGCAGCTCACATCAATCCCAATGCACGGCAGCTTGTGGAATACACGACTACGAGCTCGCGATTGCACAAGGTGCTGAAAGTTGAAACGCCCTCCCCAAGCCTGCTTGCTGCATAACGAGGCGAAACGCGCTCGGGGACTAGTCTTGTAGAGAACTCACGATGATCGATATTATCCGGCCCGTGTGGTTTATCCCCGGTTGTGCAACTGGTTTTGGTCGCGCTGGCGCGGGCAGTTCTCGCGCGCGGCTGGCGCTGCGTGGTGACTGCATGCAAGAAAGAGTCGCTGATGGATCTCGCCAGCCCCGGGGGCGGACCGGTTGCTTTGCGTCGAACTGGACCTCACCCGGCCAGAGCAGATCACAGCCGCGGTCAATGCCACTCTCGCGCGGTTTGGCAGGATCGATGTCCTCGTGAACAACGCGGGCTACGGTTACATGAGCACGATTGAAGAAGGCGAAGAGGCGCAGATCCGTCAGCAGTTCGACGTCAACGTATTCGGCCTCTTCGCACTTACTCGCGCCGTGTTGCCCACCCTGCGGGCGCAGCGCAGCGGCCATGTGCTCAACCTCTCGTCGGTTGCAAGTCTGATGGGTTTTCCAGGCTCAGGCTATTTACGCAGCGGCTAACCATGCGGTTGAGGGCTGGTCCGATGGCTTGCTGGCAGAAGTTGGGCCGCTTGGCATCAACGTGACCTGCATCGAACCGGATCCGCTGCGCACCGATTGGACTGGACGTTCGCTTATGCAGACGTCAAACCGCATCGCCGACTACGCAGAGACGACCGGCAAACGCACGAAGAACACCCTCGCCATCAGCGGCAAGCACCCTGGCGATCAAGCTCGCGCAGTGGAAGCGACGATTCGGTTGGTCGAAAGTGAGAGTCCGCCGAGGCACCTGGTGCTTGGGCCCTTTGGCGTGGACATGGTGGCGAAGCGCTTGCGCGCCACGCTCGCCGATATCGGTGCCGGAGGTGAAGTAGGAATCGACGCCGATTTTCCAGCAGATCCGACCACCGCCCGCGGGTAGCGCGTGCCGTGCTCGTGTTGGTTGAGAGTCGGCTCCTAACCGTCAACGAACTTTATGCAATTCGAACTCAGCCAGATGGAGCTTGAGATAGTGAGCCTGTTGCGCGCTGGGGGGTTTTCTCAGTTTCGCTGGGATGCCGAGGATCGTGCGATCTGCCTCGGCAATGCGATCTGAGATCAGCATCTCGCCAGTCTCCGGAGCGAACGCAACAAGGTATTTATCGAAAAGTTTGTCGAGCGTAGCCGTAAGCGGCAAACCATTGCATGGATCTAGTCGCTCCTCATCGGTGCTGTCGCTCCACGGTTTGGCGTGGCTCGCGATGAGGGCCGGTTGGATCGTAAGGCCCGTCACCGCACATTTGCCGTCCCATAATTCCAACATCCGCTTGCGGTAAGTTCCTTGACCGAGCCGAGCTTGAATCAAGGCCTCGCGCTGCGTCCGCGACAAATCCGCCCGCCGCTCAATCGCGATGATGTCGGCTGACGTGTCATCGCCGTCCAAAGGTACGTTCGCGCCCGCAAACTCATACGCCGCTTTGCGAACCTGAGCGAAATCGCTGACGTACCAGTAAGGCTGCCGGCTCACGTGCGGGTGCGCGTAACCATGACGCTCTCGCCCTGTCAGTCGGGTCATGAACGGCTCCATTCTGTCGACCAGAGAGTTACCTCCGAGCCCTACCGAGTAGCCGTGGCGTGCGGGTTTGATGTAAAGCCTTTCCCCTTTGTTGAGGCCTATAAGGCTTATGTTTTGCTCTTTCTCAATTTGCTGGTGCGGCTCAATGCACGAACTGTCCAGCACAGCGTTTATTTCATCCGCGAGTGCCCACACCTGCTGTTTCACGCTGTTCGCTTCCAACCATCAACTCCGATTCGCGGATAGGACCCACAAGTCTACGCGGTCCGCATGCCATTATGGCCTCGACAAGCAATACAGATGACAAAGTGGGCCTCCCATCCACGCAACCTTACGTTGGTCGAGCGCCTTCATCCGGTATTCGAGATCGTAGATGTCGGTGGCTTCGGCGAGGTAAGCCTCGTCGCGTTCACGGTCGCGCTGGTCGGCGGAATTCGTCAGAAACAGAAAGATTCGGCTGAGCAAGTACATGTGGCGGTCACCTGAATGTGGGTTAAGGGTTAACCCTTAAACGCATTGTATAGTGATCTTGTGTGCCTATGATTTCGTGCGTCTGTGTGCCGCATCTGCTGTCGAGCATCGAGGTCGAAGGCTTGAGCAATGAACGCCCGAACGCGGCCCAGCCTGCTCCGACGGCGGCTCCCACGAGACGCTGTTGAAAAAGTCGCTGACCAACTCTTTCCCGTACGTGAGGTCAGTGGGGTGCCGGCGTGAACGTTCGGCGCGCGGTGAGGATTGACGCTGCTGGACATTTCGTCTCAGTCGCGCACTCGACGACGTGTGCTTAGAGGGCGGCACCAGGTGAAATGGCGCATTACTGTGCCGGCGTGCCTGACCTAAGTTGGACGATACGCTTGGCCGTCAGATCCGCCCAATAATCCATCACATGCTCTGCGTCGCCCCATCTACCGGCCCCCGCATTCTCGATGCTCATTCCGCTGGCACGGCCGTCCACCGCTTCGGCGATAACCTGTCCAGTTTGACCGTCCGTGACCTCGCCTTCGCCCTGTGCCGAACCGGCGAAGGCATAGGTGTTCGTCCCGAGGCTCTGCACCATATTGAGCAACCTAGCCAGCGGGATAATCACCGAGATCGTCCGCAATTTAGGCGTCCCGCTCGTAACGTTAGTGAGAGCGGCACAGACCACCAAAATGTGTGTGCCCTGCAGCTCGACGATCGGCATCACGCTCGACAGGCGAGTTTTTAGTTTAGTGTAGAAATAGCTCGTCAATATCTGCTGCTCCCGCGCGTCGATAGGTTTGGTGGCATCGTTGATGAACACCACAGGCTCGAGGAAGATGCCCGTGTAGGAATTCCAGTTTATATTTGGATTGACGTAGCGAAGCCGCGCCTCGCCCTCCTCGCCCGGATGCAGCAGGGAATAATTGGTCAGAAACCCTGTTTTCGACGCCTTTTCGACATCGGAAAGCGGTTGCTCATTTGTGACAGCGCAGGCGACTAATGTCATTGTCGCCAACAAAGGACATATGCTCTTCAACATCGTATCACCTCCGTTCTGCCCGCCTGCGCGAGCGGATATAGCGGTTACCTACCGCCGAACAAATGGAAGAGACACGTTCTGCGACGCTCGCGCTCGGACACGTCAATCATCAACGTAAGGTGCCCAAGCGCCTGTCTGAGTATCGGTATCTGGTTTGCGAATCAGCATGCGCCGTGGCAAGGGGCCGCAACCTCACGCTGCTGACGGTAGTATTGATAGCGGTTCAATCGAAAGCCATTGGCCTCTAGTCTTATTCCGGTACTTTATTTTTTCGCAACGTTTACGGCGCCACACCCCAGTCACCCAAATTCTAAAAACAAGTGGCTTGCGAAATCTGCTCCGCAGTTAAAGCTTCCTATAAATCGCGCTTTCCCGCGAAGGGTCGCCCAGTAACGGCAAGACGCCTCTTCTCGGCGACACCGCCGTTATTGCCGAGCATCAGACTCCCTTAAAGTGATGTTGCTATCGTTGAATATTTTTGTGCAGCCTTTTTTGAGTTTCGATTTAAGAGGCGATGGCCGGGCGATTCATCGCTCCAATAAAATCGAAAAAAAACCCGGCGCATGGTCCGGGTTTGAGATGTGCGAATCAATTCGCGGCCTTATTGGTCCTCGTCGGATGCGCCTTCGTGCAGGATGTAATGCTCGAAGAACCAGTCCTTCTTAACGGTATTGAGCGGCAGCTTAAACGCTGACGCGCCAGCATGCCCGCGGCCTCCGCAGCGCTCGGCCATCACAGAAACATCCGTACCCTTCGCCGCGCGCAAGCTCACGGCCAACATGCCCTTCTCGATGCGCCAGAGCAGCGCGAACGTGCCGTTCTTCTGGCAGATTTTGTCGCCCACCACCGAGCGCAACTCCGGATTGCCTGCGCCAATGTTCACCTTGTGGCCCGCGCACCCGCAGAACACTACAGGTTCGGCAGCGTCAGCCAGGTTTGCCACCATTGCATTGAGTTTGGAATCGATCTGCCGGCCATACTCGAGATAACGGTTCGGAAACGACGTGGCCAGCTCGTCCCAGACGTCGAAATCGCGCGCGCTGGAGGGAACGGAAACGTCGCGTTGCCGAGCTGATAGATCCGCCACTCGATGCACCGCAGCCTGAGTGAGCATGCGCCCGTCAATGCGTGCCACGCGACTCGCGTTTCTTCCGCTCGGTCTCCTTTGTTCATTGTTTTGGCTTTCGGAACGGGTCCGATGCTCGAATTGCCGTAGATTAGACGAGAGTTTTCGGGTTCCACAATTAGCGCTTGACTCAAACGAGACTACGAGATGATCAAAAGGATCTCAATCATTTCGGGCTCCGTCGCCTTGGGTTGTATTGTTACGATACTGCCAGTTTTTTCCAGCGTTTATATCGCGAACAAAGAAGCCGAACGTCGCGAACAGGAAGACTTGCAGGCATTTGCTGAGAAAGCGCTGATGCGTGCGGAACTCGTCTCGTACCAGGCATATGCAGCGATCGCCGACATGGAGGCGACGCCTGATGGTCCATGCTCATCCGCACACATCGCGCAGTTTGCGCGCGTGATTTACAACTACCGATACATACAAGACGCCGGCGCCTACGGATACGGAAAATATCTGTGCTCGCCCCTCCTGGGCGACGTGCAAGCGAAGCATTTGACGATGCCTCGCCCGAATTGGCAAAGCAACGACGGCTACGCGGTCTGGTTCAGGCAGAAAAGTCCACTCAGCGTCGCGCGCATGGATATTCAGGTTGGTCGGGATGGAAACTACGTCTCGATCGATCCGCAGTCCTATGTCGATCTTATTGATCCTGCCCAAAGGCCCATCGCTGCGATCAACGTCGACACAAATACCATTCTGGGACTGTCGGTCGGCGCGGACAAAGACGACATGCTCAGTGCATGGACGCAGGCCGGACACGTGAGCAGCAAACTCTGGTACTACGCCGTATCCCGTTCGGCGATCCGTCCTCTCGGTGTGGTCGTGAAGTCCCCCCGTCATAGCCTCATCGGAGACTGGACTGGCTTGTTAGCGATGTGGCTTTCGTTTGGCGTTGTTGTTGGCGGATTATTCGGCTGGCTTGCATTCAGAAGAATCTCAAATCTAGTCTCTTTTCCCGCGACCCTCGAATGGGCCATCGCGCGCAAAAAACTGGACGTTTGTTTCCAGCCAATCGTCAGGCTCACGAGCGGCGAATGTGTGGGCGTTGAAGCGCTGGTCCGTTGGAAGCTGAACGGGCGTAACGTCTCGCCAGAAATCTTCGTGGCCGTCGCCGAGCAAAACGGCCTCGCGCAGTCGTTGACCGACCTGGTATTGGACAAGACGGTTACTGAACTGTCACCGCTGCTGCGCGCGCGACCTTCATTCTACGTGTCCATTAACGTCAGTAGTGAAGACCTACGGACGCACCGATTCCTTGACATCGTCGCCAGCAGGTTGAAGGGAACGGGCATCCAAGCACGTCAAATCAGGATAGAGGCGACGGAACGCAGCTTCATGAATGCCGACGAGACGCGACAAACCATAGCGGCATTCAGAAATGCGGGCCATCCGGTGTACATCGACGACTTCGGTACTGGGTATTCCAGCCTGTCGTATCTGCAGACCTTCACGATCGACGTACTGAAAATCGACAAGTCGTTTATCGATACCATTGGGAAGGAGGCAGCGTCGAGCATTGTCGCTCCCCATATCATCCAGATGGCACATGAGCTTGGCGTGGAGATCGTGGCTGAGGGCATCGAGCGCGATGTCCAGCTCGAGTATCTGGCACAGAGAGGCGTCCAGTACGGGCAGGGTTGGCTGTTTGCGAAGGCCATGCGTGTGCGCGAACTTGTGGCCTGGCTAAGTCAAACACCCCGGCCTGGCTGAGGTGTTCGACTTAGCTCGTCCGGGGACGGGAAACCCCAGCGCAGAGAAAGACGCCACAGGGGCGTCTTGACGCAGGAGTTGCGATGTTATGTTTTAGTCGACCGTATCCACATCAGCGGATCGTCTTTGGAAGGATGGAATCCCTTCTTGGTGGAAATCAACAGGCACACCACCATTCCATGCTTCAGTCCCGTTTCAATCACCATCCTTCTTGCAGGACTCTGATTGTCAAATTTGCACCGCCGTATCCGCGACGTCGAGCGCCGAGCGTTCGTGACGTCCTCGCCCCCGAACTTCCGGACTCGAGCGAAAAGCTCGATGCCGAACGGGTCGATGTAGGCGACAGGATGGTGTCGCTGTACGACAATCTTGCCGCCCCTCCGAGAATGCTTTGTCCTTTTTTAACAGATCGCCCCGTTATACTGGCGCGGCTTTGAGCCTGAGATCGCCCGGCAACGTGGGCGGTTGTCTCCGAAAATGGTGCTCCTACGACAGTTTTCGACTCAAAAAGCCTGACGAGATGCCGATAGTCCTTTGAAAAAAGAGTAAGGCAGTTGTGGATTAACCCAAGGCACAGCGAACACTCTGCCTGGCACTTGGGCGGTCTGGAAATGCTGTTAAACAAAGATTATGTACTGAGAGGAAAGGATGATCGGGGTGCATGAAGCGATGAAGGAAAGCGCCGAACTGAAGGTGTTGATCGATGTATCGATTGAAGGTTGGCGGTTCGTCCGCGTGTTCAATCGCCTCGCGGAACGGCTCGAGTTGAACGAAGTGGCGCGATATACCAATCAGGCCCGCTACTTCCTCAGGAAGGTCGATGACGGGCTCAAACCTTTTGGCTTGCGCATCGTGAGCGTCGAAGGTCAGATCTACGATCCCGGCATGGCCATTTCCGCATTGAATCTCGCCGATTTCGGTCCAGAAGACACCCTGGTCGTGGAACAAATGCTCGAACCGATCATCATGGGGCCCGACGGCCTCGTGCGTGGGGGAACGGTCATGTTGATGAAGGCGGAGCAGGCATGAAACACTACGTGGGCATCGATCTGGGCACCACCAATAGCGCGATCTGTTCTTACGACGGCACGGACATCTGCCTCTACAAGAGTCCCGATCAGAACGATGTGACGCCATCGGCCATCTTCGTCGACAGGCGGAACAACAAGTACGTCGGCAAGCGCGCTTACGACAACACAGCTCGCAATCCGGAAAGCGGGGCGGTCCTGTTCAAGCGCTTCATGGGCACGAGCACGCCGATCCATCTGACCGCGGCCAATGTGACCATGACGCCCGAGGCTTGTTCAGCGGAGATCCTGCGCGTCCTGTACGGCTATTTGCCGGAAGGCATTCGCAACGATCCGGACACGGGAACCGTCATCACCGTTCCCGCCGCGTTCAATCAGATGCAGAAGGACGCCACCATGGCCGCCGCCGAACAGGCGGGTCTCGGCAAGGTGGCGCTCATGCAGGAGCCGGTGGCCGCGGTCATGACCGTAATGCGCCAGCGCAAGGGCGACGGCATGTTCCTCGTCTACGATCTGGGCGGCGGGACGCTGGATATCGCCATTGCCGAGAGCATCAACGGGCGCGTGAGTCTGCTTTCGCACGGCGGCATCGCAATGTGCGGCGGGCGAGATTTCGACCGGCTGCTTCTGGATAACGTCGCCAAGCCCTGGCTGCTCGAGAATTTCAACCTGCCCGAAAACTTCTCCTCCGATCCTCGTTATGCCACGTTGCGGCATATGGCGAGTTGGGCGATCGAGCGCGCCAAGATCGAACTGTCGTCGAACGAAGAGTCGATCATCTCGCTCGATGACAGCGAATTGCGTATGCGCGACGAATCTGGCACCGATATCTATCTCGATATTCCGCTGACTCGTACACGCTTCGATGATTTGATCGCCGACCGGATTGAGGAATCGATTCAGGCCGCCCGCGATGCGATGAGCAAGGCGAACGTCAGCCCGCATGACATCGGGCGCGTGGTGTTCGTGGGCGGCCCGACGCAGTACAAGCCGTTGCGCGACAAGGTGGCATTCGAACTCGGCATCGCCGCCTCCACCGATGTCCGCCCGATGACCGCCGTAGCGGAAGGCGCGGCAGTGTTCGCCGAATCCATCGACTGGTCGAGTGGGAACCGTGGCCGCAAGAGCGGGCGCGGCGCACTGGCGGCGGGCGGTGCGCTCGATTTGACGTTCAACTATCAGGCGCGTACGCCGGATGCGAAGGCCAAAATCGTCGCGAAGGTCGGCGGAAAAATCACCGAGGGCGCGGCGTTCCAGATCGACAGTCTCGATACGGGCTGGTCTTCGGGACGCGTGGCGCTGAAAAACGCCGCCACGATCGAAGTGCCGCTTGCCAAACCGGGTGAGAACCACTTTAAGGTCTTCGTGTTCGACGCCGCGGGCGGTCCGTTGACGCTGAACACCGACCGGATCGTGATCGCACGCACGGCGGCGCAGATCGATGCGATTCCCGCATCGCATTCGATTGGCGTCGAGGCGCGCGGGAAGATTGGTGGACGGGTCGGGCTCGAGTACTTGGTTCGCGAAGGCGATCAATTGCCCAAACGCGGCACCGTCGTTTTCAAGGCCGACGAGACATTGAGCGCGGGCGGTACGGGATCGATCAATTTCAAGCTGTGGGAAGGCGAGATCGAGGATCCCGTGGCGGATAACCGTTTCATCGGGAAGTTCTCGATCGAAGGCCGGGACTTCGATTCCGGCGTGGTCGTCAAGGGCGCGGAACTGATCTGCGAATACGAGATCAACGATTCGGGCGCTATCGTGCTCGAGGTTTCGGTTCCGTCGATTGGCGGCTCGTTCAACAGCGGCCGCAACTTCTATTCGCGCCTTGAAGCCCAGATCGACTTCACGAAGGCCGCACACAGGATCGAAGACGAGGCCGCCCGGCTCGACGCACGTTTGCGCGAGTTCTCGTCGCTGGTGGAAGACGACGTCCGTCTGTCGCGTGCGCGCGAACGCATCGCGCGAGCGGCGGAAGTTCGAGGCGGTTCCTGTGATCCGGAATCTGCCAAACAGGCCATGGACGATCTGCAGGAAGCCAAGCGTCTGATGGCGCAGGTCCGCAAAGAGAACGCCAAGGTCATCCGGCGCATGGAACTCGACAAGACCGTCAGTTTCTTCGATGCCCACGTGCGGCAGTTCGGCCGTCCGGCTGAGATCACCTCATTCGACAATCTGGCCAGGACGGCGCAGCGCGCGATCGAAAGCCACGGGGACGACTTCGAGTCGCATCTGAGCGAAATGCGCTCGAAGAACTTCGTGATTCTCTGGCGGCAGGACTGGTTCGTCATCGACCGGTTCAAATGGCTTTCCGAGGATGCCTCGCTGTTCCCGGATGCACAGGAGCATCTCGCACTGTGCCGTGCCGGACAACAGGCGATGCAGAACAACGAGATCGACAAGTTGCGCTCGGTCGTCAGCAATCTCGACGCAATCAGGATCTACTCTTCGGCCGAGGACGACATGATCGCCGCGTCGAACATTCTCGTAGGCTGACCGTGACGATCGAAAGCTGGTTGCCGGTGGGCTGCGAACTACCGGACGGCGCTTCGTGCGGCCGTCCGCTATACGGCGCCGAGGCGTGGCAGATCATCGCGACGCGCGGCGCCGGCCGTGCCTTGCTGGTGACGCAGGCGTTGCACGACAAATGGGCCGCCGCCGGGCTGACCCGACCGGGTGATCTGTTGCGCTTCCAGTTCGGCGCGCAGGCCTTCTATGAAATCTCGTGCGGCCTGAGCAGGCGGCTCGAATCCTTGTCTGACTTTGCTTCGCCATCGGGTAGGAGCGAGGCATTCGCGTTCGCGAGCGCGCTGCGCGAAACGCGTTCGATCGACGCCGCGAGTGCGTTGCAGGACGCGATTTATGTCGAGACGCTCGGCAGGTTGCTTCCCACCTACGACGCGCAAGCGTCCGTGACCGACGACGTGGTGCTCGGCGCCTGGCTGACCGGCGGCGTTCAGGTGTCGGCGCGGTCGATCGGCCGGCTGCAGCGCATGCTCACGTGGATCGATGCTGTCCGGCTGCGCGATGTGGTGCGCACGGCGGGCATCGAAATCGACGAAATGACGCAAAACGAGCAGCACGGCGCGGCGTCGGCAAGCACCGGCTCGCACGCGAACCTGTCAGCCGGCGACGCCACTGCTGCCGTCTTTCGCCTGTTCGGACGCACCGGGCTGGAGTCGTTTTTTCACGAGCACGTGATCGACATCGTGCAGAACCGGGCGCGGTATCAGGCGTTGGGCATCGAATTTCCTTCGCCCACGATCCTTCATGGACCGCCCGGCTGCGGCAAGACCTTCGCGGTCGAGCGGCTGATCAAGTATCTCGGCTGGCCCGCGTTTCGCATCGAAGCCTCGACGGTGGCGAGCCCCTACATCCACGAAACCAGCCGCAAGGTGTCGGAGATGTTCGAACTGGCGATCAAGAGCGCGCCGTCGGTCCTTGTGATCGATGAAATGGAAGCTTTTCTGGCCGATCGCGAGCATGGCGGCGGCGGAAGTCATCACCGGGTCGAGGAAGTCGCCGAGTTCCTGCGGCGCATTCCCGAAGCCACGCGCAACGAAGTCCTGATTATCGGCATGACGAACCGGATCGAGATGATCGACTCGGCCATCATGCGGCGCGGCCGTTTCGATCATGTGATTTCAGTGGACTTTCCGAACGAGCAGGAAGTCGGTGCGTTGCTGGGGCATCTGCTTGCCAGCCTGCCGAAGGATGCGAGTGTCGATGCCGACTCACTCGCGAAAGCACTCGTGGGGCGGCCGTTGTCCGATGTGGCGTTCGTCGTTCGCGAGGGTGCCCGGCTGTCGGCGCGCTCGGGCGCCGATGAACTCGCTCAGGACTATCTGCTGGCCGCGCTCCGGGCTACGCCGTCGCGCCAGGACGCGCCGGCGGCACGACGCATCGGCTTCGTTTGAGTAAGCGGATACTCGAGACACTGTCTCTCGAACAACCGTTGACATGCTGCATACAGTTGAAATGCAAATGAACAGTGAAATGACTGAGACGGCGCTGCAGAAGAATCCGTTCTGCCTGCTCGGACTCTCGACGCGAGACAACCGCCATCGAATCGTCGAGATGGCCGAGGAGCGTTCGCTCTATATAGACAGCGAAGCCTGTCAGAAGGCTCGCGCCGACCTCATCAATCCCCGATCGAGACTAAACGCTGAATTGGCATGGCTGCCCGGCGTGTCGCCGCGCGTGGCGGAGAGCATCAAGAACGCACTCGAAGCGAACACGATCACCGCCGACCTCTATGAACGCCTCGCTCCCTTGCCGAAAGCCAATGTCATGGCGGCCATGTGCGAACGCAAGACGGGCAGTGAGCCGGTTAGCGCGATTGCATCGTTTATCTGCACATTCGCCGATACCGTCGAGGCGGTCGACCTCGAAGACGTGCTGCGGGACATCAATGAAGACCGCCTGCTCGCAGGTTTCCCGGAAGTTCCGACAACCGATGCCGTCGAGCAGGATTGGACGCGTCGCCGCAAGGACTATCGTACGGCGCTGAAGAACATGCTCGACGGAATGAAGGCCGATACGCTCGTCGAAGCCGTCACGCAGGCGGTCGAACGTGCCACCGGCGACGATGAGCGACATGCCCCCCTATTGCTCGACGAACTGGTCGATGCATACGAAGTGGAAACCCAGCCGTTTCTCGAAGCCGAGGCAACGAATCTGCGTACGCTGATCGGCAAGGCGCTCGCCGATGCATCCGGTGGCCTGGCGGCTGTGACTCCGACGCTCGACCGGATCGAGCAGGTTGCGAGGAACTGGGTATCGGTTGCGAAGCCGATCCAGATTTCCGCCCGATCGCGTGGCATGTCGCATCAGTCAAGCACGGACGTGGCGACGCGGATGCGAAGTCTGGGCGTCGACCTGAACAATAAGCACGGCCTACTGGATTGCGCCGACCGCATGACATGTCTGCTCGGAAATCTGTTCGTCGATCTGCCCGAGTTTGGCGACACGCTCGCCGAGGACGCCAGGGCGATTAAAGGCCTGCGTCAGAGCGCCACGGACAAGCAACGTCAAGATGCCGAATGGGAGCGGGAGATCGCGTTCGAGGCGGACGTCGGCGTCATGTTCAAGGATCGGCTGGCCGTGGCTGCACAGGGCATTACCTGGAAGGGGCGGCAATTTCCGCTCGATTCGATCCGGCGCGTCCGCTGGGGTGGCGTGCGCCGTTCGGTCAACGGCGTGCCGACCGGGACCGATTATCACATCGCCTTGTCGATTGAGGGCGCAGACGAGCAGAACATCAACCTAAGAAAAGAATCGACGTACACAGGCTTCACCCAGGCGCTATGGCGCGCGGTCTGTGTCCGCCTGATGATCGATATGCTCAACCGACTGGAGAAAGGCGAGACGCTTCATTTCGGTAGTTTCTCGGTCGAGGACGGCGCGATCACGCTGCCGCAGCACAAGTTCTGGAGCAACAACGGGCCGCTGCGACTTCGCTGGAGCGAGGTACATGTATGGTCTGCCGATGGCCGGTTCGTGGTCGGCAAACGTGACGACAAGAAAGTGCACGGCTCGGCGTCGTATATCAAAGATTGGGACACGCACCTGATCGAGCATCTGATTCGCGGCGCCTTCAAAAAGGGCGCTGCGAAGCTGACCGATTATTTGAAGGGCTAACGGAACATGAGCCAATCCGAGACAAAAAAAGGATTTGCAGCGCTTAACTCGATGGTGTCGGACATCGAAGCGACGGTGGCCGCGCGGCCCGCTTCCAAAGTGGATGAGGCAACGGCTGCGACGGTCGAGACACCGACGGCGGCAGCCGTCGAACAGTCTTCATCGACGCCGGCGGAGCCGGACCGGGGTTCGGGGCTCTGGATGCTGGTCGTGCCGGTCGTTGCACTCATCTTGCTATCGATCTTCGTCGTCGGGACCGTTTCAAAGAGCGAATCGAATCCCGGCAGCACGCTCGAGTCGTCGGCTTCGACACCGGTCGCCTACACGTCAGTGCCCGTCGAGAACGTGTCAGCACCGGAGGTCCAGCCGAGCGAGGTTCCTTCGGAGAGCATGCCGCCGGTCGGTAGGGAGCTGGTCTTGTCGACGTCCCAGATTCGCTATTGCTTATCCGAAAAGTTGCGCATCCAGGTGTGGCGTACCCGGATCGAGTCGACTTCGGAGGCCTCGCTGCAACCGTTCAACGATGCGGTGAACGACTACAACTCGCGCTGTGCCGACTTCCGTTATCGCGGCAACATGCTCGAAACGATCCGCGCCGAAGTGGAAGCGAATCGCGCGGCGCTCACGCAGGAAGCGCTATCGCGCGCGGAGCGTTTCGAGGTCAGCGCCGCGCCGCCGTCCATTCCGGTTCCGCCCATTCTCCCTACGACGTCGACGCTCCCCGCGGCGCCGGTCGATTTCGCCAGCATCCCGGGCAATTCGTCCAACCTGAGCGATTCGACGAGCTTCCCGGTCGCAGCGCCAACACGGACGTTCACCACGAGCTTCGATTGCACCAAAGCCTCGTTGGATGCGGAGCACCTTATCTGCGGCGATGCAGAACTGGCCGCGTCGGATGTCGAACTCGCCAGCCTATTCACGCAAGCGCAGGCGGCGAGCACCGACAAGGATGGGTTCAAGCAGCACATGCGCGAACAATGGAACGATCGTCAACGAAACTGTCACGATCGCGATTGCCTGGTGCATTGGTACGAACGGCAGAAGACGTGGCTGACGGCGGTGGTGAGCGGCCAGGTTCTCTCCGACGCAAAACCCGCCGATGCAGCGATCCACTGGGCGCAGGCATTGGCACAGCAGCACGCCGACGCGGAAGCCGCGTACGATCTCGCGAAGCGGCGCCTCGACGCCGTCCACGCGTCGTGCCCCGATGCCATCCTCCTGCAACAAACACCGCAGAGATCGGGTCCGTACAAGCCGGTCGTGCTGTTTCTCAGCAAGCAGTGCGGATATATCGTGAGCTATTGGCCCGACAGCGGTGAAGAACAGATTTCGTTCGATCGGACCATGATCGAAAACTGGAGCGGATATTGTTCGACGCGCGTGGGACCTCAGACCACGTGCATAAAGGGGAACGGTGCATAATTTGCTCGGAAAGGTCATGGAAGCCCGTATCCCAACGACCATCGACATACCATCCAGGCGCCGAAAGCTATCCCCGTGTATCTGGACGTTTGGCAATCCCTTTATGAACTGCGACGACGACCGCGCAAAATCCCCGCTCGTTTAGCCGTCGCAACGGCCCCACCTCATCGTTGACGACCAGCGCGGGTGTAGCGTTCCGACCCAATTCAGCCGTCCAACCTCCGCAACTTTCGATGACGGCTTCCAAAGGTACTGCGGACGATTGACCAGGCGAGAATGCAGCACAGTCGCCCGTTATCGGAGTTGACTTGCTCAAGATAGCCTTGCCGGATGCGAAAACGCGACGACAAAAGCACCGGGCCATTCACATCATGTCCGATACTCGCCGCCGGGTCGCTCCATCGCTTCACGTGTGGAGCGCCTTAACACGTACCGGTTGTGAAGAACGCCGCGCGCCGATGAAAAGCAGCGCTGCCAATACGACGACACCGCTTAGCAGAATCAGTCCGGCAACGCTAGATCCGAAGCTCGCGTCGGCCCACGCCTTCAGGTTCGGGGAGACGAAGTTGCCGATGTTACCAATGGTGTTGACCATCGCGACGCCGGAGACAACCGCCATGCCGCCGAGGTAGTTCGTGAGCATCGACCAGAAGATGGGCTGGACAGCCCAGAGGCCCGCTACCGCGAGACACAAAGCGATCATGGATACGAGCGGTGACGCGCCCGCCGAGATGAACATCGAGATCGCAGCGACCAGCAGGCTCGCGCAGCCGTAGACCACGAGCCTGTTTCCGCGTGCCGCCCATCTCGGCACTGCAAAGGTCGCGATGAGCGCGCAGGTCCACGGAATGGCAACGACGAAGCCCACGAGCGCATTCGGTCCAGTACCGAGCAGCTTGCCCACGAAGGTCGGAAGGTAGAACACGACCACCGACACGCCCATCTGGATGAGAAAGAAGATCAGCCCGAAGTACAGCACGGTCCGATCGGAAAGTGCGGAACCAGCGCCGTGTGGGCCATGTGAAATCTTCGCCGATTGCTCCGCCTCGAGCAAAGCAAGCAGCTCGCGCTTTTCATCGGAATCGAACCAGCTGGCGTCAGCCGGCTTGTCGTCGAGATAGAAGTAGGCCCACACGCCAACCGCAGTCGCCGCCAGCCCTTCGAGCATGAACATCCACTGATAGCCGTGCAATCCGAGCATGCCGTCGAAGCGCAACAGATAACCCGATAGCGGCGAACCGAGCATGAACGCAAGCGGTGCGCCGAAGTAGAAGAGACCCATGACCTTCGCACGGGTCCGGTCCGGAAACCAGTAGGTCAGATAGAGGATCACGCCGGGAAAGAAGCCCGCCTCGCACGCACCCAGAATAAAGCGCAATGTGTAGAAGCTCGTCGAGCCCTGCACGAACATGGTAGCTGCCGACACGAGACCCCACGTCACCATGATCCGGCACATCCAGGCACGCGCGCCCACCTTGTGCATGGCGAGATTGCTCGGGATTTCGAGCAAGACATATGCAATGAAAAAGATGCTGGCGCCGAATGCGAACGCCGCATCGGAAATGCCGACTACATCATGCAAGGCCTGTTTCGCGAAACCCACATTGGCGCGGTCCAGGAACGCAAGTACGTACATCAGAAGCAAAAAGGGTATGAGCCGTTTGGTCGATTTTTGGACAGCGCGGTCGGCAGCCGTCGCGCCGTTGATGGCGACTTCCATGATTGTCTCCTCCAGTGAGGTCGGTCCGCGTGCCGCGAACCTTGTCGAATTGGCAAACCTTATGCGGCGTTCCACGCCGCGCGCAGGAATGCCGCGCTCTCGCGCATCGATGCCAGCGGTTCACCTTTGAAACCGCATTCGGCACTGAGCAGGCCCTGATAACCGCATGCTTTGAGATGCCCGAGGAACGTCGGGTAGTCGTAAGATCCCGTGCCCGGATTCAGCCGTCCCGTGTCGGCCAGATGAATATGCGCGAGCCATGCGCAGTGCTCGCGCACTGCATCGAGCGGCTCGGCTTCTTCGTCCATGTGATAGAAGTCCGCAAGGCCGCGCACTTCACTGCGGTTCAGCGCTTTTGCAAGCCGCGCGCCATCGGCGACGCTATTCACCAGATTCGACTCCTTGCGATTCAATGGCTCGATCACCAGCGTCGTGCCGCTGCCCCGCAATGCATCGGCGCACCATGCGAGCGTCGTCAGGAATTCATTTTCGGCCTGAGCCTGAGTCCAGCCTTCCGGGATGTTGCGCGTCCAGCCGCTGCCGAGCACGACGACGCGCGCTCGCGCCAGCGTCAGCAGTTCCACCACGCGATCGAAGTACGCGCGATTGCGGCGCTCGTTCTTCTCTGGACCGACGATGCGCGCATCGTGCGGAAAGAGATAGCTAAATGCAAGCGCGGGCAACGGCAAATCGACGATGCGCGCCTTGGCATCACGGAAGGCCGCGTCGTCTTCGAGGTTCATCGGCACGAGCTGCGCCTCGATGTAGTCGAGCCCGGCCTCTTTCATCAATGCGGCGTTCTGCAGCGGTCCGCACCAGCCGAATTTCGGTGTATTCATTTGGATTCCTTATATTATGACGAGTTCAGTAGCTAAGCTTCGCGACCGAGCGCAGCACTTCCGGCGTCGTTGTCGGAAAGCCGAAGAATTCGAGGTAAGCGGGGATCTGCTCGAAGAGCATGTCGGAGCCGACCTGGAAACGGCAACCGCGCGCCTGCACGGCCTTGAGAAACGCCGTCATTTCGGTCTTCATCACGACTTCGCCGACGAAGGTCTCGGGCGCGATGCGCGTCACGTCGACCGGTAACGGATCGCCGTCGTTCATGCCCATCGGGGTCGCGTTCACGACGAGGTCGTAGCCGGCCGGGTCGTTGCTGCCCGTCGTGACTTCAAGCGTCGGGTAATGGGTCGTGAGACGCGCCTTGAGTCCTTGCGCCGATTCGTCGCGCGCATCGAAGAGCCCGAGCCAAGCCACGCCCGCCGCGGCCAGTGATGCAGCGATTGCCGACCCCACTCCCCCGCAACCGACGACCAGCACGCGCGCGCCTTCGAGCTTGCATCCCTTGCGGCGCACGCCGCGCACGAAGCCCTCGCCATCGAACATGTCGCCGAGGAGCCGCCCGTCCTCCGTCCGCCGCACCGCGTTGCACGATCCGGCGATCTTCACCGTGGGCGTGGCATCGTCGAGCAAGCCGACCGTGGTCACCTTGTGCGGCATCGTGACGAGCGCGCCACGAATGTTTTCAAGCGTGAAGATCGACTGGAGGAAGGCCGGGTAATGCTCGGGCTTGCAGCCCATCGGCACGACGACGGCATTCACGCCGGCGTGTTCGAAGTACGGGTTGTAGATCATCGGCGACTTGAAGGCGTGCGTTGGATAGCCGATGTGGGCAATGAGCCCGGTATTGCCATTGATCATGCTCGTCTCCGTTTCAAAGCATGACCGGAGGTTACTATCGCCGATTCAAACTATTATTATTCGATCCGGCACTCCATAATCACCAGATCATGCTTAATGAACCGATGCTCGGCGATCTCCGTCTGTTCTGCGAAGTCGCGCGCCGGCTGAGTTTCGTGGCGGCCGCACACGAGTTCGGCAATTCGCAAACGCACGTCAGCAAGCGCATTGCCTTGCTGGAAAAGACGCTTGGCGTGAAGCTGCTGCACCGCACGACGCGCCGCGTGTCGCTCACGACCGATGGCGAAACGGTCAATCGATGGGCGCGCGCGATCCTGCAGGACGTCGATGCGATGCGCGACGACCTGTCCAGTCTGCGGGTAAATCCCAAGGGGTCGCTGCGCATCAGTTCGAGCCAGCGCCTCGGGCGCAGTCACATTGCGCCCATCGTGTCGTTGATGAAGAAGCGCTATCCCGAACTCGAAATCTGGCTGGAACTGGTCGATCGCCGCGTCAACCTCGTCGACGAGGGTTTCGATCTCGACATCCGGGTGGGCGCGATTCAGGAACCGGGCCTGATCGCGCATCACATTGCCGTCAGCCCGCGCGTGCTGTGCGCGGCGCCCGCCTACCTCGACGCGCACGGCCGACCGAAGAGCGTCGACGATCTCGCGCAGCACGACTGTCTCGTCTTTCGGGAGCGCGACGAGCCGTTCGGGGTGTGGCGTCTGCTCGGCCCGGGTGGCTGGAGCACGGTGAAAGTCACCGGGCCGCTTGCGTCGAATCACAGCGACGTGGTGCTGCGCTGGGCCCGCGATGGTCACGGCATCGTGATGGTCGGGCAGTCGTACGTGGCACAGGCGCTTGCGGAAGGCTTGCTCGAGCGCGTGCTGCCCGCGTGGGAGCAGCCAGCGGACGTCTGGGCGATGTCCGCGGCACGCGCCGCGCAGTCGGCCAAGGTGCGTGTCTGCATCGATTTTCTCAAGCAGGAACTCTCGCAGGGCGAGTTCGCGCTGTGGAAACCGTGACGCCGTAAATGGGGCTCAGCGGAGGCTGCTGAATAACTGCGCCACCATTTCACGCAACCAGCGATTGCCGACTTCGTGGTGATACCGGGCATGCCAGTGCTGCCGCACGGCAAAGCCTTCCACGGGAATCGGGCACGGATGGATCGACAGATCATTGACCTTCGCGAGCGTCTGCCCGATATGCCGTGGCAGCGTGGCGATCAGGTCCGTCGTCTGGATGATCGCTCCGAGACCGAGAAAGCCCGGCAACTCCAGCACGATGTCCCGCTGCACCTGCTCCCGCACGAGCGCCTGTTCCAGCAACTGGGCGCCTGTCCCCGCCGCGATCGCCACATGGCCTTCCGCGCGATATTGCTTCACGCCGAGCTTCGCACGCACACGCGGGTGATGCCGGTTCGTCAGACACACCCAATCCTGCGTATACAACTGCTGCTGGTAGATGCCGCCGCTGAGCCACGGCACATGGCCGATGGCAAGATCGGCCTCGCCCGATTCCAGCGCCCGTTCGGTGTTCCCGTCTATCCGCGCGGCCTCCAGGCGAACGCCCGGTGCCTGCGCGCGGATGTGCGCCAGCATGCGCGGCAGCAGCGTGATGTGACTCGCATCGGTCATGCAGATGCGAAACCGGCGCTTCGCGGTAGCGGGATCGAATGCGATTTCCCACGCAGCAAAGCGCCGCAACGATTCGAGAATCTCGCGGCACGGCCCGATCAGGGCATCGGCCTGCGGCGTCGGCGCCATGCCGCCGGGCGTGCGGATGAACAAGGGATCTTGCAGGAATTCACGCAGACGCCCGAGCCAGATGCTGATCGTCGGCTGGCTCTGCCCGAGTTGCTCAGCCACGCGCGTGACGTTGCGCGTGTCGTACAGCAGGTCGAAAAGCTGCAGCAGCTTGAGGTCGGGCAGTTCGGTCGGGATCATGATCGTTATTACGTGAGGCAATGACGTCATTGTAGTCATTGCATTGCCATGATGAGCTGCGACTTCTATCGTTGCGTCAACACATACGGAGACGCCAATGAAGATCGCAATTCTCGGAGCCGGGGCGCTGGGCTGCGCCATCGGTTCCACACTGACTCAGGGTGGTCACGAGACCTGGCTCATCGACCGCTCGCCGGCGCACGTCGAGGCGATGCGCCGCGACGGCCTGCAAGTCGACGATGCCGACGGTTCCCACCGCGTCAAGGTCCATGCGGCGACGCAGGCCACTCAAGTCGGCGCCGTCGATCTGGTGGTCGTGCTGGTCAAGTCCTTTCACACGGATTCGGCCATGCGCGGCGCGCTCGATCTGATCGGCCCCGACACGCTCGTGCTCTCGTTGCAGAATGGGCTCGGCCACGAAGACGTGCTCGCCGACATCGTCGGGCGGGAACGCGTGCTGGCGGGCAAGACCTATGTCGGAGGCGTGCTGCGGGGGCCGGGCCATATCCAGCGCGGCGTGAGCGGCAAACTCACGTATATCGGCGAACTCGATGGTCAGCTCACGCTCAGGGTGAAGGCCATCGCCGAAGCGTTCAATGCGTCGGGTCTGGCGACCGGGGTCAGCGACAACATCATCGGCACGATGTGGGACAAGCTGCTGATCAATGTCGCGACGGGCGCGCTGACCGGCGTCACGCGCCTCACGTACGGTCAACTCTACGAAGAGCCGGTGCTCAAGGCCACCGCGCTGGCCGCGGTTGCCGAAGCGATGCGTGTCGCGCAGGCCGCCGGCATCGATCTGTCCATGACCGATGCGGAACAGGCCTGGAACCTGGCGGCCGAAGGACTTTCGCCCGCGTTCAAAACGTCGATGCTGCAAAGCCTGGAGAAAGGATCGGTCACGGAGATCGACTTCATCAACGGCGCGGTCGTGCGCTGGGGTGAAAGGCTCGGCGTGCCGACACCGGTCAATTCGACCCTGGTTGCATGCATCAAGGGCGTCGAGCGCGCCATGACGGACCGGCAACGCGAAGGAGCGACAGCATGAGCGGCTCCAAGGCGTATCTGGAACACGTCGCGATCTGGGTGAAGGACATCCACTGGCACATTCGCTTTTTCGAAGAAGTACTCGGCATGACCATGCGCGAAGTAGACGGGACGCTCGAAGCGCCGCGTCAGTACTGGACGCTCGGCGGCCTGCAATTCATCCACGTCCCGCATCACGACGCGCCCGAAGGCCGGCTCGCGCATCTGGGTGTGATGTGCGAAGACCTCGAAGCCGCGCTCGCCGCAGCGCAGGCGTTCGATGTCACCGAGATGCCGCAGGGACGCAACTGGCTGCGCCTGCCCGACGGTCTCGCAGTCGAACTGATTCAGGCGAAACCCGCCGCATGCGTCACGCAGGCGCTGGCGATCAACCCACGCGCGGAGGCGTGAGCATGACGATCATCGAGAAATACTGGGACGACGCCCGCGAAGGCGACGAATGCCTGAGCCCGACCTATACGGTCACCAAGGAACGGATCCTGGCCTATGCCGACCTCACGGGCGACCACACGCCTGTACACGTCGATGAGGACTACGCCAACGCCAGTCATTTCGGTTCGATCGTCGCGCATGGCCTGTTCGGCTTGTCGATCGCGGACGGGCTCAAGACGCAGAGCGAGTACCGCTTCCTGCCGGGCATGTCGCTCGGCTGGACGTGGGACTTCCTGCTGCCGATCAAGGTTAACGACGTGCTGCATGTGAAGTTCCGCGTCGGCGCAATGCGCGCGAGCAAGAGCCGCCCGGACTGGGGCATTGTCGTGTTGCCATCCGAACTGATCAACCAGGACGGCCAGGTCGTCCAGCGCGGTGAGCATCGCCTGATGGTGCCGCGCCGTCCGGGAGCGTTCTGATGCAGGCCCGTCCACTCGAAGGAATGCGTGTCGTCGATTACAGCCACTTTCTCGCTGGCCCGTATGTGGGACGCTGTCTTGCGGCGCTCGGCGCGGAAGTCATCAAGGTCGAGCGTCCCGGCAGCGGCGACGCAGGGCGCCAGCACGCCACCGTGCTCGACGACCAGCAAAGCGCCTACTTCCTGCAGCTCAACATGGGCAAGCGCGGCGTGAGCGTCAATATGAAAGACCCGCGCGGCAAGGAATTCATGCAGCGTCTGTGCGACTCGGCGGACGTGTTCATCGAGAACTACCGGCCCGGCGCACTCGACAAACTCGGCCTCGGATACGAAGCGCTCTCGGCGCGCAATCCGCGCCTCGTCTATTGCTCGATCTCCGCGTATGGGCACACCGGGCCGGATGCGCATCGCGCGGGCTTCGGCCTGATCGCCGAAGCGAAGAGCGGCATCATGCAGATGATCGGTGAGCCCGGTTCGCCGCCGCCGCTGATGCGCATCTCGCTCGGCGACATGTATACGGGCATCCACGCGGTCGCCGCGATCAACGCCGCGCTGCTCGGTCGCGTGACGAGCGGCCGGGGCCAGCACATCGACATGGCGCTCTATGACACGCTGGTGTCGATGCACGAATATGCGGTGCAGTGCTACACGATGCAGGGCATTCTCCCCGAACAGACGGGCCACGACATGCCCACGTCGACGCTCTATGGCGTCTTCCGTGCGGCCGACGCGGATCTCGTCATCGCCGCGCAAGTGGACGACGCGTGGAAGCGCTTCGCCGCGCTCGTCGAAGCGCACGGTGGTCCGGAAGGCTTCGGCGCCGATGCGCGCTTCCACACCCTCAACGGGCGCAATGCCAATCGCGTGGAAATCCTCGCGGTCGTGAAGCCCTGGGTAGCGGGGCGGCCGGTCGCGAAGGTGCTCGAACTGCTCGACAGCGTCGATGTGCCTTGCGCCAAGGTGCAGCGCATCGACGAAGTACTCGCCGACCCGCAGATCGTCGCGCGCGGCATGGTGGTCGAGCAGCAGCATCCGCGCTTCGGGACGCTGCGCCTGCCGAACTTGCCGTTTCGCTTCTCCGACTGCGACACGACGATTCGGCGAGTCGGGCCCGACCTCGGTCAGCACAACGCGGAAGTGGCGCAGTCGCTGGGCTTCGGTGCTGCCGAGATCGACGCCATGCAGACCGAAGGCGTTCTGTTTTCAAAGTGAGGACATGATGACGGACCAGTATGCGGTGATCGGCAATCCGATCGGACACACCAAATCTCCTCTGATTCATGGGCTTTTTGCCGAGGAGACACAGCAGGACATGGCTTATACGGCCATCGAAGGGCCGCTGGAGCCCGACGAGGCCTTTGCCGGAACCGTGCGCGCCTTCGCTGCGGCGGGCGGCAAGGGCATGAACGTCACGGCGCCCTTCAAGCTGAAAGCCTTCGCCATGGCCGACGAACGCAGCGAGCGCGCGGAGCTCGCGGGCGCCGTCAACGCGATGAAGTTCGAGAACGGGCGGATCATCGCCGAGAATTTCGACGGCATCGGACTCGTGCGCGATATCGAAGTCAATCTCGGCCTGCCGATGGCCGGCAAGCGGGTTCTGATACTCGGCGCGGGCGGCGCCGTGCGGGGCGCGCTGCTGCCCTTCCTGTCCGCTCGGCCGGCCGAGTTGGTCCTCGCGAATCGCGACATCGTCAAAGGCCGCGCGCTCGCGGCGCAGGTCAGCGCACGCGGTCCGATTTCCGCTTGCGGCTATGGCGATCTCGAAGCCATGGGACGCTTCGATCTGGTGGTCAACGCGACCTCGGCCAGCCTCACGGGCGATCTGCCGCCCGTGCCGCCGAGCGTCTTCAGCCCTGAAGGCGCGGCCTACGAACTCGCTTACGGAAAGCGCCTGACACCCTTTCTGCGGCTCGCGCGCAATGCCGGCGTGCGCGACATCGCGGATGGCGTGGGGATGCTGGTGGAACAGGCGGCGGAAGCCTTCGACTGGTGGCGCGGCGTGCGCCCGGCGACGCGAGCGGTGATCGACCGCTTCACGGTGCCGCTCGATTGATTCTGCGAAGGAGAGACGAATGAAAAAGTTTCTGATGCTTCACGGTATTAACCACAACATGTTCGGCAAGCGCGATCCAGTGCAGTACGGAACGATCACGCTGGCTGAAATTGACGGGCGTTTGCAGGCTCTCGGCGCCGAACTCGGCGTACAGCTGGAATCGTTTCAGACAAACAGCGAAGGAGCCATGTGCGAGCGCATTCACCAAGCCTTCGAGGAGCGCTGTGACGCCGTCCTGATCAACGCCGGCGCGTGGACTCACTACAGCTATGGCATCCGCGATGCACTGGCGATTCTTACCTGCCCGATCGTGGAGTTGCATATGTCCAATATCCACGCACGAGAGTCTTTTCGCCACCACTCTGTGTTCGCGGAGGTGGTCGATGGCCAAATTTGTGGGTTCGGCGTGGAGAGCTACCTGCTGGCCTTGCGGGCGGCAGTCGCTCAGACCAAACAAAAGTAAAGGAAAATAGCGATGGCGGCTCGCGAGAGCGCAGCAGCCATCGAGGTGCTCGTCGCCGGTACTGGGCGTATGTCCGCAACTGGCCGGTTGCCGAAGATCGCAGTACGAGCGCCGCAGATCGCCGGCGGCGTCGACCCGAATTTCTGAAACCAGTAGAGTCGAGATGTGGCGAGGTAGCGGTAGGTTGAGTGCATCTGTTGCCGCCCCTTTCGTCTGGCGGTGCCCCAATAACCTCGCCGTAGCCCCGTTTCCACATCCCGCTGGTCGAACCCGACGTGCGCTACCAACGCATCCGGCTCTCGCACAAGACCTCACGCCTTCACACACGCCAGGCTGCGCCGCCGCGCGCGCTCAGCCGTACGAGCCGATATTGCCCGCAAAGGTGCGGGAGTGGATAGCACCGCCCCTGCGTCACCTGAGCTTATGTTTGTTGCATAACCACCGGCGCAACCACGTTGCGGCGTAGCTGTCGAGCGCGCGATAGGCTCGGCTTACGCTCCCTACCTTGAAGTCGTTCGCCCAGCCGCGCAGCGTGCGGTTCAACCAGCCCACCAGCTCCGTGGTTTCTTGCCATGCCATCTTGAGGGCGTCATTGCATGATTCTGTTCGACCATGCGCCGGATACTCTTCTTCGCCGATCGCATGCCCATAGGGGCTTGCCCCCGTTATCGCTGAGTACATCCGCCCAAACGTAAAACCCAGGAAGTGGAACTCCCCTTCCGGAACCGCGCAGATTTGTGTCTTCCCGTCGTTGACCGTCAGCGCCAGCTTGTTCATGATCTCGCGTAGTCGCGACAACGCTTCTTCAGCCTTGCCGCGCTTGCACAGGATCACCAGATCGTCCGCGTAGGTCACGATTCGACTGCCAAGACTTCGCTCAAGCCCGAGCTTCTTCCATGCCAGCACAAACCCGCGCATATAAATATTCGCCAGCAGTGGTGAGACGGGTGAGCCTTGCGGAATGCCGCGCCTGCTGTCCTTGGCTTCGGTCGTACGTGTCTTCCGGCCTCGATAATCGGTTTCTTCAACGGGGCACTCCAACCACATCTTGATCAGATGCAGCACGCGCCGGTCAACGATGGGTCGCGCAAGCGACAACATCAAATCGGCGTGGGGAATATTTCCGAAGTAGTCCGCGAGGTCGGCGTCGACGACGTCCGTGTGCCCCTGGTGCAGTCGTTCCACCACCTCGATCACCGCTTGCTGGGCGTTTCGCCCCGGGCGGTAAGCGTACTGCTCCGGTGGAAGATCAGCTTCGAAGATCGGTTCGAGCACCAGCATCGCTGCTGTCATGCACACTCGATCTCGCAAGGTCGAGATGCCGAGTGGCCTCAGCTTGCCATTGGCCTTCGGGATAAACACTCTTCTGATAGGGTCTGGCCGGTAAGTCTCCTTCCTGAGCGCAAGCGCCAGTTCGCCAAACCACCTCTGCACCCCGTACGCTTCAACCTCCGCGGCTCTTGCCTTCGCTTTCGCGTGTAACGCCATCTGCAGCTTCTGAGCACGATTCGGAGTTGATAGGTTGCCCAATCTCCACGTCCTCACTACGTACTGCGTCTATCTTGAACTGAGGCCCCTTTCCTTCCCGGCATTACCCGGTTTCATCGGTACTACGAGCCTCTCCGTCATCCCAAGGCGCCCGGCCTGTCCCTCACGGGCATCCGGTCGGTCATCCCTGACCACGCCAGGGGACTTCCCGTGTTGCGTACGCTTTCCTTGTGTACATGCTGTCGCCACTACCCCTGCACAGTGACTGGCGGCACTGCTTCGCTCATCCAGCCTGTCATATCAGCCTCCCCGCGAGGGTGGCCGCGTCGGCCTGCGCATCGGCATTTTCGAGGTTTGCTCAGCGTTCAGTCACGTTAAGGCCTGCACCTTCGCGCTGTCACCAATTCGTGGCACGCTTACCCGAAGACTTCAGCCATTTCGTTACCTCCATGACTGCTCCGGTTGCTTCCGGCTGGAGCGGTTGCCTGGCGAGACTTACACGCGCCGGAAAGCGCCGCCTTTTCACGGCGCACACCCTCTTCTGCCGCTCGGCACTTGTCCCGCTCAAGGTCGCATCCTGAATAAGTGCGGTCCTTCAATGAGGCCACGTTACGGGCCGCAAAGGGTTCTCAATGCGCCGTCAGTTGCCAGCGCAACATGGGATACGTCGCGCCCGCCGGCATCGCCCAGACGCCTGAAGGCCCGAAGTTCCACGACACGAAGCTCGCCGGATTGCTCATCTGCGCAGTGGTCAGTCCGTTTGTCGCGGGCGGTGCAGTGCCGCCCTCGCCGACATGCACCGCGTTCAGCTGATTCGTCGTTTCCTTGTTCCAGTACACGTCGTTGCGGATCGTCCCCGAGTTCAGCGTGGCGATCGCGCCGTTGATATCGGGCGTCGGTCGCTCACTCGACCGCCCCACGGCAAACGACTCTTCGATGATGCCCGTGCTGGCGTTGTATTCGACAAGTGCACCGTCTCCCATCAAGGAGCCGACAGGACCCGTGCCATAGGATTGCTGAATCACCCCGGTGTTCCTTGCGACCAGTCCGCCGCCGCTCGCGTGCGAACCGCCAACGTTGATCGAGCCGGTCGCGAAAGACTGCACGATCCAGCCGTCGTTCTGGTTGACGAGGCCGCCATACGAACCGTTGCCGCCAACGGATGCGCCGCTCCACGACCGTTCTATCGTGCCCTTGTTCCACCCGACGAGACCGCCACCCCCGACGCCGCCGAACGCCGCGCCCGACCCCACTCCACCGGTCGACCATGCATAGGCGACGACACCATCGTTTCGCCCGGCGAGCGCGCCGTAACTGCCGCCGATACCGCCCTCCACCTCGGCGTTCGCCACCCCGACGTTCCGTACGACGCCGCTCGCTCCAACGACACCGAACAGCCCGGCATACGGAACGTACGCTTGAGCAGGGACCTGGATATTCAGGTTACTGACGACATGGCCGAAGCCATCGAACTGCCCGGCGAAGGGCGCCGTGTCGGTCGGTGCGATCGGAGTGAAGGAGGTGCTCTGCGTCGTCTTCAGGTCGATATCCTTGCCGAGGGCGTAATTGCCCTTCAGATCCCGCGACACGTTCATCAAATCCGTGACGTTGTTCACGAGCGTGTATGCGGTGATCTGCGTGACGTAGCCGCTGAAGGGCAAGCCCGGCCAGCATCGATTGGCGAGCAGCGTTCCGGCCGAATAGCTGCCATTCAAGTCATAGAGCAGACTTACGATGCCGCTGCTCCTCGACCAGTCGATCGTGCCTTGATTGCCGATGCCGCCACCATTGTCGATGCCGGTTGCATCGGCGCGAACGGTGAGGTTGCCGCCGCCGGTGTTGCGAATGGCCGAGCCCGCGGCGATCATCACGCTATTCGCGGAATTCAGCGCAAGCGATGCGCCGCCTTGCCACTCGACGTTGCCGCTCACCGTGATATCGCTGTTCGCGCCTGTGATCGTAACGTCCACCGATGTGCCCTTGTCCAGGCTGCGCGAGATTGCATTGGCGGCGTTCGCGTCGATCGTGAAGATCGGGGCGCTCAATGTCCAATGGCCCGCAAGCACCGTCGCGCTGCCGATGTCGAGCGTCGTTGCGCGCGTGTCGACGGCGCCGCCGCTACCGTCCGCATTCTTCGCGATGATCGTGCCGTCCGCATGAACTTCGCCCTTGTCGGCGACGAGCCAGACGTGGCCATCGCGGGTTGCAGTGCCGGTCGCGCGGATCGCAGTGCTTTTGCCCGCGAGGGCATACACGTTGCCATCGGCGGCTTGCAAGCTGGCTTGCGCCGCCCCGATCGTGCCCGCGTTTATCACCGTGCCGCCGCTTCCCGCCTGCACGAATACCTGTTGGCCTGCGGACGCGTCCTGCAGCAGCACCTGATTGCCTGCAACCAGTTCAACCGTTCCCTTCGGCGCATCGATGCTTCCGACGTTGATCACCGACTTGCGCGACACGAGCAACACGTCGCCGCCGCTCGAACCAATGTTGCCGAGATTGATCACCACGCCGTTACCTCCGCCCGAAAACGCGAGCGGCCCGCCCTGCATGAAGGCGTTCGGATCGATATTCAGGGTCGATGCAACGAAGCGCCCGCCCGTCGCGATCACGCCACCGGGGGCCACGAGCACGCCGTGCGGATTGATGAGATAAACACTGCCGCTCGCGTGCATCTGCCCCAGGATCGTGGAAGGATCGCCGCCCGTCACCCGATTGAGCGTCGCACCGCTACCGTTGTCGAAGGTCACCGTGCGAGACGACCCGATCGAAAAGCTGCGCCAGTCGATCACGCCCCGCGACGACGTCTGATTGATCGTGACGGACCGGCTGCCGGTCGTTATAGCGCCGCTGCCCGCGACGAACTGGCCGCCGCCAGGGAGCGGCGGCGCCCCGGATCCCGCGATCGCGTAAGCGGACGCCAGGCCAAGCACGAACGGTCGCATCGGAAGGCAACATTGATTTGGGGTGCGAATCCATGAACACCGCGCCAAGCGTTGCATGTTTCCCTCCTTTGCCCTGAGCCGCTCGCCACTCAGTCGGGCAGTCGCCGTTCAAGAGTAGTTTGTCCAAGCATAAGCGGATAGTAGTCCGGAAGCCGGCAACGTGTACGTAATCACGCCCGATCTCGCTCATTCTGCGCGAACGCTGCCGGCGTTCGTTCAGCAATCCACGCAACAAAGACGCAAGGAGTTCGGCGAATGGGAGGTCGCGACCATCTCTTGCGGCCGCTACGATCGAACTATCCAGTCGCACGACGTCAACGTGAGTCCTCCTGCTCGAGTTTCACTATCGCGAACCAGACGAGCCATTGATATTCGCGCCAGTGGTCGCTCACCGCTCGAGCTTGCGCGACAGCATCGGTCAATCTGGCGCACCCGATCTCCAGCTCACCATCAGCGCGAGCGAGAAGCGCCTCTCCCTGCATGAGCTCAAGCACCCGCAGGTTACGGCGTCTGGCCATCGCGCCGGTGTCGGGTGCACTCGATGTCGTTCGCCAGCTGCGTCAGCCGTGACAGGCTGTAAAGGCCCTCGACCACGTCAAACAAAGCGCCTCTACGCTCCGGCAGCCTGCTCGCGCATGCGACGAGCTTCGTCGCGCAAGAACTGCTGATAATCGTCGAGATCGCCGTCGAAGGGCTCGACGCCACCCTTGGTAACGAGCCAGAATTCATCACATACCGCTCGCAGCAGGGACCGGTCGTGACTGACGAGCATCACAGTGCCTTCGAATTCGTTGAGTGCCATGCCTAGCGCTTCGCGGGTAGCCAGGTCCAGGTGGTTGGTAGGCTCGTCGAGCAGCAGCAAGTTGGGACGCTGCCACACGATCATGCACAACACGAGTCGGGCCTTTTCGCCACCGCTCATCGTGCCGACCGCCTGATGGACCATGTCGCCGCTGAAACTGAAGGTGCCGAGAAAGGTGCGAAGCGATTGTTCGGTACCACTCTGGCCGGGCGCTCGCATGTGCGCCGGCGTGTCCTTGGCGAGCCGAATCATGTGTTCCATCGGCGTGTCGAGAGGACGCAGCACGTCGAGTTCCTGCTGTGCGAAGTAGCCGATGTTCAACCCTTTGCCTTCACTGATTTCGCCGGCAATCGGCGCCAGCGCGTGCGCCACTGTCTTCACTAGCGTGGACTTGCCCTGCCCATTGGCACCGAGGATGCCGATGCGTTGACCGGCCAGCACAGATCGGTTGATGCCCCGAACGATGACGGTGGGGAGCGTGCCCGGCGGTGCGTCGGTCGGCGCCGGATAGCCGAAGCTCGCATCCAGCATCGACAACAGCGGGTTCGGGACGTTGAGCGGCTCCTTGAACTCGAAATTGAACTCTGCGTCGGCAAGCACTGGCGCGATCTTTTCCATGCGTTCGAGCGCCTTGACGCGGCTTTGCGCCTGCTTTGCCTTCGAAGCCTTGGCCTTGAAACGGTCGATGAATTTTTGCAGGTGAGCGATCTTGTCCGCTTGCCTGGCCATCGCGGCCTGCTGTAACAGGAGTTGCTCAGCGCGCATGTCTTCGAACTTGCTGTAGTTGCCGCCGTAACGCACGAGCTTGGCGTTGTCGACGTGCACCGTCACCTGCGTCACCGTGTCGAGAAATTCGCGATCGTGGCTGATCACGACCAGGGTCCCCTGATAGCGCTTGAGCCACGCCTCGAGCCAGACCAGCGCGTCGAGGTCAAGGTGATTCGTCGGCTCGTCGAGCAGCAGCACGTCGGACGGGCACATCAGCGCGCGCGCCAACTGCAATCGCATGCGCCAGCCGCCGGAGAAACTATTGACCGGCTCGCCAAGCTGCGCAGCAGTGAAGCCAAGGCCCAGGATCAGCGCTTGGGCGCGCGCGGGGGCATCATGTGCACCTGCGTCGTGCAGGGCCATGTAGGCGTGCGCCATGCGCATGCCGTCGTCGCTGGCCTCAGCGGCGGCCACTTCGGCCTGCGCGGCAAGCAGTCCGATGTCACCCTCGATTACGAAATCGGTCGCACTCAGCTCTGTTTCCGGCATATCCTGCGCGACTTGGCCCATCTTCCACGCAGCGGGAATCGAAAACTCGCCGCCGTCTTCGTGCAGCGTGCCGTTGAGAAGGCCGAAGAAGGACGATTTTCCCGCGCCATTGCGGCCAACAAGGCCAATCTTTTCGCCGGGGGTGAAGGTGACGGATGCGCGGTCGAGCACGACATTGACGCCGCGGCGCAGCGTGACATTTCGGATGGAAATCATGAGGAGCGGCTTCGAAGAGGATAGGCATGATAGCCGACCGGACGTACAGACCGGACACTTTTCGGGCCGCACGAGTGAAGAACCACTTTCGCTTTGCGGCGTCCACCACCCAAAAGCAATACGCACGCTGACGCACGGGCGTTCCAGTTGCGGGGACACCGACCATATTGTGAAAGGCGGATCTTGGTCGATCGTGAATTTTCGAGGCTGGACCGGAACAACAGCGATCGATGATTGAAAGCCAAACTTTCCTAGACGACCCACAAGAGATGTGTCGTCCCACTTTGAAACGGTCATTTAGTGCCTGCAAGTCACATCAGTAGAAAGAAGCGAATCCACCGTCTATGCCATCATCCGGTACATTGACCCGACTACCGGAGATCATGATGAGCAGCAAGTGGTTTTCGAAATTCGCGAGCTACCTTTCCACGATGACCGGTAGGCCCGCCACCTTTGTGATGGCCGTTGCCCTTGTGCTCGTGTGGGCGATCACCGGCCCGTTCTTTCACTACAGCGACACATGGCAACTTGTGATCAACACGTCGACCACGATCGTCACGTTCCTGATGGTCTTCCTGATCCAGAACACGCAGAACCGTGACACGGCCGCGATGCAGATCAAGCTCGACGAGCTGATCCGCGCGATGGAAGGTGCGCATAACGCGCTGCTCGATCTCGAAGAACTCGAGGAAAAAGATCTGAGTCGTTTCCGAAAACACTATGAAAAATTGGCGGAAGAAGCGCGCACCGCGCTGCGCGCGGGCGATAGCGACACCGGTTCGCCGTTCGTCGACAACCACGATGGCAATGATGACGAGCGGCGAGGCGATGAGAATGCACCAGATCCAGGACTAGCACCTCGTTAGTTTCGGTCGAAGCCGAATTGCTCGACGTTCAAGAGCAGGCGCCCCGTCCTGCCGTTTCCATCCACGAACGGATGAATCTTGACGAACCGCGTTTGAAGTTCCGCCGCGCGCGCGACAGGATGCATGTTCTCCCCTCTCGCATGCCACTCGATGAGCGCAGCCAATTCGGCCGGCAGATTCAGAAAGTCCGGCGGAGTCGTGCGCGCGCCGACTGTCGTTACATTCACATGTCGATAGCGGCAGGCTTCCTCACCGATACGGCCTTTCAGCACGACATTGTGGATGTTCCGGATCTGCCATGCGCACAGGGGCTCGTTCTTCGCCTCAGTCTTTCATGCAGCGAAGCCAGAGCCGGAGGCGAAAGCGGACGCACCGCGTCCAGCTTCGCCTTGTCGGCATCGATCGCTTGCAGCATCCGTTGCAGAGACGAGTCCATGGCTCCGATCCGATGTCGCCGGGGAACGCGATGGACGTCCCGGCCCGCGTTGTCTGGCCGTGCGAATCGAGGAAGAAGAGCTTAGTCATGCAGCGATAAATATCAGTCATCCTTAATTGTTTAAACGCTTCTGACACAAGATGACCGTAACCACTGATAGGCTCAGCCTCGGCGCGGCGACTGAAAACATGTATCGCCGCGCCGGGTGCGTTCAGTCCCTGCTTGGGAAGAGGCCGTTTATGCAGATTGCAAAGTTCATCGGCGGGTAAGGCTTTTCGTTTGCCTGGCCACCGGCCACCGGCATTGGCGTTAGATTGGGCAACTGGAACGTACTTGTCCCGTCGCCCCCGTAGAAATTGCCAATCAATGCGAACAGCGCCTGGAATTGCGCGATGTGCAGCGTCTGGCCCTGACACAGCATCCAGCCCTTGGGCGCCCAGCCGAAGCTGAACATGCGGATTTCACCGATATACGCGTCTCCCATTGAACTTCTTCTTGGTTGTCATCGATCGAAGGAACGACACCTGCTCCAGGCTACTCCTGGCCCTGCGCGGACGTTACTGTTCGATTTGCCACGCAAGTACCGGCGATATGCTCACACTCGGCTCGTCGACAAACCAAATGAAGTCGGGACCGGTGTTCGGGAGCCGAGGCCTGTCGCTTCTCCCGTTAACTCGATATTCCAGAGACGTTGTCGAAGATCGTGCGACCATTATAGGCCGCTTGCTTGTTCCGAGATTTTTCGGTGACGCGGGTTTGCGCATCGGGCAGGAACAAACTTCGCTATTGCCAACGACCTTGCTAGACTCATGTTCCAGAAGCCGATCCCCCTTGCCATGGAAAGGTAAAGAGGAGAGCGCAGACGTTGATCTGCACGAAGTGCACGGTTCGAAATCGGATGCCGAACAGGAGAGTTGTTTCGTGAAGAACCGCCTTCTCTGCGTGCTGTCCTTCATGTGGGCCAGCGCCGCCTGGGCCGCCGCCCCTGTCTGCTTCCCGGTCGGAACTACCATGACGCTTCGCGGCACGCCCGTGCAGGACGTGATGGAAACGGACGGCGGCTCCCGACAGCCCGTCTCGCTGCTGGCGATGGACCCACCGCTGTGCGTGATCGACAAGCGCTATTCTCAGGACGCGCAAGGCCGGGTCATGGTCCCGCGGGTGCTGATCATCGGACCACCGCTTCCGACCGGCGTGACGCTCTCGGTCACCGGCACGCTGATGCGGCGGAGCGCACCGCCCTACTACATGGTGCCGACGGCAGCCTGGGTCGTCCCGCCCACGATGGTTCCGCCGCGCCAATAGGGACTTCGCTTCGGCGCACGCGGTGCATCGGCCAGTTGATCCGCGGATGTGATTGCCAGCAGCCACGAGCCGAGCGCCTCAGCAGATCGAAGCTGCCAGCAGCAACTCGCGACAAGCTGCGATCTTACGTCCCCAGTCGTCAATCATCGCAGCGAAGCGCTCGCCTTCGTAACCTTCGAGCGCCTGTTCGCCCGCAGCGTTCAGCGCTGTGAGTTCGTAGCTCACCCATACCTCGGTGCGGGCTTCGTCGAGTGCGACACAGCGCACCTCGACACGACCGGTGCGCGAGGCCGGCGTGCAGCGCAAATAGCACGATCGGTGTGCCTTGCGGTCGAAGTTCGTCAGCGTCCAGATAGTCCGCTCATCACCCTGACCGGTGATGAACACCATACCGGTCTCTGTGCGGCCATCGCGGGGGTAGACGTAGACTGGCGCCCAGCCGTCGACCCACAGCTCCTCACCGGCCGGCGTGAAGAACATGAAGGCCTGATCGACCGCGGCGTCGACCACGATCCTGTGACTGACGTTCAGCCGGGGCGTCACGGGTTGATCCTCCGATGATCATACGATGAGCTGGCCAAGCTGCCATAGCCCGAGCCCAGCCAGCAGCGCGGCAGAGCACAGGTTGACGGCGCGTTGCCAACGTTCGTCGAAACGGTCGCGCAACTGAGCCACACCGGCAGACAGGATCAACCACCATAGGGCCGAGCCCACCAGTACGCCGGCCACCATCACCCAGGGCGACGCCGAAGGCGAGCGGCCTGCCAGTGCACCGAACACCGCCATGAACGAGAGGATGGTCGTCGGGTTCGACATCGTCAGCACGAAAGTGCCGGCCATATAGCGCAGCAGCGTGCTGGTCGGCGGGGAGGCATTCGCGCTGCGCACCGCCGGCTTCGTGGCGATGCGCCAGGCAAGCCACAGCAGGAAGCCGCCACCGAACAGGCCCAGCCACAGCCTCAGGCTCAGCAACCAGCCGATCAATCCGCTGACGCCAAACGCGCCGATGGCGCCGTACACCGCGTCGGCGAATGCCGCCCCCAATCCAGTGGCGAGCCCCGCAGGGCGACCATGATCCAGCGTGCGCTGGATGGCCAGCAATCCTATCTGCCCGACCGGCGCAGCGATCGACAGCCCGATCAGTAGCGACTGGCCGAACAGCACGGGAATGGGTGACGACGAGATGAGATCCATGTCGGAGATTATCCGGCGGCATCGAAGGCTTGCACAGAATAAAACACCAATCGAAAATCCAGTTCATCTTCGATTTTTCAGGTGGAAGCCCGTCATGACCGAAGCACTGCAACTCGACGCCAAAGCCTGGGCGCTTCTGATGGCGCTACAGGAGGATGGGCGCGCGCCCTTGAAGGCGCTGGCCCTTGCCGCGGGCTTGTCGGTGCCTGCAACGGTGGAACGACTCAAGCGCCTGAAGGACGCCGGCGTGGTGCGCTCCGTAGGCGCCGACCTGGATCCCGTGCGGCTCGGCTATGCCGTGCGCGCCATTGTCGGCATCACCGTGCAGCAGCCCGGCAAAAAGACCTTTCTCGACAAACTGCGCCGCGCGCCCGAGGTGCTGGAATGCCATCACGTCGCCGGTGCCGATTCCTACATCGTGACCGTGGTATCCCCCAGTCTCGAACAACTGGAGCGCTTTCTCGCCACCATCAACACCTACGGCGAGACGCGGACCTCGATCGTCTTCTCTACCCCGATTCCGCGTCGCGGTCTGGTGGCGCCGGGTGCGTCGCGCTGAGCCTCCAACCGTCGCTTCGGGTACTCGCCGAGCATCGCCTGCGGGTTCAGCCGCTCAGCGTCGAGACTAGGCGCGTTCGACGCTGTCGGCGAGCGCGCGCAACAAGGCCGCGCCATCGCCATGCCAGGCGCTGCCGTGCATGCAGGCCAGCGTCGTCGGCTGCAATGCGGCAAGGCGTTCCAGCATTGAGCGGGCGTTTCTGGTGTGCGAGAAGTAATCCATCTCGTGACGGAACGCCTCGCTGGGTTCGAGGATATCGCCCTCGGTAAGCGGCGGAAGGTGCGAACCGCCTTGGGTAAATAAGTCCCCACAGAGCAGCGTCGCCGACGCGGTCTCCATGAGAAAGCCGCATTCCCATGCGTGCGGTAGATGTGGCGTATCGAGCCAGCGCACGCTGTGCTGGCCCAGCGAGATCGTCTCGTCATCATCCATCGCGCGTGGCGGGCGGTCAGCATAATCGCTGACCGAGACCATGGCCGCGACTTGGCCGCACAACGGCTCCGCATGCGGCGCGACCGCGAGAAACTCGTTGAGTGCGCCGCATTCGTCGGACTCGAAATGAGAGAAGCCGATATAGCGCAGACGATCGATCGATATGATGCGTTCGACTGCTTCACGGATGACCGGAAACAGCCTGCGCAGACCGGTATGAAATAGCAGGGGCTCGTCGTCGTCGATCAGATACTGGTTGAACGAAAAGCCACCCCCACCGGGAATCTCGACCGGCGTGGAGATGCGATAGATGCGTTCCGCAATCTCGTCGATTGTTGTACCGCTCGAAAGGGACTGGCTCGGCATGGTGCGCTCCTTTCTTGGACAACTTACGTAATCCAGGCTCGGTCAGATCGTCGATGCACGTGCGCCGATTTTCGGCCATCCGGGTATCGATGTCCATTGCTTATCGGTCGATCAGGGGCGGCGAGATCACATCGTATTAGACCAATGGAGTTGCAAGCCCTTCCGTTTCGATCACGCGCTGGATCGCAGGTCGCGCTAGCATCCGTTGCAGATACTGACTGAGCAGTGGCCATTCGCGTGCGGGTTTCGTGAAACCTCTTGTCCACCGGCAGAGCATGAATGCGTAGGGATCGAGGATCGTGTATTGGTCCCCCAGTAACCAAGGGCCTTCGCTCGATCGAAGTTGCGACTCCAACTGTTCAAGCAATATGCCGATCTTCGATTCAGCATGAGTCTGCACTTGCTTCGCGCCCGGCGCGTTGCCGGCATCCACCCAACGCTCGGGATAGAAATAGACAATCAACGCCGCTTGCAGTGTGTTCGTCAACCACATGAGCCACTTGTAGAACTCGGCCCGCTCTGGCGTTGCCAGTGTGGGCGCCATTCCGCTTTCCGGATGGGTATCGGCTAAATGCAGGCAAATGGCCGCAGTCTCGTACGGCACCGTGTCGCCATCAACCAATACCGGAATCAATCCATTGGGATTCAGTCGTAGATAGTCTGCCGACTTATGCTCATCCTGCGTGCGATCTACAAGTACTAACTCGAAAGGCTGGCCGATTTCCTCCAGAACGATGTGGGGGGCCATGCTTGCGTTGCCGGGGTAATAGAACAGTTTTTTGGCGGTCATGTTTAACGTCGATTGCTTATGTCGAGATCGTTTTGCGCATGATGACG
The DNA here is from genome assembly GCF_031451275.1 of Caballeronia sp. LZ029. NCBI lineage: Bacteria > Pseudomonadati > Pseudomonadota > Betaproteobacteria > Burkholderiales > Burkholderiaceae > Caballeronia > Caballeronia sp. LZ029. The sequence continues at coordinate 1,314,644 of NZ_JARUXO010000003.1, forward strand.
CTGCGGTGACTCGCATTCTCCCATAGCGCATACGCCTGGCAATTGTTGACGATTTGCGCGCCGATGTCGATTGGCCGCTTATGGCTGAACACGGAAGTACGCGAAGGCTGAATTCGTCCGGATACGTCGCTGGCCCAGCGCCCTTTTGACGCCCGGTCGCGACCTTATCCGATTCTCGGGTTCACCACCGAGACGTTCGGGCCTGACGGCATCCAGTCGCCCAGATACCAGTTCTCCTTCCACACCGGATTCGTGCTCGTGATCGCGCCCGTCACGATGTAGCCGCTCGGTTCCAGACCGCCGACACTGAACGGACCATCGGTCTCGCTGTTGTCGATATGGTTCGTGATCTGAATATCGACGGTCTTGGCGACCGGTCCCGCGAGCGAGCCCAGATCGATCTGGATGCCCGGGCCCGCGCAGCCCAGCGTCTTCGGGCTGACGATCCTGATCGCCCGGAACACCGCCGTGTTGTCATTCGGCTCGATGTCGAGCCCTGCCTGCGGCGCGGTTCCACCTATGTTCTGCCAGACAGGATGGTCGAAGGTGATGGTATCGCCCGAAATGATCGTCACACCCTGGCGACGACAGCCGTCCGCGAGATGATTGGTGATCGTCGCGGCCTTGCTCGTCACGCCGTCCTCGACATAGCTGTTGGTGATGTAGATGCCGTCACCCCAGCAGTTGATCGTCGTCGGCGACGTAATCGTGACGTTCGAGCTGCCGGCGATCGAGATGCCCATGCCCCACTCCCCCGACGTAGCCGCATTGAGCGACTTGCTGCCGTCGAGGTACGGCGACTCGATGTTCACGTTGCTCGCATCCCAGATGCGCATCATCTGATACGAGTCGGTATTGTGAGCCAGCAGCTTGATCGAAGCGCCCTGAGCGAAGCGTATGTGGGTGTTCGAGCGCAGCGTGAGTCCCGTGGTGTCGATCCGGCTTTGCCCGGTAATCAGGAGAATCTGCCCCACCGATCCGTCGATCGCGGCCTGGAGTGCAACGCGATCGTTCGTGGTTCCGTCGCCTTTCACGCCGAAGGATACGTCGAGCAGGACGCCGTTCGGGCTGGTGTCGCTCGCGCTTTGAACGCCGGTGGATGTGCCTGAACTGGTTTCGCTCGCGCCTTGCGGACTGGTGGCCGTGACTGGACCGGGTTCGCTTGTGTCCTGCGAGCCGGTGGTCGTGGTTGTGCTTGGGCTCGGGCTCGGGCTCGGGCTCGGGCTCGTCTTGCTCGACGATCCGGCCGCATTCGACGAACTCGCGCCGCCGCCTCCACAAGCGGACAGCACGAGGGAGCCAGCGCCGAAGACCAGCGTCGAAAGCACTTTGCGACGCATCGTGCTGGAAATATCGGAGCGTGTCGAGGCCATGAAGGGTTCCCTCGAATGACAAGTGCGCGACCGGGCGGAGTCGGATTGATTTGCGCCTCAGGAACGTGAAGCGACAGGCGACGAGCGAATCGTTTCGGCGCTTGTTTGGTTTACGGCGCGAAAAGCAAAGTCCTTAGTGAAAAGGTCGTGGGAGCGTCGTCTTTGCCGGTCGCGGTTCACGATGGATCGGCGACAGAAGGTACGTTGTGGTGTTGGATGAGCCACTGCGACCGTTGTTATCAACGATTCGCATCGATCGAGCGTTCGAAAGCCCGTCGTATCCTTTGAGGCAGTCGCGACGATTTCGCTGAACTCGACACAGGCGCCGAGATTCCAGCGCTTGAACGGCAACCGGCAACCCCTACGCCAATCGCAGATCCCACAACACATCGAGTACGTGTTGAGTGGCACGCTCGACGTGCCCTGCACGATGTGCAATGCCTAGTCGACGCCACAGCGCCGGGCGCAGCGGACGCATGACGACGCGGCTGTCGGGTAACGGCGTCGTGGCTTCATGCGGCAAAAGTGCCGCGCCGTAACCGGCCGCTACCAGACTCTTGATCGCGTCGTTGTAGTTGAGCTGAATGCGCGGCGCAGGATGATGTCCCGCTGTCGCAAACCACTCCGTCGTCAGGCGCGAGAGACGCGTGGTGGCGTCGTTGAGGATGAGAGGCTGAGCGGCGAGCCATTGAGGCGTTACACGAGCCGGGCATCGCCAATGCGCCGGCACGAAGGCCATCACGGGATCGCGGCGCCAAGGCTTTATCACGAGTCCAGCCACTGGCGGCTGAGGCAGCGCGATCAGCCCGACATCGAGCGTCCCATCCGCCAATCGCGACAGCGTTTCATGCGACGTGAGCACCGCAAGCTGAATATCGATTGCGGGATTGCGCTGGCGCAGCGCCTCGAGCGCTTGCGGCAACAAGTACGCGATCACACCGGTCGACGCACCGAGCCGCACGCGCCCTTCGAGCCCCTGCACCTGGCGTTGAATATCGTCCAACGCCTGCTCCGCATCGGCCAGCAGGCGACGCGCGCGCTCCACCAGCACCTCGCCTATCGCCGACGGCTTTACCTGCCCGCGCTTCCGTGACAGGAGCGGCGCCCCAATGCGGTCTTCGAGTTCGGCGATATGAAGGCTGACTGTCGGAGGCGCGAGATTCAACGCACGCGCTGCATCGGCGAATGAGCCACGCTCGGTAATCGCGATCAGAGTGCGCAAGCGGTCCAGGCTGATCTCTCGCATATCGGCGTCCAAATTCAGAAAAACTGAATGTTTAGGTTATGAAATTCAACTTTCTCTATTCTAGCGGTTCGGTGAACATGGGAGCTCTTTCAACCCGGTACAACCATTCGGAGGATCAGCGTATGAGCGCTCCCGTTGTTTTCATCGATGGCGATCAAGGCACCACCGGACTGCAAATCCATGAGCGGCTGCGCAATCGGACCGACATCACGGTGCTCACGCTTCCCGCCGCAGAACGCAAGGATGCGCGTCGTCGTGCAGAAGCCATCAACGCCTGCGATATCGCCATTCTCTGTTTGCCCGATGCCGCCGCACGCGAGGCGGTAGACGCTATCGTCAATCCTGCCGTCAGAGTCATCGACGCAAGTTCGGCCCATCGCACACAGCCAGGCTGGACATATGGCTTTCCGGAAATGACGCCGGGACAGGCTGAGCGCATCGCGAGCGCGCGTCGGGTCACGAATCCCGGCTGCTATCCGACGGGGGCGATCGGCTTGCTGCGTCCCCTGTTGCAGGCCGGGCTCATACCGGGCAACTATCCCGTCAGCATTCATGCGGTGTCCGGATACTCCGGACGTGGTCGTGCCGGCGTGGAGGAACACGAAGGGCATGATGCCGTCAACGCACCTTCATTTCAGGTATATGGTCTGGAACTCGCGCACAAGCACGCTCCGGAAATTCAGGCGCACGCAGGGCTCGCGCAGCGGCCCATTTTCGTCCCTGCGTATGGTGCGTTTCGTCAGGGCATTGTGTTGACGGTGCCGCTGGCGTTGCGGCTTCTCGCTCCCGACGTGGATGGCGCCACGTTCCACGCATGTCTTGCACGCCACTATGAGGACGCAGCGCACGTGCGTGTCTTGCCGATGCATGAAGCGGATGTGTTGAAGCACCTCGATCCGCAAGCGCTGAACGGTACGAACGACATGCGCTTGAGCGTATTTTCTAACATGGAACACGGGCATGTTCTGCTGTCCGCGGTCTTCGACAATCTCGGCAAAGGCGCATCCGGCGCTGCAGTTCAGAATCTGAACCTGATGCTCACGCGCGAATAGCGGCCGTGACGAAGCCGCAATGCTGTTTTCACTTCGAAGTGAAATGAACCGCGCAGCCTCGATCCGGGACTGCGCGCACAGTCCCGGATCTATCGGTTTGCGATGCGAAGGCGCTAAACGAAAGACGCCAGGCCGGTCAGATCGATTCGGGAATGAGCAAGACCTTGCTGGACGTCGCCAACCCGGCGTGGAGATCGGCAAAGGCTTGCGCGCCTTCCGAAAGCGGCCGTTGCTCAAGCCACGTCAACGTACCGAACGCGCCTTCGTGCAGCGCGCTGACCGTCGCTCGAAGGTCGGCCATCGTGTAGGTATAGGTGCCCAGCAACGTGATTTCAGCGAGCGTGAGCTTTCGCATATCGATCTCGCTCGCCCAGTCTTGCAGGCCGATATGCATCATGACGCCGCCCGGTTTGACCGCGACGAGCGCGCTGTTCCGTGTCGCTTTCGCCCCCACCGCGTCGATCACGCAATCGAAGCGGTTCGGCTCCGCCTCTTGCTCCAGCGGATTGTAGGTTCCGCACTTCGCTTCGTTCTCCACCGATGCACGTCGGCCAGCGTTCGTCTCGGCGACGGTCAGGTCGCGACATCCATACGATCGAAGCAGTAGCGCACAGAACAGTCCGATGGCCCCTCCTCCGATGATCAGAACGCTGCACTCCGGAATCGGCCGGCTCAACGCACGCATGGTCAGATTCACGGCATGCAGTGCAGTAGCCGCAGGCTCCGTCGCGGCAGCGACGTGCGCCGGCATTTCCGGCGGAATGGCGACGAGGCTGGCGGCCGGAATCGACATGTATTCGGCGAAGGCTCCCGGCCGCGTCATGCCCACCATCGTGCGATTGGCGCACAGGTTATCCCGCCCTTGCACGCAATACTCGCAAGTGCCGCACGTAATCAGCGGATTGCCCGTCACGCGCGTGCCTTCCTTCCATTTGGCATCGCGGCTTTGCGCGATGGTGCCTGCAAATTCATGGCCGAGAACCAGGCCTGGCTTACGGCGAGGATCATGGCCGTGATAGGCATGCATGTCGGACCCGCAAATACCGACGGCATCGATCTTCAATACGACCTCGCCGTCCTCCGCCACTGGTACCGGGCGTTCGAGCAATTGCATCTCGTTAGGCTGTGTATAGACGAGCGCTTGCATCACAAAGTCTCCAGACGTTGAGTGGCATTCGATGTGCGCGCGCGAATGCGTTCGCATCGCGGGGATTTGCGGTGGCGTGCGAGCCAGGCGCAACACAGCGCGCTCAACGTCCCGGCACCTAGCACATAAGCGCACAGATACCACGGCTTGCCGGACTGAAGGCCAGTGAGATATGTCGCCGCTACAGGCGTCAAGCCTCCCGCGAATACACCGGCGAACTGATAGACGAAGGAAATACCGCTATAGCGAACATCGGGTTCGAAAGCCTCGGAGAACAACGACGACATGGTGCCGAACACCGCCGCATGAAACACGCCGAACGGGATGACGATCGCGATCCACACGGGCAACGCGGAATGGCTGGCGTTCTGCATCAGCATGAACGCCGGATAAGCCGAAAGACCCGCGAGCAATGCACCCATGCCGTAGACGAGCGGCTGTCCGACCTTATCCGACACACGGCCCCAGAAAGGAATGAAGAACGTCATCACCGCCGCGCCGAACACGACGCCGAGCAGCGCGGTCATTCTCGGGAAGTGCAGCGTTTCGGTGAGATAGTGGATCGAAAAGACGCCGAATACATTGAAGAACACACCATCGATGACACGCGCGCCCATACAGGCGAGTACCGTGCGCGGATACTTGCGGAACACATCGATGATGGGCAGCGCATCGTGCTTCGTTTTCTTGGCCTTGTTGAAATCGTCAGTCTCCGCCACGTGCTTTCGCATGTAGAAAGTGAGGATCACGAGCACGCCGCTTGCGACGAACGCCGAGCGCCAGCCCCATGCGAGGAATTGAGCATCGTCGAGTGTGTAGGACAGGATGGCGACCACGCCCGATGCCAGCACGAGTCCGAGCGACATCCCGATCTGCGGCAGGCTCGCATAGAAGCCGCGCTTCTCGACGGGCGCGGATTCGTATGTCATCAGCACTGCGCCGCCCCACTCGCCACCCAGCCCGATGCCTTGCACGATGCGGCATACCAACAGAAGCAGCGGCGCTGCGATACCGATGGACGAGTAGGTCGGAATCAGGCCGATCATGACTGTTGCGCCGCCCATCAGAAGCAGCGTGAGCATGAGCATTTTCTTTCGGCCGAGCCGGTCGCCGAAATGGCCGAAAATCACACCGCCTATTGGTCTTGCGACGAAACCAAGCGCAAACGTGGAATACGCGAGCATGGTCGAGACGACAGCGTCCGCCTGCGGAAAATACAGCCGATTCAAAACGAGTCCTGCAACGACACCATAGAGGAAGAAGTCGTACCACTCGATGACGGCACCGAGCACGCTGGAGATCGTGACCGCTCTGAGATTGTCGGAACCCGCCGCGGCTCGGCTTTGCATTGCTTCCTGTGCGGCAGGGGGCGCTCCGGGAAGGCCCCGCCCCTGACTTTGCCTGTCCTGTATCAACATGGTTGTCTCCACCATTGTTAATCAACGTGCGGTATATCCGCCGTCGATCATGATTGTTTGACCACTGATATAGCTGGATGCATCGCTTGCAAGAAACACGGCGAGGCCGTCGATGTCCTCCAGTTTGCCGTTACGGCCGATGCACGTCTGTTCGGCATGCTTGCTCGCGAGCGCTTCATCGGCGAACACGGACGCGGTGAGCGCTGTAGGGAAAAAGCCAGGACCGATGGCGTTGCACGTGATCCCGTGCCGGCCCCACTCCTGCGCGATCGCGCGGGTGAGCTGGACCACGCCGCCTTTGCCTGCGCCATAGGGCGCGCTGTTTGCAAACGCCCGATACGACTGCAAGGACGCGATATTGATGATTCGTCCCCAGCCCTGCGCTCGCATGAGCGGCGCGAGTTTCTGAGTGAGGAAGAATGGCGCGCCCAGATGAAGCGCCAGTTGCGTCTGCCAGGTCTCGGGCGTGACCTCGGCGAACGGCTGACGCAAGTTGACGCCAGCGGCATTGACGAGAATATCGATGCGCCCGTTTTGCGCGAGCGCTTCTTCGGCGCAGCCGATCGCGGCCTGAGGCGAGCTTATGTCGGCGGCGATGAAACCCGCTTCGATGCCCTGGGTCGCGAGGGTTTCCGTTGCGTCGCGCAATGCGCCTTCGCGTCGGGCCGCGAGCACTACGCGCGCACCCGCACGTCCCAACGCGCTCGCGATCGCGAGGCCAATGCCGGCATTTCCTCCGGTCACGAGCGCGACGCGTCCTTTAAGACTGAACATACTGGCAAGTTCCATCGTCACTCCATCGTAAGTGCGTTTCGGGACTCAAACCTGCACAGCGTCGCCCTTTTCGAACTGCTCGTTCGGGAAGTACTTCTTCAGACGATCGTCCGCCGTGCGTGCATGCGCTTCCATGCCTTCGAGCCGCGAGATGCGCGCGGTCACTTCGCCGATACGACGCGCTGCGTCGCGCGTCATGCGCTGCCAGGTGAGCGTCTTGACGAACTTGTGCACGGACAGGCCGCCCGAGTAGCGCGCCGCGCCCTTGGTCGGCAGGACGTGATTCGGGCCGCTGGTCTTGTCGCCGAACGCGACGGTCGTTTCCTCGCCAAGGAACAGCGAGCCGTAACACGTCAGGTTATCGAGCCACCATTCGAGATCCGCCGAATGTACTTCGAGGTGCTCCGACGCATAACGGTCCGACACTTCGACCACTTCTTCACGCGTATCACAGACAATGACTTCGCCGTAGTCGCGCCACGCACTCGCGGCTGCGTCGCGTGCGGTCGGCGGCAGATCGTCGATCAGGCGCGGCACGAGCGCCATGACTTCGGCAGCAAGCGCCTTCGATGTCGTGAACAGCCATGCAGGCGATTCATGTCCGTGTTCGGCTTGCCCCACGAGATCGCTTGCGACGATTGCCGGATCGGCGGTGTCGTCGGCAATGACCGCGACTTCCGACGGACCCGCGAATACATCGATGCCCACCTTGCCGAACAGAGTGCGCTTCGCTTCCGCGACGAACTTGTTGCCAGGCCCGACGACCACATCGGCAGGCTTGCCCGTGAACAGCCCGTATGCCATCGAAGCGATCGCCTGAACGCCGCCGAGCGTCATCACCACATCGGCGCCCGCCGCCTTGAAGCCATAGAGCACGTAAGGATGAATGCCGCCGCCGCGGAACGGGCTCGAGCACGCGATCACGGTCTTCACGCCCGCTGCCTTGGCGGTCGCGACGCCCATATAAGCCGAAGCGATATGGGCATAACGACCCGCCGGCGCGTAGCAGCCGACCACATTGACCGGGATGACACGCTGGCCCGCCGTCACGCCCGGATGCAGTTCCACGGAGAAATCTTCGATCGAGCGACGCTGTGCGACGGCGAAGTCGTGAACCTGCTTCACGGCGAAATCGATGTCATCGCGGATATGCTGCGGTACTTCGCGCGCGCGCCGCTCGATCTCCTCGCGCGGCACGATGATGTCGCCGTCCCAGTGATCGAGCTTCTTCGCGTACGCCCGCACGGCCGCTTCGCCGTTGGCTTCGATTTCAGCAAGCATCTCCGTGACGACGCGCTGCGCCGTGGCAGTTTCGGTCTCCGGGGTTTTGGTGGCCTTCTTCAGATAAAAAACCGTCATGGTCCGCTCCTGATGTGGAAGATCTTCGGTTGCGCCTAATGCAAGCGCTTGCATTTCGAGGGGAAAAATAAGCCGGCTAGGGCTCCGGCGATCTGATCGCTCGCATGTAAATGCAAGCGCTTGCATCTATAATAAAAGAAGCAGTTTCACTTTGAATCAGTATTGACACCTATAAGCCTCGCGTCACGTCGGTGGGATGCTGACGCAGAGCCTGACCAAGCAGAATGACGATGAACGACGCAACTGAAACGAGTACCGTAGACCGACCGCGACTGTCCGATGTGGCAGCACTGGCGGGCGTATCGACAGCAACGGTGTCGCGGGCGCTTTCGAATCCGGACATGGTGAAAAGCAACACGCGCGAGCGCATTCTGCAAGCGATTGCGCGCCTGGGCTATGTTCCGGACGGCGCCGCGCGGGCGCTGGCGTCAGGGCGCGCCCGCATGGTCGGCGCTATCGTCCCGACGCTCGACAACGCCATCTTTGCGCGCGCCGTTCAGGGCCTTCAGAGCACGCTCTCGAACGCGGGCTACCAGTTGCTGATCTCCGCGCACGAATACAGCCTTGCGGCCGAGACGGAGGCGGCGCGTGCGCTGCTCGAACGCGCGGTGGATGCGCTCGTGCTCGTTGGCGCGGAGCACGCGCATGAAACATGGGAAATGATGCGAGCCAGCCGGATTCCAGTGCTCATCACATGGACCAATGCCGCCGCCGCAAGCGAGATTTTGACGACGACAGCACCGCTCATCGGTTTCGACAACAGGTTGATCGGAAAGCTCGCGGCCGAGCATCTGCTCGCTCTCGGTCATCGGACCTTCGGCATGATCTCGGGGATGATGCGTCAGAACGATCGCGCGCGTCATCGGGTCGATGGCTTTCGCAGCGCGCTCGCCGATGCAGGCATACGACTGCCCGAAGCGAACGTGATCGAGCAGCCTTTCGGCTTCGACGGCGGCCGTACCGGACTCAAGCATCTGATGCAACTGCGCCCTCGCCCCACTGCCGTGTTCTGCGGCAACGACGTTCTCGCGCTCGGTGCGCTGTTCGAAGCGCAATCGCTCAACATAAAGATTCCGGACGAGCTGTCGATCGTCGGTTGCGACAACCTGCCCATCTCGTCGCAGATCACGCCCGGGCTCACGACCGTATTACTGCCGACCTATGAACTCGGGCAGCGCGCGGCGCTTACATTGCTCGACTGGCTGACCACGCAGCGCGCTCCCGCGGATGTATGTCTGCCGATCGAACTCGTCGTGCGCGGAACCAGCGGCCCCGCGCCCGTTTGAGCGCTCGTTCAGCGGGTCACAGCCTTCGGAGGCATCCCGAGCGTTTCCCGCATGCACACGTCGTCACGCTGACGCTCCCAGTGCGCGACCGCCACGGTGGCAACCGCATTGCCGATCATGTTCGTCGTTGCGCGGATTTCGGCGATGAAACGATCGACGCCCAGCACGATGGCCGCGCCCTCGATGGGAATATGCTTGAACGCGGCGAGCGTCGCGAGCAGGCAGATGAAGCTCGCGCCGGCGACACCCGCCATGCCTCGCGAGGTCAGCATCGAAATGCCGACGAGCACCGCCTGTTCCGCGACCGACAACTGAATGCCGAACGCCTGCGCGATGAACACCGCGCAAATGACCTGCGCAACGCACGTCCCCGCGAGATTGAACGTGTAGCCCATCGGCATGACGATACCGACCACGCCGGTCGGACATCCAAGCGCTTCGAGTTTCTTCACGAGTTGCGGAAATGCGGCTTCGGACGACACGGTGGCGATCACCAGCAGGATCTCGCCACGAATGTATTTGAGCAGACGCCACAAGCTCACGTCACACATCAGGCAGATGCCGCCGAGTATCAGCACGATATACGCGAGCGTCGCCGCATACACCGTGACGAGCAGCATGAACAGCGAGTTCATCGTGCCGAAGCCGAACTTGCCGACCGCATACGCCATCGCACCGAATGCACCGATGGGCGCGAGCCGCATCACGATACGCACGATGCCGAACAGCGCGCTGCCCACGCCTTCGAAGAACTTGTAGGCCGTCTCCCCTGTCTTGCCCGAATGCGACAGGCCGATCGCGAAGAGCGTCGAGAACAGCACGACCTGAAGCATGTCCGCGTTCGCGAAGGCCGACACCGCGCTATCGGGAATGATGCCGAGCAGAAATCCCATCACGCCGCCGGAAGAAGCATGCAGCGATCGCTCGTAGCCGTTCAGCACGCTCGCATCGATCGAACTGGGCGTGAGGTTCATCCCCACGCCGGGCTGGATGGTGTTGACCGCCCACAGTCCGATCAGCAAGGCGATGGTCGTCGTCAGTTCGAACAGGATGATCGACTTGCCGCCGATACGCCCGAGCGCACCCGCCCCGCCCATCTCTTTCGCGCCGAGCACGATCGTCACGAAGATGAGCGGCGCGGTCACCATCTTCACGAGCTTGATGAACGCCGTGCTGAGCGGCGCGACGCTTTGCCCGGCATTGGGAAAGTAATGGCCGAGCAACGCGCCGGCTACGATTGCGATGAGAACCTGCACGTAAATCTGACGAAAGATCTTTCGCATGCTTGTCTCCGGGCGTCCTGCCGACGCCTGCATTTGTATCGCTGTGGGATGAAGCCGGATGCGGGGTTCTGTTCCTGTCGGTGTCGTCGTGATGAATGCGCGTGCCGGCTCGCGTCAATGCGCGTCGGCGCTGTCGTTCGCGAGCGCGCGAAGCTGCTCGAACAGCTTGCGATTCAGCACGATGCCCGTGCTCTCGCTCGCCGCCGCGATCTCGTGGCGTCGATAGCCGGGCAGGCGCACGTCGTCATCCACGAGCATCAGTTCGATGAGCGTCTCGATGCGTTGCTGATAGACGCGCGAGCCCGCGAGCGCATCGGGGTCGAGCAGCCAGAACAGATGCCCGACGCGCGAACGCGGCCCTTCTTCTGTCAGAAACGAACCGGCTTCCGAGCCGAATTGCGCGCCGGAAAGCGCCGCCGCGAGCAGTTCGACCATGAGCGCCAGCACCGCCCCCTTCGCACCGCCGAAGGGCAGCATCATGCCGCCGAGCGCGGCGTGGGCATCGGTGGTCGGCTCGCCGTCGATGGTCGTCGCCCAGCCTTGCGGAATGGGCTTGCCGTCGCGCGCCGCGACCATGATCTTGCCGCGCGCCACCTGCGACAGCGACAGGTCGATCATCAACGGCTCGGCCTTTGCGCGCGGAAACACGGCGGCAATCGGATTGGTGCCGAGCAAAGGATGCTTGCCGCCCCACACGGGCATCGAACCCGGCGCATTGCTGAATGCAAGGCCGACGAGCCCCGCGCGGCCGACCGCTTCGAGATGGTACGCACCCGCGCCGAAGTGATGACTGCGCGTCACGCTCGCCGCCGCGGTGCCGAACGTGCGCGCCCGTTCGATGCCGGTCGAGATCGCGAGCGCGCAGGCGTCGAACGCGAGGCCATCGGCGGCATCGACGAGAAACGCCGCGCCCTTGTCGCGCACGATGCCGGGCACCGCCGCCGCATCGACGCGGCCGTTGCGCAGTTGCGCGAGATACATCGGCAGGCGCGCGACGCCGTGTGACGAGAGGCCGCGCGCATCGGCATAGACGAGCGCCTTCGCGGTGGCTTCGGCAGTGGCTTCGGTGGCGCCCGCTTCGACCAGGGCGAGGCGCGCCAGCGCGTGCAGCGCGGCGGGCGTGATGGCGATGTTTTCGGATGCGGTCATTTCTGCATGTCCTGCGCGGGTTCGATCAACATGCGCGCGTCCTCTTCGAGGGCAGCGCGCGGATCGGCGAGTATGGCACGCGCTGCCTCGACATCGAACACGCCCTCCCAGCGCGCGACCACCAGCGTCGCCACTGCATTGCCGATCATGTTGACAAGCGCGCGGATCTCGTTGAGCACGCGGTCGATACCGATGATCAGCGTGATGCCCGCCACCGGAATGATGTTGTGCGAGGACAGCGTGGCCGTCAGCGCGACCAGCGCCGCGCCCGCCACGCCGGCGCCGCCCTTCGACGTGAGCAGCAGGATCGCGAGCAGGCCGAGTTGCTGCATCAGCGTGAGATGCGTGTTGGTCGCCTGCGCGATGAAGAGCGAGGTCATCGTCAGATAGATGGCCGCGCCGTCGAGATTGAACGAGTACCCGGTCGGCAGTACGAGACCCACGACCGACTTCGGGCAGCCGAGCCGTTCGAGCTTCTCCATCAGACGCGGCAGCACGGACTCCGTCGTCGATGTGCCGAGCACGATCAGCAACTCCTCGCGCAGATAACGCAGCAGAGACCACAGACTCACGCCCGCCCAACGGCACGCGGTGCCCAGCACGAGCACGACGAACAGAATGCTGGTCACATAGAAGCAGAGAATCAGCAGGCCGAGTTGCTGCAAGGTGCCGATGCCGTACTTTCCAACCGTGAACGCGATCGCGCCGAATGCGCCGAGCGGCGCGAGCCGCATGATCATTTCGACGATGCGCATCAAGGCGTCGCCGAGTTGTTCGATGCACTGCGAGAGGAACTTGCTGCGCTCGGACATCAGCGACAACGCGACGCCGAACAGAACCGAAAAGAGCAACACCTGCAGCAGATCGCCACGCGCGAACGCGCCGACCACCGAGTTCGGCACGAGTTCTTCGAGCAGGCTCCTGTGTTCCGCCGAATGCACCTCGGTGACGAAATGCGAGACCGCGCCGGGATCGAGCGTCTTCGGATCGATGTCGAGGCCCGCGCCCGGATGCACGACATTTGCGACGACGAGTCCGATGACGAGCGCGATCGTCGTGACGACTTCGAAGTACAGGATCGTCTTGAAGCCAACGCGCCCTACCTGCTTGAGGCTTTCCATGCGCGCGATGCCCACGGATACCGTGCAGAAGATCAGGAGCGTGATCAGCATCTTGATCAGACGGATGAAGGTATCGCCGAGAGGCTTGAATTGCACGCCGAGGCTGGGCGCGAAGTAGCCGACGAGAATGCCGGCTGCCAGTCCGATCAGGACCTGGACATAGAGATGCTTGAGCACGCGCAAGATGGTGTCTCCTCCACTCGCTGCTGCAAGATGTGACGACGGGCGCGCGAACCCGGTTCGCGCCGCCTCTGTGATGGCTGTCGAACCGGTGCGCGCACCGGGCGGGGACTGCTGGTTGTCTGCTTCTGCGTGGCGACGAAGCTGCGTCGTCGCGGGCTTACGCGCTTTCGAACAGACGCGTCAGCACGAACTCGCGATGGCCGAGCGTTTCGGCGGCGGTCCAGCGACCGTTGGCCGTCGCGAGCATGCATTCGAGCAGCTTGTCGCCGCTTTGATCGAGGTTCTGTTCGCGTTGCAGGATGCCGGACACATCCACGTCGATGTGCTCGCCCATCGTGCGAACCGTGCGCGGATTCGCGCAAATCTTGATGACCGGCACGATTGCATTGCCGATCACATTGCCTTGCCCCGTCGGGAAGAAGTGCACCGCGAAGCCCGATGCCGCGCACAGCGTCACCATTTCCGCCGCCGCCGACGACGAGTCCATGAACCACAGACCCGAATGCGTCGGCTCCTCGGCCTTGTCGAGCACGCCATCGACCATGCACTTCTTGCCGATCTTCTGAATGTTGCCCAGCGCCTTTTCTTCGATGGTCGTCAGGCCGCCCGCAATGTTGCCCTTGGTCGGTTGCGACTCGGAGAGGTCGTCGGTTTTCCAGCGGTTGATCATGTCCTGATAGCGGTCGAACATGAACTGGAAGCGCTCGCGCACGCCGTCGTTCGCGCAGCGTGCAGCGACGATCTGCTCGCCGCCCGTCAACTCCGACGTCTCGCCGAACACGAGCGTATTGCCGAGGCCGTAGAGCTTGTCGAACGCATTGCCGACGGTCGGATTCGCGCCGCAGCCCGAGGTCGTGTCCGATTCGCCGCATTTGGTCGACACCCACAGCTCGCTGATCGGGCATTCCTCGCGTTCGAGCGCGGTCGCGTACTGCACCATTTCCTTCGCGGCCTTCGATGCACGCATGATCGTGTCATGGTCGCCATGCAGTTCGATGCCGAAGCCCATCACCGGCTTGCCCGATTTGGCGATGCCGTCGACCACGCGCTTGGTCCAGCCTTCCTCGATGCCGATCACGATCACCGCCGCGACGTTCGGATTGCTGCCCGCGCCGATCAGCGTGCGGAAGTGCAGGTCCAGGTCGGCGCCGAATTGCAGGCGGCCATACGGATGCGGAACGGCCATCGTGCCTTTGATCGCCGACTCCACGGCCAGTGCCGCGGCATTGGACAGATCGTCCACCGGCAGGATGATGACGTGGTTGCGCACGCCGACGCGGCCGTTTTCACGGCGATAGCCACGGAAGGTAGTGTCCAGTTGAATCACGCTCATGATGTCTCTCTCGATATGGGGTGGAAAAAGCCTGGCTGCGTGTCTGCTGATTACCAGCGCTTCGTCTTGATGTTGTGCACGTGCGCGTGCTCGCCCGCCGTGATGGGCGCGACCACCTTGCCGATATCCACGCCGTACTTGAACACCGTATCGCCCACTTTCATGTCCTTCAGCGCCACCTTGTGGCCGATGGGAATGTCCTGCTTCGCGTTCACCGTGACGATCTCGTCCTCGTCCATGATCCACGCGTTCAACTGCGAACCCGCCTTGATGCCCTCGATCACAGCGACGCCCACCGTGTCCTTCGCCTCGTGCAGCACGATATGAATCGTCTTGCGCTCGCCCGCCTCTCCCTTTGCCGCACTGCTTGCTCCCGCTGCTGCTTGGTTCATTTGCTCCTCCAGGTTGATGAATCGGAGGCCAGTTCACTTGGCGCCGTCCGTTGAGTGCATAGTAGGCCCACATCTCATACATGTCAACTAGCTCATCTATATGTGTTGAATGTCTCGCGAGGAACGGTACAATCGGCGTCATGGAACAATCAAGCCAGGGAGACGTGATGAGCACAGTCACGGTCATGCCAACCAGTCCCGGTGGCACGCGGTACAAGGAAGTGAAGGAAGCGATGCTGGCCGCCTTGACGGCGCGGGAATGGAAAGGCGGCGAGGTGATTCCGTCGGAGAAGCGTCTGGCCGAACGTTTCGGCGTGTCGATAGGCACGTTGCGCAAGGCGATCGACGAGCTGTGCGCGGAAAAGATCCTGATCCGTCACCAGGGGCTCGGCACCTTCGTCGCCCAGCATCGGCGGGATCGCCACTTCTTCCGATTTTTTCGCGTCGTACGGCGCGACGGCGAGCGCACCTATCCCGCGGTCACGCTCGTCAACTTCAAGAAGGCGAAGGCGTCGGCGCTCATTGCGGCCAAACTCGGCATCGAGAGCGGCGCACGGCTGTTCGTGTTTACGAATGCGCTGTCCTTGCACGGCAAGGTCGTGCTCATCGACACGGTCATGCTCCCCGAGGCAAAATTCCCCGATCTCACCGAGACCATGCTGCGCGACCGGACGGATACGCTGTACAACTTCTATCAGGACGCTTTCGGCATCAACGTGACCGGCACGGACGAGCGCCTGCGCATCGCGCGCGCGAGCGAGCTCGAAAGCGAACTACTGAAGATAGACGTTGCCAGTCCGGTTCTGGAGGTCGAACGCGTCGCATATTCGTTCAATCAGATGCCGGTCGAATACCGCCTGACTCATATCAATACCGAAGAATACGAGTACGTTGCGAGCACGATGAAGGACGGCGAGGGCTGACTCTGCTCGCGAACGGCCGTCATCACATCTGAAAGCGGTCACGCGTCGTCACATAGTCGCTCGCGCCGAAGCGGCCTACCGGAAAGTAATGCTCCAGGCGCACGCGCCAAGTATCGATATCGATGAGTTCGTCACGCGCATGCAGCATCAGCACGCGGCCGATGAAGATGTGGCGGCTCGCCGTTTCGAGCGTCTCCCATAACGCGCACTCGAACGCGACGGGCGCCTCGGCGATGCGCGGCGGCTTCACGCGCGTCGAGGCAAGCGCGCTCAAACCAACCTGTTCGAGCTCCGAGACATCCGCGGCGAAGCGTTCGCCGCAGCGATGCATCTGCTGCGCGATGGCTTCATCGGCGAGATGCACGACGAACTCCTTTTCGCGCGGAACATTCACCGCGGTGTCCTTCAACGTGCCGTCCGCCAGCCGGTTGATGCTGATCATGACGATGGGCGGCTCTTCGCCCAGCATATTGAACATCGAGAACGGCGCGGCATTCACGGTGCCGTCCGCGCCGAGCGTGGTGACGAGCGCGATCGGGCGCGGCACGATGAGACTCGCCATCAGCTTGTAACGCTGATACTCGGTAATCGCTTCGAAATCGATTTCCATGT
Organism: Caballeronia sp. LZ029; assembly: GCF_031451275.1. Classification (NCBI taxonomy): domain Bacteria; kingdom Pseudomonadati; phylum Pseudomonadota; class Betaproteobacteria; order Burkholderiales; family Burkholderiaceae; genus Caballeronia; species Caballeronia sp. LZ029. Next base: position 1,331,295 of record NZ_JARUXO010000003.1, read on the forward strand.
CACTCCACTGCGGTTCGTTGCGCGGGATCGATGCCGAGCAGATGCGCGAGCCCGTTCGCACCCGGCATGCGCGATGTCTCGATGCGCGCCTCCAGGCTGCGCAGATGCGCCGTCATGTGCGCGATCGCGCCCGCGGCATCGCGCGCTTCGAGGCAATCGAGGATGGCGGTGTGCTCGTCGTGCTCGCACGGCGCGTTGCCGGCCGGCTCGTAAGCGCCGACGATCAACGAGCAGCGCGAGATCAGTTCGCTGAGATAGTGTTCGAGGATCGCATTGCCCGCGAGCGCCGCGATACGCAGATGAAACGCGCTCGCAAGCCGCGCCCACGATGGCTGATCGAAGCGATGCATCGCCTCGTGTTCCTCGTCGAGCTGTCCGCGCAACGCGGCGATATCGGCGGCGCTCGCGCGCTCCGCCGCGAGTTCGACGAGCGCACGCTCGACCGAGCGCCGCGCCTCGAAAATCGCCCGCGTCTCCTCGCGGGTCGGCTGCGCGATCACCGCGCCCTTGTTCGGACGCAGCACGACGATGCCGTCGTACGCGAGCTTTTCCAGCGCGCGCCGCACCGCCGCGCGGCCCACGCCGAACAGCGCGCATAGCTCGGGCTCGGGCAGCTTCGTGCCGGGCGCGAGCCTGCGATTGAGCACGCCTTCGAAGATCGACCGATAGACGCGCGCGTCCGCGCTCTCCTTGCCGCTCTTCATGCGGCCTGCGCCGGCACGGGCACGGCTTCTTCGGCATGACGCGCTATCGCGCCGGGCGTCGCGAGCCAGATGTCCTCGCGCGCCGCCGCGATATGCGCGAGCGCACGCCGCAAATGCCGCAACCGGTACGGCTGCCCGACGATATACGGATGCAGCGCGATGCCCATCACGAGCGCCTGCGGCGTGCGCGCGCGCAGCGTCTGTTCGAGCATCTCGTCGAACTGATCGATGATCATGTCCGCGAAATCGCGCATGTCCATGTGGCGCACCATGATCATCGGCAGGTCGTTCAGCTCCTGCGGATAGGGAATCGACCAGAGCGGGCCGCCGCGCGTGTTCATGCGCACGGGCCGGTCGTCGTGACACCAGTTGAGCGTGTAGCGAAAGCCCGTCTCGGCGAGCAGGTCCGGCGTGCGATGCGATTCGGAGATCCACGGCGAGAGCCATCCCGAAGGCGCTGCGCCCGAACATTCGAGGATGCGCGCGCGGCAGTGCGCGAGCAGCGCGCGTTCGCCGTCTTCGTCGAGATCGCTTTGACGCTGCGCGTTCGTGTGACCGTGCGCGATGAGTTCGTCGCCACGCGCGGCGCATGCTTCGACGAGCGCGGGACAGTGATCATAGAGCGACGTATTGATGAGCGTGCCCGCGGGCAAATCGAGTGCATCGAACAGTTCGATGCAGCGCCACGCGCCCACGCGATTGCCGTACTCGCGCCAACTGTAGTTGAGCACATCGGGCTGCGGCGACAACGGCCCGAGCGCCGCGCCCAGCCCCTCGCCGAACGCGAAGTGTTCGAGGTTGAAGCCGAGATAGACCGCGAGGCCCGCGCCGTTCGGCCAGCGATAACCATCGCTTTCGTGGATCGGCCGATAGTCGAAGCGTCCATGCGTCTTCAACGGAGCGAAGTCGTTCATTGTCGAATGTGATGAACCGGTTTGGTTAGGTCATGCCCCATAGCGGACGTGATCCGCACCTCGATCGCACACGTCAGGTGTCCAGAAATGCTGACGATCGGGGTCCGCGATCGTGTGCAATATGCGCGCCAATTCGTCGACGCCTGCTGTCAGCGTATGCGGCAGCGTTCCGGTCGCGCGACTCGACCGCACGCCCGCGCACGAATGGCATATGTCTTGCAATGGCTTGCCCGCTGTATTCAATCAGCGTCTTCAACAGGACAAGCCTTCATGGTTCAACCGGCATCCACGGTGGTTCGCGCGAGCCCGGCCGATATCGAGCTCGTGCATGTTTCGAAGCGCTATGGCGATGCGCTCGCCGTCGACGCCATCGACCTGCGCATTCCCGGCGGCGCGTATTGCTGTCTGCTCGGGCCGTCCGGTTGCGGCAAGACATCGACGCTGCGCATGATCGCGGGCCACGAGTGGGTGTCCGAAGGCGATGTGCTGATCGGCGGGCGCAATGTCACGCGCGAGCAGCCGGTCGCGCGCGGCACGGCGATGGTGTTTCAGAGCTACGCGCTCTTCCCGCATCTCTCGGCGCTCGACAACGTCGCGTTCAGCCTCAAGGTGCGCGGCGTCGCGAAGGATGCGCGCAGGAAGCGCGCGGGCGAACTGCTGGACCTCGTCGCGATGTCGGCCTATGCGAACCGCAAGCCCGCGCAGCTTTCGGGCGGACAGCAGCAGCGCGTTGCGCTTGCACGCGCCCTTCTCAACGAGCCGCGTTGCCTGCTGCTCGACGAGCCGCTCTCCGCGCTCGATCCGTTTCTGCGCGTGCAGATGCGCGCCGAACTCAAGCGCTGGCAGAAGGAACTCGGCATCACCTTCGTGCACGTCACGCATTCGCAGGAGGAAGCGATGGCGCTCGCCGATCTCGTCGTCGTGATGAGTCACGGTCATATCGAGCAGAGCGGCACGCCCTTCGACGTATTCAACCGGCCGCGCACGGAATTCGTCGCGCGCTTTCTGGGCGGTCATAACGTGCTCGGCTCGAACGGACGGCTCTTCACGGTGCGCGCAGATCATCTGCGCATCGCGCCGCAGGGCGTCGCGCCCGGCACGAGCGCGGGCGACAGCGGTCTTCTGCGCATCGGCGGACTCGCGTGCACGGTGCGCGAAGCCGAGTATCAGGGCACGCATCTGCGCATGACGCTCGATCCGCTCGACGGCTCCCCCGAGCTCGTCTCGATGATCAGCGACGCCGACTACGACGCGCAACGCGCCGGCCCCGGCGCGCGCGTGACGGTGTGGTGGGACGAGCAGAACGCGCATCCGCTCGCCGCGTGAGATCAGGCAATCACAACTTCAAAATCGAGGAGAGTCCATGAACGACGAACAAGCCAACGCACGCGAAGCAGACACCACGAACGCAGGCATTTCACGCCGCACTTTCATCAAGGGCGCGGTGGCGGCGGCGGGCATCGCCGGGTTTCCGTATGTGCACGCGCAGGAGAAGATCACGCTGCGCTATCTCGGCACCGCGGTGAACCAGAGCGCGGAGATCGCGAAGAAGTTCAAGGAAGATACGGGCATCGAGATTCAATACATTCCCGTCACCACCGACGATGTGACCAAGCGCATCATCACGCAGCCCAATTCGTTCGATATCGTCGATACCGAATACTTCTCGCTCAAGAAGCTGATTCCCGCCGGCACGCTCGCGGGCATGGATGCGAAGCGCATCAAGCTCGCGGACAAGATCACGCCCGTATTGACCAAGGGCGAGGTGAACGGCAGGAAGATCGGCGATCAGGGCACCGCGCCGAAGAAGGTGATGTTCCTCAAGGGCGCGCGTTCGACGGAGTTCAGCGCGACGCCCACCGAATGGATGACGCTCATCCCCACGACGTACAACGCGGACACGCTCGGCATCCGCCCGGACCTGATCTCGCGGCCCGTGACGACATGGGCCGACCTGCTCGATCCGCAATTCAAGGGCAAGGCGGCGCTGCTCAACATTCCGGCCATCGGCATCATGGATGCGGCCATGGCGATCGAGGCGACGGGTCATGTCAAGTACGGCGATAAGGGCAACATGACGAAGGCGGAGATCGACCAGACCATCAAGGTGCTGATCGAAGCGAAGCGCGCCGGACAGTTCCGCGCGTTCTGGCGCGACTTCAACGAGAGCGTGAACCTGATGGCCTCGGGCGAAGTGGTGATCCAGTCGATGTGGTCGCCCGCCGTCACCAAGGTTCGCACAATGGGCATCGCGTGCAAGTTCCAGCCGCTCAAGGAAGGCTATCGCTCGTGGGCCTCGGGCTTCGGCTTTCCGCGCTCGCTGCAGGGCAGGAAACTCGATGCCGCGTATGAATTCGTCAACTGGTTCCAGGACGGCTGGGCGGGCGCGTATCTGATGCGCCAGGGTTATTACCCCGGCGTGACCGAAACGGCCAAGTCGCACATGCAGGCCTACGAGTGGGACTACTGGATGGAAGGCAAGCCCGCCGCGCAGGACATCAAGGCGCCCGACGGCCAGTTGCTGGAAAAGGCTGGCACCGTGCGCGACGGCGGCTCGTACACGCAGCGCATGGGCGCGATCGCCTGCTGGAACGCGGTGATGGACGAGAACATCTACATGGTCCAGAAATGGAACGAGTTCATCGCCGCATAAGGGAGCGCCGCTCACGATGGCTTCGGTCGAATATCTCCAGCAGGCAAAGCAGACGCCGGTGCGTCACCGGCGCGTGAGCGCGTGGCTGCAAGCGACGCCGCTCACGCTGACCTTCCTGCTGTTTTTCATCGTGCCGCTCGTGATCACGCTGATCGTGAGCTTCTGGGACTTCAACGAATATCAGATCATCCCCGCCTTCACGCTGAAGAACTACGCGGCGATATTCGATGGTTGCGGTTCGTTCACGGACGTCTGCGTGACCTTCAAGACGTACTGGTCGACACTCAGGTTCTGCGCGATCGTGTGGGCCGTCACGCTCGTGCTCGGCTTCGCGATCGCGTACTCCCTCGCCTTTCACGTGCGCACCACCGCGATGCAGACCGTGCTGTTCCTCGTCTGCACCATTCCGTTCTGGACCTCGAACGTGATCCGCATGATCTCGTGGATTCCGCTTCTCGGGCGCAACGGTCTCGTGAATCAGGCGCTGATATCGGCGCATCTCGTCGAGCGGCCCATCGATTGGCTGCTGTACTCGAACTTCTCGGTCGTGCTCGCGTTCGTGCATCTCTACACGTTCTTCATGATCGTGCCGATCTTCAACGCGATGATGCGCATCGATCGTGCTTTGCTCGAAGCGGCGCGCGACGCCGGCGCAAGCGGCTGGCAGGTGATCCGCGACGTGGTGTTGCCGCTCTCGAAGACGGGCATCGTGATCGGCTCGATCTTCGTCGTCACGATCGTGATGGGCGACTTCCTCACCGTCGGCGTGATGGGCGGACAGCAAATCGCCTCTGTGGGCAAGATCATCCAGGTGCAGACCGGCTATCTGCAGTTTCCCGCCGCGGCGGCCAACGCGATCATCCTGCTCGCCGTCGTGCTGATGATCGTATGGGCGCTCACACGCGTCGTCGATATCAGAAAGGAGTTGTGACATGGCGGGTGCAATCGCGCATCGGGAACATCGGCCCGCGAGCTTCTACTGGCTCGCGCTCCTCTTCGGGCTATTCGTGCTGTTCCTGTACGGGCCGGTCATCACGATCTTCATTCTCTCCTTTCAGGGCCCGGAAGGCGGTCTCACCTTCCCGATGCGCGGCGTCTCGCTGCACTGGTTCGCCGGGTTGCGCGACGGCGTCGGCGATATTGACATCTGGGCCGCGTTCGGACGCTCGGTGAAGCTCGCGCTCGCGGTGACGGTGCTGACCGTGCTGTTCTCACTGAGCGCGGGCCTTGCGTTCAGGCGGCGCTTTCGCGGCGATACCGCCGTGTTCTATGTTTCCGTGGCGAGCCTCATCATGCCGTCGATCATCGTGTCGCTCGGTATCGGCCTCACGTTTCGCCTGCTCGATACGCTCATCAAGTATCTGGCGAACGAATGGGGCTTCCAGTCGTTCGCGGATGGCTGGACCACGTCGATGGGCCTCTTCACCTCGGCGCTCGGCGCGCATCTCACGTGGACGCTGCCGTTCGGCCTGCTCGTGATGTTCGCCGTGTTCAACCGATTCAATCCGGCGTACGAGGAAGCGGCGCGCGATCTCGGCGCTTCGCCGTGGCAGTCGTTCAAACATGTGGTGCTGCCGATCATCGGGCCTTCCGTGATCGGCGTCGGCATGTTCGGCTTCACGCTCTCGTGGGATGAGATCGCGCGAACCTCGCAGGCGATAGGCGATCAGAACACGCTGCCGCTCGAGTTGCAGGGCTTGACGACATCGGTGACGACGCCCGTCATCTACGCGCTCGGCACGGTGACGACGCTGATGTCGCTTGCGGTGATGGTCGGCGGCCTGTTGATCGTGAGATCGATTGCCAGGCGCCGAAAGCTCGTCGATTGAAGCGCCTACGTCAGTTCGAGCACCCGCTCTCCGGCAAGAAACGCGCGCACCAGTTCATGCGCCTGCGACTTGTGCGCGGCCTGCCATGAAGGCGCGAGCATGTCGGTATCGAACATCCGCGAGATCGTGTACGCGTTCGACTTGTGAAAATAAGCGAGGCTCACGAGCGTCACATACAGATGCAGCGGATCGATGCCGCGACGCAAGGTGCCCGCGGTTTCGCCGCGCCGGATGAGCGTGCGCAGCTTGTCGAGCACGGGCGATGACATCGCCTGAATCACTTTCGAGCGCTTCAGGAAACGTGCGCGATTCAGGTTCTCCCACGACAGCAGGCACAGCAACTCCGGATGCGCGGCGAAATGGCCTTCGGTGAAATCGTAGAGTTGCAGAATGCCGCTCGCGGGATCGACGCTGCGCACGTCGAGCGTCACCGCGAGTTCCGCTTCGCGCAACCGCGCGAGCACATGTTCGAGCACTTCGACATACAGCGCTTCCTTGCCGCCGAAGTAGTGATAGATCATGCGGATGTTCACCTTCGCGCGGCTCGCGATAGTCTCGACGCGCGCGCCGCTGAAGCCCTTGTCGGCGAACTCCCTGATGGCGATCCTGAAGATGCGCTCGCGCGTTTTGGCGGCGAGCTGCTGGCGGCGTGTGGGCTCGTCTTTCTTGTTCTTCGCGGGAACAGCGGTACGTGGCATGAATTCGATCGATGAGTTGAACACGGCGCGACGAAACACGATGGTACTCCGTCGCGCCGCCGCAGCTAGCGTTTGAACGGCTGCGTGAGCGCGGGCGGCGCGGTCTGCCGGCCGATCAGCCCCGCTACCGCGATCAGCGCGAGCAGGTACGGCAGCATGATGAGCAGCGCCGTCGGCACGTGCAGGCCGAACATCGGCAACTGAAACTGCATGGCGGTGGCCGCGCCGAACAGCAGGCACGCGAGCGCTGTGCGGCCGATCTTCCAGTTGCCGAAGATGATCGCCGCGATCGCGAGATAACCGGTGCCGTTGGTCATGCCTTCGGTGAACGTGTGAATATCGCCGATAGAGATGAAGCATCCCGCCGCCGCCGACATCACGCCGGAGAACAGCACCGCGCCGTAACGGATGCGCGCGACAGGCAGGCCCGACTGATCGACCGCGCGCGGCGCGACGCCCGTTGCATGCAGCGCGACGCCGAGCGCCGTGCGGCGCATGACGACCGAAGTCCCGAGCAGCACCGCGAGCCCCGCATACAACAACCAGACTTGCCCGAACACGGGTTCGCCGATCAGCGGCAATCTTCCGAGCACCGGCGGCGACCAGTGCGCGAGTCCCGGAATCGCGGCGCTCGACCGTTCACCGAAAATCTCGCGATAAGCGAGCGTCGTGCCGCCGAGCGCGAGAATGTTGATGCCGATGCCCGTCACGATCTGGTTCGCGCGCAAGGTCACGCTCAGGAATGCCTGCAGCAGCGCGAGCGGAATCACGCCGAGCATGCCGCACAAGAGGCCGATCGACGGATTGCCGGTGAGCCAGGAAAACGTCGCGCCGAGGAACGCGCCGGTGAGCATCATGCCTTCGACGCTCATGTTGAGCACGCCCGCGCGCTCGCTCACGAGTTCGCCGGTTGCGGCGAGCATCATCGGTGCGGAGAGACGAATGGATGCGCCCGCGAAGACCGCGAGAAGTTCGAGATTCATCGGCGTGCCTCTCCCTTGTCGAGCCACAACGCGCCGCCCGCGAGCGCGATCGTGACGATGCCCTGCACGATCAGCACGAGCGCCGAAGGCACCTGCGCGACCATCTCCATGTTGATGCCGCCCGAGCGCAGAAAGCCGAACAGCAGCGCCGCGGCGAACACGCCGGTAATCGATCCGCGCGCGAGCAGGCCGACCACGAGCCCGTCGAAACCATAGCCCGACGAAAAACCCGCCTTGAGCGAGTATTGATCGCCTTGCAGCATCAGCGCGCCGGCGAGTCCGCTGAACGCGCCCGCGAGCGCGAGCGCGCCGACCAGCGATGACGTGATCGGCAAGCCCGCGCGTTTCGCCGCGATGGCGTTGAGCCCGGCGGCGCGCAGCGCGAGACCGAAGCGCGTGCGCGCGAGCAGGATCGCGGATGCGACGGCGAGCACGATCGTCACCGGCAAGCCGATGTTCAGGTTCATGCCGCTCGCGGCGAGGATCGCGGGCAGCTTGGTCGGATCGGGGATTTCGAGCGATTCGGGCAAGGTGGCGCCGTTCGTCATCGGCTGGCGCAGCAGCGCTTCGCTCTGCACGCACCAGTAGAGCAGCCATACCGCGATGAACGAGAGCAGCAACGTGCTGATGACTTCGTTGGTGCCGGCCTTCGCCTTCAGCACGCCGGGCACGCCGCCCCACACCGCGCCCGCCGCAGCCGCGCACAGCATCGGCACGACGAACGACAGACCGAAGGGCAGATGCGCGCAACCGCCGTAGAGACTCATCGCGGTCGCGACGATGCCGCCGATCGCGAGTTGCCCTTCTCCGCCGACGTTCGTGAGCTTCGCGCGGTTCGCGATGACGAAGCCCGTGCCGACGAGCGCGAACGCGAGACTGCGATTGATCGACGCACCGATCGCATAGGGCGAGCCCCACGCGCCATCGGCGAAGGCGGCGAGCGCGTCGGCGATGGAAACGTGCATCAGCGCGATCAACGCGAGCGCGGCGAGCATCGCGAACGCGACGGCCGCCGCGATCACGCATGCGACGCGCACGTGCGGCCAGCGCGCGCGCCAGCTTTGCGTACCGTGCGCGGACGCGAGCGGCGTTTGCAACTTCATGTGCGGATTCATGCAGTCTCTCCCGCGCCCGCCATCCACGCGCCGATGCGTCCGCGATTGCTCGCATCGGGCGTGCACGTGCCCATGATGCGGCCGCGATACAGCACGACGATGCGATCGGCGACGCTCATCAGCTCGTCGAGTTCGGAGGAAATAAGCAGCACGCCCACGCCGCGATCGCGCGCCGCGCGGATGTGCGAATACACGGCGGCGACCGCGCCGACATCGAGACCGCGCGTCGGTTGCGCGGCGAGCAGAAAGATCAGCGGATCGAGCGTCAGTTCGCGTGCGAGCACGGCCTTTTGCTGATTGCCGCCCGACAGCCCGCCGAACAGCGCATCGGGACCGCTCGCGCGCACGTCGAAACGCTGCATCAGTTCGAGCGCGGCGGCGCGCATCGCGCGGCGCTTCAGAAAGCCGCCGCGCGTGTAGCGGTCGAGATGATTGAGCAGCAGATTGTCGGCGAGGCTCATGCCCGTGACGCAGCCGACCGCGTGCCGGTCTTCCGGCACGATGCCCACGCCCGCTTGCGTGAGTTCGCTCGGGCTCGCCTGAGTCATGTCGCGCCCCGCGATGAAAAAGCGTCCCGCCGATGCGCCCGACATGCCCGCGAGCACCGCGCCGAGTTCGCTCTGGCCATTGCCCTCCACGCCCGCAATGCCGACGATCTCGCCGCGATTCACGACGAGCGTGCAGTCGCTGAGGCGCGCGACGCCTTCGGCATCGCGCGCGCTGAGTCCATCGATCTGCAGCACTTCGTCCTGCAACGGTCGCGAGTACGGCGAGGCGCTCTTCACGAGCGACAGACGCCCGGCGAGATCGTCGGGGGTGTCGTCGCCTTCGCGATGGATCATCGCGTGCACGAGCCGGTCGATCTCCGTCGCGGGCGATGCGGAACGCGCCACCACGCGGCCCGATTGCAGCACGGTCGCATGGGTGGCGATGCGGCTGATCTCCTTCAGCTTGTGCGTGACGAGCACCACTGCACAGCCGCGCGCGGCCACGCGCTCGCAGGTGTCGAGCAGCGCGTCGATTTCGGCGGGCAGGAGCACGGCGGTCGGTTCATCGAGCAGCAGGAGACGCGGCTCGCGCATCAGGCACTTCACGATCTCCACGCGCTGCCGCTCGCCGACCGATAGATCCGCCACCTTCGCTTCGAGCGCCAGTTCGAGGCCGACGCTCGCGAGCACGGCGTGCACGCGTTCGGCTTCGCGCTGCCGATGAAGCCATCCGCGCGCCTGTCCGAGCAGCAGATTGTCGAGCACGCTGGCATCGTCGACGAGACTGAAGTGCTGATGCACCATCGCGATGCCGTGTGCGAGCGCCTCGCGCGGATTGCGCGGCCGATACGGCGCGCCGTTCACGCGCATGGCGCCGGAGTCCGGCTGATGCACGCCGAAGATCACGTTGCATAGCGTCGATTTGCCTGCGCCGTTTTCGCCGAGCAGGCAATGCACATCGCCCGGCATCAGGTCGAGCGAGACGCCTTCGAGCGCGGTGAACGTGCCGAAGCGCTTGCCGATGTCCGTGAGCGCGAGGATCGGCGCGGCATCGAACGAAGGAGAAGGCAGCGTGCTCATCCCTCGGACACCTTGATCTTGCCGCTCAGGATGTCGTCTTCGATCTGCTTGAGCTTCGCATCCATCGCGGGCGTCGACTTGCAGACCACCATGCCCGACGCCTTCGGTCCCATCGCGAGGCCGAACGCCTTGTAGCCGGGCTGCCACTGCCCTTTCTCCAGTTGCTCGATCGCGTATTGCGCCTGATAACCAACGCCCGTGATGCTGTACGCGATATAGAGCGGATCGCTTCCGCAGCGGTCCGTATAGCTGCCGATGATATGCGTGTCCTTCTCCTTGGCGGCCTGTTCGAGTCCGCGCAAGCCGAGGTTCAGGATGTGGTAGTGCACGTCCGCGCCCTGCGCGATGGCCGCCGCCGTCGCTTCGCGCGACTTCGCGACGTTATCGAAGTCGCCGGTATAGCTCTCGAAGTATTTGATCTTCGGATTGACGTAGCGCGCGCCGTTGCCGAACTCCTTGCCCGCGTTGACGATCGATGGAATCTCCATGCCGCCGACATAACTCACCGCGCCGTTCTTCGACAGCATCGCGGCCGCCGCGCCCGCGACGAACGCGATCTCGGCCTGCTTCACGTCATAGCCGGCGACATTGGCCGGCATGTTCTCGCCCTTGTTGCCGCCGACGACGGAGAACTTCACGTTGGGAAAGCGCTTCGCGATCTTGAGCACGGCCGCCTGCGTCTGTCCGCCGATACCGATCACGAGTTGATTCTTCGTCGCGAGATTGGTGAGCGCCTGCTCCATGTCCGCGTAGTTGATGTTCTCGATGATCTGCGTCTTGAGCTTCGGCCCGAACTCCTTCTGCGCGGCGAGCACGCCGTCGTAGCCCGATTCCATCCAGCCCTTGTCGGTCTTCGAACCCGGAATCAGCACGCCGACGCGCATCGCGTCATCGGCGGCGTGCGCATCGGAGAGAAGGAACGCGGGCGCGGCGAGCGCGACGACACCGGCCGTCACGACGAGGCGCGACACGAGACGACGGCGCAATTTTTCGCGAGAAGCCTGTTGCAAGCTGAACATCACTGGCACTCCTTTTGCGTTGACTTTCGGTAAGTAGGTTATTCATGACTGAAACGCTCATTGCAACTTCGATGCCAATGCGCCTTCGGTGCGATGAAGAACCGCTTCCTCGATGCCACGCAGAACACCGGCGGATGACGCGCTTGCGCTGCGTCTCCGATGCACTCGCACTACACTGATCCAACGCTTCGGAGAAACCGATGGACCACGCTTCAAACCCAGACCGGACAACGCCGGGCGGCCCGCTCGGCGCCTTCGCGCAGACCCGCTGGCACGCCACGGATGCGCTTGTCGACATGGCCGTGCAGGCGCCCGCGCCGCGCATCGCGATACTCGATTCCGCGCCGCAGAAAGTGCGCTTCGATATCGAAAAAGCGGCGCTCGTCATCATCGATATGCAGAACGACTTCTGCACCAAAGGCGGGTGGGTGGACCATATCGGGGGCGATTACGGTGCGGACCGCGCGCCGATTGCACCACTGCAGCGCCTGCTGCCGATCGCACGGAAGAGCGGCGTGCCGGTGATCTGGGTCAACTGGGGCAACCGGCCCGATCTCGCCAACATGCCGCCGAACCAGCTTCATCTGTACAAGCCGAAGGGCACGGGCATCGGGCTCGGCGAGGCGCTGCCAGAACATGGGGCGCGCGTGCTGGAAAAAGACTCGTGGGCCGCTGCCGTCGTCGATGAACTGATGATCGAGCCGCAGGACATTCGCGTGGACAAGTACCGCATCAGCGGCTTCTGGGACACGCCGCTCGACAGCATCCTGCGCAATCTCGGCGCGCGCACGCTCTTCTTCGCGGGCGTGAACACCGATCAATGCGTGATGCACACGCTCACCGACGCCAACTTCCTCGGCTACGGCTGCGTGATGCTGACCGACTGCTGCGCGACATCGTCGCCCGCGTTCTGCACCGAGGCGAGCATCTGGAACGTGAAGAAGTGCTATGGCTTCGTCGCGGACTCGCTTCAGTTCGCCGATGCGTTGAGGGGAGCAAATCAATGAGCGCCTTCGTTCCCGGCCCGCGCGTGCGCGTCGCCGCCACTTCGGGCGGTGTGCTCGATGGCCTTCGCTTTGCCGTGAAGGATCTGATCGACGTGGCCGGCGTCACGACGGGCGGCGGCAATCCCGACTGGCTCGCCACGCACGGACCCGCCGCGCGCCACGCGCCCTGTGTCGCGAAACTGCTCGCCGCCGGCGCGAGCGTGGACGGCAAGACCATCACCGATGAACTCGCCTACAGCCTCGAAGGCGTGAACGCGCATTACGGCACGCCGGTCAATCCGCGCTGGCCGCACGCGTTGCCGGGCGGATCGTCAAGCGGCTCGGCATCGGCGGTTGCGAATGGCGATGTCGATTTCGCGCTCGGCACCGATACCGGCGGCTCCGTTCGCGTGCCCGCCGCGTTCTGCGGCCTGTGGGGCATCCGCCCGACGCACGACGACGCCGCGCTCGACGGCGTGCTGCCCTTCGCGCCCTGCTTCGATACGGTGGGCTGGTTCGCGCGTTCGGGTGAATTGCTCGCGCGCGTCGCCGACGTCATGCTCGATGACGTCGCCGCGCTCGATGCGCCCGCATCGTTCGTGCTCTTCAAGGAAGCATTCGATACGCGCGCCGAGCGCGAGCCGGACGATGCGCAGCGCCTGCGCGAACTGTCGATGGCGCACGACGAGATCGAGATCTTCGCAGGCGATCGCGCACGCTGGCTGCACGTATATCAGCACTTGCAGGACGATGCGATTCGCGCGTCGCTCGGCGCATGGATCGATGCGCATGCGCCGCGCTTCGGCGCGGACATCGCAACGCGTTTTGCGCGGATGAAGTCGCTCGACGATGCGGAGGTCGAACGCTGTCGCGCGATGCGTACGACGCTCGCCGCGCACGTGGACGACATCGTGGCGAAAGCGCTGATCGTGCTGCCGACGACGCCCCGCGCGCTGCTCGACAGGAACGAGCCGCCTGACGACATCGGCGCGTTCTATCGCGATGCGCTCACGATGAACGCGGTCGCCGCGTTCGGCGGCTTGCCGCAAGTCACCGTACCGGTCGTGAACGGACCCGACAGGCCGCTCGCGCTGTCGTTCATCGGACCGCGCGGTAGCGATCGCGCGCTGATCGCCCGCGTGCGCCAACTCTTTCCCACTGTTTCGTGAGCATGAACGCCATGTCCTCTTCCATCGACGCTTATGTCGAAGCCGCGCTCGCGTTGCATTTTCCGTCGCTATCCGACGAAGCCGCCGCGCGCGTGAAAGCGCAATTCGCGCGCATTGCGCAACTCGCCGCGCCCGTGCTCGCGTATCACGTCGATGCCGACGACGAACCCGCGCCGGTATATCGCCCATGACGACATCGAACCATTTCCCGTATGGCGCACTCGCCATCGCGCGCGCCTATGCCAATGGCGACTTCAGCGCACGCGAACTGATCGAGGCGACGCTTGCGCGCATCGACGCCTACGACGCACAGGTCAACGCATTCACTACCATCACACGCGAACGCGCGCTCGTCGAAGCGGACGCGCTCGATGCTCGCCGCGCGCGTGGCGACACGTTGCCGCCGCTCGCGGGCGTGCCGTTCGCCGCGAAGAATCTCTTCGATATCGAAGGCATTGCGACGTTGGCCGGTTCGCGCGTGCTCAGGGACGCACCGGCCGCCGCCTGCGATGCGGCGCTCGTGACGCGTCTCACCTCTCAGGGCGCGATCATGATCGGCGCGCTCAACATGGACGAGTTCGCCTATGGCTTCACGACCGAGAATCATCATGCGGGGCCGTGCCGCAATCCGCACGATCTGACGCGCTCGGCGGGCGGATCGTCGGGCGGCAGTGCGGCCGCGGTCGCGGCGGGCTTCGTTCCCATCACGCTCGGCACGGACACGAACGGCTCGGTGCGCGTGCCCGCGTCGCTGTGCGGCGTGTTCGGCGTGAAGCCGACTTATGGACGTCTTTCGCGCCACGGCACCTATCCGTTCGTTGCGAGCCTGGATCACATGGGCGCGTTCGCGCGTAGCGTCGATGACCTCGCGGCCACCTACGACGCATTGCAGTTCGCCGATCCGCTCGATCCCGCGTGCGCGCAGCGGGCCTTCGAAACCGCGAATGCGAAGCACGGCGAATTGCGAGTCGCGCGGCTGGGCGGCTATTTCGACGACCACGCTAACGACGACGCGCGCGATGCATCGCATGCGGCGGCAGAGGCGCTGGGCGCGTCGGAAACCGTCGAGTATCCCGATGCCGATGCCGCTCGTGGCGCGGCGTTTCTCATCACGGCGGCCGAGGGCGGTCAGTTGCATCTGGCGAACCTGCGTGCGCGATACGACGAGCGCGAACCGCTGTCGCGCGATCGTCTGATCGCGGGCGCGCTGCTGCCCGCGGCGTGGGTGGTGCAGGCGCAGCGCGTGCGCGCGGCATTGAGAACGCGCGTGCTCGAATTGTTCGAACGCTACGACGTGCTCGTCGCGCCGGCCACGCCGATGGTCGCGCCGCGCATCGGCGACGAGTTCATGGACATCAACGGCGAGCGGCTCGCCGTGCGGCCGAATCTGGGTCTCTTGACTCAGCCGGTGTCGTGCCTCGGGCTGCCGGTCGTCGCCGCGCCGATGCGCACGAGAAGCGGCTTGCCTATCGCCGTGCAACTGATCGCGCCGCCGTGGCGCGAGGATCTCGCGTTCGAAGCGGCGCGCAGGCTGGAGACGGCCCAGGTCGCGCATTGCCCGCCGCCGCCGGTGTTCGACGAGGCGCTTCTTTTGCCGGGAGCTAACGCATGAACGAGATCAATCGGCCCGACGTGCTTGCCGAAGTCGATGCGGCTTTCGACGCGTACGAGCAAGCGCTCGTCACCAATGACGTCGCCATGCTAGACACGCTGTTCTTCGATTCGCCGCATACCCTGCGCTATGGCGCGACGGAAAACCTCTATGGCTACGATGCGATCCGCGCGTTTCGCGCTGCGCGGCCGGGCAACGGCCTCGCGCGGGAGATCACGGCGCGCGTCGTGACGACATACGGCGACGCGTTCGCCGTCGCCAATATCGAGTTTCGGCGCGATGGCGATCCGCGCATCGGACGACAGAGTCAGACGTGGGTGAAGATGCCGGACGGCTGGCGCGTGGTGAGCGCGCATGTGAGCTGGATGGGTGGGTAGACGCTGTGCTGTTTGCTCCACTCGGCCGCTTCACCCCCGCGCCCTCTCGACAGCAAGCTTGTCATCATATCTTCATGCGTGAAACATTGATGCCTGAGACCGACACGTCACCCATCACGCCGCTATTGGTCAGGACGATTGCTTCAACAGGTGCCGTGACCATTCTCCTGTGAATCTCTTTGTCCACGTCAAGCTTCAGCAGCGGCACCGATTCACCAACCGACCACCCTTTTGAATTGCGAAAGCTGTTGAGCGCGTCACGCGTCATAAATAAAAAGATGATGTCTTTCGACTTTTCATTTTGCAAGCCTATCGAACCCGACGTCATGCTGTAGTAGCCGGCGTTCTTCCCGCCTACTTGCAATGCGCCTTCGCCGTATTCCTCGACTATGAAGGGGTCCAGCAGAACTTCTGGAAACACGAGAACGCCGTTCGCCTTTGCGATGAGTTCCTTCGAACGATTGACCACATCGTAAAGCCGCATTAAAGCCTCGCGGACATTAGCGTTGATTTGTTGCCGCAGCAGCGAGGTGGATTCGGCGGCAAGCGTGTCACTCATCATCGCCGGAAAACCCGCCAGCGCAAGGCCCACAACGCTGAGCGCGGCCGTCCCAGACTGTATAAAGGTTCTTCTGCGCATGATGCCTCTGCCTCCACTAAACGCTTTCACCATTCGATTGGATTGATGAAACGCGCAGTCATCGAACCTCGACAATCGGAAAAAGCAGCGCTAAGAATAAAAGATAGCAATCTCACCTTAAGGGAGCCTGACGATCGCTGACAAACATGTGTCGGAGGCAGTGGTAAGCTGCCGTTGCTCGCCAACTTTGCGAGGAATAGTGCAATTTATAGGAAGCCTTAAAGGGAAGCAGAGTTCGCAGGACACTTGTTTCTATAGCCAAGTCGTGACCACATAAGCTCCCCTTAAGAATAAAGTACCAGAATAAAGCCAAAGTCCAATAGCCTTCCGATTGAAGCGCTAACAATATTGACGTCAGCAAGGTGACATGGCCGCCCCGCGCCAACGCGCATGCTGATTGGCAAACCAGATTCCGATACTCAGACAGATGTTTGGCGCTCCACGTTGATGTTTGACGTGTCCGGGCGCGAGTGTCGGGCACAGAAGCTGTCTCTTTCATTCCTTTTTTGCGGTAGGTAACCGCTTAATGCTGCCCGCGCAGGCGGGCTGAAAGGAGGGTGAGAAGATGTTGAAAAACATAGGTCCTCTACTGGCGACGATGACATTGGTCGCCTGCGCTGTCACGAACGAGCAATCGCTTTCCGATGTCGAAAAAGCGTCTAAGACAGGATTTCTAACCAAGTATTCCCTGCTGCACCCGGGCAAGGAAGGTGAGGCACGGCTTCGCTATGTCAATCCGAATACGAACTGGAATTCCTACACGGGCATCTTCCTCGAGCCTGTGGTGTTCATCAACGATGCCACTAAGCCTATCGACGCGCGGGAGCAGCAGATATTGACGAGTTATTTCTACACCAAGTTAAAGACTCGCCTGTCGAGCGTGATGCCGATCGTCGAACTGCAGGGCACACACGTTTTGGTCGTTCGCGCCGCGCTGACTAACGTCACGAGCGGGACGCCGGGATTGCGCACGATCTCGGTGATCATCCCGCAGGCCCGCTTGCTGAATATGGTACAGAGCCTCGGAACGGACACCTATGCCTTCGCCGGTTCGGCACAGGGCGAAGGCGAGATCACGGACGGCGAAACCGGACAGGTTATCGCCGAAGCGGTGGACGGCCGTGCCGGCGGAATGAGCGTCGAGAATGCGGGTGCCGGGAAATGGGGCGACGCAGAGCACGTAATGGATTATTGGGCGGACACGACGGCCAAACGCATAGTCCAATTCAGGACAGGCACGCCAGCGCAGTAAAGCGCCGATATTCGCCGGGCGCCGCCCTCTAAACATACGTCGTCGAGTGCGGGACTGAGACAGGATGTCCGTAAGCCTCAATCCCCACCGCGCGCCGCATGTTCACGCCGGCACCCCATCTGATCTCACGGTTCGGGCGACTGAAGCATCATGCCGATCTCCGTCATCGTCCCAAAGAAGCACACAAGCACTGACGTTCACCAGGAAGATTCCAGTCGAACACCCTCCCTCAAATCCCATAAACCCGCACCGCATTGTCATAAAAAAGGCGCAACCGATCCTCGACCGAATACCCCCGCACGATCGCCTTGAAGCCATCGAAGATATCGGTCATGCGATCCACCACACCATCGACCGGGTAGTTGCTGGCAAACGAGCAACGCTGCGCACCGAACACGTCGATGGCAGTACGCACCACAGCCCCATTCGACTCGACACTCCAGCGCTTCCCCGGAATGCAGATTCCCGATATCTTGAGATGCACATTCGGCTCGCGCGCGACGCGTTCGAGCGCCTCGCGCCATGCGTGCAAGCCCTCTTCCGACCGATCGGACGGCAATCCCGTGTGATTGATCACGATCTGCGTGTCGGGAAAATCGCGCGCCAGTTCCGCGGCTTCGATCAGATGCCACCAGAACACCTGCAACTCGAACAGCAATCCATGAGCGTGCAGCTTCGCGTAACCATCACGCCATTTCGGATCGCGCATCGATCCCGGCGCAACGAAGTCGTCCCTATGCTCGGCGCGCGGCACGGCGGCAGGCTTGTGCCGGATGCCTCTGACCAGCGGATGACGGCCATACACAGCAAGGACTTCATCGACGTCTTCGCGATCGAGCCACGCCTGAGCGCTCATCGCGTGCGGAAAGCCCTGTTCGCGCTGCAGCGATTCGACCCAGCGCAGTTCGCCCAGCGGATCGGCCGGATTCCACTCGCCTTCGATAAGCACCGTCTTCACGACCTTGTGATGCCCCGCCGCACGAAAGTAGTCATCGGGCAAAAACGTGCGCCGGATGTTGTCGTAATTGCCATAGCGAAAATTCTTCACCGGCTTGTCCGCAAGCCAGGGATAGTAATTGCGCTGGACATCGAAGAAATGTTGATGCGCATCGGCGATAGGCAAATCATCGTCCGCACCGCTCTCGAGGAATCGGCGGCGAAGTTCCATAGCATCTGACATAGGCTAGTCTCTAAACGATCATGCGATAGAACTGCAACGCGTTGCGATAGAAGATCTTTTCCAACGCTTCGCGCCCGAGCGGTTCGAGCATCCTTCTCATGCTATCGACGAGAACGTCATAGCTCACTCTCAAACCCGCCACAGGAAAATTGCTCGCGAACATGCAGCGGTCGATGCCAAAGATCGACACCGCATCGAGGACGATATGTCGATTGTCCTCGTAGTTCCAGGGCGCATCCTTCAGGCCGAATTCCGATAACTTCACGAACACGTTCGGCTGCCTCCCAAGCAGTTCCATGCCCCGTCGCCAGCGCGCAAGTCCTTCCTCGCTGCGATCCCATGGAAAGCCCGTGTGATTCAACGCGATCTTCGTATTCGGAAACGCGCTCGCCACTTCAGCCGCATCGGCGAGATGCCACGGCGGCACGCGCAAGTCCCACGAAAAGTCGAATCGGTCGAGCAGCGAGAAGCCTCGCAGCCACGCCGGGTCTCGCATCGTTCCGCGAAGATCGTCGAGCCGCTCGTGCGGAGCGCGTGATGTCACCGGCTTCGAGCGAATGCCACGCACCAGCGGATAGGCGGCGTGCTGCGCGAGGATCTCCTCCGTGTCAGGCCGATCGAACCACGCGTGCGCGATCACGGCGTCCGGAAAGCCGTATCTGTCGTGCACTTCGTGAAGCCAGCGCGTTTCCGCGACCTGCTCATCGCGCGCACGTTCAGCCTCGACATGCACGGTGCCTATGACCGGTTGCGCGCTGACCGTCGCAAGATACTCCTCGGGCAGAAAGTCTCGGCAAATGCTGCGATAGTCGCCAAGAAAAAATGCTTCGTGATAATCGTCCTGCAACCACGGATAGCGTCCCGCTGAAAGATCCCATAGATGATGATGCGCATCGATGATCGGAATCTCGTCCGGCGCGATGTCTTTCATATGCATACGTCGATCGCCAGTCAATTCGCGGGAAGAAAGCCCGTGGAAATCCACGGCACGGCGACGAGCACCAGCAGCGCAACGACGAGCGCGCCGAGATACGGCCACACGCGTTTCATCGCGCCATCCGGGTCGACCTTCGCAATCGCGCACGCTGCATAGAAGCCCACGCCGAAAGGCGGCGCGAAGAGGCCGAGTCCCATCGCGAAGATGGCGACCATCGCGTAATGAACCTCGTTGATGCCGAGCGAACGCGCCACCGGAAAGAGCAGCGGGCCGAACAACACGATCGCGGGAATGCCTTCCAGAAAGCTGCCGAGCAACACGAACGCCGCCGCCGATATCAGCAGGAAGCCCATCGATCCGCCGGGCGCCGTCGACATCAGTTGCGCGAGCTGACGCGAGAAGCCCGACTGCGTCAACGCCCAGGCCATCGCGGTAGCGCAGCCGATGATGATCAGAATCGCCCCCGAGAGCGAAGCCGTGCCGACGATGATCGGATAAAGGCGATTCCATTTGAACGAGCGATAAAACACGAGGCCGACGACGAATGTATAAGCCACGCCCACCGATGCCACTTCGGTTGCCGTCGCGATTCCCTCGACGACCGCCGCGCGAATCACGAAGGGCAACGCGAGCGCGGGCAGCGCGAACAGAAACGCCCTGCCGACTTCATGCGGTTTCGCGCGTTCGACTTCCTTCAACTCGCGCTTGCGGTTCTTGATCCAGATGACCGCGATCATCGCGAGCGCGCCCACGACAGCCGGCATGAAGCCGCCCGTGAACAACGCGGAAATCGATACGCCCGTCACCGAGCCGATGGTGATCAGCACGAGACTCGGCGGAATGGTCTCCGACATCGCGCCCGATGCGCTCAACATTGCGACCAGCTCGTTCTCGTCCTCGCCGCGCTTCTTCATCTCCGGAAAGAGCGCCGGCGCGACGGCGGCCATATCCGCGGCCTTGGAACCCGAGATGCCGCTGACGAGATAGATCGCGCCGATCAGCACATACGACAGCCCGCCCTTGAAATGCCCGATCAGCGATGCGAGAAAGCGGATCATCGCCTGCGCCATGCCCATCGCTTCGATCAGCGCGCCGAGAAACACGAACAACGGAATCGCGAGCAGGATCAGACTCGACATGCCTTCGTCGATACGGCCCATCACGACGAGCATCGGCGTCAGCGTCACCGTGCTCAGGTACGCGACGGTCGAGAGCCCGAACGCGACCATGATCGGCACGCCGATCACCACCATGAACACGACCGCGACGACGAAGAAGATCACGAGGTTCCAGTTGCCGAGCGCCGTCATCGCGATCTTGAACGTCATCAGCACGGCCGCGATGCCGCCGACCACCGCCGCCGAGATCACGAAGTGCAACGGGCGCGCCTGCTCCATGAGACGCGCGACGGAAATCGCGAGCATCAGCGTGAGGCCGACGGCGAGCGCGGCAACCCGATAACCATTGGAGATTTCCAGCGCCGCGCTCGTGATGGCCCACTCTTCCGACACGTACTCCCACGCCGGCGACAACAGCACCATGATGAACGCGATGACGATCACGGCCCCGAAGGTATCGACGAAAGCACGCCTCGACGGATTCAGATGCGCGATGAACGTCGTGAGCCTCATGTGCTCGTGGCGTCGCAGTGCGATGACCGCACCGAGCATCGCGAGCCAGATGAACAGCAGCGTCGCCAGTTCGTCGCCCCAGATGAGCGGATCGTGCAGCACGTATCGAAAGAACACGTTGGCGAAGAGCAAGATCACTTCGGCGACCACCAGCGCCGCCGCGCACAGTTCAGTCGACCAGCGAATGCACTTATCGAGAACATGACCCGCTTTTGCAACCGGGCCGGAAGGCTTGCTCGCAACCGCAACGGGCATGGTCCCTAGAGAAACGTCAGTGCTCATGATCCGCTCCTTGCTCACGAAAGCTGCCCGGAATACTTCTCTAGAAGTCCCCATGCCGCATCGCCGTACTTCTTCTTCCATTCGGCGTAGAAGCCCTTTTGCTGCAGGTCGGCGCGGAATGCCTGCTGATCCACCTTGTTGAACGTGACGCCTTTGGCCGTGAGCATCGGTTCGAGACTCTGGTTCAGGCGGATAACTTCCTCACGCTGCTTCAGCGCCGCTTCGTTGATGTTGCGCGCGACGATGTCCTGCACGTCCTTGGGCAGCTTCGGCCAGGTCTTGCCGCTCGCGAGCAGCCAGAAACCATTCCAGATATGACCCGTCAGCGAGCAGTACTTCTGCACCTCGTAGAAACGCGCCGACTGCACCACGACGAGCGGATTCTCCTGACCTTCGACTACTTTCGTCTGCAACGCGGAGTACGTCTCGTTGATGCTGATGCCGGTGGGCGCCGCGCCGAAGGTCTTGAACATCGAGGTCCATAGCGGACTGACCAGCACGCGGATCTTGAAGCCCTTGAGATCAGCGGGCGTCATGATGGGACGCGTCGAACTGGTGATCTGCCTGAAGCCGTTGTTCCAGACCTTGTCCATCGCGATGAGGCCGGCTTTCGCGGCCTGCTCGCGCACGTGCTTGCCGAGATCGCCGTCCATCGCGGCCCATACCGCGTCGTAGTTCTTGAACGCGAAGGGCACGCTTTCGATCGACGCAACCGGCACGAGCGTCGACAGGATCGCACCCGGCAACGGAATGAAATCGACGCCGCCCGCGCGGACCTGCGAGAGCATGTCGGTGTCGCCGCCCATTTGCGCGTTCGCGAAGACCTGGAGATCGACGCGGCCGTTCGTCTCCTTCTTGATCGCCGCCGAGGCCTCGCGCATGTGCGCGTTGAGCGGATGACTGTCCGGCAGGCTGCTCGCGTATTTGAGGACGATGGGCGCGGTTTGCGCGACTGCGCGCTTCGACAGGCTCAGGCCCGTCGTCGCGGCTACGGCGAGTCCCGCCGTCGTCAGGAAGTCCCGACGCGTGATGATTCCACTCATGTTTGTCTCCTGAACTCTGTCATGCGCGATTGATCGCGTCTTTACTGCGCCAGCGCTACGACGGCCTTCTCTTCGATCAGCCGGTCGACGTCCGCTTCCGAATAGCCCGACTCCATCAATACTTCTCTCGTGTGCTCGCCGAGCAGCGGCGCGGGACGATTTCCGGAGCGCTTCGCATCGGAGAAATGAATCGGCAGACCGAGACCTCTGACCTTGCCGGCCAGCGGATGATCGGTTTCGACAACCATCTCGCGTGCGATCGTCTGCGGATGGGCGAGCGCCGCCGCGATATCGAGCACCGGGCCAGCGGGCAGACCGATTCGGTCGAACTGCGCCATCCATTCATCCGTGCTTCGGCGCACGAGCAGTTCATTGAGGATCGCAACCAGCGCCTCGCGATGCTGAAGCCGCAGCGCGTTCGTCGCGAAGCGCGGGTCGCTTGCCAGTTGCGGCGCATCGAGCACGTCGAGCAGGCGCTCGTAATTGCTCTGATTGGCAGCGCCGATATTGATCCAGCCATCGCTCGTCTTGAAGACCTGATACGGCGCGCTCGTCGAATTCGCTGAACCCATCTTCGGCAGAATGGTGCCGTCGGCGAGATAGCTCGCGGCGGGCCAGAACATCTGCTGAAGGCCCGCTTCGAAGAGCGACGTGTCGACCATCTGGCCGCGTCCGGTGCGCAGCTTCTGCACATACGCCGCCGCGATGCCGAGCGCCGCGAGAATGCCCGAGTTGATGTCGGCCACGGGCGAACCGGCCTTGACGGGCTCGCGTCCTTCTTCGCCCGTCATGCTCATCATGCCGCTCATGCCTTGCGCGATAAGATCGAAACCGCCCTTCTCGCCGAACGGACCCGTGCGGCCGAAGCCCGAGATCGCGCAGTAGATGAGTCCCGGATTGAGTTCCTTGAGCGTGTCATAGCCGAGACCGAACTTCTCCATCGTTCCGGCGCGATAGTTTTCGGTGACGACATCCGCGTCCGATAACAATCGCTTCAATACTTCGCGGCCGCCTTCGCTCTTCAGATTGAGGCCGATGCCGCGCTTGTTGCGATTGACGATCATGAACGACGCGGACTCGCCGCTCGGAAGGATCGGCGAGAAGCGGCGGGAATCGTCGCCGTCGGGCACCTTCTCCACCTTGACGACATCCGCGCCCATGTCGGCGAGCATCATGCCGCACACCGGGCCGGACATGATGTGCGCCAATTCAACCACTTTCATTCCACTCAGCGGACCCATTTCACTTTCCCTTGAAGACTGGCTTCTGTTTTGCATTGAATGCATCGGCGCCGATGCGAAAGTCCTCGGTGTCGAAGCAATCGAAGGCGGATTCGATATCGGCGTCGCTGAGCGCGGGCGATGGCGTCAGCTTGTTCGACACCGCCTTGTGCCAGCGCGCGACGAGCGGCGCGCCGCGTGCGATGCGCCGCGCAGTGGCGATGGCTTCTTCCTCGACGGCATCGTCGGCGACGACGCGTGACGTCAGTCCCTTTGCAAGCGCTTCCCGTGCATCGAAGATGCGTCCTTCGAGCACGATCTCCATCGCGACAGGTCGGCCCGCGAGACGGATCAGCGCGCCGAGTTCGGCGCAGGACATCGTGAGACCGAGTTGTCCGACGGGCGCGCCGAAGCGGCTCGATTCGCCGCAAATGCGGATATCGCAAAGCGACGCAATTTCGAGCCCGCCGCCGACGCATACGCCATGAATCATCGCGACAACGGGATGACGGCAATGCTCGATAGCATCCATCGCATTGGTCGTGACCTCCGCATAGGCGCGCGCCTGCTCGCGATTCGATCGAAGCGTCGCGAACTCGCCGATATCCGCGCCCGCCGCGAACGCTTTCGTTCCCGCGCCGCGCAGGATGACGCATCGAACGCCGTCATCGTCCGATAGCTGCGTCATTGCATCGCCGAGATCGCGCCACATCGAGAGCGTGAGCGCGTTCATCTTCTCGGGGTTATCGAGCGTGACGATGGCGATATCGCCGTTGCGTTCGATCGTGATCTTGTCTCCCATGTCTTCCTCAATTCAGAACGACGCTTCGAGCATCGCGTGATAGTCGCTTTCGGATGCGTCGCGCGGATTGGTTTTATGACTGTGGTCCTTCAACGCGCCCTTCACGATGCCGGGGAACATGTCGTGCGTGACCCCCACGCCGGATAGTGTCGCGGGAAGGCCCAGGCGCTGGGTCATCTCTTTGATGGAAGGTCCGACGTTCGCGGGATTTTCGAGGCCCATCGCCTGCGCGAGCCGCGCGAGCTTGCCTTCTTCCCGAACCGTCGGCGCATCCTCGTTGAACGCGATCACGGCGGGCAGAAAGATCGCGTTGAGCGTTCCGTGATGCAGACGCGGATTGATGCCGCCGAGCGAATGACTGAGGCTGTGCACGCATCCCAAACCCTTCTGAAACGCGAGCGCGCCCTGCATCGATGCGCTCATCATGTTCAGGCGCGCGGTCCTGTCGTCGGGATGTGTCGTCGCGCGCTCGATGTGACGCCACGCGCGCCACAGGCCGTCGAGCGCGATGCCGTCGGCCGCGGGATTGAACGCGGGCGCCATGAACGTTTCTATGCAGTGCGCGATCGCGTCCATGCCGGTTGCGGCCGTCATCGTCGCGGGCAGTTTCAGCGTGAGTTCGGGATCGCAGATCGCGGACTTCGGCACCACGTAGGGCGATATCACGCCGACCTTTCTGCCGTCGTCGAGAATCAGGATCGCGCCGCGTCCGACCTCGCTGCCGGTGCCCGCCGTGGTCGGAATCGCGATGACGGGCGCGGTCGCCGACGTGATGCGCGTCGCGCCGCCTTCGATCACGGCGAAGCTCTGCAACGGGCCGTCGTGCGTCGCGCATACCGCGACGCCTTTCGCGAGATCGATCGACGATCCTCCGCCCACCGCGATGATTCCATCGCATCGTTCATCGACGAACACGGCGACCGCATCGCGCACCGCCGCTTCGTTCGGATTGGGCGGCGTGCCGTCATAGACCGGCACGTCGTAGTCCGCACCCAATGCCGAAAGCACCTTGTCGACGATGCCCGCCGCCTTGATGCCGCGATCCGTCACGACGAGCGGCCGCCTGATTCCAACCCTTTCGCATTCGCTCTTCAGCAACCGCAAGGCGCCGAATTCGAACTGTATCTGCGTGATGTAATTGATGAGAGCCATGTTGATCGACAGTTATAGATTCATGAAAACCCGAACAGCAGGAACCCTGATCGCTGCGGGTTAACGTTAGGCCCGGAGCTTTGCGCAATGCGGGTTTGATGGGGCAGTATAGGCAGCGGCCGAAACGGCCGGAATTGACAATAATGAATACGGGTATAACTATTCCTCAACTCGCGCGATGACTCCTTCGCTCAATTCGATCATTTCCCGGCTGCATCTGAAGCAGTTGCGTTTGCTCATCGCGCTCGCGGATCATGGTTCGCTTCTCAGTGCGGCCAAACAGGTTTCGCTCACGCAGCCGGGCGCGAGCAAGGCGTTGCACGAAATCGAAACGACCTTCGGCACGGCGCTTTTCAACCGGACGAGCCGGGGCCTCGAACCGAACGACATCGGGCATTGCGTGATCCGCTATGCGCGGCTCATTCATACCGACGTCGCGCATTTGCGGGAGGAAATCGTCGGCATCATGCGAGGTCATGGAGGACGCGTGTCCGTGGGCGTCATCATGGGCGCGGTGCCGCGCGTGATCGAAGCGATCTCTTCGCTCGTCACGAAGCATCCGGAGATGTCGATAGAAATCGTGGAAGACACGAGCGCCGCGTTGCTGAGCCTGATCGACGCAGGACGGCTCGATCTCGCCGTGTGCAGAACCACGATCAGTCAGACGCCGTTTCTCTACGACAGCGTCAATCTGCAGGAGGAGACGCTTGCGGTCATCGCGAACCTGAGTCATCCGTTTCAGAACGCGCGCAAGCTGCGGCTGAAAGATCTGGCCGATGTGCGATGGGTCGTCTATCGCGCCAACATGCCGATGCGCATGCTGCTCGAACGCGAGTTCCGCGAAGCCGAGATACGCTTTCCACGGCATCTCGTCGAAACCACGTCGGCGTTTGCCACGCTTTCGCTGTTGCAAAGCAATCCGACGTTCGTCGCGCTCGTGTCGATCGATGTCGCCGAGTTCTTCACGCGACATGGCATGACGGGCATGCTTCCGCTCAAGCTGTCATCGAAGAGCGAGCCTTATGAACTCGTCACACGCCGAGGCGCGCCGGTGTCCGCGGGCGCACGCGTGCTGATGGAAGAACTGCTCGCAGAACACGATCAGGCCGCGGATTTATCGTGAGGCATGAGCGCGGGTTATAAGCGTAGTCGCAACTCTCAGTATTCCGTCGTGAACGTCTTGTCTACACTCCGCCGCAGCCGAATCGAACGGCCGATAACATCAACGGAGACAGCTTCATGGACGAGACTTATCTGCGCAGGCATTTCTTCAAGAACATCGCGGCGCTGTCGGCCGGCGCGCTGGCGACATCCATCATCCCGAGCGGCGCGTCGGCGCAAACGCAATCGCCTGCCGAGTGCGAAGCGGGCGTGATCGCGGCAGGCGGCCCCGACGTGCAGCGCAGATACATCAGAACGCCCACGGGTTATTTCATGGTGCTGCGCATGGGCGATAACGTCTTCGAGCAACTGACGACGTTCGCGCTGGCGGAAAGCATTCCGGCGGTCAGTCTCACGGGCATCGGCTTCGGCCATCCGACGTTCGGCTTCTGGAACGCCGCGAAGAAGGATTTCGATGCGAAGACCTTCCGCAATGTCGAGATGGGCAGCCTGACCGGATCGGTCGCATGGAAGGAAGGCAAGCCGTCGATCCATATGCACGGCATGGCGGGCGACAGCAACTTCAACGCTTACGGCGGCCATCTATTGAATCTCGAAGTGGGCACCGGCTCGATGGAAATCACGCTGATCGTTCACCAGAAGCGGCTCGAACGCGCGATCGATCCGTGCATCGGCGCGAACGTGCTGGGCATAGGCTGACGCTTTATCGGCGGCCCGTCAGCGCGAATTCGGTGGACTTCACGGCTTCCGCAAGATAGTCGACGAACGAAGCGATGCGCGCGGAGATCGCCGTGTTGCGATAATAGACGGCGTTGATCGGTTGCCGCACTTCCTGCGTGTGACGCGCGAGAATCTGCACGAGCGTGCCCTCGCGCCGGTCGCGCAGCGTCATGAAATCGGACAGACACACGATGCCCGCGCTTTCCAGCGCGAGATGCCGCAGCGTCTCGCCGCTCGACGAAGCGATGCTCGGCTTGATTCGGTACGGCTCGTCGTCTCGCCCCGCAAGCGGCCAGAGATTGAGCGATTCCGGCTGCGTGAACCCGAGCAGCGAGTGATTCGCGAGTTCGTCGACGCGCTTCGGAAGTCCGTGTGTCTCCAGATACTGCGGCGTCGCGAGCACGCGAATGCGGCTGCTGCCGATCGGGCGGCTGTGCAGCGTCGAATCCTTCAGCCTGCCGATGCGAATCGCGACATCCGTACGACGTTCCAGCAGGTCGATCACGCCTTCGTTGCTGTTCAATTCGAGCTCGACATGCGGATAGCGCTCCCGATATCCCGCGACGAGCGGCACGATCACGTGCAGCATGAAGGGCGTCGCGGCATCCACGCGCAGCAGCCCGGAAGGCCGCTCGCGCCGGGCCGCGATCTGTTCCTCCGCGCTTTCCACCGCGCCGATGATCTCGCGCGCGTTCTGCAGAAAGCTCTTGCCCTCCTCCGTCAGCTCCAGACGTCGCGTGGTCCTGCGCAGCAGCGTCGTCTGGAGCTTCTCTTCGAGCCGTCCGAGCGTGCGGCTCGCGCCCGACACCGTCTGGTCCAGTTGTTCCGCCGCCTTGGTGATGGAGCCCGTGTCGACTACCGTCGCGAAGGTCTGAAGCTCGTCGAGAGTGATTTTCATAGTTGACTTTAATTCAAGAGTATTTCCTTTATAGCCCGGTTTTTGCGCAAGAGTAAAGCCGGCATACTGTGTTCGTCCACTCAGCCATTGGAGAACACATTCCATGAATCGCATTCCCGCTTTCGGCCTCGGCACGTTCCGCCTGAAAGATCAGGTCGTCATGGATTCGGTGCGCAACGGCCTCGAACTCGGCTACGGCGCCATCGATACCGCGCAGATCTACGGCAACGAAGCCGAAGTCGGCGAAGCGATCGCCGCATCGGGCGTGCCCCGCTCCGATATCTTTCTGACCACGAAAATCTGGACCGAGAACGCTTCGCGCGCCAAGCTCGTTCCGAGCCTCAAAGAGAGCCTGACGAAGCTGCGCGTCGATGAAGTGGATCTCACGCTGATTCACTGGCCCGCGCCGGACAGCGGCACGCCGCTCGAAGAATTCATGAGCGCGCTCGCCGATGCGAAGACGCAAGGACTCACGAAGCAGATCGGCATCTCCAACTTCAACATCGAATTGACGAAGCAGGCGATCGATGTGGTCGGCCGCGAGAACATCGCGACCAATCAGATCGAACTGAGCCCTTATCTGCAGAATCGCAAGCTCGTCGCGTTCCTGCGCGAGCAAGGCATTCAGGTCACGTCGTATATGACGCTCGCCTACGGCAAGGTGCTGAAGGACCCGGTCATCGGCGAGATCGCGAAACGGCATCACGCGACGCCTGCGCAAGTCGCGCTCGCATGGGCGCTGCAACTCGGCTATGCAGTGATTCCGTCATCGACGAAACGCGAGAACCTCGCGAGCAATCTGCTCTCGCAGCAACTCAGGCTGACCGCCGAAGACATGGCGCAGATCGCGGAACTCGAACGCAATGGCCGTGAAGTCAGTCCGGAAGGCCTCGCGCCGATGTGGGACTGAAGCCCAGTTTGATGCGATGCAACGAAGCGCCCTCGACGAATAGGCACTTTCAGCCAAAGCGTCGTCCGCATAAGACGCGCGCCTTGCCGAGTGACCCGCAAGAAACTAAGACATACTGAGCGAGCACTTGCGGCGTCACGACGGAAGGGGTGCATCATGGGCAAGAACATCGTTTTCTGCGCGGACGGAACATGGAACGGTCCGAACACCGACCACGACAACGACGGCATTCCGGATACCACCAACGTACTGAAGGCATTCCTTCTGTTATCCGGCGAGCCGGACCCCGCCTCGATGCTTCTCGCCTCCGAGCAGGAGATCGCGGAGCCCGGACCCGACGGACAGGTCGCCAAGTATCTGCATGGCGTGGGCGATTCGCGCAACGTCATCAGGAAGCTGGTGGGCGGCGCATTCGGCGACGGCATCATCGCGCGCATCGTGCGCGGCTATACCTTCATATCGCGCAACTACAAGCCGGGCGATCACATCGTTCTGATGGGCTTCAGCCGCGGCGCGTACACGGCGCGTGCGCTCGGCGGAATGATCGCGAACGTCGGGCTGCTCGACACCAGCAAATACGACAGCAACGACAAGGCGCTCGCGTATCGCATGGGCATTCTCGCGTGGCGCAAGTATCGCGAGTCGAGGCCGCCGGCAAGCGCGAGCGGCGGCGGCTTGAAAGGCCTGCTGGAGAAGATCGTCAATTTCGAGCCGTCGCTCGCGTTCACGCGGTTGCAGCCGGGAGACACGTTCGCCGTCGATGAAATCCGCGCTATCGGCGTATGGGATACGGTCGGCGCGCTCGGCATTCCGCTCTATCTCGACAGCGAGGACTCGACGGTCGATCTGTTCCGCTTCGCCGACACCGCGCTCAGCCCGAAGGTGAAATTCGGCGTTCACGCGATCAGTCTCGACGAGCAGCGCGGCGATTTCACGCCGACGCTCTGGGACACTCGCGCGGGCGTCACGCAGGTGCTGTTCGCCGGCGCTCATGCCGATGTCGGCGGCGGCTATTCGAACGATGAATCGGGCCTCTCGGATATCGCCTGCGAATGGATGCTGAACCGGCTTGCCGATCCGGCCATCGGTGTGCGTCTCAAGGCGCAGCCGTGGACCTTGCAGCCGGATTTTCTCGGCGCGGCGCATTCGCCGTGGAAGGAACCGCCCTTCTCGCTGCGCCCGTCCGGCCCGCGCGGGCCGTTCGCCTTTCCGCAGGATATCGGCGCGCATGTTTCAGTCGCCCAGCGCCTCGGTCTCGTGACCGTGGACGGAAGGCCGGTGCCCGTTCCCAATCCGTATCTGCCGACCGTTCTCGGCCCGGCCTTCACCACGCACACCAACTGGGTCATGTCCTGAAGCGATTCGGGCCCGGGACTTTCGTTCCCGGGCCCGCCTTGCTGCTACCACTTCGCGCTCTTGTGGCGATTGCGTCCGATCGTGTCCCACAGCTTGCGCGCCTGCTTCTGCACCGACTTCGCGTGTTCCTCGTGGTGAGGCTCCGTGTCACCGGCATGAGCAGCCGTGGCGCCGCGTTTCGGGCGCTTGAACATTTCGGCGAATCTCATCGCAACCTCCTTTCGCGGCTAGCACACCGCAAAAATAGTCTACTCCGGCTGGCGCTTCGCGGCACGGCCTTTCATACCGCCGATGCCGTGTGTCTCGGCTGCGTCAGCATCGCCGGTTGCAGGATTTCGTCGAGCTGCAACTGGCTCAAGAGCCCCTTTTCGATGACGATCTGCGCGACGCTCTTGCCAGACGCGAGCGCTTCCTTCGCGACTTCCGTCGAGTGCGTGTAACCGATATACGGATTGAGCGCCGTGACGATGCCGATCGAGCTTTCGACGATCATGCGCAGGCGCTCGCGATTCGCGGTGATGCCATCGACACATTTCGACGCGAGCGTAAGGCACCCCGCGCGCAAATGAGCGACGCTCTTGAACAGGCTATGCGCGATGATCGGTTCGAACGCGTTGAGCTGAAGCTGGCCCGCCTCGGCGGCGAATGTCACGGTCACGTCGTTGCCGATGACCTCGAACGCGATCTGATTGACGACCTCCGGAATCACCGGATTCACCTTGCCCGGCATGATGCTCGAACCGGCCTGCACCGGCGGCAGGTTGATTTCGCCGAGGCCCGCGCGCGGCCCGCTGGAGAGCAGCCGGAGATCGTTGCAGGTCTTCGAGAGCTTGACCGCGACGCGCTTCAGCACGCCGGAAAGCTGCACGAACGCGCCGACATCCTGGGTTGCCTCGACGAGATTCGGCGACGTCGTGAGCGCGATGCCGGTCACCTCGCTCAGATGTCTGCACGCCAGTTGCGCGTATTCCGGATGCGTGTTGATGCCCGTGCCGATCGCCGTCGCGCCGAGGTTGATCTCGCAGATCAGCCGGGCCGCTTCGCGAAGCCGTTCTTCGTCCTCGCCGAGCATCACCGCGAACGTGCTGAATTCCTGACCGAGCGTCATCGGCACGGCGTCCTGAAGCTGCGTGCGGCCCATCTTCAGATCGTTGCCGAACTCCAGCGCCTTGCGTTCGAAGGACGCGCGCAGCACGCCCATCGCATCGATCAACTGCATGATGCCCGCGTACGTGGCGATCTTCAGCGCGGTCGGATAGACATCGTTGGTGCTCTGGCCGAGATTCACGTCTTCGTTCGGATGCAGCACGCCGTATTCGCCGCGCTGATGCCCGAGATGTTCGAGCGCGAGATTGGCGATGACTTCGTTCGCGTTCATGTTGGTCGATGTGCCCGCGCCGCCCTGAATCACATCGACGACGAAATGCTCGTGCGCCGTGCCCGAGCGAACTTGCCTGCATGCCTGCACGATGGCCTGCGTCTTTACTTCGTTCAGGAGGCCGAGGCCGTGGTTCGCGAGGGCCGCCGCTTCCTTGACGCTCGCCAGTGCGTTGACGAGATTCGGGTAAGCGGAGATCGGAATGCCGGTGATGGGAAAGTTTTCCAGCGCGCGCAGGGTGTGCACGCCGTAGTATGCGGTGGCGGGCACGGCGAGATCGCCGAGAAGGTCGTGTTCGATGCGTTCGGTAGGTGCGAGCATGGGTTCCTCTTCAGGTTCTGAATATGACGGGCGAACGAAGTCATCCGGCACACGTCGTGTGCGGGTTCGTCGCGTGGATGAGTTGATGCGGTTCGGGTTAGTGCGGCGGCTTCATCGCATGGGCGACGCATTCCTTCGCGAGCACATCGGTCGGATCGATGATGCTCACACGCGCGCCGTTCGTGCCGATCACGTGCGCCTCGCGCAACAGAAGCGGCAATTCCGTGCAGCCGAGGATGACGACCTCGACGCCAGCGGCAATCAGCCCGTCGATGGCGGCGGCGATGTCGTCTTGACATCTCCCGGTCGTGAAGCCGGCTTTCACGCCTTCGTTGCCGTAGATCGCTTCCATCACGCGCGCCTGCAATGCGGGTTCCGGCACGATCTGCCGCAAGCCTTGCGATTCGAGCGCCTTCTCGTAGACGCCGCTCGCGATCGTGCCGGAGGTTGCGAGCACGCCCACGGAACGCACCGACGGAAACGCTTCGCGCAGATGGCGCACGGTTGTCGTCAGCATGTTCACGATGGGTATGCCGAGATACGGCTGAATGCGCTCGACGAACGCATGTGCCGTGTTGCACGGAATCGCGATGAGATCGGCGCCGCCCGTCTCCAGCTTCTTGCAGGTCGCATAGAGCGAGATGGTCGGATCGGGTCCATCGCCGATCAGATTCTCCGTGCGGTCCGGAATCTGCGGGTTCTGTTCGACGAGCAGCTTGATATGGTCCTGATCGCGCGTAGCGGGCGTCGCGCGCACGATCTTGTGAATGAAATCGACGGTGGCCGCCGGCCCGACGCCGCCCACTACGCCGACCTTGAAGATCGTCTCGGGCGAATGGTACTGGCCCGACACGACATACTGCGCATAAGCGAGATTCGAATCGACGAGCGGCACGCGCAATGCGCCCAGCTCCTCCGCGACGAGCGCAATCTCCGTGAGCCCCGGCACGATGACGTTGACGCCCTGCGCGATGAGATCGTCGCAGGCCGCGCGCAGCAACTCGACCGGACGGCCGCGCAGGTTGCCGCTCTTCACGCCGTCCGTGCCGTAGATGGCTTCGGTGACGAGATCGACGCCTTCGCTCGCGCGCGGATGAATCACTTCGAACTCGGGCGCCGCGAAATACTTCTCGAACAACTGCTTGCGCCGCGTATGAGCGGACGCGAGCACGCCGACGCGCCGAACCGCCGGAAACTTTCTGCGCACATGACTGCGCACGGCTTCGATCATATCGACGATCTGTAGCGGCGAGTTCGCCTTCAACTCGTCGATGAACGTGTGGCTCAGAAAGCACGGCAGCACGACCGTCGTGACGCCGCGCTTTTCGAAGCTCGCGATCAGATCGAAGATATAGAGCTTGCGCTGCGTCAGCGTCTCGCTGTCCGCGTCCGCGCTGCGGAACGGCTGCTGCTCGAAGATCGCGTCGAAGTGCTCGGCGTCGCGCGTGGCGGGCGTCGACTTGATCAGCTTGAAGAAGACGTCCGCGCTCGCGAGCGGACCGAGCCCGCCGACCACGCCGAACTTGCGACCGGGCGCCGTGTCCTTGCCATTCATTTCGTGTCGCCTTCGAGTTGGCCGAACGAAGGCGTGCTCATCGCCGCGCGGCGTTCCTGCCGTGCGACGCGTTTGCCTTCCCACTTCGCGATGGCCGCCGTCGCGATGCTGTTGCCGATCACGTTGGTCGCCGTGCGCCCCATGTCGAGAATCTGGTCGATCGCGAGCACCAGCACGACGCCCGAGGGCGGCAGATGAAACATCGGGGCCACCGCAGCGACGACCACCACCGAGCCGCGCGCGACGC
Source organism: Caballeronia sp. LZ029 (assembly GCF_031451275.1). Lineage (NCBI taxonomy): Bacteria > Pseudomonadati > Pseudomonadota > Betaproteobacteria > Burkholderiales > Burkholderiaceae > Caballeronia > Caballeronia sp. LZ029. Next base: position 1,365,568 of record NZ_JARUXO010000003.1, read on the forward strand.
CGGCCATGCCCTTGCTGCTCAGCATGAGCACGAGCAGCATCACGATCTGCGTGCCGATCGGCATGTCGATGCCGAATGCCTGCGCGATGAAGATCGCCGCGAAAGCCTGATACATCATCGAGCCGTCGAGATTGAACGCATAACCGAGCGGCAACGTGAAGCCGACCACTTTCTTATCGACGCCGAATTCCTCCAGCTTCTCCGTCAGACGCGGATACGCGGCCTCGCTGCTCGCGGTGGAAAAGGCCAGCATCGCGGGCTCGCGGATCGCCTTGAGCAACGCCCAGATCGGCTTGCCGAGAAACGCGTATCCGGCGAGGATCAGCGCGGCCCACAAGAGCGCGAGCCCGGCATAGAAGCTCGCGACGAGCTTGCCGTACGTGGTCAGCACATCGAGCCCGTGCACCGTGATCGCGGATGCGAGCGCGCCGAACACGCCGATGGGCGCGAGGCGCATCACGTAGTCGGTCAGCTTGAGCATCGCGGGCACGAGACCCTCTACGCCCGCGATCAGCGGGCTCACGCGCGGGTCCGACTTGATCACGCTGAGCACGATGCCGAACATCACGGAGAACACGAGAATCTGGAGGATGTCGTTGCGCGCCATCGCATCGAGCAGACTCGTGGGAAACGCGTGCGTCACGAAGTCCTTGAAATTCAGGCCCGCAGTGTTGAGGCCGGTGGCGACGTCGGCGCTCGTCTGGGTCATGTGCAGGCCCGCGCCCGGTTGAAACAGGTTTGCGAGCACGAGTCCGAGCGCGAGCGAAAAGAGCGATGCGCACACGAACCACGCGATCGAGCGCAGGCCGATTCTGCGCACATCGCTCGTGCCTTCCATGCCGGCGAGCCCCGACACGAGCGTCGCGAAGACGAGCGGCGCGATGATCATCTTCACGAGCCGCAAGAAAATATCCGTGACGATGGAAAAGTAGCCGGCGATGACCTTCGCTTGCTCGGCATCCGCCGCCATGCGATGGCAGACATAGCCGACGGCCACGCCGAGCACCATGCCGGCGAGGATATAGAGGGTAAGGCGATTCTTCATGTGTCTCCGTCCTGGGATGACGCACGAACGGTCGGTCGCGACCGGCGTGCGCTCGGGGAATGGCAAGCGCATCGAAGATCGAGGCGCCGCGCTTTCTTGTGTCAGGACGGAATCTTAGGGAAGGCAGAAAAAACGTGAATGCTAGTGCTGCATATGGCTATGCAATTTTCGCATAGCGTCGAAAATCGCTACTCGGCGGGTCCGAACGACGCGCGAAGATGACGCCAGAGCGTGTCGAGCAATTCGCTGCGATTGGCGAGATCGCGATATACGCGCAATTCGAGCGCCAGTTGCCATTCGCTCTGGCCGGCGGCCACGAGTTCGCCGGCATCCAGTTCGGCGGCGATCGAGCTCTTCGGCAGCCACGCCACGCCCTCGCCTTCGAGCACGAGCTTCTTCACGACTTCGGCCATATCGGACTCGTAATGCAGACGTAAAGCGGGCGTTGCTTTCGATTGCGCCATCAACAACGCGAAGCAGCGTCCGAAGTAACTCGTGTCCGTGTATGCGATGTACGGCATCGGACGATCTTTCGCGCCGGGCAGGCGGTGCGTCGGCGCGAGCCTTTGATTGGGTCTGCAGACCGGCATGAAGGTATCGACGCCGACGGTCACGTACTCGTACTTCTGCGGATCGAGATGCAGCGGCAACTGCGGATGATGATAGGCGAACATCAGTTCGCAATTGCCGTTGACGAGCATGAGAATCGAATCGTGGACGTTCGCCGGAATCACCCGCGCGCGCACTTCGCCGACATGCTTCGCCAGCGTTCGCAGCCAGGCGGGCAAGAAGTTGAGCGCGATGGTGTGGCCCGCAGCGATCTGAAGACTCTTGCCCGCGATGCGCTGCTCGGTGCGGATGATCGCGCGCGTATCGAAGAGCTTGTCGAGAATGTCTTCGGCCGCGTCGCGAAAGAGTTGCCCTGCGGGTGTGAGCGTCGGCGGAAAGCCGCTGCGATCGACGAGATCGGCACCGACCCATTGTTCGAGCGACTGGATGCGCCTGCTGAACCCGGACTGCGTGACGTTGCGAAACTCCGCCGCGCGCGAAAAGCTTTGATAGCGGGCGAGCGCGATGAAATCCTCGATCCACTTGATTTCCATGAGCCATCCGTCTCCGGTCAGGCGACGAATGGGCTCGCCGCCACGCGCCGGAGATTCTACGCTCGGCCTTGCGTCATCCGGTCATTCGATCTGCGCGATGCGCAGCAGATTGGTCGTGCCCGGCGTGCCGAACGGCATGCCCGCTGAAATCACGACCGTATCGCCGGTCGTGCCGAAGCCTTCCGCGCGCACGGTTTCGCATGCAAGCTCGCTCACTTCGAGCACGTCGACCACTTCCTTGCACACGACCGGATGCACGCCCCAGACGAGCGCGAGACGGCGCGCCGTGCCGATCTGCGGCGTCATGCCGACGATCGGCGCGCCCGGCCGTTCGCGCGCCATGCGCAGCGCCGAATAACCGGAGCATGTATACGCGACGGTGGCCGCGGCATCGAGCAGGCCCGTCACGTGGCGCATCGCGTAGCCGATCGCATCCGATGTATTCGCACGCGGCGCGGCGTGCGACGCGGCGATCACTTCGCGGTAGTACGGGTCGCGTTCGGTCTGCGCGATGATGAGGTCCATCGTGCGCACGGCTTCCACGGGATACTTGCCGCTCGCCGACTCCGCCGACAGCATCACCGCGTCCGCGCCGTCGTAGATGGCGGTCGCGACGTCCGATGCTTCGGCGCGCGTGGGCACCGGCGCGCTTACCATCGATTCGAGCATCTGCGTGGCGACGATCACCGGCTTGCCGGCCTTGCGGCACGCGCGCACGATGCGCTTCTGAATGGCGGGCACCTGTTCCGCGGGCATCTCGACGCCGAGGTCGCCGCGCGCGACCATCACGGCATCGGCTTCATCGACGATCGCATCGAGACTGCCGATCGCGGCCGGCTTCTCGAGCTTCGCGACGATGCCCACGCGGTCCCCGACGATCTTTCGCACGTCGCGAATGTCCTCGACGCGCTGCACGAAAGACAGCGCGAGCCAGTCGATGCCGAGCGTCATGCCGAATTCCAGATCGCGTCGATCCTTCTCCGTCATCGCCGATAGCGGCAGCACGACATCGGGGACATTGACGCCCTTGCGCTCGGAAAGCGGCCCGCCGACGATGACCGTCGTTTCCGCGAAGTCGGGCCCGCAGCGCTCGACGCGCAATTGCACGCGGCCATCGTCGAGCAACAGGTTCGTGCGCGCTTCGAGCGCCGCGAAGATTTCAGGGTGAGGAAGCGCGACGCTTGAGATCGCCGGGCGTCGCCGCGTCGAGATCGAGCCGAAAAGACGCGCCTTTCTCCAGCGTGACCGGACCATTTGCAAAGGTGCCGATCCGCAGTTTCGGGCCCTGCAGATCGAGCAACACGCCGATGGGCCGGCCCGCGTCCTTCTCAATGGCGCGAATGACTTCGAGCCGCCGTTGGTGATCCTCGTGCGTGCCGTGGCTGAAGTTCAGCCGGAACACGTCCGCGCCCGCCTTGTACAGCGCTTCGATGGTGTCGCGGCTGGTGCTCGCCGGTCCCAGCGTAGCGACGATCTTTGCATTTCGAGTGCGGCGCATGCTTTTCAACTCCTTTCAGGCGGCGTGGGCGGCTTTCGTGCCGATCAGCGCGCACACGGCGGCGGTCACTTGCGCGGTGGTCGCCTTGCCGCCGAGATCGCCCGTGTGCAGCGACTTGTCGGAGGTCACGGCTTCGATCGCCTGCATGACGCGCTTCGCGGCGTCGAACTCGCCGAGATGTTCGAGCAGCATCACGACCGACCAGAACGTGCCGACCGGATTCGCCAGCCCCTTGCCCATGATGTCGAACGCGGAGCCGTGGATCGGCTCGAACATCGACGGATAACGGTGCTCGGGATCGATATTGCCCGTCGGCGCGATGCCGAGACTGCCCGCGAGCGCGGCGGCGAGGTCGCTGAGAATGTCGGCGTGCAGATTGGTCGCGACGATCGTATCCAGCGTCTCGGGACGATTGACCATGCGCGCGGTCGATGCATCGACGAGTTCCTTGTCCCACTTCACGTCCGGAAATTCCTTCGAGATTTCCAGCGCGATCTCGTCCCACATTACCATCGCGTGACGCTGTGCGTTGCTCTTCGTGATGACCGTCAGCAGTTTGCGCGGACGGGACTGCGCGAGTTTGAATGCAAAACGCATAATGCGTTCGACACCGGCACGCGTGAGGATCGATACATCGGTTGCGGCTTCGATCGGATGGCCCTGATGCACGCGGCCGCCGACGCCCGAATACTCGCCTTCCGAGTTCTCGCGCACGATCACCCAGTTCAGGTCTTCCGGCTTGCAGCGCTTGAGCGGCGCGTCGATGCCCGGCAGGATGCGCGTCGGGCGCACGTTGGCGTACTGGTCGAATCCCTGGCAGATCTTCAGGCGCAAGCCCCACAGCGTGATGTGATCGGGGACGTCCGGATCGCCCGCCGAGCCGAACAGAATCGCGTCCTTGTCGCGGATCGCGTCGAGGCCATCGGCGGGCATCATCACGCCGTGCTCGCGGTAATAGTCGGCGCCCCAGTCGAAATTCTCGAACTGGAATTCAAAATTTTGCGTGTTGCGTGCCAGCGCTTCGAGCACTTGCTGTCCTGCGGGAACGACTTCCTTGCCGATGCCGTCGCCGGGAATGGTCGCGATGCGATAGGTCTTCATGTCTCCGTCCTCCAGATGTGTGTGTGACTGCACTTTAACCACATCCCGGCGCGGAAACCGGCGTCAAACTTAAAGCATTATTAAGTTTTATGCACGAATGGCGCTACCAGTTCGAACTGACGCGCGTCGGGCCGTCGGCATGCTGGCCCAGATAGTCGCGCAGGTGATCGACGAAGCATGCGACCTTCGCGGACAGGTTCAGGCGTTCGGGATAGACGGCGTAGATGTCGGCCGGCGGCGTGTCGTAATCGCCGAGAACCTGCACCAGACGGCCGCTGCGCAAATACTTCGCGATGTCCCATTCCGCGCGCATCAAGATGCCGTGGCCTTCGAGCGCCCAGTTGAGCGCCACTTCGCCGTCGTTGGTGCTCAGCTTGCCGTGCACCTTGATCGTCTCCGTGCGCCCGCCGCGGCTCATGCGCCAGTTGCCATAGGCGGAATCGTTCTGCCGCAGCACGATGCACTGATGATGCGTCAGGTCATGCGGATGAGCGGGCTGGCCCGCGCCACGCAGATATCCCGGCGACGAAACCAGCAGCCGCCGGTTGGACGCGATCTTCTTCGCGATGAGCCGTGAATCCGGCATCTCGCCGAACCGCACGGAGACGTCGATGCTCTCGTCGGGCAGGCTGATGGGTCTGTCGGTGAGAAGCAACTGCACTTCGACATCGGGAAAACGCTGACTGAACACCGAAATCGACGGGCCGATATAGGAGCGCCCGAATCCCAGCGGCGCGTTGACGCGCAATAGCCCCTTCGGCGCTGCGCGGCTGCTGGAGACGAGCTGCTCCATATCGTCGATGTCGCTCAGGATGCGCTGCGCATTCGAGAAGTACACCTCGCCTTCGCTCGTCAGGCTGATGCGCCGAGTCGTGCGGTTGAGCAGGCGCACGCCGAGACGATCTTCCATCGCCGAAAGCCTGCGCGAAACCGCCGGCGGCGTCAGATTCAGTTCGCGTGCGGCGGCGGCGAGACTGCCCTGTTTCACGAGCAGGCAGAAGAAACCCAGTTCCGAGTCCATGTTCATTCGTGAATTTTTTGCAACGATGTATTAAGTCTAGTTCGATTCATACGCGATTCCATCGGTTTTAACCTTGGTCCTGGCTAGTACGAAGCCGCACGAGACGGCTGACACCTTCGATTGATCGTCGGAACAAGGAGACATTCCATGGACATGGATCTGGAAAAACGCACCCTGCGCAAAATAAGCTGGCGCATCGTGCCGTTCATCATGCTGCTGTATTTCATCGCTTATATCGACCGCGTCAACATCGGCTTCGCGTCGATCACGATGAAAACCGATCTCGGCTTCACCTCATCGATGCTCGGCTTCGGCGCGGGCATCTTCTTCTGGGGCTACTTCATGTTCGAAGTGCCCTCCAACATCGTTCTTCACAAGGTCGGCGCGCGGCTGTGGATAGCCCGCGTGATGGTCACGTGGGGCATCATTTCCGCGATGATGGCCTTCGTTCAGGGGCCGACGAGCTTCTACGTCATACGCTTTCTGCTCGGCGCGGCGGAAGCGGGCTTCTTCCCCGGCATCATCCTGTATCTCAGCTACTGGTTCCCGGCGCGGCACCGGGCGGGCGTGACAGCGTTCTTCATGGCCGCCGCGCCGATCTCCACGGCGCTCGGCTCGCCGCTCTCCGCCGCATTGCTCGAAATGAACGGCGTGATGGGTCTGCGCGGCTGGCAATGGATGTTCATCCTCGAAGCCATTCCGGCGCTCATTCTGGGCGTCGTCGTGTTCTTCTACATGACCGACAAGCCCGAAAAGGCGAAATGGCTGAAGGACGACGAGCGCGCATGGCTCGTCAACGTGATGAACGCGGAAACCGCCAGCCGCGCCACGTCGGGCGCGAAGCACGGCATCATCAGCGGCCTCGCGAATCCGCGCGTGCTGGCGCTTTCGCTGATCTACTTCGGCACGTCGGCGGGCCTCTATACGCTCGGCATCTGGGCGCCGCAGATCATCCGCCAGCTCGGTGTTTCGTCGATGACGACGGGCCTCCTCAATGCGATTCCGCCGATCGTCTCGGTGATCGCGATGATCTTCTGGTCGCGCCATTCCGACCGCACCGGCGAGCGCACCTGGCACGTCGTGCTGGCGTGCGTCGCGGCGGCGATCGGCCTCGTGGTGGCGGCCATGGCCAACAGCGTCGTCGGGCTGATCGCTGCGCTGACGCTCGTGAATATCGGCATCAGTTGCGCAAAGCCGCCCCTGTGGACCATGCCGACGATGTTCCTCTCCGGCGCCGCAGCCGCGACGGGCATCGCCACGATCAATTCGATCGGCAATCTCGGCGGCTTCGCCGGCCCGGCGATGATCGGCTGGGTGAAGGATCAGACCGGCAGCTTCGCGGGCGGCCTCTACTTCGTCGCGGGCCTGCTCGTGCTGTCCGCCGTGCTCACGCTCTTGCTGGCCCGCACGCAGAAAGCGCCGGTCACGCCCGGCAACGCGGCCGTGCACTGAAAAGAACGCCTCTCCCCAATCACCACGACACGTCGTCAGAGGAATGCAACATGGATAAGGAACTCGCCATACAGTCCGTCACGGACACGATGGCCAAATTCACCGCTTACATCGGCAAGCGTCTGCCCAAGGATGTGAAGGCGAAGCTCGCGGAATTGCGCACGATGGAAACGAATCCGCTCGCCAAGTCGATCTACGACTCGATGGACGGCAATCAGGAAGCCGCCGACAAGCTGAATCGCCCGAGCTGTCAGGACACCGGCGTGATCCAGTATTTTGTCGAGGCCGGCGCGAATTTTCCGCTGCTCGGCGAGCTGGAGGAAATCCTGCGCGAAGCCACCGCGGGCGCGACCCGGATGGGACCGCTGCGCCACAACGCCGTGGAAACCTTCGACGAAAAGAACACCGGCACCAACACGGGCACGCAGATTCCGTGGCTCGACTGGCGCATCGTTCCGGAAAAGGATAGCTGCACCATCGACGTCTATATGGCCGGCGGCGGCTGCACGCTGCCGGGCGCGGCCAAGGTGCTGATGCCCGGACAAGGCTACGAAGGCGTGGCCGAGTTCGTGATGGACGTGATCACAGAGCGCGGCGTCAATGCGTGCCCGCCGCTTCTGGTCGGTATCGGCGTATCGACGTCGGTCGAGACCGCCGCGCGCCTTTCCAAGCTGGCGATCCTGCGGCCAGTCGATTCGAAGAGCGACAACCCGCGCGCCGCGCTGATGGAAGAACTGCTTGAGGACGGGCTCAACGAGCTCGGCATCGGCCCGCAAGGTCTGAAGGGCAACAACAGCGTGATGGGCGTGAACATCGAGTCGTCGGCGCGGCATCCGTCGACCATCGGCGTCGCTGTCAATACCGGCTGCTGGGCGCATCGGCGCGGCAAGATCCGCATCCATGCAGACCTGTCCTACGAAGTCCTTTCCCACGAAGGAGTGGTGCTGTGAAGAAGATTCTGACGACCCCCATCAAGAGCGAAGATCTGGAGGATTTGAAGGTCGGCGACGTCGTCTATCTGACGGGCCGCCTCGTGACGTGCCGCGATGTCGCGCATCGGCGGCTGATCGAACAAGGGCGGCAACTGCCTGTCGATCTCGAAGGCGGCGCGATCTTTCACGCGGGTCCGATCGTGCGCAAGAAGGACGACGGAAGTTTCGAAATGGTGTCCATCGGCCCGACGACGAGCATGCGCATGGAGAAGTTCGAGCGCGAGTTCATCGAGCAGACCGGCGTGAAGCTGATCGTCGGCAAAGGCGGAATGGGCCCGGAAACGGCCGCGGGCTGCGAGGAGCACAAGGCCGTGCACGCGATCTTTCCGGGCGGCTGCGCGGTGCTGGCCGCGACGCTCGTCGAGGAGATCGAAGGGGCGGAATGGCAGGATCTCGGCATGCCGGAAACCCTGTGGATCAATCGCGTGCGGGAGTTCGGGCCGCTGATCATTTCCATCGACACGAAGGGCAACAACCTGATTCAGCAGAACAAGGCCGTGTTCAACGAGAAGAAGAAGCCCATTCTCGACAGGATCAGCGCGCAGCTCGGCTTCATCAGGTAAGCCGCGCGCCGCCTAGCTGGCCGGACGCAGATACGCGAGCAACATGTCGAGCTGCATGGCGGCGATCGACGCCTGATGGCGTTGCTCGACGTAGTTGCGGCCGACGAATACATCGATGGTGTAGCGGTTCGACACGATGTAATAGCCCATGCCGACGAGCGTCACGTAGAAGTCCAGCGGATCGACGCCCTGACGGAACTGCCCCGCTGCCGCGCCGCGTTCGAGCGTGACGCGCAGCAGGTCGACCACCGGCGAGATGGTTTCGCGCAGGTGGCTCGAACGCTCCAGATAGCGCCCCTCGTGCAGATTCTCGTTATTGATGAGACTCAGCCACTGGGGGTTTTCCCGCAAATGCGTCCAGATGGACTTCGCCAGTTCGCGGATTGCATCGGCGGGCTGAAGGCCGGAAAGGTCGAGGCGCTGCTCGCGCTCCGCGAACTGCGCGTACATGGATTCGAGCACGGCGACGTACAACCCTTCCTTGCTTGCGAAGTAGTAGTACAGCATGCGTTCGTTCGTGCCCGCCGCCGTGGCGATGGCGTCGACCCGTGCACCGGCAAGGCCGAACTTCGTGAACTGCTCGGTGGCGGCTTCCAGAATGCGCCGTCGCGTGCCTTCCGGGTCTCTTTTTGCTCGTTGTTCGCTCATGGTTTGCGGCCCCCGATCGAATTACAACTGTTAATTGATGTCTGACATTATGCCGACCGTAACAGGCGCGGGGTTAGCTCCGAGTATAGGCATTGTTGCCGCCTTGACGACGAGAAAATGAAGCGCTGACAAAATAGCCTGCCGCTGCCTCCAGCGTGCTCAAGGATCGCGGAAAGACGCCGTTAACTGCGGCACAGACCGTTTCCGCCATCACTGACCTGGAGCGCTCAGCAATGAGTCGTAACCCAATCGTTCCGTTTGTCCACGGCGACGCGGATGGCAGTTTCATCGGCAAGTCGCCGGCGTTTCGTCAGCTCGTGCGCATGATCGACCGGATCGCGCCGACCGGACATCCCGTGCTCATCTTCGGGCCTACGGGTTCCGGCAAGGAGCTGGTTGCGCGCCGCGTTCACGCGGGCAGCGAGCAGCGCGATCACCCGTTCGTCGATATCAATTGCGGTGCGATTCCCGAGCATCTCGTCGAAGCCGAATTGTTCGGGCATGTCAAAGGCGCATTCACCGGCGCGGGCGAAACGCGTCAGGGCCTCTTTCAGCAAGTCGGCAAAGGCACGCTGCTGCTCGATGAAATCGGCGAACTGCCGCTCGCATTGCAGCCGAAACTGCTGCGCGCGCTGGAAACGCGCACCTTTCGCCCGGTCGGTTCGTCGACGAATCTGCGCTTCGAAGGACGTATCGTCGCGGCGACCCATCGCGACTTGCGCGAGCTCGCGAACGAAGGACGCTTTCGCGAAGACCTCTACTATCGTCTCGCCGTTTTCGTGCTGGCCGTGCCCGGTCTCGATCAGCGTGTCGAGGACATTCCGTCGCTGCTCACGCACTTCGCCGCACAACATCCGCGCAAGCTCGAATTCTCCGCCGCCGCGATCAGGCAGCTCTGCGCGCATCCGTGGCCCGGACACATTCGCCAGTTGCGCAATCTCGTCAGCCAGTTGAGCGTGCTCGCGGAGAGCACGACGATCGATGCCGACGCACTCGCGCCGTTTCTCGCCAACGAGAAGGCCGAGCGCGTCTCGCGTGCGAATCTCGCCGACATGCTTTTGCAACTCGAAGGCCGCGACAAGCTCGCGGCCGCCGAAGATCTGCTCGTCGATCACGCGCTCGAACGCAGCGGCGGCAACAAGAGCGCGGCGGCCGTCCTGCTCGGGGTCGGGCGAAAGACCATCGAGCGCCGGCTCAAGGCGCGGGAGCAGCATCATCGAAACGCGCGCATCGATCTGACGCGTGCGAATGCGCTCATCGACGATGCCCGTTTCGCGGAAGCCGCGCCGCTTCTGCGCCGCTGTCTGGAAACGTTGCAGGCGAATGGCGAGCAGGAGGACGTGCGGCGTCTGCAGTTCGACGCGTATCGTCTGCTCGGCATGAGTCTGCGCAGCGTGCACGGCTGGCTGCACGCCGAAGCGACCGCGTGCTATGCGGCCGCGCTGAAGATCGGCGAAGGACTCTGCGATACGCGCGAAATCGCGATGATCCAGTTCGGCATCTGGACGACGCAGCTCACCACGCTGCAACTCAAGCACGCGCGCGCGACGGCGCAGGACATGCTGCAACGCGCGCAAAACAGCGGCGATTCCGTCGCGCTGGACGAAGCGCACGTCGCGCTGACCAACACGCTGTTCTGGCTCGGCGACAGCGAGGAAGCGCTGGCCTGCCTCGCGCGCGGCAATCTCTCCGGCATCGGACGGCACGATGCGCGCACCGGTTCGCAAGGCATCGATCTGGCCGCGCTGGCGTTGACGTTCGAAGGGCTATCGGCCTTCCACACCGGCGCGTTCGATCGGGCGCGCCACGCGATGGACATGCTGATCGAGCGCGCATCCGATGCGGGCGGCCATGCGTTCGCACACGCGATCAATCTGCAGGGCGCGGCGTGGCTCGCGTGTCTCTTCGACGATATGGAACGGCTCGGCCGGCTTGCGAGCGAACTGGAAGGCATCTCGATCAGACACGGCTTCGCGTTCTATCGCGGCGTGGGACAGGTGCTGCGCGGCTGTCACGTCGCTTCGCTTGACCGCATCGATGAAGCAGAAGCCGTCATGCTGGATGGCTTCGACAACCACATGATGAGCAACGGCGGCGCGCTGTTCTTCTCGTTCAAGGCATGGCAGCACGGCGAACTGCTTTTGCGCGCGGGCCGCGCAGCGGATTGCAAAACCATGCTCGCCGGCGCGATCGAAGAAACGCTCGCGCGCCAGGAGCGCGTCTATATGGGCGAACTGCTCGTCACGCAGGCGCGTGCTCAATGGGCGCTCGGCGATCTTAGCGCCGCGGAATCTGGATTGCGCACGGCGCTTTCGACAGCGCTCGCGCTCGGTTCCGTGCCCGCGCGCGTGGACGCCGCGCGCCATCTCGCCGGGTTGCTGCGTGCATCGGGGCGTATCGACGAGGGCATCGACACGCTCGAACGTGCGTTGCGCACGCTCGTTCCGGGCGCAACGCCTCGCGTGGATGCCGCGATGGATCTGCTGGCCGAACTTCGCGAGGAATCGCGCTCGCCCGTGCTCACGGACCGACGCGTTCGCGCCGGATGAACTGGACGGAATCGTCCACATCGGCTCGTCCGCGCGGACGCGACTGACCGTTTTTTCGGCTCTATCCGCGCCGACGGATCGGACGACGCATGAATAGCATGCACTGGCACGGCGGTTGCTTGATAGTGCCTTCCACCCGAACGCGTTCGTGCGCCTCAGTCATGCTTCAATTCATCATCGAAAGAGACCTGCTGCATCTGGAGCGCGTCGTCGAACAGGCTTGCGACGGCACGTTTCCGTTCGCGTACTGGCATGCGCGCATCGATTCGCTCAGACGGCCGACCCTGGCGTTGCCACTCGCGCAACGCATCGATCGTCTGAAACGCAAGTTGTCCATGCTCGAATCGACACAGCGATGAAGCCAGTCAATGCAGCTTGACTCGCGGCGCGAGCAAGCGTCCGAGTCCATGCGCCGCGAGTCCGAACACAGTCCGGCGCAAGCCCGATACGGCAACGAGATGCTTTCGATAAAGCGCCGCGTACATCAGCTTCGCAATGAACCCTTCGACGAAGAACTTTCCGGTGCTGGTGATGCCGGCCACGCTGCCTACCGCTGTCGGCGAACCCAGCGACACGAGCGAGCCGTGATCCTTGTACATGAACGCACCGATCGCGCGACCTTCGATGCGCGCGCCGAGCGCCTTGCATAAGAACATCGCTTGCTGGTGCGCGGCCTGCGCTCTCGGCGGCACGAGTACGTCCGCCGTCCACGCGCAACTCGCGCAATCGCCCAGCGCGAAGATGTTCGCGTCGGTTTCGCTCTGCAGCGAAGGCGTGACCTTGACCTGATTGATGTGATTCACGGCGATGCCGTCGAGCGATGCCAGAACGCCCGGCGCCCTGATGCCGGCGGCCCAGATCGTGATGTCGGCGGGAATAGATACGCCGCCCGCGACCTCGACGCTTTCCGGCCGCACGCTCGTCACGGATGTCGATACCTTCACCGCGATGTTCATCTTTTCGAGCGTGTCGCGCGTGGTATCGGACACCCTTTGCGCAAGCGCGGGCAACACGCGATCGCCTCGTTCCAGCAGCGAGATGCGCATGGCCGCGCGAGGGCTTTCGGAGAGCAGCCTGAACTGCTTCAACGTGTGCTCCATGCGCCTGAGTTCCGCCGCGAGCTCGACGCCCGTCGCGCCCCCGCCGATGATGGCGATGTCCACCGCCTCATTCGTTTCCGTCGTGCCGTGCGCGCGCTTTCTGAGGCACACCTGAAGCAGACGCTTGCGCAAGCGCTCCGCCTGTTCGAGCGTATCGAGCGCGATGGCGTGTTCTTCCGCGCCCGGCACGCCGAAGAAATGCGTCCGGCTGCCGAGGGCGAGCACCAGCGTATCGTATTCGAGGCCGCGAGGCGGCAGCACTTCGGCATCGCTGTCATCGGATTCGAACATCGGACCGATCTTCACGGAACGGCTCGCGCGGTTGAGCGCCGTCATCTCGCCATGAACGAACGTGAAGCCGTTCCAGTGAGCGTGGGCCGCATAGGCAATTTCGTGCGCGTGAGTATCGAGGCTGCCGGCGGCGACTTCATGCAATAGCGGCTTCCACACATGCACGGCGCAACGATCGACCAGCGTCACGTGCGCGCGTCCCGCCTTGCCTAACCGGTTGCCGAGCCGGGTGGCGAGTTCGAGACCGCCCGCGCCGCCCCCTACGATTACGATCCGATGCATCGGCTGCCCTCTCGTTCAGTTGTAGCCCAGAATGGCGGCCGAATTGGCGTCCGCGCGTTCCGGGACATTGCCGGCCATGATGGAAACGGGTCCTTCCAGCAGCTTCGAATATGACGAACTGCGCGCCTTGTCGATGACATGCTTCGACGTGGGAAAATGACCTTTCAGGAAAGCCTGGAAAGAAAATGCGTCGTCGTCGATATAGTGGTTCATGTTTTGGATAAGAACGTCCGGTTCATAAAGCGGTGATGTCGGATCGATTCTCATGGCACCATTAATGGCCTGCAAACGAAATAAATACTCAACGTTGTGCGTAACGGGAAGGATGTGTGAGACGCAAGATACCGAGCATCGATGCTTTGATCGCCTTCGAGGCGGCAGCCCGACATCTGAGCTTCACTCGCACGGCCGAAGAGCTGTCGCTGACACAGAGTGCGGTGGGACGTCAGGTCGCGAGCCTGGAGGAATATCTCGGGACGCCGCTTTTCAACCGCTTCAAACGAAGAATCAGTCTCACCGAAGCGGGCGAGATCTACGCGAAGCGCGTGCGCGAGAATCTGGAGCGACTCGAACGCGACACGCTGGCCGCGATGGCGCACCGTAGCGCGGGCGGCATTCTCGAACTCGCGGTCATCCCGACATTCGCCACGCGGTGGCTGATCCCGAGGCTTCCCGAGTTCTATGCGGCGCACGATGACATCGTCGTGAATCTGACCACGCGAGCCGCGCCGTTTCTGTTCAAGGACACGCCATTCGATGCCGCGATTCATTTCGGCGATCCGGTGTGGCCCGGTTCGGTCGCGAAGTATTTGTTCGGAGAAGAGATCACCGCCGTGTGCAGTCCGCGATTGCTTGCGGGCAGAGCGAAACTCGCGCCCAGGGACGTCGCCGGCTTTACGTTGCTGCATCAGTCGGCGCGTCCGGATGCGTGGCGGCAGTGGCTGGCTCAGGCGGCCGTACATGACGTCGACAGCATGAAGGGTCAGCGATACGAGCTGTTCTCGATGCTCGTCGAAGCGGCGAAAGCGGGTCTCGGCATCGCACTGGTGCCGAGGTTCCTGGTCGCGCATGAGCTTCGTTCTCACGAACTGGTGCGGCCTTTCGAGTTGTCCTTGCCGAGCGACAAGGGCTATTACCTCGTCTATCCCGAGCGCAAGCAGAACTCTCCGCTGCTGCGAACATTCGAACACTGGCTGCTGATCGCGGCGCAGTCATACATCGAGACCGAGGAGTGAGCGCCATCATGCAAGCCGATAAGCCATCATCCAATCGACGACTCGAACAGGCTCGCCGCCTGCTCGCACTCGCGCAAACGGGACTGCACTACACGACCGGCGTATTCGACAAGGAGCGTTACGAAGAAATAGCGGCGATCGCTCATGCGCAAATCGCCGATATCGCCTCGATGGAAACAGGCAAGGTGGCCGAACTCTTCGCGTTCGAGTCAGGCTATGCGAACCCGAAACTCGACGTCCGATGCGCCGTGTTCAACGAGGCCGGACAGATCCTGCTCGTGCGCGAGGCCGCCGATGGACTGTGGTCGCTGCCCGGCGGCTGGGCCGACGTGGGGTTGTCCCCCGCCGAGAACGCCGCCAAGGAAGCGCGCGAGGAAAGCGGCTATACGGTCGAAATCGTTCGCCTGCTCGCGGCCTGGGATACGGCGAAGCATCCTCATCCGCCGTCGGTATTTCATATCTGGAAGCTCGTTTTTCTCGGTGAGATCGTGCGAGCGGGCGACGTGATCGGCGCGGAAACCGATGCCGTCGCATTCTTCGATCTCGATCGCCTTCCATCGTTGTCGCTGGGGCGGATCATGCCCGCGCAGATTCGACGGCTGGACGAACTGCGGCGCGGCAACAAGGTGGACTTCGACTGACGGCAATTAATCGATGGCGAAGCTGTGAAAGGCGGCATAAAACATGGACGGTTAGTTGCATCATATTAATAGTTAGTCATCCGATTCAATTCGATCCGACACGCAAGCTACTTATCGAGCAACGCCTCGCGATGCGCGTTCGCCAATTCCGCCATGCTGTTGAATCGGAAGTCGATTTTCGGCTGAGCGCCCGGGTCCATCGTCGCGCCGAAACCGGGCTGCGAATGACGGCGATAAATCCAGCACGATGCAAGGCCGAATCCATTGGCGGGTTTGTGATCGTGGAAGAGGCTTTCGGCGGTATGCAGAATGGTTTCCTTCCGGATACCGCGCTCGCCCAGTTTTTCCAGCATGTATTCGAAATTGCGCGGCGAAGGCTTGTACGATCCGATATCTTCCGCCGTCATGATCGCGTCGAATTCAACCTGTAGCCTTGCATTGCTATGGGCAAAGCTCTCGTTATCGACATTCGACAGAATCACGAGCTTGTAATGCTGCTTCAGATACCGGAGCGCATCCGCGGAATCCGGGAAAGCCGGCCAATCGCGAATCGAGCGGCCGTAAGCGATGCAATCGTCCTGAGTGAAGGACACGCCCCACTCTTCCGCGAGCCGTTTATAGACGATAGCCAGAAGCTCCTGATAGCGCTTGCCCGGCGTGTACTTCTGCTGCGACGACTCGTGACGCGCGTGCGCCTCCAGAACCTGATCGCGTGTCAATGCAGGTTCGACGCGATCCAGCAACGGGCGCAGCGCCTCGAAAATCCCTGTTTCCCAGTCGATCAGCGTGCCGTAGCAGTCGAACGTCAGCGTGTCGAAGTCGGTCAGTTTCACAGTCGCTCCTGTCGGTCGATAAGGATGATATGGATCACGGCATCGCGCTCGCCGTCATGTTACAAAACCGTGCGTTCCGGAGTATTCATTGCATCGAGTTGGTGTATCGTCAGTCCACTGCTTGCGCTCAAAGCGCGTGGAATACATCAGCAATATAATCCTATGAATCTTCGGGTTGCCTTTATCCCAGTCTTGATCCGCATCGGAGGAACAGATGGAATCTGCCTTTGACGTTTATGCGGGATTCGACATCTCGGTCGCGACGCGACGCAACGAACGCGGCGCATGGGTGGCCGACCTCTCCGTGAATCGCGATGGCAAAGCCGCGCTCGCTCCCTGGCCCGAAACCGTTCAGCCGGAATGGCGCACCCAGGACGAGGCGATACGCGACGGCATCGAACGGGCGCGGCGCGTGATCACGCAACATCTCACCGATCACCCCAATCATTCCTGGGTTGCTACACGCCGGCACGCGCAAACGTGGTTCACCACCGAAACGGAACGACTTTCCGGACACACGTTCACGCCCGGTAAATAGACCATTTCGTCGCTTCCGGAACGCGCCGGAATATCACGGGGATCATTCGCGCGCCGCTTTTGAATCGCGCGGGCATTCGCCGTGATGTGTCGATCGATTCGATCAACCGCTTCATGCAATCGAACTCTTCAGATGCCCAACAACACACCCGAACCACAAGCAGTCTGTAATCCGATTTCCCGAAGCGCGATCTTCATCGTCGCAACTGTGGCGCACGGCGAAGACAAAGCCGATGTCGTGCGCTCATGGTGCGGCGATATCGCGGCGCTGGTCCGCGCGGTCGGCACCCGTGCGCCCACAGCGAACCTGTCGTGCGTTTGCGGCTTCGGCGCCGATGCGTGGGACCGGCTCTTCGGCGCGCCGCGCCCCGCTTCGCTGCATCCGTTTCGCGAGTTCGGCCAGGGCGATCGCCGCGCGATCGCGACGCCCGGCGACATGCTCCTGCATATCCGCGCCGATCACATGGACCTGTGCTTCGAGCTCGCATCGCAGATGCTCAACAAGCTAGGCGATGCAGTCACGGTCGTCGATGAAGTGCATGGCTTTCGCTACTTCGATCTGCGCGACATGGTCGGCTTCGTCGACGGCACTGAAAATCCGAGCGGCAAGAGCGCCGCGCGCTACACGATCATCGATGAAGAAGATCCGGATTTCGCGGGCGGCAGCTATGTGATCGTGCAGAAGTATCTGCATAACCTGGATGCGTGGAACGGCCTCACCGTCGAACAGCAGGAGAAGATCATCGGGCGCGAAAAGTTATCCGATGTCGAGCTCGACGAATCGATCAAGCCTTCCTGTTCGCACAGCTCGCTCACGACGATCGACGATAACGGCAAGGAAGTGAAGATTCTCCGGCACAACATGGCTTTCGGCCGCCCGGGCGCGAAGGAGTTCGGCACGTATTTCATCGGCTATGCGCGCACGCCCGCGCCGATCGAGCAGATGATGGAGAACATGTTCGTCGGCAGGCCGCCGGGCAACTACGACCGGCTGCTCGACTACAGCCGCGCGGTAACGGGCGGCCTCTTCTTCGTGCCGTCCAACGATCTGCTCGACGAGCTGCCCGACCGGAACCCGAACGCGGCGCCGGCCTCCATCGGCGATAGCCAGCAAGAAAACGAAAGCGAAGGCACATTGAACATCGGCTCACTCAAAGGAACGTCACAAGATGAATAACCTGCATCGAGAGCTTGCGCCGATCTCCGGCGCCGCATGGTCGCAGATCGAAGCGGAAGTCGCCCGCACCTTCAAGCGCGCGCTCGCGGGCCGCCGTGTCGTCGACGTGAAGAGTCCCGGCGGCGTCGCGCTGTCGGGTATCGGCACGGGACATCAGACGAAGATCGCAGCGCCGAAGCAAGGCGTCCTGGCGAACCTGTACGACGTGAAGCAGCTCGTGCAGCTCACCGTGCCGTTCACGCTGCAACGTGAAGCCATCGACAGCGTGGAGCGCGGCTCGAACGACGGCGACTGGCAGCCCGCCAAAACCGCCGCGAACGAGCTCGCGCTCGCCGAGGACAGCGCGATCTTCGACGGCTTCGCGGCCGCCGGCATCACCGGCATTCGCGAAGGCAGTTCGAACGCGCCCACGTTTCTGCCCGCCGACGTCGCCGACTATCCCGCCGCGATCAGCCAGGCGCTCGAAAAGCTGCGTCTCGCCGGCGTCGATGGTCCCTACTCCGTGCTGCTCGGCGCGGATGCCTATACCGCGCTCGCCGAAGCGAGCGATCAGGGTTATCCGGTCATCCAGCATATCAAGCGCATCGTGAGCGGCGATCTCGTATGGGCGCCCGCGCTTCAGGGCGGCTGCGTGCTGTCCACGCGCGGCGGCGACTACGAACTGCATATCGGACAGGATTTGTCGATCGGCTATACGAGCCATACCGACACAGCCGTACAGCTCTATCTGCGCGAAACGCTCACGTTCCTGATGTTGACGAGCGAGGCTTCCGTTTCCATCGCGGCTGGCGAGTAGCCGCATCAGAAGAATTGCCGATAAGAAAATCTATGAGGGGAATGCACTGCTTTTCTGGCGGTGGTGCGGCCTGAGTTGACGATTGCATCGTAGGGCGCGTGATCGTTCGGGCCGGGCATCGACCGCCCTGAACATGGAGATAACGATCATGGCTGCCCTTTGCGAAATTTGTCATGCCCGGCCCGCGGTTGCACAAGTGACCGTCGTGCAGAACGGCCAGCGCAAGTCGATGTCGATCTGCGAGTACGACTACCGCCAGTTGATGCGGCATCAAAGCATGCTGAACCCGTTCGATTCGCTGTTGGGCGGCGGCGGGCTGTCGCGCCTGATGGGCGGCATGCCCGATGCCGGCGATGAGAACGACGATGAAGACATGGTGGCTTCGGTGCCGCGCGATTCCGTCGATGTCACTGATGCCTTCAGCGAGCAGACGATGGAACTGCTGCAGCGTGCCGCTGAAAAGGCACACGAACTGCAGAAGACCGAGCTCGACACCGAACAGGTGCTGTATGTGCTCGCCGACACCGACGTCGTTCAGGCGCTGTTCAAGGAGCTGAAGCTTTCGCCCGACGACATCAAGCGCTATATCGATGAGCACGCGCAGAAAGGCAAGGCGGAACCCGATGCGCCGGTCGAGAAGATGACGATTTCGCCGCGTCTCAAGAAGGCGTTTCAGTACGCATTTCAGGCGTCGCGCGAACTCGGTCATTCTTATGTCGGTCCCGAGCATGTGCTGATCGGTCTCGCTTCCGTGCCCGACAGCATCGCGGGCACGCTTCTGAAGAAATACGGCGTCACGTCCGAGGCCCTGCGCCAGAAGGTGGTGAAAGTCGTCGGCAAGGGCGCGGAAGACGGGCGTGTCGATACACCCACCGGCACGCCGACACTCGACAAGTTCGGCCGCGATCTCACCGCGATGGCGCGGCAAGGGAAGCTCGATCCCGTGCTCGGGCGCGCGCAGGAAATCGAGAGCACGATCGAAGTGCTCGCGCGGCGCAAGAAGAACAACCCTGTCCTGATCGGCGAGCCGGGCGTCGGCAAGACCGCGATCGTCGAAGGACTCGCGCAGCGCATCGTCAATGACGACGTGCCCGAGGACCTGCGCAACAAGCGGCTCGTCGAGATCAACATCAATTCGATGGTCGCGGGCGCGAAGTATCGCGGTGAATTCGAAGAGCGCGCCAAGCAGCTCATCGACGAGATTTCCGCGAAGCAGCACGAGTTGATCGTGTTCATCGACGAGCTGCATACGATCGTCGGCGCGGGTCAGGGCGGCGGCGAAGGCGGACTGGATATCGCAAACGTGCTGAAGCCCGCGCTCGCACGCGGCGAGCTGAGCCTGATCGGTGCGACCACGCTCAACGAGTATCAAAAGTACATCGAGAAGGACGCGGCGCTGGAACGGCGCTTTCAGCCGGTGCTCGTGCCCGAGCCGACGGTCGAGCAGACCATCGTCATTCTGCGCGGCTTGCGCGACAAGCTCGAAGCACATCATCAGGTGACCTTCGCCGACGATGCGTTCGTCGCGGCGGCGGAGTTATCGGATCGATACATCACGTCGCGTTATCTGCCGGACAAGGCTATCGATCTTATCGATCAGGCGGCGGCGCGGGTACGCATCCGTTCGAAGTCGCGTCCGCCCGAGATTCAGGAACTCGAAGCGGAGATCGCGCAATTGAAGCGCGAGCAGGATTACGCGTCCTCGCGCAAGCGCTTCGATCAGGCGAAGGGCTTCGAGGAACGCATCAACGAGAAGCAGGCGAAGCTCGATGAACTGACCGAAGCGTGGCAGCGCAAGACCGGATCGGAGACGCTCGAAGTGACGGTCGCATCGGTCGCGGAAGTCGTGTCGCGTCTCACGGGCATTCCCGTCACCGAGCTCACGCAGGAAGAGCGGCAGAAGCTGCTCGACATGGAGAACAAGCTGCGCGAGCGCGTCGTCGGGCAGGACGAAGCCGTGGTCGCCGTCAGCGATGCAGTGCGTCTCTCGCGCGCGGGCATGGGTCAGATGAACCGGCCGATCGCGACGTTCCTCTTTCTCGGCCCGACCGGCGTCGGCAAGACCGAACTCGCGAAGGCGCTCGCGGAAACCGTGTTCGGCGACGAACAGGCGGTGATTCGCATCGACATGTCGGAGTATATGGAGCGGCATGCGGTGGCGAGACTCATCGGCGCGCCGCCGGGATATGTCGGTTATGACGAGGGCGGTCAGTTGACCGAACGCGTGCGCCGCCGTCCGTACAGCGTGATCCTGCTCGATGAAATCGAAAAGGCGCATCCCGACGTGAACAACGTGCTGCTACAGGTTTTCGACGATGGCCGCCTCACCGATGGCAAAGGTCGCGTGGTCGATTTCAGCAACACGATCATCATCGCGACGAGCAATCTGGGCGCGTCCGTCATCATGGATAACCTCGAAAAGAGCGACAAGGAACGCGATTCGGAGAAGGCCATGCGCGCGAAGCTGATGGACGTGCTCAAAGGCCACTTCCGTCCGGAGTTCCTGAACCGTATCGATGAAATCATCGTGTTTCATGGGCTTTCGCGCGAGAACATCCGCTCGATCGTGCAGATACAAATCGATCGCGTCAAGCGCACTGCCGCGGCGCAGGACATTACGCTCAAGGTTCAGGAACCGGTCATCGATCATCTCGCCGATGTGGGTTATCGGCCCGAGTTCGGCGCGCGCGAATTGAAACGCCAGATTCGTCAGGAACTGGAAACGCATCTCGCGAAAGAGATTCTCGGCGACAAGCTGAAGTCAGGCGATACGGTCGATGTGAGCTTCGACAATGAAACCGACAAGGTCGCGTTCACCAAGGTCGAAGCCCCGGCGCAATCGAAGGAAAAGGAAAAGAAAGCCAGGCCCGCCGCGAAGAAAAGCGCGACGAAGTCCGAAGGCAAGAAGGAATCCGCGAAGAGCGAAAGCTGATCGCCTGCATGAAGCGAAGGCGGCGCTGTCAGCCGCTTTCGCTTCCAGTCATCTTTTCAAGGAGCATGGACATGGCCAGTCAACAAAGCGGCTTGAGCGACGACTTCATCGCGAAACAACGCGAGCGTCTGCTGGCGCTGAAACGCGAATTGCTCGGCAACGAGGAAGGCGGCATTGCGGCCGAGCGTCGATTGCAGGAGGAGCGCGGTTCCGAAGCCGAAGAGTATGAGGACGATGCCCAGCGCATGGAGCAGGACATCGCGAATCAGGCATTGCGCAACGTGAACGACGGGCGCATCGGCAATATCGAGCGTGCATTGGCGAAGATCGCGGACGGCACCTACGGTCTCTCCGACGAAAGCGGCGTGCCCATTCCAAAAGCGCGTCTCGACGCGATACCCGAAGCCATACTCACGGTCGAAGAACAGGAGAAGCGCGAAGCAGGCCGATGACGCAGCATCACGCCGCGATGCCGCTGCAAGTACCAGGCGCGGTCGAGCACGTTTGCCGTCGAACTGCTAACCTCGGGCGAATCCAATCGAATTGCGACGAGGAGCGTGAAGCATGAGCGCATTGCCCGAGTATGTGCCGCCGGCCGTGTGGACCTGGACCAAGGAAAGCGGCGGACGTTTTGCCAGTATCAACCGGCCGATCTCCGGACCGACGCATGAGAAGGCGTTGCCGGTCGGCCGTCATCCGCTGCAGCTCTATTCGCTGGCAACACCCAATGGCGTGAAGGTCACCGTGATGCTCGAAGAACTGCTCGCGCTCGGTCATCGCGGCGCGGAGTACGATGCGTGGCTCATTCGCATCGGCGATGGCGATCAGTTCGGCAGTGGCTTCGTGGACATCAATCCGAATTCGAAGATTCCGGCGCTGGTGGACCGCAGCGGCGCGACGCCCGTGCGCGTATTCGAATCCGGCGCGATCCTGCTCTATCTCGCGGAAAAGTTCGGTGCATTGGTGCCGACGGACCCCGCACAGCGCGCGGAATGCCTTTCGTGGCTCTTCTGGCAAATGGGCAGCGCGCCGTATCTCGGCGGCGGCTTCGGGCATTTCTATGCTTATGCGCCGAGCAAGATGGAGTATCCGATCGACCGATTCGCAATGGAAGTGAAGCGTCAACTCGATGTGCTCGACAAGCGTCTCGCTGACAGCGCGTATATCGCCGGCGACGCGTACACCATCGCCGATATAGCCATCTTTCCGTGGTACGGCGGCCTCGTGAACGGCTGGCTATACGATGCGGCCGAGTTCCTTTCCGTCCACGAATACAGGCATGTGCGACGCTGGGCCGACACGATCGGCGCGCGTCCCGCCGTGCAGCGCGGGCGCATGGTCAACCGTACCTTCGGCGAGCCTTCGACCCAGTTGCACGAGCGCCATGACGCGTCCGACTTCACCACGCGCACACAGGACAAAGTCGCCACGGAAAAGTGACGCATGGAACTGCGCCATCTGCGCTACTTCATCGCGGTCGCGGAACTGCGCAGCGTGCGCGCCGCGTCCGAGCATCTGCATGTCACGCAGCCCGCCATCTCGCGGCAGATTCAGGATCTCGAAGAGGCCATCGGCGCAACGCTCTTCGAACGCACGCCGCGTGGACTGAAGCTGACGCCCGCGGGCATCGCGTATCTGAGTGAAGCGCGCGATATCCTCGCGCGCGTCGATGCGGCGAACCGGCTCGCGCATCGCATCGCGTCCGGCGTGCAGGGGCATTTGCGCGTCGGCTTCGTCGAGAATGCATCGTGGAGCGGGCTGGTCTCGTCGGCGCTGAGCGCGTTTCAGCAATCCGCAAGCGACGTCGCCCTCGAATTGCAGCCGATGAACACGCCCGAGCAACTCGACGCCATCGCGGCCGAGCGTCTCGACGGCGGCTTTTGTTATCGCTTCGGCGCGTTGCCTGAAGGCTTCGCGAGCGTGCCGCTGCTGGAACAGAGCGTCGTGCTCGCGGTGCCCGATGCATGTCCGCTCGGCAAGAACGGGCCGGTCAAGGCGGTCGATTTGATCGGGCTGCCCTTCATCGCGTTTCCACGTCATGTATATGCAGCGTATTACGACCGCCTCGTCTCCGCTTGCGCCGAGCGCGGTCTCACGCTCGATATCCGTCAGGAAGCCTCCACCGAAACCGCGATTCTCTCGCTCGTCGCGGCAGGCGTCGGCGCGGCGCTCGTCAATGCGGCCAATCGCGATCGTCCGCCCGCCCGCGTGCGATTCGTCGACGTAGCGGATCTGTCCGTGCGTCTGCCGCTGGAATTCTGCTTTCTCGCGCAACACGGCAACGCGGCCTTGCAGCGTTTCATCGATCTGCTGATAGCGCATCGGCCCGAATAGCCGCGATGCCTGCGAGGCATCACCTGCTGCATGAAACGGCATTGGCCACGCGCTTTATCGTCGGCAATAGTGGAGTCGAACTCACTCGATTCGAACTCCGCTCATGTCAACGCTCCCCTCGCTCATCGCTACCGATATCGACTACGAACGCATCGGTTTTCAAACCGGCACGCTGCGTTTGCCGTGGTCGCACGACCGCTCCGCCTACGGTCATATTCCGATTCCGCTCGCCGTCCTGAATGCGGGCGACGGTCCCACCGTGCTGCTCACGGGCGGCAATCATGGCGACGAATACGAAGGCCCCGTCGCGTTGATGAAGCTGATGCAGCGCATGCCGGAACTCGCGATTCGCGGCCGGCTGATCGTGATTCCCGCGCTCAATATGCCCGCGTTTCTCAACGGCTCGCGCACATCGCCCATCGACGGCGGCAATCTCAATCGCCTCTTTCCGGGCGCGCGTCACGGCAAGCCGACGGAGATGATCGCGCATTACATCGAAACCGAATTGCTGCCTCGCGCGGATGTCGTCATCGATCTGCACGCGGGCGGCGCATCGTTCGATCATGCGCCGACGCTGCTCGCTTCGCCGCCATCGAAGAACAATGAAGCACGCCGCGCGCGTTATCTCGATCTCGTGCGCGCGTTCGGTGCGCCGAACACGATGGTGATGGACCTGCTCGGCGAGGACCGCACGTTCGCGGCGGCCGCCGAGCGCCACGGCAAGCTCTTTCTATGCGGCGAGTTCGGCGGTCACGCGGGCTGCGATGTGGCCAATCTCGCGATCGTCGAACATGGCTTGCAACGCGTGCTTCAGCGTCTGGGCGTCTTGCGCGACGAGCGCATCACGCCCGCACCGGCGACGCGCTATTTCCGTGTCGAGGGCGCGCAGCACTATGTCTACGCGCCTCATGCGGGCGTGTTCGAGGCCGCCTTTTCGCTCGATGACGATGTGCGCGCAGGCCAGCTCGCGGGCCGTCTCTTCGATCCGCACGAGCCCTGGCGCGCGCCGCGCGAGATCGCGTTTCGCGGCGCGGGCCGCGTGATGTGCGCGCGCACTTTCGCGCGCGTCGAAGCGGGCGACTGCATCGCGCTCATCGCCGCCGAAACCTCTCTCGACTGACACTCAAGGAGCACATGCATGAGCGCTCATCCCCTGCCCGCGCGCGCGGGCACGTCCATCGACGTGCGGCATCCGACGTATATCGTGCTGTTGTTCTTCGTCTGCTTCGCGTTCTCGTATCTCGACCGCCAGATCGTCAGCATTCTCGTGCAGCCGATCAAGCTGACGCTCGGCATCACGGATACGCAAATCGGCTTGCTGCAAGGCTTTTCGTTCACGATGTGCTATGCGACAGCGGGCGTGTTCGTCGCGCGTCTCGTGGATCGCGCAAACCGCGTGCGCCTGATCGCGGCATGCGTCGCGATCTGGGCGATATCGACGGCGCTCTGCGGCTTCGCGACCAGCTTCGCGGAACTGCTCGCAGCACGCGCCGGCACCGCGATCGCGGAAGCGGCGCTAAGTCCCGCGGCGCTCTCCATCTTCAGCGACATCTTTCCGCCGCGCAAGGTCACGCGTGCGAGCAGCGTCTTCATGCTCGGGCCGTATATCGGCGGCGGGCTCGCGCTATTCGGCGGCGGCATGCTGCTCTCTGCGACCGGCGGCGATACGAGCGCGCAGCTCGCGGCGCACGGCTTTACGCCGTGGCAGGCGGTGTTCGTGCTCGTCGGTCTGCCGGGTCTCGTGCTGGCGGCGCTTGTCGCATTCACGGTGCGCGAGCCCGCAAGACATGAAGCCGATGAACGCATGCACGCCGGCGACGATGCACTGCCCTCGCTGCGCGAAGTGCTCGTCGAACTGTTCGTGCGCAATCGCTTCTGCGCGCCCTACTTCGCCGCGTATGTCGCGCTCATCACGTTGTTCTATTCGCATGCCGCGTGGTTTCCGACGCTTCTGATGCGGCATTTTCATCTCGCGCCATCGGAGGTCGGCAAGATGGCCGCGCCTGCCTACATGATCGGCGGAATGATGGGCGTCGCGGCGGCGGGACTGCTTGCGGGGCGCGTCACCGATGAACGCACGCTGCGCAAAGTGCTGACGATATCGACCGGCGCGGTGGCCGCGCTCGTGCCCGCCGCAATCGCGATGCCGCTCGTCGCTCACAGCACGCTCGCGATCATCCTGTATGGCGCTTGCGCACTGGCCGCGAGCATCGCGATGGCGCTTGCGCCCGTGCCGTTGCAGATCGCCGTGCCGAACCGCATGCGCGGCCGCTCCATCGCCTTGCTCGTCTTCATGACCAACGCGATCAGCGGCGGTCTCGGACCGCTCGCGGTAGGCTATCTGAACGAACGTCTCGGCGGCCCGCATGCGCTGGCGATCGTCGGCGGAAGCGCGGCGCTCGCGAGTGCATTGCTTTATGCGCTGGCGACGGCCCGCATATCGGCCGCGCGAAAGGAGGCTTGCTGATGAACCATCACGCATTCAGTTGCCGTATCGGCGACATGACGATAACGCGCATCGACGAAACGGCATTCGCGCTCGCGCCGCAGAAGCTCTATCCCGATTGGGACGATGAATTGGGCACGGACGCAATCGAACTGCGCACGCATCTATGGGTGATCGAGCGTGACGGTCTCGTGTTCGTCGTCGATACGGGCATCGGCAATGGCAAGTCGCGCCCCTTCAGCGGGCTCTTCGACCAGCTCGACAATCCCGTGCTCGAACGCTTCGCAGCCGCCGGTTTCGATCGGCACGCGGTCGATTATGTGTTGCTCACGCATCTTCATGTCGATCATGTCGGCTGGAATACGCACTGGGAGAACGGACATTGGGCGCCGGTGTTCCCGAACGCGACGCATGTGTTCGGCGAACGCGAGCGCGCATTCTTCGATACACCCGGCGGCGAACCGCGCCGCATGGTCTATGCGGACAGCGTGCTGCCGCTCATCGATGCGGGCCTCGCGCGCACGATTCCGGATGAAGGCGCGACGCTCATCGAAGGCGTTCGCTTCGTGCCGACATTCGGACATAGCGCGGGACATATGGCGATCGAGATGCAATCGAACGGCGAAACCGCAATCTTTTCCGGCGATGTGATGCACAGCCCGATTCAGGTCGCCATGCCGCATTGGAACTCCGTGTTCTGCCAGCAACAGCAGCACGCGCGTGCTTCGCGCGACCGGCTGCTGAAACGCGCGGTCGAATCCGAAGCCGTCGTGTTCACCGCGCACTTTCCTCAGACATCAGCCGGGAGAATCCAAGAAACGGCGGATGGTTTCGCGTGGCGTTATCTTGCAGCGAACGATTGACGCGTCTCATAAGGACTTAATAAATTCCTGCAACGGGCATGAGTGCATAAAAATAAATGCACGTCATCCCTTTTTCATTAATGATCCAACCGTTGCAGTGCGCAAAAACACGATTGACGCCGCCCCGGCGATGCTGTCACGATTCGTAGGCCGTAAGGATCTGCTATCTCTCTGTTACTTCTTTTCATGAGACGAATAGCAGATCGATCCCGAAGACTCTGATTACAGCGTCCTTACTACGCGATAGCCGACATACGGGAGAACGTCCATGCTGAACGCTCGGGCTGGCGCCAGATCCACCGATAACATCCGGATCATTGCGGCTTTTCTCATGCTGGTCGCAGCGGGGTTTCTCGCGATCCGCATGGTCATCATCTATCACTATTCGCTGACCTATGTGTCCGACCATGCGCGGGCCTTCAGCGATTTCAATTTCTACTATTACGCGTTCAGCACCGTGCTGAACTCACCGCACGATCCATCGCTCATCTATAACAACGAGCATCTGGTTGCCTATCTGTCGAATCTCGGCGCCAACCTGGACGATATCCTCATCTATTGTTATCCGCCGCAGTTCGCGGTGATCTTTTCTCCATTCGCGTTGTTGCCGTCGTTCACCGCGAAACTCGTCTGGGTCGCGATGTCGGTCGTGCTGTGCATCGTCGGCGCGATTCTGCTTGCGAGGATGTCTTATCGCGGTGAAGACAGGCGCGTGACGGCGCTGCTCATCGCGGTGACGTTGTTGAGCTTTCCGGTACTGCATGACGCTTATCTCGGGCAATCGAACCAGCTTCTGTTCTTTCTGCTCGCGACGCCGTTCTTCCTGATCGAACGCGGCAATCGCTGGCTGGCGGGCCTCTTTCTCGCATTTGCAGTGGTGTTCAAGGTGACGCCGCTCGCGGTCGTCGGCCTGCTGCTATTGCGACGTGAATGGCGCACGGTGATATCGACAGGCGTCTGCGCCATCGCGCTCACGCTCTTCACCGCAAGCAGGCTGGGCTTTCGCGTGATCTGGGAGTACCTGACCGTCGAGATCGCACGCGCGCAAGCGCAGATCCTGAGCGCGGGCGGCCTGCCGGGCAATAGCTCCGTGCGCGGCGCCTTGCAGACGATATCGGAGAAGCTCGGCATGCCGGCATCCGAGGCAACGCTTCACACGACGCAGACGATCTTCGCCGTAATCATCTGTCTGTTCGCATGCTATCTCGTGATCCGCCGCAGTCGCGAAAGGCGCATGGACTACGCGCTCGCCTGCATGACGATGCTGCTCGCCGCGCCGATCCTCGAACCGATTCACATGGTCGTCGCGCTGATTCCTCTGGTGATTCTGCTCGGCACGGCGCTGGAACAACGCGATCTGCAACTGTCCGCGCTCGCGCCGCGTGTCGAGTTGTTCCTTCTCGCGATTGCGGTGCTCCTTCTGTTCTTCATGGAGCGATCCGCGATGTACACCGTCTCGGCGCTGATTACCTATGTGCTGTGCGTCGCGCGCTATTTCCCGCCCGCGACGGCGCTTCGGCGCAATCGGAACGCGGACACCGGCGGTTTCGACTCGCGGATCGCGTGAGATTTACGAGAGGTTAGCGCACGCCCAGCAACGCCTTCGGTTCGAGAAACGCCTCGATACCGAAGGTGCCGTATTCGCGCCCGATACCCGACTGCTTGAATCCGCCGAACGGCGCAGCCGGTTCGTGCGCGAGCGTATTGACGAGCACGCGCCCCGCGTCGATACGCTCCGCAACCGCATTCGCGCGCGCGGCGTCCGATGAAGCGACGTAGGCTTGCAGGCCGTACGGCGTATCGTTGGCAATCGCGATCGCATCCTCGGTATCGCCGTAAGCGATGATCGACAGCACCGGACCGAAGATTTCCTCACGCGCAATCGTCATGTCGTTCTTCACATCGCTGAAGACGGTCGGACGCACGAACCAGCCTGTATCGACGTTATCCGGACGTCCCTCGCCGCCCGCGATCAACCGCGCGCCCTCGTCGATGCCGATACGGATATAGCGCTGCACGCGCTCCCATTGCTTGCGGCTCACCATCGGTCCGATGCTGGTTTGCGGATCGCGCGGATCGCCTGATCGAATCCTGCCCACCGCATTCACGATCCTGTCCTCGAACGCCGCGAGCCGCGCGCGCGGCACCAGAATGCGCGTGCCGGCAATGCACGCCTGCCCGCTGTTCATGAAGCCCGCGTCGAGCGCGAGCGGCACGGCTGCGTCGAAATTCGCATCGTCGAGCACGATCATCGGCGACTTGCCGCCGAGTTCCAGCGTCACGCGCTTGAGCGTATCGGCGGCGGTGCGCAGGATCGTCTTGCCGACAGCCGTCGATCCGGTGAACGACAGCTTCGCGATATCGGGATGCGCGCTGATCTCCGCGCCGACGGTTTCGCCACGTCCCGTGACGATATTGAACACGCCTGCGGGAAGCCCCGCTTCATGCAGCGCCTCGGTGACGACGCGCGTCTGCATCGCGCTCATCTCGCTCGGCTTGATGACGGCCGTGCAGCCCGCCGCAAGCGCGGCCGCGAGCTTGCCGCAGATGAAACCGGCATCGCTGTTCCACGGCGTGATCAGTCCCGCGACGCCGAGCGGCTGCATGACGACCTTCGCCGTCCCGGCTTCGCGCACGAACGAAAACGTTTCGAGCACCGTCGCCGCTTCGAGCAGTACGTTGCCCGCGTGCTGCGCCATCCAGCGTCCGCGCGACACCGGCGCTCCGTATTCCGCAACGATCGCCTCGAAAAGCTCGTCCTCTTTCGCGACGACGGCGGCATGCATGCGCTTCAGCATGTCGATGCGCTCGCGCTTGTCGGTCCGCGAGAACGCGGGGAATGCGCGCTTCGCGGCCGCGATCGCATGGCGCGCGTCCTCGGCATCGGCGAGACGCACGCGACCGATGACCTGTTCGGTGGACGGATCGTAGAGGTCGAAAAGCTCGCTGCCGTGAGGCGTAACGAACGCGCCGTCGATGTAGATCTGGTCGATAAAGTGCATGTCCGATTGGTCCGATTCGATGTAGTGAGCCCAAAGATAAGGCGTTTGCATTGATTCGACTAGACGTACAATCCGGCATGACCTCTTGAGCGATTTAGCATAATGAAAACGTCCGGTCTCGCCGAACTCGAAGCCGTGCTGGCCGTCTCGCGACATCGCAGCTTCCGCGCCGCCGCGAGCGAACTGAGCGTATCGACATCCGCGCTCAGTCATTCGATCGCCGGGCTCGAAGCGCGCATCGGCGTGCGGCTCTTCAATCGCACGACCCGAAGCGTGTCGCTGTCCGAGGCCGGCGCGCAGTTCGTGCAGAACGTGGCGCCCGCACTGTCGACCATCCGCGATGCGCTCGAACAGGCCGGCAGCTTTCGCGATACGCCGTCGGGCACGTTGCGCATCAACACGTCGGTGGGCGCGGCGCATCAGGCGATGCCGGTCTTCGTCGCGTTTTTGCAGCGCTATCCCGACATGAAGCTCGATATCGTCACCGAAGGACGTCTGATCGATATCGTCGTCGAAGGCTTCGACGCGGGCATCCGTTTGCTGGAAACCGTACCGCAGGACATGATCGCGGTGCCCTTCGGCGAGCGTCAGCGTTTTGCCGTCGTCGGCAGTCCGGCGTACTTCTCGGAGCACAAGCCGCCGCGCACGCCCGCCGATCTCGCCGCGCATCGCTGCATACGCAGCCGGATGCCGAGCGGGTCGATCTATCAGTGGGAATTCGAGCGGCACGGTCAGACGGTGCGCATCGACGGCGACGGCGCGCTGACGCTGGACGAACCGGGCATGATGCTGGCGGCGGCGCGCGCCGGGCTCGGTCTCGCCTATCTGACCGAATGGAATGTCAGCGCGGATCTCGCGGCAGGCACGCTCGTGCGCGTGCTCGAAGAATGGACGCCGCCGCTCGACGGGCTATGCCTCTACTATCCGGGCCGGCGTCACGTGCCCGCCGGCTTGCGCGCGTTGATCGACATGATCCGCGACTACGCCGATGCGAATCGCAAGCGCGTGGCGCCGACCAGGAAGCGCAGGCAGGCCAATTCAAAGGCTTAACGCCGTCATCAGTTTTGTTTATCGCGATTCCGGCTTCGGTTCCGTCGAACATTGCGTGGACGCGCTCGCTACGCAAGGGTTCCGCGTCATCGCGACGCTGCCTTGCACTCGACGGTCGAGCCTCATCCACAGGTTAACCCTTTCTTTTTGCGCTCCGTGAACGGCGTACGTTCGAACCCGCGGGCAAATGGGCGCGTTGCGCGTCATGCCATCGCGTCATCAATCGAACGACAACGATGAGGGGTGTTCAAGAGTGAAAGGTCAACTGAAGCCATTGATTGCGGGCGTGCTGTTGTATGCGGCTGCCGTCGCAACGCCGGCATTCGCGCAAAGCAGCGTCACGCTGTACGGTATCGTCGACGATTCGATCGTCTACCAAAGCAGCCAGACGAACCTGAACAGGTCGACCCCGG
>NZ_JARUXO010000003.1:1443615-1509208 GCF_031451275.1 Caballeronia sp. LZ029
ATGCCGAACCAGCAATGTCCCACGCTCCGGTCAACGGAACTCGGGCGACGGCTGACCGTTAAGGCGGGAGGCGACCATTCCATCTAAAAAGCTCTGACAATCAAAAAATTGCTAACTTTCGTTATGTCAAATTTACTGCGCTATGTTTGATCGTGGCTCGCCCTCCAGGCGTCCACGACCCGCAAAGACTGCCGGAACACTTCTTGCACAGCACAGACCGACATCAAACATCGACCCGATCGAATCGGATCAAACGAAGCGAAAGATCGCACCGCGCACGAGCGATCCCCCAACGTTCTCGCCACGCTGTTTAATCTCGGAGAACCTCCAAAGTCGCAAACCCCGATAACCCGCAAATGGAACAGCCGGACTTCCTTCAAGGCCTATGGTCAACGATCTCTGGTACAAAAACGCGATCATCTACTGCCTGTCCGTTGGCACGTTCATGGACGCGAACGGCGATGGCGTCGGTGACTTCCGAGGCCTGCTGCGGCGGCTCGACTATCTTCAGGGGCTCGGCATCACCACGATCTGGCTGATGCCCTTCCAACCGTCCCCCGGCCGCGACAATGGCTACGACATCACCGACTACTACAACGTCGATCCGCGCTACGGCTCGCTCGGCGACTTCACGGAGTTCACGCACGCGTGTCATCAGCGCGGCCTGCGCGTGATGATCGATCTCGTAGTGAATCACACGTCGGACCAGCATCCGTGGTTCCGGGAAGCGCGGCGCGATCCCGAATCGAAATATCGTGACTGGTATGTCTGGTCGAAGAAGCGGCCGGCCAACGCCAAGGATGGAGTGGTCTTCCCCGGCGTGCAAAAATCGACATGGACCTACGATAAAGAAGCGGCCATGTGGTACTTCCATCGCTTCTACGAGTTCCAGCCCGACCTGAACACGGCCAACCCTCTCGTGCAGGCCGAGTTGCTCAAGATCATGGGCTTCTGGATCCAGCTCGGCGTCTCGGGCTTTCGCATGGACGCCGTGCCTTTTGTCATCGCCACCAAGGGCGCGCAGGTGAAAAAACCGGTCGAACAATACGACATGCTGCGCACGTTTCGCGAGTTCCTCCAATGGCGCAAGGGCGACGCGATCATTCTCGCGGAGGCGAACGTACTGCCCGACACCGACATGAAGTACTTCGGCGAAGCCGGCGAACGATTGCAGATGATGTTCAACTTCCAGGTCAATCAGAACACGTTCTATGCGCTCGCGAGCGCGGACGTCGCGCCTCTCAAGAACGCGCTGGAGGCGACGAAGTCACGCGCCGCAACGGCGCAATGGGGCGTATTCCTGCGCAATCACGACGAACTCGACCTCGGCCGGCTTTCGCCCAAGCAGCGTGAAACCGTATTCGCGGCGTTCGGCGCCAATCCCGCCATGCAGCTCTACGATCGCGGCATCCGCCGTCGACTTGCGCCGATGCTCGATGGCGACCGTCGTCGGCTGGAACTCGCGTACAGCCTGATGCTGACGCTGCCGGGAACGCCCGTCGTGCGTTACGGCGATGAAATCGGCATGGGCGACGACCTGCGCCTGCCCGAGCGCGAAAGCGTGCGCACGCCGATGCAATGGTCCACCGAGCCGCATGCCGGCTTCACGAAGCATGATCGCCCCGTCTGTCCGGTGATCTCCGGCGGACCGTACGGTTTCGAACGCGTGAATGTCGCGAACCAGCGCCGCGACCCGAACTCGCTGTTGAACTGGATCGAGCGAATGATCCGCATGCGCAAGGAAGTGCCCGAGATAAGCTGGGGCGATTTCGCGATTCTGAAGGCATCGCGCGATGACGTGCTCGCGATGCTTTACCACTGGCGCAACAACTCGGTGGTCTGCGTGCATAACTTCAGCGCGGCGGCGTGCACTGTCAAGTTCCGAGTCGGCTCAAAAGCCGGTGAAAACGACGTACTCGTGAACCTGCTCTCCGACGACCACAGCCAGGGCAACGCGAAGGGGCAGCACACGGTCGTGCTTGAGCCTTACGGCTATCGATGGTTCCGGGTAGGCGGTCTCGACTACCTCCTGAAACGCAGCGAAGTGTGACGTGCATCAGGACGATTTTCGCAATCCACCGACCACGACCGTGTTTGCGATTCGGTCATGGAGCGCTTGCTTGCGCGGATTGAACAATACCCAGAGAAAACCCGCTCCACACATGGTGAACGTGAGCACGTAGCCCACTGTGCGCAAGACGGCTTGCCTGCGGGTCATCGGCTCGTGACTGTCGGCGTCCACAATCTGCAATCGCACCACGCGCTTTCCCGGTGACGTGCCCCACACGACCCATAAAACACCGGTTATGAGCAGTGGAATGCATTGGGCCACGACCAGCCACAGGATGAAAGTCGCCGCGAGCGCATCAGGCGTCAGCGGGATTTCATCGGAGGACGGTCCTAACGGGATAAACAGAAGGATAACCGTCCACCAGATCGAGTCGATGAACAAAGCGCGGGCGCGCTCGGAATACGTGGCGAGGCGCATCTCGGGAACCAGACCAATCAACTGAGGTTCGTGCACTGACAAGCCGGGGTCCATCGCGTTCCGGCGTGAAATCGTCTCACCGGTAGTGCGGCCCTCTCGCGTCTTTACCGTGCGGTGACATCCTTGGCTTGAACATCAACGGTCGCCGGGATCGGGTTTGCCGTGGAGGCCGACGTTGGGGCATCGCCCAGGCCTTCCTTGAAAGACTTGACGGCACCGCCCAAGTCGGAACCGACGCTACGCAACTTCTTGGTGCCGAAAACAAGTGCGATGATCGCCAGAACGATAAGCCAATGCCCGATGCTGAGACTTCCCATATCACCCATCCATAACAAAGAGAAACGCTTAATTCGAGCGGAATGCGCAATATTTACTTCACGCCCCGCTCCCTCGTCTCGCATTCTGTCATAAAAATCAACAGTTTATGTGACCCTGTTTCGCATCACGACGCACCCGCGACAGGCGCGCATGAAATTTTTACCTCTGGGAGAGCTTTCATGCGCGACTGCCAGCGAGCCGCGAGACAACGCCCCGCAAGCGCAGAGAAAGTCGAAACGCTATTCCATATGACCCGCAATCTGTTCCTCGAGATGCTGTAGCCCGGTTGTCGCAGGCTGCGCCTCTACGACGCCGAACATCTCGCTTCGGTTTGGCGACGGGTCTACGAGGAAGTTTCTCGGATGCTCGTTTTGTCGGTCCCAAGGAAGCATTGCCTCGGGCGGAACGACTTCGAAAGCGCTCCCGATGGCGAGAAACAGATCGCACGCGCGCATTTCTGCCTGGAGCCGATGGAGATTGAGATAGGCAGGGGCCGCCTCTCCGAAGAACACGACTCCCGGTTTGACGCCTTCGTGGTTTCCGCAAATCGGGCAGGCAGCCGCAGGGTCGAAATACAGCCCCTCTTTCGGAAACGCGAGATCGCACGCGGTACACAACAACGAGTTCAAATCGCCGTGGAGGTGGATGACGGAGGTGGCGCCGGCTTTCTCGAGCAGATCATCGACGTTCTGAGTCAGCAACTGGACGCGCTCGGCTCCCCACTTGTTCTGCCACTTGGCGAGCAGCTTGTGGGCGGCATTCGGCTCGGCACCATGCTTCTCGCGAATGCGATCGTTGTAGAACCGGAAGACGGCCTGACGGTTCTTGCGCCATGTGCGGATATTGCAGACTTCGTCGACGCTGTTGCGAGTCCAGATACCGTCGCCTGTACGGAACGTCGATAGACCGCTTTCGGCGGACAATCCTGCGCCGGAAAACACGTAGAGCCTGGGCGTCCTGTTATCCATATCTCAGCTTGGTTGTGCGTACGCCCTTAAAGCACCGCTTCTCATCCAAACGACTGCAGAATTCGCGTCGATTGGAAGGCAGCATTTAAAGGCTCGCGATCTATTCAGCGGCGAGTCTACCAAGATCCGATAACGATCAGCGGTCGCCGCGTTTGATTTAACCGTGCGCAGCCGTATCGAAAAATTCGAGCCATCGGCGATTCACGCTGCACTGCGACGCATGATAAGCCACGCCCCCCGAATCACGCGCCGCGCCGTCCCAAAGCGGTCATACGCACGGACGCGAATTTTCAGCGCGTGCAACATTCGTAGCCTGCGCTCCCGCGTTGCCGACTTAAAAAATGCGGACAAACATGACACGCGCAAGGGCCGGAGCATGAGAGGCAAGTCTCCGCATGAGAGAGACGCACACGTACGCGATACGAGGAAGAACCCCCATGAAACCGGGAAAGAATGGACCGTGGACTCGGCTGCGTGGCCGACGGCGACTGCTCATCTCCGTCGTTGCGTTCGTCGCCGTACTGATCGCGATCGGCTCAGGCGTGCTGCGCAACCGCATGGCGGACCAGCATCACGATCCGCTTCAGGCGACGAGCATCGTCTATCAGATGCGGCAGGATCCGTCGCCGTGGGCGCGCACCGAGAACGACGCCTCGCGCATGCTCACGGATATCCGCGACAAGCGCGTGGCCGCGATCGGCGTGACGCTCGATGCCATCCTCGTGTCGACAAAAAGTGGCCTGCGGTACTTCGTCAGCGACCGGTTCGCGGTGTTCTCGCAGTCGTTGCTGCTCAATGCGATCAAGGGCGAAAGCGCGCCGGACTACCAGATCGCGTGGCTTCCGAACGTGTCCATTGGCGCACAGGCGGGCATAGGCCCGCTGCTCTCCGTGTTGCGTGATTCGGTCGTCATGCTGGTGTACGTGCTGATGCTGGCGCTTATGCTCTGGTACGTGCGCCGCGAAATGAAGGGTGACGCCACGCTGATCAGCGCGCCACCCGACACGAGTTTCGACGACGTGATCGGCGCGGTCGAAGCCAAGGCCGCGCTGGAGGACATCAAGGCCTATCTGCGCGATCCGAAGTCGTTCACGAAGCTGGGCATCCGTCCGCCATGCGGGGTGCTGATGACGGGCGGTCCGGGGGTCGGCAAAACGCGGCTAGCGCAGGCGCTGGCGGGCGAATGCGACGCGCGTTTCATCGCGATCACGGGGAGCTTCTTCAGCGCGAAGTACTACGGCGTCGGCATTCAGAAGGTCAAGCATCTGTTCAAGACGGCGCGCAAACATGGCCCGGTGGTGATCTTCATCGATGAAGCCGACGGGCTCGCCGCACGCACCAGCGGCGCGTCCGGTTCCGCCGACGCCGAAAGCAACCGCATCATCAATCAACTGCTCGCGGAGATGGACGGCTTCGAGAAGAACGAAGGTGTGATTCTCGTCGCCGCGACCAACTTCCCCGAGAATCTCGATGAAGCGCTCCGCCGTCCGGGCCGCTTCGATCGCATCTTGCCGGTGCGTCTGCCGGACGTATCGGATCGCGTGAAGATTTTCGAGTATTACCTGGGCAAGCTGCCGTCGTGTTCGACCGATATCGACTGCAATCAACTGGCGCGGCTGACGGTCGGTTTGTCGCCCGCATCGCTGTCGATGATCGTCAACCAGGCCGGATTGATCGCGCGCAGGCAAGGCGCGGGCATGGTGTGCGGGGAGCATCTGCGCGAGGCGGTCAAGGTCGCGCGCATCGGCGACGTGAGTCGTACGGAGAAGGCGCTCGACGCGGACGAAGTGCGTCGCGTCGGCGTACATGAAGCGGGGCACGGCATCGTCGCTGCGCTGCTGGGCGCCGGCGTGCTGGAGGAACTGACGGTGCTGCCGCGCGGCGGTGCACTGGGCATGGCGCTCATCACGAAGCCGCAGGACAAACACCTGTATCGCCGCAGCGAGCTGGAAAAGGAACTGATGGTGCTGCTCGGCGGACGCAATGCGGAGTTGCTGATGTTCGGCGAGGCATCGAGCGGCGCGGCGCAGGACTTGCAGGAAGCATCGCGCATCAGTCTGGAGATGGTGTCGCGGCTCGGCTTCGGCCGCGAAGGCAATCTGTTCAGCCTCGCCGCGCTGCCGCGCGAGAGCGCCGCACGGCAACTCGACGGTGCGATCGAACAGGCCAACGCGCTATTGAACGAGATGAACGAGCGCTGCTTCGACCTGCTCGCGCGAAACGAATCGATTCTGCGTGATGTCGCGCTCGCGCTGACTAGGACCGAGACGGTGCCGGGCGCATATGTCTATGATCTCATCCGCGAAAGCGGAGTCAGACAGTCGCCCGAGCTGGAAGCGGTGTGTTTCAGTGCCGCGGCCAGCGAGGGACGTGTCAGAAATTTTGTGCGCTGAGGTCGGTTAAATAATCTCAGTTGATGGCGCAGGTGAAGCACTCGCCGAACACAATGGCAAACTGATTGACGGCTTGCCGCCAGGTGACAGGTGGCATCTTCCAGCCCTTCTCGATGCCGCGGTTCTTCGCGCTTGCAATCCATTGAGGCGCCTTACCGCACCCACTCCAGGTCGCGCCTGTTTTCGGGTTTCACTACCTTGACGCAAACAGGCGCACGCCGCCCCTTTCTCCGATCGGCAATTAGCGGCCGTGCCGACCATCGAAGAAATCCACTAATTCAATTCAGTTTACTATCCACATCTCTATGAACCTTCTGCTCACCAAACTGACATAAATTCTTCGCTTTAACCATAAACGAAGAATATTCTAAAATTCTTGACATTGAATTTCACTCCGCTTACATTGCCCGGACACGACACGATAGTTGGTTAGCAATACTGTCGTTCCGCCGAATTGGCGAGGGTCCGCGCAATCTGTTATTTGTATTAAAGCAGCCACATCTCCGCATAAATTCGCAACTTTCCTGCATCGCATTTCGAATTCGGGCTGCACGTTTGTAGGAATTCTCAAATATTCGAATTTCGATCCGGAAATTCCCGACGCAAATTCTCGTCTTCCTATGCAAGTCCGTAAAGCTGAGTCTGTTTTGTCTGTTGGCTTCGAAACAACGAACGAGCAAACGAATGATGAGACGCAGTGCTTTAATTATTGTCGCAACGGCATTTATGTCCGTCACCTTCGGTTACACGATGCCGCTGCTGGCGCTCACATTGAAATCTGGTGGCGCAACACAGACGCAAATCGGCGTCAGCGCTTGCGCACCATCACTTGCGATCATCCTCACGGGATTCAGTTCACGACGTTTGATTGCGCTGCTCGGATACAAAAAAGTCCTCGCGCTCAGTGCGTTAGTGTTGTGCAGTGGGCTCTTTATCCTGGAGAGACTTGTATGTATGGTTTGCCGTCAGAGCTTGCATAGGCGCAACCAATGGAATGCTCTGGATCGCCTTGGAGTCTCTTTTGAATCACTCGACACCCGCCCCCATCAAAGGACGGGTGATTGGGGTTTATGCCGCGGCAACGACTTTCTCCTTGGCCATGGGGTCCTTGATCCCAATCGATACGGCCGCGCTCGAAGGCGCCTTTCTCACGTCCGCATTGCTATTTTGCGTTGGCGTAGCGATATGTTACTTGTCGGGCTCTCTCATCTTGCCAGAAGAAAAAGGAGCAACACTTGAGCTCACTGTCAAGTCGCTGAGGAAAATGCCGGTCGAATGCGTGATCGCAACTTGTGGCGGCGCTCTGGTGGCCGCACAGATCACCCTACTTCCTACCTCGACGACCGTGAACGTGAATAGCCTGACCGGAAAGGATTTGCTGTCGGCCACATTGATTGGTTCTGCGGCTGCGCAGATCGCTATGGGCATCACCGTCGACAAATTGGGTATTTATAAATCGGCTTTCATCGTTACCACCGCAGGGATTCTGCTTTCCCACTTGATATGGATGGGTGACGACGGTGTCGGTAGTGAAATTTTATATTTTCTTTGGGGAGGCGTTTGCAGTGTGTTATACGGGTTGGCGCTTATTATGTTTGGCCTGCGAGCGCGCCCCGATGAACTGATGGCAGGAAATGCCGGATTGCTTTTGCTGTATGAAACGGGGTCGCTACTTGGCCCGGTCACGGGCGGTGTGCTGCACGACATACTTGGCATCTCCTCCCTACCGATTGTTAGCGCCTTGGCGTTTTATGTCATCCTTTCATTTTTGATTTTCGATAAGTACACCAGACTTCGAGTTCTATTAAGAGGCGTCATTGAATTCAAACGCTGACGAGATTTAACGTGACGAACGTAGATGAAGAATTATTGTCGGCTAAGAAAGTGCTTGGCCAGGTCAAGTTTCTTTCTCCGTCGCGTTCATGCCGGCGGGGGTTCGTCGAACGCGAGCAGCTTCGGGCCAAGCCTGTCCCGCCATATCCCAACCCGGCTGCACGCATCTGCGTAAAATCAGATCACTTTCGACACGTCCGGCTCGCGCTGCGTATGGATGTAAGTTTCGAAGCGCCTCGTTTGCATATCAAACAATCCGACGCGGTCGTCGTCCTGCGACACGAACGCGATGCCTCTCGTGTAATCGAACGACAAGGCGATTGCTCGCGCGGACATCGGGACGTGATCGATCTCTTCGAGCGTGGCCGGATCAACAAGCGATAGACTGCGCTCGCCGTAATTCGTGACTACGAGCATGTCGTCTTTCCATCGGTAGATGCGCGTGGGGTCGTCACGCGAAGCCGCCGAATAGCGCGTCTGCATTGTCTCGGTCTCGATCGCGGTCAGCGTCCTGCTCCAGCGGTTGCTGACGAACAGCGTGCGCTCGTCGCTACTGAGACAGTAGCCCTCCGGTTTGTCCCCAGGATGACAGACCAGAGGGAGCGCAAGAGGATCCCAGGGCCGTATTTTCGTTACCGTATGCGAGAGCAGATTCATGCAATAGGCCGTCTGTCCGTCTCGCGTCAAGGCGAACAGATGACTCTTGATTCCACCGGATGGCACGGCGCGACGCGGCATCTCATCCGTCTCGGGGTTATCAAGCACGAGCAATGTCGCCCGCTCCTCGCTGAGCGCATACAGACGGTCCTTTTCGTCCATCTGTAGACCGTGAATCCGATTGAAAGGCGAAAGATCGATCGTACGGGTCAGGCTTCCAGCCGCGATATCGATCTGCAGCAGCGAATGCCCACCCGCGCCGGCATGGCCGGACGTCTCTACTCCGTAATGTCCGACCCACGCGTACCGGTTCGCGCCGTCGGTGACGAACTCGTGAGGGAACGACGGCAAAGCGACACTGTGAAGCCGCTTGCCCGATTCAATGTCATACCAACTGATGCAATGACTGCATTTTTCGACAAGCAGCAGCGTGTTCCGATCGCTCACGTGGCGCCTCGTGTGTTCAGTCTGATTCGATAAAGAGAGCTGGATGCGCATATATACAGTTCCTTGCCATCGGGTCCCCCAAACGTCAGATTCGCGACCTTTTCCGGCACGCCGATTCGCGCCAGCCGCGTGCCGTCGGGGTGAAACACCTGCACACTGTCGGCGCTGCTCGTGAAAATGCAGCCCTCACGGTCAACACGAAAACCGTCGGCAAGACCAGGCTCGATCACGGCAAAAATGCGTGGATCGACAAGCTCGCGGCCGTGGACGACATCAAAGGCGACGATATGGTGGTGACCGCCGCCATCCGTTCTGAGCGCTGCGGACGTGTCGGATACGTACAGGACGGATTCATCCGGCGAGAACGCAAGTCCGTTCGGTTCTTCGACAAAATCGGTCGCGACTGTCAACGCGCCGGTGGCCGGGTCGTATCTGAAAACGTAGTTGTCGCCAAGCTCTGATTCAGCCGCATGCCCTTCCCGATCCGAAACGATTCCGTACGGCGGATCGCTGAACCAGATCGTGCCGTCACGCTTCACGATGATGTCGTTCGGAGAATTGAAGCGCTTGCCCTCGAACAGGCCGACAACAATTTCGTCTGCGGCGTCTTCGAGGTGCGGACCAAAGCGCGTGCGGACAATCGCGCGCTGCCCATGTGAGCAATGCAGGATCGAACCGTCGCGTTCACGCGCATGGCCGTTCGTGAACTCGACGTTCTCGCGCCATACAGTCATACCGTCACGCTCCGACCACCGTAGCATGCGATTGTTGGGAATGTCGCTCCAGAGAACCGACGCATCTTCGTGAATCCAGACAGGACCTTCTCCCCAGATTGCCCCGGTGCATAGCCTCTCAAGGTTCGCTCGGACCGGGAAAAGTCCCTTCGCGCGCAGATCATAAATGACGATATCGGTTTCAATCGTATCGGTGCGGTCAGTCATACCTTTTATCTGCCCCAGATGCGGCGATACACATCGCGATAGTTATTGGCCGGATCGTAGATGTTGTTCGGGCCGACATCGGATGCGATGTTTTCCGGTGTCACCAGATGAACGGGTGTGCTGTATCCGCTTGGCGTCGCACCGGAAAACGCCCGGTTCAACTCGTCAACCAATTGCCAGCCATGCAAAAGCAGCGGTTCTGGAATCGTGCCCGCCTGATAGCGGTCGCCGCGGATACGTTGATAGGCAGATTCGCTCCCATCTCCGGCAGACAGATTCACGGGCGGACCGGACGGCTTCTGACCTGCACTTGCTAGCGCCGGCCCCATGAAATCGAAGTACAGGTCGTTGATGCCGAGCGAGTAACTCCACCGGGTTCCAAACCGTTGCAATAGTGACGTGGACAACTGGGGAATGCGCGTCGACGTTTCCGATAGCGGTGTGTCTTCAACCGAAAGCAGCGCACAACCTTTGCATTTCCGGATGACGTCCGCCATCGCTGTCGATTTAGCCACGGCCACCTGGTACAGCGAGTCTGTGAATACCACGACGCCTGCCGTGCCGTTCGACTTCACGACGGCATAGTTCGCCGCGACAGTGGCGACCTGCAAGGGGTCCGTGCTGACGTTGGTGAATAGCTCGGTGGAGGGATC
This sequence comes from Caballeronia sp. LZ029, assembly GCF_031451275.1. Taxonomy (NCBI): domain Bacteria; kingdom Pseudomonadati; phylum Pseudomonadota; class Betaproteobacteria; order Burkholderiales; family Burkholderiaceae; genus Caballeronia; species Caballeronia sp. LZ029. The sequence continues at coordinate 1,454,314 of NZ_JARUXO010000003.1, forward strand.
GGGTCCTGCTTTGGGGCCGGCATGCCATCCGACCACAGCGATCTTGAGGCTGCCGGCTTTGCGAATCACTGTCGCCTGCTCCGTCGGGTCGAATCCGCCGAGAATAATGCCGGAGGGATTGAGCGTCATGGCCTGGTTCATCGCAGCAGTACGGCCCGACACGGAGCCCTGCCCGTCGAGTACGCGCAGTTTCCAGCCAATCCCGCGTGCAGCTTCGGCAACGCCATCGCTGACGCCCAAGACACCGCCGTTGCGCAGATCTGAACCGACATAAACAATGGTCTTGTTAGCCTGTGCCTTTGGTCCGCCCGTCGGGCCGTCCCATGGCGGTGAAGGCTTGACCGCCGCAGCCACGACTGCCTGCGCCTTCGACATGAATTCGTCGGCTGCGCTCGCGTGGGTCGCGAGTAAAAAGAGTGCTGTCGCCACAACAGCAAAAGCTGACCTATGCGGAATTCGGGGCAAACGCCTCATGGTATGTCTCCGTCGTCGGATTTGTATTGAAAGCCGCTTACTGGCTTAAGGCTTATCGGTTATGTTTTGACGCGCGTGACCGTCTGCGGCTGCCGTACCCTGCAATGCCGATCGCGATCAGAAGCGTCACGCCGTTAAAGAGCGGCTCGACAAAGAACGCGCCTCCGAGCTGCTGGATACCAGATATACCTACTGCCAGGACACCTACGCCGACAAGCGTGCCCCAAACATTCACGCGGCCGGGGCGGATCGTTGTCGAGCCGAGAAACGCACCGACGAGGGCCGGTAGCAAAAATTCAAGGCCGACGCTTGCCTGCCCAATGCCGAGCTTCGACGCGAGCACGACACCCGCGAACGCTGTCAGGAGACCCGACGCCATGAATGCGCCAATCACGTAGCGGCGCACGGGAATGCCATTGAGTTGCGCTGCACGAGGATTGGCCCCGATCGCATAGAGGAAGCGACCCGCCGGCAGGTACTCGGTGATGATCCAAAGCATGAGCGCAATCGCTATGACGTACCAGGTCGATACGGGCAGACCGAGGAGTTGCGCGCTGTTGATCAGATAAAACGAATCAGGAGGCATGCCGATTACCTGACGTCCACCCGTGTGCCACAGAGCAATTGCGTAGACGATCGTGCCACTGCCAAGCGTCGCGATGAACGAGTCGATCTTCGCCATCTCGACCAACAGACCATTGAGGAAGCCGAAAGCGAGTCCAAGCAGCAATACGACCGCGACGGCAACTGGCCATGAAAGCCCAAAGCGGGTCTGCAACGTGATTGTCAGTACGTGCCAAAGGACGATCCCGTATCCGACAGTCAGATCGATCTTGTTCGTGAGCATCGGAATCATTGCAGCCAATGCCAGCAGCGCGATGATTGCCTTGTCAGAAAGAATCGAATTGAGGTTCATCCGCGTCGGAAATGTTTCCGGCAATGCGATCGAGAACAACGCGATGAGCATCAACAGGAGGATCGGCATGCCGTACACCGGGATAACACGCGAAAGGCCATGAGAGATGGCACGTGATGAAGGCTGGCCTTCTGTTTGTACGACTGATCTCACTTTCTTATTCCTCAATGTTTGCGAAACCTGTTACGCCGTAATGCATTCGCTTGCAGACGCCCGTTGCAGCAAGGTCTGGATGGTGAGCGATTCACGCTCGACGCAATCGATGACACGTCCTCGATTGAAGATCAGCGCCCTATGCGCGATGTTCGCGACTTCCTCGAAGTCGGTCGAGATGAGCAGCACCGCAAGTCCACGTTCGAGCGCCCTGTTCACGAGCGCATAGATATCCGCCCGGGCGCCGACGTCAACGCCCGCGGTCGGTTCCTCGAGTATCAGGAGGCGTTTGGCGATCTGAAGCCATCTGGCGATGACGACCTTCTGCTGGTTACCGCCGCTCAGGTTTTCGACCGCCTCCGTGGGATCGTTGGGACGTACGCCGAACTGTGTGGTCAATGCGAGCGCCTCGCCATACTCGGTCCGTCCACTTTTGAGCCGAAGAATGCCGCGGCCCGTTGCACGAGGATTCAGAAACATGTTTTCGCGCACGGACATGGACATAGCCAGCGACTCTCCAGTCCGATCGCCAGCCACGAAGCCGATGCCGTGCGCCATCGCTTCCCTTGCGTTGCGCACGCGAAGCGGTGTTCCACCCAACTGGATTTCGCCCCCTTCCGTGGGCGCCTGTCCGAAAAGGGCTCGCCCGACAGCATCCTGCCCGGCTCCCCGCAATCCAGCGAGCGCCAGGAGTTCACCGGCGCCGAGTTTGAAGGACACAGGCCCGACTCCTTCGAACATTGCCGCCCGGAGTTCGAGTGCAACAGGCTTGCCCGCGCTGATCGACGGTACGTGAACCGGCAGCGGCTTGCGGCCCACGATCATGCGGACCAGATCTTCCGGATCGGTTTCGTCGATGCGCTTCTGCCCCACCAGACGCCCGTCACGCATGACCGCGACCCGGTCGGCGATACGGAATATTTCGTCGAGTCGATGGGAGACATAGATCATCCCGACACCGCGCTTGCGCAGCGAGTCGAGCACAACGAAGAGACGCTCCACATCGTCTTGCGGGAGACTGGCGGTCGGTTCATCGAGCACGATCAGTTTCGCATCCGTAGCCAGCGCGCGCGCAATGGCCAGTAACGACTTCTCGGTTCGTGACAGCTCGCAAACGGGCACATCGGGATCAATGCCGCTGTCGACCAGCGCGAGTGTTTCGACCGCACGGCGACGAACCGCCCGCCAGTCGATGAGACCCGCGCACCTTGCGAAGCCGCAGCCGAATGCCACGTTTTCCGCGGCAGTCATCCAGTCGATCAGGCCGAGGTCCTGATGGATGAAGGCAATGGACTTGGACGACGCGCCACCGACGACTGGCGTGCCACGAAACTCTATCGATCCGGAATCGAGCGGATAGACACCGGCGAGAAGCTTGATCAGTGTCGATTTACCCGCCCCGTTCTCGCCAAGCAAGGCGAGCACAGAACCTGACTCGACGTCCAGACTCACGTCATCGACGGCAACCGTGCCACCGAAACGCTTTCTCACGTTTTTTAAAGAGAGTAAGGGCGACACGATTGTCTCCGGAGGGTTTGCTGTCACCGATGCGGCACATAAACTAGCTGGAGCGTTTCATGTGCCGTCTATGTGCTGTCTGGATTGCATCGCCTGTGACTCGCCGATACGCAGCCATTACGTATGTATCGATACGTTTCGAGAAACAGTAGCCGGTGATCAGATTGGACTGGTGATATATGGGCTGTTTCACCGTTCCCTGCTTGTTATCGATGTATTGAATTTTTCGCAAGTGTGGACGCAAGACGGTTGCTGCACTAATCAAAAGATTTCAATAAACGATAACCTGCCGTTATACGAACGAGACGAATGCAAAGTCTTTAAAAAATGAAATTATTGTCCAGGTGAGTAGATATCCATAACATTGGTTTGCAAATCGCAACCAGTAAAGGAGTGGAATCTCTCAGTCAGATTTCGTTCCGAGCGTACATTGCGCAAAGGCGGGAGCGCTCCTGATCCCTAGAGCGGGTCACGTGATACATCAGATGCTGGCAATACATGACTGCGCGAAGGTTGCGCGACGGGCGTCCGCTACGCCTCGCTATGGAACAACTCCAGGAAATGCTTGGCGGGCGCACTCAACGGCCTGTCGCGACGCACCAGGCTGCCATAGGACGGAAGTTTGTGGCCGAATGCATAAGCGATAGTAGCCACGAGCCCATGCTCCGCATTGCGTTGCGCCACCGCCGCCGGAATAACGCCAAGCATCTGGGATCGCGCGACAAGACTCATCGTCGTCAATATTGAGCCCGTTTCAATCAGGCCGCGCGGCAACGGCCGGTGGTGCTCCTGAAATTCGCGCTCAACGACTTCGCGCGCGGGACTGCCTGCAGGCTGGAGGATCCATGGGTAGGAAGTCAGCGTCGTGAATTCAACACGGTGCGCCTGGGCTAGGGGATGGTCGCAGCCAGCGACGATCGCAAGGGTTTCATCATCGACAGACCGGAATAGACATTCGCTGCCTTCGCCGGCATCGCGACCTATCACTACTTCGAGCACGCCCTCGTTCAGTTGAGGCATAAGTCGGTCATTGGTATCGACCGCAATTTCGATAGCCAGGAGGGGAAAGCGCAACTTCAACTGGACCAGCGCCTCGGTTAGCCGGCCGGGCGTCGCCGCCATGATGCTGCCGATAGCGAGCCGCCCCGCGCTGCCGAGTCGCAGTTCCGCCAGTTCACGATTGAGCGCTTCCATGCTGCCGCGTATTCCGTGGAAATACCCCAGTACCCGCTCGCCCGCCGGATTGAGTCGCAAGCCCCGTCCCGCACGCTCGAAAAGCGGTTGTCCCAATGCGCTTTCCAGTTCGTGCAGCATCTTCGTCGCTGCGGGTTGTGTCAGCCCGAGTTGCCCTGCGGCACCACGCAATGTGGAGCATTCCTCGACCGCAAGCAGCAGTGCGATCTGGCGCATACGCAGCCGGTTCAGCAATTGTGGCGTGGTGTCCAGTCTGTCGATCGACCCCATTCTGATTACCTGAAGTTATCAATGGATCAGCAGTTTTCAATTTACGGGGTCAAGGCGTCTACCTAGTATGAACCCTGAATCACATTGGGCCGCCTCGCGGCCACCACGAGGAGACGCACGATGCGAATCGAACATCTGACCGTGTTATCGCGGCCCGTCATGGCGGGAGACACGGCATGACCGCCAAAACCGACCTGCCAGTCGTTGCACTGACGCTCGGCGATCCGGCGGGCATCGGCCCCGAACTGATTGCGAAGCTGCTCGCCCGATCCGATGCAACTGCCCACGCAAACATCGTGCTGATCGGCGACCGCTGGCTTTGGGAAGATGGGCAACGCATTGCACGCGTGCGCGTGAATGTCGAGCCGCTGGATTCGTTCGCCGAGGTCCGTTCGCGTACATCGACAGACTTGCCGGCCTTCCTTGCTGTCGACACCGTCATGCCGGTCAGGGTCGTGAGTGGTGAAGCCCGCGCTGCGGGTGGGCGTTCAGTGCTGCACGTACTCGACTTGTGCATGGATGCCACGCTGGCCGGCCACGTCGATGCGATCTGCTTCGCGCCGCTCAACAAGCACGCGATGAAGCTCGGCGGCCTCGAACACGAAGACGAGCTGCATCATTTTGCCGAGTATCTCGGCGTGACCGACTATTTCTGTGAGTTCAATACCCTCGGCAATCTTTGGACCGCACGCATCTCATCGCATATCCCCCTGAAAGATGCAGCGAACTATGTGACTGTCGACCGCATCACGCAAGCTGCAGAGCTGATGTACCGATCCCTGCGAGCGAACGATATCAGTGAGCCGAAGATTGCGATCGCAGCATTCAATCCGCACGGCGGCGACGGCGGCGTGTGCGGCCGCGAGGAAGTTGACGTCATCGTTCCTGCGACACGGGCGCTTCAGGCGCGCGACTGGCCGACCGATACGCCCTTCCACGGTCCCTTTCCGGCCGACACGATTTTCTTGAAGGCGCAGGCTGGCGCGTATCACGCGATCGTCACGATGTACCACGACCAGGGACAGATTGCGATCAAGCTGCTGGGCTTTTCGCGCGGCGTCACGGTTCAGGGTGGCCTGCCGGTGCCGATTACCACGCCTGCGCACGGCACAGCCTACGACATCGCCGGCCGCGGTTGCGCCGATGTGGGCGCGACCTGGCAGGCATTTCAGATCGCCTGTCGCATGGGCGCCGCACACCGCCGTGACCTCATTGGGCTGGCCGATCCGCGCGGTCCCAAATTCTCTGACCATCAAGAATCAACGGAGACATCCGAATGAAAATCAAGTCCGTGCGTGCCCGTGTCTATGAGTGGAAAGGCAAGACGGTGCCGCCACAGGGCAACTTCTGCTCCAACGCGATGGACCTCCTGTACGCACCGCAGGAAACGATGAGCACTTTTCGCTTCCATGCGTGGACAGTCGTCGAGGTGGAGACGGATGATGGCATCGTCGGTCTCGGCAACGTCGCGCTCGCACCACACGTCGCCAAGTCCATCATCGATCAGTATCTCGCACCGCTTGTGATCGGTCAGGACCCTTGGGACTACGAATACCTCAACCAGCGCATGTATCGCGCGACTCACGCGTGGGGCCGCAAGGGCATCGGCATGGCTGCGATCTCCGCGGTGGACATCGCTATCTGGGACATTCTCGGTAAGAGCGTGGGCAAGCCGGTCTTCAAGCTGCTCGGCGGCCGCACGAAGGAAAAGATCCCGTGCTACTACTCGAAACTCTATCGCACTGGACTGAATGAAATGCAGGCCGAGGCGCAGAAATTCCTCGACCAGGGGTTCCGCGCGTTCAAGATGCGCTTCGGGTACGGCCCGGCGCACGGGCAACAGGGTGTCGTCGAGAACCTGAAGTCGGTCGCCGCGATTCGGGAAGTCATCGGCTACGACAACGACTTGATGCTCGAATGCTACATGGGCTGGAACCTCGAATACGCGAAGCGCACCCTGCCGAAACTGGAGATGTTTCAGCCGCGCTGGCTCGAGGAGCCCGTGATTGCCGATGACCTCGAAGGCTACGCCGAACTGAACCGGCTGACGAGCATCCCGATCTCGGGCGGCGAGCACGAGTTCTCGCTCTACGGCTTCAAGCAGCTTCTGGATCGCAAGGCGGTATCGGTCGTTCAGTACGATACGAACCGCGTCGGCGGCATCACGATGGCGCACAAGATCAACGCGCTGTGCGAGGCGTACAGCGTTCCCGTGATCCCGCACGCGGGCCAGATGCACAACTATCACCTGACGATGAGCACGCTCGCATCGCCGATGAGCGAGTACTTCCCGATGTTCGACGTCGAGGTCGGCAACGAGTTGTTCTACTACATCTTCGATGGCGAGCCGGTCGCGGAGAACGGCTTCGTGCAGTTGCGCGACGACGCGCCCGGCCTCGGCCTCACGCTGAAATCCGAGTTCCTCGACCAGTTCGAAATCGTGGAGTGATCATGAGCGCACGTTACCAAGGCGTGTTCCCTGTCGCGCCGACGATCTTCACCGACGACGGCGCGCTCGACCTCGACGGCCAGCGCCGCTGCCTCGACTTCATGATCGATGCGGGTTCGAACGGGATCTGCATTCACGCGAACTACTCGGAGCAGTTCGCGCTCGGCGACAGCGAACGCGATCTCCTGACGGTCACGACGCTCGAACACGTCGGGGGTCGTGTGCCCGTCATCGTCACGACGTCGCACTTCAGCGCGCGGATCTGCGCGCAGCGCAACCAGCGCGCGCAGGAACTCGGTGCAGCGATGGTGATGGTGATGCCGCCTTATCACGGCGCGACGTTCCGCGTGCCGGAGACGCAGGTTTTCGGATTCTTCGAGGAAGTTGCGGCGGGTCTCGAGATTCCGTTGATGATCCAGGACGCGCCCGCGAGCGGCACGACGTTGTCGGCGCCGTTCCTCGCGAAGCTTGCACGTGAAATCAATGCGGTGTCTTACTTCAAGATCGAGACTGCGGGTGCCGCCTCGAAGCTGCGCGAGCTGATCGCGCTCGGCGGCGATGAGATCGAAGGCCCGTGGGACGGCGAAGAAGGGATCACGCTACTCGCCGACCTCGACGCGGGCGCGACCGGCACCATGACGGGCGCTGGCTATCCGGACGGGATCCGTGAGATCACTGATGCGTTCTTCTCGGGGCGCCGTGACGAGGCGTGCGCGCAGTACGCGCGCTGGCTGCCGCTGATCAACTACGAAAATCGCCAGGCGGGCTTCCTCACCGCGAAGGCCTTGATGAAGGAAGGCGGGGTGATTGCGTGCGACAAGCCACGCGGGCCGTGGCCTCAGTTGCATCCCGAGGTTCGGGCGGGACTGCTCGACGCCGCGCGCCGGCTCGATCCGCTCGTGCTGCGATGGGGCGACTGAGGTAAGGCGAGCGAGCGCGTCGAGCTTGACATGCGGCCATCCGAGAAGGCTGCAGCCGACATAAAACTGGAGACCTCATGAATTCCGTCAATCCGACCTCCCCGGCTTGCGAAGCCGGCGACGCCGTTCCACGCCGACGCTGGCTGCGAGTAATTGCGCCGCTTCTGATGGCCTGCACCATCTCTTACATGGACCGCGTGAACATCGCGTTCGCCATGCCGGGAGGCATGAACGTCGATCTCGGCATGGACGCGACGATGGCCGGGTTCGCAGGCGGAATTTTCTTCTTCGGCTACCTTTTCCTTCAGATTCCCGGCGGCAGGCGCGCGGCACTCGGCAGCGGCAAGAAGTTCATCGCCTGGTCACTCGTGAGCTGGGCGGTGCTGTCGGCACTGACGGGCCTCGTCACGCAGACGTGGGAACTGCTCACGCTGCGCTTTCTGCTCGGCGTCGCCGAGGGCGGGCTGATGCCCGTCGTCCTCACCATGGTCAGCAAGTGGTTCCCCGATCGCGAACGCGGGCGCGCGAACGCAATGGTCATCATGTTCGTGCCGCTCGCGGGAATGATCACCGCGCCGCTGTCCGGCTTCGTGCTCGCGGCGTACGACTGGCGTTACCTGTTCTTCAGCACGGGTCTGCTGTCGCTGCTGTTCCTGATCGTCTGGATACTCTTCGCCGACGACGGCCCGGAGTCGGCGCGCTGGGTGTCGCCGCGCGAGAAGGCGTACATCCTCGATGCGCTGCGCGAAGAGCAAGAGCGCAAGCGGGCGGCGGGCTCGCCCGCGTCGGCATCGTTGCGCGAAGTGATCCGCAACCCGACGATCTGGCTGCTCATCGCGATCAACTTCTGCTATCAGGTCGGCATCTACGGCTACACGATGTGGCTGCCCACGCTACTGAAGAATCTCACGCATACCGGCATGGGAAAGATCGGGTTGCTCGCGATGCTGCCGTACGTCGCGATGATCATCGGCATGTTCGCGACCTCGTATCTGTCCGACCTGACCGGCAAGCGGCGCCTGTTCGTGCTGCTTCCGCTCGTCGGCTTCGCTAGCTGCCTCGCACTGTCGGTGCTCACGCAATCGATGATGTTCGTGTCGTTCGCTTTCCTGATCGGCAGCGGATTTTTTCTGCAGGCGGCGGCCGGCGTGTTCTGGGCAATACCGCCGAAGCTATGCAGCCCCGAGACGGCGGGCAGCGCGCGCGGCCTCATCAACGCACTCGGCAATCTCGGCGGTTTCTGCGGCCCCTACGCGGTCGGCGTGCTCACGCAGCACATCAGTTCGGCGGCAGGCGTCTACAGCCTCGCGGTCACGCTCGCGGTGGCCGGCTTGCTCGCGCTCACGCTGCCCAAGCGCTGCGAGGACTGATGCGCCGACCGACAGCAAACCTGCCGCTGCGCGAGGCACGCGCCGAAGCGAAACCAGTGATCGAAGGGAATTCCCCGATGAACGACATCCTGCTGCTGGTGCAGAAATGCGCCCACACCTTCAGCTTTTACGACCTCGAAACGAAGACCGCGCTCAAGCACATCGTGCTGCCGAACTTCCCGCATGAATTTACGGTCGACGCGCAATGCCGCTTTGCGTACGTCGGCATCTTCGGTATCGAAACGGCGTGGTCGCGCGGTCATGACGGCGATCACCGGATCGCGGAGATCGACCTCGACGAGCGCACGCACACACGCACACTCGACCTCTGGCCTTATTACCGGCCGCACGGGATGGCGAGCGATGCCGACGGGCGTCTCTACGCGATGAGCGAAGCGCACGACATGCTGCTAGTGTTCGACCGCCCGCGTGAACAGCTAGTGCCCAACATGGCGATACCATCGGGCGGCGTGAAGACCCATCTGGTGACGCTCACGCGCGATGCAAGCCGCGCCTATGGCGTGCATCTCCTGTCGAACACAGTGACGCGCCTGCATCCGCGCGACGCGACGGTGCCTCCGCGTGCCGTGATGCCGGGGCCGCGCCCCGAAGGCAACGCCCTGTCGAGCGACGAGCGCACGCTGTACGTTGCGAATCGCGGCGACGACACGCTGGTGGCCATCGACACGGACAGCATGACCTGCGGCCGCCGTGTGAAGACGCGCCGCGATCCGAACCGCATCTACCGCACGAGCGCTGTCGACGGCCGTGATCTGCTGTTGCTGACCAATTCGGGCGAGCAGTCGCTCTCCGTGTTCGACGCTGAACTGCTGGAGGAAGTCGAGCGCATCGAACTGCCGGCCAATCCGACTGCTCTTTCGTTCCATCCGTCGCGCGCGGCGGCATATGTGTCGTTCCAGGACGACCATGTCCGCGAACTCGATCTGTCCATCTGGCGCTTCGTCAGCGCGATGCCGACGCTGCGCGAACCGGACGCGTCCTATGTGCTCGCAGCGGCTCGCTGATCCCGAAGCTGCCGACACGGAGACCGGGCTGCCCGATGCGATCGTCGACGCGCACCATCACCTGTGGCGGCTGGATGGCGACGTGCGTTATCCGTGGCTACAGGAGGCGTACGACCCTGCGCGTTTCATTCTCGGTCCATATGAGACGCTGCGCCACGATTTTGGCGTCGCCGAATTCCAGTCAGCAAGTGGAGGCGCGCCGGTAGTCGCGAGCGTGCACGTCGAAGCAGAATGCAGCGATTCGCTTTCAGAGACGCGCTGGCTGCATCAAGTCGCAATGCAGCATCCGATTCCGTCGGCCGTCGTCGCATGGGTCGATTTGCTCGCGGACGATGCGAATGAGCGGCTCGCCGAGCAGGCCGCATATTCGCTCGTGCGCGGCGTGCGCTTCAAGCCGAGAACGTCCGCCGCGCCCGATGACAGAACCGATGGCCCCGGCACGCTGAACGACCCGCGCTGGCCGCAAGCGCTCGAACGGGTCGCCGGGCACGGCCTGAGCTGGGACTTGCGGGTGCCCTTCTGGCATCTCGACGCAGCGGCCGCGATGCTTGCCGATGCGCCTGCGGTCGACGTCGTGCTCGAGCACGCCGGACTACCGTGGGATCGCTCGGATGTCGGGCTCGCGCGGTGGCGACGCGGGATGGCAGCGCTCGCCGCATTGCCGCGCGTGTCGGTCAAGCTGTCCGAATTCGGCTTGCGCGACACCGTGTGGAACGAGATGCAAAATCGCGAAATCATCCGCGACACAATCGATATCTTCGGAACCGAGCGGTGCATGTTTGCGAGCAACTTTCCCGTGGCGGGATTGCGAATCACGTATCAAGCATTGCTACGGACCTTCGCGGCGGCAATGGCGGACAGGAGCGAGGCGGCGCGACGCGCGATCTGGCATGACAACGCGATCCGCCTTTACCGCATCGATATGAACCGACTGGACAAACCGGAAAAGTAGCGAGAAACACGATCCGGGTCGATTCTTATCTCAAGATAGCTTATTGCGCACCACGGTTATGAATCACGACGTGCTAAGCCGTCAATCGCGATCTTCGTCACGGCGAGCGATTCTTGCTGGACATCAAGGCCCACGTACTTGCTAAACTTGTTCACGACCTACCCTGCCCCCTCAATGTGGCTCTGAGCCGCGGGTAACCCACCTTGAGCTTGATCCGAATACCTTGAGGTGCAACACGTCCATACATAATGTCCAGCTTTATGCACGTTTGGCGCGAGTTCAAGCAGAGGTCGAGATTTCTTCGATCCTATTCGGTACGGCTATCACTAAATGATTTCTTCAACATCCGACATTCGAGCCCGCCTGCGCTTGCGTCATCTTCAGCTAATTCTCGGAATCTGGGAGCAAGGGTCTTTGCGACGGGCGTCGAATGAGATTGGAATGACGCAGCCGGCCGCGACCAAGGCGTTGCAAGAACTCGAGGATCTGCTTGGAGTGACACTATTCGAGCGGCACACACGAGGCATTGTTCCAACCGTATTCGGTGAAGCGGTAACCCGATACGCTCGGGTAGTGTTCGCGGAACTCGGCCTGCTGCGAGAAGAACTCGTGGCGATCGAGTCGGGCAATGTGGGAACGGTCCGGTTAGGAGCGGTGACAGCGTCGTCGGACCTGTTGACCTCGGCCATCGTTGCGCTGAAACGGGCAAATCCGAAGTTGCATATAACCGTGCAAATCGACACCAGCGAGGTGCTAATACCTGCGTTGCAGGAAAGCCAGTTGGACCTCGTCGTCGGAAGCGTTCCGAATGGATGGCCAACGGAGGATCTTACGTTCGAGCCGCTTGCAGAAGAGCCGCTTTCGCTCGTCACGCGCCCTCAACATCCGGTGAGCGGGGGAAAAATGCCTATTGGGATGAAGGAGTTGGCGAAGTACCCCTGGATTATTCAGCCGCGTCCAAGCCCGCTGCGTGAGATTGTCGACCAGACTTTTCGATATTACCGGGTAGCGCTGCCAGAAAACACCGTTGAAACCTTTTCGATTCTCGCAACACTGTCGCTGTTAGTCGGCGCGGACATGATCGCCGTGCTGCCTACATCGGTCGCCCGGCACTATCAGAAACAAGGCACGCTCGCCATAGTGCCTGCGCGCCTTCGTGGGTATCTTCCTCCATACGGCCTGATACTGCGGGCCAACCGTCGTGTTACGCCGGCCACACAGATTGTCGTCAATGCGATCAGAGCTGCCGCCCAACCCCGGAAGAAAGGCAATCGAAAACCTCGTAACCCTGACATTTGAACTTAGCGGCAACAAAAACTTGTAGCGGCTATATCCTCCCGCGTTAACGGTGAGCCTGACAGAAACGACCGGATCGCCACCCTGCGCAGCATCACCCATCGCCCTCAAAATCCCCCGCCCATCGATTTCACAACCCCAAGTAAGCCAGCGCGTTATTGCAACACCAATCCTCGCGAACCGCATCCGGCATATCGAGCGCATCGAATTCGGCGAGCGCTTTCCCGACCGGCATCATCGGGAACGCCGAGCCGAATATCATGCGTTTCTTCAACACCGTGCGCCCGTATTGCAACAACGGCTCGTAGCCCGAATGCGCGGTCGCGAGCAGCTTCGGGCGCACAGCGAGCGTGCCGATCCAGACGTTCGGATGACGCCACGCCACCGCGAGCAGTTCCGGCACCCACGGCCAGCCCGGCGGCGATGCGCACACGCGCAACCCGGGAAGCGCCATCATCACGCGGTCGAGCGCCGCTGGATGGCCGTACATCATCGAGGTATGCGTCGAGAAGTTCGTGCCGCAATGGATGTTGACGGGCACGTCCAGTTCCACGCATTTCTCGTAGAGCGGAAACTGCAAGGGATCGTCGATGCACAGCCGGTGCTCGAAGCCCTGCACGTTCAGCCCGCGCAAGCCGAGCTCCCGCACGGCAACTTCGAATTCGGCGACGGCGGCAGCGCCCTTGTGCGGATCGACGCCAGCGAAGCCGATATAACGCTCGCCGTGCGCGCGGCAGAAGTCGGCGACGCTCTCATTGGAAATCTTCACGCCGAAGGTGCTCGATAGATCGCGCGCCTTGAGCACGACATGCCGCGCGCCGAGACGCTCATAAGTCTCGAGATAGGCGTCGAGCGGATCGCCATCGCCCGCATCGGCGGCCTCGCGCTCGGTGCTTTCGTACACGCGTCGATAGTTCGCCAGATGAGTGGCGGGACCGTCGAACTGAAGGGACGGCGGTCGGCTCGAAAAGTCCACGAACATGACAAGGGCTCCCGGCATGCGCGCGGCATCAGCGCCAGCGCGACTCCTGACGATCGTAGGTATGGGCGAACGGATCGGCGGTCTCCGCGATCAATCGCTTCTTCGCGATCTTGCGCGATGGCGTGCGCGGAAAATCGCCTTCGATGTACTGCAGAAAGCGCGGCACCTTGAACGGCGCGAGATGCTTCGCGCAATGCTCGAAGATGTCGGCAGGCGGCACGTCCGCGTGCGTGAGGCCATCGCGCAGCTTCAGATAAGCCTTCACTTCCTCGCGTCGCAGCGGATCGGGCACCGGCACGACCGCCGCTTCGGCGATCGCTTCCATGCCGCGCAGCACCGTTTCCACTTCCGTCGCCGACACGTTCTCGCCCGCGCGCTTGATCATCTCCTTCATGCGTCCGACGATGAAATAGAAGCCGTCGGCATCGCGCCGGAACAGGTCGCCGGTGCGAAACCATGCGCCGTCGAAACTCTCCGCGTTCGCTTCGGGCCGCTTGTAGTAGCCCCACAGAATGCCGCGCCCGCGAATCCACAACTCGCCGGTTTCATCGATATCCGCAATGCTGCCGTCCTCGCGACGAATCTGCAGTTCGCGAAACGGCGCGGGCAAGCCGCAGGTGCGTTCGAGCGCCTTGTCGTGCGCCCACGCGGGCACGAGCGCGCCGGTGCCCACTTCGGTCATGCCGAAGCCTTCGCGCGCGATCACGTGAAAGCGCGTCTGCACTTCCTCGCGCTTCTCGCGCGTCCAGCCATAGATGCTGACGTACTTGAGGCTGACCTCGGCATCGCGCGGACTGCGTGGATACTGGCTCAGCGCAGGCTCCGGAAAAATGCAGTAGTGAATGCGATAGTCGATGAGCCACGACATGAAGCGCGACAGACTCATGCGCTCCGCGATATACGCGGTGCCGCCGAGCTTCAGCGTCATGAGGAACTGCCACATCGGGTCCATATAGAAGAACGGCGCCCATATCAGCACGTTCTCGATGCCCGCCTCCGGCCCGCGCCGATGCCGCGCCGCGCCGTGGCAATGGATCATCCAGTAATCGTGGCTCAGCATGCAGCCCTTCGGAAAGCCCGTGGTGCCCGAGGTGTATTGCAGGTTCAGCAGGTCGTCGCGCGACACCGGGCTCGCGGGCGTGAACCCGGCGTTGCCTGCATCGACGAGCGCTTGCCATTGCAGCGGATGATCGCTCTCGCCGCTCACGATCACGCGCTCCCACGCAAGCAGGCCGGGCAGCGCGGGCGCGCCGGCGAGGAGCGGCACGAAGGCGGCGTCGATCACGAGATATTGCGCGTCGGCGTCGGTGAGCACGAAGGTCATCTCGTCGAGCGTGTATGCGGTGTTCACCGGCACCATCACCGCGCCGATGCGTCCGAGCGCGATCCACGTGATCGGAAACTCGGGCGTGTTCTTCAGCATCAGCGCGACATGACAGCCCTTGCGAATGCCGCGCCTCACGAGCGAATCCGCGAGTTGGGACGCGGCGCGATCGATCTGCGCATAGGTCATGCTGATGCCGCGCTCGAACCACACGGCGGCGGTCCTGTCGCCATACAACGCCGCCTGTTCGCTGACGAACGCGCCGAGCGATTCGGGCAGCGCAAGTTGCTCCTGACGTTTTCGACGGGCGAGCTCATCCGCCACGGTCGGGGACTGTGTTGTCATGCTGTTCTCCAGAAACTGTCGGGCCCCGGCGAGCGAGGCGCGCACGATGATGCGGGTGTCAGTCCTGCAGGATCATCTGGCAATCCTCCGGCGCCCAGTCGAGCAGGACGGGCGCGCCGCGCACATGCGCCGCGGGCCTGCGATTGCCCTGCTGCTGCACGACGATCCGCGTATCGCCGAAGAGCTTCACGTGATGCCGCACCACGCTGCCGAGCGTGATCGAATCTTCCAGCGTGCCGGCGTGACGCCTGCCGTCGGCGATGGCGTTGTCGAGCGCGAGGTCCGTCGTTTCCGGCGCGGGCTCCATGCGCACGCTTTCCGGCCGCACCAGCAGCTTGACCGCCGTGCCGCGCGCGATGCCCGACGGGCTCATCGCGGCATGCAGCATGCCGAGCGGCGTCGAGACGATCGCATGCGGGCCCGCGTTGTCCTGCACCGTGCCCGCGATGAGATTCGCCGTGCCGATGAAGCTCGCCGCGAACACGGTGCGCGGCGAGCGATAGAGTTCGTCGGGCGTCGCGATCTGCTCGACGCGCCCCTGATTCATCAGCACGATGCGATCGGACATCGACAGTGCTTCGTCCTGATCGTGCGTGACGTTGAGCATCGTGATGCCGAGTTCCGCATGCAGGCGGCGAATCTCGAACTGCATCTGCTCGCGCAGCTTCTTGTCGAGCGCGCCGAGCGGTTCATCGAGCAGGATCAGCGCCGGGTTATAGACGATGCAGCGCGCGAGCGACACGCGCTGCTGCTGGCCGCCCGACAATTCCTTCGGCTTGCGCGCGCCGATGTCGGGCAGGCGCACCATGTCGAGCACGTCCTTCACCTTGCGGCGGATCTCGTCCTTCGGCAGCTTGCGCACGCGCAGCGGGAACGCGATGTTGTCGAACACGCTCATGTGCGGCATCAGCGCATAGTTCTGGAACACCATCCCGAGACCGCGCGCGCTCGGCGGCGCATCGGTGATATCGACCCCTCGCACGAAGATCCTTCCCGACGACGGATTCACCATGCCGGCAATCAGATTGAGCAGCGTGGTCTTGCCCGAGCCGCTCGGCCCGAGCAGCGTGACGAACTCGCCCTGCTTCACGCTGAAGTCGAGCGGCGCGAGCGCCTGCACCGCGCCGTAACGCCGCGAGACCTGTTTCAGTTCGATCATGTTCATGGTTCGATCAAGCTCCCGTTCGCGTCAACGCCGCTCGCCGCGCATCACGACCTGCGCTGCATTGTGCCCAGGCACACCGGTGACGCCGCCACCCGGATGCACCGACGCACCGCATTGATAAAGGCCCCTGACCGGCGTGCGGTAGTCCGCCGCGCCCTGTACCGGCCGCCTGAAGAAAATCTGGTCCGCGCTGAGTTCGCCGTGATGCACATGTCCGCCCGGCAGCGCGAAGATGCGCTCCAGATCGACGGGCGACAGCACCTGTGCATCGTCGATGCACTCGCGTATGTCGGGCGCGTGCGCGGCGAGCGTATCGAGCACGATGTCGTACAGACGCTCGCGCTCGGTGTCCCACGAGCCTTCGCGCAGCGCATACGGCGCGTGCTGGCCGAAGATGCTCATCAGATGCTTGCCAGCCGGCGCGACGCTCGGATCGACCGCGCTCGGCGTCATGACCACGAGCGGCGGATGCGGCGAAATCTCGCCGTACTTCGCGGCGTCCCATGCGCGTTCGAGATACTCGACCGATGGCCCGATCCGCACCTGCGCGGGATAGGCGAAGCCCGCCGCGTCCGGGTCGAAGTCCGTGAAGGCGGGCAGCCGCCTGAGCGCGAGATTGACCTTGAAGGCAGTCGATCGATCGCGTATGTGCGCGACGCGCGCCAGGAACTCGGGCGCCACGTGTTCGGCCTTCACGAGCTGCTGGAACAGCACCTTGGTCGCGACGTTCGATATCACGCAACCGGCCTCGATGTGCTCGCCCGATACGAGCCGCACGCCTCGCGCCCGCTCGCCTTCGATCAGCACTTCGGCGACCGGCGCATCGCAGCGCACTTCCATGCCGTGCGCCTTGCCCGACGCCGCGATCGCATCGGAAATCGAACCCATGCCGCCGCGCACGAAGCCCGCCGGTCCCGCGTTCGTCGCATGGTCGCGAATGAAGCCGCGCAGCAGCACGTAGGCCGATCCCGGCGAACAGATGCTCGTGGCCGCGCCGCCGCACGATGCATAGAAGCCCAGCGCCGTGATCATCTCGTCGGACTCGAACCAGCGCGCGAGAAAATCGCGCGCCGAGAGCGTGAGAACGTCGTAGAGATCGTAGAACTGCGCGCCGAGATCACGAAAACGCCAGGCGAAGCCGAGCAGCTTGCTGCGCGCGGCGAGCGCATGGTCGGCGGGATCGGGCGGCGTTTCCCACAGCAATTCCGACACCACCTTGCCGAGCTTCGTCATGTGCGCGCGATACTTGCCGTAGGCGTCGGCGTCGGCCGGACTGAAGCGCGCGATATCGGCGTGCAGACGCTCGCCCTCCGCGCGAAGCATGAGGCTGCGCCCCTCGCCGTACAGATGCAGCATCGGCGGCGGCACGATGATCTCGTAGCCGTACTTCGCCAGCTCCAGTTCCTCGATGATGCGCGGTTGCAGCAGCGCCATCGTGTAGGACGCCGTCGATACGCGATAACCCGGCCACACGGCCTCGCTGACAGCCGCGCCGCCCGCGATCCCGCGCCGCTCCAGCAGACACACACGGAGTCCCTTGCGCGCGAGATACGCGCCGCACACGAGGCCGTTGTGTCCCGCACCGATGATCACCGCGTCGTACTTTTTCGCCATGTTCGTGTCGATTCGTTATTGATCGGCGGACCGGTCGCGGCGCTGCAAGGCCATGATGCCGAGACAGGCCACGAGCGAGATCAGCGTGAGCATCGTCGAGACGGCCGCGAGCACGGGCGACACTTCCCAGCGGATCGCGCTGTACATCTTGACCGGAAGCGTCGTGGTCTGCGGACCGGAGATGAAGTACGCGACCACCACTTCATCGAACGACAGCAGGAACGCGAACAGCACGCTCACCGCCACCGACGCGCGAATCTGCGGCAATACCACCTGAAAGAAGATGCGCACGCGGCTCGCGCCCATCACCAGCGCGACGGCTTCGAGCGACGCGTCCGCGTGACGCAGCCCCGAGCCCACCGCGATGACGACGAACGGCACGACCAGCACCGCATGAGCGAGCGCCAGCCCCCACACCGTATTGACGAGCGCGAGCGCCGAGAACTGCTTGTAGATGCCGAGCCCGAGCACGACGACGGGCACGAGCATCGGCGTGATCGCGAGCGATTCGAGCACGCGCTTGCCCGGAAAGCGGCCGCGTGCGAGCGCATAGGCGCCGGGCACGCCGACCGCGATCGAGATGGCCGATGCGAGCAGCGCGACCATCACGCTCGTCACGCACGCGCCCCACCATGCCGGATCGGACAGGAACTGCGCGAACAGCGCGAGCGAGAAGGTCTTCGGCGGAAAGCTGAGCTCGCTGCCGCCGCCGAACGAGATCGGCACGATCACGAGGCTCGGCAGCAGCAGGAACAGATAGCCGCACCATCCGCCGACGGACCCGAGCACGCGCAACGCGCCGCGCCAGTCGCGGCGCTTCGTCTCGGGTTTCGCGTAGCTATTGCTCACGCGGGTAACGGTATCGATCATGCGAGCGCCTCCCTGCTCTGCTGCACGCGTCCGAGCATGGCGATGAGCACGGCCGAGATCGCGAGCAGCATCATCGCGATGGATGCCGCGAGCGTCCAGTCGAGCGTCTGCCGCGTATAGAAATCGACGAGGTTGGCGAGCATCATGTCGCGCGGACCGCCCAAAAGCGCCGGCGTGATGTACATGCCCATGGAGAGCGTGAGGCACATCAGCACGCCCGCGATCACGCCGGGCATCGACAGCGGCAGCGTGATGCGCGCGAAGATCATCCACGGTCCCGCGCCCATTAGCTCGGCGGCGAACTTGAGATTGCGGTTCTGCGTCGTCAGGCTCGTGAGGATGGGCAGCACCATGAAGGGCAACAGGTAATTGGTCATGCCGATCACGACGCCCGTGCGATTGAATATCAGATCGGGATGCCACGCATCGCCGGACAGCCAGCCCGCCAGCTTCGCCACGATGCCCGCGCTGCCGAGCACCACCGTGAACGCATAGCTTTTCACGAGAATGCTGGTCCAGAAAGGCAGCATGACCATGACGAGATACGGCGCGCGTTTGGACGACGGCAAACGTGCGAGATGCAGCGCGACGATGTAACCGAGCACGAGGCTCGTCGATGTGGCGAGCGCGCTGATCGTGAGCGTGTTGGCGAGCACGCGATGAATCAGCGCGCTCGTCAGAACCTGTTCGTAGCCGCGCAGCGTGAACGCGTGCTCCCAGACGCTCGACCAGCCGACCACGCCCAGCGGCCAGAGGAAGAACACCGCCAGCAGCGCGTACAGCGGCAGCAGCATCACGACGACGGCCTTCAGGTTCAGCGTGTAGT
The DNA here is from genome assembly GCF_031451275.1 of Caballeronia sp. LZ029. Taxonomy (NCBI): domain Bacteria; kingdom Pseudomonadati; phylum Pseudomonadota; class Betaproteobacteria; order Burkholderiales; family Burkholderiaceae; genus Caballeronia; species Caballeronia sp. LZ029. The sequence continues at coordinate 1,473,977 of NZ_JARUXO010000003.1, forward strand.
TCATCGCGCGCGCTCCGTTTCGGTTACGTCAGCATCCACGTCGTGAAGCGGTTCTGCAGCGCATCGTAGTGATCGCCCCACCATTGATCGTCGATGACGATGCTGTTCTTGTCATGCATGTCCGGCATGCGCGCCTTCGCGGCGGCGGAGACAAGCGGCATCGCCGCCGCAACGTTCGGCGCGAATTCCACCATTTCGCAGAACGCCGCCTGACGGTCCGGGCGCAAACAGAACGCCACGTACTGCATCGCGGCGCGGGTGTTCTTGCCGTACTTCGGCACCGCGAGATATTCGAGGCTGTTGAGCGTCTGCTTCATCGACATCTGGATCGAGGTGCCCGCGCGCTGCGCCGGCAAGACGCGGCTGAGATACGTGTAAGTGAAATCGAGCTCGTTGCTCGCGATGAGCGTCACGGTCTCGGGCGTCGTCTCGATCCACTTGCGCACCGCGGGCTTGATGCGGTCCATCGCCTTGAACGCGCGCTCGACATCGAGCGGATAGAGCTTGTCGGGCGAGACGCCGTCGGCGAGCAAGGCCATCTCCAGGTTCTCGCTCACGCGCGGACGCAGCCCGCGCCGGCCGGGAAACGCCTTCGCGTCCCAGAACTCGGCATAGGTCGTCGGCGGCTTGCTGCTTCGTTTCGGATCGAAGCCGATGCCGCCCGCATACGAATACGTGCCGACGAAATCCGCGCCGGTCTTCGTGATCAGGCCATCCACCTTGACGATGGACGGATCGAGCTTCTCCCACATGCCCTGGCGCGAGCCCGCGACGATCTGCGGCCCGATGCTGTCGAACACGTCCCACGACACGTTCTTCGATTCGACCTGCACCTTCATGCGCGCGAGGTCCGCGCTGTTGACGAGATTCACCGCGATACCGGTTTCCTTCGTGAAGGGTTCGGCGAACGCGCCGCGAATCGCGGCTTCGTAAGCGCCACCCCAGCACGTCACGCTGATGCTCTTCGACTGCGCGCGCACGATGGCGGGCGCGCCCAGCAGCGCGGCGCCCGCGAGCGCGCCCGCCTGCATGAGAAAGCCGCGCCGCGAGCGCGACGAGGTATCGGATACGGTTGCGACTGCGACTGCGACATCGGGCGTTTTCATGGTGGTCTCCGTGACTGCGCGAGAGGTTAGGAGCGATGCGTCATCCGGCGATCCAGATCGCCTTCCAGTCCATGTATTTATCGAAGGCGTGCATCGACTTGTCGCGGCCGAAGCCGGATTGCTTGAAGCCGCCGAACGGCGAGGACATGGTGCCGCGGTCGAAGCAGTTGACCCATACGACGCCCGCCTTCAGTTGCCGCGACACTTGCTGCGCCCGCGCGACGTTCGACGTCCAGACGGCGGCGGCAAGTCCGTAGATGGTGTCGTTGGCGATGCGCACCGCTTCTTCCGGCGACTCCACCGTGATCGCCGAGAGCACCGGCCCGAAGATCTCTTCACGCGCGATGCGCATGTCATTGCTGACGCGATCGAACACGGTCGGCTCGATGAAATAGCCGCCCGATTCGGGCCGCGCCGCCCTTCCGCCCGCGATGATGCGCGCCCCGTCGGCGCGACCCGCATCGATATGCGACATCACCGATTCGTGCTGCGTCCGGCTGACGATCGCGCCCATCTTCGTGGCCGGATCGAGCGGATCGCCGGGCACCAGTTCGCGTGCGATGGCGGCGACCTTGTCGAGCAGTTCGTCACGCACGGCGGCATGCACGATGAGACGCGAGCCCGCATTGCAGACCTGTCCGCTGTTGCCGAAGATGCCGGCGGCGACGGCGCGTGCGGCGGCATCGAGATCGGGGCAATCGTCGAGCACGATATGCGGGCTCTTGCCGCCGCATTCGAGACCGACTCGCTTGATGTTGGACTGACCCGAGTACTGCATGAAGAGCTTGCCGACCGCCGTCGAGCCGGTGAAGCCGACCGCATCGACATCCATGTGCAGGCCGAGCGCGCGCCCCGCCGTCTCGCCGTAACCGGGCACGACGTTGAGCACGCCGGGCGGCAGGCCCGCTTCCATCGCGAGCGCGGCGATGCGGATCGCGGTGAGCGGCGACTGCTCGGCGGGCTTGAGCACCACCGAGTTGCCCGACGCGAGCGCGGGGCCGAGCTTCCAGCTCGCCATCGACAGCGGATAGTTCCACGGCACCACGGCCGCGACCACGCCGAGCGGCTCGCGCACGATCATCGTGGTCATGTCGGGCGCGGCGGGCGCGGTTTCGCCGTAGAGCTTGTCGATGGCCTCGCCGTACCACTGGATGCAGGTCGCCGAGCTGACGATGTCGCCGTTATAGGCATTCGCGATCGGTTTGCCGACGTCGAGCGATTCGAGCAGCGCCAGCTCCTCGCGATGCTCCATGATCGACTGCGCGAACTTGAGCATGACCGCCTTGCGTTCGGCGGGCGCGCGGCGCGACCACACGCCGGCTTCGAATGCGCGGCGCGCGCTGGCGACGGCCACATCGACATCTTCCTTGTCGCACTCCGCGATCTGCGCGATCGTGCGGCCCGTCGCGGGATCGATCGTCGCGAAGGTCTTGCCCGATAGCGCGGGCACGTAGCGTCCGTCGATGAACGCACGGCCTTCTGGCCGGATCTCCTGCGCGCGGGCGCGCCACACCGATGCGTCGGGAATGCTCACAGCAAAGCTCCTTGATGGATGAGTGGATTGCGTGCTTCCTCATGCGGTGAACCCAGTGTACGGTTTCAAATCCATGAAAACCAATACATTCTGCTAAGCTTGGTCCTGCCAGAAAGTTATACCCTTGCCGAGTCCAGCCCATGCTCAAAGTGCGACATCTGGAGATCTTTCGTGCGGTCGTGAAGGCGGGGAGCGTTTCCGCCGCCGCGCGTCTGCTGTATGTGTCGCAGCCCGCCGTCACGAAGACGCTGCGCATGCTGGAAGAAGAGATCGGCCTCACCTTGTTTCTGCGCGTGAAGGGACGGCTCGTATGCACGCCCGAGGCCGAGGCGATCCTGCCGGAAATCGAGCGGTTGTTCGGCAGCGTGCAGTCGATCGCGGAGACGGCGCGCGAGATCCAGCAAGGACAACGCGGCTCGATTCGCGTATCGACCGTGTCGATGCTCGCGACCACCATCGTCGCGCGGGCGGTCGGCGAATTCCGCGAGACGCATCCGTATGTCGAATTCGATATTCGCGCGTTGCCGACGCGTCACGTCGTCGAGTACGTGAACAACAATCAGGCGGACTTCGGCATTCTCGACGTGGCCGCGCCTTCGGGCACGCTGGAAGTCGAGGAGTTCTGCAGCGCGGAGTTGCGCTGCGTAATGCGAGCCGAACATCCTCTCGCGGCGCGCAAGATCATTACGCCCAAGATGCTCGACAAGGAGACACTCGCCACCTTCGGCGAAGACACCCTGACGGGCTGGCGTCTTCGCGAGGCGTTCCGGGGGCAAGGCAGGATGTTCACGAGCGTGTTCGTGTCGAACAGTACGCCGGTGCTGTGCGCGCTAGTGCGTGAGGCCAACGCGGTGGCGCTGGTCGATCCGTTCGCGCTCGTGGGCCGTTCGTTCCCTGACCTGATCGCGCGGCGTTTCTCGCCCGCCGTGCCCGTCGAGCCGCGGTTCCTGTTTGCGCCTGGCCGGCCGCGCTCGGTGATCGTGAATCAGTTCGTGTCGCAACTCAAGAAGACCGCGGATCAGATGTCGGTCTAGCGACGAAGGCGTTGCGGTTATCGCGCAGGTCGAAGCCTGGTGTCCTGTCGGTCAACCAGGCTATCGGCAGCAGGTGGCATCGTCGTGCCCTCGACGCTAGGCGTTCGTGCCGCCGTCGATCGTAAGATTTGCCCCGGTGATGTACGCCGCCTCGTCGCTGGCAATGAAAGCGACGATCGCCGCGATTTCATCGACCTTCCCGTATCGCTTGAGCGCGGTCATCGCCAATTGAGGCGCTGCCCAATCGCCCGCCGCAGGATTGAGATCAGTGTCGATCGGGCCAGGTTGAATATTGTTGACCGTGATACCTCGTTCGCCGACTTCCCGGGACAGGCCCTGCGTGAACATCCGTATGGCCGCCTTCGTCGCGGAATATGGGACGAGGCCCGGAGTCATCATTCGCTCTCCGACGCACGAGCCGATATTGATGATGCGACCACCGGCCTTCAGATGCTTCAGGGCTGCCTGCGTTGTCAGAAACACCCCCCGAACATTCAGGTTGATGACGTGATCCAGTTCCTCGATCGTCGTCTCTTCGAAGGGTTTCGGAATCGCCGTCCCTGCATTATTGACCAGGATGTCCAGGCCACCGTAGGCGGCAACCGTCTGCTGCACCGCCTGATTGATCGCTTCCGGCTTCGCTGCATCCGCCTGGATCGCAATCGCTTCTCCGCCGGCGCTTTTTATTTCCTTGACTACGCTTTCAGCGGCATCCCCGCCCTTGGAGAAAGTAATCGCCACGCGCGCGCCGTCCGCGGCCAGTCTCTTCGCAATGGCAGCGCCGATGCCCCTCGAACCGCCCGTCACAAGGGCAACCTTATTACTTAGCTTAGTCATAAGAACTCCGTGTTTTCGGTTAGTCGAACGGTCCGCTTCGGCTTCCAGATGACAAAGCGCGCCGGGCGTGCTGATTCAAGCCCCGTTATTTATAGGCGGTCGAAGAGTCGTGAACTGTCTTTACTCACGGCGAATGTTCGGCGGCCAACATTTCTCGTTGATCTCCTGTTGATTGGGCAGGAAGCGTTCAGCGTCGATGTCCTTCGCCGAGTTCGTCGATCTGACTCTGCAACGCGCCGAGAAAGACACTCACCCTGTTTGGAACGTATCGCCTGCTCGGCATCACCGCCCAGACCGACAAGTCCTCCATCGCCGCATCCTCCAAATGAATCTGCACGAGCGAGTTGTCGGCTAATTGCCGGAAGACGTCCCAGTACGTCAACTGCGCGAGCCCGAGACCTTGCACGGCAGCGCTCCGCGCCGCTTCGACACTCGTCGTGGTGAAACACGCATCCACGCGCTTGCGGATCAACGCTCCGTCGACGACAAGCGGCCACCGTCGCACCGCGCTCAGTCGGATACAGGCGTGATCGTCCAGATCGGCAACCGTCGAGGGTCGTCCGTGTTTCTTCAGATAGGCCGGCGCGGCGCAAACGAGGCGCGGATTGGCAGCGATCTTCTTCGCCACCAGCTCGGAGTCCTCCAGGGGCGCAATCCGCAAGGCCACATCGAGGCCCTGCCCGACGATATCGACCTGACGATCCGAAAGATCGAGGTCGATGCGAAGCTCCGGATTGGCTTCGAGCAAGCCCGCAAGCATGGGCAGCACGACCGATTGCCCGAACCCGCTCGGCGCCGTCAGACGGAGCACGCCCGACGCCTTTCCCGGCGACGGGCTGAGCTCGGCGCGCGCGCCGGATTCCGCATCCACCATCGCCGTGGCAAATGGCACGAACGCTTCGCCTTCGGCAGTCAGCGTGAGCGACCGGGTCGTCCGATGAAAGAGCCGCACGCCGAGATCTTCTTCCAGCGCGGCGATGCGACGCGACACCTGCATGGGAACGACGTCGAGCTGGCGCGCCGCAGCGGAAAGACTGCCCGCCGACGCAACGGCGAGAAAGGTTCGAACGTCTGGAAGGAACATGGTTTATATCCGATACCGTTACGGCGGCTTCACCTTTCGATGTCTGTTTTCCCGCCCTCCCAACGCCTAGGATGAAGTCACTTTCCTTCCTTGACGAGCCGCGAAATGAACGACTTCACCTCGCAGATCCTTACCCCGTACGCCGGCAACGGCATTGCAGTGCGCAACCGCATCGCAGTCGCCCCGATGACGCGCATCACGGCCACCGAATACGGCCATCCGACACAGACGATGTTCGACTACTACAGTCGATTCGCGAAAGGCAGCTTCGGCCTTGTAACGACAGAAGGCATCTATACGGACAAGGCGTTTTCGCAAGGATACCGTTTTCAGCCTGGCCTGGCCGATGACGAACAGGCGCGCGCATGGGCAGCCTTCAATCGCGACATGCAGGCACATGGCGCACGCGTATTCGCGCAACTGATGCACGCAGGCGCGCTGAGTCAGGGCAATGCTTATCGGAAGCACACGGTGGCGCCATCGGCCGTTCGACCCAAAGGCGAACAGATGGCGTTCTATTACGGCGATGGACCGTATCCCGAACCCCGGCAGATGACGGATGCCGAGATCGATGAAGCGATTCAGGGCTTCGTGCAGGCGGCGCAGCGCTCGGTGAATATCGGCGGATTCGGCGGTGTGGAAATTCACGGCGCGAATGGCTATCTGCTCGACCAGTTTCTGGGCGCGCATACGAATCTCAGAAACGACCGTTGGGGTGGCAGCACGAGGGCGCGAGTACAACTGCTCGTCGATGTCGTTAAGTCGGTCCGGCTCGGCGTCGGCGATGCAGTGCCGGTCGGCATCCGCATCTCGCAGGGCAAGGTCAACGACTTCGCGTCGAAGTGGCCCGGCGGCGAGGCGGACGCCGAAGTGATCTTCGGCACGCTCGCCGATGCAGGCGTGAACTTCATCCACGTGACCGAGCACGAAGCGTGGCAGCCCGCATTCGAAGGCACGCGCGACAGCCTCATCGCGCTGGCGCGTCGCTACGCGCCGAACGCGACGATCATCGCGAACGGCGGGTTGCATACGGCCGAGCGTATCGCCCATGCGCTCGGGTCCGGCGCGGACATCGTGACAGTCGGACGCGGCGCGCTCGCCAACCCCGATCTGCCGATGATGCTCGCGAGCGGGCGCGAACCGAGGCAGTTCGATAGCTCGATACTGCAACCCATCGCCAGCATCAAGGACGACGAGTTGGCGATGCAGCTCTCCGCCTGAACGCGGTCGTGAGCGCGGGCGCGTATCCTCAGTCCTCTACACGCGCCTGCTGCGTCTCCACATTCGAGCGCCGCCAGTGCGCCGGCGTCATGTCGAAGTGCTGACTGAACGCGCGCCTGAAGGCCGCGACGGATTGGTAGCCGATGGTCTCGGCCACCACTTCGGTCGAGACGCCTGGCCTCTTCAGCTCATTTGCCGCCAGCGCCATTCGGACGCTGGTCAGCAGATCGATGGGTGAACGCCCCACCTTGTTCTGAAAATGACGGATCAATGTTGCGCGCGACATGCTGCATAGACTCGCCAGTTCCGGCAGCGTCCAGTCACGCGCCGGCTCGTTGAAGATCGCGGCGAGCGCGGGCGACAGACGCGAATGTCCCGCGAGCGTCAGCAGACCGGCGGGCGCTTCGTCGGACTCCGCGCTCGCACGCAACGCCAGCGCGAAAAGCGCCGCCGACAGCGCGTTCATCATCGCGTAGCCGCCGAGATTGTCGGCGATCGATTCCGTCCGCATCAACGCGACGAGACCATTCAACTGTTCCAGCGCCGCGCCCTGCCCTCTGCCCTTCGCTATCGACGTACGGACGACGAGCCGCGCCGGCAGATACGCACGAACGAAGCGGTCATGCGGCGGCGCGAGGATGATCCGTCCGCACAGCATGTCCAGACGCTCGCCGGCACCCTTGTTTTCGCTGATGATCAGGTTCAGCGCCGCGCGTTGCCGGGCAGGCTTCGGCCGCGCCCCGCTGCCATCGCGAAGCGTATGCGCCGAACCGTGCGTGAGCATCACGATGTCTCCGGCGCTCAAGTGTTGCGGCTTGCCGCCGGGCGTCTCCAGCACGGCCGATCCACCGAGCACGATGTGATACGGCATTTCGCCCGCGTCTGAATCGGCGTAGATCACTTCCCACGGCGCGCCGTACGAACAGCGAAGTTCGAGCTGACCGCGCACGGTCATCATGCCGAGCAGGCGGCTCAGCCAATCGATCGACATCGACATGCTTACCTCGAATGACACGATGAGACTTTTGAGCATGATATTGAGAATTTAGCGACTCAACAAGCTCATCCGGCGACCCTAAAGTGGAGGCTCCTAACCACCACCGAACGAGGTCAACCATGAGTCGCATCGCCATTCCCGCCGTCGCCAACGCCACCGGCGACACTGCCGACGTCTACGCACGCGTTCGCAAGATCGCGGCCGGCAGCGTGCCGAACCTGTTCGCGGCGCTCGGCCATCTCGCGCCGGCGACGTTGAACGCCGCGCTCGACGCCGAAGGCGCGCTGACCGCCAGCAGCCTGAGCAAGCAGGATCTGGAAACCATCAAGCTGCTGGTCAGCGAGCAGACAGGTTGTGACTACTGCGTCGCCGCCCACGTGATGCTAGGCAAGATGACCGGTCTGACGCCGGAAGCGCTCAGACAGATTCGCGCCGGCCAGCCGACCGGTGATGTCAAGCGCGATGCGCTGATCCGCTTCGTGCGGCTTTTGCAGACGACGCGCGGCACGATCGGCGCTGACGAACTCACCGCCATCCGCGCCGCAGGTTATCGCGATTCGCAACTGGCGGAGATATCGCTGGCGATTGCGATGACGATCTTCACCAACACGTTCAATCGCATCAACGACACCGACGTCGATTTTCCGCCCGTCGAGTAATGCAGACACTCGCAAGCGGATTCGTCCGCTCCACATCAATTCATCCGTTAGCTGATTGGGAGAAGGTCATGTCTCAGATCGAACAGTTCGATACGTTGATTCTCGGTAGTGGTCAGGGCGGCAAGCTTCTGGCGTGGCATCTGGCGCGCTCGGGGCAGCGCGTCGCCGTGGTCGAGCGGCAGTGGGTGGGCGGCTCGTGTCCCGCCGTCGCGTGTCTGCCCAGCAAGAATGAAATCTGGAGCGCGCGCGTGGCGCATCTGACGCGGCATGCCGCCGATTTCGGCGTAGCGACGGGAGCCGTCGCCGTGGATATGACGAAGGTTCGCGATCGCAAGCGCGGCATGGTCGAACGGGAAGCCGCGTTTCACGTGCAGGCGTATGCATCGAGCGGCGCAGAGCTGATCATGGGCGTCGGACGGTTCGTCGGGCTGAAGATCATCGAGGTGCGGCTCAATGACGGCGGCACCCGCACGCTCGGCGGCGATCAGGTGGTGGTCAACGTCGGCACGCATGCCGCGATTCCGGACGTGCCGGGCCTGGCGTCGGCCGATCCATTGACGCACATCGGCGCGCTGGATCTCGATCGCGCGCCATCGCATCTGATCGTGATGGGCGGCGGCTATATCGGCGTCGAGATGGCGCAGGCGTATCGGCGCTTCGGCAGCCGCGTGACGATCATCGAGCGCGGTGCACGACTGATGGCCCGCGAAGACGCGGACATCGGCGACGAAATGCTGCGCATACTTCGCGCGGAAGAGATCGACGTCGTGCTGGACGCGCAGACGATCCGCGTCGAGGGGCACTCGGGCACGCAGGTGCGCGTCGTCGTGCGCACGTCTTCGGGCGAGCAGACCGTAGAGGGCAGCGACATTCTGGTCGCGGCCGGGCGCATTCCGAACACAACCGATATCGGCCTGGAGCATGCAGGCATCGAACTGGACGAGCGCGGCTATATCCGCGTGAACGATCGGTTGCAAACGTCGGCGCGCGATGTGTGGGCAATCGGCGAGGTCGCGGGCAGCCCGCAATTCACGCATGTTTCCGTCGATGACTTCCGCATCGTGCGCGACAACATGGCGGGCGGACATCGCAGCACCGGCGATCGGCTGATTCCATACACGCTGTTCACCGATCCGCCGCTCGCGCGTGTCGGCCTGAGCGAAACCGATGCGCGGCGCGAGGGCATCGCCGCGCGCGTCGCCACGCTACCGATGAGCAGTGTGCTGCGAACCGAAGCGACCGACGAAACGCAGGGCTTCATGAAGGTGCTCGTCGGCGCGGAAGACGACCGCATTCTCGGCTTCACGATGATCGGCTCGGAAGCGGGAGAAGTGCTGGCCGCGATGCAAACGGCGATGATCGCAGAACTTCCGTATCCGAAGCTCCGGGATGCCGTGATTTCCCATTTGACGATTGCCGAAGGTCTCGGGCCATTGCTGTCCAGGTTGCCTGAGCGCGCCGTGTAGTAGTGGCGCGCGGTAGCTCGGGAGTCCGAGCTACCGCGCCTGTTCGTAGCATGTGCCGATCTGTTCGTCGTCTAAACTGCTTCCATGGCGCAGAGCCCGTGGCGCCCCCTCGACGGGTGAGATTCGTCGCTGTATCGCGCAGATGATACGGCCGCAGGGCTCACGATCGACTCTGTTAGTCCGACTCTGTTAGTCCATATGTACGAGCGGTCCAACGGAGGACGTCATGTCTGCGACCGAACCCTGGATATGTCCGACGTGCGCAAATCACGTCACCACACCGTTCTGCCCGATGTGCGGCGAGAGCCCGCTCCGGCCTCCCGACCTGACCCTGCGCGGGATCGGAACGAAGCTCCTGCACGCGGCGACGACCATCGACGGGCGCCTGCTTCGCACGATCTGGATTTTGCTACGCCATCCCGGCGAGCTGACGGTCGCGCATCTGAACGGAAAGCGCATGCCTTATGTGCCGCCGTTCCAACTGTTTCTCATCGCCAACGCGTTCTTCTTCGCGATGCAGTCGCTGACCGACACTCAGGTCTTCGGCTCGACGCTGCAGTCCCATCTTTATCTTCAGGACTGGAGTCCGCTCGCGCGGTCGCTGGTGGCCGAACGCGTCGCGAAACTACGGACGGACCTGCCCCAGTACACGTCCATTTTCGACCGTGCGGCGGTGCTCAATGCCAAGTCACTCATTATTCTCATGGTGATTCCGTTCACGCTGCTGTTGTGGATGACCTTCCTCCGCGCGCGCAAGCCATTCGTCACATTTGTCTATTTCTCGCTCCATCTCTATGCGTTCCTGCTGTTGCTGTTCTCGCTCGCGCTCGGCGTCGCGGCCATCGAGGTCCGTCTCGGCGGCCTCGGACTCGATTCACCTGTCGTCGACAACCTTCTTTCGATCCTCAATCTAAGCCTCTGCGGCGGCTATGTGTTCCTGGCATTGAACCCCGTCTTCGGCTCTCACGGCATGACAAGGCTCCTTAAAGCGGCAACTTTGGCGCTGACGGCTGGCCTCATCGTTCTAGGCTACCGATTCGCGATCTTTCTCATCACGCTATACACGGCGTAACCACGGAACATCTTGTGCAAAGCGTGGAGCACGCTGCGCCCGGACGGCGTAAAGTGATGTCCGCGAGGCCCGGTTCTCGACGGCGCCACCCCAAGCCGGCGAACCGCACGAGCGTTCCACGAATCCAGCATCGCGATCCACACAAACAACCCAGGAGACAGTCATGGCTGACCCAAAGAATCCCTTCGAAGATCTGACCAGGATGCTCGAACAGTTCAAGGTGCCCGGCGTCGACATGTCGGCACTGGTCGAATCGCGCAAGAAGGACATCGAGGCTATCGTCGAAGCGAACAAGACCGCGTACGAGTCCATGCAACTACTCGCCCGCAAGCAGACCGACATGCTCACGCGCGCGATGCAGGACATTCAGGAGGCGGCGAAAACCGGTATCAGCGATCCGGGCAAGCAGAACGAATTCGTCCGCAATGCCTGCGTGAAAGCGCTCGAAGACATCAAGGATCTCGCGGAAATCGCACGCAAGTCGCAGGCCGACACGATGGCGAACATCACGCAGCGCGCCAACGAGCACGTAGACGAAATAAAGAAGATGCTGCAGCGAAAATAGCGCAGTTTCGTCCAGTCGGAATCCGCACCCCGGCGCGCCCTGTCTGACGACACGGCGCGCGGCGTGCCTTTGACGATGACCCCAGGGAGACAACATGGCCTCGCCGTTCAACATGCCGGAGGAGTTCGTCCGGGGGTTTTTCAAATCCGGGCAGACGCTGCTGGAAGCCTATATGGGCGTGGCCGGCAACAAGACCGACTCGCCTTCGAGGTCCGGCAGGACATTGCCCGGGCTCGCGCTCGCGCAGGCTCAGGCGCATTACTGGCAGCAGCAGATGGCGCTCTATGCAGGCATGATGGCGAGCGCGACCGGCCAGAAGCCGGCGCCCGCCATTGAGCCGGAGCGCGGCGACCGCCGCTTCAAGTCGGATTCCTGGCACGACAATCCGTGGTACAGCCTCCTCAAGCAGACTTATCTGCTCAATTCGAAGCTGCTCAACGACATGGTCGAAGCCGCGGATATCAACGCAAAGGAGAAGCACAAGCTGCGCTTCTACGCGCGCCAGTTCATCGACTCGATGAGTCCGGTCAATTTCGCCGTCACCAATCCGGAGGCGATGCAAACCGCGATCGAGACGCAGGGCAAGAGCATGCGCACGGGGTTCGCGAATCTGCTCGAAGACCTCAGGCGCGGACGCATATCCATCACGGATGAAAGCGCCTTTGAAGTCGGGCGCAATGTGGCGGTCTCGAAGGGATCGGTGATATTCGAGAACGAACTGTTTCAACTGATCCAGTACGCGCCGCTCACGGAGAAGGTCGCCGAGCGGCCGCTCGTCATCGTGCCGCCGTGCATCAACAAGTTCTATATCCTCGATTTGCAACCGGCGAATTCGTTCGTGCGCTTCGCGTGCGAACAGGGGCAGACCGTGTTCCTCGTGTCGTGGCGAAACCCCGACAAGGAACTGGGCCACATCACCTGGGACGACTACATCGAAAGCGGCGCGATCAAGGCGATCGAAGTGGCCCGCGCGATCAGCCGCGCCGACAAGGTCAATGCGGTCGGCTGGTGCGTCGGCGGGACGATACTGTCGTCGGCGCTGGCGGTACTGCGCGCGCGCGGCGAAGATCCGGTCGCGAGCCTCACGCTGCTCACGACGATGCTCGATTTCAGCGATCCCGGCGACCTGGGCGTGTTCATCGACGAAGTAGGCGTCGCGCAGCGCGAGCAGACCATCGGGCGCGGCGGCATTTATTCGGGCGGCGAACTGGGCTTCGTGTTCCAGACACTGCGTGCGAACGATCTGATCTGGCCGTATGTCGTCGACAACTACCTCAAGGGCGGCGCGCCGCAGGCGTTCGACCTGCTCTACTGGAATGCCGACGGCACCAACCTGCCCGGGCCGATGTACGCCTGGTATCTGCGCAACATGTACCTGGAGAACAATCTGTGCCAGCCGGGGCGGCTCACCATGTGCGGCACGCCGGTGGACCTCGCGCGCATCGACATGCCGAGCTATATCTTCGGCACGCAGGAGGATCACATCGTGCCGTGGCAGGGTGCGTACCGATCGACGCGTCTCCTGGGCGGCGAGACGCAGTTCGTGCTCGGCGCGAGCGGACATATCGCGGGCGTGATCAATCCTGCATCGAAGAACAAGCGCTCCTACTGGATCGACGGCAAGCCCGGCGACGATCCAGAAGCGTGGCTCGAATCGGCCACTTCACAGCCGGGAAGCTGGTGGACGCACTGGAGCAAGTGGCTGCAAACGTACGCGGGCGAGCAGGTCGCCGCGCCGAAGAAGCTGGGCAGCGCGAAGTTCCCGCCGATCGAGCCCGCGCCGGGACGTTATGTTGCGAAGCATCCACCGGAGGCAACGCTCGCTTGAGCGTTCATGGTCTCGCAGGCCCGCGCCAGGGCTTGCGTATCGATATATTCCCGGATGTTCGCGAGCTTGCTATTTCTGACGGTAATGGCGAAGACCCAATCGTCCTTGAACGTCTTGTTCGTCGCTTTGATTTTGCCCGTAGCGACGCCGATGACCAGAACCCGGTCTCCCTGCGCGACGAATTCGGGGGGCTCCGGGTATGTCATTTCCACCTCGTTCGAAGCCTTCCGAAGCACGTTCGCCAATCCCGCGTGCCCGCTATGCGTGCCGGCCAGCGGCCAGTCCTCGCCCGGAATGATCCACTCGATATCTTCGGCAGCCAACGCCAGCAGACCTTGCTCATCACCGCGACCGATTGCTGCAAAGAAATCCTTCACGATCTGGACATTCTCTTCAGTGCTCATCGAATTCTCTCCATTTCATCAGTCGAACTTGACCAGGTCCTTGAAGATCAGTTGACCCCAGCTGTTTCCGCGCCCCTGCACGAGTAGTCCGCCTTCCGAAAGTCCGCCAAGTTCGATCGGCGAGAAACCGAGATTTTCCGCAAGCGCACCGATCTCCGCTGCGGCCCCTTCATCGTCGCTCGCCAGGAACACGACTCGCCTCCCGCCATGTACGGCCGGGTCTTGCGCGAGGACCGCGGCGGCCAGATGATTGAAGCCCTTCACCAGCCTTCCATCAGCGAAGGCCTGCGCGACGAACCTGGACGAAGCTTGTCCTCCCAGCTCCTCGGGGGGCACGCCGTAGGCATTGGTCACGTCGACGATGGTCTTCCCCTGCCAGCTCGGCAACGCCTTCGCGACATCCTGGTGCGACGCGAAGCCGACAGCCAGGAAGACAATGTCCGCCCTGACCGCTTCAGCCAGTTTCGTTGGAATGATCGTGGGTCCGATGGCGGCCGCAGCGGACGCAAAGCTTTCCGGGTCGCGCGTGGTCGCGACGCATACTTCGATGCCGCTTCGGGCAAACGCCTTGGCAAGCGCCTGGCCGATCTTGCCGAAGCCAATAATTGCGTAGCTCATTTTTTCTCCTTTGGTTTCACCCGCCCTGCGGGCCGCGAGTATCGAATGGAGTGACCGGCAGGGCGCGGCGCGTCAGAGTTGCGCAAGGCCGCCGTCGACGGCGACCTCGCTGGCGGTCATGAAGCTGCTGTCCGGCGACGCGAGAAAGGCGGCCACCGCTCCGATCTCCGCCGGATCGGCCATCCGCTGAAGCGGCGTCATCGAGGCGAAAACCTTCTGGCCTTCCTCGCCGAGCGCCTCCTTCGCGAGTTCGGTGGCCGTCGCCCCGGGCGACAGCACATTTACGCGGATGCCGGTGCCCTTCAGGTCCTCCGCCCAGGTCCGCGCGAGGTTGCGCACTGCCGCCTTGCTCGCGCTGTAGGCGCTCATTCCCGGAGCGCCCGTGGTGCCGGCGCTCGATCCTGTGAGGATGATCGAACCGCCCTCGCCCATCAGCGGCAGCGCCTGCTGGACCGTGAAGATCGAACCCTTCACATTGGTGTCGAAGGTTTCGTCGATGTGCCCGGCGGTGATCTCGCCCAGCCGAAGCTGGCTTCCCGCTCCGGCATTGGCGAAGACGATGTCGAGGGTTCCACGCTCGGCCTTCACCGCCGCATAGAGTCGAGCGAGGTCGGCCGGATCCGACACCGAGCCCTTTACCGCGCGGGCATTGGGCCCCAGGTCGGCCAAAGCGGCGTCGAGCGCTTCCTGCCGTCGGCCGAAGATGAAGACGAAGGCGCCCTCCTCGATGAAGCGCTTTGCCGCGGCGCGGCCGATGCCGGTAGCGCCGCCGGTAATCACGGCGGTCTTTCCATTCAGTCTGTTCATGTCGTGCTTCCTTCGAAACAAAAGTGACGAACACCATTCTGAGACTCTTGTTTCATGAAGCCAATTGACTGAATATCTATAAGTGCCATCTACTTATTAGATATCTATGCTCGACAACGTCACCATCAATCAACTTCGGGCCTTCGTCGCCGTGTGCGACCAGGGAAGCTTTTCCGGGGCTGCACGGGAGCTGAGGCGTGCACAGTCGGCGATCAGTCACGCGATCAACGCGCTCGAGAGTGCCTTTGATGTGGTGCTGTTCGAGCGCAATACCCGGAAAGCGACGCTCTCGGCCGCGGGCCGCAGTCTCTTGCCCGATGCTCGCGGGGTGATCTCGCGCACCGAGGAAATGAAGATGCGCGCGGCTTCGATCGCCGAGGCCGGGGTCCCACAGGTCTCGGTTGCCGTGGATACCTATTTTGCGCGTGCGCATTTGATCGAATGCCTGCGTACCCTGCAGGCGGAATTTCCGACGGTTGCAATCAATCTGCGCATGACGACGATGCAGGGCGGCGAGCGTCTGGTTCTCGAAGGCACGTGCGCGTTGGCAGTGACGATCACGGACGTGCCGGAGTTGAGCCCAGGCACCATAGAAAGGCAGCATTTATGCGAAGCGCGAATGGTGACCGTCTGCGCGCCATCGCATCCGCTGGCCGCAATCGCGGGACCGATCCCGCGGGAGGAATTTGGCCGGCACATCCAGCTCGTCGTAACCGACAATCAGCCCGATGCAGAAAAGACACAACAGGGGGTTGCCAGCGAACGCCAGTGGCGAGTCAATGACCTCGGCGCGAAGCACGATCTGCTCAGGGGAAGCCTGTGCTGGGGGCACATGCCGCATCACATCGTTGCGGGAGACCTCGTGAATGGAAGCCTTGTCGAACTTCAACGGCGCGCATGGCACATGCGCCCCCTCGCCTTCGTGGTCTCGCAGCGGCGCGGGTACTCGTTTTCCGAATGCGAGACACGGCTCGTCGAGCTCCTTGGCGATCCTCGGCGCGTGCCAAAGAATGTCAGCCAGCGCTCCGTCTCCTCCAAAGGCAAAAAAGCCCGGAGACCCGCGACGCGCGAGCGACGGTCGTAAGCCCCGAAACCAGCGAATCGTGAGTTGAATGGCGCGAACTCGTCCTGAATCCACACGGAGAGCTAGAGTTGTGGTTAACTATATGAATCATGAACACGGCCTCCTTCCACGCTAACGCCGACCTACGGCTTCCGCGCTATCAGCTGATCCGCGATGACCTCGTGCGTCGAATCGCCAATGGGGAATGGACGCCCGAGCAGGCGCTACCGACCGAGGCCGACCTTTGCGAGGCCTATGTCGTCTCGATCGGTACGCTACGCAAAGCCATCGAACTGCTCGTAGCAGAAGGCGTCGTCACGCGCACGCAAGGCAAAGGAACATTCGTGCGTCGACCGCGGTTCGATTCATCCCTCTTTCGCTTCTTTCGGTTCAAATCGGCGGACGGCCAGCCGGTCCAGCCGATCGGCAGAGTTTTGAAGCGTGAGATTGTGAAGCCGAACAAGGCGATTCGCGATGCGCTCCAAATGGAGCCGACCGAAAAGAGCATCCACCTGTCCCGAGTGCGTCTCATCGATTCGAAACCGGTTCTGCGCGAGGAAATCTGGCTCGCCCGACCCCGCTTCGATGCGTTGGCGACCCTTCCGCTCGACGACTTCGGGAACCTCATGTACCCCCTCTACGAGCGGGCCTGCCGGCAGATAGTGGCATCGGCTACAGAAACCCTGACCGTCGAACAGGCCAATCAAGAGGATGCGGCGGCACTTCACGTTGACGTCGGCAGCCCCGTAATCATGGTCAATCGAGTGGCGCTGGACTTCGCCGGAACGCCGATAGAATGGCGCACGACGCGAGGTGCCGCGACAGGGTTCCAGTATCAAGTAGAAATTCGGTAACCCTCCCTCTGGCCCGCCCAAGCGCAGGCTCCTTGACAGACAACGTTCTCCCGGCTTTACGCGCAACCCGTGCGTGCCTTTTTGCGCCTGACCGACTTATCGTTCGGGTAACACCTCATAGTTCGTCGATGTCATCCAGAGATATAAAGATATATATGTTTATATCTTGCATCGGATGCCACTGCCCGTCTTCACGAGGGGCCAGTGTCGCAGGCGACATTTCTGGGGGGTACATGGATTCGATTCCGATTTCTGAACAGCATGTGATGAGAAAGATGGCGTGGCGACTCATGCCGCTGCTCATCGTGATGTTCCTCATCGCGTTCATCGACCGGCAAAACGTCGGATTCGCAAAGCTTGAAATGGTGCAGGCATTGGGGATGACGGAGGCGGCCTACGGTTTTGGCGCATCGCTGTTCTTCATCGGTTATCTGCTGTTCGAGGTGCCGAGCACGTTGGCGCTCCACCGGTTTGGGGCGCGTACATGGCTGGCGCGAATCATGATTACGTGGGGCATCATCACGGTCTTGCTCGCCTTCACGAAGTCGCTGCCCCTGTTTTACTTTTACAGGTTCGCGCTCGGCGTAGCTGAGGCAGGCTTCTATCCTGGCGTCATCTACTACCTCACGCAATGGTTCCCGCAGAGCTATCGAACGCGGGTGCTCGGGTTCTTCACCCTCGGTAGCGCACTGGCAAACATGCTGGGTTCGCTTGTCGGTGGCCTGCTGCTTTCGCTTGGCGGCACGTGGGATTTGCAGGGCTGGCAGTGGGTGTTCATCGCAACCGGCGTTCCGGCCATTCTTATCGCCTTTGTCGCGCTGAAGTATCTGCCGAACTCGGTTCAAGTCGCGCCATTCCTCTCGCAGGCGGAGAAGGAAATCGTACTGGCAGCTTTTCAAAGGGAGGCGCCTACCGAAGCGAAGGCGTCGCATCCCTGGGCTGCATTCATCGACCCCAAGGTTCTCATGTTCGCTGCGACCTATATGCTGATGTCGACGTCACTCTATGGAGTGACCTACTGGATGCCTACACTGGTGAAAAGCTATGGCGTCTCGTCGACGGTCAACGGTCTGCTCAACATGATTCCGTGGGCACTGGCAGCCTTGCTCCTGCTGTGGCTGCCGGGCAAGCTCAAACGAGAGCGCGTTGTCCTTCGAGCGATGACCGTCGTTGCGGGCGTTGGAGTCGTTTGCTTCGCCTCAAGCCTGGTACTGCCAACCGTTTCCCTTCGCTTCATTGCACTGTGCCTGGGCGGCGCGTGTATTCCATTGCTGTATCCGTGCTTCTGGTCGCTTCCGCCGCGCTTCTTCTCGGGTGCTCGAGCCGCAGCAAGTGTTGCGGCCATCAACTGCATCGGAAATCTTGGAGGTTTCTTTGGTCAAAACCTCATGCCCTATGTCGGCAAGATCAGCGAGAGCCACACTGCGCCGATGCTTGTTCCTACTGCATGTCTTCTAGTGCTCGCGATTGGAACAGCCGTCGCACGGTCGGTCGGCGCCCGACGGCAGGCAGCAGTGATCACCGCGCAGCCGGACCTGCGTCAACCGTAGCGCTCTTCCGGTCTAGATCAGCGATGCGTCTTGGCCGGGCCGACGCACCGAAGCGGCTCGTTTCGATCAACCGCACGAGCCGCGCGACGATCTCGTGTACGGGTGTCCCCGGTCCGAAGATTTCCGCCACGCCTGTGTTCCGCAGATAAAGCGCATCTTTATCCGGCACGATCCCGCCGACGACGACCGGCGCACATACGTCTCTTTCTCCAAGCTCGCGCATGAACTGGAGCACCAGACTTCCATGCGCGCTCGCAAGCGACGAAATGCCGATCACGTCGCATCTCTCGTCCGCCGCAAACCTCGCTGCGCGCGTCGGCGAAGCGAACAGGCCGCTCATCGCAACATCGAAGCCCGCGTCCTTCAGCGCCGCCGACACCACGTTCGCGCCGCGATCGTGTCCGTCGAGTCCGAGTTTCGCCATCAGCAGGCGAGGCTTTCGCCCAGCTTCTCGGCGAGTCGCGCAACCTGTGCGCTCGCGGCGTGCCATGCCTCGTCCTTTGCGCATTGCGTTCCATACGCATTCGACGTAACACCCGATGGCTGCACATAGCGCGGCCAAACTGCTTCGAGGGCACGCGTACACTCGCCCACGGTCGCCCGCGCGCGCATGCAGTCGATCGTCAGTGCGAGCAGGTTGCCGGCATCATCGTGTGCGGCGCGAGTCAATGCCGCGAGCGTGGTGCTCACGCGATATTCGTCGCGTCGGCGTTTGACATCGGCGATTCTGCGCGACTGTTGCACGCGCACACGCTCGCCATCGATTGCGACGCATTCGGGCGCATCGTCATCGGTCTCGATTGCCGGAAAGGCGTTAGTGCCGACGATCATCCGTTCCCCCGTATCGATGCGCGCCTGCGTCGCCGCCGCGCTCGCGTGAATCTGCTGCCGAACCCAGCCCGTGCGGATCGCCTCGCGCGCGCCGCCGCCCGCCTCGATTTCATCGATCATTTCGCGCGCCCGCCCGGCGAGATCCGCCGTCAGCGATTCCATCATGTACGAGCCGGCCCACGGATCGATCACATCGCACAAGCCCATTTCGTGCTGAAGAATCAGTTGCGTGTCGCGTGCAAGTTGCGACGCCGATGCGGACGGCAGCGCAAGCGCCTCGTCATGCGCATTCGTGTGCAGCGACTGCGTTCCGCCGAACACCGCCGCCATCGCCTCGACGGTCGTACGCACGATGTTGTTATGCGTGCGTGTCGGGCTGAGCGACCAGCCCGAAGTCTGACAGTGCATGCGCAACGCGCGGCTTTTCGGCGTGCTCGCACCCTCTTGCGCCGCGATTCCCGACCACAGCAGGCGCGCCGCGCGCAGCTTCGCGATCTCCGTATAAAAGTCCGTTCCGGCGCCGAAGAAAAAGCTCAGTTGCTCGCAAACGGCATCGGCCTCCAGACCGCGCGCACGCAACGCGCGAAGATATTCGCGGGCATTCGCGAACGTGAGCGCAAGTTCCAGCGAAGCATCCGCGCCCGCTTCCTGAAAGTGATAGCCCGACACGGAAAGCGCCTTGAAGCGCGGCATGTGTTCATTCAGAAACTGCGCCACCTCCGCGACGATGCGCATCGACGGCTCCGGCGCGAACACATACGTATTGCGCACCATGAACTCCTTGAGGATGTCGTTCTGCACCGTGCCCGAGAGCGAATCCCTCGCAATGCCGCGCTCTTCGGCCGCGACGATGAAAGCGGCGAGCACCGGCAGCACTGCGCCGTTCATCGTCATCGAGACGGACACGCGTTCGAGCGCGATGCCTTCGAAAAGACGCGCCATGTCCTCGACCGTATCGATCGCCACGCCTGCGAGGCCGACGTCCGCGCGTGCTTCGTGATCGGTGGAATCGTAGCCGAGCTGCGTCGGCAGATCGAAGGCCACGGACAAGCCTTGCGCCCCGTGTGCGAGCGCCTTGCGAAACGCGAGATTCGAATCCGCGGCGTCCGCATAACCGGCGTACTGGCGAATGGTCCAGGGCTTCGACGTGTACATCGACGCATAGGGTCCGCGCACGAATGGTTGCGCGCCGGGTTGCGAACCGAGATGCCCGATGCCGTCGATATCCGCCGACGTGTAGAGCGGCTTCAATGGAACGCGTCGCGGACGGCTCATGCGCGCCTCCGTGCCTTGTGCGTGAGGACATCGGCGATCTTCCTGCCGTCGCTCGTGCGTTCGATCTCGCACCAGTGCGCCACGCGCGTCTCGTCGATGAACGCGCGCCGGAACGTCAGCCGCAAGCGCTCGCCGACATCGATGTTGCCGTGATAGTGCAGTTCGCGCGAAACCAGCGCGGGGGTATCCGCGAGACGCCAGGTCTGCCATTCCGCACGATCGACGAAGCCCTGAAAGCTCGCGAAATAGAGGAAATCCGCGCCGTTGAAATCGTTGTACGGGCACGGCAGAAACTCGACCGGCGCGCAATCCGCCGCGCGCACGCCCATTTCCGCGAGGCGCGGACCCGCTTCGCGCAGACGCAGTTCACGCGCGGCGTTCTGCATGTCGGTGATCGCCGCGTTCATCGGCGCAATGTCGCCCTTCATTTTGGCAAAGCTCGCGCGCGCGACCGAGCGGTTGTTGCGCGCCTCGGTGCGCCGCACGAAGGTGGACATCATCGACAGCGAGGCGATCGCGCCATGTTCACGCTCCACGCGATGCTCGCTGACATGCCGCGCCGCGCCGATCCGCGCAAGCTCCGTGCGAATGCGCAACGCGTCGTTCTCGCGCACGTCGTGCATGCCGTGCGCGCGCAGCCGGATCGATGTGAACGCGGCATAGGCGCGCGTGCCTTCATCGGCGACGAAGTCGCTGCCGGTGGCGTGCGCGAGCGCGCCCCAGTGCCGGTCGCCGCACTCCTTGAGCAGCCAGTTTTCGGACAGGCCCGCGTAGTTGAGTTGCGGCATGCCGGCGCGGTAAGTGTCGTCGTGGCGAGGCATCATGCTCTTCACGCACACGCAATCGACACATGATCGGGCACGTTCGAGCGCTCCGCGCAGATCGCGTCGACGATGTACTGCGCGTCGCGTGCGACGCCGGAGAAGCGTCCCGAGCCCCACGTATGCAGCCACGGGAGACCGACGAAATAGATGCCCGGAACGGCCGTCACGCCGCGCATATGCGCCGGATATCCGCGCCCGTTGAACACCGGCGCGTCGAGCCAGGCGAAGTCCGGCGTGAAGCCGATGCACCACACGATGGACGTGATGCCGCTCGCCTGCAGATCGAGTTCCGCGCGTTCGCCCGGCGGATGCCACAGCGGCTCGTACCGCGCGGCAGCCGGCGCATCGATGCCATGCTTCTCGATGAATCCGTCGATGCTCGCGTTGATGCGGTTGTACGTGTCGTCGGCATCGTCGAGATTGGCGCGCAGGTTCGGAAGAAAGCGCAGTTTTCCGTCGCGGAAGTCCTCCAGGCGCCCGAACAGTTCCATGCCTTCGGACGCGAAGCGGCGCAGGTCGATGTCGCGCCCGCCGTCGCGGCCCGTCACATAGTGATTGGTGTTGTCGCGCACGCCTTCGCGCAGCGGATGATCGGTCACCGGCATGTCGTAGTAGCGCATGTCGGCCAGCCAGTCGACGACGTCGCGGCCCCGATAGAAGCGCGCGCAACGCGGCGCCTCGCCGACCGCGAGATGCACCTTGCGGCCCGACAGGTGCAGATCTTCCGCGATCTGTGCGCCCGATTGCCCCGAGCCGACGACGAGCACCGCGCCGGGTGGCAGCGCGTCGGCGTTGCGGTATTCCGACGACTGCATCTGCACGATGCTCTGCGGCAGGCGCTCCGCCATGCGCGGCACGATCGGCGTGTGATAGCCGCCCGACGCGACGACCACCTGATCGGCTGTATATGTCCTGCGCGTGCTGTGCACGACATAGCCGCCATTGGCGTCGCGTGTTACCCGCGTGACTGCCGCGCCTTCCAGCACCGGCGCGTTCACCTTGGCGATGAACGCATCGAGATAGGCGATGATCTCGTCCTTCTTCATGAAGCCGTGCGGGTCCGGACCGTCGTATGCATGGCCCGGCAGCGCGCATTGCCAGTTGGGCGTGACGAGACAGAACGTATCCCAGCGCTGAGTGCGCCACGTGTGCGTGACGCTGTGCTTTTCGAGCACGAGATGCCCGATATTCGCCTGTTGCAGAAAGTAGCTGACCGAGAGTCCGGCCTGGCCGCCACCGATGACGATCACGCCGACATGCTCCGGCGCGGCCTGAGTGGATTCGATGTTCGACATATCCGCTTCCTCTTCGACAAATGGGTCAATCGAGCGCGAGCACGGTCACGCGCGCATCGTGCGCCTCGCTGAACCGTTGCGCGTCCTCTTCGATGCGTGCAAGCTGATCGAGCGCCGCGGAGCACGCGAAGCCGTACTTCTCGCGCACGCGCTCGGAGCCGATGCTGAGCGCTTCGCGCGAGCGCGCGACGAAGTCGCCGACGGCATAGCTTTCGCCCGCCGCGAAGTACTCGCCGACGACCGTCGAGGGCGAATAGCAATTCGCTTCCACGCCGTCCGGCCAGCGAATTCGAAAGTGCATGACAGGCATGTCCGAGCCTCCGTTATGGGTTCATCGCGCACATATGAACGGTTCCTCGCGAAAGTTCCACAGCAAGGCAGTCTCGTCGCCGCGCGTCACGACTACATCGCGCGAATCATCGACTTCACCGATCACCGCGCTCGCGAGATCGCGCCCGGCGAAACGTGCCAGCACCTCGCCGACATGCTCGCGACGCACGGAAAGCACGAAGCCGAAGCTCGGAAACGCCGTGAGCCAGCGTTCGATATCGACATCGGCGGGACGCGGCAATGCATCGAGATCGATGCGCGCGCCCATCTCCGAGCATTCGAGCAGCATCAATGCCGTGCCTAGCGCGCCCGCCATGCTGATGTCCTTCGCGGCATCGCACAGACCGTCTTCGGCGAGCGCGGGCAACAGTTCGAAGTCGGCGCGAGCGCGACCTTCGGGCGACCCTACCGATGCATTCCAGAACGGATACGGCTCCTCGAACCTGCCGCGCAGATCGACGGCCATCACGAGCGCATCGCCGGGGCGCGCATCGAAACTCGTCAAAAGCTTGCGCGCCCGTCCGACGATCGCGACCGCGAGTTGCGCGCCGTCGCTGCGCACGTTGCTGTGACCGCCGACGACCGGCACGCCATATACCTCCGATGCCGCCGCCATGCCGGCGAGCACGTCGCCCGCGTCTTCGGCATTGCCGCTCCACAGCGCATCGACGACGGCGAGTGGGCGGCCGCCCATCGCGTAGATATCGCTCACGTTCACCATGACGCCGCTGTAGCCTGCGAACCACGGCATCGCACGAACGAAATCGCTCACCATGCCTTCGATCGCGAAGAGCAAGTAACCATCGCCATCGGGGATCGCGGCGCAGTCATCGCCGATCGCCACGGATTGCGCGTTCGAAGGAAGACGCGCAAGCACATGCGAGATATCGCTCTTGTGACGAAAGCCACGACTCTCGCGCAGGCGTTCGACGAGTCCGGCGAGCGCGTTCACGGCAGCCTCCGCGCCAGCGCGACGAAACCGCTTTGCGGGGTGATGCAAGGCGGATACGCCTCGAGTTGCGCGCGCATCAGATGATGTGGGCGGCCGAAGAGCGTTTCCTCCTGCTGCGTGTCCCAGCGCAGACGGCGAAAGAGCGGCACGTTCTGCGCCTGCACATGCGCGAGAAACGTCTCGCAGCCCAGCGCATGCGCGCTCGATACGGCGAGCCGGATGAGCGTCGAGCCGATCTTGCCGTGCGAGCGGAAGGCCGCGTGCACCGCGAGCCGCGAGCCGCACCACACGCCCGGCTCCGTCTCGTGGATGCGCACCGTGCCGACCACCTGCTCCGGTATGCCTGCGACGCAACTCAGCGCGACGAGCAACTGCGCGCGCTCATCGATCTCGTCGCGATCGTCGCCGACGAACACGCCCTGCTCGATGCAGAACACCGCGCGCCGCAGCTTGTACGCTTCATCTTCTTCCCACGGCAGCGTCGCCCACTTCACGCGATATTCGACCGGCGTGTAGTCGAGCTCGAACGCATCGCCTTCGATGGCTTCGACGAACATGGTCACACCTCGTACGAAGAAAGCGACGAGCACGCGCCGCATTTGCCGCAGCCCGCCTTGATATCGGCGGAACGCATGCTCGCCTGCGCGAGCATCGCGCCGATCGGCATGAGCACCGAGCGCATGAAGTCAGGTGTGGGCGCGGGATGATCT
Organism: Caballeronia sp. LZ029; assembly: GCF_031451275.1. Classification (NCBI taxonomy): domain Bacteria; kingdom Pseudomonadati; phylum Pseudomonadota; class Betaproteobacteria; order Burkholderiales; family Burkholderiaceae; genus Caballeronia; species Caballeronia sp. LZ029. Next base: position 1,498,893 of record NZ_JARUXO010000003.1, read on the forward strand.
TCGAGCGGCGTGCCGCTGATCGGCACGAACGGCACGACGAACGGATACACGCCGAGCGCAATCAGATCGCGCGCCATATCGACGATGGCTTGTGCGCTGTCACCGAGTCCGGCGAGGATGTACGTGCTCACCTGCCCGCGCCCGAACACCGCGACCGCCGCCTCGAAGGCTTCCATGTAGCGCGACACCGGCACGCTCGCCTTGCCCGGCATGATGCGCTCGCGCACCGCGGGCGTCACCGCTTCGAGATGCATGCCGAGCGTATCGATGCCGCTCGCCTTCATGCGCTCGAACCAGCGGTCGTCATCGGGCGGCTCGCACTGCGCCTGGATCGGCAGATCGACGGCTGCTCTGATCGCGAACGCGCTCTCACAGAGGATCTGCGCGCCACGATCGGGCGTCGGTGGCGTGCCGGTGGTCAACACCATATGCTTGACGCCGTCGAGCAACACGGCGGCGCGCGCCACCTCGGCGAGCTGCTCGGGTGTCTTGCGCGCGATGGTGCGTCCCGCCGCGAGCGATTGCCCGATCGCGCAGAACTTGCACGACTTGCGGCGGCTTTCGTAACGGATGCAGGTTTGCAGCACGGTCGTCGCGAGCACGTCGGCGCTGTGCAGCGTCGCGATGTGCGAATACGGCACGCCGTCGAGTGTCTGCATCGCGTAGAAGCGCGGCGCCTTCGGAAAGCTGATGCTCGCGATCGGGATCGTGTTGCGCATCAGCGCGCTGTTGCCGTTCGCGTCCGGCTGGCCCGCGACGAACGGCGAATCCCATGCCGTGCTCGTATGCACGGGCACCATGATGGTCACGCCATCGACGGTGACCGCCTTGTGATCCGATGGTCCCGCGCCGCCGCGCCGGCTGGACACACCGGCGCGCGGATCGACCAATCGCAGGCCGCTCGACTGAAGCTCAGTCATCAATTGCCGGCTCGACGCCGGCAGGTTCTCTCTTGCGCTCATCGTCGTAGGTGTCCTTGAAAGAAGTGACGGGCGTGGCGGGCCGGTCGTTGATCGCGAGACTCAGCAACTCGGGCCGCGCGTAGTGGCCGACCGAATCCATCATGCGTTTGCGCTTGGTGATGAGCGCCATGTCGAGGTCGGCGATCACCATGCCTTCGCCTTCGCGCAGCGGCTCGGCCAGATGCTGGCCTTCGGGCGAGACGATCGCCGTGTTGCAGCCGCCGCGCAGCGCGCGTTGCAGGTTCGGATCGGGCGTGATGGCTTCGATCTGCGCATCGGTCAGCCAGCCCGTCGCATTGACGACGAAGCAGCCCGACTCCAGCGCGTGATGCCGGATCGTCACTTCGATCTGCTCGGCGAAGATCGGGCCGACCAGCGAGCCGGGAAACTGGCTGCAATGAATCTCTTCATGCTGCGTCATCAGCGCGTACCGCGCGAGCGGGTTGTAGTGCTCCCAGCACGCCAGCGCGCCCACACGTCCGACGCGCGTTTCCGCGACCTTCAGCCCCGCGGCATCGCCTTGCCCCCAGATCATCCGTTCGTGGAAGGTCGGCGTGATCTTGCGGCGCTTGAGCAGCAGGCGGCCGTCGGTATCGAAGACGAGCTGCGTGTTGTAGAGGCTGCCGTGATCGCGCTCGTTCACGCCGAGCACGACCACCATGTTCGCGAGCCGCGCGTGTTCCGCGACCGCCTGCGTGACCGGACCCGGCACGACCACCGCCTGTTCGTAGAGCTTCATGTGATCCGCGCCCGAGGCAACCGGTGCGCGCACGAACGAGAAGTACGGGTAATACGGCACGAAAGTCTCGGGGAACACGATAAGCTGCACGCCTTTCGCGGCGGCTTCGTCGATGGCCGTGCAGACGCGGTCGAGCGTGCCGTTCGGGCGCTCGAAATCCGGCGCGATCTGCACGGCGGCGGCGCGCACGACGCGCTTCGTCGTCAGGGCATCGGCCATGATCGTCACACGGTCCACGTATGGATGACGAGCGCGTTCTCCTTGCGATGAAGCAACTGGAGATCGAGCACATCGAGCGGGTTGATCGGACGAATGCCTTCGATCAGCGACGCCTCGCCATGTCCGTAGAGCGCCTGCAACGCGAAGCGGCATGCGTAGACCTTCCCGCCTTCGGCCATGAACTTCTGCAGTTGCTTGTTGAAGTTGAGATGGCCGGGGAACGCTTCGTCGCCGAGCGTCGGGAAGCCGCGTTGCAGGCCGAGCGTCACACCCGGTCCGTAGAGCAGCACGGAGGTGTCGAAGCCCTTGCGTTGCAGACGCGTGGCTTGCAGCAGATTCACGAAGCCGATCGAGCCTTCGAATGCAACCGTATGAAACGTGACGAGCGCTTTTTCGCCAGGTTCGGCCTTCACGTCTTCGAATACTTTCTCTTCGTAGTCGACCAGATAGTCGCCGTTCTTGTGAAGCGGTTGATTGACTGCGGGCATGGCATTCTCCGATGTTGGGTTCACGTTTCTGCCGTCTCGTTTCATCGCGACGGCGAACGCTCAAACGCAACGGATATGCCAATGATTGGCCCGTAAAATGCAATCACTTTGCAATCAAGCAAAACGAACTTGCATGCGCGACGCGAAAAATTTTCGTGCAGGCCAATCCGGGCGGCCTTTCGCTGTCATGGGCGCGAGCCTTGCACGAGCGATGCGCGCACACTTTCAGCGCAGCCGATCCTTTGCGTGGTGCGTAGCACACCGAAGCCGTGCATAAAAGCGATCAATGCAATCAACTGCGATCAGCGCATGCGATCTCTTTTCTTTTGATTGATTTGTCATGCTAAGGTGAATCGAACCTTTGCCGAGGACATCGCGGTCATGAATCAGCCGGCGCATCACTGGATCAGAAAGCTCGAAGAGAGCAGAAAGCCCGCTTATCTGACGATTCCCGATCTGATCGAAGAGGACCTGGCAACCGGACGATTGCGGCCGCGCGATCGATTGCCCGGTCTGCGCGATCTCGCCGACCTGCTCAGCCTCAACTACACGACAGTCGCGCGTGCGTATGCGGAAGCGCGCAAGCGCGGCCTGCTCGATGCGCGCGCGGGCAGCGGAACCTTCGCACGCGGCAGGACGCAGACGTTGCCGCTCGCCGGGGGCGGCAGCGTCGAGATGTCGATGAACATGCCGCCGGAACCGCCGCTCGTGGCAGCGCGACTGCGCGCGTCGGCGGCGAGCCTGATGGAGCGTGCCGATCCGTTCCAGTTGTTGCGCTATCAGGATTTCGGCGGTACGGCAGCGGATCGCGCGGCGGGACGCGAATGGCTTCGGAAGCGCGTTGCGGATTGCGATGTCGATAACGTGCTCGTTTGTCCGGGCATTCATGGCGCGCTCGTCGCGCTGGTGTCGCAGCTTGCGCGGCCGGGCGAGATCATCTGTCTGGATTCGCTCGCCTATCCCGGGATCAAGGCGATTGCTTCGCAACTGGGCGTGCGCTTGCAGGCGCTGGCCCGCGATGACGAAGGACCGTTGCCGCATGCGTTCGAAGCGTTGTGCAAGACGGAGAAACCGGGAGCGTTCTACTGCAATCCGACGCTGCAGAATCCGAGCACATTGACCCTGACGCGGCAGCGGCGCGAAGCCCTCGCCGATGTGGCCTTGCGCTACAACGTGCCGATCATCGAAGACGAGCCTTACGGCATGTTGCCTCTCGATGCGCCCGCCACGCTCGCGGAACTCGCGCCCGAACTGACGTATCACGTGACGGGCTTATCGAAGACGCTGGGTGCGGGGTTACGCGTGGCATATCTCAAAGCGCCCACGCTGCGGCAGACGCAGCGGATCGCGGGCGCATTGCGTGCGACCACGGTCATGCCGAGTCCTTTCACCGTCCTTCTCGCGACTCAATGGGTCAACGACGGCACCGCGTCAGACGTGCTCGAAGCTATTCGCGAAGAGGCATCGGCCAGACAGGCGATCGCGTCGGACGAGCTTCGAGGCCTCGCGTTCGACGCCGACCCGCACGGGTTTCATCTCTGGCTGCCCGTGCCTTCGATGTGTGACTGGAGCGCGCCGGAATTGGCCCTGCAATTGCGGAATCAAGGCATCGGCGCGGTGGCCGGTGCCGCATTTTCCGCAGACGGAAATCCGCCGAATGCGCTGCGTTTGTGTCTCGGCGGACCTCAGAACCGGGAAGATTGCCGCGAGGCGCTAAGGCGCGTCGCCGATATGATGGGCGATCCGCATCATCTGCATATGCCGACGCTTTGAAACGTTTGGAGAATCGGGACGGAAAGCTCAAGCTTTGAACGATGCTTCCATCCTGTCTCCGAGGCGCGCCGCCGCGCGGCTGAGATTCCCGAGATGAGGCGGATGCAAAAGCCACACGTCTAGCTGAGGCGCGAAGCGTGCGACCTTCACGACTTCGAGCCGCCGCTGCCATGCACTATGAGTCAGCACACTTCGCGGAACCAGACCCAGTCCCAAGCCTGAGGCGATGAGCTGCAATTGCATTTCGCTGCCGTGCGTATCCGCTTTGACGCGCAACGCGTAGCCGGCCGCTTCGACTGCGTGTTGCAGCGCCGCCCGATAACCGCATCCTTCCGGGTTCAGGATCCATCCACCGTCCGCGATGGCGGGGAGCGCCGCACGACTCGAAACCAGCGGACGTCTTTTACTTTGCACGACGACCAGTTCGATGGTCGAGACGCGTCGGCGCACGTATGCGTCGGCGGGTTGTCTGCCCTTTGGGCTCAGAATCGCGGCGGCATCCAGTTCGCCTGCATCGAGCAGACGAAGCAGACCGGGGCTCCAGTCCGACTTGAGTGTCACGTCGAGCGCCGGAAATGCATCTCCTAGCGCGGTCAGGGCATCGAACAGGACGATATCGGCGATACCCTGCGGCAAACCGAAACGCAGCTTTCCCGAGGGATCTCCGTCTTCCCGGGTGACATTCATCAGCCGGTCGAAGGCAGCGAGCAATGGCACGGCATGCTCGTGAATGCGATGCGCAAGCGCAGTTGCACGCGGCGGTTTGGAATTGCGGTCGAGCAGTTGCGCGCCGAGTACGTCTTCCAGTCGCTGGATGCGCTTCGATACCGCCGACTGCGTCACGCACAGCTTTTGTGCGGCACGCGTCAGAGAGGCTTCCTCGACCACCGTCACGAAAGATTTCAGTTCCTCGATCATTATTCCATTCCGTCATTCAAAGCAGTCTGAATACTCGCTTTTGGAAAGCATAGATTGAGTCTAGCCTAGTGGGCGTTATCACGCACTCTCGTTTTGAGGCCACTATGCCACTCGTCCGAATCGATCTTTCGAAAGCCGCGGCACACGCCGTCGTTCAGGCTGTCAGCGACACCGTCTACGAGGCGATGACCTCGATCGCCGGCGTCCCCGCCAACGACAAGTTTCAGATCGTCACCCGACACGACGCCGACGAACTCGTCTATCCAGCCGATGGCTATCTCGGCATTTCCTACTCTCCGTCGATTGTTTTCATTCAGATCACCTGGAATACCGGTCGTTCGATCGATGTCAAGAAAGCTTTCTACGCTGCCGTCGCCAACGGCATTTCCTCGAAGACGGGACTGCGCAAGGAAGATGTCTGGATCAGTCTGGTCGAGGTCGCACGGGAGAACTGGTCGTTCGGTAATGGAGAAATGCAATACGCGCCCGCGGATTAGCCTCGCATCGGTATAAGCCCGCCAAAAAGATATCAGCATGGAGGACGACATGAAGCCACTGGAGCAATTGACCTTTCATTCGCTCGAATTGCAGCCCGTGCTGATTCCGTTGAAGCGACCAATCGTGTCGAAGGTGGGAAGCTTCTCGGACTGGCCGGTCATCGCCGTTACGCTCAGGACCAACGAAGGCGTAAGCGGATGCAGTTATCTCGAACCGTATCTCGCTCATTCGATGAAGTACATCGTATCGATCATGAGCGACCTGGCGACCAATAAGAAAGGCAAGCGCATCGCGCCTTTGTCCGATTTTCAGGCCGATCGCAAGTCTTTGAGTCTGGTCGGCTACGAAGGTCTCGCGATGATCGCCATTGCAGGCCTGGATATGGCGGCCTGGGACGCGTTGGCGAAAGCCGTGAATCTCCCGCTGGCGCGATTGCTGGGCGGCGACATCGGCACGGTGCCCGCTTATAACAGCAACGCATTGTGGCTCACCGATACCGGCAAGCTGGCCGACGAGGCGCTTGCCCTGATCGCCGAAGGAGGCTTCGGGGCAATCAAGCTCCGGCTCGGGCGCGATCGATTGCAACAGGATATCGACGCCATCGAAGCGGTCCGCCGTGCCGTGGGCGGCGACATCAAACTCATGGTCGATTTCAATCAGGGCATGAGATTCGGAGATGCGGTGCGCCGCTGCCACGAACTGGACGACTTCGGGCTCTACTGGTTCGAAGAACCCATCGCCTACGACAACATCGACGGCTATTCGGATCTGGCGGCCGGGCTCAAGACCCCGCTCTGCCTCGGTGAGAACTTCTACGGGCCGCGTGCGCTATCGCGTGCGGTCATGGCGAAGGCAGGAACCTTCATGATGCCGGACATGATGCGCATCGGCGGCGTATCGGGCTGGCTTCGCTCGGTACCCATTGCAGGCGCAATGGGCATCGACGTTTCGAGTCATCTGTATCCGGAGGTCTCCGCGCACCTTCTGCGGGTTACCGAGACAGCCCATTGGCTCGAATGGCAGGACTGGGTCGATCCGATCCTGGAGGCGCCGTTTCCTGTCAAAGACGGCCTGATCGAGATTCCAGATCGGCCAGGCACGGGGTTCGATTTCGATAAAGAGGCGCTGTCCCGTTTCGCGTTTGACTGATCTACTGCGCCGTCCATCCTCCGTCGATACGCAAGCTCGTTCCGGTGATCATCGCGGCGGCAGGAGACGCGAGATACAGCACCGCAGCAGCGACGTGATCGCTCGAGAGCAGACGGCCCATCGGGATGCGGTCGAAGACCCAGCGCTTGAACTGCTCGTTCTCGAAGAACGGCTGCGTCATCGGTGTATCGACGAACGTAGGCGCAACCGAGTTCACGCGTATCCTCGGTGCAAGCTCCACTGCGGCTGCTTTCGTGAGCCCTTCCATCGCGTGCTTCGTCATGCAGTACACGGATCGATCGGGCGCGCCCACATGCCCCATCTGCGACGATATGTTGATGATGGCGCGGTCGTCGGTTGAATCACCTTCGAGCATCTTGCGAACGGCAGCGCGCGTCGCCAGAAACGTCGCTCTGACGTTCAGGCCGATCACGAAATCCAGATCTGAAGTCTTGACGTCGGCGAGTCGCGCAGGGATGTTGGTGCCCGCGTTGTTGACGAGGATGTCCAGTCGGGGAAGTTCGCTGAACGCCCGCTCAAGTTGATCGTCTTTCAGGAGGTCGCATACGACAGGCGTGCACGCGCCACCGTTTCGATGGATGCGGACGGCGACTTCATCCAGTTCTCGCGCATCCTTGCTGAGCAGATAGACGTGTGCGCCGTATTTTGCGAGCAAAGAAGCGATGTCCGCGCCAAGGCCACGCCCCGCGCCGGTCACGACAGCGCTCTTCCCTTCAAGCTTGAAAAGTTCGTTAGACATACGTCCCCTTCGGATTTCAAATTCGGTTGATCGATTGCGTCACGACTCGGGCGTCAGTTCGGTCAGCCTTCCTGCGTCGTGCTGGCTGGAATCAGGGTCGCCGCTGACGGCGCTCTGCGCTCCTGTACGACCCTCGCGAACAGGGCGCAGACGAGCGTGATGCCTGCCGCGATCATCGCGAAGATAGCCACAGGAGTGTAGTCACCGTACTTTGCGAGCAGCGCCGTGGCGATCAGCGGCGTGGGCGCGCCGGCGAGCAGTGCGCCCAACTGGAATCCGATCGTCACCCCGCTATAACGGACTTCGGGGCTGAACATTTCGGCGAACCATGCAGCCATCGGCGAGAACACGGCCGCATGAGCAATCGTGATCACCATGATCTCGGCAAGCAGGATCATCGTCGGATTGCCGGTTCCTACCATGTGAAAGAACGGGAACGGCGCGACCACCGCGACCAGTGCACCGAAGATCACGATCTGCTTTCGACCGAACTTGTCCGATAACGCACCAAAGAGCGGATTCGTCAGCAGTTCGAGTGCGGCCGCAATCAGGATGGCGACCAGCACCGTCTTTCGCGGCAGGCCGAGATGGCTCGTCATGTAAGTCAAGCCGAAAGTAGTAAATACGTAGTACAGAATATTGTCCGCAAAGCGAAGTCCCGCGGACATCAGGATCGCCCTCGGAAATCTGCGAATCGCCTCGACGATGGGGAGCTTGACGGTCGAGTCGGAGTCGAGCACCTTCTTGAACGCAGGCGGCTCTTCGATACGGAGTCTAATCACGAGACCAACCGCGACGAGTACCGCGCTGAACAGAAACGGAATGCGCCAGCCCCACGCGAGGAACTCCGTCTCAGGCAGGCGACTCGCCAGTTCCATCCCGCCCACCGCCATACACAACCCTGCGGGAAGTCCCATCTGAGGGAAGCTGCCATAGAGGCCACGACGATTCGGATTTGCGTGCTCGACGGCGATCAGAGCAGCCCCTCCCCATTCGCCGCCTACGGCCAACCCTTGTACGATGCGCAGCAGGATCAGAAGAATCGGCGCCGCGAGTCCGATGCTGTTGTACGACGGCACAAGACCGATCAGCGTGGTCGAAATGCCCATTGCCAGCAGCGTCGTGACCAGCACGAATTTTCGTCCGACGCGATCGCCAAGGTGACCCGCGACGATGCCGCCGAATGGTCTTGCGATGAACCCAACCGCGAACGTGCCGAACGCCAGAAGCGTCCCCGTCAACGGATCGCCACCGGGGAAATACAGCTTGCCAAAAACGAGTGCCGAGGTGATGCCATAGAGAAAGAAGTCGAACCATTCAATGGCGCTTCCCATGAAGCTGGCGATGGCGATCGTCAGCATCTTCGGTGACGAATGCGCTGTCGCAGTCGAGTGTCTGGTATTCAAGCCCGCCTCCTGATGCATAGGTATGCAAATATGTATGAACTCATCGACTGTGCACTTCCCGTGCCGTCGATCACGCGTAGGGAGGATCAGGCAACTGCTGGCCGCCGCGAATGATGAACTTGGGGTTGTATTCGAGCAGGCCCGTTTCGATACGATCTTCCGGGACGCCCGCATAGTCGCTGAAAATGGCGCTCACCTTCCTGACCAGCGTGAGCTTCGCGTCGTCCGATCGACCCGCGCGAATATTGCACATGATGAGCGTGTCGCCGCCCGGTTCTCCGCCCACATAACTGCTTTCGGACGCGAGGTCATTGAAGACCACGCTGATGATTTCGAGCGGCGACTTGATGGTCTCGTTCACGGCGGTGGTGATCGCTTTGGCGATCTTGCGCTTGATGTCGACGTCCAGTCCGGCGCGCGTGTTGCAAACGATGATGGGCATTTCCGAGAACTCCTTCGAAGCTGGTTGGGGAACAAATCTTTGAGCGGCGCCGATAGTCTGTTGCATATGCATCTATATGGGCGCAGCGTATCCGAAGAAAACCGATGCGCACGACAATCGATGTTCGCCGCACCGACCCGTTATGACTGTGCTGATCTATACAGATGCATCTACAACCGATGTATATGCAACAGTCTAGTTAGAATCGATACCTCTTCAACCTAGTGAGAACCCGTACCGGCCTCTTTCTCCGGAAAGCCTGTGCCGTCTCTCGTCAGGAAGTGCTACGATAGTTGCATATACACTGATCACTCTTTCAAAAGGGATCGCCGATGTTCACCGAATGCTATTGCACCCAGTTCAGACGCTCCGCAAACGCTCTGACGAGCATTTACGACGAGGCTTTGCGCCCGGTGGGCCTGAAAATCACCCAGCACACCCTGCTTCGCGGTCTCCATCGACTTGGCTCGGCAACCTATAACGAGATCGCGGCCGAGTTATCGCTCGACAAGACTACTATTTCGCGCAACATCAAATTGCTCATCGATGCCGGATGGGTCGAGGTCTCCAGTGACGACGATGCGCGCTACAAACTGGCGAAGCTCAGCCCTGCCGGCACCCGCGTATTGAAAGAGGCTGAGCCGCACTGGCGCGCGGCGCAGACTCAGGTCGAGAAAGAACTCAGGAAGTACCTCAAGGGGCCGGCCAGAAATGTGCTTCTGGAGGCGCTCGAGACGCTGCAGAACGTTGGCGGTGAACGGTAGATTGCTCCGCCGCGTGTCGTCGATATGCATTTTCAAGGTCCCTTGATCTGATGGACCGCGTGCCGCAATTCGTCGGACAGCGACACAGGCCTTCGCGTAACACGGTCGACGTAGGCGTGAACGAAAGTGCCATGCGCGAACGACTGATCACGCTCGTTTCTGAAGAGGCTGCTCTCGGAGGTCACGCGGGTCGTCCCC
>NZ_JARUXO010000004.1:0-97653 GCF_031451275.1 Caballeronia sp. LZ029
GAGCTAAATGTGTTACCCATGTCCTGACACACCTGTTACCCATGTCTCCGGTCCATACACAGCAGCAAAGAAAGTGACTGCCGCCCCGCACAGGGGCAGAGCCAATAGACCGACACGAAAACAGGATTCACCCGAAGCCGAATCGAACCGAACAAAAGGAACAAAAGGAGCAAAAGCAAATGCCAAAATTCGCCGCAAACCTGACGATGATGTACACGGAACACGCGTTCCTGGACCGCTTTGCAGCAGCATCGAAAGACGGCTTCAGGGCGGTTGAATTCCTGTTTCCGTATGACTTCGCAGCGAAAGACATCGAGCAGCGCCTAAAGGACAACAACCTGACCCAGGCGCTCTTCAACGCCCCGCCGGGCGACTGGTCGAAGGGCGAGCGCGGCATCGCGTCATTGCCGGGACGAGAGGAGGAGTTCAGACAGAGCGTCGCCAAGGGCCTCGAATACGCCGCCGTGCTGGGCAACAAGAAACTGCACGTGATGGCGGGCCTGATCGCCCCGGATCAGCCGCGAGAGCAACATCGCGCGGTATACAAAAAGAACCTCGAATACGCGGCGAAGGAAGCGCAGAAGGCGGGCATCGGCATTGTGATCGAGCCGATCAACACCCGCGACATCCCCGGCTTCTTCCTGAACCGTCAGGACGACGCACAAGCCATCTGCGACGAAATCGGCGCGCCGAACCTGCAAGTACAGTTCGACATCTACCACTGCCAGATCGTCGAAGGCGATATCGCGATGAAGCTGAAGCGCGACATGAAGCGCCCGAACGCGGGCATCGGCCATATCCAGATCGCGGGCGTGCCGGAGCGCCACGAGCCGAGCATCGGCGAACTCAACTATCCGTATCTGTTCGAGCTGATCGATTCGCTCGGCTACGAAGGCTGGATCGGCTGCGAATACAAGCCGAAGGCGGGCACGTCCGAAGGACTCGGCTGGCTCAAACCTTATCTGTGAGAGGAAGCGACCCAATGAAGATTCTCATCACCGGCGGCGCCGGCTTTCTCGGCCAGCGTCTCGCGAAACGCCTTCTCGAGCGCGACGAACTCAACGGCAAGCCGGTCACCGAACTGGTGCTGCTCGATGTCGCGCGCCCGAACGACGAACGCCTGCTCGCCGACAAACGCGTGCGCGCCGAAACCGGCGACATCTCCGATCCGGCCGTGCTGCAACGCCATATCGACACGCAGACCGAAGCCATCTTCCATCTCGCCGCGATCGTGAGCGGCCAGGCCGAAGCGGACTTCGATCTCGGCATGAAGATCAATCTCGACGCATCGCGCGCGCTGCTCGAAGCGTGCCGCGCGGCGGGCCACAAGCCGCGCGTCGTGTTCACGAGCTCGGTCGCGGTGTACGGCGGCGTGCTGCCCGATATCGTGCAGGACGACACCGCGCTCAATCCGCAATCGTCGTACGGAACGCAGAAAGCGATCGCCGAGTTGCTGCTCTCCGACTACGCGCGGCGCGGCTTCGTCGATGGCCGCGTGCTGCGCCTGCCGACCATCAGCGTGCGGCCCGGCAAGCCGAACGCGGCGGCTTCGTCGTTCGCGAGCGGCATCATTCGCGAGCCGCTGAACGGCGAGCGCTCGACATGCCCCGTCGATGGCGACACGCGCGTCTGGCTGCTTTCGCCGACGAGCGCGATCGAGGCGCTGATCGCGGGCTGCGAGATCGATCGCGCGAAGCTCGGGTTGCGGCCGGTCATCAATCTGCCGGGCCTGTCGGTGAGCGTGAACGAGATGGTCGCGGCGTTGCGCGAAGTGGCGGGCGAGGAAGCCGTGCAGCGCATCGACTGGCAGCGCGACGAACGCATCGAGACGATCGTCGGCAGCTGGCCGGGCGCGTGGAACACGGCGCGCGCGGAGCAACTGGGCCTTGCGGGCGACAAGAATTTCGCCGATGTGATCCGCGCCTATATCGCCGACGAGCGCGGCTGAATCCCACACTTTGCGCGGTCGATCCCTTCCGCACCGGGCATCGCGCGCGCGATGCCCGCGGCTCGCGCGCGCGATGCCCGCGGCTCGCGCGCCGGTCATGCTTACATACGCATTTCCGGGCTACACTTATCCCTTAAATGTGACGAACGTCGGCCGGGCGCCGCGTGCACCGCGTTGAACCACGAGCGGTCGCAAGCTCGTATCTCTTTCGCTTTCGTGCTTTTCGCGCCTTCGCAGCGCCGGTTTCCCGGCGCGCGTCCCGTCGTCCTGTGAACACACCCTTCCCGCGCGGGAGATTCCCATGCTGTTGCATCAGCTAGTCGATCGATTCGGCCCGGCGATCGTTTTCATCAACGTGATGGGCTCGGCACTCGGGCTGCCCGTGCCCGCGATGCCGACGATGATCATCGTCGGCGCGTCCATCGCGCTGATGGCGGTGAACGGCGGCGCATTCTGGACGCCGCTCCTGGGCGTGCTGTGCATCGCGGTGGCGGGCGGCGTGCTCGGCGATCTCGTCTGGTTCCAGGGCGGGCGCAAGTACGGCGACAAGACGCTCAAGACCATCTGCAAACTGTCTCTTTCGCGCGATACCTGCGTGAAGAAGACCGAGCGCTTCTTCGGCCGCTGGGGCGTGCGCATTCTGCTCGTCGCGAAGTTCATCCCCGGTCTCTCGCTCGTGTCCGTGCCGCTCGCGGGCGCGATGGGCGTGAAGCTGCGCAGCTTCATCGCGCACGATGGCGGCGGTGTCGCGCTGTGGGGCGCGGTCGGGCTGACCGTCGGCGTCATCTTCGCGGCGCAGCTCGAAATGGTGTTCGCGATGATCTCGCAGCTCGGGCGGCAGGCGGTGGTCGTGCTGGCGGTGTTGCTCGCGATCTATGTCACGTATCGCTGGTGGCGGCGCCGCGCGCTCATGGCGACGCTGGAAAAGGCGCGCATCAGCGTGGACGAGCTCTATGCGCTGATGAACGACCAGCCGCTTCCCGTGATCTTCGATATCCGCTCGCCGGAAAAGCGCATGCTCGATCCGGCCGCGATTCCCGGTTCACTTTTCGCCGACGAGCGCGATCTCGCGAGGATCATCGAGAACTACGACAAGTCGCGCAAGGTCGTCATCTACTGCTCGTGTCCGAACGAAGTATCGGCGGCGTGGATGGCGAAGACGATGCGCAACGCGGGCTTCCGGGACGTCGTGCCGCTCACGGGCGGACTCGACGCCTGGCGGCTCGCCGGTTTCGATGTCGCGACGCTGACCGAGTTCGGCGAACTCGCGGCGACCACGCCCGAGGAGGTCGCGGAAATGGCGGCGATGTGCCCCTGGCCGGTGAAATCGGCGGCGGCATCGTCCGCGGGTTCGGCATCCCTGCATGAAGCTGGTTATCCACACGGAGATCGCGCATGAGCACAACGCCGTTCAACGAGCCTGGTCAAGGCATGCCGAATGTCGTCGCGTGGAGCGCGCGCGAGCCGCTGGAGAGTTCCAATCCGAACGTCGTGCCGTCGCCGGCCGCAGCCGCCGCGTCCGACGACAGCGCGCCTTTCTCGCCGCTCGAAACGCGTGCACATCAGATGTTCCCGCGCCTGACGGACAACGAGATCGAGCGCATGAGCCGCTTCGGCACCGCCTCGCACTGGCGTCAGGGCGAGTGGATGTTCCGCATGGGCGAGACCGGGCGCGGCATGGTGATCGTCCTGAAGGGACTCGTGCGCGTGACGCGCCGTAACGCGCTCGGGCAGGAGCATCTCGTCGTCGAGCACGGGCCGGGACATTTTCTGGCGGAAGTGGCGCAGCTTTCGGGCAAGCCCTGTCTCGTCGATGGCGTCGCCGCCGAGGATGTCGACGGCATCGTGATTCCGCCGGAGCGCCTGCGTGCGCTGCTCGTCGCGGAAGCGGAGCTGGGCGAGCGCATCATGCGCGCGCTGATCCTGCGGCGCGTCGGGCTGATCGAAAAAGGTAGCGGGCCGGTGCTGCTCGGCCAGTCGGACGATGGCCGTCTGGTTTCGCTGCAAGGCTTTCTGCGGCGCAACGGTTATCCGCACACGGTGATCGACGCCTGCACCGATCCCGATGCGATCTCGCTGCTCGAACGCATCTCGGCATCGACGTCCGATTTTCCGCTCGTCATCTGCCCGGACGGCACGGTGCTGCGCGCGCCTACCGAGAATCAGATCGCGACGCAGCTCGGCTGGCTGCCCGAGTTCGATCCGGCGCATGTCTACGATGTCGCGATCGTGGGCGCGGGGCCGGCGGGTCTCGCGACGGCGGTGTATGCGGCGTCCGAGGGGTTGTCGGTGGCGGTGTTCGATTGCCGCGCGCCGGGCGGGCAGGCGGGCGCGAGTTCGCGCATCGAAAACTATCTCGGTTTTCCGACCGGCATTTCCGGGCAGGCGCTCGCCGGGCGCGCGTTCGTGCAAGCGCAGAAGTTCGGCGCGCATATCGCGATTCCGACCAAGATCAAGGCGCTGCATTGCGATTGCAATCCGATCCAGATCGAACTGGAGAACGGCAAGCGCGTGACGACGCAGACAGTGGTCATCGCGTCGGGCGCGGCGTATCGGCGGCCGGACATCGCCGGGCTAGAGCGTTACGAAGGGCACGGCACGTATTACTGGGCATCGCCGGTCGAGGCGAAGCTGTGCAAGAACTCGGAAGTCGTGCTCGTCGGCGGCGGCAATTCGGCGGGACAGGCGGTGGTTTATCTCGCGACGCACGCGAAGCACGTGCATGTGCTGATCCGCGGCGCGGGGCTTTCGGCGAGCATGTCGCATTATCTGGTTGAGCGTATTGGCTCGTTGCCGAACGTCACGGTGCGCACGCATACGCAGATCACTTCGCTCGATGGCGATGGCCGCGCGCTGACCGCCGTCAATTGCAAGACGCCGGATGGACCGCTCACGATCGACTCGCGGCATCTGTTTCTCTTCACCGGCGCGGATCCGAATACCGACTGGCTGCGCAACTGCAATGTGAATGTCGATGGCAAGGGTTTTGTGCTGACCGGACCCGAGGCGCATGAGGGACGCACGGAAGGCGTGATGGCGCTGGAAACCAGCGTGCCGGGGGTTTTCGCTATCGGCGATGTGCGGTCGAGTTCGACGAAGCGTGTGGCGGCTGCGGTGGGGGAGGGGGCGGCGGTTGTGTCGCAGATTCACGGGCTGCTGGCGAGGCGGGAGGCGTTGGGTGTGCCGGTGTTGTGAGGGGTTTTTGTTTTTTATTTCGCCGGATCCCGTGATCGTGTCGGTCTATTAGCACTGCCCCTGTGCGGGGCGGCAGTCACTTTCTTTGCTGCTGCAAAGAAAGTAACCAAAGAAAGCAGCTTCTCACCGCCCGCGGTCACACGCAGTTTGGCCATGCTTGCCAGCCGGCGGTTGGCACTCGCCTAAGTGTCGCCCTCGAAGGCCCAATCGGGCTTGGCTCGCGCACGGTCTGTCGCGGCGCATCGCTTGCGTCACTGGTTCAGCACCAAATGGCTCCGGCCCGCTTCGCGGCCGATGGGTCAATCGGGTGCGCGTGCGCTTCTTCGATGGGTTACCCTCGCATACCCCGCGGCAGCGCGTAGCGCTGTGCCGGAGCTATTTGGTGCTGAACCAGTTTGTTGTGTGGTGCGATGTTTCAGACCATGCGCGGTCCAAGCCCTTGTCTGCTTGTGGGGGCACTCGCTACTGCCGGGCCATTAGGCCAATCGCCTGTGCCGCGGCCGGTATGAAGTGCTTAGGCTGGGGATAGCTGTTTCTTTGGTTACTTTCTTTGCAGCAGCAAAGAAAGTGACTGCCGCCCCGCACAGGGGCAACGCCAATAGACCGACACGATAACGGGACCCAGCGAAGAAAAAACCGACGCCTACTTCTTAGTCAACATGGCATACAACTCAATGACCATGTTGGGCGAAAACGTAAACGGCACCCAACCATGCCCGGCATGACGCATGACCAGCAGCCGATCGCCGTTGGCATATTTCTGCGTCGCCATGACGGGATTCTTGGTAGCCGCAAACCGCCACCCAGGCGCGATACCCCCAGGCTGCTCCGGCGACATCGAAGCCCGCACGTTCGACAATTCCTCGATCAGCTCCGACACCCCTTCCGGGCTCAACTTCACCGTCTTGCCCGCAATCGTCATTTCAACGGCATCGCGCTCCGGACGCGACACGACAAGCGTGGGCGGCTCGTTCAAACCGGGCGGTTCGGCGGGCGCGGCGGAATCCGCCGGTTCGCTCACGTCGCCCAACGCGGGCGGTTCGTCCGGCGAAGCCGCAACGGACGTCGATGCGGTTTCGGTCGATTCAACGGATGATCGGACAGATGCGGCGGCGGTCCGGAGGAGCGTGTCGAGGCTCGACTCAAGCGCGCCGAGCTGGTCTTGTAGATTCATGCGAGTGTGTCTGTGTCTGGCAAGCGGGCGGCGAGGCAACGATTCTACCCGCTCGAATTTGGCGAGGTCGGCACAGGTTGTAACCAATTGCACCGAAACTGCGGAT
This sequence comes from Caballeronia sp. LZ029, assembly GCF_031451275.1. Classification (NCBI taxonomy): domain Bacteria; kingdom Pseudomonadati; phylum Pseudomonadota; class Betaproteobacteria; order Burkholderiales; family Burkholderiaceae; genus Caballeronia; species Caballeronia sp. LZ029. The sequence continues at coordinate 6,424 of NZ_JARUXO010000004.1, forward strand.
TACACGACAGATTTCTTCGACGCCGATGGCGCAAAACAAAACCGGCATCTCCGAAGAGATGCCGGTTCATCGGGGCGCATGACGCGCCCGTGCCACCTTACTTCGCGCTCACTTCCGCGAGCGCGGCGTTGAGCGTCTTGCTCGGACGCATCACCGCTTCGAGCTTCTTCTCGTCCGGCTTGTAGTAGCCGCCGATGTCCGCCGCATTGCCCTGCACAGCGGCGAGTTCGTCGACGATCTTCTGCTCGTTTTCAGCCAGCGTCTTCGCGAGCGGCGCGAACAGTTGCGCGAGTTCCTTGTCGTCCGTCTGCGACGCGAGTTCTTGCGCCCAGTACATCGCGAGATAGAACTGGCTGCCGCGATTGTCGAGCAGGCCGGTCTTCGGCGACGGGCTCTTGTTGTTGTCGAGCAGCTTGCCGGTGGCGGCATCGAGCGCCTTCGCCACGAGCTTCGCACGCGCGTTGTCGTTCTTGATGCCGAGCTCTTCGAGCGACACCGCCAGCGCGAGGAATTCGCCGAGCGAGTCCCAGCGCAGATGGTTTTCCTGCACGAGCTGCTGCACGTGCTTCGGCGCCGAACCGCCCGCGCCCGTCTCGTACAGGCCGCCGCCCGCCATCAGCGGAACGATCGACAGCATCTTCGCGCTCGTGCCGAGTTCCATGATCGGGAACAGGTCGGTGAGGTAGTCGCGCAGGATGTTGCCGGTGACCGAAATCGTGTCCATGCCGCGGATCACGCGCTCGAGCGTGTAACGCATCGCGCGCACTTGCGACATGATGTGGATTTCGAGGCCCTCGGTGTCGTAGTCCTTCAGGTACGTCTCGACCTTCTTGATGAGCTCGGCTTCGTGCGGACGATACGGGTCGAGCCAGAACACCGCCGGCGTGCCCGAGTTCTTCACGCGCGTGACGGCGAGCTTCACCCAGTCGCGGATCGGCGCGTCCTTCACGAGACACATGCGCCAGATGTCGCCCTTCTCGACTTCCTGCGTGAGTCCTTCGATGACTTCGTTCGTCGCGTTATCGACGATGCGCGCCGTGCCGTCTTCCGCGATCTCGAACGTCTTGTCGTGCGAGCCGTACTCTTCGGCCTTCTGCGCCATCAGGCCGACATTCGGCACCGTGCCCATGGTCTTGGGATCGAACGCGCCGTTGGTCTTGCAGAAGTTGATGATTTCCTGATAGATGCGCGCGAACGTGCTTTCCGGAATCAGGCACTTCGTGTCTTGCGGACGGCCATCGGCGCCCCACATCTTGCCGCCGGCGCGGATCATCGCGGGCATGGAGGCATCGACGATCACGTCGTTCGGCGCATGCAGGTTCGAGATGCCCTTGGCCGAATCGACCATCGCGAGCGCCGGGCGGTGCTCGTGGCACGCGTGCATGTCGCGGATGACTTCATCGCGCTGCGATTCCGGCAGCGTCTCGATCTTCGTGTACAGGTCGACGAGGCCGTTGTTCACGTTGATGCCGAGTTCTTCGAAGAGCTTCGCGTGCTTCTCGAACGCATCCTTGTAGAACACCTTCACGGCGTGGCCGAAGACGATCGGGTGCGAGACCTTCATCATGGTCGCCTTCACGTGCAGCGACAGCATGACGCCGGTCTTGCGCGCGTCTTCCATCTGCTCTTCGTAGAATTCGACCAGCGCCTTCTTGCTCATGAACATGCTGTCGACGATCTCGCCGTCCTGCAGCTTGACCTTCGGCTTGAGCACGATGGTCTCGCCGCGCTTCGTGACGAGTTCCATGCGCACTTCGCGCGCCTTGTCGTTCGTGACCGATTTTTCGCCGTGATAGAAGTCGCCATGCTTCATGTGCGCGACGTGCGTGCGCGACGCCATGCTCCACTCGCCCATGCTGTGCGGATGCTTCTTCGCGTAGTTCTTCACGGCGAGCGGCGCGCGGCGGTCCGAGTTGCCTTCGCGCAGAACCGGGTTCACGGCCGAGCCGAGGCACTTTCCGTAGCGCGCGCGGATGGCTTTCTCTTCGTCGTTCTTCGGCTCTTCGGGGTAGTCGGGCAGCTTGTAGCCCTTCGACTGAAGCTCCTTGATCGCGCTCGTCAACTGGTGCAGGGACGCGCTGATGTTCGGCAGCTTGATGATGTTGGTGTCGTCGAGCTGCGTGAGGCGGCCGAGCTCGGCGAGGTTGTCGGGGACCTTCTGCTCGTCGGTCAGGAATTCGGGGAATTCGCCGAGGATACGCGCGGCGACGGAGATGTCGCTCGTCGCGACATTGACGCCCGCCGGCGCGGTGAAGGCACGGATGATCGGCAGAAAGGCGCTGGTCGCGAGCAGCGGAGCTTCGTCGGTCAGGGTGTAGATGATGGTGGGTTGCTGATTACTCATCGCTTGTCTCGACATCCGAAAACAGGTTGGAAAAAACCGCCGGCCTCGGCACCCCTCCGGCAACAAACCGCTATTCTGCCTGATTTTTGTGGGGCGCGCGTGTGAATCTCGCCGTGCGAAACGGGTCAAAACGGAAGTTTTTCTTGCTATATCAAGGACTTAACTTTTTTCGAGTCTTATACAAGAGTTGCGCTACTGCGCCGCGTTGCTCCGGCCGGAACGTTTCATGAAATGATTCCGTGCTTCATCCTGCGAGATACCCATTCGTCCGGAACCAGTCGAGCGCATCCTTCAATCCCTGCCGGTACGGCCGCGCGCTGTAGCCCAGCTCGTGTTCGGCCTTCGCCGACGTGAAGTACATCTTGTTCTTCGACATGCGCAGCGCGTCGCGCGTGACCATCGGCTCCTTGCCGGTCAGCTTGGCGATCAGCTCAGCGCCCAGCGCCACCGGATAGAGCGGCCCGCGCGGCAGCTTGATGGTCGGCGGTTTGCGTCCGACGAATCCGGCGATGTCCGCGAGCATCTGCTGCAAGGGCAGATTCTCGCCGCCGAGGATGTACCGCTCGCCGATCTTGCCGCGCTCCAGCGCCAGAAAGTGCCCGTTCGCGACATCGTCGACATGCACCAGATTCAGGCCCGTATCGACGAACGCGGGGATCTTGCCCGTCGCCGCTTCGACGATGATGCGCCCGGTTGGTGTCGGACGCACGTCGCGCGGGCCGATCGGCGTCGACGGATTCACGATGACCGCGGGCAGCGCGTTCTGCGCGACCATGCGCTCGACGGCGCGCTCGGCGAGCACCTTGCTGCGCTTGTACGCGCCGATGGTGCTCGCCGGGTCCGATGGCTTCGTCTCGTCGGCGATCGCGCCTGAGCTCGTCACCTTCAACGTCGCGACGCTGCTGGTATAAACGATGCGTTCTACGCCTTCCGCTAACGCCGCGCGCATCGTCGCCTCGGTGCCTTCGAGATTCGCGCGCTCGATCTCGCTCGGGTCCGGCGCCCAGATGCGGTAATCGGCGGCGACGTGGAAAAGGAAACGCACGCCCTTGAGCGCGGCGCGCATCGACGCTTCGTCGCGCATATCGCCGACGACGATCTCCGCATTCAGCGATTCGACGTTCTTGCGCGGGCTGGTCTTGCGCACGAGCACGCGCACGTCGAAACCGCGTTCGATGGCGAGCCGCGCGACCGCGGACCCGACGAACCCCGAAGCGCCCGTGACGAGCACGCGAGAGCCGGAAAAATCAGTCATTCTTACCTCGTTGAAAATACTGGCGCGGCCGTCTTTCGTAACAACTGCCGCGCGGGAAAGCACGCGCCGATCGGCTGCAAAGCCCGATGTGACAAGGGCTTGCGCGTCATGCTAAGGTCCGTGCCTGCTGCCGGCGCGAGGCCCGCGCAAAACATGAACAGAACCGGTGGACGATGCCTCTAGACACTCGAAACCTACGCTCCTGGATTTACCTCGCCATCGCGCTCTCGCTCGCGGTCGTGTTCAGCATCGATGTGCTCACGCCGATGCGCGTTGCGATCTGGATCTTCTACGTGCTGCCGGTCGTGCTGTGCGTCTGGGCCGACCGGCCGTCGGTGCCGATCGTCACCGCGGGCGCATCGGCCGTGCTGATGATCGCAGGATACGCACTCGCGGCCGCCGACCCGAACACGAGCCGCGACGTGCTCCAGATCAACCGCGCGATGGGCATCGTCGTGCTGCTCGCGCTCGCGGCGGTGGCGCATCTATATATCAAATCGCGGCTGGCCGTACAACGCACGACCTGGCTGCAGCAGGGCATCGTGCAGCTCGGCGTCAAGTTGCGCGGCGAGCAGTCACCGGCTTCGATCGGCGTGAGCATCCTGCGTTCGATCATTCCGTACGTGGAAGCGAAAGTCGGCGTCGTCTATGCGCTCGACGGCGATGCGCTCGTGCGCGTCGGCGCGTGGGCGCTGCCGGACGAAGGCGGCGCGCCGGCGAGGATCGCGCGCGGCGAAGGGCTCGTCGGTCAGGCGATCGAGGAAGCGCGCGTGCTCGAACTGCGCGACGCATCGTCGCATTATCTGAAAGCCGGTTCCGCGCTCGGATCGGCGACGGCGTCGCGCGTGCTGATCGCGCCGCTCTTCGCCGATGGCGATGTCGCGGGCGCGATCGAGCTCGGCTTCGTCGGCAACGAAGGACGTTTCGACGATGCCCGCGCGCTGCTCGACATGGCGTCGGAACCGATCGGCATGGCGCTGCGTTCGGCGCGTTATCGCGCGCGTCTCGTCGAACTGCTCGAAGAAACGCAGCGCCAGAGCGAGGAATTGCAGGTGCAGCAGGAAGAGCTGCGCGTGTCGAACGAGGAACTCGAAGAGCGCGGCCGCGCGCTGCAGGATTCGCAGGGGCGTCTCGAACAGCAGCAGGCGGAGCTCGAACAGACCAACGTCCAGCTCGAAGAACACACGCAGCATCTGGAGCGGCAGAAAGCCGAGCTTCTGCAGGCGCAGCAGGAACTGACCGCGAACGCGCTGGAAATGGAGCGCGCGAGCCAGTACAAGTCGGAGTTCCTCGCGAACATGTCGCACGAACTGCGCACGCCGCTCAACAGCTCGCTCATCCTCGCGAAGCTCCTGCAGGACAACAAGCAGGGCAACCTGACCGATGAACAGGTGCGCTATGCGGCGACGATCCATTCGTCGAACAGCGATCTGCTTTCGCTCATCAACGACATTCTCGATTTGTCGAAGGTCGAGGCGGGACAGATGGACGTGCAGTTCGCGCCCACGTCCGTCGATTCGATCCTGCAGACGCTGCGGCAGTCCTTTGCGCCCGTTGCCGGCAGCAAGGGCGTCGAATTCATTACGCAGCACGGCGAGAACGTGCCGCAGTACTTCGTCACCGACAGCCAGCGGCTCCTGCAGGTGCTGCGCAATCTGCTGTCGAACGCGTTCAAGTTCACCGAGCGCGGCAGCGTGACGGTCGCGGTCGAGCGCGCGGGCGACAACGCGCTGCGCTTCGACGTGCGCGACACGGGCATCGGCATCGCACGCGAGAAGCAGGACATGATCTTCCAGGCGTTCCAGCAGGCCGACGGCACCACGAGCCGCAAATACGGCGGCAGCGGCCTCGGGCTGTCGATTTCGCGCGAGTTCTCGCGTCTGCTCGGCGGTTCGGTGTCGGTGTCGAGCGAACTCGGGCACGGCAGCGTGTTTTCGGTGACGCTGCCCATCGCCGTGCGTGAAGGCACCGTCACCGCGAAACTCGAGACGATTGCCCAAGCGAGCGAGCCGGCGTCGGCCGCCGCTCCGGCGTCCGCGCCCGCGCCGGTGCGGCCGCAGCCCGTTCAGCCGCCGGTCGCGATGCCCGAGCCGATGGCCATCGCCGACGATCGCGCCGACCGCAAGCGTCCGGGCCGCGTGATTCTCGTCATCGAGGACGATCAGCCGTTCGCCCGGATTCTCTACGATCTCGCTCACGAACTCGACTTCGACTGCGTGCACGCCGCCACGGCGACGCAAGGCGTCGAGCTCGCGCGCTCGCTCCAGCCGAACGGCATCCTGCTCGACATCGGTTTGCCGGATCAGTCGGGTCTCACGGTGCTCGAATGGCTGAAGCACGATCCGCTCACGCGCCACATTCCGATTCACGTCGTCTCCGCGACCGATCACGCCGATGTCGCGCTCCATCTCGGCGCGATCGGCTATACGCTCAAGCCGAGCGCACGCGACGATCTCGCCCACGCGATCCGCAAGCTCGAAGCTCGCTCGTCGCAGGGCATGCGCCGCGTGCTCGTCGTCGAGGACGATCCGGCGCTGCGCCAGAGCATTCACGCGCTGCTCGCGAGCGAGACCGTGGGTATCGTGGAAGCGGGATCGATCGCGGAGGCCATCGAGGAAATGCAGCGCGCGCCGTTCGATTGCGTCGTGATGGATCTCGCGCTGCCCGACGGCTCCGGCTACGAATTGCTCGAACGCGTGTCGGCGGGCGGCGGGCAGGCATCCCCGCCGGTGATCGTCTATACGGGACGGTTGTTGTCGCAGGACGAAGAGCAGCGCCTGCGCCGCTACTCGAAATCGATCATCATCAAGGGAGCGAAATCGCCGGAGCGTCTGCTCGATGAAGTCACGTTGTTTCTGCATAGCGTGGAAAGCGCGTTGCCGCCCGAGCAGCAGCGCATGCTGCGCGCGGCGCGTCAGCGCGACGACGTGTTCGAGGGCCGCACGATCCTGCTCGCCGAAGACGACGTGCGCAATATCTTCGCGCTCTCGCGCGTGATCGAGCCGCTCGGCGCGACGCTCGAAATCGCGCGCAACGGACGCGAGGCGCTCGAAGCGCTCGCGCGCCGCGGCGATATCGACCTCGTTCTCATGGATGTCATGATGCCCGAGATGGACGGCCTCACCGCGATGATCGAAATCCGCAAGCGCGCGGAACATGCGCGTCTGCCGATCATCGCGCTGACGGCGAAGGCGATGCCGAGCGATCGCCAGAAATGTCTCGAAGCGGGTGCGGACGACTACATATCCAAGCCCATCGACGTGGATAAGCTCGTGTCGCTGTGCCGCGTATGGCTGCGCCAGCGATGAACGGACCCATCTCTCAGATGAATGACGGCCGACAGGACGAAGAAGCGACGTTCGACATCGAACTGAGGCTGATTCTGGAAGCGATCTACCTGCGCTATCAGCACGACTTCCGGCATTACTCCGTGAGTTCGCTGAGGCGCCGCCTCGCGCAGGCGGTGCACGATTTCGGCCTGCCGACGCTGTCGCATCTTCAGGAGCGCATTCTGCGCGACCCGGCTCTGTTCGCGCGGCTCTTTCAGTACCTCACCGTGCAGGTGAGCGAGATGTTCCGCGACCCGCAGTATTTTCGCGCGATCCGCGAGCAGGTCGTGCCGATTCTGCAGACTTATCCGTCGATCAAGGTATGGGTCGCGGGATGCAGCAGCGGCGAGGAGCTGTGGTCGCTCGCGGTGCTGTTCGCGGAGGAGAAGATAGCGGACCGCACCGTGTTCTACGCGACCGACATCAACGCCGAAGCATTGCGCCAGGCGGAAAGCGGCATTTATCCGCTGGAGCGCATGGCGGGCTTCAGCCAGAACTATCTGGCGGCGGGCGGCAAGCGCTCGCTCTCGGACTACTATCACGCGGCCTATGGCGCGGCGAAGTTCTCGCAGACGCTCAAGTCGCGCGTCGTGTTCGCGGATCATAGTCTCGCGACGGACAGCGTGTTTCTCGAAGCGCATCTGGTGTCGTGCCGCAATGTGCTGATCTATTTCGATCGCGCGCTGCAGGATCGCGCCCTCGGCCTCTTTAGCGATTCGCTCGTGCGGCGCGGGTTTCTCGGTCTCGGCAGCAAGGAGAGCCTGCGCTTTTCCACGTACGCAGACCGTTTCGCGGACTTCAATCCGCGCGAGCGGCTTTATCAGAAGGTGTGACCATGATCGACGCGAACCGCATCGGGGCAGTCGTGATCGGCGCATCGGCGGGCGGCGTCGAGGCGCTCAATCAGTTGCTGCCCGCGTTGCCGAAGGCATTCGCGCCGCCGGTGCTCGTCGTGGTGCATGTGCGTCAGGGGCAGCCGAGCCTCCTGCCTGGATTGTTCGCGACGCGCTGCGAGCTGACCATCGTCGAGCCTTTCGACAAGGACGAAATCGCGCCGGGCACCGTGTATTTCGCGCCGCCGGGCTATCACATGCTCGTCGAGGCGGAGGGCGGCGCGGCGCCCGCGATCGCGCTGTCCGTCGATCCGCCCGTGCGCTTTTCGCGGCCATCGGTGGATGTGCTGTTCGAATCGGCGGCACATGCGTACGGCGAGCGGCTGCTCGGCATCGTGCTGTCCGGCGCGAACGACGACGGCGCGCGCGGCGCACGCGCGATCCGCGATGCGGGCGGCGCATGCTGGGCGCAGGACCCCGCGACGGCGAGCGCGCCGGCGATGCCGCTCGCGGCCATCGCGCAAGGCGCAGCGAACGAAGTGCTCACGCTGGATCACATGGCGATGCGGCTCACGCAGTGCATCGGCTACAGGCAATGAAGGAAGCAAGGCAAGGAGTCACCAGATGACGCAACCCATCCACGTGCTGATCGTCGACGACATCCGCAATAACATCACCGCGCTCGAAGCGTCGCTCGCGCGGCCGGATCTGTCGGTGCTGAAAGCCGAATCGGGACCGGCCGCGCTCGAGCTTCTGCTCAAGCACGAGGTCGCGCTCGCCATTCTCGACGTCAACATGCCCGGCATGGACGGCTTCGAACTCGCCGAGCTGATGCGCGGCAGCCCGCGCACCGCGCACGTGCCGATCATCTTTCTCACGGCGACGGCGCAGGACGCGAGCCGCACCTTCCGCGGCTATGAAGCGGGCGCGGTGGACTTTCTCTACAAGCCCTTCGATTCGCGCATCCTCAATTCGAAGGTCGATGTGTTCATCCAGATGGAGCGTCAGAAGCAACAGCTCGCGACGCAACTCGCGACCGTGCAGCAACTGCTCGATGCGAACGAGATGCTGATGGCCGTGCTCGGCCACGATCTGCGCACGCCGCTCTCGGCGGTGATCGCGTCGGCGGAATATCTCGCGCGCTTCGTGCCGGACGAGAACGTCGCGAATATCGGCACGCGCATCAAGTCGAGCGGCATGCGCATGGTGCGCATGGTCGATCAGTTGCTGAACCTCGCGCGTCTGCGCGGCGGACGCGTGACCTTGCAGCCGCGCGCGGTGGAGTTGATGACGCTCGCGAAGAATATCGTCGACGAATACGAGGCGCGCGTCGGCGAAGGGCGCATCTTCGTGCTGCGTCAGGGCGATACGCTCTTGCAGGGCGACGGCGATCTGCTTTCGCAGGTGTTTTCGAATCTCATCGGCAACGCGCTGCAACACGGTCTCGAAGGCTCCGCGATTCAGGTGCGCCTCGACGGCAACGCCGACGACGTGATCATCACCGTGCAGAACGCGGGCGAAATTCCCGCCGACGTTCTGCCGACGATCTTCGCGCCGTATCGCTCGGGCCGGCGCCAGCATGAATCGAGCGGTCTCGGTCTCGGGCTCTACATCACGCGCGAGATCGCGCAGATGCACGGCGGCGATGTCAAGGCGCACTCCACCGCCGAAGCCGGCACGGTGTTCGAAGTGACGCTGCCGCGCGTGCCGCATCCGCGTTCGGGCGAGCGCGCGGACATGGCGCAGCCTTTCCGACTAAGTTGAAGAGCGTGGCTACAATGCGGCGTATCGACATCTGAAAGGAGTGAGCACGATGCCAGGCCCGGATCTGGATACGAGAATCGAAACCTATTACGTGCGGGTGCGCGGCGTCGTGCAGGGCGTCGGCTTCAGGCATTACACGGTCAGAAAGGCGCATGCGCTCGGCGTGCGCGGCTGGGTCGCCAATCTCGACGACGGCTCCGTCGAAGCGATCGTGCAGGGCGCGGCCAATCAGGTCGATCTGATGCTCGAATGGCTGCGACGCGGGCCGCCGCATGCCCGCGTCACCGATTTCCACAGCGAAGAGCGCCACATCGAAAAGCGCTACGAGCGCTTCGAGCAGCACTGAATCATTTCGCGACCAGCAGGCTCTCCGCGAACTGCCATTCCTCGTCGCGCCACTGATGCGTGCATTCGAAGCCCGCATCGGCGGCGATCGGCGCGACTTCATCGGCCGCATATTTGTGGCTGCTTTCCGTCCAGATCGTCTCGCCTTCGCGGAACTCGACGCGCAGGTCCGCGCCGCGCACGCGCACGGACAGCGCACGCTTCGCGCGTAAGTGCATTTCGATGCTGCGCGCATCCGGATTGAAGCGCGCGACGTGCTCGAAGGCGTCGAGCGGGAAGTCGCCGGAGAGTTCGCGATTGATGCGCGCGAGCATGTTCAGATTGAACGCGGCCGTGACGCCGATCGGATCGTCGTACGCGGCGACGAGCACCGGCAGCGGCTTGATGAGATCGGTGCCGAGCAAGAGCGCGTCGCCGGGCTGGAGCATGCCGCGGATCGAGCGCAGGAACTTTGTCGCCGCGAGCCGCGCGAAGTTGCCGATGGTGCTGCCGAGAAACAGCACGAGCAGCCTTTCGCCGTCCTTGCGCTTCGCGCTGACTTCGGACAATCCCGCGAGGTAGTCGCGCTCGTGCCCGACGATCGACACGCGCTCGATATCGCTCAATTCGCGTCGGCACAACTGCAAGGCGGTGCGAGAAATTTCAATCGGATGGTAAGCGGTGGGCTGCTTTTTACACAGCGCCTCCAGAATGAGGCGCGTCTTGCGGCCGCTGCCGCTGCCGAGTTCGGCGACCTGGATATCGCCCGGCATGGCCGCGACGATGTCCGCCGCATGAGCCTTCAGCACGCGTTCTTCGGCGCGCGTCACGCCGTATTCGGGCAACGCGGTGATCACTTCGAAGAGGGCCGAGCCGACTTCGTCATACAGATACATCGAAGGCAGTTCTTTCTGCGGACGCTTGCTGAGTCCTACGTACACGGCCTCTGCGAAGGCGTTGGAAAAGCGGGGCGACAAGGCAGGTTGAGTCATGACGTCTCCATCGATGCGGCGTTTTCTTCGCGTGCCATCGTCGAACATGACGGCACGGCGCGTGTTGCTGCGGATGCAATGACGTGAGCGGCGGATGTTCGTACGCGGCGCCGCCCGGACTTCGGGACCGGACCGGCAAATGCCGGACCGACAAGGGTCGCCGATCATCGTGACCGGCTAAAGACAACCGCAAGTGACAGCGATCAGGCAGCGGAGTTCATGCGGAAATGCGAAGCATGAAGGAAGCAAAAAGCGGGCACGTCCGGGAATTTCGATTGAAGCGGGTTTTGAAAATTGCGCGCGTGCACCGTTAGAATGCGCGTTCAAGTTTCGTTCGGCTTGCAGTCACCTTCAGCGCGTAGCGCCTCTTTCGATGAATCAGCATGACCTGGGGCGCGGCATCGCGCTGTCCGTAGCCGCTTCCGCGCTCTTCGCGCTCATGTCCGGCTATACGAAATGGCTCGCGCCCCTCGACGGGCTCGACATCTTCGCGTGGCGAATCGTGTGGACATTGCCGGGCGCGCTCGCGCTCGTTGCGCTGCGCAAGCGCTGGCCGCAATTATGCGCGCTCGTCGCGAGGCTCGCCAAAACGCCGCAACTGTTGCTGGCGTTCGCTATTGCCGCCGCGCTGCTCGGCGTGCAGTTGTGGATCTTTCTCTGGGCGCCGCTGCACGGCCGCGCGCTCGAAGTATCGCTCGGTTATTTCCTTCTGCCTCTCGCGATGGTGCTGCTCGGCCGCTTCCACTACGGCGAGCGTCTCGACGGCTTCCAGTGGGCGGGCGTCGCCGCGGCGGCCGTGGGCGTCGCGCATGAGCTGGTGATCACCCATGCGTTCGCGTGGCCGACGCTCGTCGTGATGCTCGGCTATCCGCCTTACTTCGTGTTGCGCCGCCGGCTCAATGCCGATCCGCTCGTGTCGTTCGCCGTCGAAATCATGCTGATTGCGCCCGTCGCCGCGATCATGCTGGTCGTGCGCGGCTCGTTCGCGGATGTCGCGGGCGAGCCGCGTCTCGGGCTGCTGCTTTTGCCCGGACTCGGGGCGTTGAGCACGATCGCGCTCGCGTCGTACTTGCGCGCGAGCCGTCATCTGCCGATCGCGCTCTTCGGCATTCTCGGCTACGTGGAACCGGTGCTGCTCGTCGGCGTTGCTGTCCTGTTACTTGGCGAGCCGTTTTCAGCGCGGCAACTCGGCACCTATGTGCCGATCTGGATCGCCGTCGTGTTGACTGGCGTGCATAGCGCGCGTCTGCTGATGCGCGAGCGGTCGCTCAAGCAGGCATTGCCGATGAGCGAGCATCACGCGAGCGTCGAGCATGAAACCGTCGCGGAGGAAATCGAGCGCGTGGACTGATCAGCGCGCGGCGCGCGTTTCGATGGCATCGTGCAGATCGCGCATGAGGCCGAGGCCGAACATCAGCTCGACGAGAATGAAGAGCGGCCCGATCAACAAGCCGATGATATCGTCGACGAAAGCCGGCTTGCGATGCTCATAGCGCACATGCCCGACGAACTGAAACGCCCAGCCGATCACGAACATGCCGGTGCCGATTGCGAGCCAGCTCCACGTGGTTTGCGATGCGGCCCACTGCCCGAACGCCGCGCTCAACGCGGACACGATCCCCATGCCGATGCCGAGCGGCACATCGAGCCAGAGATAGTAGAGCGTGGCGAGCGCGAACAGCACCCACGCGGGTGTGAGCAGAAACGCGCCCGACAATACCGGCCATGCGGGACGGCTCAGCAACGCGGCGATCGCGAGCACGATGAGCGGAATGCCGATGAAGTGCGTGGCGATGTTGCGCCGGTCACGGTGATATTCGGCGTACTGCGACAACTGATCGGTCAGCGTGCGCATGTCGGGCGTCTCCGTTCGTGTTCTTTTAATTCACGAATGATAAGCCGCTCGTCGATATCGGCAAGTAGAGCATTTCCTTTAGTCGCATGGAAAACGTTGGACCAAAGGAAATGCAAAAAGGCGAGCCCGAAGGCTCGCCTGAATCGAACGCACCGGATTGTTTATGTGCAATGCCCAGTGCGCGATGCGATGACGCTGGCCTCCCTTACTTCTTCGCCGCGTCCACCTTCGCATCGGCGGCCGTCTTGTTAGCGTCGCTTTGCGCCTCGACTTTTTCCTTATCGGCCTTCGCTTGCGCCACGTTGGCATCCTTCGCTGCGTCCTGCTTCTTCTTGTCTGCCTTGGTTTGTGCAGCGTGCTTCTTCTTGTTGGCTTTCGCCTGTGCCTTGGTGGCATCACCGCGGGCGTCGGAAGCCTGTTCCGGCGTGGTCGCCTGCGCTACCTTCGCGGCTTCCTTGTTGGCGTCGGCTTGCGCCGATGCCTTGTCCTCGTTCGCCGATGCCTGCGCTTTCGCGGCATCGTGCTGCGCATCGGCCTTCTTCTTGTTGGCGGTTGCCTGAGCCTCGGCTTTTTCGTTGTTTGCCTTCAATTGCGCTTTGCCGGCATCGGTTGCGGCGGTCTGCGCGAATACGGTGGTGACGAGCATGGCGGATGCGAGAGCAGCGACGATCTTCTTCATGGTTTGAAACTCCCTTTGATCTTTTCTTTGAGGACACGTGGCACGCAGTGCGCCGCGTTGACGATGAAAACGCCGCGCCCATCGATCCAGTTGACGTCGTTCTGGTGACAAACGGTAACCAGTGGCGAGCAAATGAAACTGCGTGCGGTAAAAGCGGCTGCATCGTTTCATCGAAGTCGAAGCGCGTTACCGACTGCGTCGGAAAAGCTGTTACCGTTTCGCGAATTCAATTCCATTTGTAACGGTGCTTAGGGAAGTTCGGTATCCGAATCGAATTCTTCCCAAGGCGACTTCCCAACGCGCAATTTGTAATCGTTGAAATGCACGGTTACCAACTGCTGCAGTTATTTCTTAGCTGTCTGCTTAAGATGATCTCCATAAACCCGGCCAAACGGGAAATGGAGAAGCTCATGAAACGCGCAGCACTTGTCTTGTTGATGATCGGTAGTGTGACTGTGGCAGGCCAGGCGTCGGCGCACGGACACGGCGGCGGTCATCGTGGCGGCGGCGGGGATGGCGGTGCGATCGTCGGTGCGCTGATCGGCGGCGCGGTGCTCGGCGCGCTGGTGACGTCGGTGGCGAGTGCGCAGCCCACGTATGCGCAGCCCGTCTATCAGCAACCCGCGTATGCGCAACCGGTCTATGCACAACCTGCGCAACCGCCCGGCTACTGCTACGACAACTACCGTGGCGCGTACGTGCCGTGCGGCTATTGATCCAGTGTCGGGCGCGGCACGTCCCTTGCGCTAATGCGAACACGGTCGTTGCATTCAATGCGCAACGACCGATACGCAAATCAGGGAGACTTGCAATGAACGCGACTATGAAGAAGTTGGTTGTTTCCGCGCTGGTGTTGGGCCTGTCCGGCGGTGTCTATGCGCAAGCGGGCGGTGGTGGCGGCGCGGCAGGCGGCTCGGCGGGCGCAGGCGGCAATGGTTCGGCGGGTGCAGGCTCGGCGGCGGGCGGCAAGGGCGGCGGAGTCGGTATGGGCGGCGCTGGCGTGGGCGGTGCGGCGGATGGCTCGACCGGCACCGGCGTGAAGAGCGGCATGGGCAACGACGCGACCAACGGCATGAGCCAGGATCAGGGCACCGTGAAGCGCAGCGCGCCGAATAACGGCAACATGAATTCCGGCGGCATGAAGTCGGACGGCAGCGGCAACCAGAAGGCCTATTAAATATAAAACGATGTCAGCGCGCTTGCGGGTGCGATCGCCGTGGCGTCATCGAGAGGCGGAACCGGCATCCGCTTGGCGGCGGCGCGCGTAGCTTGACGAGGCGTTATCGTCCGCTCGCCGATGCCGCATCCACGGATGCAGCCGGCTCGAACGTCTTGACGCGCAAGCTGACCTTTTCGGCGTAGGCGCGTGATCCGCCGTAGCTCTTCAGCGCGGCATCGACATCGCCTTGCGCGGACTTCACGTAGCCGTGCAGGATTGCCGAGCCGGTTTCGATGTTGTCTTCCGGGTCGGTGAGATCGACGTTACGCACGAGCTTCTTGTGTGCCGACGGCACCACTTGCATCAGACCTGTCGCATTGTTCGGCCCTTTGGCCGTTTCCTTGAAGCGCGATTCGATCGAAATGATGGCGAGCAGGAGCGCCGGCGGGAGCGAATATTTCGACGCCGACGACATCACCGCCGCCGCGATGGTCTGCGCCTTTTCCCGCGCCACGCCGAATTTCCGCGTGAGCATTTCCGAAATCTTGTGACTCGCCTGCTCGGTCTTCGGGTCCGCCTGAGCGGCGGACTCTGCGGCCGCGTCGCTTGCGGCGACCGGGTTTTCCTGCGCGAGCGCGGGCTGCGCTGCACTCAGCGTTACGGTCAGGGCGGCAAAGATAGGAAGGAAACGGCGCATCGGACTCACGGATCAAAGCGGAATCGCATTATAGCCGCATAAAAAATCCTTGTGGATCATGCACTTGTCTTAAATATGATGTTTCGCTTCGCGCATCGGAATGAATTACGTGCGTTCCGCGCGCTTCGCCGAGGGCGCTGAAATGCCTTCGCCCGCATCATTCGAGAGCCGCGCGAACATCGGCAACGAGGCCAGCACGACGAGCGCCGTCACGATGAATCCGCACGCGAGTTGCCAGCGCTCGGTGTGCGCGCTGCCGGAAACGAGCATCGTCGCCTGGATCGTGCCGGCCGCGACCGTCACGCCGATCGCCTTCATCAACTGCTGCGCCGTGCCCTGGAACGAGGTCGCGGCGGCGAGGCGCGCCTTGGGCACATCGGCGAAGGCGAGCGCGCCCATCGTCGCGAAACTGAGCGAACGGCCGAGTCCGCCGAGCAGAAGCAGCAGGAAGATCGCGACGGCGGGCCAGGCTTGCGACATCGTCGAGCAGACGAGCAACACGGCCGCGAACACGACGCTGCCCGTGCACAGAACCGTGCGGACCGAAAAGCGCCGCAGCGCGAGCGCCGTCATCGGACGCATGCAGAAGGAGCCGAGCGCGCTCGCGAACGTGACGAGACCGCTCGCGGTCGCGCTGTAGCCGAAGCCGGTCTGCAACGTGAGCGGCACGAGAAAGGGCAGCGCGCCCGCGCCGGCGCGAAACAGGCTGCCCGCGACCGTCGCCGCATGGAAGGTCGGAATCGACAGCAGCGAGAAGTCGATGGCGGGATTCGGTACGCGGCGGCAATGCAGCACCGTCACGCGAAACAGAAGCAGCCCGACCGCGACGCAGATCCACGGCACGCCGACGGGCAGCACGCCGCGCCCCGCACTCTCGATGCCGATCATGAAGAGACTGAGCGATGCGCCCGACAGCAGCATGCCGCGCAGATCGGGCGACGTCCGATCCTCGGGCGGCGACGGCGGCAGCAGCTTCCAGGTAAGCCACAGGCCGACGATGCCAACCGGTACGTTGACCCAGAAGATGCTGCGCCACGAGAGCGCGTCGGTGAGAAAGCCGCCTAGCGGCGGCCCGAGCAAGGGACCGACGAGCGCGGGCATCGTGAGCCACGTCGTCGCCAGCAGAAGCTCTTCGCGCTTGACGCCGCGAAACAGGATCAGGCGCCCGACGGGCACCATCATCGCGCCGCCGAGACCCTGGACGACGCGCGCGGCCAGCAGTTGCGGCAGATTCATCGCGGCGGCGCACGCGACGGACGCCAGCGTGAAAGTTGCGATCGCCCACATGAACACGCGGCGCGCGCCGAAGCGGTCGGCGATCCAGCCGCTCGCGGGGATGAACACGGTCAGCGCGACGAGATACGCGGTGATCGCGCTGGAAAGATGGACGGGGTCGACCTGGAGATCGCGGGCCATCGTCGGGATGGCGGTCGCGACGATCGTGCCGTCCATGTTCTGCATGAAGAGCGCGCTCGCGACGACGGCGGCGGTGATGCGAAAGTTGCCGCCTTTCACGATGCGTGGCTCGCTCGCGCGCCGAATGGGAGGATTTGCATGGCGCACAGTCTAGCGCGATCCGCAAACGGGCGTGCCCGCTGGCTCGGCGGCTAACTGAGCGCGATGCTCGCGGCCATCTCCATGAAATGCGGCAGCGCAGGCGTCACGCGATGCGCGTCCTTCGCCTCATCGTCCCAGCGGCGCAACGCGATGGCGTCTTGTGCGTAGGGCTTTGCCAGAAACGCTTGCGCGGTTTCATCGTCGAACACGCCGCCTTGCAGTTGCAGGCTGCGCACCGAATCCGCCGACAGCCGCGCGTGATACGACGCATCGATCGCGCACAGGCAGCGCTTCGCATCGACGTGCAGACGAATCGGTTCGAGCACGGCGTCGGAAAAGAGCGGGCGCAGGAAGGGCAGCGCGTAGTACTGGTGCAGATCGTCGATGCCGCGCTCGCTCGGCGTCTCGCCCTGCAGATTCAGCAGGTGCCCGAGGTCGTGCAGCAACGCCGCGACGATCAGCTCGTGGCTCGCGCCCGCCGCTTCGGCCAGCGCGGCGCTCTGCAATGCGTGCTGCAACTGCGTGACCGGCTCGCCGCTATAGGCTATCGAGCCGTGCTTGTCGAAGAGATGCCGGATATCGTCGAGTGTAAGCACCATCGTAAGGAAAGGGTCGAGCGGGTATGCTGAAGCGGGACAACGCGCCATCATCGCAGGATTGTGTGACGCGACGATGGCCACGCGCAGAATCGATTCGACCATGCCTTTCTACTTCAGCCGACGCCCCGAACTCGCCGGACTCGATCGCGCCGCACGCCGCGACGTGCGTCGCCTCGCGTGGCAATTCGCTCAGCGCCACTGGACGCTGCATGCGCCGGCGTTCGTGTGGATCGTCTTCGTGCTGCTGCATACGCGCTATCACGTCGTGCCCGAGCGGCGCGATTATCTGCTGATCACGCTCGCGATCTTCGTGCTGGCGGTAGTCAATATCCGCCTTCACATCTCCCGCTATCTGAAGCCTGCACGCGCCATGTACGACGTGCTCGGCGGCAGGATCACAGGCCGTTAGCCGCTCGTGTTGCAATGCCGCATCCAGCGAAAGGGCCCCGTTTTTAGCGTGTTACGATGATCGGCGATCCGTATCCACCGAAGGCAAGATGGCAACGCTATATCAGACGCTCGGCGTGGACGAGCACGCCACCGAAGAAGAAATCAAGCGCGCGTATCGCAAGGCCGCGATGCGCTGCCACCCCGATCGCAACGTGGGCAACGAAGACACCGCCCGCGCGAAATTCCTGGAGATCAAGGAAGCCTACGCAATTCTGTCCGACCCCGCGCAGCGCGAGGTCTACGACCGCATCTATGCCGACGAGATGCGTCGCTGGGAAGAACGCGTGCGCCAGGAAGAAGCCGAGCGCGAGGCACGTGAGGCGAAGGAGCGAGAGGCACGCGAGGCGCTCTATGCGGAGCGCGTATCGCTCGCGATGCGTTTTGCATCGCAAGGCCATAACCGCGATGTCGTGTTCGGCGTGCTGCTCGGTGCGCAGTGCGAGGAACCCGTGGCGCGCCAGATCGCGGACAGCGCAATTGCGCTGCATGAATCGCGACAAGCCAGAGAAGAGAATAAGGAACGAGAGGAAGAATCTGCAACGAACAGGAAGGAAGAGAAGGAGCCTGTCAGCGCCGATGCAGCGAATCCGCTCGGCGCGATGTGGTTTCAGTTCCTCAACAACCTTCGTTTCTGATCGCGCGACGCGGAAGATCAGGCCGCGAGCCTTTCACTACGCATGTTGCTTTGCTTCGGTGCGGGCGGGTAGACGCACCAGTGACCGTCATCGTGACGGAAGAAGAACAGCGCTCTCGCCGCCGCGCCGTGCAACGCTTCGACGCACACATAACGACGCCTGTCGGCACGCGTGCGGCTGAACTGTCTCACATGCACCGGCATGCTGCCCGGCGCGAGCCATTTTTCGACCTGGTAACGAAGGGACCGCTCATTCGCGTTTTTCATTTCAGTCTCCTGCGGCATTCATAGAAGGGTTAACGGCCGAACCTGCCGATGTTTAAAGCCCTAATCCATGAAAACCCTGCCGCAACGCATCACGTTCTTCATAAAGCACTTGAACTCTACGCCTTGAATTCAGAGCAGTGCCCGTTTTTGC
Source organism: Caballeronia sp. LZ029 (assembly GCF_031451275.1). NCBI lineage: Bacteria > Pseudomonadati > Pseudomonadota > Betaproteobacteria > Burkholderiales > Burkholderiaceae > Caballeronia > Caballeronia sp. LZ029. Next base: position 25,313 of record NZ_JARUXO010000004.1, read on the forward strand.
GAAATAGCAACAGCGAACTTTCACGCGCCTTCCGCCATGCCCCGTTCATGAAAAACGCGTAACGCCGTGAACTCATCGTCGTGCAACGCGATGCCGGGGTATGTGCGCGATCGGTCATATGAAATGGCCGATGCGTACGCTACCCGTCACTCGCTGTAAAGCGAATGTCGTGCCTGTGCGTGTGCGTGTTTATCAGAGCGGACGCGCGAAGCTCAGTTCGTGGCCGTCGGGATCGGTGAGATGGAAATAGCGCTCGTTCCAGGGCGCATCGCGCGGCGCGAATTGCGGCTTTATGCCGTGCGCCAGCGCTTTCCGGTAGAACGCGTCCACGTCGGACACGTAGATGATCACGCGGCCCCAGAACTGAATCGGGCCGTGTGTTTCGCTGGTGAGATTGAGAAACGAACTGCCGAGCGCGAACGAAGTGAAGGCGTCGTTCGCGCCGCCATGCAGGATGCGCAAGCCGAGCGCTTCATAGAAGCGCACCGCGCGCGCCATGTCGTGCGTCGCGAGCGTGATCGCGCTCAGGCCTGCGACGTGCGCGTCGTCATCGGGCGATGCGATGCTTTCGTTCGTCATCCCGGATGATGTTGATGCGACACGAGCGGCAGCACCGAAAGATCGGGATGCGTGCCATCGACGATGCTCTTGCCGATATGCCGCGCATCATCGACGGCATCCTGCGCGCTCTTGTAGGCGTCTTCGCCGTCGGCGTGAAAATGCACCGCTTCGCCGGGTATGTCCGCATTCGCGCCGGGCCGGCACACATGTCCGATATACACGTAGCGATCCGCCTTGCCCGCCGCCGCGTGTTCGGGCGTCGGCTTCAATTGCGGCTGCACGTGAATCTCGAAACCTTCGTAGTCGAAAACGTGCCACTGAGCGGGATCGTCAGGCATGATCGCCTCCTTGGTGTAGTGTTCGCTCGCGTCGATTAACGTTACTCCAGTTGGCGCGATGAATCTACCGCGAAGGGCGTTCACGTCAGATGAAAAGCGTGCTCACATAGATTTGACATCGTCTTCGCGCGCAGCGGATACTTTTCGGCGCGCTTTGCGTTCGCGCGTATACGTCTGCCGTTTTCCCGCTCCGGGAGGCGCCGTGAAGCCAGCTACGACACATCGCACGGTTCTCGCGCGCGCCATGCCGCGCGCAGCCGCGCTCGTCGGCGACGTCACCGCCGGCACCGTGTCCACGCTCATGATGCTGTGCTACGCGATGAGCCTCGGCACGCTCATCTTCAGCGCCGATCTCGCGCGCTATGCCGAACTCGGCGTCCCGACCGCGCTCGTAAGCTGCATCGTCACCGCGTTCGTCATCGCGCTGACGAGCTCGATGCGCATGAACATCGGCGGGCCGGACAGCAATGCGACCGCGTTTCTGGTCGGTGTCGCGGCGGGCGTCGCGAGCAGCGTGCGCGCGAACGGCGGGTCGCCGACGCAAATCCTGCTGACGGTGCTCGTCGCCATCGCGCTGTGCTCGCTCGTGACGGGGCTCATTCTCTTCGCGATCGGTTCATCCAGGCGCAGCCGCTCGCTGCAATTCCTGCCTTATCCCGTGATGGGCGGCTTTCTCGCGGGCACCGGCTATCTGCTGATCGCGGGCGCGTTTCGCGTGCTGACGGGTGTCGCGCTCGACTGGCACGCGCTGCCGCGGCTCCTGCAACTGCACTGGCTCGCGTGGGCGCCCGCGCTCTTCGTCGGCGCGCTCGCCACGATCCTCGCCCGCACCTGGCGGCACGCAGCGGCATTGCCGATCACGCTCGCCATCGGCATCGCGCTCTTCTATGTGCTGCTAAGCGTCGCCGGCATCTCGCCCGACGATGCGCGCGACATGGGCCTTCTGCTCCAGCATGTGCCGACGCACGCGCTGCATATTCCCGAGCTGCATTTGCCGTCGTCGCTTGCGCGCGGCGAGATCGACTGGCATGCGATCGTCGCGCATCTGCCCGAGACGCTCATCGTCACGTCGGTGTCGGCGGTCACGATCATCATGAACTCGACCGCGATGGGCGCGGCCACCGGACAGGACATCGACCTGAACCGCGAGATGCGCGCCGCGGGCCTCGCGAATATCGCGAGCGGTCTGCTCGGCGGGATGGTCGGCTATCAGTCGTACAACCGCTCGATGCTCAACGCGCGCGCCGGCGCAACGAGCCGCGCGGCGGGCGTGTTCGCCGCGCTCGCGTGCCTCTTCGTGCTGATCGCGTCGCCCGATCTCGTCTCGCTGTTTCCGGTGCCGGTGCTCGTCGGCATGCAGATTTACATGGGCCTGCGGCTCATGATGGACTGGCTCGTCGGCGCGTATCGCAAGCTCACGTGGCACGAATATCTGCTCGTGCCGCTGATTCTCGCGGTGATCGCGTTCTATGGCGTGATCGCGGGCGTCGTCGCGGGCGTGGTCGCGGCGTGCGTGACGTTCGCGCTGCTCTACGGACGCGCCGGTTGCGTGCGCATGGAGTTCGACGGCCGCACGCGCACGTCGAATGTCGAGCGCAGCATCGAGGAGACGCGCTTTCTGATCGATCGCGGCGATGAAATCTGCGGCGTCTGCCTGCAAGGTTTTCTCTTCTTCGGTTCGGCGAACTCGATGCTGCAACGCGTGCGCGAACGCATTCGCTCGCATGGGCCGCGTCCGGTCAGGCATGTCGTGCTCGATTTCGGCTGGACCAACGGCATGGACGCCTCCGTGTCGCTCGCGTTCGTGAAGCTGCGTCAGGCGTGCGCGGCGATCGGCGCCGATCTCGTGCTGACCGCGCTGCCGCGCAACTCGCGCGCGCTGCTCAAGCGTACCGGCGCGCTCTCGCTCGGCATCCGCGAGTTCGACACGCTCGATGCGGGCCTCGAATGGATCGAAGCGCAGCAGCTCGCCAAGCTGACGCACGCGCTCGAACCGCGCGTGCCGGCGGGCGATTTTCGGGCGATGCTCGCGCCGCACTTCACGGCGCGCGCGCTGCAAGGGCTGGCCGATCTGCTCGACGTGTGGGATATCGGCGCGGGCGAGGCGCTCTTTCGCCGCGGCGATGCGGGCGATGCGCTCTATATCGTCGAGGAAGGGCGCGTGACGGTGTCGCTGCCGCTCGCGGACGGCCGCTCGGTGAGGCTGCGCTCGTTCGGACCGGGGACGATCATCGGCGAAATGGCGGTGTACACGAACGCGCCGCGCAGCGCGGATGTCTTCGCCGACGAGCCCGCGCGTCTGCGGCGTCTCACGCTCGCCGCCTTGCGCAAGCTCGAACTCGACGATCCCCTGACCGCGCAGGAATGGCATCGCTTCGTCGTGAAGATGATGGCTTCGCGGCTCGCCGTCGCGGATGAAGCGCTGCGCGCGGCCTCTTGATCGTTGCTTCATCGACCGGTATGTTGAAGGGCACATCGACGAGGCCACGATCATGATCCCCACGTTTCGCGCGATGCTCGCGATCACGCTTGCCTTCTTCATGAGCGGTGCGTTCGCGCAGCAGGCGCCGCAATCGATCGCGATGCTCGATTGCACGCTCATCGACGACAACGCCGCCTACAACGACGCCGAGATCGATCGCATTCAGACCGAGCGCCTTGCGGTCGTGAGCGGCGCGTTGCGCGACGACCTGCGCGAGCGCGCGCTTTTTCGCGTCGCCGACAATGCGCGGGCGAGCGATCTGATCGCGTCGCTGAAAAGCACGCAGGACATGAACGCGTGCAACGGCTGCGAACGGCGTGTGGCGAAAGAGCTGGGCGCGTCGCGCGTCGGCGTGTGCTGGGTGCAGAAGATCAGCAACCTGATTCTCAACATGAACCTGCGTGTCGAAGATGCGGACAGCGGCGCGATGCTCTTTCAGCGCTCGGTCGACATACGCGGCAACACCGATCTCTCCTGGAAGCGCGGGGCGAAAGCGCTCGTCGATCTCCTTGCAAGCGATCCGTCCGCGACGCGCTGAATCCCGCAATGCGGCTTTCCCCGCCGAATTCGGGAATTTCTCCCGGCCGATGCCGTTGCCACGGCGGCGCCGATTAAGCTAAGTTGGATTTGCAGTCACGCGCGTCGTGCGATGCGCCGCGCGCGTGCGCCCGTGAACTCGAACAAGCCAAACGAAACCGCTGGAGACGACCATGCAAGTCAGATTCAAGGCGGCGCGCATCGCCTGCGCGTCGGTGCTCGCGCCATCGCTCGCACTCGCCGCGAGCCTCGCGCACGCCGCCGCGCCGACCGCCTACGTGACGACCGAGAACGCCGGAGTCGGCGTGATCGATCTCGACAGCCTCTCGCTCTCGAAAACCTGGGATGTCGGCAAGGACGGCCCGCGCGGCCTTTCGCTGAACAAGGATGGCACGCGTCTGTACGTGGCGAACAAGGCGACGAGCGACCTGTCCGAGATCGATACATCGACGGGCAAGGTCGTGCAGCGCGTGAAGATCGGCAAGAACCCGGAGTTCGTGCGCGTGTTCGGCAGCTACGCGTATGTGACCTACGAGCCGGGTGAAAGCGGCGGCCCGCCGAAGCCGGGCGAACCCGAAAAGGATGACGACGCCAACTCGCCGCCCGCCGAAATCGCCATCGTCGATCTGAAGACGATGAAGGTCACGCATTCGGTCAAGAGCGGCCACGAGACGGAGGGCGTCGAGTTCTCGCCCGACGGCAAGCTGATGCTCGTGACCAACGAGGGCGACGACACGGTGTCGGTGTATCGCGTCGGCACGGGCAAGCCGGTGCGCACGGTGAAGCTCGACAAGGGCTCGCGTCCGCGCGGCATCAAGGCGTCGCCCGACGGCAAGCAATATGTCGTCACGCTCGAAAACGCGAACAAGTTCGTCGTGCTCGACGGCAAGAGCCTTAAGACCGTGAAGACCGTCGATACGAAAACGGGCCCGTACGGCGTCTCGTTCGATCCGTCGGGCAAGCGGCTCCTGGTTGCGGCGTCGCGCGACAAGACCTTGCAGGTGTTCGACGGCTCGACCTACGAGCACGTGCAGGATGTGCCCGTCGGTCAGCGCTGCTGGCACTTCAGCTTCACGCCGGACGGCTCGAAGCTGCTGCTCGCGTGCGGGCGCTCGAACGCGGTCTACGTGCTCGACGGCTCGGACTACAAGGAGGTCAAGCAGATCGGCGATCTGCCGCTCGCGTGGGGCATCGTCACGTATCCGCCGAGCGCGGGGTCGATCGTCGGGCGTTGAGCGGAAGCGTGGTTCAGATCGGCGAAATGGCCGCGCGTGCGGCCATTTCGCTTTCACTTCCACGCGTAACGCATCCCCACCCAGATGCCGCGCGGCGCGCCCACGCCGAGAAACTGCTCGTTCACCGTCGCTCCGTTGTTGAACGTGTGATTGGGTCCGTCGAAGAAGTTCTCGCCGAGAATCGCGAAGTTCGCATAGCGCTTGTTCAACAGGTTCTTCACCGTCGCATAGACCTGTAGCTGCTTGGTCACGTTGTAGGTCGTGTCGAGGTCGATCAGGAAATAGCCCGCGACGCTGCCGTTCACGTCCTGATTGTTCTCGTCGCCGCGCGCGAAGATGTTGCTGCGATACGTGAGATTCGCGCCGATGTTCCAGCGCGCGAACGGGTTGTAGTCCACGCGCATCTTCACCGTGTTCGCCGGAATGCCCGGGATGCGGTCGCCCGAATGCACGGTGATGTTGCCGTCGTCGTCCGCGCTCGAATTGCTCGCGCTGCTCTCGGTCCACGTCGAACGATAGGTCGCGTTCACATAGCTATAGCTCGCCGCGACGCCCACCGGTCCCCATTGCGTGCGGCCCGCGAGTTCGAAGCCTTGCCGACGCGTCTTGCCCACATTCTGAAAATATCCGAGCGTGCTCGCCGCGCCCTGGCTGCTGACGAACTGGATATCGTCGGTCAGCGTCGTGCTGTAGGCCGCGGCGCTCCACTGCGTATGGCTGCCGATACGCCCGCGCGCGCCAATCTCGAAGGTCTTCGAGATCACGGGCTTCAGGTCCGGGTCCGCGATGAAATCGTTGGGCAGCGAGCAGGGCGCGGCCGGGTCCGCGCACGCCAGTTCAATGGCGGTCGGCGAGCGCATGCCTTCGTTATACGTCGCGTAGGCGGTGAAGTAGGGCGTCGGATTCCAGTTAAAGCCGACAGCCGGGTTGAAGCGCGAGAACGTGTGGTTACCATCGAGCAGCGGCTGCACGCCGCTTTCATCGCCGATGGTCGCCTTCGCCCAGTTGTAGCGGCCGGCGAGCGTCATCGACCATTGCTCGTTGAAGGAGAACGTGTTCTCGAAGTAGATGCCCAGATTCGAGTTGTGCGTCTTCGCGTCCGTGGTCGGCACGAAGGGGCCGGTGCCGATGGTCGCGCGGTTGTCTTCGAACGTGGCCGGCTGCTCGGCCTGGCTGAAGTGCGAATTCGCGAAGTCGCCCGCCGCGCCGATGACCAGTTGATTGTCATGGCCGAAGAGATTGTTGAGCAGCGTGAGGTGCTGGCTCGCGCGGTAGGTGTCCGTCTCGATGCCCGACTGATCGTTGCAGGCCGGCGAGAGGTCGTCGGCATCGTCGCCGTCCGGATCGAAATCGTCGTTGACGTTCGAACTCACGTTCTTGTTGCGATAGTGCCGGTAGTACACGTTGCCGCTCAACTGCACGTTCGGCGAGAAGTAATGCTCGGCGTTGATCGTCAGATAGCCGACCTGGTCTTCGTTCGTGTCGGGGAACGTATAGGCCTGGCGGAAGTTGTCCATGAACGAGCGCGGGATCGTCTGCGAGCCGTTCAGCGTGTTGTCCGCGCCGCCCATCGAAACGGAGATGGTCGTGTCGGCATCGGTGTAGCGGATCTTGCCGAACGCCTGGCGGATGCGGCTCGAATTGTGATCGGCCCAGCCGTTGTCGTTCGTGATGTTCGCGGTGAAGTAGTAATCCAGATGATCGCCGATCACGCCGCCTTGCTCGATCTGCGCGTACTTGCGCCCGAACGAGCCGAAGCCTACGTCCACATTCCCGCCCGGATTGCTGCGACCGTTCTTGGTCGTCACGGCGACCGCGCCGCCGAGCGTGTTCAGGCCGAAGGTCGGGTTCGAGCCGGGGATGATCTGCATGGTCTGGATCGCGGCCTGCGGAATCAGATCCCAGTTCACGACATCGCCGAAAGGCTCGTTGATGCGCACGCCGTCCATGAACACCGACAAACCCTGCGGCGTGCCGAGCAGCGGCGAAGCGGTGAAGCCGCGATAGTTGATGTCGGTCTGCCACGGATTGCCCTGAGCGTCATTCGTATCGACGCTGACGACGTTCTTCTCCAGGTAATTGCCGATCGTGGGCGAATGCTGCGCCTCGATCTCCGAGCCCTTGATGGTCTGCACGTTCGCCGGCACTTTTTCGAGCGGCGTGCCGACGCCGACGAGCGGGGTAGTCCCGACAACGATGATCGATGGCAGCTCCGTGTTCGGCGGCGTTTGCGCCTGCGTTGCCGAGGCTGCCGGCGGCGCTTCGGCCGCATCGGTGGAAGGCGGCGTTTGCGCCCACGCGGCCACCGTGATGCTCGCGAACGCGCCGCCGAATACGAGCCGCATCCCTGCTCGGGGTTTGAACGGATGCGCGGGCGCGGGCAAGCGCGGCATGCTCTTCATCGTCGTCTCCTCTTATATTTCGATCCACGCTTCGATTTTGTTTCTTTCAATGAAAGCGTCGCATAAGAATGAACGCGTGGACCGGGAGCTTTTCCCGATCTTGCAGGGAAGCGCTCCCAATCGCGCTCCGGCTACCCCGCAGCACGATGACCCCGTGCGTAGAATGCATTCCGTGATGCCATCCGAATCCCTGCCCTCTCTCGCGAAAGACGCAGACCGTCGCGCGCCGCGCTCGCCGGCATGGCGCGATCTGGCCTGCGTGATCGCGGTCACGCTCGTCGCCGGCGCGCTCTTCGCACGGTTCGATTTCAGCGAGTACGCGTTTCGCCTGACGCGCAGCGCCGAGCGCTTTCAGCTCGACGAACTGCCGCCGACGCTCGTCGTGCTCGCGATCGGCTTCGCGTGGTTCGCATGGCGGCGCTATCGCGAGGCGCAGTCGGAAGTGCGCCGGCGACGCGTGCTGGAGGAAGAGGCCGAGCATCTGCTTGCGGAAAACCGGCGGCTCGCGAGTCAGGCGCTCGCCGCGCAGGAAACCGAGCGCCGCCATCTCGCGCGCGAACTGCACGACGAGCTCGGCCAGTATCTCAACGCGATGTCGCTCGATGCGGGGCGCATCCGCGATCTGTCGGCGGGACGCGAGGCGGAGGTTCATCGGCTGTCGCTGTCGCTGATGCAAAGCGCGGCGCATGTGTATCGCGAGATCGGCGGGATGATTCGCAGGCTGCGTCCCATCGGGCTCGATGAATTCGGCTTGCCGACCGCGCTCGAACATTGCGTCGATGGCTGGCGCGAGCGTTTGCCCGATGCGACGTTCACGCTCGCAGTCGAAGGCGACTTCGACAATCTGAGCGATGCGCTCAACATCACGCTTTATCGGCTCGTGCAGGAAGGACTCACGAACGTGTCGAAGTTCGCGCGGCGCTCACGCGTGGAGATCTATCTGGCGCGCGCGCCGCAGGAAATCGTCGTGACGATGGCCGACGACGGGCCGGGCGTCGATCTCGCGAAACCGCGCGAAGGGCTCGGACTGATCGGCATGCGCGAGCGCGTCGAAGCGCTCGGCGGAGAGTTTCATATCGCCAGCGAGCCGGGCGGCGGCTTCCTTTTTTGCGCGCGCGTGCCGGCTCAGGCGGGGCTGCCGTTGCCGACTTCGGGCCCGAACGAAGCAGCAGCCGACGACGCGAAATCGGCGAAATGAAGGCCCAGGCGATTCGCGATCTGAGCAAGCTGCACGCCGTTGTCCGCGCCGAATTTCTGCCGGATCACCGATTGATGATTCGCGACCGTCTTCTGACTCAGGCCCAGCTTCTCCGCGATGCTCGGCAGCGTGTAACCCTGCACCAGCAGACGCAGCACTTCGAACTCGCGTGCGGATAGTTGCCGTCCCGGGGGCCCTTCCTGAATCGTCGCGCGTAATGCGAGCGCCTGCGATATATCCGGACTCAGATAGCACGCGCGGCGCGCGACGGATCGCACCGCTTCCACGAGCACATCGGGCGCGCTCGCCTTCGTGACATAGCCGCGCGCGCCGGCATCGAGCGCGCGCCGCACGAAGATCGCTTCCTCGTGCACGCTGAAGATGAGCACATGCGCATGCGGCTCGCGCGCCAGCATGCGCCGCATCGCCTCGATGCCGCTCGCACCGGGCAGCGCGAGATCCATCACGACGACATCCGGCTGCAACGCGCAAAACTTCTGATACGCCTCGGCGGCATCCGCCGCTTCGCCCGCGACGTTCACGTCCGGACTCAGTTCGAGCAGACGCTTGTAGCCTTCACGCACGACGGCGTGATCGTCCACGAGCAGCACGGAGATATCGGCAATCATGGCTTGTCTTCTCCTTCTTCTGAACCATTATCGCGAGCGAGGGCCGCGATGCGCTTCGAGTTCGCATCGTTGCGGAACATGATGGGTTGCTCCTGCGGTTCCTGCCTTGCCGTTGCCGCGCGGACCACTTCGATCACGCGCTCGTGATGCGGGGACTTGTCGCACACCGGGTCCGCATTCGCGGGGTCTTGCGTCAGCAGATACGCCTGACAGCGGCAGCCGCCCATGTCGATGGCTTTCTCGTCGCAACTGCGGCACGGCTCCTTCATCCAGCCGAAACCGCGAAAGCGATTGAACGCATCGCTCTCGTACCAGATGTCCTTGAGCGGCATCTCGGTGACGTTCGGAAACGTGAGGCCCGGCAGCGAGCGCGCGGTGTGGCAGGGCAGCGCGGCGCCATCGGGCGCGATGCCGAGAAACACCGAGCCCCAGCCGTTCATGCAGCGCTTGGGCCGGCGCTCGTAGTAATCGGGCACGACGAAAAAGATCTTGCACTTGTCGCCGATCTCATTGCGATAGCGCTCGACGACCGCCTCGGCTTCGTCGAGTTGCGCTTTCGTCGGCATGAGCTGCGCGCGGTTCGCATGGGCCCAGCCGTAGTATTGCGTGTTCGCGAGTTCGAGATATTCGGCGCCCATCGCGAGCGCCATATCGATGATGCGTCCGATATGCGGCAGGTTATAGCGATGCAGCACGCAGTTCAGCACCATCGGAAAGCCGTACGCCTTGATGAGACTCGCGACGCGCTTCTTGTAGTCGAAGGTCTTGGTGCTGGACAGAAAGTCGTTCAGTTCCTGCGATGAATCCTGAAACGAAAGCTGGATGTGATCGAGCCCGGCCTCCTGCAATGCGGCGATGCGCTTCTCCGTCAGACCGATGCCCGACGTGATGAGGTTCGTATAGAAGCCGAGCTTGCGCGCTTCCCCGACGAGCGTTTCGAGATCGTCGCGCAAGAGCGGCTCGCCGCCCGAGAATCCGAGTTGCGCCGCGCCCAGCGCACGCGCCTGACGCAATACGTCGATCCATTGATCGGTATCGAGCTCGCGCGTGTGGTCCGCGTAGTTCACCGGGTTGTAGCAGAACACGCAATGCAGCGGACAGCGATACGTCAGCTCCGCGAGCAGCCACAGCGGCGGCGCTATCGGCGCGCCTTCGTGCTCGGGCTTCGCGATCGGTTCGGACAAGTCGGTCATGACGCTACTCCAGCCAGCCGCGCGCACGCGCACCGGCGATGAACGCGCGCACGTCGTCGCCGAGGCCGTTCGCATTGAACGCCTGCTCCAGATCCGCGACGAGCGCGGGAATATCGCGCGTGCCGTCGCAACGCAGAAGAATCTGCGCGGCGCTTTGATTGAGCTTCACCATGCCTTCGGGATACAGCAGCACGTGCGCATCCTGCGCCGGCTCCCATTGCAGCCGGAACAGGCGTTTCAGTTTCGGATGCAGGGAGTCGTCGGGCGCTTCGACCGCTTCCTGCTTGCGTTGAGTCGGATTCGTGTCGCTCATTGCGGGAACGCCTTTTCGATCGAATCGAGCATGGTCCAGAGAATATCGAGCTTGAATTGCAGGATGTCGAGCGCGCGTTGCTGCGCCTCGCGCGTCGTGAAATGCGCGAGCGTCACTTCGAGCCCGTGCTCGACATCGCGCTGGGCGAGCGACACGCGCGAGCGGAAATACGAAAGCCCTTCCGGCTCGATCCATGTGTAATGCTCGGGCCATGTCGCGAGCCGATCCTTGTGAATCTGCGGCGCGAACATTTCGGTAAGCGACGAGCACACCGATTCCTGCCACGGCGCGCGCCGCGCGAAGTTCACGTAGGCATCGACGGCGAAGCGCACGCCCGGCGTCACGAGCTTCAGCGACCACAGATCGTCGCGGGAAAGACCCACTGCATCGCCAAGACGCGCCCATGCTTCGATGCCGCCCGGCTGATCGCCGTAGCCGTCCTGATCGAGAATGCGCAGCACCCAGCGGCGGCGCGTTTCGCGATCGGGACAATTCGACATCACCGCCGCATCCTTGAGCGGAATGTTGATCTGATAGTAGAAACGGTTCGCGACCCAGCCGCGTATCTGTTCCTTCGAGCAGCCGCCGCTGTTCATCGTCACGTTGAACGGATGATGGATGTGATACGCCGTGCCCTTCGCGCGCAACTGCGCTTCGAATTCCTCGCGCGTCCACGCGGGTCCATCGTCCTTCACGTTCGTGAAGATCGGGCCTGTGGTCGGGTTGAGCATCGGGTCGAACATCGGGCGGTCTCCAGTATCCGGTGCGAATGTCATAGCTCGAAGGTCATGCCGTCGTGCGCGACTTCGATGCCGTGCTCCGACAGAACGCGTCGTTCGGGTCCATCCTCGATGAGGATCGGATTCGTGTTGTTGATATGGATCAGCACCTTGCGCACGTCCGCGCGATCGATCGAATCCAGCACTTCGATCATGCCGCCCGCGCCGCTTTGCGCGAGGTGGCCCATGTCCTTGCCGGTCTTCTTCGTGAGCTTCAGCGCGATCATTTCGTCGTCGGTCCACACGGTGCCATCGACGAGCAGCAGGTCCGCCTCGCGCATCGCATCGAGCACGTGCGGTTCCAGTGCGCCGAGACCCGGTGCATAGAATGCGCGCTTGCTGGTCGCGGTATTCGTGAACATCAGGCCGATGTTGTCGCCCGTTTCCGGTGCATCGCGATGCGGCGAATAAGGCGGCGCCTTGCTCGACAGAGGCAATGCGTCGATGCTCACGCGCGGCAGCTCGGGCACGGAGAACGATGCGCCGTCGAGCGCGATGCGCCTGTGCTCCACGCCGCAGTAATGCGAAAGAATCGACGTGAGCGGAAAGCCTGTCGAGAGGTCCTGCCACACGGCGTCGGTCGTGTAGAGCGGCAAGGGCGTGCCGCGCTCGCGCAGCATCAGGAGGCCCGTCACGTGATCGATCTGCGCATCCATCGTGACGACGGCCGCGATGCCCGTGTCGCGTACGCGGCGCGCGGGCTGTAGTTCGGGATTCGCCGCGATCTGCGCCAGAATGTCCGGCGATGCGTTGACGAGCAGCCAGTCCTCGCCGTTATCGGTAACGGCAATGGACGACTGCGTGCGCGCACGCGCCGCAATGGTGCCGCGCCGCACGCCGTCGCAATTGCGGCAGTTGCAGTTCCATTGCGGAAAGCCCCCGCCCGCCGATGAACCGAGCACGCGTATTTTCAAGGCAGCATCCTCCGCAGGAGACCGTCGCGGTCGATCAGTTGATGCTTCATCGCGCCGAGAAAATGCAGGATGATCAGCGCGGCCATGATCCACGCGAGATATTCGTGAATGCCGAAAAAGATCTGCCGCAATTGCTTGTCGTCCCAGCCCCATTGCGGCAGTGCGATGCCCCAGAGCTTGGTGCCGAACTTGTTGAACGACGAGCCGAGATAACCGGTGAGCGGCATCGCCACCATGCCTGCATATAAAAGAGCCTGCGTAATGCTCGCGGCGGCGCGTTGCCACGTTCGCATCGGCGGCAGAGGCGGCCGGCCATAAGCCAGGCGTACCAGGATGCGGATCAGCACCAGCAGGAAAACCGTGATTCCAAGCGACTTGTGGAAGTTGACGAGGTCCGATTTGAACGGCAGCCCGCGCGGCAGGCCGACCATATAGAAGCCGATGCACAGCATCGCGATGATCGCGATCGCGATGAGCCAGTGCAGCGCGATTATCGGGCGTGCGTAACGCTCGCTCGCGGCGCCGATGCCGCCGTCTCGCGAGGTCGCGGATGTCCGCGCGGTGCTCATCGCATCTCTCCTATGAATGGCCAACAATCCATTGTTCATCTCCAGGCTATGAATTGGCGATCAGCAATTCCCCCCGTCCATCCACCGCGAGGTCACCGGCGTAGCGTCGCGGCAACACATGACCGGCGAATGTCGAAAAGGGCGCGATCTCACGCGCGAGCATGCGGGTGAACAGCAACCAGAACACGTCGAAGCCGCGGCCGCCTTCGGTGAAGGTCGGCGGAATGCGAGATGGCGCGCTTGTCAGCAACACCGTGCCGCGCCGCATGCCGTATCCCAAGTGTGCGCCCACTTTTCCTCCGATGCAGACCGAACCCGCGATCAGCCGCGACGCCGCGAAATCGCCCGCATCGCCCGCGACGAGCACCGTACCGCGCCGCATGCGGTCCGCGAGACGCGCGCCCGCGTTGCCGTGAATCGTGAGCGTGCCGCCCGTCATGCCTTCCATGTCGCCGGGCAACGCGCCTGCCGCGAAATCGCCCGCGTCGCCGTGAATCGAGAGACGGCCGCCCTGCATCTCGCACGCGGCGAAAGCGCCTGCGTCGCCTTGTATGTGCAACTCGCCGCCGGACATCTTTATGCCCGCGTAATCGCCTGCGTTGCCGTGCACCATGAGCGTGCCTTCGGTCATGTTCGCGCCGATGCGATCGAGCCAGTGCGCATCACCTTCGATCGTCAGCGACGGCGCTTCGTTCTCGATCAGCGCGATATCGAAGAGATCGCCGAGCGCGCACGTTTCGCCCGCGCCTTGCAGCACGATGCGCGGCAATTCGGTCCGCGAAGCAACCGCAAGTTCGACAGGCAGCAATTTCGACCCATCGACGCGAAAGCCCGGCGCATTTTTTACGCGCAACGTGATCGCGTTCATGCGCGGCTCCCGTCGATGTCCTTCGACAGTTCATGCAGCTTGAAGTGATACGGCCCGAGCTTGCCGCCATAATTGCCCGCGGAAACGCGCAGCACGCCGCCCGCGCGGCCGATCTTCGTGGCCGCGGCGATGCCGGCCGTCATCGCGGCGCCGACATCGGCGTCGGTCAAGCCGTCGATCACGATTTCGAGCACGCACGCGACATCGGGCGTCAGCTCGCTTTTCTTCGACAAACCGACGAGCGTCGGACAGAACGCATCGTTCGTCGATGCGGTCGCGCCCGCGTACTTCGAGCCGATCTTCGAACCCGAACGCACGACGCCGCCCGGAAACGGCGTGATGACGTTCGGCAAACGATGCATAGCGGCGACGGCGGATTCGGCGGCATGCAATGCGCTGTCGATATCGCGCGCGAGAAAGAGCAGATTGCCGCCGCCGACCGCTTTCACGGTCGCGGTGAATTCCTCGCAGACGAACTCGCCGTCCATCACGGGCACGCGCCAGTAACGCGTGCCGTCGAGCACTTTCGATATCTGATAGCCGTCGCCGAAAAAACGCAGCCCCGCGCCGAGCGGCGCGTTGTCGGAGAGCGGCGCGCGCGTGGTCGCGGGATCGATGCCGCCATAGACCGCCGTCGTCGGGCACGTCAGCACGCATTGCCCGACGCGCCGCGCGATCTGCTTGGCCAATTCCTTCGACGATATCGCGAAGATCAGCACCGCGACGCCCGGCCTGCCATCGGGCGTTTCATCGCCCATCAGATCGCGTTCGATGCCCGCCTCGCAGCCGCAATCGATGACGGACGTGGCGAAGCCTGTCAGCGAATTGGCCGCATGGCGCGCCCACGTCGAGGTATGCGCGGTGATGACGAGGCGCGTCGCCTTCATCGGGAAGGCTTCGGCGAAGGTGTCGTCGATCAGCGTGTCGTTGATGCGCATGCGTCAACTCCCGCTCGCCGCGAAGCACGCGACGGGCAAGAGCCGCCCGCCGTTGCAGCACGCGCAGATTTCGTCGTCACCGATCGCGATGTTTTCGAAGCGCGTCGCCAGATTCGCCTGTGCATATTCGCGCACGCGCTTTTCGATCGCGCGGTCGTATTCCGGGCTCACGTAGTGGATGCCGCCGGTGGGCGTGGCGAGCAGCGTGCCGTCGCGCGCGATCAGCTCGCCGTCCTTGAACACGTATGCGGGCGATGTGAACATGCGCTCGCGGTCCGCATCGTCGCGATACACGGCGATATCCGCCGCCGCGCCCGCGCCGAGATGACCGCGATCCTTCAAACCGAGCAGTTTCGCGGGACCGGCGCGCGTGATGATCGCGATGTCGTAGAGCGAGAATTCGCGCGTGATTTCACCGAGCGCGCTCGCGGTCTTCGCTTCGGCGTGGAGCTTGTCGAGTTGCTCGTCGCGAAAGGACTTGTCCATCAGCAGGCGGATCAGGTGCGGATAACTCGTGAAGGGCGCGCCGTTCGGATGATCGGTGGTCATCGACACGCGCCACGGATCGTCGACGAGCAGAAAGATCTCCAGCCCGATGATCCATTGCAGCGCGTTCACGAAGCTCTGTTCGCGATACTTGAACGGCACGACGCCGCAGCCCGCATCGCATTCGATATCGCCGAGCACCCATTTGCGCGGGCGCGCCATCGGCGCGTTCTTGAACTGCATCATCGTGTCGCCGGAAGCCGTGACAGTCTGACCGAAGATGATCTGGCCGACATCGATCGTCACATTGGGCCGCGCGTTCACCGCTTCGGCAATCGCCCGCGCGCCCGACGAGAACTTGCGCGGGCCTTCGGTCCCGTAGCTATGAAACTGGATATGCGTCAGATGAATGGGCAGGCCATCGGCTGCGTCCATCGTCCGGATCGTCGATTCGATATTGCCCGGCACGCCGAGATTGCTTGCGTGGACATGCAGCGGATGCGGCACGCGCAGATCGGTGAGCGCGCGCGTGAGCGTCTTCAATACATCGCGCGGCGTGATGCCATAGTGCACGTGCTTTTCATCGACATCGAGCGAGCGCTGATTGAACTTGAACGCTGAAATGCCGCCCGGATTCACGACCTTCACGCCGAGCGCCTTGCTCGAATCGATCGTCCAGCCGACGTAATCGCGCAAACGCTCGAAGTCTTCGTTCGCGGCGAGCATCTGGAGAAATAGCTCGTCGTTGCCCATCATCACGTAGGCGCCGTGATCGATGATCGGCGTGTCGCCCATTTCCAGATGCGCGTGGCGCGCGTTCGACGCGATCATCGCCGGTTCGAACGCGGCCGTGTAGCCCATTTCCGCATATCGATAGCCTGCGGCGAGTGTGCCTGGCGCGCACACGCCGCACGAAGGCAGGCGGATATAGCGGCCTTCGTTCGGACGATCGGGCACGGCGCGCGGATCGTCGCGATGATCTTCGGGCAGCAGCAGACGCGACAGATTCGTCTTGCCGCCACCGATATGCGAATGCAGGTCGATGCCGCCCGCCATCACGATCATGCCGCTCGCATCGAAATCGTGTTCGATGCTTTCTTCTTGCGCATGATCGACGATGCGACCATCGCGGATATAGATGTCGCGCTTCTCGCCGTTCACGCCGTTCGCCGGATCGTAGAGCGTGCCGCCCTTGAGACGCGCGAGGCTCATGACGGCCTCCGGGCCTGCGTGAGTTGCGAGGCGATCGCGGCGACGGTCGGCAAGGCGATATCGCGTGCGGCGGAGAGCTGCACGACCACGGATGTATCGACGCGAAACAGATGACCTCCGCTGTCGATGCCGGGCGTCGCGACCGGAATGAACACGGTCGGGCCTTTGCGCGCGGGCAGTTGCGTCGAGGGATGGCCGAGGATGATGGCGGGCACGTCGTCGTCGAGCGATGCGGGCAGCGGCTCGGGCGCGAAGCTCGATACCCAGAGCAGCGCATCGATTTCGCCGCGGTTCAGCAGCGTTTCGGTGCGATAGCGATGCGCGTCGTGATCGAGCGGCAGGCCGTATGCGACGCGCGTGCGCGGCGGGAAGCCCGAGAGCCATGCGATCGTCTGATTGACGGATGTGGCGCCGTCGTCGCCGGTCAGCGCGAGTGCGCCTGCGCGCGCGGTGCGGTTGATCGCCTTCACGATGCGTTGCAGCGCCTCGATCGCGAGTGCGGCGTGTTTGGTCGGCAGGGTCGCAGGCTCGTAGATGAACGCGGTGTATTGCGCTTTTGCGATGCGCTCTGTCAGTGCGACGAGTTCCGCGACTGGAATCGGGCGGGCGCCTTCGACATGCGCGGACCAGAGCGCGAGCGTATCGAAGGGATCGGTGTTCGGCGTGATCGATTCGGCGCGCGCGTTTGCTGCTTTATCGATGTCACATCCGACGAATACGACGCTTACGTCGCGGCCTTCGCGGATGGCGCGTTCGTAGAAGCGCGGATAGCGCCGCGAGGGCTCGCACGCGAACACGATGACGAGATCGGCGCGCGAGCGCACTTCGGAGAGCGTCGTGAAGAAGGAACCGCGATCTTGCAGCGCGCGGTTGCTGTCGGCGAGCGTGTCGCCGTGGAGGTGATCGAGGATCGCGCCGCAGTGCGCGGCGAGTTCATAGAGCGCGCGGGCGCCGGCCACGTCGGTTGTGAGGCCGCCGAAGAGCGGCCGATGTGCGTTCGACAGGATCGCTGTGGCATGAGCGAGCGCCGACGCGAGGTCGGTGTCTTGCCCGTTGAGCGCGGGTTTGCGGTTTGCATCTTGCGGACCGTAGCTGGCAAGGGATGCTTTTAGCCGCGGGCAGGCGGTGGACGGTGCTTCGAGCCGTCGATCGGCGGTTGGTGCGAGCGTTATGTCGTCGCATAGCATGGGGCAGAACGGACAGGTCCAGGGGTTTCTTGCTGTGGCCTGTGGGTTCGGTGTTGTTGAGGACTCGGGCATGGTCGTGCTTCTAAGCAAGGTCTATGCCGTTTTTGGGTTTTCGCTGGGTCCCGGTTTCGTGTCGGTCTATTAGCACTGCCCCTCCCCGGGGCGGGGGTCACTTTCTTTGCTGCTGCAAAGAAAGTAACCAAAGAAAGCAGCTTCTCACCGCCCGCGGTCACACGCAGTTTGGCCATGCTTGCCAGCCCGCCGTGGCCCTCGCCTAAGTGTCGCCCCCAAAGGACCAACCGGGCTTGGCTCGCGCACGGTCTGACGCGCTAGTTGTTTTAGGGCGCTGGTTCAGCACCAAATAGTTTCGGCACAGCGCTACGCGCTGCCGTTGGGTATGCGAGGGAAACCATCGAGGAAGAAGCGCACGCGCACCCGATTGACCCCTCGGCCGCGAAGCGGGCTGGAGCTATTTGGTGCTGAACCAGTTTGTTGTGTGGTGCGATGAGTCAGACCGTGCGCGGTCCAAGCCCTTGTCTGCTTGCGGGGGCACTCGCTAGTGCCGGGCCATTCAGCCAATCGTCTGTGCCGCGGCCGGTGTGAAGTGCTTAGGCTGGGGAAAGCTGTTTCTTTGGTTACTTTCTTTGCAGCAGCAAAGAAAGTGACTGCCGCCCCGCATAGGGGCAGTGCTAATAGACCGACACGAAACCGGGATCCGGCGAGAAGCCAAAAAAAAGCCCCAAAAAAAACTGCTCCGCAATGCAACACACTGTCACCTATGCATCACTGAATGCAACACGTGCTTGCCAAAGGATTACAAGCGCAATCAAAGCCCAACCCCCTTGGCATAGATATTGAGTTCATAGCCCGAAAGCTCCGCGATGCACATCGCGCCGACCCACGGTGCCATCGTGAATCGCGGAGGCCACGAGCCACGCATGTGCGCCGCTGTCATCGGCCCGAGCGAGATCATCGTCATTGCGGATACCGCCTGCGCCGATCAGTTCACGCGCACCGGAGAGCGCCCGCACTGAGGCGAAGGTATCGAGATCGGGCCCGGCATAAGCACCGACGTGATCGAGCGTCATCACGATCACACGCGGCGGCCACCACGAACTCTCGGCATGGAGCGAACCGAGCGCGAGCCCGCCGCGATAGTCGAGCGAAAGGATAGGCTCGAAACCGCAAGCCGATGCCTCCGCGACCGCGCCGATGTCGACGAGCGTCTCAGTGCCGAACACGGGCACGATCGCGGCGGACGACGCGGACCGCGCAAGCCGCGCGATACGTTCGACGAGCGCACGCATCGGCGCGAACGCGGTGAAGCCCGCGTCGAGCCAGATGCGAAAGCCCTCGCCGAGGGCATC
The DNA here is from genome assembly GCF_031451275.1 of Caballeronia sp. LZ029. NCBI lineage: Bacteria > Pseudomonadati > Pseudomonadota > Betaproteobacteria > Burkholderiales > Burkholderiaceae > Caballeronia > Caballeronia sp. LZ029. The sequence continues at coordinate 44,521 of NZ_JARUXO010000004.1, forward strand.
GCAAATCGCGGCGAGCGCATGGTCGTGCGAGCCGCGCTGCAGGATCGCGCCCAGATCGGCGACGTACAACGTGCGTGCGCCGGTCGCGGCGACGAGCGCACGGGCGATCGCAACCGGATCGCTCGTGGCGCACAACGAGGACTGGATCGGCCGATAACGCGAACGCTCGCCGCGCACTGCGCGCACCGCGTGGCCGTCGAGCAGATCGAGAACGGGTATCACCTGCATGGATGGCTTTCCTTTGACCAAGATCTTTGTATTCGAGTATCTCACCGGCGGCGGCATCGATCCGGACGCGGCGGGCGCAGGCAGCCTCGCCGATCTCTCCGCGCTGATCGTCGAGGGCCGCGTGATGCGCGACGCCATCGCCGCCGATCTGCGCGCGCTGCCGGACATCGAAGTGACCGTCGCCAGTTCGCGCTTCGAGCAGTTCGACGACGCGCAAGGCTACGTGCGCGCGCAGCCCGGCGAGCCGGTCATACGCTTCGTCGCCCGCGTGGCGCGCGAGCACGACTATGCCTGCATCGTCGCGCCGGAGTGCGACGGCTTGCTGCTCAAGCTTTACGACGCCGTCGGCCAGGCGCGCTGGCTCGGCTGCGCGAAGGAAGCGATCCGAGCGGCATCGAGCAAGAGCGCGACGGCCGCGTGTCTAGCCGCGCGCAGCATTCCGGCGACGCCCGCGCTCGAACCGGAGAACGCGTCCGCCGGAATCGGGCGGCGCTGGGTCGTCAAGCCCGACGACGGCGCGGGCGGCCTCGACACCTACGTCTACGACGACCTCGCCGCCGCGCGCAACGAATACGCGGCACGCGCGGAAGCGGGCCGCAATCCCGTGCTGCAGGAATGGATCGACGGCGAGCCGCTGAGTCTTTCGCTGATTTGCCGCGAACGGCTGTCGCGGCTCGTGAGCATCAATCGTCAGCGCATCGGTATGTCGGATGCGGCGGGATCGGAACGGCGCGCGCGCATCGTGCAGTTCGATGGCGTCGATGTCGATCGCATCGACCGGCATGGTCCGCAAGGGCGCGCGCTCGAACGGCTCGCGTTGCGCGTCGCAGAAGCGTTTCCGGGTTTGCGCGGCTTCGTGGGCATCGATGTCGTGTGGCATCCGGAGCGCGGGCCGGTCGTGATCGAGGTGAATCCGCGTCTGACGGTCGCGTATGCCGAGTTGAGCCGGCGCGGCGGCCGGAATCTCGCGGCGGAACTGCTCGCGGCGCATCGCGTGCCCGGTTTCGACGGCGATGCCGGTTTGCTGCGCGCGTGCGGCGGAGCGGCGTCATGACGGCATCGACTTCAGCGGATGCGCCGGTGTTCGGCTGGGACGTGGGCGGCGCGCACGTCAAGGTGTCGATGGCGACTCGCGCGGGCGTGCTCGCCGATGTCGCGCAATGGGCGTGTCCGCTGTGGCAGGGCATCCCGCATCTGGAACGCGTGATCGACGCGATGTTCGAGCGCTGGCCCGCCGCCGCCGATGCGTCCGCGCGTCACGCCGTCACGATGACGGGCGAAATGGTCGATCTCTTCGCCGATCGCGCCGAGGGCGTGCGCACGTTGACGCGCACGCTCGCGCAGCGGCTCGGCCCGCGCACGATGTTCTTCGCCGGCGACGGCGGCTGGCTCGCGCGCTCGGCATGCGCGGACGGCTGGCGCAAGGTCGCGTCGGCGAACTGGCTCGCGACCGCGCAATGGGTCGCGACGTGCGTGCCGGACGCGGTGCTCATCGATATCGGCAGCACGACGACGGACATCATCCCGATCGTCGGCGGCCGTGTCGTGGCGCGCGGCGCGAACGACGCCGAGCGGCTCATCAGCGGCGAACTGGTCTATCAGGGCATCGTGCGCACGCCGCTGTGCGGGGTCGCGCATCGCATTGCGTTTCGCGGCGAGACGAGCGGCGTGATGAACGAGTGGTTCGCGACGACGGCCGATGTGTATCGACTGACGGGCGAATTGTGGCCCGAGCACGACCAGCATCCGAGCGCCGACAATGGGCCGAAGACGGAGGCCGCGAGCCGTGCGCGTATCGCGCGGATGATCGGCCGCGACGCCGCCGATGCGAGCGATGCCGAATGGCGGCGCTTTGCGCAGAACTGGCGGCACGAGCAGTTGCGCGCGCTGGAGACGAATCTCGCGCGCGTGATCGCGCGGGATGCGGCGCTGGCCGCTGCGCCGATTGTCGGTGCGGGCTGCGGGCGCTTTCTGGCGGCGTCGCTGGCGCGGCAGGAGGCGCGCGGCTATATCGATTTCGCGCGGCTCGCGGGCGTCGCGGATGACGACGCGACGCGCGCCGAGTGGGTATCGACGTGCGCGCCGAGCGTGGCGGTCGCGCTGCTGGCGTCGATGGCGGCGAAGGGCGCGGCAGGCAACGAAGCCCGTCCCCGCGACGATGCATCGCCGCGCGCGGCGTGATAGCGTGCGAAATATAGCGTAGCGAAGACGGCGTATCGAAACCGGGTGCGTGGCCCGGCGGCATCATCGAACGAGGACAGGAACATGTGGGTGGTGAAGATCGGGGGTAGCCTCAGCCACGACCCGGCGCTGCGCGAGTGGCTGACGCGGCTCTGGGAAGTGGGCGGAGGGCGCGTCGTGATCGTGCCGGGCGGCGGCGATTTTGCGGACGCGGTGCGGCAGTATCAGCACGAATGGCAGTTCGACGATCTCGCCGCCCACAACATGTGCCTGCTCGCGATGGCGCAGTACGCGATTCTGATGCAGGGCGTGGTGCCGGAGCTGGTACTGGCGTCGAACGAGGATCGCATCCGGCGGGCATTGCGCGATGGGCGCGTCGCGGTGTGGGTACCGACCGATCTGATGCGCGCGACGCCCGATTCGATGACCAACTGGGATACCACTTCGGATAGTCTTGCCGCGTGGCTTTCGACGTTGCTCAATGCCGAGCGGCTGATGATCGTGAAGTCGTGTGATGTCGATGCGGATGCGCCGCTGGAGTCGCTCGCCGCGAAGGGCATCGTGGATCGGCGGTTTCCTGCTTATGTGCGGGATGCGAATTATATTGTCGAGATTTTTAGTAAGGCTGATGCGGCGGTTATGAGGGATCGGTTGTTGAATGTGGCGGTTTGAGGTTTTCTTCGCCGGATCCCGTTATCACGTCGGTCTATTAGCACTGCCCCTCCCCGGGGCGGGGGTCACTTTCTTTGCTGCTGCAAAGAAAGTAACCAAAGAAAGCAGCTTCTCATCGCCCGCGGTCACACGCAGTTTGGCCATGCTTGCCAGGCGCAGGCGGCACTCGCCTAAGTGTCGCCCTCGAAGGCCCAATCGGGCTTGGATCGCGCACGGTCTGCCGCCCCAAATGTTTGAGCGCGCTGGTTCAGCACCAAATAGCTTCGGCACAGCGCTGCGCGCTGCCGTTGGGTATGCGAGGGAAACCGTCGAGGAAGAAGCGCACGCGCACCCGATTGACCCCTCGGCCGCGAAGCGGGCTGGAGCTATTTGGTGCTGAACCAGTAACGCAAGTGGCGCGACGCGTCAGACCGTGCGCGATCCAAGCCCGGTATGTCCTTCGAGGGCGACACTTAGGCGAGTGCCGCCTGCGGCTGGCAAGCGTGGCCAACGTGCGTGTGACCGCGGGCCTAAACGAGCTGTTTCTTTGGTTACTTTCTTTGCAGCAGCAAAGAAAGTGACTGCCGCCCCGCACAGGGGCAACGCTAATAGACCAAAAAGAAAACGGGATCCGGCGACAAACCAAACAACCCGCCCCAAAACTAACCCCCAAAACCATGCAAAGCCCGAACCCACATCCCCACGCGGCTGGGATCAAGCCGCCCCCCCCTCCCATGACGCTCATCACACAGCGCCCCGCGAAACCCGGCGATATCCGGCGCAAGCCTACGAATCCTGTCGAGATCGCCCCAGCCAAGAGAACCAGCGACCGCAATCATCGTCCCGCGAGCGCGCGCATCGACGATGCATGAAGCCAGCACGCCCACATCGACGCAATCGAACAACGTGCGTCCGTTCTTGCTCGCCGTATCGAACACGATACCGACGAAGCCCAATTGAACCGCCAGCGCGGCCAGCTCACGATCCACGCCGTCATCGGACAGCAACACCGGCACCACCGCCGCCGGCAGGCTCGCCAGATGCCGCAAGCAGGCGGAAGCCCCAGCACCGGGCGTCACCCCGACCTTCACATAATCGACACCCGCCGCCGCGACATCGAGCACGCGGGCGGTCATCTCGTCGAGCGCATCGTTGGGCAAGTCGCCGATCGTCGCGCTGATCGGCCGCACCGCATAGCGCGCGCGCAACGCCCGCACGATATGCGCAATATCGTCGATCACCACGCCGCCCAGCGCGCCCGCGTCCGGTTCCTTCAGGTCGATCAGTTCCGCGCCGGCGTCGGCGGCATCGAATGCTTCGTCGGCCGAGCGGACGCTCGCGAGCAATGCGGTCATCGTCAAAACTCCAAGGGAAATGCCACGGAAGACGCTTCAGGTCAGCGCTTTGGCGCGATGCGCCTCGATTGCCCGCAAGAGCCATTGCCATGCTTCACGCTCGACATCGCCGGCGGTCTTGTCGATCGCGATCTTCAGATATGCAATCTCGCTGTCCACTTTCTCCGATGGCAGCATGAAGAGCCGGCTCACCAGAATCGCGCCTTCGACGACAGCGGCCTGCGCGCGATTGAAGCCCGCAAACGGTGCGTGCGTCGCGCGATGCACGCATGCCATGCGCAGCGTCGGACGTGTTTCATCTTCGACAAGTTCAGCGAGACGCAGCTCGGTATGCGCAAGCGTGGATGCGAGCCGCACGCTCGGCACCGTGTCCGCGGCGAGCGTCGGCCAGTCGCGCGCATAGCCCGTCACGCAGCCCGCGAACACACGCACGTCCGTCGTGAAGTTGATGACGGCGCTCTGCGTCGCGATGACGTTGTCGAGCGTCGTCGATGGTCGGAACGGCGCGAGGATCGCGAAACCGTCCTCGAAGCGCACGCCCATCGGCGCGATGTGGGGCCGGCCATCGCGATCCGCGGTCGTGACGATGGTCTCGTAAATCATGATGGTCGGCGAAAGTCTTCGAAGCCGCACGAAATGACCGCGAAACGCTTCGGCGCGGCTTCGTGCGGGTTTGATCCGCGTTTAGCGGGTGGCGATATACATCGTGATTTCAAAACCAAAACGCATATCGGTGAAGCTTGGCGTGGTCCATTGCATGCGCGTTCCTCCATGTGAGTCGAGTGGATGCCTCGGTTACCGCTTCAATGATTTGCCGATGCGGACGAATCCGCCAGGCGGCCGGGAGGGGGCCGGCACTTCGACGATGCAAGCGTCATGCCAATGGCATGAAGCGGATGCCGAAGAACGCGGCTCGCTCATCGTGAGCGCCGACTGTGACGAAATCAGAACAAAGTGTCCCACTCGCGCAGCCACAAACGCATCAGGGCTAATCCCGACTAAGGCATCGCTTATGGTCCGGCAAGTTATTCGTGACTTCCTTTCCTCTCGGTCAGTGCGTAGTCTGGAATCACAGCGGGCAACACAAGCGCGACGGTCGCTTCAGACATCGGGGCGCACGTCACTCTCATCTCACTGTCGAGGAAACGGAATGAACGACTTCAGCAAGGCCGCCGTCGAGGCGGCGCGCAATCCGTCCGATCCGCGCTCGCGCTATGCGGCCGGCGTCATGAAGTATCGCGAGATGGGCTACTGGCAGCCCGACTACACGCCGAAGGAGACGGACGTGATCGCGCTCTTTCGCATCACGCCGCAAGCGGGCGTCGAGCCGGAGGAAGCGGCCGCCGCCGTCGCGGGGGAATCGTCGACGGCGACGTGGACCGTCGTGTGGACCGATCGCCTCACCGCGTGCGACATGTATCGCGCGAAGGCGTATCGCGTCGAACCCGTGCCGAACGCACGCGCCGACGAGCCGCAGTACTTCGCGTACATCGCCTACGAGCTGGATCTCTTCGAGGAAGGATCGGTTGCGAACCTGACGGCGTCCATCATCGGCAATGTGTTCGGCTTCAAGCCGCTGAAGGCGCTGCGTCTGGAGGACATGCGCATTCCGGTTGCGTATCTGAAGACGTTCCAGGGGCCGCCGACGGGCATCATCGTCGAACGTGAGCGGCTCGATAAATACGGGCGGCCGCTGCTCGGCGCGACCGTGAAGCCGAAGCTCGGCTTATCCGGCAAGAACTATGGACGTGTCGTGTATGAAGGACTGAAAGGCGGTCTCGACTTTCTGAAGGACGACGAGAACATCAACTCGCAGGCCTTCATGCACTGGCGCGACCGCTATCTCTTTGCGATCGAAGCCGTGAATCGCGCGCAGGCCGAAACCGGTGAGGTGAAGGGCCATTACCTGAATGTGACGGCCGGCACGATGGAAGACATGTACGAGCGCGCCGAATTCGCCAAGGAACTGGGCTCGTGCATCGTGATGATCGATCTGGTGATCGGCTGGACCGCGATTCAGTCGATGTCGAAATGGGCGCGTCGCAACGACATGATCCTGCATCTGCATCGCGCGGGGCATGGCACGTACACGCGGCAGCGCAATCACGGCATTTCGTTTCGCGTGATCGCGAAGTGGCTGCGCATGGCCGGCGTGGATCATGCGCATGCGGGCACGGCGGTGGGCAAGCTGGAAGGCGATCCATTGTCGGTGCAGGGCTATTACAACGTGTGCCGCGACGCGCGCAACGAGCCGGATCTGTCGCGCGGGATTTTCTTCGATCAACCGTGGGCGGGTTTGCGCAAGGTGATGCCGGTTGCATCGGGGGGTATTCACGCTGGACAGATGCATCAACTGCTCGATCTCTTCGGCGATGACTGCATTCTGCAATTCGGCGGCGGCACGATCGGGCATCCGCAGGGTATTCAGGCCGGTGCGACGGCCAATCGCGTTGCGCTCGAAGCGATGGTGAAGGCGCGGAATGAAGGGCGCGATATTGCTAATGAAGGGCCGGAGATTCTTGAGGCCGCGGCGCGGGGGTGTACACCGTTGAAGCAGGCGCTCGATACCTGGCGCGATGTGACCTTCAACTATGCTTCGACGGATACGCCGGATTTTGCTGTTACTGCTTCGGTGGCTTAGGTTTTTTGTCGCTGGATCCCGTGTTCGTGTCGGTCTATTAGCACTGCCCCTGTGCGGGGCGGCAGTCACTTTCTTTGCTGCTGCAAAGAAAGTAACCAAAGAAAGCAGCTCGTTTAAGCCCGCGGTCACACGCACGTTGGCCATGCTTGCCAGCCGCAGGCGGCACTCGCCTAAGTGTCGCCCTCACAGGCCCGCTCGGGCTTGGATCGCGCACGGTCTGACGCGCTAGAAGTTTTAGCGCGCTGGTTCAGCACTAAATAGCTTCGGCACAGCGCTTCGCGCTGCCGTGGGGTATGCGAAGGAAACCGACGAAGAAGGAGCATGTGCAAACCCGATTGACCCATCGGCCGCGAAGCGGGCCGGAGCTATTTGGTGCTGAACCAGTGAAGCAGGCGGCGCGATGAGTCAGACCGTGCGCGGTCCAAGCCCCGCGAGACCTACGAGGGCACTCGCTACTGCCGGGCCATTCAGCCAATCGTCTGTGCCGCGGCCGGTGTGAAGTGCTTAGGCTGGGGATAGCTGTTTCTTTGGTTACTTTCTTTGCAGCAGCAAAGAAAGTGACCCCCGCCCCGGGGAGGGGAAGTGCTAATAGACCGACACGAAATCAGGATTCTACAAACGCATAAGCAAACGATAAGGATGCCGAAATGAACATAACCCAAGGAACATTCTCCTTCCTGCCCCCGCTTACGGACGAGGAAATCTCCAAACAAATCAACTACGCCCTAGACCAGGGCTGGTCATGCTCAGTGGAATACACCGACGATCCCCATCCCCGCAACACGTATTGGGAAATGTGGGGCTTACCGATGTTCGACCTCCGCGATGCCGCCGGCGTGCTGATGGAAGTAAACGAATGCCGCAAAACGTATCCGAACCACTACATCAAGGTGAATGCCTTCGACTCGGTGCGCGGTTTCGAAACGATGCGTCTGTCGTTCATGGTGAACCGCCCCGAGCAAGAACGAGGCTTCCGCCTCGAACGCCAGGACGACAAAAACCGCGTCCAGCGCTACGCAATCCGCACCTACGCAACCGATCGCCCGAGCGGCGAGCGCTATTGATGAGGAGAAGACATCATGAGCGCCGCAGCCACGCTCGAAGAAGAAGCGCCGCTTCAAACCACAGCCGACCTGATGGCGCTCTACCGCGAATCGCGCATCGGCGAAGTGCTGGCGGAACTGGATCGCGATCTCATCGGCCTCGCGCCCGTCAAGACGCGCATCCGCGAGATCGCCGCGCATCTGCTCGTCGAGCGCGCCCGCAAGACGCTCGGTATCGCATCGGGTGCGCCCACGCTGCACATGTGCTTCTCGGGCAATCCCGGCACCGGCAAAACCACGGTTGCGCTGCGCATGGCACAGGTGCTGCATCGGCTCGGCTATATCCGGCGCAATCATCTCGTTTCGGTGACGCGCGACGATCTGGTCGGCCAGTACATCGGCCATACCGCGCCCAAAACCCGCGAAGTGCTCAAGCGTGCGATGGGCGGCGTGCTCTTCATCGACGAGGCCTACTACCTGTATCGCCCGGAGAACGAGCGCGATTACGGGCAGGAAGCCATTGAAATACTGCTGCAGACGATGGAGAACCAGCGCGACGATCTCGTCGTGATTCTCGCGGGATACGAGTCGCGCATGGAAACGTTCTTTCACAGCAATCCGGGCTTCCGCTCGCGCATCGCGCATCACCTCGTATTTCCGGACTATGCGCCCGACGAACTCCTGCAAATCGCCGAGCACATGCTGACCGACATGCACTATCGCTTCGACGAAGACGCGCGCCGCGCCTTCGAAGCGTATCTCGCGCATCGCATCAGACAGCCGAACTTCGCCAACGCGCGCTCGGTGCGCAATGCGCTGGATCGCGCCCGCCTGCGTCAGGCGAATCGTCTGTTCGCCGCCGCCGAAAACGGCAGCGCCATCGCCGACGCCGATGCATTGATGCAACTCGACGCGAGCGATATCCGCGCGAGCCGTGTGTTCACCGATTCATGACGCAAAAGGAGAGCGCGATGCAGGATGGACGCACGACCTTATCGAAGTTCCTGATCGACACGCTGGACCGCAAGCCGGGTCCGGAAGCCGCGAGCGGCCTGTCCGCGCTTCTCATCGACGTGGCCGCATCGATCAAGACGATCGCCGCCGCATTGACGCGCGGCGCGCTGGGCGGACAGCACGGCTCGGCGCAATCGGTCAACACGCATGGCGAGGAACAGAAGAAGCTCGACCTCGTGACCAACGATATCTTCCTGCAACACTGCGAGTGGGACGGTCTGCTCGCGGGCATGGTGTCGGAAGAGATGGAGCGCGTCTATGCGATTCCCGAGCCGTATCCGCGCGGCGAGTATCTGCTCGCGTTCGATCCGCTCGATGGCTCGTCGAACATCGATATCAACGGCGTGGTCGGCTCGATCTTCTCCGTGCTCAGACGCGTCGGCGATGAAAGCGGCCCGCCGGACGACGCATCGTTTCTGCGCCCCGGACGCGAACAGGTCGCGGCGGGCTATGCGATCTACGGACCATCGACGATGCTCGTGCTCTCCGTCGGCAACGGCACGCACGGTTTCACGCTGGAACGCGATGTCGGCAATTTCGTGCTCACGCATTCCGATATCCGCATTCCCGAGGATTCGTGCGAGTTCGCGATCAACGCTTCGAACGAGCGCTTCTGGGAACCGCCCGTGCGCCGCTACGTGCAGGAATGCAAGGATGGCCGCACGGGTTGCCGCGCGCAGGACTTCAACATGCGATGGATCGCGTCGATGGTCGCGGAAGTGCATCGCATCCTCATGCGCGGCGGCGTGTTCATGTACCCGCGCGACTTCAAGACGCCCGAGATGGAAGGACGCCTGCGTCTGCTCTACGAAGCGAGCCCGATGAGCTTCATCGTCGAGCAGGCGGGCGGGCTGTCGATCACGGGACGCGAGCGCATTCTCGATGTCGAACCCGAAGCATTGCATCAGCGCGTGCCGGTGATTCTCGGCTCGCGCAATGAAGTCGAACGCATTCAGCGCTATCACGGCGAATACGATCGCGGCGAGGACAAGCCGTTCACGTCGCCGCTGTTCAAGGAACGTTCATTGTTCCTGCCGGAGACGGAAGCGTAGAAACGCATCTGAAACAGCGCTCATTACATAAACACCAGGGAGGCAGCGCATGTCAGTCAAGCATCCGATCGTCGCGGTGACCGGCTCCAGCGGCGCCGGCACCACCACCGTCATGAAGAGCTTCACGCATATCTTCAGGCGCGAAAAAATCAATGCGCAGATCGTCGAAGGCGATGCGTTTCATCGTTACGATCGTCTCGGCATGCGCGAAGCGATGAAGCAGAGCGAGCGCGACGGCCGCGTCAATTTCAGCCACTTCGGGCCGGAAGCGAATCTGCTCGAAGAACTCGAATCCTTGTTCGATACCTACGGCCGCACGGGCGGCGGCCAGTTTCGCCACTACGTGCACGATGAAGGCGAAGGCGCGCAGTACAAACAGGACGCGGGCACCTTCACGCCGTGGGAGGACGTCACGCCAGGCACCGACATGATGTTCTACGAGGGCCTGCACGGCGGCGCCGTCACCGACAAGGTCGATATCGCGCGCCATGCGGATCTGCTCGTCGGCGTCGTGCCGATCATCAATCTCGAATGGATTCAGAAGCTGCATCGCGACCAGACGATGCGCGGTTATTCGCACGAGGCCGTAGTCGATACGATCCTGCGCCGCATGCCCGATTACGTGAACTACATCTGTCCGCAGTTCTCGCGCACGCATGTGAATTTTCAGCGCGTGCCGACCGTGGATACGTCGAACCCGTTCACCGCGCGCGAGATTCCGCAGCCTGACGAGAGCTTCGTCGTGATCCGCTTCGCGAAGCCGAAGGGCATCGACTTTCCCTATCTGCTGACGATGCTGCACGACTCGTTCATGTCGCGGCCGAATGTGATCGTCGTGCCCGGCGGCAAGATGGGTCTCGCGATGCAGCTCATCTTCACGCCGATGATTCTGCAACTACGCGACCGACGCGCGCGCGCCTAGAAAGATTTCTCATCTTGTATCAAAGGAGGCATCTCATGAATGCCGTCGCTGAAGCTTTGCCCAGACTTCATCGCTCACCCGATACGCGACAGATGGCGAATGCGCTGCGCATGCTCGCCGTCGATGCCGTGAGCCAGGCGAACTCCGGGCATCCCGGCATGCCGATGGGCATGGCGGAGATCGCGGTCGCGCTGTGGGCGCGTCATCTGAAGCACAATCCCGCCGATCCGGACTGGCCGGATCGCGACCGCTTCGTGCTGTCGAACGGTCATGGCTCGATGCTGCTCTATGCGCTGCTGCATCTGAGCGGCTATGACTTGTCCATCGACGAGATCAGGCGCTTTCGCCAGATGGGCAGCAAGACGCCGGGGCATCCTGAAGTGGGCGTGACGCCCGGCGTCGAAACGACGACCGGGCCGCTCGGTCAGGGCCTGACGAATGCGGTCGGCATGGCGCTCGCCGAGGCTCTGCTCGCGCGCGAATTCAATCGGCCGGGGCATGAGATCGTCGATCATCGCACGTATGTTTTCGTGGGCGATGGCTGTCTGATGGAAGGCGTGTCGCATGAAGCGGCGTCGCTCGCGGGCACGTTGCGGCTCGGCAAGCTCACCGTGCTCTATGACGACAACGGCATTTCGATCGATGGCCATGTCGATGGCTGGTTCACCGACGACACCCCGAAGCGCTTCGAATCGTACGGCTGGCAAGTCGTGCGCGCGGTCGATGGCCACGATGTCGAAGACGTGTCGCGCGCGTTGCAGGAAGCGCGCGAGTCGGATCGTCCGACCTTGATCTGCTGCAAGACGGTGATCGGCCTGGGCGCGCCCAGCATGGCCGGCACGCACGACGTGCACGGCGCGCCGCTTCCCGCCGACGAAGTCGAAGCGACGCGCCGCGCGCTCGACTTGACGCATGCGCCCTTCGAGATTCCGTCATCGGTTCGCGCGCTTTGGGACGCCCGCGAGGCGGGCGCGACCGCGCAGGAAGCGTGGAATCGCCGCATGGACGCGTATCGTCGTGTGTCTCCGGATGAGGCCGCCGAGTTCGAGCGTCGTGTGCGCGGCGCGCTGCCCGCGAACTGGCGTGATATGGCGCATGCGCTCGTGCGCGATGCGGATCGCGCGCGGCAAACAATCGCGACGCGCAAGGCATCGCAACTCGCAATCGAAGGCCTTGCGCGCGCGTTGCCCGAACTGCTGGGCGGCTCGGCCGATCTGACCGGATCGAATCTCACCCGCTGGAAGGATGCGGTGGATGTGAGCGCAGCGCCCGAGAAGGGCAACTACATCCGCTTTGGCGTGCGCGAGTTCGGCATGAGTGCGGTGCTGAACGGCGTCGCGCTGCATCGCGGCTATCTGCCGTTCGGCGGAACCTTCCTCACGTTTTCCGACTACTCGCGCAACGCGCTGCGTATGGCCGCGCTCATGAAAGCACGCGTGGTGTTCGTCTTTACGCACGATTCGATCGGCCTTGGCGAAGACGGTCCGACGCATCAGCCGATCGAACATGCCGCGACCCTGCGCATGATTCCGGGCCTCGACGTATGGCGTCCCTGCGATACGGTCGAAACGATGCAGGCATGGGTGAGCGCGGTCGAGCGCGACCGGCCTTCGTGTCTACTGCTGTCGCGCCAGAACCTGCCCTTCGTGCAGCGCGATGAAGCGCAGATCGATGGCATCGAGCGCGGCGGCTACGTACTTCTCGACTGGCCATCGACATGCGAACGCGATGCGCGCCGCGTCGTCTTGATCGCGACCGGCTCGGAAGTGGCGCTTGCGCTCGCGGCCGTCGAGCCGCTGAAGGAAGAGGGCATTCTCGCGCGTGTCGTGTCGATGCCATCGACGACCGTGTTCGATCGCCAGTGCAAAGTGTGGCGTGAACGCGTGATGCCCGAAGGCGTGCCGCGTGTCGCCATCGAGGCGGGCGTCACGGCGTTCTGGCGGCAGTACGTCGGATTGAAAGGCGGCGTGATCGGCATCGATCGCTTCGGCGAATCCGCGCCCGCGAGCGAATTGTTCGCGCACTTCGGCGTGACGACCGCGGCGCTCGTCGATGAAGCGCGCCGCGTGGCGGCCTGAATTTTCGCACCCTGCATGGAGACATCACGATGGCTTTCATCGCATTGAGACAGTTGCTGGATCACGCGGCGGAGCACGCTTACGGCGTGCCGGCCTTCAACGTCAACAACATGGAGCAGGTTCACGCGATCATGCAGGCGGCCGAGGCGACGAAGAGCCCGGTGATCCTGCAGGCGTCGGCGGGCGCGCGCAAGTATGCGGGCGAGCCGTATCTGCGGCATCTGGTGCTTGCGGCCGTCGAGGCGCATCCGGATATTCCGGTGGTCCTGCATCAGGATCATGGCGCGAGCCCGTCCGTTTGCCAGCAGGCGATACGCTCGGGCTTCACGTCGGTGATGATGGATGGCTCGCTCATGCCCGATCAGAAAACGCCCGCCGAGTACGAGTACAACGTGGAGGTGAGCCGGCGCGTCGTGGAGGCGGCGCATTCCGTGGGCGTGTCGGTGGAAGGCGAGCTGGGCTGTCTCGGATCGCTGGAGACGGGGCGCGCGGGCGAGGAAGATGGCGTCGGCGCGGAAGGTACGTTGAGTCACGATCGATTGCTGACCGACCCCGACGAAGCGCGGGCGTTCGTCGAAGCGACGGGCATCGATGCGCTCGCGATCGCCATCGGCACCTCGCACGGCGCGTACAAGTTCAGCCGTCAGCCGACGGGCGATATCCTCGCGATCGATCGCATCGCCGAGATTCACGCGCGCATTCCGGACACGCATCTCGTGATGCACGGGTCTTCGTCGGTGCCGCAGGAATGGCTTGCGATCATTCGCGAGCACGGCGGCGAAATTCCGGCGACGTTCGGCGTGCCGGTGGAGGAAATTCGGCGCGGCATCGCGAACGGCGTGAGGAAGGTGAACATCGACACGGATATCCGCCTCGCGATGACCGGCGCGATGCGCAGGGCGATGGCGTCGGCGAAGTCGGAGTTCGATCCCCGGCATGCGCTGAAAGCGGCGACGGCGGCGGCGCGGGACTTGTGTATCGAGCGATTCGAGGCGTTCGGGTGCGCGGGACACGGGGATCGGATTAGGCCGATGGCGCTGGAGGCGATGGCGAAGCGATATCACTGAGGGAGCGCCGCTCGTTGGTTTGGGACGGGCGGCGCTGGGTCAGGCGGGGATCGTGGCGTCAAGGTATTCGGAGAGTTCGCTGTCGACTGTCAGAAATCTGAGCACTTCCGTTCGCGCCTGCGCGACTAACAGACGGTCGAACGGATCGCGATGCAGATCAGGCATGTTTCGCACTGCGAGAGCATGTTTGAGTTGGACCGGAAGCACGATGACCGGCTGATCGTCCAGTTCGTCGATCGCGCGTTCGCCGTTTGGCTCCAGTTTGCCGCGTGCGGACTTGATCGACAGTTCCCAGATGCTGGCCGTGCTCACGAAAACCTGGTCGGCCTCGGCGATTAGCTCGCGAAAGTCGGTCGGCATTCTGCGGTCCTTCGCAACACTCCAGATGTAGACGTGTGTATCGAGCAGTAAGCGAATCATCGGCTCTTGGGCGCAGGATCGGCGTCGTAGATCCGGGGTTTGTAAAACTCCGCATTGATGTCGTCGGGTAAGGGTTTGACCAAGTCATCTTCAAGCACGCTTTCGTCGTCGACGTATCCGATGATCATTGAGCCCACCGCTTCGGGATCGCCATGGGAGAGATTTCCGACAGCCTTAACGCGGCGTAGCAATGCCGGATGCTCACCGCCGATAGCAACTTCTTTCCCCTGCGCCACCAGTTCCAGCACCTTCTGCAAGTCCTTCTGCGCTTCTTCGACACTAAAGATATACACGATTACTCCGGATAACTAACAAGAGTTTCCATGCTATCCGAGTCCGACCTACCCGCCAATATGCCGAACGGCCAACCCAGCAAATTGGGAGCTATCTCATGCCCACAGAATCTCCGACCGCGGAACTCGGCGCGACAGCGTCCGCGTTCAAGCTGCCCGCGACCGACGGCCAGACTTACACGCCCGACTCGCTGAAGGGCGCGAACGGTCTCGTCATCGTGTTCATGTGCAATCACTGCCCTTACGTGAAGGCCGCGATGCCGAATCTGATCCGCGATGCGCAGGCGCTGAAGGAAATCGGCGTCAACGTGGCGGGCATCAATTCGAACGACGCGACCGTCTACACCGACGATGCATTCGATCGCATGGTCGCGCTCACGAAAGAATGGAACCTCCCGTTCCCCTATCTGCACGATGAAACGCAGGAGATCGCACGAGCCTACGGCGCGGTCTGCACGCCGGAATGCTTCGGCTTCGACCGCGATCTGCGGTTGAGATATCGCGGGCGGATCGACGCATCGCGCAAGGAAGCCTTGCCCGACGCGCGCCGCGATCTGTTCGAAGCGATGCGCGCGATAGCCGCAAACGGCGAAGCGCCCGAGGCGCAATACCCGGCGCTCGGATGCTCGATCAAATGGAAGCCCTAGCTCTTCTTTTTCGTGCTGCCGGGCGCATGCCACGCCATCAGATCCTCGTCCGGCCGATCGACTTCGCATCCCCAGTCGAGCGGCTGATCCTGATCGAAGCGCTTGCCTAGCTGCCAGGCGATCTCCGCGCGCGCAAGCTGCACGCCGAGATAGAACGCATGACCGCCATCGTTCTCGACCTTGAGCTCGGGATAGAGCGCGAACGGATCGATCGCGACATGATGACCATCGCGGTTATAGACATGAATGCCATCCGCCGATACCTGCACGCGAAAATTCGGATCGCGTATCGCGGCGGCGAGGGCGGCGATCTCGTCGGCATCGTACGGAAAAGGCCGCTTCGCATGCAGCGCCGACAGATCGGCGGAAATGCCTTTGGGCAGCGTCTGCGTTTCGCGTGCGGCATGCATCACGCGGCGCGCGACATCGGCTTCGCGAACGGCGCGCCTTGCATGAAGACTCACCGAAGTCGTCAACACGGCAGCGATGCGCAATTCCGCCGCCATGCCGAACAGCACCGCGTTGATGCCGCTCGTGTCCGCCTCGGTCAGCTCGGTCACGTTGCCGACGCCCATCATGATCGGCACATCGGGATAGCGTTCGCGCAACGACACGTAACGCGCGATGGACGCCGCGAGCCCGAACGGAATCGGATCGAGAATCGGGTCGGCGAGAAAGGGTCGGCCGCGCTTCGTCATCGCTTCGATGGCGGCATCGAGCGAGGCGACATCGGCGGGTTCGCGCGGCACGAGAATCGGCGTCGAGGCGATTTCATCCGCGATCCACAACGTGTCGGCGTTGAGGCTCATCACGTAGTCCGCGCCCGCGCGTCCGCCGCGCACGAGCTCTTCGTCGCGCATCGAATCGACGCTCACGCGATAGCCTTGCTCCTTCAGCATCGCAACCGCATCTTCGAGATGCGGAAAGGCCGTCTCCGGCAGGCAGCCGACATCGATTACATCGGCGCCCTGACGCTTGTATTCGCGCGCGCGCGCCGCGATGCCGTCGAGATCGAGGCGCGGCGCATCGACGATCTCCGCGAAGATTTCCGTCTCGTACCGCGACAGGTCCACATGCCGCGCCTCGCGCCCGAAAAACTGCGGCAAGTCCTTCACTTCCTCGGGGCCGCGTTCGACCGTCACGCCGTAATGGGCGGTGAGGGCATCGAGATCGCCACGGCATCGGCCAGGCACGATCATGCGGCTCGTGCGTTCGCTCAAAGGCGTTTCGACGCGTCGACGGATCATGTCGGCGGTCATCAGTCCCGCGACCTGCAGACCGATCTCGCGGACTTCCCACGTGAAGGGCGATCCGGCGGCGGCGGGCGCGATGCTTTCGAGTACCTGATGAAGGCTCAACTGCGCGAGCCGCCCCGTCAGGAAGACGATGTGTTCCATGCGAGCTTCAGGTCCGACAGGCGTTGATCGAGCGCGGCCCTGAGATCGTCGAGCGAGCGGGCCACGGTGGTATGCGCGAAGCGCGCGAGCCGCTCGACGTTCTCGAACTCGATCGCGCGCGGCCTCACTTCGACCCATTCGTGCGGGGTCTGCGTGATGACGCTCGGCGCGGTATCGCATGCGAATACGATGCCCGGCACGCATTGCTTGCCGGCTTGCGCATAGAGATTGGTGGGCAAGGTGTCGGAGATGCCTAACGCACATTTGGCGACGGTATTGCTCGTCGCGGGCGCGATCACGACCGTGTGATATTCGCCGTGATAGATCATGCCGACGGGCACGCTGCTCGCGCTGTTGTCCCGAAACACCTTGAAGTGCTCGCGCAGCTTGGCGAGCGTCCAGCCGTAGAGCGGCAAAACCTCCTCGCCGGCAGCGGATAGAAACAGATCGACGCTGGGAAGCTGCCGTGCAAGCGCGATCGACTCCTCCAGCATATGGCCGGAGCCGGTCACGCACCACGCGAAGCGCGCGTCGGGCTTGAACTCGTCGAGCCGGCGGGCGGGCGTGGGTTCCGTCATGCGTCGGGCGTGTCGTGCGACAGGCGAATATGCAGGCGATGCATCTTCCGGTACAGCGTATTGCGGCTGATGCCGAGCACTTTCGCGACATTGCTCACGTTCCAGCGATGCTCGTCGAGCAATTGCAGCACGGTCTCGCGCTCCTTCACCTGAATGGCGTTGAGCGACGATGTATCGGCGTCTTCGGTCAGATGCGGCGCCGGCGCAACCGGTGCGCGCGCCGTAGTCTGCGCGATCGGTGCGGCGCCGTTCACGATCTCCGCCGGCAGATGCGCGCAGCGGATCTCAGGGCCGTCGCAGAGCGCGATCGCCATTTGCAGCACATGCCGCAACTGGCGGATGTTGCCCGGCCACGGATACGACAGCAGCGCCTGCCGCGCTTCGGCGGAGAGCGCGGGGGGATCGTCGGATTCGGTTTCGAGAATATGCGCGATGAGCGCGAGCGCATCGGCGCGTTCGCGCAGCGGCGGCAGATTGATCTCGATCCCGTTCAGCCGGTAATACAGGTCCTCGCGGAACATGCCCGTCTGCACGAGTTCGACGAGATTGCGGTGGCTCGCGCTGATCAACTGAAAATCCACCTTCACGATGGTTTCCGCTCCGAGCGGCGTGACTTCGTGCTCTTCGAGCACGCGCAGCAGACGCGCCTGCAAGGTGAGCGGCATGTCGCCGATTTCATCGAGAAAGAGCGTGCCGCCGTTCGCCTGCACGATCTTGCCGCGCCGTCCTTCGCGCTGCGCGCCGGTGAATGCGCCCGCGCGATAACCGAACAACTCGCTTTCGATCAGATTCTCCGGCAGCGACGCGCAGTTCACCGCGACGAACGGACCCGTGCCGTTCGGGCTGATGCTGTGCAGCGCATTGGCGAACACTTCCTTGCCGGTGCCGGTCTGGCCGCGAAGGATGATCGGAATCTTGCGCTGGATCACGCGCGCCGCGAGCTGGATTTGCGACGCCATGCGCGGATCGCCGAATTCCAGATGCGCGAGCTTGTCGAGACGGCCGGCCGTGGCGGTCTCGCGCATGTCCTTCTTCGGCGCCTTCGGGCGCGCGGCGGGCGCGGACAGGTCGCGCGAGACGGGATCGTTCATCAGGATGCGCGTCGCGCCGCTGCCGCCTTCGCGCGGCGTCTGCGCGGTGAGGAAGAAGCGGCTGTTCGCCTTCGCGCTATAGACCGTCACGGGATGGAACGAGCCGCGGATGCTGCGCGCGATCATGTCCTCGAGCGATGCATTGAACGCTTCCTCGATGCGCTTGCCGCACAATTCGGCCGGCGAGCGCAGATCGAGCTGGAAGAGCGCGCTGCGGCTTGCGGCGAGCACGACGCCATCGTCGCTGACGGCGAGCTTGCCCGCGTGCAGCGTGCCGACGAACTCGGGGCGGCTATGGAAGTGGATCATGTTCGCGTGCCGGTAGCGCGCATCGATCAGACGATTTTCGATCATCTGTCGCGACATGCCGACGAGCACGAGCGAATGCTGTTGCAGGAGCTTCGAGCGGCTCGTCACGTCGAGCACGCCGACGACGGTGCCGCGTTCGTCGAAGATCGGCGCGGCCGAGCAGGTGAGCGACGTATAGCGCGGATAGAAGTGCTCGTGCTGGCATACGGCGATGCAATCGCGCTCGATGAGGCACGTGCCCATGCCGTTGGTCCCGGCTTCGCGCTCGCTCCACAGCGCGCCGACGCGCAGGCCATCGGCCGCGACCGCTTCGCCGAACGGCACCGACGACACCTGATGCACGATGACGCCGTCCGCATCGACGAGCACGACGGCGAGTTCCGGGTCGGCGAGCTGCTGATACAAGGTCGTCATTTCCAGCTTCGAGCACGCGATGAGATCGGTCGCGGCTTCGCGGCGATCGTTGAGCTCGTGCTGCGTGAGCACGGGCGGCATGACGAAGCGGCCCGGATCGAGCCTGAATTCCGTGAGGCACCGCAGCCACGATTGCGCGACCGAATCGCTGGCGCGGCGTGCGGCCAGCGGATTATTGACGATGTTCAGCACTTCCCGGACATGCGTGTCTACGTCAGCAAGCGACGACATGGGGGCAAGTCTCCGTTGCGCCGCGTTCCGGTGCGCGCGTGTCGCGCGGCCGTCCGGCGCCGAATCTGTTGTGTTTTACGCTGGCGCTGCGGCTTTCTCTGCCTGTTTCGATTTCGCGGATATTTCCGCTCGCAGGCGCGCCTCGTGGCCGGGTGGTCGGGATGGTTCAGGTGCTGTCTGGGACCCGATCCGGCCCGGTTCTCAAAAACTTTACATCCTTAGACGCGTAGGTTCAATAAGTAGTCGCATAGAGTAGGGCGAACTTGCCCGGTTTTTGCTTGCAGCTTACGGATGACTTCGGCGATGGGCGTCGGAGGTTCTTTAGGGCCGCTTTGCGCGGCGATGAGCATATGGGCCGATTCGAACCGATTCGCGAAGCTGTTTATGTTGCGCCGCAACCTGCTATTGCCGATGGGCGTGCGGGCGGTGCGATGGATATCGTGTATATCGAGGGACTCACGGGGCAGACCGTTATCGGCATCGATACGAGCGAGCTGCATGATCCGCAGCCGGTGCGGCTCAGTCTCGCGATTGGCGTGCCCTCGATTCGCGCTTGCGTGACCGATCGGATCGAAGATACGGTGAATTATGCGGCAGTGCGGGAGGCGATTCTTTCGCTGCTTGCGTCGCATGGGTTGCAGTTGCTTGAGGCGCTGGCGGAGCGCATCGCGCAACTGGTCATCGCGGATTTTGGCGCGCATTGGGTGCGGGTCGAGCTTGCCAAGCCCGCGAAGTTTGATGATGTCGAGGCTGTGGGGGTTGTGATCGAGCGGCGACGGGGTGTTGTCGATGGTCGGGGTGGGGGTGGGGGTGGGTCCGTTAGTCTTGCATGGATTGGGCGGGGGTATGTGCCGGGGTGACGTTTTGGTTTTGGTCGCTGGGTCCCGTGTTCGTGTCGGTCTATTAGCACTGCCCCTCCCCGGGGCGGGGGTCACTTTCTTTGCTGCTGCAAAGAAAGTAACCAAAGAAAGCAGCCTCTCACCGCCCGCGGTCACACGCACGTTGGCCATGCTTGCCAGCCCGCGGTGGCCCTCGCCTAAGTGTCGCCTTCGTAGGCCCAATCGGGCTTGGCTCGCGCACGGTCTGCCGCACCAAATGTTTTAGCGCACTGGTTCAGCACCAAAGAGCTTCGGCACAGCGCTACGCGCTGCCGTTGGGTATGCGAGGGAAACCGTCGAGGAAGAAGCGCGCGCGCACCCGATTGACCCATCGGCCGCGAAGCGGGCCGGAGCTATTTGGTGCTGAACCAGTTTGTTCTGTGGTGCGATGTGTCAGACCGTGCGCGGTCCAAGCCCTTGTCTGCTTGTGGGGGCACTCGCTACTGCCGGGCCATTAGGCCAATCGTCTGTGCCGCGGCCGGTGTGAAGTGCTTAGGCTGGGGATAGCTGTTTCTTTGGTTACTTTCTTTGCAGCAGCAAAGAAAGTGACTGCCGCCCCGCATAGGGGCAACGCTAATAGACCGACGCGAAATCAGGATTTCACGAAACGCGGGACCCGGCAAAAACAAACCAAATCACTTCGCCGCAGCTTTCTGAATCCCGCAAGCCCTATAAGCATCCCTCTGCAACTCGCGAAACTTCCTGGTCTGAGCCTTAGCCCGATCGACACGAAACTCCGCCCCACCTTCCCCACCTAAAGCCGCGTATTTAGAAAACGTAGACTGCTCGACGTAGTCGTCATAAGGCAACACCTCAGCGATCTTGTCGATCGCACAAGAGCACTTATACACGTTGGCGAAATCGTGCCCATTGTCGTCCATGCATCCGAGGACATATTCCACGCGCCCTTCGGTCGGATAATCGTGACTCTTGGCGGGCGCGCCACCCCCGGTACCCGTCGCGGCGATCGACAGCGGCGAAATCAGCGAGAGGCAGGTGAGCACCGTCAACGCGCAGCAACGTGGGGTCATGCGATAAGCCTCGTAGTTGTATTAATCCAGATCGGCCGGCACGCAAACAACAGCTCCGTACCGGCCACGCTCCGCTTCAGTCCGGCGAGAACGGATGCGACATCGTTCCCTTCTTCGATACTACCTCTTGCGCCGACGGCTCGCCCGCCACCGCACGCGCGAGCGCTTCCTTCGTCGCCTGATAGTTGAAGTCGTGGATCTTCTGGTCGTCGTCCGCCTCCCAGTGGATGAACACGCCGACGCAGATGAACAGGTCGTCGGCTTCATCGGCGGGAATGACGCCGCCTTCCACACTATCGGCGACAGCCATCGCCACCGCGCGCTGCGCCGGGCCGAACATCTGCACCGCCTGTTTCGCGCCCTTGATCGTCACCTTGTTGAATAGAATCGTGTTCGGCTTGGTCAGGAGATTCGGCGCGACCACCGCGAGCAGCGACGTGAAGCCATCCTTGTTGTTCGTGAGCGCGTGGCAGAACGCGGTCTCGGCAGCGGAACCTCGCGGTCCGATGATCAAGTCGATGTGCGCGACTTCGTTGCCATCGCCGACGAGCGACTCTCCTACCATGACGCGGTTGATCTTGGCCATGCTGTTCCTCCAGTGATGTGTGGTTCCAGGGACTAGCGACTTGCTCTCGACTCGCGACGGTAAGAATCAAAGCCGCGCAAGGCTCGCGGTTCGGCCGGCGTTCCGATCCGACCGCTCAACCGCGAAACTCCTAACATGTTCCGTGCCAATTTTTTGTCCGCGCGGGCAGACTTCATGCATTCATCGCCGATATCACCAGCCCGACAAAGAGCGTCGCCACCGCGAGGTCCGCGCTCGTGCCCGGATTGATGCCGCGCGCCTTCAGTTCGGCATCCCAGTCATCGAGCGCCGGCGATTCGACAGGACTGCCCGCCGAGCGCCAGTTCGCGCGATGCCGCACCGCGTCGCGGGTGACACTTTGCGCCACCGCCACGCCCTGCTTGCGCACTATGTGCGAATCGGGCCAGCCGGAGAGAAACGCGAGGAACGCGTCGAGCATCGCGCGATGCTCCGTCGACGCCGTGACCGGGCCCGCCGCGCCGAATACATCGGCGAAACCGTTCTCATATTGACGCGCGATGCTGTCGCGATCCGCCGCGAGCGTCATCGCCGCGCGCAAGGTCACGGTCGGCGGCGCGTGGACGGGCTGCTCGGGCGCGTCGCCCAGGCCGCCCGGATTCGCGAGCGCAATCGCACGATAGGCAAGGCGCGCATCGTCGATGTCCAGCTCCGCGAGCACGCGTTCCGTCGCCCGATGCCAGCGCGCCGCATCGACGGATTCGTGCGCATCGAAAGACTCCAGCGCGGCGCACAAGGGCGCGGCGAGCAGCACGATGCCGAGATTCGTATTGCAGCCGGCCGCATCGAAGGTGCGGCGCACGGCGTCGAGAATGCGCGCGCCCACGCGTGCATGCGGCGTGAAGAGGCCCGCCGCCGCCGCGCCCGCGCTCGCGATGAATTGCGCCGACGTCATGCCGTGCCCCGCGCTCGCGACGCTCACGTTGCCGGGCTTTCTCGTCTCGACGTCGAGGCGGCACGCGCGCAGGAACGCGGTGCGCGCGCGCCCGGCGAGCGGTGCGTCAGAAGCGTTCATTGCCGCTGGCGAGCGCGAGCGCGCCTTTCGATGCGGGCAGCTTGCGATCGAGCAGATCGTCGACGATGAGCGCCGCGATATCGACCGGCGTCACCGTTTGCAGGCCGCGCCACGCCGCCACGCCGTTCACTTCGAGCACGACCGGCCGCCCGCCCTCCGAGGCAATCAGATCGACGCCCGCGTAATCGAGCCCGAGCGCCGCCGTCGCGCGCACGGCGATGTCCGCGAGCGCGGGCGACAGTTCCGCCGCCTCGCAGCGCGCGCCACGTGCGAAGTTGTGAATCCAGTCCTCGCCGCCGACGCGCTTCATCGCCGCCACCGCCCGACCGCCGATTACGAGCACGCGCCAGTCGAAGCCGGGCGCGCCTGCATCGACATAGCGCTGGAGATAGGCGACCTGACTGAACGACTTGAGCGACGGCAATTTCAAGCCGGGTTTCTTCAGCCCCTTGCCCTGCGAACCGAAGAGCGGCTTCATCACGACCTGACGGCCCGCGGCCGCTTCGCGCATCAGGACGCGCTGCGCATGTGCCGGGGATTCGCCGGCCCACGTCGCGGGCGTCGGCACGCCGTAGCGATTGAGCAGGAAGCTCGTCATCGATTTGTCGACGCTGCGCTCGATCGCGCGCGCATCGTTATAGACGGGCACGCCGCATTCGCGCAGCGCGTGCAGGATGCCGAGGCGCAGCGTCACCTGCTCGAAGGTGCCGCCCGCGATGCCTCGTACCAATACCGCATCGGGCAGCGTGTGACCGAAGCCGGGAATCGCGAGGCCGTGCGGCTTCCATGTCGTGTCGATGCGGCAATCCGCGAGATCGACGCAGCGCGCCTCCACATCGCGCGCGCGGAAGGCTTTTTTGAGGCGGCCGGTGTGCCAGCCGGTTTCGTCGGTCATGATCGCCACACGCAATGCCGGCACGCTCATGACGCGCTCCATTGCTTCTCCAGCAGCGCGTTATCGACCTTGCCGCCGTGATATGTCGCGCCGCTTTCCAGGCTCGACACCCACACTTCGGCGGGCGCGAACAGCGCCGGGTCGATCTGATAGAAGTCGTAGTTGAACGACGTGAAGATGTCGGCGAACGGACGGCCATAGTCGCGCGCATTCGACGACGGCAATTCGGCCGCAAGGCGCTTCGCGACGGCATCGCCCTTCACGGTCAGATGCACGCGGCCGCCGTAGAGAATCGCGTCGTTGGTGCGGCCCATAGCGGCAATGCCGTCGGGCGCGGGCGGCGGAAGCGGCGCGCTGCCGCTGCCTTCGACGATTTCCGCGAGATCGACGCCCAGCACGTGCGTCTTGTGCAGCGCAACTTCAACGACGCGCGCAACGACCTGCACCGTGCCCGCCACAGACTGTGTCGGCGTCACGGCGATCACGAGACGCTCCGGCGCGAGGCCGCAATCGTTGAGCACCTTGTCGATGACGACCTGCGGCGGCAGACGATCCACCTCCATCACGAGCGCGCCGCGATCGTGCCGGTCGCGATAACCGAGTTCGTCGAACAGCGGCTCCTTGCGCGCGAGCGCGCGCGCCGGCCCCGAACCGAGCGAGAAGAATTTCTTGCCGCCCGTCTGTTCCTTGGTCGCCGAAAGGCTCCAGCCCGCGTACTGGCTCGCGAGACAGGCGAGTACCGGATTGCTCGTATGCACTTCGATGAAAACCGGCCAGAGCGGCGCGCTATCGAGGGAAACGCGCCGCGCCACGCGCCCGAGGCCGCCCATGCAGATGCGCGCGATCAGGATGCCGGCCTCCGCGCTGCCTTTGGCGTTCACGCCTGCATCGACGATCACGGTGCCGCCGTCCGTGCGCGTCACATCGACGTGAAGGCGCGCGGCATCGTCGATGAGACGCGCGACGAGCCGCTCGCTCGATGCGTTGACGCTCATCGCGGCGTCGGCCTGGAAAGTTGAAGTCATGGTCTGGATAAAGTGTCGATGCGTTGCAGGAGGCGCGCGTGCTCGCGGTCCAGCGCGTCGCGCAAGTCGGAGAACGCGGGCGCGGACACGGTCATCGTGCAGACCGGCTGGCCCACATCGATGCGCGCGCCGACGAGCGGCACGTCGTGGCACGCGGGGTCGTCGAAACATGCGTCGCTGAACGCGGGCGATGCGGTAAAGCCTTCGTGCGCGAACACGACGCGCTGCCCCGCATGAAGCGTCGGCGTGTGCGCGGCCGTGTCGGGCGCGTGCGGCAGCTCGCCGTGCAGACACGCGTCCAGATGCGCGCCGATCAATCCGCGCGGCCACGCGTCGGGCCAGGCGGCTTCGTAAAGCGCCATCGTCGAGGACGGGCGCGTGTTGATTTCGAGCACGCTGAACGTGTCGCCGTCGAGCAGGAAGTCGATGCTGTTGAGACCGGTCAGGTCCGTTTGCCAGACAATTCTGTCGATGGCCTCGACGATGCGCGCCGCGATCTGACGCGGCAAGCGCACCGGCCCGAGCGAGCCCGCGTGCACGAAGGGCAGGCGTCCCGCTGCGACCGTCAGTTGCTCCGCAAAGCCGATCACCGTGGCCTCGCGATGCGCGGCGACGAAAAGCGCGGACATCGAACGGCCTTGCGCGAGGCGCTGAAAATACGCATCGGCGGGTAAGTGCCCGACTTCATCGGCCCATTCGATATGCGTGCCGCCGCAACCGTCGGAGCGCTTGACGAGCCACCCGTGGCGATCGTCGGGAGGCGTGTAGCGCACGTCCGGATGCGCGATGTGCGCCTCGTCGAGCAACGCGAAAAAGCGCCGCGGATCGCGCACCGCCGCCGCCTGCGCCCCGTTGCCGATGAAACGCGGCACGCGCGGCGCGCGCGCGAGTTCGCCCGCGAGCGATTCGAGGCCGCCCGTCACGATGAGGCCGAGCATACGCGGCAGGCGCGCCGCGCGTTCGAGCGCATCGTAGAGACGCGCGCGATCGATCGACAGACCATTGCCGCCGATATCGAACCACATGCCCGCGTGCTCGCGCGTGTCGCGGTCGCCGAAGATATCGAGCGCGACGACATTGAGCCCCGCGCGCGCCGCCGATTGCGCGACGAGCCGCGCCGACAGTCCCGCGACGGCGACGCGCGGCGCGCGGGCGGCATCGGCGGGTGTCATGAGCTTTGTCCGGCGACGATCGCGCGGGCTTCGTCGAATGCTTCCGGAAAGCCGAGATAAACGGGCTTGCCGCCCGTGCGCATACGCAAAAAGAGCCGATGCTCGGCCTGATATTTCACGTTGCCGATCGCGAGCGCGCCGATGCCGACGGCGTCCTGGCGCGCCGCGCCCGCGAGCGGCTTGCCGTCGTCCATCACGTTGACGCCGGCGATGCCTTCGGGCGGCACGGCGTTGACATCGGCGGCGATCAGGAGGTTCTTCGCGTGTGCGAGATCGGCGGACTTCATCACCTGCACGCCCGCGACGGCGGTGGCGAACACCACTTCCGCGCGCGCGAGCTCGCGATGCAACTGATCGGGCGAGCCGGTCGCGACGCCCGAGGTCGCGATATCGAAGCGGCGATTGATTTCGTCGCTCACCTGCGTCGCGCGCGACTGGCTCGAATGGCTCGCGACGGCGACGTCCGCGCCGAGCGATGCGGCCATCGCCGCCGCCACGCGCCCGACTGCGCCCGTGCCGCCGAGTATCAGCACGCGCTTGCCGCCGAGATCGACCGAATGCGCGGCGCGCAGATGCTTTTCCGCGAGCGCGACGAGCGCGGCGGCCGTGGTGTACGCGCCGCTCGGATCGGTGAATACGGAGACTTCGAAGGGCGGGACCATCGCGTTGCGGGCTTTTTCGAGCATGTCGGCGGCGAGCATCACGTCCCGTCCGCCGATGAAGATGCCGGTGCGCGACACGCCCTTCGGCCCGCGCGAGAAGATCGCGTCCTGCGTGAGCTGCACGACGCTGTCCTCATCGACATTGCAGTAGGGCACGAGGATCTGATAGCCCGCGTCGGCGGCCATGTTCACGTCGAACGGGCTCATTTGCGGCGTGCTGGTGAACATGTGCAGGACGTAGGGTCTTTCGGTGGCTTCGGGCATGGCGATGGACTCGTTGGGCGTGTGGGTGTCGAGTTGAATCTGTCGATGCGCGCCGCGTGCTCAGGCAGCGTTCGCGCCGTGATGACGATGATCGGCCGCGCGCCACGTCGCGCCGCGATTGCGTCCCGCGGCGATGGTGAACGTGAGCGGCACGCCCGGCGAGACGCGTTGCGCGGCCGCGAGCGCGCGTTCGGCGTCCTGTGCGCTCGCGACGAACGCGAAGCCGACCGGACCCCACGACGTCTGGCCGATGCCCGCCTTCGTCTCGGCGGCGACGGCTTCGAGCGCGCGCGCGACGGCGGGGCTGGCGAACACGCCGCCCTGCACGGGCGCGAAGTATTCGCCGATGGTCTGTTGCAGGTCGGAGATGGCGTCGGCGTAGGTGTCGAAATCGCTTTCCGCGACGGCGGGGAGGATGCGCATCAGCACGAGATGGGCGAGATGCGCGGCGAGCGGCGCGGGGAAGGGCGCGAGCGATGCGAGGCCGCGCTTTTCTTCGTCGCCGTGGAGGCCTTCGCGCGAGGTGTCGTCGATGAGCAGCACGCGCCATGCATCCGGGAAGGGCTGGCGTGCGATGAGCGGCGGCAGTGTGGTCGAGAACACGTTGCGCGTATCGCGTCCGCCGTCGACGATCAGGCCGCCGTGATCGAAGCCATGTATGCCGATGCCGGAACGTGCGCCGCGTGCGAGGATTCTGGCGATGTCGGCGGTGGTGGCTGCGTGGCCTCGCACGCGGGCGAATGCGGTGCCGAGCGCCAGCGCCAGTTGCGTGCCGGAGCCGAGGCCCGTGTGGGGGCGCGGTGTTTCATGTACTTCGATGTCGATTGCCGGGCCCTGGCCTAACGCCGCTTCGAGTTGCCCGAGATGCTGTTCGATGCGTTCGCGCTGGGCATCGCTGACCGCGCCTTCGATAATCGCGGTGCGTCGCGATGCGGGCGCATGACGCGCGGTGATCCGCGTGCCGTGTGCGTCGATGGCGAGTCCCACGCTGCCGAATGCGCGGCCCAGGGAGCCGTTCGGATCGATGAAGCCGAGATGCAGGCGCGATGGCGATTCGACTGTGATCGCCGTGGGCGAGAGGCTTCCGGGGGAGGTCGGCATCGGATGGGGTTCCTTTGGGGCGGATTTTTTTTAAGGCCTATGGGATAGGCAAATCCTGTACCAAGTTGGTTTTTTGGTTTGTCGCCGGATCCCGTTTTCTTATTGGTCTATTGGCACTGCCCCTGTGCGGGGCGGCAGTCACTTTCTTTGCTGCTGCAAAGAAAGTAACCAAAGAAACAGCTCTCCCCAGCCTAAGCACTTCACACCGGCCGCGGCACAGGCGATTGGCTGAATGGCCCGGCAGTAGCGAGTGCCCCCACAAGCAGACAAGGGCTTGGACCGCGCACGGTCTGAGCCATCGCGCCACATAACGAACGGGTTCAGCACGAAATAGCTCCAGCCCGCTTCGCGGCCGATGGGTCAATCGGGGGCGCGGGTGCTTCTTCTTCGATGGTTTCCCTCGCATACCCAACGGCAGCGCGTAGCGCTGTGCCGATGCTCTTTCGTGCTGAACCCGTTCGTTATGTGGCGCGAGGTGTCAGACCGTGCGCGAGCCAAGCCCGGTTGGTCCTTTGGGGGCGACACTTAGGCGAGGGCCACGGCGGGCTGGCAAGCATGGCCAAACTGCGTGTGACCGCGGGCGAAGAGAAGCTGCTTTCTTTGGTTACTTTCTTTGCAGCAGCAAAGAAAGTGACCCCCGCCCCGGGGAGGGGCAGTGCTAATAGACCGACACGCTAACGGGATCCGGCGAAATCAACCCCCGTCATACTTGATATACCGAAACCGCTGATCATCGGAAGGCGTGCCCTCAAGAGGCCCATCCTCCTTCCCAGGTTGCCACTGAATAACCTCTTCGATCTTCGAAGCCAGAGCAAAATCCTTATCGGTAATCCCCTTAGCGGAATGCGTCTTGAGCTTGACGATGACAAACGCATAAGAAACGGTCAGATCCGGATGATGCCAGGCCGCTTCGGCAAGATGCCCGACGGTATTGACGACCATGAGCGTCCCTTTCCAGCTTTCGGTCTTGAACTTGCGTCTGAGCCAGCCATCCTCCACATACCAATGCTTGAGCGCACCGGTCAGACGCTGCTGGATCTCCTCGTCGGAATAGACCTTCTCGGCTTGAGCCATGGCGAAGCCTCCAAAAAAAGAAATCGACCAGCCAAGTATGCGCCAAAGAAAACATGCTGCATCGCGTCATGTCACGCGTTCCGCTTCTGTGTTCCATGCCGTTCATTTTTTCGCGTATTTGACACAGTATGTGTCGCCACCCAACAGGAACCCGTCCACTTGCGACACCATCCCCCGTCAAATTCCCGATTTAAAGCAGCGCGAGTTAAACCGGCATGGAATATGCAATTGGCCTCTCTACGCAAGAGTCCGGCTATGTACTGGACGAGGCGCAACTCGTTACCCGCATTTGAAGGCGCGCACGATGCACCCGGTAGCGTGGTCATCCCTGGGTCGGAGGCATCACCATTCTGGAGGAGACATGAACTTACGCACCCTGGTTCTTGGACTGGCGGTGGTCGCGACGGCTGGCCTGAATTCATATGTGGCCCAGGCCGACTCGCAACTCGATAGCCTGATCAAGAATCCCTCGAACTGGGCGGCGCAAGCGGGCGATTACTCTAATCACCGCTATAGCACGCTCAAGCAAATCAACGAAAACAACGTCGGCAAGCTACAGGTTGCCTGGACCATGTCGACTGGTGTGCTGCGCGGCCATGAAGGCTCGCCGCTCGTCATCGGCGACACGATGTATATCCACTCGCCGTTCCCCAACAAGGTCATCGCCATCAACCTGAAGGATCAGACCTTCATCTGGCAATACCAGCCGAAGCAGGACAATCAGGTCATCTCGGTGATGTGCTGCGATACGGTCAACCGTGGCCTTGCTTATGGCGACGGCAAGATCTTCCTCCAGCAAGCCGATACGAAGCTCGTCGCGCTCGACGCCAAAACCGGCGACGTCGTCTGGACCGCGCAGAACGGCGATCCGAAGAAAGGCGAAACCAACACCAACGCGCCGCACGTTTTCGGCGACAAGGTGCTGACCGGCATCTCGGGCGGTGAGTTCGGCGTGCGCGGACGTCTCGTCGCGTACAACATCAAGGACGGCAAGGAAGTCTGGAAGGCGTATAGCGTCGGCCCCGACAACGAAATGCTGATCGATCCGCAATCGACGATGACGTGGACCGACGGCAAGATGACGCCGGTCGGCGCGGACTCGTCGCTCAAGAGCTGGCAGGGCGATCAGTGGAAGTACGGCGGCGGCACCACGTGGGGCTGGTACGCATGGGATCCGAAGCTCAACCTTGTGTACTACGGCTCGGGCAATCCGGGCACGTGGAACCCGACGCAACGTCCGGGCGACAACAAGTGGTCGATGACGATCTTCGCGCGTGATCTCAACACGGGCAAGGCGAAGTGGGTCTATCAGATGACGCCTCACGACGAGTGGGACTATGACGGCGTCAACGAGATGATCCTCTCCGATCTGAACATCGGCGGCAAGAAGGTGCCCGCGATCGTTCACTTCGACCGCAATGGCTTCGGCTACACGCTGAATCGCGAATCGGGCGAACTGCTCGTCGCGCAGAAGTACGACCCGGCGGTGAACTGGGCCGACAGCGTCGATCTGAAGAGCGGCCTGCCGATACGCAATGCGAGCTACTCCACGCAGAAGGCCGGTCCGGATCACAACGTGAAGGGCATCTGTCCTGCGGCGCTCGGCTCGAAGGACCAGCAGCCTGCCGCATTCGACCCGGGTACGTCGCTCTTCCTCGTGCCGACCAACCACGTCTGCATGGATTACGAGCCGTTCCAGGTCGATTATGTGTCGGGTCAGCCATTCGTCGGCGCAACGCTGTCCATGTTCCCGGGCCCGAACGAGAAAGGCGCGATGGGTAACTTCATCGCGTGGGATGCGGCCAAGGGCAAGATCGTGTGGTCCAAGCCGGAGAAGTTCTCGGTGTGGTCCGGCGCGCTCGCAACGGCCGGCGGCGTGGTGTTCTACGGCACGCTCGAAGGCTATATCAAGGCAGTGCGCATCAAGGACGGCAAGGAGTTGTGGAAGTTCAAGACGCCGTCCGGGATCATCGGCAACGTGTTCACTTATCAGTATCAGGGCAAGCAGTATGTCGGCGTGTATTCGGGCATCGGCGGCTGGGCCGGCATCGGCATGGCGGCGGGTCTCGAGAAGTCGACGGAAGGCCTGGGCGCGGTGGGCGGCTACAAGGAGCTCGCGAAATATACGGCTCTTGGCGGCACGTTGTTCATCTTCGCGATTCCCGGCGGCTGATCTTCCCGGTTGATGTACGCCAGTCGATGGCAATGCGCGGCGGTTGCAATGGCCGCCGCGCCGAAATACCCCTAATACAAGACATGTTCAAGGAGTCAGACGTATGAAAGGCCGATCACTCTTGCTGCTGACGATGACGCTTGCTGCGTCGTCGGCTTCGTTTGCCCAGACGCCTCCGGGGCCGGGACAGATGAAGCCGGTCGCGTATAAGGTCGTCGATGGCAACAAGGTCGACAGCGACACGCTGCAAGGATGGAAGACCTGGCGCGCGCTGGCGTGCGAACGTTGTCACGGGGCGAAGCAGGAAGGCATGGTCGGCCCTTCGCTGATCGATGCTTTCAAGACGCTCGACAAGAACGAGTTCCATCGCACGGTATTCGGCGGGCGCGTGGACAAGGGCATGCCCGATTTCAGTTCCAGTCAGATGATGCAGAAGAACTGGGAGAATCTCTTCGCGTATCTGAAGGGACGCTCCGATGGCAAGATCAACCCGGGCGATCTGCAGGCAATCGATGCAAAATAAGGACGTTGCATCACCGATGATTGCTCTATTTCCCGGAGGTGTCGATGTCTGATCGCAATGCAAGCCGCGCCGCTTCGTTCCGATTCGCAGCCGTGCTATGCGCGGCGCTCGCGACGTTCCCGGCGCAACAGGCGTTCGCGCAGGGCGCGGGCGGACCGCCCCCCGACCTGCCGAACAACGATGGCGCGGACGGCGTGCTGCGCGTGTGCGCCGATCCCAACAACATGCCGCTCTCGAACAAGAAGGGCGAGGGCTTCGAGAACAAGATCGCGAGCCAGATGGCGAGCGATTTCGGCTACAAGCTCGAATACACGTACTGGCCGCAGCGCATGGGTTTCGTGCGCAACACCTTGCGCGAGAAAGTGCCGCAGACGGAGCGCTTCAAATGCGATCTGATCATCGGCGTGCCGAAGGGTTATGAGCTCACCGCGACCACGCGTCCCTATCTGCATTCCACTTACGCGATGGTGTTTCCGAACAAGCCTGAATACGCGAGCATCAAAACGCCGTCGGACCTCATGAATCTGCCTCCCGAGCAGTTGAAGAAGATGAAGCTCGGCATCTTCGTGAAGAGTCCCGCGACGGACTGGCTGCTCAGTCATGACCTGATCGGTCAGGCGGTTTCGTATCAGGGGCAAAGCGGCGATCCCGAGGCGTTTCCGGGCGAGATGATCGAACATGATCTGGCGCAGGGCAACGTCGATGCGGCTTTCGTGTGGGGGCCGATCGCGGGTTATTTCGCGAATCGCTCCGATAACAAGGTGCGTCTCGTGCCGTTCCCGCCGGGCACGCCGATTCGTTTCGACTATGAGATTTCGATGGGCGTGCGATACGGCGAGAAGGCGTGGCGTGACAAGGTCGATAACTGGATTGCATCGAATCAGCCGAAGATCGATCAGATTCTGTCGAGCTATCAGGTTCCCTTGCTGCCGTTGCAGCCGGAAAACGCGCAATGAAGCGAACATACGGGGGTTCGCTTTGCGCGTTGGCCGTGGCCTGCGCTGCACTGACGATGACGGTCGGTGCAGTGGCGGCGGACGCGCCCGCGTCCGGTGCGTCCGCGCCGGGCGTCGACATCAAGCCGGCCGAGCAACTGCTCTTCATGCAGCCTCATTTGAATGGCGTCGAGCCGCAGACCGAGCTTGATTACGCGGTGGATTATTCGGGGCCGCCGTCGAGGGTCAAGGATACGCTGCGCGTGCTCGTCGTGAGTCCGGGCAACAGCAAGAACGATGCGCATGTGACGGATCGCACCGGCGATGTCAATGTGCCTGGCGGGCTGCCGTGCAATCCGGCGATCATCTATTTTCTTGAGCACGACGTTGCGGAGATGGAGCAACTGACGGGCGGTCAGCGGCGCTACTTCCAGCAGCGCGTGCGGATGGCGCTGGCGGCGGGGCCGGCGATCACGCCGGTGTCGAGCGAATCGCTCGGGCTCGGCAAGCATGAGAAGGCACGGCAGGTGGTTATACAGCCGTATTTGAACGATCCGAATGCGGAGCGGTTTTCCAAGTACACGGGCAAGCGGTATACCTTTGTCATGGCCGATGATGTGCCCGGGCAGTTGCTTTTAATTCGCACCGAAGTGCCGGGGGAAGGGAATGATTTTGCGCATCCTTTGCAGAAGGAAACGATCGCGTATCAGGGGACGCTCAAGAATATGAGTCAGCCGGGGAGCGCACCGGTGAAGCCCTCGAATGTGCCTCGGGCTAGTCGGTGAGGGTTTTGTTTTTGTTGTTGCCGGATCCCGGTTTCGTGTCGGTTTATTAGCACTGCCCCTGTGCGGGGCGGCAGTCACTTTCTTTGCTGCTGCAAAGAAAGTAACCAAAGAAAGCAGCTCGTTTAAGCCCGCGGTCACACGCAGTTTGGCCATGCTTGCCAGCCACCGATGGCTCTCGCCTAAGTGTCGCCCCCAAAGGCCCAATCGGGCTTGGCTCGCGCACGGTCTGCCGCACCAAATGCTTTAAGGCGCTGGTTCAGCACGAAATAGTTTCGGCACAGCGCTACGCGCTGCCGTTGGGTTTATGAGGGAAACCGTCGAAGAAGAAGCCTACGCGCACCCGATTGACCCATCGGCCGCGAAGCGGGCCGGAGCTATTTGGTGCTGAACCAGTTTCTTGTGTGGTGCGAGGTGTCGGACCGTGCGCGGTCCAAGCCGCTATCTGCTTGTGGGGGCACTCGCTACTGCCGGGCCATTAGGCCAATCGTCTGTGCCGCGGCCGGTGTGAAGTGCTTAGGCTGGGGATAGCTGTTTCTTTGGTTACTTTCTTTGAAGCAGCAAAGAAAGTGACCCCCGCCCCGGGGAGGGGCAACGCTAATAGACCGACACGACCACAGGCCACCCATAGAAGCCCGAGCAAACCCACCTCCCCAAAAACCCTTGTGAACTTCATCCGTTCCCTAACCCTGCGCCAGTTGCAAATCTTCGTGATAGCCAGCCGCTGTCCGAGCTTCGCGCGCGCGGCCGAGGAACTGCACCTGACGCAACCCGCGGTATCGATGCAAATCCGTCAGTTGGAAGAAGCCATCGGACTGCCCTTGTTCGAGCGCGTCGCCCGTCGTCTCGCGCTGACGGAAGCCGGCGAAAAGCTATCGCATCACGCAACCCGCATCCTGGGCGAAATAAAAGACGCCGAAGACGCGATGATGTCGCTCACGCAAGCCGACAGCGGCTCGATCGCGGTGAGCATCGTCAGCTCGGCGACCTACTTCGCGCCCAAGCTTCTCGCGCTCTACAGACAGCAGTATCCAAAAGTCGACGTGCACTTCTCCGTCGGTAACCGCGAGACGCTTCTGCGTTTGCTGCAGGACAACGCGACCGACCTCGCCATCATGGGCCGGCCGCCGCCCGAACTCGGCACGACGGCCGAGCCGCTTGCCTACCATCCGCATGTGATCGTCGCGCCGCTGTCGCATCCATTGCGTCACGCAAAGGCATTCGATCTCCAGGAACTCGCGAACGATACATTCCTCCTGCGCGAACCGGGCTCGGGCACACGCGCGGTAGTGGAGCATGTTTTCAAGCAGAACCTTTTCGTGCCCGCGCGCAGCGTCACGCTCGGCAGCAACGAGACCATCAAGCAGGCGGTAATGGCGGGAATGGGCGTGAGCCTCATCTCGCTGCACACGTTGTCGCTGGAATTGCGCACCGGTGAAATCGCCGTGCTCGACGTGAACGGCACGCCCGTCGAACGAACCTGGCAACTCGTGCATTCACGCTCGAAACAACTGTCGCCCACGTGTCTCGCGTTTCGCCGCTTTCTCCTCGAACACGCCGAACCGTTTCTGGAGCGCGAATACGCGCAGTTCGGTCTGCGCCGGCCCAGACGCCTCGCTGAAGCGGGCGGCGTCCGATGAGCGTCGCGCAGGCCTCACGTCTTGTCGTGTTCGTCATACTAATTGCATGCGCGACGATTGCGCGCGGTGAGACCGCGCTATCGGTCAGGCAAATCGCGCCTGGTAATTACGCGCATCGCGGTCACGACGACGTCGCAACGCCCGAAAACGGCGGCGATATCGCGAACGTTGGCTTTATCGTCGGCACGCGCTGCGTCGCGGTAATCGATACGGGCGGCACGCTCGCCGAAGGCCGCGCGTTGCGCGCCGCAATACGCGCCGTCACGCCGCTGCCGGTTTGTTATGTCATCAACACGCACATGCATCCGGATCACATCTTCGGCAATGCGGCTTTCAAGGGCGATCATCCGCAATTCGTCGGCAGCGCGGCGCTTGCGCAAGCCGAAGCCTCGCGCGCGGACAACTACATGCGCGCGCTGAACCGCGAGCTGGGCAGCGCGGCGGCGGGCAGCGAGATCGTCCCGCCGACGAAGACAATCGACGGCATCGGCACGCTCGACATCGGCGGACGCACGCTCACGCTGCGCACATGGAAAACCGCGCATACCAACAACGATTTGACGGTATACGATGAGAAGAGCGGCACGTTGTGGACGGGCGATCTTTTGTTCGTGCGCTGCATTCCCGTCGTCGATGGCAGCGTGACCGGCTGGCTCGACGATATCGCCCGCATTCGCCAGATGAATCCGCGTCATGTCGTGCCGGGGCACGGTCCGCTCGATCCGCCGTGGCGGCAATCGCTCGACGCCGAGCAACGCTATCTCGCCGATCTGGCGCGCGATGTGCGTGCGGCCATCAGGAAGGGCGAAACGATCCAGCAGGCCGTCGACAGCATCGGCGTCGACGAGAAGGATGACTGGCTCCTCGTCGACATGTATCACCGTCGCAATGTGACGGCCGCTTATGCGGAGCTCGAGTGGGAGCAGTAGTGCAGCATTGGAGGGACATCATGAACACAGCATGGTCCGGCGCTCGCGCGATGTCGATAGCGAGCCTCGCCGCAGCGCTCCTCGCGCCATATGCCGCGCAAGCGGCGCAGCCCAACGACGATCCCGAAAAGGTGGCGCGCTGGCTCGACTTCAAGGAAGGCACGTTCAAGGGCCGGGCGATCGATCCGCACGGCGATGCCGTCATCAAGCTCGACGCGCCCGCGCGCGCGGCGGACGCATCGGTCGTACCGATCGCGGTCAACGCGCAATTCCCGCAGACGCCCACGCATTACATCCGCAAGCTCTATCTTTTCATCGACGAGAACCCCGAGCCTTATGCGGGTTCGTTCGAGTTCACGCCGGAATCCGGACTCGCGACGATCGAGACGCGCGTGCGCGTGGAAGACTACACGTTCATGCGCGTGATCGCGGAGACGAACGACGGCAAGCTCTATAGCGCGATTCGCTTCGTGAAG
Organism: Caballeronia sp. LZ029; assembly: GCF_031451275.1. Classification (NCBI taxonomy): domain Bacteria; kingdom Pseudomonadati; phylum Pseudomonadota; class Betaproteobacteria; order Burkholderiales; family Burkholderiaceae; genus Caballeronia; species Caballeronia sp. LZ029. The sequence continues at coordinate 81,312 of NZ_JARUXO010000004.1, forward strand.
GCATCGGGCGGCTGCTCTGCGCCCGCCGACAAGGACGAGGACGCCGCCGAACGCGCTGCCGGACAGGTCAAGATTCAGGCCGACGGGAAGGCCGTTGCGGGCAAGCCCGAACTCGCGCAAGTGATGGTGCGCCATCCGAATCGCACCGGCATGGCGATGAATCAGGTCACGCGCAATTACGCGTCGGCATACTTCATTCGCAAGGTTTCGGTCACGTATGCGGATAAGCCGGTGATGATCGCGAACGTCAATTTCTCGATCAGCGAGAATCCGAATTTCCGCTTCTATTTCGTGCCTTCCGGGAACGGCGAATTGAAAGCGCATATCGAGGATACGAAGAACAAGCAGTGGGAAGGCGCCGTGGCAGTGAGCGCGCAACCGGGCGGCGCGCAAACTTCGGCGATGAAATGACGGCGTGCCGATTGCGGGCGCTCGTCTGCATGCTGCTCCTTGCATTGAGCACGCTCGCGCACGCGGCGATGAGCGGCATGCCCGCGCCCGTCGCGATCGCGCCGGGCGTGTACGCATTCTTCGGCGACAACGATGCAGTGGCGCCCGCGAATCACGGCATCGTGTCGAACAACGGCTTCATCGTCGGGCAGGATGGCGTGACGGTGATCGACACGGGGTCGTCGTATCGCTATGGCCGCGCGATGATCGAAGCGATCCGCAAGGTCACGCCATTACCGGTGAAGCTCGTCATCATCACGCATCAGGCGCCCGAGTTCGTGTTCGGCGCGGCCGCGTTCCGTGACGACGACGTGCCGATCCTCGCTCACGCGCGCGCCGCGCAACTGATCCGCGAGCGCTGCGCGATCTGCCTCGCGAATCTGCGCAAGACGTTGGGCGAAGATGAAATGGCCGGCTCGCGCGTCACGGTGCCCGATAAAACCGTGAACGGCACGACGGAAATCGAGAGCGGCGGGCGCAAGCTGCAACTGCTGCACTTCGGGCCCGCGAGCACGCCCGGCGATCTCGCCGTGCTCGATACGCAAACCGGCGTGCTCTTCGCGGGCGGGCTTGTCTCGAACGGACGCATACCCGAATTGCGCAACGAGCAGATTCCCGGCTGGCTCGCCGCGCTGGAAAATCTGCATGCGCTCGACCTGAAGACGGTCGTTCCCGGCTTCGGCGCGCCATTGCGCGGCGACGACATCATGCGCACGGGCGATTATCTTCGCGAGCTGGATGTGTCCGTAAAGCGCGCCTACAAGAGCGGCATCGGCCTCACTGAGGCGATGCATACCGTGCAGGTGCCCGCGTTCAAGGACTACAAGCTCTATGCGATCGCGCAGCCGCAGAACGTGCAGCGCATCTATCTTCAACTCGAAAAGCAGTGACGCGTTGATGCAAGCCTTCTTCTAACGCCGTACAACCACCAGGAGACACCACGATGGCCCAGCTCGTAGCGCTATACAAGCATCCGTCCGACCCGAAGGCATTCGACGAATACTATGCTTCGACCCATGCGCCGCTCGCGAAGACGCTGCCGGGCTTGCGGCGTTACGAGATCAGCACGGGGCCGGTCGTGGCGGCTTCGGGCGATTCGCCCTATCACCTCGTCGCGCTGTTGCAGTTCGATTCGCTCGAAGCCATTCAGACCGCGCTCGGCTCGCCCGAAGGCCAAAAGACCGCCGGCGATCTCGCGAATTTCGCGCAGGCCGGCGTCGAGCTATTGATGTTCGATTCGAAAGAAGCCTGACACCGCTTATGCCTTCGGGGACGCGCGCGCGTCTCCGAAGCGCCTCGTCTTTCCTCAGTCTATTTCCCGAATTCCAAGACCCGCATCGTTGAATGGGGATGCTGCACGGTTTTGTATCCATCGATACAATACGTTTTGTATCGACCGATATAGAACGTCGGTCCCTTCAATTCGATGGAGCAGGGCTATGGCGCGACCGCGCAATTTCGACGAGGACAGCGTGCTCGATGCCGTTGCCGAAGCGTTCTGGACGCACGGCTACGAAGGCACGTCCACGCGCGACCTCGTGCAGTACACCGGCCTTACGCAGCCGAGTCTTTACAACGCTTTCGGCGACAAGCGCGCGCTCTTTCTGCGTGCGCTCGATCACTATCTCGAACACACCTTGCGCGAGCGCATTCAGCGGCTCGAATCGTCGATGACGCCCGACCGAGCGATCACCGCGTTCTTTCGCGAGATCGTCGAGCGTTCCGTATCGGACGAACATCGGCGGGGCTGCATGCTGGTCAACGCGGCGCTCGGCGCATCGCCGGAAGACGAGGAGTTTCGCGAACTCATCGCCGAGGAGATCGCGCTGATGCGAGCGTTCTTCGAGCGCTGCATGAAGGCCGGCCTGAAGAGCGGCGTTATCGAGCGCGTGATGTCCGCCGACGCTGCCGCCACCAGTCTCCTCGCCGTGCTGCTCGGCGTGCGCGTGCTGGCGCGTGTCGATCCGAAGCCTGCGTTGCTGAGCAATGCCGTCGGGCCGACGCTGGCGATGCTCAAGCTGCCGCCGCTCGGTCTCACCGCCGGCAAGCGCTAACTCTCGCATCTTTCACGTCACTTTGTCCGGCCGCGTGCAAACGCAACGCGCCGCAGGAGTCGTCATCATGTCGGATCAAACGATATCGGCCATTCGCGCCGATCAGCACACTTCACTCGATGCCCGCGCGCTTTTCGCGATGCTCGCGGGCTTTTGCGCGAGTCTCGTCGCGATCGGTCTCGCGCGCTTCGCTTATACGCCGCTCATTCCGCCGCTCATCGAGGCGCACTGGTTCACGTCGTCGCAGGCGGTGACGCTCGGCGCTGCGAATTTCGCGGGGTATCTGGCGGGCGCGCTTGTCGGCCGCGCGATTGCCAAGGCGCTCAGCAATCGTCACGCGCTGCGCCTTTTGATGGCGATCGCAACCGCCGCGTTCTTCGCGTGCGCGTTTCCGTTGTCGATCGCATGGTTCTTCGCTTGGCGCTTTCTGTCGGGTCTGTCGGGCGGCGCGATCATGGTGCTCGTCGCGACCACGATCCTGCCGCATATCCCAGTCGCGCGTCGCGGCTTCGCGAGCGGCATGATCTTCATCGGACTGGGCTTCGGCATCGCGGCATCGGGCACGCTGATCCCGAAGCTCTTGCATCACGGCCTGCACGACACGTGGATGGGTCTCGGCATTTTTTCGCTGGCACTGACCGCGATTGCGTGGTTCGGCTGGCCCGCATCCAATCCTTCCGCTGTGGCAGCGCAAGCCGCGACGACACAAACGGATGCGCACGGCGGCACGCGCCTGCGGCTCCTGTACGCGCAATACGCTGCGAACGCCCTCGGCCTCGTGCCCGTGATGATTCTGCTCGTCGATTGCATCGCCCGCGGTTATGGCCGCGGCGCCGGAGTGGGCGCGAGCTATTGGGTGCTGTATGGTGTGGCCGCCATTTTCGGGCCGCTGATCTGCGGCAATGCGGGCGATCGTTTCAGCTTCGGTATGGCGTACCGTTTCGCGTTGGCGTTGCAGGCGTTCGCGGTGGCGTTGCTGGCTTTATCCGCGAACCCGTATGTGATCGGCGTCGCGACAGTCGCGCTCGGCATCTCGACGACCGGCATCGTGCCGCTCGCGCTCGGCCGCGTGCATGAGCTCCTGCCGCACGATCATGCCGAACAGCGCGCGGCGTGGAGCCGGGCGACATCGGCATTCGCGCTGTGCCAGGCGCTCGCGGGCTATGGCTATTCGTTCCTGTTCTCGCATACGCATAACAACTACGCGCTGATCTTCGCGTGCGGAGCGTTTGCGCTGGCGGTCGCGTTCGTTGCGGATCTCGTCGTGAATCGCAAGCGCGCCGAAGCCTAATCGATGCGGCCGGAGGACGAATCGCCGGAGTCCTCTTCCGGATCCGCTACGCTCAAGTCCTCGCGCCGATGGTTGATCACGAGAAATACACTCATCAACACGAGAAACGCGACGACGAGCATCGCGGCATTGATGAGCACGCGTTCATAGCCGAGTTCGGCGACGTTGATGAACGGATAGGGATAGAAATCGGAGAGACTTCCGCGCCAAAGCGTGATGCAAAGATAAGAGAGCGGATAGACGAGCCAGAGCGCACATCGGCGCAATGACAGATGAAAGCGCGGCACGAACAGAAACCAGTACAAGGCTGCGAGCGCCGGCACGAGCGTGTGCAGCGATTCGTTGACGAGCGCGCGATAACCCGATGGCGTCCATAGATATCGCAGCAACGCGTTATACGCGATGCCGACGAACACGATATACACGACGATCGCCGTCACGACAGTCGGCTTTCGAAACAATCGCGCAACGGGGAATTGCGCACGTGTCGCGATGCACGTGAAGCAAAGCGCGGTCAGCAGCACCGTGAGGTTCGTCAGATAGCTGCTCATGCGCGCGATGCCGTCGAACACGGTGAAGCCGCGATGGACCACACGCGCGACGGTGATGTCCATTTGCGCGGCGAACGCGAGCCACGCGATCATCGCGATGGCTGCCGCGACCGCGAGCGATGCGGTGCTCGGTGTATGAAGCGGCAAGTCGGGCTCTTGCCGGGGAGGTTGGGCGGGTGGTTTCGACATGACGCTCAATGTACTGGTGGGGCAATCATTAACGGCAATGCAACAACTCGCGCCGGCGAAGTTCAATTCAGAAAACTCCTATATTTGGGGATGTTACTCGCGCGGTAATTTTCGGGCTGCCCATGGGTTCGCTTGGATAGTGGGAAGAAGACGTCGAACTGGATTCCCTTCGGACGGAGCGTTATAAGTTCTGACACCGATGACAACAAGCCCAGCCCGTGCGCTGGGTTCGTTATCAAGGAACGGCTGGCAGTGGTGTGATGATCTCTTGCCGTGCTGAACGAGCACGCAGACGCAAGAGTCGACGGCAAGCCGGTTCGTTCAATCCGCCGCGCCCGCGAACCTGATCTACCGACACAGCACAGACGTAGTTTGTTGCCATCGCAACGACGTAGGCCGTTCACGCTCGAGCAATTGGATTGCCGAAGCTCACTACTTTTGACGTGCTCTCAGCACGCTCTATGAAATATATGAACCAAGATTGTCCAGTGGTGCGTCGGCGTATCTCGCTCGTGGTGCCTTTTCATAATGAAGCCGCGGTAATTAGCCAGTTTTTCGTTTCTGTCACTTCTGTATTGCGCGGTCTGCCGGACGCGGACTATGAAATTGTTTGCGTCAACGATGGCAGTACCGACGCCACCCTCGATATGTTGCTGATGGCTTGCAAGCACGATCGGCACGTACTCGTCGTGGATCTATCGCGGAACTTCGGTAAGGAGGCTGCGTTGACCGCGGGCATCGACGCCGCGACCGGCGATGCGGTGATTCCCTTCGACGCGGATCTGCAAGATCCGCCCGAAGTCATCCCTCGACTTATCGAGCGATGGCGAGAAGGCTACGACGTAGTGCTCGCGAAGCGCGCCGAACGCAACACGGACACATGGACCAAGCGCGGCACTGCAATGCTGTTCTATCGCGTTCACAACGCTATTTCCGAAACACTTATTCCTAACGACGCAGGCGATTTCCGTTTGATGTCGAGGCAGGTTGTAGAAGCCCTTAAACAGTTGCCGGAAAATCGGCGATTCATGAAGGGCCTCTTTGCGTGGGTGGGCTTTCGCACGACGCAGATCGAATACGTCCGCAGTTCTCGTGCAGCAGGAAAAACGAAATTTTCCGCATGGAAACTGTGGAATTTCGCGCTCGAAGGACTCACGAGCTTTGGCACATTGCCGCTGCGAGTGTGGACATATATCGGCGGCGCCACTGCTTCTTTTGCAATTCTCTACGCGCTTTACCTGACTCTGCGCACGCTGCTTCGCGGCGCTGATGTTCCCGGTTATGCATCGATTATCACGGCGGTGCTGTTTCTCGGTGGTGCGCAACTTGTGGGAATTGGCGTGATCGGCGAATACGTCGGCCGTATTTACATGGAAGCGAAACGACGCCCTGTCTATATCGTGCGCAAGGTCTACGGATCGAGCGATGCATGACATCTCGCGTTCGCAACGCGCCTGACGATTCAACGCATATCTTTAAACAATCAATCTCCGATGTCAGACACTAAACTCGTCCGGCCTAGTGCCGCCAGCTCGGCAATATCTGTTATTGACGATGGCCGTACACGACACCTCATCTGGCTGCTGCCTGTCCACGCGATCGTCTGGATCATCTGCGCGTGGCTTTCTCGCGGCAATCTCGACATTCAAGGCGACATGATCGAGAACTACGTCTGGGGCATCGAATGGCAGGCCGGCTACGCCAAGCACCCGCCGCTGTTCGCGTGGATCACGGCAGCATGGTTCCGCGTCTTTCCCCACACCGACATTGCTTATTTCGCGCTTTCAGCAACCAATTCGATGATTGGCCTTCTCGGCATCGTCGCGTTGTCGCGGTGCTTCGTACCGCGCAGGCTTGCCACCATCGCAGGGCTCGCGATGGCCGTATCGCCGCTCTACTCGAACCTCGCGATCAAGTTCAACGCAAACTCGGTGTTGCTCTCGGTGTGGCCGTGGACAGCTTACTTTTTCGTGCGCTATATGCAGACGCGTAGCTGGCGAGCGGCGATTGCAGTCGGAGCGCTGGCCGCCGCCGCAGTGCTCGGCAAGTACTTTTCGATAGTGCTGCTGATCGCGCTGTTCATCGCGATGCTCGTGCGACCCGCCTGGCGCGCACGCCTTTTTGACTGGCGCGTGCTACTGGTCGCAGCGACAGGTGCGATCGTGCTGGCACCGCACATTCACTGGCTCGTGGTCAATCGCTTCCCGACCCTCACCTACGCCGACGAACGTACAGGCGGCACAATTCTGGCCGCAGTGGCGCGTTTCGGCGTCTATACGCTCGCGCAGATTGGCTATCTCGCGTTGAGCTTCATCGTGACGCTCGTGCTGGTGCGTGAACGACGAAGTCAGGCTGCCCGGCTGATGGCCGCAAGCGTCGCAAAGCCTTCGCTCAACCCGGACCTCTGGTGGCTCGCCCTCGGCCCCCTGATGGTCGTAGGCATGATCGCGGTACTGTCCAGAACACAAATGGCTTCGGTGTGGGGCATGGCGCAATGGTTCGCTATCGTGCCCTTGTGGCTGGCCGTTCTGGACCGCGCCGGATTCACATTCAGGCCTGAGCGGGCGGTTCGTACGCTTGCTTGCTACTGGCTGATCGTGTTCGCAGCCACCGCTGCAATCGGCTACATGGGTGCGCTGCGCAACACCGACGATGCCGCCGAACCGCGTGCGGAACTCGCCGAAGCAGCGCACGCCCTGTGGAATCAGCGCTTCCGGCACGATATTCCTGTGGTGGCGGGTTCTGGCCATGAAGCGCAATCGATCGCTTTCTACAGTGACGGCACCATGCGCTATTGGGACATGTCCAAGCCTGAAACGACGCCTTGGTTGAGCATCGCGGACCTGAAGCGGCGCGGCGCGCTGTTCGTATGCAGGGAGATCGATACGCCTTGCATAAAGGAATCCAAGACGATAACCAACGCGATGCCAGTCAGTGTCGCCGTCAACAAACACGCGTGGGGACGCTCGCTGCCAGCGCGACATTACCTTCTATTTGTCCTGACACCGCTTCACTGACCGCAAGTCCGCGCGACCGAGAAATTCGCGCCGCGCCGACTCGTCCCGCAAGACCGCTAATCATCCCAGCTTGACCACCGCGTCCCGCAACGCCGTGCGCAAGCCTTCCTCGACCACCGGATGATAAAAAGGCATCCGCAGCATCTCATCGACCGTGAGCTTCATCTGCAAAGCCCACGCCAGCAAATGCGCGATATGCTCCGCATCCGGCCCGATCCATTCGGCGCCGACAAAGCGGCGGCTCGCGCGATCGACATACACATGCATCAGCCCGCGATTCCTGAGCATCACGCGGCTGCGCCCCTGATCTTCGAAACTCACTTCGCCCGTCGCGAACGCGCCTTGCGTCAGGTCGGCGTGACGCGCTCCGACCATCGCGATGCCAGGGTCCGTGAACGCAATCGCGATCGGCGCGCGACGTTCGACCGGTGCGACATCCGGATAGCGCGCCGCGTTCGTACCCGCCGCACGGCCTTCATCGGCGGCTTCGTGAAGCAAGGGCAGCACGCCGTTCGCATCGCCCGCGATGAACACCGGATGCGTGCCCGCCTGCAAGGTCAGCGGATCGTAGACAGGCGAGCCATCGTCATCGAGTGCGAGCGACGTGTTTTGCAAGGCGAGCCCGCCGATATTGGCTTTGCGTCCCGCAGCCACGAGCACGTAATCGAACGTGTCTTCGATCAGCTCTCCCGCGCCGGACACATAGCGCAAGCGCACCTCATCGCCTTCGCGCGACGCGGCTTCGACTTGCGCACGCGGTTCGAAACGAAACGCCTCGCTGAACACGCGTTCGGCATATCCGCGCACATCCGGATCGCTCAAAGGCCCGACGCGCCCACGCGCACCCAGCAGCGACACGCGCACGCCCAGTCGCGCCAACGCCTGACCGAGTTCCAGCCCGATGACGCCCGCGCCGATCACCGCGACGCGCTTCGGCAGGTCGTCCCATGCGAACACGTCGTCGTTGATGACCGCCCGATCGCCGAGCGCGCGATACATCGCCGGCATGACCGGGCTCGATCCCGTCGCGATCACGACACTCTTCGCGTGCACCTTCGTGTGCTCGCCGACCAGCAACAGGTTGTCGTCGATGAAACGCGCGTAGCCGGTGAGCTTGTCCGCTTCGGGCATCGCATCGACGCCCGCGACGACGAAGCTCACGAAGCGATCGCGCTCGCGCTTCACGCGCGCCATCACCTCGCGCCCGTCGATGCGCACCGCGCCGTCGATATGCACGCCGAATGCATCCGTGTGGGTCGCGTGGTGCGCGGCATCGGCGGCCGCGATGAGCAGCTTCGAAGGCATACAGCCGACACGCGCACACGTCGTTCCGTGCGCGCCGCCTTCGATGAGAATCGCCGAAGCGCCCGCCGCCTTCGCCGCGCGATACGCGGAGAGCCCCGCGCTGCCTGCACCGATGATGGCGACATCCGTATGGATCGTGTTCATGATGAAGTCCCGAATGGTTGTTGCATTTGTAGCCATCATGGCGCGCGGCAAGTGAAATGCGAATGCTCGTTCGGATCGATTTCCTGCTCAATCGTCTCAAGCGACGCACGCCGAAGTCATGTATTCATCTAGACGTCTCATGCGCGTCACCGTCTCGTCATCTTGGCTTCCTAGAATCTCCCGAACGTTTCAGCGCGCCGTTTGAGCGCGCCCATCGAGGGAAGCTATGGACGCAATTCGCATCGAGCGTCTCACCAAGACGTTCAGGAATGGCCGCAAGGCGCTCGACTCCGTCGATCTGCGCGTGGAGGAGGGCGAAATGGTCGCGCTCATCGGCGCTTCGGGTTCCGGCAAGTCGACGCTGCTGCGGCATATCGCGGGCTTTACGGCATCCGACCCCGCGCCGTCGCACGTCACGCTGCTCGGCCGGCCGATCCAGCAGAACGGCAGGATCGTGCGCGAAGTGCGATCGATTCGCCGCGACGTCGCCTTTGTGTTTCAGCAGTTCAATCTCGTCGGACGCCTTTCGGTGCTGACCAATGTGCTGATCGGCGCGTTGTCGCGCGTGTCGCTGTGGCGGCGTCTCGCGGGGCGTTTTCCGCGCGGCGAGCGTTCGTTCGCGATGGAATCGCTCAGTGCGATGGGCATCGGCGAGCACGCGTTCGAGCGCGCGAGCAATCTGTCCGGCGGCCAGCAGCAACGCGCGGCACTGGCCCGCGCGCTCGTGCAGCGCGCGCGCATCGTGCTCGCCGATGAGCCGATCGCATCGCTCGATCCCGAATCGGCGCGCCGCGTCATGGAGCTGATGCAGACGCTCAACCGCGAACACAACCTGACGGTCGTCGTATCGCTGCATCAGATCGATATCGCGATGAAATATTGCCCGCGCACGATCGCCCTACGCGATGGCCGCGTCGTGTTCGACGGCGCGAGCGAGCGTCTCACGCCCGTCGTGCTGCGCGAGCTTTATGGCGCGTCGGCGGACGAACTGCTCACGAATCACAGCGCGCCAAGCGCAAACATGCAAGCTGCAACGGCCTTCGCAACAGCCGCGAGCATCTGAGTTTCGAACCCAACATCAACCCTGGATCGCATCATGAAAACAGCCCGTTTCTTCCTGGCTGGCGCCGCGCTCGCGTCTTGCCTTCTGACGCAGACCGTCCTTGCCGAGACGATCAACTTCGGCATCATCTCGACGGATTCGTCCGCCGCGCTCAAGGAGCGCTGGCAACCGCTCATCGACGATCTGAACAAGCAGACCGGCCTCGACGTGAAGGCCTATTTCGCGACCGACTATGCGGGCATCATCGAGGCGATGCGCTTCAACAAGGTGCAGATGGGCTTCTTCGGCAATGCGTCGGCGATCGAAGCCGTCGATCGTTCGAATGGCGAAGTCTTCGCGAAGGTGAAGTACAAGAACGGCGAGGCGGGCTATTACTCGCTGCTCATCACGAACGCGAACAGCAAGTGGAAGTCGCTCGATCAGGTGCTGAAGAACACGAAGGACATCAATCTCGGCTTCGGCGATCCGAACTCGACTTCGGGCACGCTCGTGCCTTCGTACTATCTGTTCGCGAAGAACGGCATCAATGCGAAGAGCGCGTTCAAGAGCGTGCTGCCGTCGAGCCATGAGTCGAACATGCTGGCGGTCGTGAACGACAAGATCGATGTCGCGACCAACAACACCGACATGCTCGACACCATCAAGACGCAGCATCCGGAGACGTATCCGAAGGTGCGCGTGCTCTGGAAGTCGCCGCTGATTCCGTCGGACCCGCTCGTGTGGCGTCGCGATCTGCCGCAAGCGACGAAGGACAAGCTGCGCAATTTCTTCGATCACTATGCTGAAAAGGACCCGCGCGAGCAGGCGGTGATGGCGTCGATCTCGGGTTATTCGGGCTTCGCGGATTCGTCGAACGCGCAGCTCGTGCCGATTCGTCAGATGGCGCTCTTTCAGAAGAAGGAGCAGGTGCAGAACGATGCGCATCTCGACGCCGCCGACAAGCAGGCGAAGATCGCGGCGCTCGATCAGAAGATCGCCGCGCTCGACAGCACGGCGGCGAAGTAAATGAAGCCGCTCGACGCAGCCACGTTCGAGGCCGGCATCGTTCGTCCGGTCCATGCGAGCGCGCCCAAGCGTAGCTGGACGTCGATGCTCGGCTGGATCGTCGTGATCGCCGTGCTCGGATTGTCATGGAAGAGCGCCGATATGCGTCCGCTCGATTTGCTCGGCGCATCGGGCAACATGAGCCAGTTCGCACGCGACTTCTTTCCGCCGGACTTCAGCGAATGGCGCACCTATGTGCATGAAATGATCGTGACGCTCGCGGTCGCGGTGTGGGGCACGGCGCTCGCGCTGGTCTGCGCGGTGCCGTGCGGCTTGCTCTCGGCGCAGAACATCGCGCCGGTGTGGATCTCGCAGCCGGTGCGCCGTCTGATGGACGCGTGCCGCGCGATCAACGAAATGGTCTTCGCGATGCTGTTCATCGTCGCGGTCGGGCTCGGGCCGTTCGCCGGCGTGCTCGCGCTGTGGGTGCATACGACCGGCGTGCTCGCCAAGCTCTTCGCCGAAGCGGTCGAAGCCGTCGATTCGAGGCCCGCGGAAGGCGTGCGCGCGACGGGCGCGAGCAGTCTCGATGAAATCGTCTACGGCGTGCTGCCGCAAGTGCTGCCGTTGTGGATCTCGTTCGCGCTGTATCGCTTCGAGTCGAACGTGCGTTCGGCGATGGTGGTCGGCATGGTCGGCGCGGGCGGCATCGGCGTCGTGCTGTATGAGGCGATCCGCTCCTTCAACTATGCGCAGACGGCGGCGGTGATGCTGATCGTCATCGTGATCGTGTCGCTGATCGATGTCCTGTCGGGCTGGGTGCGCGAGCGCGTCATCTGAACCGCTTCATGAGCTTTCGATGCCGAGCGCCGTGATCAGGCGCTCGCGTCGTTCCAGCGCCTGCAGCGAGCGCTTGCCGAGATGCGCCGCGACGAGATTGAGCAAGCCCTCGCAAAACACGAGATACGCGCCCATGCTGTTGCTGAAGAAGCTGCTCTCGTGCGGAATGAGAAACGCGTGACGCGCGGGCGGCACGAGCGGCGACGCGAGGGTATCGGTGATCGCGATGACTTCCAGTCCGGCTTCCTTCGCGGCGATCGCGGCTTCCGCGACGCTGCGCGTATAGGGCGCGACGCTCGTGACGAGCACGACATCGCCGGGCTGCAACTGCGCGAGCCCTTCGGCGACGCCGAGACCCTGCGCATCGAGCAGCGCGACATCGGTTCGGATCATGCCGAGGCCATAGCAGACGAAACTCGCGAGCGCGCTGAACTGGCGCAGACCGTGAATGCGCACGCGCTTCGCATCGGCGAGCAGACGCGCCGCGCCGCGCAACTCCACGGGCGATAACTGTGCGATGAAGCCTTCGACATTGCCGATCGATTCACGCGCGAGCTTCACGACCATATCGACTTCGGGCGCGGCATCGTGTGCGTGCGTCTTGCTGCTCGCAACGATGCGCTCCGCCTGCTGGCTATAGAAATGCCGGTGCCGTTCCGCGAGGCTGTCGCGAAAGACGCTCTGAAAATCGGCGAATCCCGCGTAGCCGAGCCGGGTCGAGAGACGCGTGAGCGTGGACGCATTGACATCGAGCGATGCCGCCAGATCGGTGATCGTGCGCACCGCCACTTCCTCGGGACGTTCGAGCAGCTTCGCGAGCACGGTATGCGCCTTGCCGCCGAGCGAGACGTCGGCTTCGTCGCGGCCGATACGTATCACGAGCGCGCGCAAGCCATCGACGCTGCGCGGCGGCATCTGCGTGCCTGCTTCAGCAACGCTCGCGCGACGTCCCTTCTGTTTGCCTGTGTCCATTGATCATCCGGTACCGGGCGGGCTGCCCGGGATGTTCGTGAACCTCCCATTCTATGTGAGACGCGCCAATCGCAATGTCGGCGGTGGCGAGGGTGTTCTCGTCGTCGGGATCGTCGGGATGCGTGCGATGAATCGGCAACGCGGCGTCTTCGCGATCGGCGAGGACCGCGAGCGGATCGATTGCTTCGTTCGACGCGACCAGCGCATCGCCGCGTCGTTGCCGATGAAGCGACGAATCCGTGATGATCTGCGAGAAGCCGTGCATCGCCGGATGAATCGCGTGATTCGCATGCAGCGACGGTTTCTGCACTTCGACGACGGAGCAATCGTGCGCGCTGAATTCGACGCTCAGGAGCGCAGGGCTTTTGCAATCTGCGAGCGTCAGATGAAAGCCGCCCGCACGCGGGTTATCGCGCACGATGGACACCGCTTCGCCGATATCGGCTGCATCCAGGATCGCGCGCGTGATCGCCATGCGCGGCACGCCCGCGACGACCTCACGCTGACGCAGATTGTTCACGGTCATCGCGAGGCCGTTGTCCGTCACGGCAAACGTATGTCCCGGCAGCGAACCGGGATAGACGAAGGCCGCGAAGCTGGCGCCGCCATCGATCTCGCACTGTGCGATCGCGCAATGCCCCGCGAAACCGGGAAAGCCATCCTCGTTGTGACTGACGCGCCGCAGCTCAGCGCCGGGAAGCTGCACGGTGGTGCAGCCATCGGGCGACATCGCCCAGACATCGCCGCGGCAGTTCCAGAGGAAGACGTCTTCGAAGGGCAGGGCGAGTCCGGCGGCCAGGCCGTGAAGCTCCTCCCACACGCGTGGAAAGCGCTCGCGCACGAGCGCGGCCATCGCGCTCGATGTCTCGCTGCCACGCCATTGCATGACCGTTCCCCACGCGCGCGTTTTCAGCAGATAAGCGTGCACCGCGTGAGCGCCGAATCGGCCGAGGGCTTCGCCCGCATCGCGCGACGAGCCGGAAATTTCGATGAAACCAAGTGCCGCCATAAATTCAGGTAGTTCGATAAGGTTATTCGACGTGTTGCAGGAAATCGCGCAAACGCTGGTTAGGCGGATTATCGAGCAATTCGGCGGGCGGGCCATCGACGGTGATATGTCCGTGCTCCATGAAGATGAGCCGCGTGCCGACCTTGCGCGCGAAGGCCATCTCGTGGGTGACGACGACCATCGTCATGCCTTCTTCCGCGAGCGCCTGCATCACGCGCAACACTTCCTGGCGCAGTTCGGGATCGAGCGCGGAGGTGGGCTCGTCGAAGAGCATGAGCTTGGGCTTCACCGCGAGCGCTCGCGCGATCGCGACGCGCTGCTGCTGTCCGCCCGACAACTCGCTCGCATAGTGCCCGACGCGCGCGCCGAGCCCGACCTTCGTCAGCAGATCGCGTGCGAGCGTTTCGGCGTCGGGCTTGCTCATGCCGCGCACCTGACGCGGCCCGAACGCGACGTTTTCGAGCGCCGTCATCTGCGGAAACAAGTTGAACTGCTGAAACACCATGCCCGCTTCCTGACGAATCTCGCGCACCTTGCGCGTGCCGCCGAGCACGCTGATGCCATCGACGACGAGATCGCCGCCATCGATCTGCTCCAGTGCGTTGATGCAGCGCAGAAGCGTCGATTTGCCCGAGCCCGATGGCCCGATCAGCACGACGACTTCGCCCGCGTCGATGTCGAGATCGACTTCATCGAGCACGACGGTCTTGCCGAAGCGCTTCGTCACGCTCTTGAACTGCACCATGTGGCCGTTGTGGTTCATCGTATTCATAGGATGCGCATTCTCCTTTCCATCGTGCGCAGCCCGAAGGTCAGCGCACCGATCATGCAGAGATAGATGAGGGCGACGGCCGTCCAGATTTCCACCGCGCGAAAGTTCGACGCCATGATTTCCTGACCCTGCCGCGTCAATTCGCCCACGCCGATCACGATGAAGAGCGACGTGTCCTTCAGGCTCACGATGAACTGATTGCCGAGCGCGGGCGTCGAGCGCCGCAGCGCCACCGGACCGACCACGAATGCGAGCACGCGCCAGCCGGGCATGCCGAGCGCGAGCCCCGCTTCGCTGAGACCGCGCGGCACCGAAAGAAACGCGCCGCGCACGATCTCGGCGATATACGCGCCCGAGTTGATGATGATCGACGCGATCGCCGCCGTCATCGCATCGACGCGCACGTGCAGCACCAGCGGCAAGGCGAAGTAGATGAACATCACCTGCACGACGATCGGCGTGCCGCGCACGAATTCGATGTACGTGAACGCGATCCGCTGGCACAGCGCGTTGCCATAGGCGCGCATCAGGCCGAACAGCAGGCCGACGGCCAGGCCGCCCGCGAGCCCTGCAAGGGTGATCAGCACCGTGAGACGCGCGCCGTGCATGAGCGCGGGGATAGCGTCGACGATGACCGACAAATCGAACTGCATGCTTGTTCTCCGGAAGGCCAGCGATCAGGACTTTGCCGGCTCGACGCCTAACCACTTCTTGTAGATGGCCGCATAGCGCCCGTCGGCCTTGATCTTCGCGAGCTCGGCGTTGACCTTCGTGACGAGCGGGCTGCCCTTCGGAAACGCGATGCCGTATTGCTGCGCCATCATCTGCGCGCCGACCGCCTTCACGCGCGACTTGCCCGCGGTGTGGATGTAGTAGAGGACGTTGGGCGTATCGTGCATCGCGGCATCGACGCGGCCGGTCGCGAGTTCGAGATACGCGTTGTCGATGTTCGGGAACGCGCGCAGGTCGGTGCTCTTGAAGTTCGCCTTCGCATAATCGAAGGACGACGTGCCGGTCTTGACCGCGAGCGTTTTGCCTTTCAGGTCGTCCGCGCCCTTGATCGCGCTGTCTACCGGCACCATCAGCGTGAAGCCGCTGTCGTAGTAGCCGTCAGAGAAGTCGATGACCTTCTTGCGCTCGTCCTTGATCGTGATGCCCGCGAGCGCGACATCGACGTTATGCGTCTGCAGCGCGGGCAGGATGCCGCTGAAGTCCATCGGCTGCAGCTTGTAGTCGATCTTCAGATCTTTTGCGATTTCCTTCCACAAGTCGATGTCGAAGCCGACGTATTCGTTGCCCTGTCGGAACTCGAACGGCACGAACGCGGTATCGCATGCGACGACGAGTGTCTCGGCGCGTGCCGCGCTTATGAGGGAAAGGGCGGTGATGGCGGCTACGGCGAGTTTTGCGGCGAGTTTCATGATCGACCCCTTGTCGAAGGTTTTTGCAAATGGATTTGCTTCGTTTATGATATTGCAAATCGGTTTGCGAAGTGTCGGTGAACGAAAATCGGCTTGCAACTAGGGGTTTACGCGAAGATGAGGGGAGACCGCGCCTCCCGGACGGGGTTTCGTGGAATCCTGATTTCGTGTCGGTCTATTAGCACTGCCCCTCCCCGGGGCGGGGGTCACTTTCTTTGCTGCTGCAAAGAAAGTAACCAAAGAAAGCAGCTCGTTCAGGCCCGCGGTCACACGCACGTTG
>NZ_JARUXO010000004.1:107294-126532 GCF_031451275.1 Caballeronia sp. LZ029
TAGATATTCGTCGAACGAAGATTCCCAGTCCATCACTTCCTCATGCAAAGGATGAAGAAGTACCTATAATGACATGAATTTTATGACACAGTAAGACTAAGAAGCTGTTGCAGAATTAAATTCAAGGCTTTTTAAGCTTGTTCCAGCAAATCAGCGCGCACGCGAGCGAAAGGAAAGCTTCGTGAATATAGTCATAGCGTTCATAACGAATCTTCAGGCGTCGAAAGTTATGCAACCAGGCAATCGAGCGCTCGACGACCCAGCGCGTTTTGCCCAGACCGCTACCGTGCGGTGCGCCGATACGGGCGAGTTCTGGCACGATGCCTTGCTTGCGCAATGCCTGCCGGTGCTTATTGGAGCTGTACCCTCGGTCGCCTTGAACGATGCGGGGTTTGCGCAATGGTCGGCCTCGTTTGCCGCGAATCGGCGGAATGGCCGCGACCAGCGCATTCAGTTGCTTGATGTCGTGACAGTTCGCGCCGCTCAGGATGACTGCGAGCGGAATGCCTTGCGCCTCGACAATAAGGTGATGCTTGCTGCCGAGCTTGCGTCTGTCCGTGGGGTTCGGACCAGTTTTTTTCCCGCCGATACGGCGCGAATAGAAGAGCTGTCGACGATGGCGCGCTCCAGATCGAGTTGGCCGCGTCGGCGCAATTCGGCGAGCAACGCTTCGTGGATGCGTTGCCAGACACCGGCCTTCTGCCATGCGTCGAGTCGACGCCAGCACACGCTGCCCGAGCCCCAACCGAGCTCCTGCGGCAGCAGATTCCACGCCGTGCCCGAGCGCAGGACAAAGATGATGCCGTTGAGCACCGCTCGATCTGCAATCGGTTTGCGCCCGGCATGGCGTCGATTGCGCGAAGGCCGAACAGGCAACAGCGGTTCGATGAATGACCACAGTTCGTCGTCTATAAGTTCTTTAGTCATCGCTTCCTGCATGAGCAAACAATCCAGGAAGTTACCAACTCACAAGAAAAGTTAACAGTGCTCTATTCCTAATTCCACAACGGCTTCTAAGTGTCGCCCTCAAAGGCCCAACCGGACTTGGCTCGCGCACGGTCTGCCGCACCAAATGTTTTAGCGCGCTGGTTCAGCACAAAAGAGCTTCGGCACAGCGCTACGCGCTGCCGTCGGGTATGCGAGGGAAACCGTCGAGGAAGAAGCGCACGCGCACCCGCACCCGATTGACCCATTGGCCGCGTAGCGGGCTGGAGCTATTTGGTGCTGAACCAGTTTGTTCTGTGGTGCGATGTGTCAGACCGTGCGCGGTCCAAGCCCTTGTCTGCTTGTGGGGGCACACGCTACAGCCGGGCCATTAGGCCAATCGCCTGTGCCGCGGCCGGTGTGAAGTACTTAGGCTGGGGATAGCTGTTTCTTTGGTTACTTTCTTTGCAGCAGCAAAGAAAGTGACTGCCGCCCCGCACAGGGGCAGTGCTAATAGACCGATAAGAAACCGGGATCCAGCGACAACCCCGAAGCATGCCGGCAAAAACCCCGAGACACGTCTAAATCCCGCCGGTACGCGCGAGTACGTCAAGAAATTGCGTCCCGGCGTCAGCGAGCATGCCGGAATTATCGATCTTCACAACATGCGCATGCGACGGCAACTCAAACGCAGGACGACGCGCAAGACGCGCTTCGATCTGCCGCGCATCCTCGCGTCCGCGCCGCGCGAGGCGCGCGGCCAGAACCGAAGGCGTTGCATCGATATGCACGAAACGCGCATCGGGATAACGCTCGAGCGCGAGCCCCGCATGCTGCCGCGAACCGTTCACCACGACAGGCATGCCGCGCGCAAGCCACGCATCCAGTTCGATGCCGATGCCATAGCGCAGCCCGAGACTCGTCCAATGCATCGCAAAGAGGCCGTAGGAAAGCCTCGAAGTGAATTCGTCGTGCGTAAGCGCGATATGGTTCTCGCCGTCCGCAACCGTGCGCGTGATATAGCGGTGCGCGAACATCACCCGCGCGCCGATACGTTCGCGTGCGAAACCGAGCAGCGAGTCCTTGCCCGCGCCCGATGGTCCCATCACGTAGATCAGTTTCGTGCTATCGACTTCGGTCATGCCACGTCCTGTGCGTTGTTGAACGGCAGGCGCTGCCATAACGTGAAGGGCGCGCCCGGCTCCGGTTCGATGAAAAGCGCCGCGCCATGCATCGGCAAGGAGCCGAGCATGTCGATGCGCGTCATCCATTCCGACACGATCGACGCCCGTGTGTTCGCATCGTCGAGTGAATCGGAGAGCGTCATGTGAAAGCGATACTCGTCGAACACATACGGATAGCCCCACGCGCGCAGCAGCTCGATTTGCCGCGCGCTCATGCCTTCCGCGATGCGCCGTTCGATGCTTTCACGCGAAGGCATCGCACGCAGCGCGGAGAGGGCCTGTAGCGCATCGGCGGCGAGTGTGCGAAGCGTCGCCTCGTCGCTGGCTTCGGCGGGCCGCAGCGCGACGAACCGGCCCAGTTCGGCTGCCTTCACAGGCATCTCGAAGCGCTGCACGGAGCTTGCCCATGCGCGCGCACAAGCGAGCACGTCCGCGAGTTCGATGCCGGGTGCCATGTGAAAGGGCGCAACGAGCGTCGCGTGCCAGCCGTAACGGCGCGGCGCGTGCGTCACGTCATGAGCGGCGGTCGCGATCTCGCGTCCGTTCTCGGGATCGCGCCCGAGCCATTCGCAACCGTCGCGCCACCATGCGGAAGATGCGGGCGGCGCGTAGTAGAGCGCCACGCGCGGGTGTCCGGCGACGCTCATAGATCGTGCTCGACCATCAACTGCACGCGATCCGCCGCGAAATGCGTGATGCCGTATTTGATCGGCACGCCGTCCTCGTCGACATCCACGTTTTCGACCCACAGCACCGGCTGCTGACGATTGATCTGCAAGCGCCGCGCCACATCCGACGAAGGCAGCACACTGCCAATGCGGCTCCATTTGCGCGTGTAATCCTTCACGCCGAACGTCTCCAATGCAGCGCTCACGCCGCCCGCCGCTTCGATGGCCGCGGGCAGATCGTTGAAGCGAGTGGCCGGATACCAGTTGCGCGCGTACGTCATCGGGATGCCGTCGGAATCGTGGCGCGTCTCGATCTGATAGACGAGCGTGCCCGCGCGCACGCCGAGCGCCTTCGCGACAGCCGGATCGGCCTTCACGCGCTCCGAGCTCAGCACGACGCCCGCCGACGCGTGCTTCTGGCGGCGCAGATTCTCCGTGAAACGCGTGCGGCGCCCGATCTGATAGTCGATCGCGCCCGGCTGCACGAACGTGCCGCGCCCCTGCTCGACGCTGACGAGGCCCGTCGCGGCGAGCCGCAACATCGCGCGGCGCACCGTATGACGGTTCACGTCGAAGCGCTTGGCAAGCTCGGCCTCGCTCGGCAGACGCCCTTCGTCGCCGAAACTTTTCGCGGCGATCTCGGCGGCGAGAATCTGCTCGATCTGCCGCCAGACCGCGACCCCCGCGCCGCGCTCGACCGCATGCAGAGGCGCGGCATTTTCGTTCGATGTCATTGCGCTGTCATTCCTGTCGGTTTGAATATCGTTCTACCGGATTGTAGTGCGCAACTCGTGATGGAAATGTGAAACGCTCACTACATGACCAAACGTCTAGACGACTAGATAAGACGACGAGTAGCATATGACGACCGGATCCTTTCGAACATAGGGAAAGCGATGAGTAATTCAATGGAGTCGCGGGACGCTCGGGGCCGCCGCGAATGGATGGCGGTGCTGGCGCGCACGCCGCGCGATGCGCTGAAACAGGCGCTCGATGCCGCGCTCGATGGCGCGAAGGCGCCCGATTACGAGTGGCTGCGCGCGCCGGATATCGGGCTTGCGATGGTGCGCGGGCGCATCGGCGGCACGGGCGATGCGTTCAATCTCGGCGAAACGACCGTCACGCGCGCCACGCTGCGTGTGCGTACCGGTGACGGCAGCGCGCCGGTCGGCGTCGCCGTGCACATGGGCCGCGACAAGGAGCGCGCGACGCTCGCCGCGCTCGCCGACGCGCTCCTGCAAATGCCCCGCTATGCGGACAGGTTGCAGACGCACCTTATCGAACCGCTGGCCGCGCGCATCGCCGATGAACGGCGTCGCAAAGAGGCCGAAGCGGCCGCGACCAGGGTCGAATTTTTCACGATGGTGAGAGGCGAATGATGAGAATCGACATGACCCGGCTCGTGCCGGGCTTCAACGACACGGTCCACGACGCCCAGCGCGTGTTCCGCGCGTTGCTGGATGCGTTGTCGCGTCCGGGCAGCATCGTCGCGATCGATGCCGCGCTGCCGGACAATCACGCGATGCGCGATGCGCTCGGCGGGCGCGTGCCGCTTGCCGCATTCGCGTCGCTGCTCGCGCTGACGGACTATTCGACGCCGGTTTTCATCGAACGCGAAGACGACGTGCTGGGCGATGCGCTGCGCTTTCACGCGAGCGCGCCCTTGACACGCGATCGCCGCGAGGCCGCGTTCGCCTATATCGACGATGCGCGCGGCATGCCTTCGCTCGATGCGTTCTCGCACGGCGACCCCGAAGCGCCCGAGGATTCCGCGACGTTGTTTATCCGCGTGCCCTCGCTGACCGAAGGCGAGCCGCTCGTGTGGCGCGGTCCGGGTATTGCACAGTCGCGCATGGTCGGCATCGCGGGCTTGTCGCGTGACTTCTGGCGCGAGCGCGCGGCGCTCACCGCGCTCTTTCCTTGCGGCATCGATTGCTACTTCGTCGCGGGCGGCTCGCTCGTCGGCCTGCCGCGCACGACGCACGTGGAGGTGAACTGATGTACGTCGCGGTCAAGGGTGGCGAACGCGCCATCGAACGTTCATGGGACGTGCTCGCGAAAAAGCGCCGCGGCGATCTCGCCGTGCCCGAGCTGTCCGTCGCGCAGATTCGCGAGCAGATGCGTCTTGCCGTCGCGCGCGTGATGACCGAAGGCTCGGTCTACGACGAAGACCTCGCCGCGCTCGCGATCAAGCAGGCCGCGGGCGATCTCGTCGAGGCGATCTTTCTGCTGCGCGCGTATCGCACGACATTGCCGCGCTTCGGCTACACGCTGCCGATCGATACGGAAGCGATGTGCGTCGAGCGCCGCATCTCGGCTGCGTTCAAGGATATCCCCGGCGGCCAGATGCTGGGCGGCACTTACGACTACACGCAGCGTCTGCTCGATTTCACGCTGCTCGCCGAAGGCGAACAAGCCGGCGATACACCTAACGATGGTAAGGCAACCGAAGAAAGCGCGATGCCGCGCGTGCTCTCCATGCTCGACAGGGAAGGTCTGATCGAGCAGGAGCGCGCGCACGAGAACGCGCCGCCGCCGGGGGATCTGTCGCGCGAGCCGCTGTCCTTTCCCGCCGATCGTTCGACGCGCCTGCAAAACCTCGCACGCGGCGACGAAGGATTTCTGCTTGCGGTGGGCTATGCGACGCAGCGCGGCTATGCGCATAGTCATCCGTTCGCGGGCGAGATTCGTCACGGCGAAGTGGCGGTGGAAATGGTCGTCGATGAACTGGGCTTCGCGGTCGAGATCGGCGAGATCGACGTCACCGAGTGTCAGATGATCAACCAGTTCGCGGGCAGCGGCGACGTGCCGCCGACCTTCACGCAAGGCTACGGCCTCGCCTTCGGTCATTCGGAGCGCAAGGCGATGGCGATGGCGCTCGTGGATCGCGCTTTGCGCGCGGAAGAACTGGGCGAGTCGGTCGGTTCGCCGACGCAGGATCCCGAGTTCGTGCTGTATCACAGCGACAACGTGGAAGCGTCCGGTTTCGTGCAACACCTTAAATTACCGCATTACGTCGATTTTCAATCCGAGCTGGAACTGCTTCGCCGCCTGCGCGCGGCGCATCGCCCGGACGACAACAAGGAGAATGCGGCATGAACGCACTCACCGAAGGCTATAACTTCGCTTATCTCGACGAGCAGACCAAACGCATGATTCGCCGCGCGCTGCTCAAGGCGGTGGCGGTGCCGGGTTATCAGGTGCCGTTCGCGTCGCGCGAAATGCCGCTTCCGTATGGATGGGGCACGGGCGGCTTGCAGGTGACATCGGCGATCATCGGCGAGCGCGATACGCTGAAGGTCATCGATCAGGGCTCCGACGAGACGACCAACGCGGTGAACATTCGACGCTTCTTCGCGCGCACCGCGGGCGTGACGACCACCACGCGCACGGCGGACGCGACCATCGTGCAGACGCGTCACCGCATTCCGGAGACGCCGCTGACGGACAAGCAGATCATCGTCTATCAGGTGCCGATGCCCGAGCCGCTGTTCCGGCTCGAACCGCGCGTGACCGAGTGCAGAAAGCTCCACGCGCTCGCGGACTACGGCCTCATCAACGTGAAATATTATGAGGATATCGTGCAGCACGGCAGCATCGCGACAACCTACGACTATCCGGTGCTGGTGAACGACCGCTATCTGACATCGCCCTCGCCGATCCCGAAGTTCGACAATCCGAAGATGCACATGAATCCCGCATTGCAACTCTTCGGCGCGGGCCGCGAACGGCGCATCTATGCGATTCCGCCTTATACGAAAGTGAAGAGTCTCGACTTCGAGGATCACCCCTTCAGCGTGCAGAAGTGGGAGCACGCTTGCGCGCTGTGCGGTTCGCACGACAGCTTTCTCGACGAAATGATCGTCGACGATCAGGGCACGCGCATGTTCGTCTGCTCCGACAGCGACTACTGCCACAGCCGTCGCGACGATGAAGAGGTGGCGCAATGAACGCACTGCTGAAAGCGACGCGACTCACGAAGCGTTACGACGGACGCGGCGGTTGTGTCGATGTCGATCTCGATGTCTATCCGGGCGAAGTGCTGTGCATCGTCGGCGAATCGGGCTCGGGGAAATCGACCTTGCTGAATGCGCTCGCGCTGCGCAGCGAGATCGACGGCGGCGCGCTCGCGTA
The DNA here is from genome assembly GCF_031451275.1 of Caballeronia sp. LZ029. NCBI lineage: Bacteria > Pseudomonadati > Pseudomonadota > Betaproteobacteria > Burkholderiales > Burkholderiaceae > Caballeronia > Caballeronia sp. LZ029. The sequence continues at coordinate 114,205 of NZ_JARUXO010000004.1, forward strand.
CACCACGCGCGAAGGCGAGGCGCTCGATCTCCTGACGCTCGCCGAAGCGCGCAAGCGTCTTCTGTCGCGCACCGAATGGGGCTTCGTGCATCAGAACGCACGCGATGGCCTGCGCCGCAATGTATCGGCGGGCGCGAACATCGGCGAGCCGCTGATGGCGATCGGCGCGCGCCACTATGGCCGTCTGCGCGAAACGGCCGCCGACTGGATGAGCCGCGTCGAACTGGATGCGGCGCGCATCGACGAATTGCCTTCGGCGTTTTCGGGCGGCATGCAACAGCGTCTGCAGATCGCGCGTAATCTGGTGACGGGCCCGCGCCTCGTGTTCATGGACGAGCCGACCGCCGGCCTCGATGTATCGGTGCAGGCGCGTCTGCTCGATCTGCTGCGCACGCTGACGAGCAAGCTGCATCTGGCCGCCGTGATCGTCACGCACGATATCGGCGTCGCGCGTCTGCTCGCGCATCGGCTGATGGTGATGAAGGACGGGCGCGTCGTCGAGAGCGGTCTCACGGACCAGGTGCTCGACGATCCGCAACATCCTTATACACAGACGCTCGTCGCGTCCGTGCTGCCCGTTTGAGGTGCGAGACATGACCATGAATGCCTTTGTCACGAACGACAAGCTGATGCTGCAGGCACGCGGCATCGAAAAGACCTTCACGCTGCATCAGCAGGGCGGCGTGCGTATCGCAGCGCTGTCGGGCGTTTCGCTCGATGTCGAACGCGGCGAATGTGTCGTGCTCGCGGGCGCATCCGGTACGGGCAAGAGCACGTTCCTGCGCTGCATGTACGGCAACTATCTCGCGACGCGCGGCACCATCGCGATTCGTGACGATAGCCGTTCAGCGCGCCATATCGTGCTGACCGAAGCCGCGCCGCACGAGATCATCCGCTTGCGCAACACGACGATGGGCTACGTCAGCCAGTTCCTGCGCGCGATCCCGCGTGTGTCGTCGCTCGATCTCGTCGCGGAGCCGCTCGTGTCGCGCGGCGTGGACGAAGACGAGGCGCATGCTCGCGCGAGCGCATTGCTCGAACGCCTTAACGTGCCGCGACGTCTGTGGGCGCTCGCGCCCGCGACCTTCTCGGGCGGCGAGCAGCAGCGCGTGAATATCGCGCGCGGGCTGATCGCGGCGCATCCGCTGCTATTGCTCGATGAACCCACCGCGTCGCTCGATGCCGAGAACCGCGACGTGGTCGCCGATCTGATCGTCGAGGCGCGCGGGCAAGGCGCGACCATCGTCGGCATCTTTCATGACGAGGACACGCGCGAGCGCGTCGCGACCCGCATCGTGCGGCTCGCGAGCGCGAACGGCGCATCCGTTCAAACCGATTCCGGAGTGTTGCAGACATGCTGATCAAGAATGCGCGCATCGTGACGCGCGACGAGGAGTTCACGGGCACCGTGCGTGTCGGGGACGGACGCATCGAGGAGATCGCGCCGGGCAATACGGCGGCGCGCGAAGCCGTGGACTGGGAAGGCGATTATCTGCTGCCGGGTTTCGTCGAACTGCACACGGACAACATCGAAAAGCATCTCGCGCCGCGTCCGGGCGTGCTGTGGAATCACGAAGCGGCGATCATCGTTCATGATGCGCAGGTGGCGTCGGCGGGGATCACGACCGTGTTCGATGCGCTCGGCGTCGGTTCGCGTCCCGAAGACGGCGTGCGCGGCCGGGAGCTTCAGGTGCAATGCGCGAAGTCGATCGGCAAGTTTGTCGAGCGCGATCTTCTGCGCGCGGATCACTTCCTGCATCTGCGTTGCGAAGTGGGCACGACGGATGTCGTCGAAGTGTTCGATTCGCTCTCGTCTCATCCGCTTTTCCGGCTCGCGTCGGTGATGGATCACACGCCGGGCCAGCGCCAATGGCAGGACCACGAGAAGTGGCGCAAGTATCAGGAGCGTCACGGCAAGTGGAGCGACGAGCACACGAACAAGATTCTCGCCGAGCTGGCCGAACATCAGGCGCGTTATGCGGCGAAGCATCGCGCGGATATCGTCGAGCGCTGCAAGGGCTTGAACATCTCGCTCGCGAGTCACGACGACACGCTCGTCGAGCACGTCGAGGAAGCGGCGCGCGACGGCATCGCGCTCGCCGAATTTCCGACGACGCTCGACGCGGCCCGCGCCGCGCGCGAGCACGGCATCGCGACGATCATGGGCGCGCCGAACGTCGTGCGCGGCGGTTCGCATTCGGGCAATGTGTCGGCGCTCGATCTGGCCCGCGAGGGGCTGCTCGACATTCTGTCGTCGGACTACGTGCCGTCGAGTCTGCTGATCGCCGTGTTCGATCTCGTGAGCAAGGCGGGCTGGTCGCTGCCGCGCGCGGTCGCGACGGTGTCGTGGGCGCCCGCGCATGCGGCCGGTCTGACCGATCGCGGCGCCATCGCGACGGGCCTGCGCGCGGACTTCGTGCGCGTCGCGTCGATGGACGGCGTGCAGGTGCCGCGCGAGACGTATCGCGCCGGACGCCGCGTGGCCTGACGCGCGCCGCTTCATTTTCCTTCCCGACAGCCACACGTCAGCGCTTCGTCATACGCGGGTAAGCCCGCGTTGACGAAGCGCAAGCTTGTTCAGTATTGTCACACGCGAGTTCGCTATGTGAATCGGTGTTCGTCTAACGAACTTTTTGCACCGATTCCGCGCGATTGACCGGTGGCTGCGGCCCGCATTACAACCAAAAAAACGCTTGCGGGAAGCGGTTTCAATTCCGGGATGCGACCTTTCCAGGCGCGCGCCCATCATTGAAAAGGGAATGAAGTGAGTAGAAGTCCTGCCGTGAACGTACAGACGTTCATCAACGATCATCCGTTCTCGCCGTTTCAGTGGCTCATCTTCGGGATGTGCTTCGTGATCGTCCTTCTGGATGGTTTCGATACCGCCGCGATCGGCTTCATTGCGCCTTCGCTCGTCAGCGAATGGCAGATCAGCCGGCCGGCGCTCGCGCCCGTCCTGAGCGCGGCGCTCTTCGGGCTCGCCGCGGGCGCGCTGCTTTCCGGGCCGCTGTCGGACAAGCTCGGCCGCCGCGTGATGCTGCTTTCGTCGGTGCTGCTCTTCGGCGTCGCGTGTCTTGCGTCGTCGTTCTCCGCCGACATCACGCAACTGACGGCGCTGCGCTTCGTCACCGGCCTGGGGCTCGGCGCCGCCATGCCGAACGCCGTCACGATGATGGGCGAATTCTGCCCCGACAACCGCCGCGCGACGCTCATCAACCTGATGTTCTGCGGCTTTCCGCTCGGCGCGGCTTTCGGCGGCTTTCTCGCCGCATGGATGATTCCGCATTTCGGCTGGCGCAGCGTGCTGATGCTCGGCGGCGTCGCGCCGCTCGTGCTCTCGGTGCTGCTCATCGCAACGCTGCCGGAATCGGTGCGCTATATGGTGGCGAAGTCGAAGCCCGTCGAAAAGATTCGCGCGACGCTCGCGCGCATCTCGTCGGACGCCGCGCAGGCGGGCTCGTTCTTCATGACCGAAGCCGCGCCCGCGGCGGCCGGGCAGAGCGGCATGAGCGTGGTGCTGTCGCGCTCGTACATCGTCGGCTCGATCATGCTGTGGCTCGCGTACTTCATGGGCCTCGTGATCTTCTACGCGTCGATCAACTGGATGCCGATCCTGCTCAAGGAATCCGGACTGACGCCGCAAAAAGCGACGCTCATCTCCGCGCTGTTCCCGCTCGGCGGCGTCGGCGCGGTGCTGTGCGGCGTGCTGATGGACAAGTTCAACGCGAACCGCATCATCGCGGCGTGCTATGCGCTGACCGCCGTGAGCGTGTATCTGATCGGCCAGGCTGTGGGCAATGTCGGCCTGCTCGTGCTCATCGTGTTCCTCGCGGGCGTGCTGATGAACACCGCGCAATCGTCGATGCCCGCGCTGGCCGCCGCGTTCTATCCGACTCAGGGACGCGGCACGGGCGTCGCGTGGATGCTGGGCATCGGGCGCTTCGGCGGCATCGCGGGATCGTTTCTCGTCGCCGAACTGGCGCGCCTGCACTTCAGCTTCGGCGCCATCTTCGCGACGATCGCGGTGGCGGGGCTGGTGTCGGCGGTTGCGCTGCTGATCAAGCAGGCCGCGCATCCGCAGACGGCGATGGCGAGCGATCTCAAATCGACGGAACCGGTCGGGCACTGATTCGATGTCGATGTGAGCAGGTGATAGCGCCCCGCGTGGCTTCGGTCATGCGGGGCGTTTTCTTTTGTGCCCGCGCATTGCAGCACTGCGCGGGCCCTCAAGAACGCAATCCGCTTGCCGTTAATTTGCATACGGCTTTCGATTGCAGGGCCACGTTGCGCCTTCGCATGCAAACGTAAAACCGCCCACGATCGGAAGCCGCAAAGCGAGCGCCTGCCCCGGCGCTTCCATCGGCTCCTTCAACCAGATCGTGAAAAAACTATCCTTCAAGACCAAGCTCATGAGCACCGTGGGCTTCGTATGGCTCAGTCTGATTCTTCTGTGCGCGCTCAACGCGATCTCCACGAAACACTCGCTGATGCGCAACCGTGAAAACGCGCTCGCCGAACAGGTTCAATCGGCGACGAGCGTCGTCAGGTTCTATGTCAAGCAGGCGCAAAGCGGCGCGTTGCCCGAGGAAGAAGCGAAGAAGCTGGCGATCGCCAGCGTGCGCGCGATCCGCTACGGCACGAGCGGTTATCTCGGCATCCTCGATTCGAAGCTGTTCCAGGTGCTGAACCCCGTGCGCCCGGACACGGAAAACAAGATCAACGATTTCGTCGATGCCACCGGCAAGCATTTCACCGGCGAAATCGTGAAGCACGGTCTCGACGGCTCGCATATCACGACCTATCTCTATCCGAAGCCCGGCGAGACCGAGCCGCTGCAAAAGCTCACCTACGGCGACTACGTGCGCGAATGGGACTGGCACGTCTACACGGGCGCGTATATCGACGATATCGACGCGGCCTTTCACGCGATCGTGCTCAAGTCGCTGCTGCTCATCGGCGTGATCGGCGCGGCGCTGACGTTCGCGATGACGCTCATCATCCGCGGCGTGCTGAAGAGCATCGGCGGCGATCCGCGCGATGTGTCGATCGTCTGCCAGCGCATCGCGGCGGGCGATCTCGCGCAGTCCGTGCAGGTGAAGCCGGGCGACGATTCGAGCCTCATGCATTCGATGCACACGATGCAGTCGCGCCTCACGCAGACGATCGCGCAGATCAAGCTCGTCGCGGACGGCATCACGGCGGCGTCGCGCGAAATCGCCGACGGCCATCACGATCTTTCGTCGCGTACGGAAGAGCAGGCGGCGTCGCTGGCGGAAACGGCGTCGAGCATGGAAGAGCTCACCTCGACCGTGCGCCTGAATTCCGACAACGCGGGACAGGCGAGCCAGCTCGCGGCGAGCGCGTCATCGACGGTCGAAAGCGGCAGCGGCGTCGTGCTCGGCGTCGTCGCGACGATGGACAAGATCGCGGGCAGTTCGGAGAAGATCGTCGACATCATCGGCGTGATCGAAGGCATCGCGTTTCAGACCAACATTCTCGCGTTGAACGCGGCCGTCGAAGCGGCGCGCGCGGGCGAGCACGGGCGCGGCTTCGCGGTGGTCGCATCGGAAGTGCGAGCGCTTGCGCAGCGTTGCGCGGCGGCGGCGAAGGACGTGAAGACGCTCATCGACGAATCGGTGACGAACGTCACGGCGGGGCAGGATCTCGCGCAGCAATCCGGCGACACGATGAAGCAGATTCTCACGTCCGTCACGCGCGTGAACGACATCATGAGCGAGATCTCGTCGGCGTCTTCGCAGCAGACGCAGGGCATCGAGCAGGTCGGTGTCGCGATCACGCAGATGGACGCCGTCACGCAACAGAACGCGGCGCTCGTCGAGCAGGCGACGGCCGCCGCCGCCGCGCTCGCCGTTCAGGCCGAGGAACTGAAGCGCGCGGTTTCCGTGTTCAGAACCTGAACGCCTTTCATCGAGGACACACCGTTTGCGAAACGTCAGACCGTGGCATGTCGCGTGCTAACCCGTAGGGTGCGAAACGGCCGCGGCTTCAGGCGTCGCGGCCAGCAGGCAGATCAGGCCGCAAGCATCGCATTTTGCAAACAGCAAACAGGAGTGTCCGACATGAAACGTTTCGCCCTTTCCACCGCCGCTGGCGCTATCGCTCTCGTCTGTGCTTCCGCTTTCGCGCAGGATAATCCGCCGAGCTCGAACACGGGCCTGCAGGCCGGCGACAACGCGCAAACGACGACGCAGCACGCGCAGTCGAAATCGCACAAGACCACGCATTCGAAGAAGATGCAAAAGAGCGCGACGAGCGCGGGCCCGTCCACCGAGCCGGGCGGCACCGCGACGCCGAGCGGTCCGGGCGCGCCGGTCAGCGCGAGCGGCTCCGGCAAGTAACCGCCGACGCGCGATGACATGACGAACGGGACGCCGCGTGGCGTCCCGTTCGCTTGAGGCGCTTGCTCAACGCACGAAGGTGCCGAGACCGTCCTCGTCGTAATACTCCAGCGTCACGCGATCGCTCAGGAACGATACCTTCGATATCGTGCCGGGATTCGCGTTCTCGTTGACGAGCGTGAACGTGAAAACATCGCCGTCCCAGTGCGAAAGCGGCAGAGTCATCGGACGCGGGCCGATGAGAATCGCGAGCGCGCCGCCCTGATCGACGACTTGTATCGGCCCGAAGTAATCGTTCTTGTACGTGCCGAGATACGTGGACAGCGCACGCGCGGGCAGCGGCGACGCGGGCGGCGTAGCACCGACGAGCGAGCCGCTGGGCGCCGAAAGCGGCGCCAGCGCGTCGCTGTAGAGCGCGAACCAGTCACGCTGGATCGAGCCGTATTGCACGATATCGAAGAATTGCTGATTGAGCGTTTCCGGCACGCCGATCGGAAACGCGTTCGTCAGCGCGACGATCGCGAGATTCGTCGACGGCACGACCATGAAGTTCGTCGCGCCGCCCGCGCTGAACGCGCCCGAATGGTTGAACGACGCGCGCCCCGCGCTCGTCTGCCCCACGTTGAACCCGTAACCGTAGTAGCCAGCGGGATTGCCGTTGCCGGGCGGCGAGCTTTGCACTTGCGCGGTGATCGCGGCGGTGAGCGCGGTGGCATCGACGATGCGGTTGCCGTTGAAGACGCCTGTGCCGAGCATCATCGCGAGCCACTTCGCCATGTCGTTGACCGACGCGCTCACGCCGCCCGCGGGCGATTGCGCATCGGGCATCGTTCCCAGTCCCTGCACCCACTGATTGCCGCGCCTGACGTGCCCGGTCGCGCGGTTCGCGCGCGCGATGAAGTCCGCATAACGCGAACTCGTGCTCGTCATGCCGAGCGGCTTGTAGAGCATGTTTTCGGAGAGCGTCGCCCAGTCGATGCCAGCGGCCGCCGCCACGGACTCCGCCGCCGCGGTAAGCCCGAAGTTCGTGTAGAAGTACGAATGACGAAACGGATGCAAAGGCAGAAAGCGCAGCCGCTGCAGAACTTCCGTTTGCGAGTAGCCCATGTCCTCGAGCTTGTCGCCTGCGTGGTCGGGCAGGCCGGACTGATGCGAGTAAAGATCGCCGATGGTCACCGCCGCGCTGACGTCGTCCTTCGACAGCGTGAACCACGGCAGATGCGCGCGCACCGGCGTATTCCACGCGATGCCGCCCGCGCCGACCTGATGCGCGACGACCGAAGCGCCCACGGACTTCGACACCGACGCGAGCTGAAACACGGTATCGGCATCGACGGCTTGTCCCGAACCGACGAGGCGTGTGCCGAAGCCTTTCGCATAGACGGTTTGCGTGCCGCGCACGACGGCGACGGCCATGCCGGGCACGCCGGTTTTGGTCAGCAGGTCGTTGGCGAGTGTGTCGAGCTGGGAGAGGGCTGCGTTGACTTGCGCGTCCGGCACGGGGCCGGTTTGCGTGCCGTTCGAAGAAGTCGATGCGTTGGCGTCGTCGGAATCCGAACCGCCGCCGCATGCGGCGATCGTGCTGCACAGTGCCGCGCCCAGAAAGCGGCGGCGTCCCTCTGAAGGTCTCATACTCGCGTCTCCCCGAATTCGCGCACGGCGCGCGCAGAGCGGATTCTATATTGGAAACTATCCGTCAGGCGCGAGTCGTATGAAGGAAAGGGAGAGACGCGTCGTGCTCGCCGCCTTACTTCGCGAACAGCGACGACATGTCGGCGAATGCCTTGATCTCGACGGCATTGCCCGACGGATCGAGGAAGAACATCGTCGCCTGCTCGCCGACTTCGCCCCTGAAGCGCACATGCGGCTCGATGATGAAGCGCGTGCCCGCGGCGCGCAGCTTGTCGGCCAGTTCTTCCCATTGCGGGATCGACAGCACGACGCCGAAGTGGCGCACCGGCACGGCGTCGCCATCGACCGCGCTCGTCGAACGATGCCCGGCTTCCTCGGGCGCGAGATGCGCGACGATCTGATGCCCGTAGAAATCGAAATCGACCCAGGCGTCGGAGCTGCGACCTTCCGGGCAGCCGAGCAATTCGCCATAGAACTCGCGCGCGGCGGCGAGGCTGTGAACGGGGAACGCGAGGTGGAACGGCGGCATGGCGTGCTGGGTCGTGCTCATGGCGGTGAATCCTTTAATCGACGTGTGGGGAATGGAAACCCCAGTGTATTGACAAATAAATGTGTTGAAAAACGATATATTGCGGGAGTCAGCCCCACTATTTTCGATGAATCGACATGCTGCGCGAACTTCAGACTTTCATCGCGGTGGCGCGCCACGGCACCTTTGCGGGCGCGGGCGCGCATATCGGCCTCACGCAATCGGCCGTGAGCGCGCAGATGCAGCGCCTCGAAGCGCATCTCGGCGTCACGCTGTTCGATCGCACCGGCCGCTCCGCGACGCTCAACAAGGCGGGCCGGCGCACGCTCGAACTCGCCGACGAACTCATCGCGCTATACGCGCGTCTCGCCGAACCGGAAGGCGAGGACGGGCGCGGCGGCTCGCTTTCGGTCGGCGCGATCGCGTCGGCGCATGGGGCGCTCCTTCCCGACGCGATCGGCGCGTTCCGGCGCATGCTGCCCGCGTGGCGCATCCGGCTCGTGCCGGGCGTGTCGCTCAATCTGCTGGCGAGCGTCGATGCGGGCGAGATGGACATGGCCGTCATCATCCGCCCGCCGTTCTCGCTGCCGTCGGAACTGCGATGGCGCACGCTCGTCGCGGAGCCGTTCGTGTTGCTCGCGCCCGCCGCGAAGAAGGGCGTCCACTGGCGCGAGCTGATCGAGTCGGAGCCGTTCATCCGATACGACCGGCGTTCGTTCGGCGGCCGGCAAGTGGACACGTTTCTGACGAAGCGCCGCATCGCGGTGCGCGACTCGATCGAAGTCGATGAACTGCCGGGCATCGCGCAACTGGTGGCGCGGGGCCTGGGCGTGGCGCTCGTGCCGGTGTCCGATGGCACCGGCGCATGGCCGCGTGGCGCCGTCGCGCTCGATCTCGGCGATGCCACGTTCCATCGCGAGATCGGCCTGGTCGAGCGCGCGCGGCGCGTGCGTGCAGACGAGCCGGATGCGGCGGCGCGGCTTGCGGGCTGCATCGTCGAGGCGGCGGAGCAGGGCGGGGCGAAGACGCCCGTCAAACGCGCACGCGGGCGGAACCCGGCGCGCGGCATCGCCTAGAATGCGTTGCAGACGCGTTTCCTTCGGTGGCCTCCCATGGATGACGAGCGAAATATCGGCGACACGAGAACCCGCCTCGCGGATACGGCGCTGACGTTCGCGCAATCGGGCGCGCGTCGCGTGCAGGCGGCGCTCGCGTGGCTCGATCGCGTCGATCCGGGCACGCATCGGCGCATCAAGGGCTTGCGGCTCGTCACCGCGTACGGGCTCGCGGCATCGCTCGGCGCGTTGCAGGACGTGACGCAGAGCGTGCCGCCGGGCGTGTCCGTCGGCGCGCTCGCGGGCGGCTTCGCGCTGTGGGCGAGCGTGTCGGAGGCGCGCACGACGCGCTTCGAGTCGAGCCGCGATCTCGCCGTTCTGTGCATCGCCGCTGCGTTCGGCGCGCTGACCTTTGCCCTGTTCGGTTCGACGTTTCGCGAGTTCGGGCGCGGCGGCGCCGAGCTGATTCTCGTGACGGGCGCATTCTTCGCGGGCTATCTGAAGCGTTTCGGGCTTGCCGGCGCGGGCATCGGCTCGCAGCTTTATATCGGGCAGCTTCTCGCCTACGGGATGGATCTCAGGCCCGGCGATTCATCGGCGATTCTGATCGCGCTGCTGATCGGGATGCTCGCGGCCATCGTGCCGCGCGTATTGAGCGGGCCGGCGGAGCATCCGGCCTTGCTGCCGGCGCTCGCGTCCGAGCCGGCTTACGGGCGTCACGTGATATCGCCCGCGACCGCGATGGGCTTGCAGGCGGCGTGCGGCGCGCTCGTCGTCGTGGTGCTGAATCGCGCGTTCGGGCTGGCGGAATCGGCGTGGGCGATCACGGCTTGCGTGTATGTCGTCGCGACGTCGGCGGTCGGGACGGCGGAGCGCGTGCGGCGGCGCATCTACGGGACGCTCGTCGGGGTGCCGATCGGGATCGTGTGTCTGCCGCTCGCGGAGCATTGGCCGCTCGTGGTGTGGGCGTTGTCCGCGTTCGCGATGATTGTTTATGCGATGGCGTTGCCGGAGCGGTATGACATCGCGTGCGGGGCGTTCGCTTTCGTGCTCATCGTGACGATGGCCGCGAGCGGCGTGCATTCGGTGGAGCTGCTGACGGCGCGGGCGTGGGAGACGCTGCTTGGGGGGGCGCTGGGGTTGGTGGCGTCGAGGGTGATCTTTCCGTTGCGGGTGGTGAGGGGGTGAGGAGCCCGGCGCGGGGCCGCAGTCCGGCGTATCAGTTTTTGGTTGATCAGCCCGTGCGATTCACGACCGCAGCCGATCACGAAGGCCTGTTCGCCTGCGATGCCGACAGTGTCGCCAACCTGCAGACCGTGCTGGCGGACTGCGCGGCGTCGCAGACCTTCACGCCGGACCTGTGGCTCGATGCAGGCGGCGTACCGGTCACGCCGTTCAGATGTTTCATGCGGCTTCTCAGTGCCGCGGACGTTGCTGCCCATGCTCGCGAGTGCATCGTGCGGGCGTCGACGTTACGCGGAAAGCGCTGGCTGGCGTTTGCGGCGATTTCGCGGTTGAACGCGAGATAGATGCGGCGTCGCATGGCGAACTGTTACGCAACGAGTTGGAGCGTGGAGGTCTTGCCTGCACCGGCATAGGCCTTGACCTTGAGATTGCCGCCGCGCAGCGCTGCTTCGAGAACCGCGCATTGCTCTGCAGTGGGCTTGATTGAGGTAGACATGGGCGGGGGAATGCCGAGAAGGAAACCGACGAGGAGTGTGCCAGAAAGCAGGTGCTTGACGAGCTTCGGAACGAGCTATGGGGTGCGCAAGGACTTGGCCATCTTCAGTCTTTCACGATGGCCACCAACACCTTCGGCGGCTTCCAGTTCACGGTCAACAGCGATAACTCGATCTCGATGCCGACCGGCATGTACCTGATCGACGTCGATGCCGAGATCAACGCGCCGGTCGAGGACGACTGGCAGATCCCCGCGCAGGTGACGTTCTCGGTCTGCAACGGTTACGGGTATCCCGGCGTCTATCAGCGAGCGGTTCGGCGCTTTCCCGACCTGCCGCTGAGCACGCAGAGGAAGGGCGGCACGCTCGGCTCGCTCATCATTGCGGGGTCGTTATGGATATCGGCGGGCGATCACGTGTGGGCGGGTTTTACCAAAGTGCTCGGCGCGAACACGCAAACGCCGCTCATGATCCGCGGTCGCTTGTCGCTCACCAAGGTCGCCTAAAGCACCAGCCATGATCTTGCTCGTGCGCACGTGCGTACTCGCGCCGTTGCTCGTGCCCGGCGCATGCACCTTCGTGTATATCGAGGGCGACCACAATGCCGTAAGCGATTTTGGAGGACATGGCGGCGGCGTTCAACTCCCCGAGCGCCCGAACAGGTCAACGCAGCCCCCGCGGCTCTTTCCTCGCAAACCATGATCAAGGTCGATAACGTAAGTAATGCAGGGTGTGATCGAATCGATTCTAGGAAGATTCCCATATCTGCATTGGGGTCAGACTGGTAATTTTTGAGATCTAGAATTTCGGGCGATTTAGGAATGCATAGCAAGCGTCGAGATCTCACGCTTTCAGAACGGGTATCTGAGGTCATGGCGTCCGCCGGTACATGGCATCTCGCTCGCCTTGCCTGACGCGAGTCGCATGGACCCGCGCCTGCTCGACGCTTACCTCGGCGAACTGCGCTTCAACCAAGCGCTGGCCGAGGAGTTTGCCCGCGATCACCCCAAGATCGCGGCGCGTCTGGGCATGGTCGCGGGAAGCATCGGCGATCCCTACGTCAATCGTCTGCTC
>NZ_JARUXO010000004.1:126632-208917 GCF_031451275.1 Caballeronia sp. LZ029
TTTTTTCACCCTGACGGGGCTCGAAGCCGGACTCGCGCGCATTGACGGGGACGAGGCCGAGATCATCGTGCTGCTGGACCGCGCCACGAGTGAACTGTCAAGTTGCAGCAACTCGCCGCGAGCCGCGATGGGTCGTCGGGCACGCTCGGGATGGCGGGAGCCGGAGGGGCAGGAGGTGCGGGATGGCTGATGAAGCGCGAGTATCGCTACGACGGCGCGGGACAGCTGGAGGCGATTCGCGACATGCGTCGCGGCAGCCTGAGTTACCGCTACGACCCGGTGGGGCGGTTGCTGTCGGCGGTGAGCGCGCTGGGCGAGGAAAGCTTCGCGTTCGATCCGGCAGGTAACCTGCTCGACGATGCGCATACACGCCACTTTGGGGTCAATGAAACCCGCGGCCAGCCGGAGCACGTGAGCCGGATCATGGGTCGGCCGACCCTGCTGGACAATCTGCTCAAGAGTTATGCGGGCACCCACTACAGCTACGACGAGTACGGCAACCTGACGCGCCGGGTGCGACATGGCGAGAAGACCGAGTATCGGTGGGATCTGTTTGGGCGGATGGTGCAGTCGAGCGGTCCGGCATTGAGCGTGGACTATCACTATGACGCGCTGGGCCGACGCATCCTGAAGCAAGCGACAGGCTTGAGCGGCTCGCGCGCGGTGCTATATGGCTGGGATGGCGATACGCTGGCGTGGGAGAGCGGCCATGCGCAGGCCAGCGGGCGGATGCGCACGAAACACTATGTGTATGAGCCGGGCGGCTTCACGCCGCTGGCGCTGGCGAGCCGCGAGGGTGCCATCAACCTGCATGCGCAGCCGGTGTATGAGGGGCGCTACGATATCGACCGGGACGCGCTGTGGGTGACGGTGCCCGAGCCGGTGGCGTTCGCGCAGATCGACTATTATCAATGCGATCATCTGGGTACGCCGCAGGAATTGACGGATAGCCGCGGCGAGATTGTGTGGAGTGCGCAGTATCGGGCGTGGGGCGAGGCGAAGGAGGTCATCAGCCAGGCGGCGAGAAAGGCGGGGATCAGCAATCCGTTGCGTTTCCAGGGGCAGTACTTCGATGACGAGACGGGGCTGCATTACAACCGGCATCGGTATTATGATCCGCAGAGCGGGCGGTTTATTAGTAAGGATCCGATTGGGCTGGCGGGTGGGATCAACCTGTATGCATATGCCCCTAACCTGGTGCAGTGGATTGATCCGCTTGGATTGCAAAAAACAACCGGCGGTGTTTGCCCGATATGCCCTACAAAGAAGCCGTGTACGGATATCGCACCGTATTGGCCACCGAACAAAGGATCTTTAGGTAAGGAAGAGATCGTTACTCTTCAGCCTGGAGCGAAGGTTGATCGCTACGGTTACGAAGGCGGTTCATATGTATCACCGGCCGGTACACCGGATGGAGCAAGAGCGCTTCCTCCGGGATCCAATGAAAAACCATATAACGTGTACGAGGTGGCGAAGCCCATCGAGAACGTTGCGAAAGGAAGAATTGCACCGTGGTTTGGTGAGTTGGGCCTAGGCACGCAGTTCAAGCTTCCTAAGTCTGTTGGCGATTTGGTGGAGTCCGGTCATTTGAAGCGAGGATGCGGTGAATAAACAGGATCTGCAAAACAGGCTTATTGCTCTCAACGCTCCGCGAGATAGCTATTGCCTTGATCGTGACCAAGATGAGGCACTGTGCCTAGTGGGAGGTTATCGGCGCTGGAGCGTGTATTACAGTGAACGAGGGAAACGAACAAATGAGCAATTGTTCGATACTGAAGAACTTGCTTGCAAAGCATTTCTAGACCGAATCCGAGAGATGCTTCGAATTTAGTCTTGAACACAGGGCCGCTTCTGCGGCCCGGTGTTCGTCTACTCAGCGGTAATGGTGAGCCGCCCATGTTCAACGTTGATTCTGACGCGCTGGCCTGCTGTGAACCCGGCGTGCTCGAATCCATCGTCCGGCGAGTTTGAGCCACGGATAAAGGGGCGGCTCGGTGCGCAGATTTGAGGGCGTGGTCCAGTTCTTCTGGAAGCGCTGGGTCTGCTGAATGGTCACGAATCGTTCCGTGACGGGTGGGCGTGCTATAAGATTGGCGTTAGCTGCCATATCAACTCCTGGTCGAGTTGGTTGGTGGTCAGCGGGCCGTAAACAGATCTTCCAGCGAAACGGACAGCGCGCGGAGCCTGTCAGAATTTTAGTGTGCCGAGGTCATGAGACGATAACGGGAATAACGTCCTATGACCGAAGCAACCGTGATGAAAAAGAGCCAGAACCCGAAGGCACCAAAGCTGTTTTCCGACGAGCTGATCGACCAATTGCTTGCGCAAGTCCAGAACAAGGATGCCGAGTCGGTTCTGGGCGAATCGGGTTTGGCAGGCCAACTCAAGAAACAACTGGCCGAGCGTATGCTCGCAGCCGAGTTGAGCCACCATCTGGCAACCGAGGCAGAGCAAGGCCAACCCGGCAATCACCGCAAAGGCACCAACCCCAAGTCGGTCCTGACGCCCAATGGCGAACTGAAGCTGGATATTCCACGCGATCGGCAGGCGACGTTTGAGCCGCAATTGGTCGGCAAGTATCAACGCCGGCTACCCGGCTTCGACGATTACGTCATCAGCATGTATGCACGCGACATGAGCGTGCGCGAGATTCAGGGCCATCTGCTGGCGCTGTATGGTCTGCAGGTCTCGCCCGATTTGATTTCGACGGTCACCGACGAGGTGCTGGCCGATGTCGAGCAATGGCAGCAACGCCCGCTCAGCGACGTATCGGCTTCACGCGTTATCGCGCGAGCAAACCCCACCCACCCTCAACCCCCCGCCACCTTCCCCAACAACCGATCCAGCACCTCGAAATCCACCGGCTTCACCAGATGCGCATCGAACCCCGCCTGCGCCGAGCGCTCCTTGTCGCCCTCTTGCCCGAACCCCGTCATCGCGACCACCGTCGCGCGCCCGATGAGCCGTTGCGAGCGCAGCGTCCTCAGCACCGCATACCCATCCATATCCGGCAACGCCAGATCGAGCAAAACCAGCTCCGGCGGAAAATGCCGGATGACATCGACTCCTTCCTTGCCGTGATACGCGATGCGCACGTCATGCCCTTTCATCTGCAGCAGCATCGCGAGGCTGTCGGCTGAATCGCGGTTGTCGTCGATGACCACGATGCGCAGACCATCGCCCGCGGCCTGCGTCGCACTCTGCGCGAGCACGCGATGCGGCCGCGGCGTATTGTCGTCGGAAGCGTAGGGCAGGCGCACCGTGAACGTGCTGCCCTGATTCGGCCCGCCGCTCGACGCGCTGATCGATCCGCCATGCATCTCGACGATCGACCGGCACAGCGTAAGCCCGATACCGAGCCCCGCCTCGCCGGGATTTAGATAGTGATCTTCCTGCACGAAGAGATCGAAGATGGTCGTGAGGCCCTTCTGCGAAATGCCGCGCCCCGCGTCGATCACCTTCAGCAGCAGCGCGCTCGTCTCGCACTCGATTTCAACGATGATCGTGCTCGCCCGCGGCGAGAATTTCGACGCGTTGTTCAACAGGTTCTGCACCACCTGCACGAGCCGCGTGCTGTCGCCCACGACCTGGAGCGGCGTCTGCGGCAGCTTCGTGACGACGCGTTGTGCGCGCTCGTCGATGAAAGGATGCACGAGCTCGATGCTGCGCGCGACGATATCGCTCACATCCACGCGCGCCATGCGCAGATCGATCTTGCCCGTGGTGATGCGGCCCATG
Organism: Caballeronia sp. LZ029; assembly: GCF_031451275.1. Classification (NCBI taxonomy): domain Bacteria; kingdom Pseudomonadati; phylum Pseudomonadota; class Betaproteobacteria; order Burkholderiales; family Burkholderiaceae; genus Caballeronia; species Caballeronia sp. LZ029. The sequence continues at coordinate 130,371 of NZ_JARUXO010000004.1, forward strand.
TCGAGCAGATCGTCGACGAGCCGGCCGAGATGCGATGTCTGCCTGTCGATGATGTCGCGGCACGCGGCGACGCGCTGCGGCATCTCCGCTTCCATCTGCATCACGCCGATGGCATTGCGCACCGGCGCGAGCGGATTGCGCAACTCGTGCGCGAGCGTCGCGAGAAACTCGCTGATGCGCCGCGACGACACTTCGAGTTGTTCGAGGCGCTTGCGCTCGCTCATGTCGCGCGTCACCTTCGCGAAGCCGCGCAGCACGCGATGCTCGTCGTACACCGCCGTGATGATCACGTTCGCCCAGAAGAGCGAGCCGTCCTTGCGCACGCGCCAGCCTTCGTTTTCCACGCGGCCCGCGCGAATCGCGGTCTGCAGTTCGATCTCGGGGACGTTGGCGGCGAGATCCTCGGGACAATAGAACGTCGAGAAATGCTTGCCGAGAATCTCCGACGGCTGATAGCCCTTGATGCGCATCGCGCCCGTGTTCCAGCTCGCGATATGGCCGCCCGGATCGAGCATGAAGATCGCGTAGTCGCTCACGTTTTCCACGAGCAGCCGGAAGCGCTCTTCCGACAGACGCAGCTTCTCCTCCTCGGCGCGCTTCGTGGTGAGATCGCGCGTGCATTTCGCGTAGCCGATGATCTCGCCCCTCGTATTGCGCGCCGCGGTAATGACGACATTCGCCCAGAACAGCGTGCCATCCTTGCGCACGCGCCAGCCTTCGTCTTCGAAGCGGCCGGTCGCGTACGCCTGCTTCAGCTCGTATTCGGGCCAGCCGCGCGCCACCGCTTCCGCCGGATAGAAGCGCGACAGATGCTGGCCGATGATCTCGTGCGCCTCATAACCCTTGATCTTGCGCGCGCCCTTGTTCCAGCTCGTGATGCGGCCGCTCAGGTCGAGCATGAAAATCGCGCAGTCTTCGATCGCATCGACGAGCGCGTGATACTGCGCGTCGTTCAGCGCGTGCTCGATCGAAGCCGGGCCTGCGACGCCGACCTGGGGGACGGCTGATCTCGATCTGGTCATGGTTAGGGTCGTCGGCGCAGCAGTGAAGTGAGGTATTGCGTTTCGGCGTAGCTGGCGCATACGGGTGGACGTCAGCTGGACAAAGCCGCCCACGACAGTCTACCCGCTGATGGCGTCGTGCACCGATACCTTTGTAACAAGCGGTAGCCAAGCGGCGCCGTCACGGAAACGTCCCTTGACAGTGCGCGGCGTGGTTTATAGCTTTAATCATTTCATATCCGAAAGAGAGCCTCGCTCATCCGTCGGATTGTCCGCTCGACGCATCCAGCGAACTCCCGTCTGTCGTGCACCGCATCGACGTCTGCAAACGGAGGCTCTCATGGACCGTCGCCGCTTCCTCTCGCTCTCCACGTTTTATACCGTAGCGGCCGCCACCGGCACGCTCGCGGCCTGCCATTCGGGCGATCACGACGACGGCGGCAATCCCGGAAGCGGCGGTTCCACGCCGTCGCCGGCGGGCGCATTCGCGTTCCCGCAAGGCGTCGCGAGCGGCGATCCGCGCGACGTCTCGGCGGTATTCTGGACCCGTTGCGTCGCGAACGGGGGCAATGCGGCGGCGTCGCCGTCGCCGGTCGCGCTGACGCTGCAAGTGTCCGCGCAGCAGGACTTCGCGCAGCTCATCGCCAGCGTGCCCTTGAGCGCCGTGGCGGATTACGACTTCACGGTGCGAACCAAGGTCACGGGCCTCGCCGAGAAGACGACGTACTACTACCGTTTCGTCGCGGGCAGCGACGTCAGCGTGACCGGCACGACGCGCACCGCGCCCGCCGCGAACGAAGCGATCCCGCAACTGCGCTTCGCATGGTTCGTGTGCCAGAACTGGAGCGCGAATCACTGGCAGGCGATGTCGCTCCTCGCCGCGGAAACCGATCTCGACTTCGTCGTGCATCTCGGCGATTACATCTACGAGGCGGGCTTTGCCGCGCAACCCGGCACCGTGGAGCCCGCGCATCCGACGATTACGCTGCCGAGCGGCGGCACCTACGCGAATACGCTCGACGACTATCGCACGCTGTATCGCACCTATCGGGGCGACGCGCGCCTGCAGAACGTCCACGCGCGTTTTCCGGTGATCGCGATCTGGGACGATCACGAGTTCTCCGACGACTGCTGGCAGGATCACCAGACCTACACGAACGCAAACCTCCAGCAGACCGCGCGCCGCCGCAATGCGAATCAGGCGTGGGCGGAGTATCTGCCGGTCGACTGGGGCGACGTGTCGTTCGATCTCAACAACGCGGCCTACGACAATATCCGCATCTATCGCGACTTCCACTTCGGCTCGCTGATGCATCTCGTGATGACCGACGAGCGGCTCTATCGCGACGATCACGTCGTCAGCGAAGCGGTCATCGCGCAGGCGCTCGGGCACGATCCGGTCAATGGCAACGATCTCGTCGGCTCGCGCTATTTCGTGCCGCAGCCCGTGCTCGCGCAGTTCGAGGCAGCCGATACGCAGCGGCTCGGACGCGTGCCGTCGATCTTCGGTCCCACTCAGACGCAATGGTGGAAGGACACGCTGAAGGCTTCCACGTCGATATGGAAAGTGTGGGGCAACGAAGTGATGATGAACCGCCTGTGGCTCGATCTCACGTCGATCGCGCCGGTGCCCGACAACGTCGTGTTCGTGCTCGACTGCGATGCGTGGGACGGCTATCCGTCGCACAAGGCGGATCTGATGTCGTTCGTGAAGACGCAGAACATCACGAACCTCGTCGCGATCACGGGCGATCTGCACGCGTTCCAGGCGGGCATCGTGCGCGACGTACCCGATCCCGCGAAAGGCACGCCGGTGATGATCGATCTGATGTCGGCGGGCATCAGCAGCCAGCCCTTCTTCGAAGACGTGAAGACGTATTCGGCGGGCATGCCGCTCGCTTCGCTGATCAGTTCTTCCGCGCTGTTCGACAGCTTCATCCGCCAGAACAATCCGGACATGCTGTACGCGGATCACGATGGCATCGGCTATGCATCCGCGACGGTCACGCCCACGCAGTTCATCGCGATCTTCAACAAGATGAAGTTCCTCAACGCCGACGGCACCGCGCCGCAAAGTCCGCTGCAAAAGCGCACGCGACTGACGATCAATGCGGGTGCGGTATCCGTCGCCGTCGAGGACAACATCTGAATACGCAACGCGCTCCATACATAAGGCATCGATCCATCCATTCCTATCCTTGCTTTTGAGGGGATTTCAACGCCAGTCCGCGCACGTAGACTGCGTGGACATTTCAGAGGTCGTTTGCTGGCAGGCAGTGCAATGAGGCCGATTGAAGTGACCATGTGAAACCCTCAGGAGCACTATCATGACCGGCAATCTCAAAGGCATCATCTTCGTCGCGGCGCTCGCGGGCGCTTCCTATGCCATGGCGAGCGGCTATGGCCCCGCGCCGTACTACTCGCCGATGGACGGCGCGCCCATGTCGCAACAAGGCATGAACATGCAGACCATCGCGCAGGACGCGCAGCAGAGCAACGATGCGAGCGTCGATAAATCGAAGCAGGACACCCCGCTCATGCAAGCGCAGGACTGAATGCGGTTGCATGACTTCGCGTCCTGCCGGTCACGCCGGCGGGACGCGCTCGTGGGTCGAGCCTGTGGCAGGCAGTGCGAATGGGCCCATGAAGTGAATCTTGGAAACCCTCAGGAGCACTACCATGACAGGAAGACTCATCGGCATCGTCCTCGTTGCGGCGCTGATCGCCGGATGCTATGCGCTCGCGCGCGGCCACGGCCCCATGACGTACTACATGGACGACAACGCGCTGTTGTCGCGCTATCTCGCCGATGCGGAAACGCTGGCAAGCGACAGCCAGCCCGCCAGCGCGAGCGTCGCAACCGTGAAGCACGAAAGCCCGCTGCTTCAGTCGCAGGATTGAAGACGCTCAGCGCTCGCCGAGCAGCGTGCGCAACATGCGTTCGGGATTCGCGAGAAACGCGCGCGTCACCTTGAAGTGTTCGGTGTCTTCATAGGCGACGCGCTCGATGCCGTTCGCGGTGAACTGATAGATCCACGCGTCGGGGTAGGCCATGAGGATCGGCGAATGCGTGGCGATGATGAACTGCGAATCGTCGTTGACGAGATCGTGGATGCGCGCGAGCGCGGCAAGCTGGCGCTGCGGCGACAGCGCGGCCTCGGGTTCGTCGAGCAGATAAAGCCCTTGTCCGCCGAAGCGCTCCATCAACAGCGTGAGAAACGACTCGCCGTGCGACTGCTCGTGCAGCGACTTGCCGCCGTATGACGAAATGATCGGCGGGCCGAAGCCGGGTTCGTCGTCGAGCTGTTCGATTTCCGTCGCCACGTTGAAGAAGCTTTCCGCGCGCAGAAAGAAGCCGTCGCGCGGCCGTTTGAATCCCTTCGCGATGCGCAGATATTCATGCAGCGGCGAATGCGACGCGCGCGTGCCGAAGCGAAAGTTCTTCGTGCCGCCCTCGGGATTGAAGCCCATCGAAACGGCGATCGCCTCCAGCAGCGTCGATTTGCCCGAGCCGTTTTCGCCGACGAGAAACGTGACCTTCCGATGCGGCTCCAGCGTATCGAGCGCGCGCACCGCGGGCAGCGAAAACGGATAGGCGTCGAACGAAGGCGCCTTGTCGCGCAGCAGCGTGATGCGGCTGATGAACTGGGTCGAGAGCATCGCCGCGCGTCTAGTGGAAGGCCTGATTCGCGGCGTTTTTCGCGGCATTGGATGCGCCGTCCGCGCCGACTTTCTCGACGGTTTCCTTCGCGCGTCCGATCTCGATCTTCGGCATGAACAGCATCGCGATGACGGTGCCGAGCGCGATCACGAACATCGCCGTGAAGGTCAGATGCAGCGAGTGATGCAGCACGAGACGGATCTCATTGTTGGCCGTAAAGTCGCCGGGCACCGACGAAAGCAGTTGCTTCAACTGATCCGCGTGCACGGCCGGCAGCCCGTCCGTATGGATGAGGCCATAGTTCTGCACCGCGCCGAACACGGCCGCGCCGAGCGTGTTGCCGAGATTGCGCGAGAACAGGTTCGATGCGGTCGCGCTGCCGCGTTCGTGCGGCTGCACGATTTCCTGAATCAGGATGAGACACGACACGCTCGTGATGCCCATGCCGAAGCCCAGCACCGCCGAGCCGACGCCCGCCCAGACCGGGCTCGATTGCGGTCCGAGCAGCACGAACGGCAACGCGCCGAGCGGAATGAACACCGGGCCGATCATCAGGAGACGCCGCAACCCGATGCGGCTGAACGAGCGCGACGTGAAGGTCGCGCCGCTCGGCCAGCCGATCATCATCATCGTGAGCGCGAGGCCCGCTTCCACCGGCGTGCGATGCATCACGCCCTGCACGTACATCGGCAGGAACGTGGTGAGGCCCATCATCGCCATGCCGGCGAGCAGGGTCGCGACGTTGCTCGCCGCGATCGGCCGGTGCGACCACAGGCCGAACGAGATCATCGGATCGGCGGCGCGGCGCTCCTGAACCACGAAGCACACGCTGGCGAGCACCAGCACGGCGATCTCGGTGCCCACGCGTGCATTGCTCGCGTGGCCGGCATCGGTGAGCGTCATCATCAGCGCGGCGACGGCCGTCGTGAAGAAGAACGCGCCCGCGAAGTCGATTGCCGGGCGGCCGTGACGCTTTTCTTCGTGAAGAAACAGGATGAAGAGCAGGGCGGCCAGAATGCCGATCGGCACGTTGATCCAGAAAATCCACGCCCACGAGAACTGGCGGATCAGAAGGCCGCCGACCATCGGGCCGAGCACGGCGGACACGGCCCAGACGCTCGCGAGATAACCCTGCACCTTGCCGCGCTCGCGCGCCGGATAGAGATCGCCGACCACCGTCAGCGCGACCGGCAGGATCGCCCCCGCGCCGACGCCCTGGATCAGCCGGAACACGATCATCGCGGGCATCGACCAGGCGAAGCCCGCGAGCACCGAGCCGATCAGAAAGATCGCGATGCCCGCGAGGATCGCCGGCTTGCGGCCGTACAGGTCCGCGAGCTTGCCGAACACCACCGTGAGCGCCGTCTGCGTGAGCAGGAACGACGAGAACACCCAGCTATAGAGATTGAGGCCGCCGAGCTGCGTCGCGATCTGCGGCATCGCGGTCGAGACGATGGTGGCTTCGATCGCGACCATGGCCATCGAGGCCATGACCGCTGCAATGACGAGGGGACGAACGGTTTTTCTGGTCTGTGACATGCGGTGATGGAATGGCATATCGCGCGCCGCGCGAATCGACAAACGATGCGCGCAAGCGGGCCATGCTCGAAAGATGGAGATGCGGCAGCGACGCTCAGGCTTGCGGAAACCTTGCAGCCGAAGCAATGTCGCCGATGAATAAGCGCCGGATGCAATGTTATCCCGCTACGGGAATCGCTGCTCGACGAAGCGCGCGGCGCGCTCATTCAACGCTAATTCTTCGCGCTTACGCTTCTTTACGTGGACGGGCGGCGCGCTTCCCCGGCACTTAGCGGCCCGCTCCACGTTTCTCGACTCTCCTCAGCCCCTGGCGTCGGCCGTCATCGGACCGACGCCTTTTTTCTTCCACGCGCTCAAGGCGCAACGGTCATGCACATGTCGTCTTTCAGACCGAAATCTCCGGGAATGTCGCCTAAAATCGAACGGACTGTTGAATCGCCCCGTTCCTTTCCGAAGCGGCGGACCCGAATGATCAAATCATTGAAGAATCAACTCGTCGTCGCGCTCGGGCTGCTCGTGAGCGTGATCGGCGTCGTGCAGGGCGTGAGTTCGTATCAGTTGAGCCAGACCGGCATGAGCGCGCTGCTCGACATGCGGCTCGAACAGGTGGCGGCCCGTCTGCGCGAGGGACTCGCCGACAGCCTGCCGAAAAATCCCGCACGCGGCACGCAGGACGAGCGCGACGTGGTCGCCGTCGTCTGGAAGCCCGGCGAGGATGTGCCGTTTCGCACCACCGACCCGTCGCTGCATTTTCCGCGCGACGCGCAGCCGGGCTTTTCCGGCGTCGACGTCAACGACGAGCACTGGCGCATCTTCACGCGCCAGGAACCGACCATGACGATTCAGGTCGCGCAACGTTCGTCCGTGCGCCGCGAGATCACGCAGGAAGCCGCGACGCAAACGCTCTGGCCGATCGCCGTCCTTTTGCCGCTCGTGTGGATCGCGGTCGCGCTCGTCGTGCGGCGCTCGCTGCGGCAGTTGAACGAACTCGGCGCGGAGGTGCAGGCCATCGACATGGGTCATCTGCAACCGCTGCCGACGGTCGGCGTGCCAACTGAGATCGAGCCTTTCATCCATTCGATCAATACGATGATCGAGCGCCTCGCGACATCGATCGAAAAGGAGCGCAAGTTCATCGCCGACGCGGCGCACGAGCTGCGCACGCCGCTCACCGCGCTGCAGCTTCAGGCCGACAATCTCGCGCCGCATATCGTCGCCGGCAATCAGGAGCGCTTTCAGGAACTGCGCAAGGGCATCGCGCGCAGCGGCAAGCTCATCGCGCAACTGTTGCGGCTCGCGCGCGCCGATGCGCCCGTGAACGGCGCGCCGCTTGCACGCGTGGATCTCGCGGAAGTGGTGACCGACGCCGTCGCCGACGTGCTGCCCATTGCCATCGCGCGCGGCATGGACATCGGCGCGGAGGAAATGGTGAATGCGCACGTGCGCGCGGTGGAGACGGACATCGGCATGGCGGTGAAGAATCTCGTGTCGAACGCGGTGCGCTATACGCCGGATGGCGGCACGATCGACCTGCGCATGCGGCGCGACGGCGACATGGTCTGGATCGATGTGGTCGATGACGGCCCGGGCATCGACGAAGCACTGCTGCCGCGCGTGTTCGACCGCTTCTTCCGTGCGAACCCGGACGTGGAGGGCAGCGGGCTCGGCCTGTCCATCGTGAAGGCGATCGCCGCGCGCTACGGCGGCGACGTCACGCTCAGAAACCGCGGCGACGGGCACTCGGGCATCGTCGCTTCGATCGGCTTTCCAGTTGAGGAAGTCAGCGAAAACGCCGCCGTGCCGGCATTGCACACATAAGGATTTGCGCGCGCATTTGCGCCGATTACAATGCATTCGCTGCGTGGCGCGAAGCGATCCTCGTCGATCGGAAAAGAGTCGAAAAGACCGGTCGTGCGTTTCATCTCCTTCGGCCGCATTCCGGGCGCCTGGCGCGCGCCATTCTCGCGACCCGCGAGGTGGAACATGCGAATTCTCCTGATCGAAGACGACGTGCAGATCGGCACGAGCCTCATGCGTGCGCTCAAGGACGCGGACTACGCCGTCGACTGGGTCCGCGACGGCAACGCGGGCCGCGAGGCGCTCGACGCCGCCGAATACACCGTGGTGCTGCTCGATCTCGGCCTGCCGGGCATGACGGGCATCGAGTTGCTGCGGCAGGCGCGCACGGCCGGCAATGCGACGCCGGTGCTGATCCTCACCGCGCGCGACGATGTCGATACCCGCGTTCAGGGCCTCGATCTCGGCGCCGACGACTATCTGCTCAAGCCGTTCAACATGCCCGAACTGCTCGCGCGCATCCGCGCGGTGCTGCGGCGCAAGGCGGGCTACGCGGTTTCGCGCCTCGGCGACGATTCCATCTGCCTCAATCTCGATCAACGCACGCTCACCTGCGGCGAGACTTCGGGCGTGCTCTCCGCACGTGAATTCGCGCTGATGCACGCGTTGCTCGAACGCCCGGGCACGATCTTCTCGCGCGATCAACTGGAAGACCGCCTCTACGGCTGGGGCAAGGAAGTGGAGAGCAACGCGGTCGACGTGCTGATCCATTCGGTGCGCAAGAAATTCGGCGCGGGCGTGATCCGCAACGTGCGGGGCCTCGGCTGGACCGTGATGCTCGGGCAGGCGGGCCGTGAGGAAGCCAAGTAGCGCACATTGCATGGGCGGCGCGGCTCATGGCTGATCGTGATGCCGCCCGAGCGCGCCGCAGAAGTACATGCTGTAGTCGTGATCCTGCGTTTCGACCTGGCGCATGCGGCGTTCGAGATCGGCGAGATCGTTCGACGACGCGAGATAGGCGTCGCGGAGATCGTCCGTCGTGCGCAGGGAGAAGAGATTGTCGATGGACTGCGAAAGACGTTCAAACATGATGTGCTCCCGTCGTTGAGAGAAGGCCGGTAAGAGTGGGGCCGACGCAAAGCAGGTTATGCCCGGCGAATTAGAGAAGAATGAGAGCGCAGCCGAGCGCCTTCTCATGCGCGAATCCGCTCTTCGCATGACGAAGCGTTCGCCAACGCACCGTGCATCGGATCGCACTGCGGGCAGGCACTGCCGCGCCGCACCATCCCGTGCTATCGTGCTTTTATAGGGGTGACGTGCGGGTTTCCATGCGAGACGCCGTGCGTGATTCGCGTTCGTCGATCGTCTCTCGTGAAGGCCGCCATGAACGATGTGTCTCGTATCCTCAGTGCCCGCGACCGCGTCGAGTTGCTCTGCTGGCTCACGTGCGGCAGTCTCGGCGCGTATTACCTGAACGGCGACTGGCCGGCGGCCTCGTTTCACGTGCAGGCCGCGCACAAATGGCTCGACCGGCATCAGCGGCTCGCCGACTGGCTCACGGTCGCGAAGCTCGCCGCCATCGCACGCGAAATCGCCACGCAGCATTGCGCGATGCTCGAAGCGGACTGGGCGCGCGAAGCCGTCGAGGAAATCCTCGACAGTGAAGACCTCAACTATCAATCGGATGTCGTGCGACAGGTGTTCGACGATTGCCGCCGCGCACTGGCGGAAAAGCGCACGCCGGAATGAGCCGGCAATCGCACGCACCGGCAGGCTCTAGCGCGAATTACTGTATGGATGTACAGTAAGCCATTTTTATTGCCTGGCGGCACTGCCTCAGCATGTTCGGTGCGTTCGTTCCTGTCGATTTCGCTTTGAGCGCGTCTCGTCGCGCGGCGACACTCTGATCGCCGCGATGGACACGCCGTCTCCCGCAAACGCACCCGCACCGCGCCGCATCGCGCATCTCGACATGGATGCGTTCTTCGCATCGGTCGAACTCCTGCGCTATCCGGAACTGCGCGGCATGCCGGTCGTGGTCGGCGGCGGCCGCAGCGCCACGCCCGAAACGCTGGCCGACGGCTCGCGCCGCTTCAGGCGTCTGCGCGACTACGCGGGGCGCGGCGTCGTGACCACGTCCACTTACGAGGCGCGCAAGTTCGGCGTCTTTTCCGCGATGGGCATGATGAAGGCCGCGCAACTCGCGCCCGACGCGATCCTCCTGCCGACCGATTTCGAGTCCTATCGCCATTACTCGCGGCTGTTCAAGGCGGCCGTCGCGACATTCACGACGCAGATCGAGAATCGCGGCATCGACGAGATTTATATCGACGTCAGCGATCTCCCCGGTGAGCCGGCCGATATCGGCCAGCGGATGAAGGACGCCGTGCACGACGCGACCGGACTTACGTGCTCGATCTGCATCGCGCCGAACAAGCTGCTCGCGAAGATCGGCTCCGAGCTCGACAAGCCGGACGGCCTCACCATCCTCACGATGGACGACCTGCCGACGCGCATCTGGCCGCTCGCCGCGCGCAAGGTGAACGGCATCGGCCCGAAGGCGAGCGAAAAGCTCGCGGCGCTCGGCATCGTGACCGTGGGCGATATCGCCGCCGCCGATCCCGGATTCCTGCAAACGCACTTCGGCGGCACGTATGCCGCGTGGCTCGCGCGCATCGCGCAAGGCCAGGACGAGCGGCCCGTCGTCGTGAGTTCGACGCCCAAGTCGATGAGCCGCGAAACCACCTTCGAGCGCGACTTTCATCCGAAGCAGGATCGCGCGACGCTCTCGGCGGAGTTCACGGGTCTGTGCACGCGTGTCGCCGAAGATTTGCTGCGCAAGGGCTATGTCGGGCGCACGGTGGGCATCAAGCTGCGCTTCGACGATTTCCGCACCGTGACGCGCGATCTGACCGTGCCTGTCGCAATCGCCGATCCCGTCGAGATTCGCCGGGCCGCGACCGAATGCTTGAAGCGCATCGTGCTCGATCGCCGGATCAGGCTGCTTGGCGTGCGCGTCAGTGCGCTCGCCGGGCGCGATGAAAGCGGGTTTGTCGAGCCGGTGCAGGTCGAATTGCCGTTCGACGCGGGCGGCGACTGAGCAGATCGGCGTGTCGTATCGATTCTGACAAACCCTTATCGCACCGGCGCATAACGAAAGCTCGCATCCTTCGTTGCCGGCTGAATCGCCGCGCGTTAGATTGATAGCTTCCCCGAGGTTATCGATTCGACCGTGACGATTCAGACTGCTCCCGCTTCACTTGCCGCATCCGGCGAAGCCGCCGATCAATCCATCGAGATTCGCCAATTCGACGCGCCGCTCGGCGCCGAAGTGATCGGACTCGATCTGTCGAAGCCACTCTCGAATGCCGATTTCGCGCGCATCCACCGTGCGCATCTGGATCATCACGTGCTCGTGTTTCGCGATCAGCGCATCACGCCCGACGAGCAGGTCGCGTTCAGCAAGCGCTTCGGCCCGTTGCAGATCCACGTGTTGCATCAGTTCGGGCTCGCGGGGCATCCGGAAGTGCTGATCGTGTCGAACATCGTCGAGAACGGCAAGCCGATCGGCCTCGGCGATGCAGGCCATTTCTGGCATTCGGATCTCTCGTACAAAGAGAAGCCCAGTCTCGGGTCGCTCCTCCACGCGCAGGAATTGCCCGCGCTCGGCGGCGACACGCTCTTCGCGAATCAGCATCTCGCGTGGGATGCGCTGCCCGCGCATCTGCGCGATGCGATCGAGGGCCGCGCGGCCGAGCACACGTATCTCGCCAAATACGCCGAGCTGCAACAACGCAGCCCGTGGCGGCCCAATCTTTCGGCGGAGCAGATCGCGCACGTCAAGCCGGTCACGCATCCGATCGTGCGCACGCATCCGGAAACCGGACGCCGCGCGCTCTTCGTCAGCGAGCATTTCACCACGCGCGTGATCGGCTTGCCCGAAGACGAAAGCCGCGCCCTGCTCGCGGAACTCTTCGCGCACAGCACGCAGCCCGAGTTCATCTACCGCCATCAATGGCGCGAGCGCGACATGGTGTTCTGGGATAACCGCTCGGTCATGCATCTCGCGGCAGGCACGCCGGACGATCAGCGCCGCAAGCTGTATCGCACGACCATCGAAGGCGACGCGCCTTTCTAAACACAATATCGCTTGATTTACGGGGTTTTCGATGCATTCTCGATCAGGGAAGGGCGCGCTGCGCGCCTTCGTTGCCGCGCTCGCGGTGTCGCTCGGCATCACGTCGGCGAGCGTTCATGCCGAAGGTACGTTGCGCATCGCCGAGCAATTCGGCGTCGTGTATCTGCTGCTCAATGTCGCGCGCGATCAGAAGTTTATCGAGCAGGAAGGCAAGAAGGAAGGTCTCGATATCAAGGTCGACTGGGCGAAGCTGTCGGGCGGATCGAGCGTGAACGACGCGCTCCTGTCCGGCTCGGTCGATATCGCGGCGGCGGGCGTCGGTCCCTTGCTGACGATCTGGGATCGCACGCACGGACGGCAGAACGTGAAGGGCGTCGCGTCGCTCGGCAATTTTCCGTATTACCTCGTATCGAACGATCCGCGCGTGAAGACCATCGCCCGCAGTCTGCAACTCTTCCCCATAATTCTGTAATCCGCATCCCATAATTTTGAAGAGCCCTCGAAACCGACCGACCAGCGGGGTCCGCGTGGAGCATAAATGTGAGAATGACTCACATTATTGCCCGGAGGCCGGCTATTGTAACGAAATAGAGAGCAACCTTTTTTTCCACATTGTGAAATGTTCGTTAATTCGCCCGGGCTCACCGCGTTAGCATGACGGGGCGGTTAGCCTCGGGGAGCCGGGATGGGTGGATGACACGGTAACAGTGGCTGCGCGCATTTATAACTAAAAAATCGCGAATGTGCGATTTAAAACGCGACCTGTCTGCGGCGCGGAATAATCCAGCTTTATACTTACAAACTTGGCGCATGACTGACTGGTACCAAACGGCTAGAGCCGTGCTCCGCGCCGAACTTGTTCGGCAAGACATTAGCTACCGTCATCTGGCAGGTTTGTTAGCGCAAATCGGTGTGGCAGAAACCGAGAGGTCCATCGCAAGCAAGCTTTCCCGCGGAAGCTTTAGTTTTGCGTTCTATCTACAGTGCATGAAAGCTTTAGGTCGGGCTGAAGCCCGCATCGACATGACCGTAGTGAAATAACCCGAGCCGACCAAATCGTCTCGACTGCATCGGCACCAGCCGACCTCAATTCTCCTCCGCATTCTTGTCACCACAGTCTTTTGGAATGCGTTCGAGACATTGATTCGAGCGCAGCGTCTAAGACAGCAACGCGGCCCACCGCGAAAAAGAAATGACCTGGTGGCTTCGTGCCTGGTCCTCGAACTGGCCCAAGTACCCCATTCTGTTAAGCATTTGCATAGTGTCATATATGCGACTAAGATGGCGTATATAGAGATTTCGGCCGGAATAAAACAGGAACGTCGATTTGTCCTCATACCTAAGGTTCGATTAGTGCTTTGCGCTCTGGTAACGATGCTGGCCCTCTCGACGCAGCGATTATGCGACGCAATTCGGACCCCAGCGCAGGTAATTGTCTGAGTTCTGGCGCGTCGAGTTGACGTATCGCTAGGCGATGCGCTTACGCGTTTTGTGGCGCAAAGCGGGCCGGCAGACGGGAAGTGGCACTTCTCGCGATTTACCCGGATGGCGAGATGTCGCGTTGCTCTTAGCACGAAAGACAACAGTCTCCTCCGGTAGACGATTGCGGCAACTGGACGATGCAGATTCAACTTGCCTCCGACCTACATCTTGAGTTTCTCGCGTCGCCATTTCCTGGGGAGACGCTTATCAGGCCGGCTCACGGAGCGGACGTGCTCGTGCTCGCAGGAGACATAGCGTCGGGAGCCGACGCCATCGAGCTGTTCGCAGACTGGCCCGTGCCGGTGATACTCATCGCCGGAAATCACGAGTTCTACAGCCGCGACTTTGCGACCACGCTTGCTCAGTTGCGTGAGCGGGCCGACGGTACATCTGTACGCTTCTTGGAACGGGACGTAGCTGATTTCGGCGGTGTGCGATTTCTCGGCTGCACGCTGTGGACCGATTATCGGCTGTACGGCGTGGACCTCCGGGCGAGCGCCATGCAGCAGGCGCAGCGATTCTTGAATGACCACCGGAAGATTCGATATGGGGCTGGCGAGCGATTTCTCCCAGCGGATGCATTGTACGAACATCGCGAGTCGTATGCGTGGCTCTCGGACCAACTCGCCACATTCTACGACGGACTCACTGTCGTTGTGACGCACCACGGTGTGCACCCGCTGTCAGCGCATCCAAGATACAAAGGCCCAAGCAGAGGGTTTCTTGGTCCGGAGGCTGACCTTTTAAACGCAGCGTTCGTCAACGACCTATCCGAGCTCGTTGCACAAGCGAATTTTTGGTTCCACGGGCACGTGCACGACAGCTTTGATTACAGAATCGGCAAGTGCCGAGTTGTGACCAATCCTGCCGGCTATGCGAGCAATCGCTTCATGCTTGCGGACATCACGAAACTGAGACTTGAGAACGAGAACTTCCAGTTCGCGTGCCTGATAGACACGTCCGAATCAGAAACGGCTAGGTAGATGACCATAGGGGAGCGGGTCCGTGAAGGTCTCCAGTTTGATTGCAAAGCTCAGCACGCTTGACCCTGACGCTGAGGTGCTACTGATATCGGGATGCGCCGACATATCTGAAGCGGAAGAACTGCGACGTGTTGAGCCGCAGGTCGATTGGCGCTGCGAGGTTCGTTTTCGTGACGACGGTCTTTCCCAATCGCTTCATGCTCCGTCCCACTTTGGCGTCACTTCCAATTACGATGAGCAATACGACAGGTCGGTTGCGGAGACGGTTGTACTTCTTGCCGGGCGCGACGCGAATTTGGACTATATGTTCGAGGGCGATTTCGCGCCTGACGTTCGCGAGCTGAACGAAGAGTGCATTGAGGATGAAGTGCTGCGCAGTCGGCGAGGCATGCTCGAAGACGGCACGCTCATTTCGCGCGAGTTGCTTCTTCGCCTGCTGTCCATCACAGCCGAGCAGCTCGACGGCCTAGTAGCGCAAGGCAGCATTTTTGACATCTGCGTTGATGGAGTCTCGTACTATCCGAGCATTTTCGCAAATCCGCGAATCAACGCTGAACGCCTTCAGTCCGTCTCCCGATTGGTTCAGCCTGTAGACGCGTCTTCTAGGCTGGACTTCTTGCTTACAGAATGGGGCCACTTAGGTGGCCGCCGTCCAATAGAAATGCTCGATTATATTAAAGACTACAGACGAGTTCGTAATTCCGCGATGGTGCGGGCCCAAGAGTCCATGAGAACTGTGGTCAAATTTTTCGAGGGACAGCACGAAGAGGCACTCCTTGAGGCAGAGCCGCTCTACCGCGTAGCCGCAGAGCTGGACCCACGCATGCCACTCTGGCGTCGTGCAGGAGCGACGCTGACCGAATTCGGCTTCGAATATCCTTTTGCGCCGTATCCACAAGTCAATGTTTTTACCGCTTTCATCGAGAAGTCGTTTGAGGGTGAATCGGGCACCGTCTTCGAGGGAAGGGTTTGCGTCCATCGTGTAGACGGCGGATGGAGAATATTCGCTGCTTGGCCTCTTGGCGATACGACAGACGTGAATGAGACGTTGCGTTGCGGAGCGGAGGACATTGTATCTGTCGCGAAGGTCGCCTTCGAATATCTGAAACGCTTGGCTGCAAAGAAAGCTTGATAGCTAGCGCAGCAAGGAGGACATCGTGGTCACGAGTGTTACAAGTGAGCCCGTCGCAACCGAACGAACTTTCGTCGCAGACGACGAGGTGCATAGAGACCTCGATGCGGACACTGAAGCCTTGCCGTCTATCACGCTCGAAATCTTCGACGGCAATGTCCCTGCAGTTACTGATACATCGGAATGCCTTTGCATGGTGGAAGGTCGAGTCTATGCGTTTGGTGCGCCCCAGTTCGAAACACTTGACGAAGTCGTAAAGCTCCTTGAAATCTGCGTCGAGAAATACGCTGCGCCGGAGTTCCCGCATGACTCTGTAACCATGTTCGTCTCACTTCGCTCGATTGGCAGAGTCGTTCCATTCGCTCGAGTTGACGCACGGGTCGATAACAGTCACGCGTATGCGACGTTGCACTTCGAGGACGGCTCTCAACAAAGCGTCCGGCGCATACCCTTGGAGGCTTCCGACGATGTGATGATGTTGATTCATCGCATTCTGCTCCGTGCGCGAAGCGAGTCAACGAATCCTTGGGCGGCCGCGCAATGAAGACGCTGCTGTGGATGGCGACATGCTGACAGGACTTCCCGGGCCCACGTTCGAAGTTCCTCCGCCAAGACATCGCGGAGGAAATGTCTTGTACGTCGATTTCGATTCGACGTTACATCCTGGTGCGGTCTACACCAAGCGCGGCATTGGTCCGTACCTATTCAACTGCCCGGGACATCATTTATTTGAACATGCTCCGCTGCTCGACAAGATGCTGTCCGAATACCCCATGGTCAGAATCGTACTTAGTACGTCCTGGGTTACCACGTATCGAGGAAGCATCGCCCGTGTCTCAGGTCATCTGCCGCCGGGCCTTCGTAGGCGAGTCGTCGGTGCTACGTTTCATAGTCGTATGGACCGTGAAGCATTCACAGCGGAGTCTCGAGGTATCCAAATCTGGTCCGACGTACTTCGCCGAAAGCCAGAACGGTGGCTGGCGATTGATGACGAGATAGAAGGCTGGCCCACGTGGTGCATTGACCGTCTGGTTGCAACAGATGAGATGCTCGGTATTAGCGAACCCGCGGTACGTATCAAGCTTGCGGACAAGCTCAAATCGACTTTCGGTTGAAACGTATGTCTGTTACCAGCAACATATCGTTTCTGGCCCATCTTGATGGCCGTTGGACTCGGTGCGGTATGCTTATTATGACTGCGCAGGCAACCGGACAGATGCCGTCGATGTTCGACTACGACGAGGAATATCTCGCCCTCACGAATCGAGTTGAACTGGACCCAGTGAGCTTGTCGTTCTCCGGGAAGTCGCTCAAGCCGAGCAAGCCAAGAGCGCCCGCGAACCAGCTGCCGCTCTTCGGTGCATTTCGCGACTCAACGCCCGATGCTTTCGGCCGCCGCGTGATTGAGCGCAAGCTTGGTGCACCATTAAATGGCCTCGCGGAAGCGCAGTACCTGCTGAACGCAGGACCGCACCGAGCGGGAGCGCTCGACTTCCGATTCGAGGCAACTACGGAACCGTACGAAGTCGACGAGTCCGTCCGACCTTGAACAACTCGCAGACGCAGCGTCCTTGATTGACGATGAACGTCCGCTGCCTGCTGCGTTAGAGGTAGTCTTTACACAAGGCGCCGGGCTCGGCGGAGCTCGGCCGAAAGCCTCGTTTCGCGACGAGCACGGCGTGCTGTGGGTGTCGAAGTTTCCGACGAAGAGTGACTCGTTCGATGTCCCGAGCGTTGAGCTAGCGACGCTAACGCTTGCCGCAAGGACCGGTGTTCGCGTGCCCGAACTGAAAACAGTCTCGACAGGTAACCGCCGGGTCTTTTTGTCGCGGCGATTTGACCGCTTCTGGTCGCCTCCGGGTCATCGGAAATCGCATACCTCGGGTCCAGAGCAATATTCAGGCGGACCGGGTGACGGACGGGTTGAACAACGGGCGTTCTACATCAGCGCCCTGAGCATGGCGGCATTCTCGGAGTTCGAGGCGCGTCACGCTTCGTATGCTGACATCGCGACCGCTGGACTTGAGCAAAGTCGCACGGTTGTCGGAACGGATGATGCAGCGCAACTCTACAAGAGGATGCTCGTCGACATTTTCGTTACCAACGACGACAGCCATCTTCGAAACACCGGCTACGTGTACAACAACGCGTTTCAAACTTGGCAGTTGAGTCCTTGCTTCGACGTCGTACCGCGGCCAAGTTTTGCGTTCGAGCGATTTCTCCACCTTCAAGTTGGCGAACACGGGAGAGCGGCAACGCTTGACAACGCTATTTCGTGGCACGAAAAGTTTTGGCTCTCTGAAGAACTCGCATGCGAGTACATCGCTGAGGCGTGGAACGTGGTTCGCGACTGGCGACAGCACTTCGAGGAATGCGGCGTAAGTGCCAGCGACATCGAGAAAGTCGCGTCAGCGTTTCGAGACATTGATGACATAGCGAGTCCCGAACTTCGCCGAAAACTTCCATGACTGTCGCATCGCTCGGCGGAAAATCTCGAGAGCGACGAAGGCAACAAATGACAACCCTCGACCGAGTCGCCCGGTTCCTCGCTCACAGTGACGTTGTGATTCTGCGCGCTGAAGTTGCGCATTTGGGAAGTGGCGCGCAGGTCGGGCGGGTGCTCGCAAGGCTTGTTCGTGAAAAGAAACTCATCCGCGTGAGTATGGGCGTGTACGCGAAGACCCGTGTCAACAGTTTCACCGGAGCGCTGACACCAGCCGCGACGTTCGAAGAGATAGCGGCAGACACCTTCAGAAAGCTAGGTGTCGACGTCTCGGTTGGGCGTGCAGCGCGTGAATACAACAGCGGTAAGACAACGCAAGTCCCAGTGCAGCCCGTTGTGAACACAGGCCGGCGCCGCATAACTCGTCGAATAGCAGTCGGCTCTCGCGCCGTTATTTACGAGCGAGGGTTCTCCGATGACTGAAGTCCGCGTACACGGCGGAGCATATCTTGCGCACGACCTCGCTGCAGCGATGCCCCTTGTCGCCACAGGACGGTATACGCCTATCCCAGGAGAAGACCTCTGGGAGCGCGCGGCTCGGGCATTGCTCAAAGTCGAGCCGCCGGGTCCGTACCCTCATGCAGACGCGCTAACAATCTTTGTGCGCGACGACGGCAGACTCACGATGCGGTTCGATATCGAAATCAAAGACGGAGCCGCGAGAGCGACATTCGTTCGCGAGGGGGTGGCCTTTGCAACGCACTCGCCGATTCCCATCGATGCGGACGACGACGTCGTCGCTATCGCACGCAAGTTGTTCGCAGCCGGATTGCCGCAATGAAAAGCATTGTCCCGACTCTGGCGAGCACCGTAAGTGCAGCCATGGGCGACCGCAAGTCGCCAGAGTGCTGTAACTCGTTTCCATGTTCATTGAACCGATAAAGATTCGGACTTACATGTCCGGCGCTGGACCGGCACATATACGCGGTGTCTTCCAGTCGAGCCAAGCATTCCTCCGAGTTACGACGACGCCTTGACGTGGTCGTGACGCTCTTCGCCCGCCTAGGTCTTGGCAACGCGCGAAACGTTCAACGCCGCTTGCTTCTGCGCAGACGCGCTGCCCGAGATTAGCGCCGTGCAATTCTTTGAGGTCGATAAGGCGCGGAATCTGGCGAAGTCGGTGACGGTGGCGATGCGGTCGCGATAATGCGCTTCGCGATGCGGCGTTTGATTAAGCTCCGCGCGTCTGTGCAGAATGACATGGCGTTTTGCTGGGCGTTTCTGCTTTGAAAGCCCCGCGCGTGTTGAGCGCGCGGGGCGTAATCGCACGTCTCGTAATGTTGCCCAGAGTCCGCGCGGATGGGTATGGATTTCCTGACTTCAACCCTTCGGGGCATCGGGTGGCGCGAGTAGGGGCCAGTTTGCCGCGTCTTGCGGGCAACATCAATCATGCGCTTCCATCGCCTCAAGGGCCTCCCGCTCGCCCGCTTCAGCGGCGAAGCGCGCCGACCCGCTGCGCCCGCAGTCGCCTAAAACTTGCAACACTAAGTCGGGGCAGTCGAGAGGAAAGCAACATGGAGTGTTGCCGTGAGACCCGCGCCGTCTTATTGTGTCCGTCAACCCCGGTGGATATTATACGAACTCCGTCACTGAGGGGGCCCTCGTGTCTCATATCCGCGTCGACAAGATTCACATCGAGAACTTCAAAAGAATCAAAAGTCAAGAGATTGAACTTAAGCCTTTGACCGCCCTTGTCGGCGGCAACACAAGCGGAAAAAGCAGCATTCTTCAGGGAGCGCAACTTTGCGTTTCGATGATGCAGGCTTGTTTTAAAGGAGAGAAGCGGGGCGGCAGGATTGAGCACCTCGGCACCTTGTCGAACGAAGCTGTGTCCTATCGACCGACGGAAATGCTGCTCTCACTCAGGCACGGTGGACCTGCAAACCAAACGAAATCGTTCGGAATGGGCTACACATGTACACGGATTGAAGACGATGGTACGTCGTCAACTTCAAAGTTGTCGGTGCAAGTCACGCGAGGGAAGAACGCAAACCTCGCTTTGACATTTGATGGAGACAAGCAGCTGATTGCACCACTTGGCGACAGAGACCGTCCCTTCTGCATTTTCGCTCCCGGACTTTCTGGTATTCCCTTGCGGGAAGAATGGAGGACACGCGGAGCCTTAGATGCATCCGCGATGCATGGCGATGCGAATCTATATTTGCGTTCCCTACTGGACCATTTGCTTCGGAAGGGCATGGACGAGGCGACAGTGGTCGCCTGGTGTCACGGTATGAAAGAGATTGACCAGTTGCCGCAGGACGCACCTTGGCGCGTCTTCTCCAGCTTGCTGGATGAGTGCTATCCAGGCGCGAGGATTTATATCTCCCACGATAGCAATCGCGACCGGTACGTGAATGTTTTCCTTGAGTACCTAGACCAGCGCTGTCCAATAGACATGGCATCAACGGGCATGTTGCAGGTCATACAGATTCTTGCCTATGCATGCTTTTACAGCCCGCCGTTGCTATTGTTGGATGAGCCGGACGCTCACCTGCACGCGGATAGCCAAGTCCGTTTGCATCAGGCGCTGCGGAATTTGACGCGAGAGACCAACACTAGGATTGTTCTGGCAACTCACTCACCGCAGCTCATCCAACTGCTGCTTGACGATTCCGAGGCGTCTGTGCTCTGGTTGGACAAGGGCAGCATCGTCCAGGTAGACCCTGGCGGGCGTCCTGCCATTCCTCTGCTCATGGAGTTGGGGGCCCTCACTGTAGGCGCCGAGGCGTTCAAGGCAGCAAACAAGATTATCCTACTCACGGAAGACAACGATACGGAGTGCGTTAAGGTCTTTGCAAAAGCCAACGGCGCTGAGGATTTCGCCTGTTTTTCATATAACGGATGTGCCAATCTCCCTAGTGCGCGCCAACTAGCACTATTGCTCTGCGAGTTGCGTCCGGATGTAAAGATTATCATCCATCGAGACCGGGACTTTCGGACTGTCGAGGAGATGGCGTTTGAAGCGGGCCTTTTCGAAAACTGGCGCAAGAGCGAAGGCGACCCGCGTATTGAAGAGGTCTTTACACCTGAAAACGATATCGAACACTCCTTTATCCAGCCAGGACATTTGCTCGAAGCGCTAGCGGGTGCAGTATCGCCCCCGATGGTCGAGCTGATGTTAGCCGAAGCGATAGCTCTCAAGCGTGACGATATCATTCACAGCGTTCGAAAAGCTCGCGAGGTGATTGAAAGGGATATCTATGACGCGGAACGAATGAAGAAGAAGGTCGCGTTGAGGCAGGCTTCAGCACTCCCTCAGAAGGCACCAAATGTAAAATGCTTTCTCCCGGAGGACGGGAAGACCCCTTTGACGCTAGCGCAGTGTCATGGGAAGACAGCCTATCAATCGCTTCTGCCGGTGATTCACCGCTTTCTCAAAGGCGACAGCAAGAGAATCAAGGGACTCGTGGTGAGAGAGTCGCACCACTTGGTCGACTCCAATTGGCAAGAGGCACTTGGTGTCGAGCCGCATGCCGAGGCCCAAGCGGAGGTCGCCGAAGAGGTGCCGCAAATTCCCTGAGTCGGGTATCTACGAAAATTAGTCGAACCAGGTCGGCGGCGGATTATTCGCAGCGATTTCTGCCAATGAATTAGGCTCGTCGACTAGCGCGCGCCCGTTGTGTACGGTAGACCCGTCGGCACCTGTCCAACCTACAACTCATCCCAAATGAAACAGCAACGATGAGACCATAATCGCCTTGTCGGTCGAGGTCAGGAGCAGGTGCGCCGCCGTCACGGGCGCTATCAGTATCCTCTTGCTCGAGCTCCGTCAAGATTCATCGACTTCCAAATATTTGCCCTCCGCAATTTCCATCTCGTCAACTAGCAATTGCGAGCAATGCGCCTGGCCACATATGGCCGCGCTGGGAGCGCTCGTCGCTGAAAGCCATTCCCTCCAGCCGAACGCCCGGGCTGGTGTGGAAAGGTCTGCGTTTCACTATTCCAACGTGTCTCCGCTCATTACACGCACTCATCGCTTTATCGACGACCCGATGTTCACCGATGTTGTCGATGTCGCAGGTGGTCCAGACCCTGGCTCACGGGTCGGCGCGTCAACTCGGCTCGTCGACCGCATTTTCTGCAACGCGGAGTCGGACTGGCGCGTCCATATCGTCAAGATGCGCCGTGTCTCGCATGACCTGACTCCGTTCATACTCCGGTCACTGCTCGAGCTATTTGCACATGAGCTGTTCCGGCGTGGTCAACACGCCGCAGTGCCGACCCTTCTCGTATTGGAAGAAGCTCACCATTACATGCGCTCGATTGGCTCGGGTGAGGAGGCCAGCGAGAACGCGCTCGCCTACGAACGTCTCGCCAAAGAGGGGCGCAAGTTTGGCCTTGCACTCTGGTTGAGCGCGCAGCGCCCAGGCTACTCGACTTTGGATGCAATGGCTCGTCAGTCAGAGCAAAGTGTTCATGGCGGACAGGTCGCTTGCGCAGTATGTCCGGACTGGTGACTCCGTGCCTTCTACGACTGCGGCTGCGGTGACCGCGGGAAATGTGGCGTGGGCGAAGTTCGCGAAAACGAAAATTATGTCGAGCGGCTCTTGGGACAGACGCGCCTATATTTACGCGCTCTCTGTACTAGCCAAGGATGAACGAGACAAGTTTCTGGGTCCACTCTCGAAAAATTCAGGCCTGACACTTCTCGACAAGTGGGTCATTGCCTGGGTCTCGAAGGGATGCCCCGCCGCTCCGCGCCCGTCAGGAAATCCCTTCTTGGAGTGAATTGTTGGCGCGCTTCAACCTGGCTAGCCCGAGCACTCATCGACTTCTGCTCGCTGCCGCCCTGTTGGCTAAGGTGACTCTGCGAAGGTCCATTGCGACAAGCGGTGGCTCACGACGCACAAGTATCCAGCTCTCGCAGGCTCATTCCGAACTGAGCGCGCCGCGCGAGCCGCGGCGATGGCCGATATCGAGGGTCGCTCAGCGTTGTCATCACCTTCCGAATCACAAGCTGAATCCCCTTCGCGCAGACGGAATCGCCGAGCTCGAGTGGCCTTTTAGCGTAGCCCAGACCTAAGTGCACCGCCAAGTCGATGTCTTAGGGCGAAGCAATCTGGCGCTGAGCAATGTCGCACGCCGTGTTCACAATCGTCGCCACAACGCGCTGGGCTACCAATCCATCTGACTCACTGATGACCATCACCGGCGTCCCTTCTGCCGAGAAAGCCGCAGGAGCAGCATCGCGGCTCACTTTTGATGTGGCGCGGTATGGCCGAAAGTGGCGCATTCGCGGCCAAAGGTACGTCATGTTGTCGACACGCTGGTCTAATTGGGTCGGCAAGGCAGGTTGGAATAACAAACCATCAAGCTGCAGCGACGCCTTAAGTTTTGATTGCCCGGCGACGCATATGCTGGAGGTCGTGATTCTACAAGCTTGGGCGAAGCACGCGAACGGAATTGGAAGGGAAAGTCACCCTGATTAGCGGGAACGGTGTTGCGCATTCGCTTGGGCTGTCCCGCTGCGTCGCAGAGCATTTCTAGGCGCCAGTGCCGGGCGTACATCGGTCGCCAGCGTGTCATGACGGAGGCGTCTGCCAGCGACGACTTCTTGGATGTGCGCGTTCTCTCACACAATGGGGCAAAAGCTGCCAGCTTGCGTTGCAATAAGCGGCGCAGCGCGATTACGATGATATGCAAACAAGCACCGGCCGGTCATTGAAAGAACACGGAAAAACGTGGCCAGAAAGACGCCTTCGAACGCTGGGCGGGAGAATCGTCAATATGAGCGTCGCAAATCGTCGTCAGCTAGATAACAAAAAGGAAAGTCAAAGATGTTAGACGAACGTCTTTCGCGAGGTCTTGCGGGCCGTTTTTTTGACGAACACAGTAGCTACTGTCGAGACGTTGACCGCGCGCTAGCAAGTTGGGCGGAGCGGGCTGGTGCGTTCAGCCATACCAACGAAAGATGGAAGCGATGGCTCGCTGAAACTGAAAAGATTCTTGGAAAGACGGTGCTAACGAAGACCGAGTACGGAACGAAGCGTAGGTCGCTGACCGTCTTTCATTACATTGGCGCACCGGACAAGAGCCCGCTTACTGACTGGGAGGAATCCGTCGTGCCAATTCAATTCATCGCTTACACCTTTCCACCAGCGATTGCGCTCGTGAAGTTTCCGTACCGGTGCTTTGTGGGTGAGCATACAATCGCTCGAGTGATTCAGCGCCTCGGGCTTGGAGATGACGCAGCGAGGGGGAAATACGACTTCCACAGACTGAACAGCGAATTGGTTCCACTTACGGCGTGGTCTATCGTTTGGATGACATGTATGAAGGACCTGGTTGAGCTGCCCAAAGCACCCAGGGAACTGCTCGCGTTTCCTATTCCGGCGCCGAACGGCATGTTCTTTTGCACAATCAACGTCCTGAAGCCGATTCTGAACGTCCGAACGTATGTTCACGACAGACAACTGTCCAGCCGGCAAGTTGAGTTGAAACAGAAGCTTCTTGGGTCGATGAAGGAGCACGAACAGGAACTGATATCGTTGATATCAGAAGACCTGCACGCGCCAGGTTCCGATTACGTCTGCCGCGCGGTGATAAGGCGGTTATCGGACTGCTCTGATAGTTGGCTCGATTCGATTTTCGAGCGATTGAACCGGACACCGGAAAGAGCCCGCGTGATGGCTCTCGTCAGTGAGACTATGCAAGCCTTGGCACTGGAGCCTTTGTCGATGGAAGTGTACGAGGCGCTAGATTACAAGGCTATGGTCGCTGCGTTCCGCCGGCCGGACGGCGCCAGTGTCATTGGCAGACTGATTGTAAAGGCCTCCGAAAACGGGGCGCACTTGCCCCTGTGCGCGCTGGTGGAAAAGAGTGAGCCGGACGCTACTGCGGCGACAGACCGGAATGGTCAATAGCTCGGTGCCGATGGAAGACGCGAAGGTTCGCCTCTTCTCTGCCATTTTAGCGCATTAGCCGTTTTACACGCACGGGACCTCGTTCGTGCTTTGAGCGACGGACTCGGCGCGACAGGTCAAAATCAATTTTCAGATGAACGCGCTTGGGAATTGATACGCAGGCAGCGCTTCGGAAACCAAATTTCCGATGTGAAACTCGGGGATATCGAAGGGGGACATGGGCTCGCTTGGTCAAGTGAAGACAGCGCCTGCTTCAAGGACACCGTGCCCGAGGCGTTGCAAATGGTGCTTCGCGCCCACGACGGCTACCCGTCAATAGTAGCGTTGCGCTCCATGCTGAAGGACCGGGCTTGTCGGGGCAACGATATCGTCTGCGAAGAGGGGCCTCCACTTTATCTTGCCCTTGCTTACGCTCCCGACCATGTGCGCATGAATCTCCATCAGGAGAGCGATTGGCCAACCATCTTTTTCGATATGTATGCGCGCAGCTTGAACGATATTCGAGACATCTTGATGGGCTCAATTAGCTTCCCGGAGAGTGTCGCGCCGTTGAGTCTGGCCGAAGCGGAATCAATGGGTGCGCCGTCACTTGCCGGCTGGCTCAAGGTTCATTGGGTATAGGCCCATAGTCGACTACGGGGGCTCATCAGTGTCGTCCGGCGCCACCGGTGTACAGACAACTCCATTCCCGTCGTCGCAACGGTCAGCATGCCACGGGTGTTCCCGTTATCGCCGAGCTGCACAGCGGAAGACCTCTAGTGCGGCTTCGACACTGCCCGAGTGGACGGTGAGCCACGAACTGCTGGTCAACCGTGACAGCGCTGGTTTGATGGACTAGGATGCTACTTAACAAACAGGGCGCGGCGTCACGCTAAGAGCCCGCCGCCGGGCACCACCTTGGCCTGCTAGCCGGGAAGCGAACCGGCTTTGGGAGGCGGCTAATGACGCAAGTCCTCGACTATTGCTTCGGAATCCAGTGGCTCGGCCAGTGTCCGCAGTACGACCCCCTCCATCCTCCGAGCTTCCTATCGCTCGGTAGCGCGCTCTCGGTTCTAACACTTGTCCTCACATTCCTTCAGCTCACCAAGGCCGAACACCGTTTCCGGGTAGCGGTCCGTCAGGTTGCTCGTCGAATAGGCCTGTGCGCCTTGGTCGGGGCATTCTTTTGTGCCGTGGCCTCGGCCGTTCTGCAGATTTTTGGCCAGAAGGGCCGCCTGGTTCCCCTGGTGGGCTACTCTGTCTTTTGGGAGTGGTTGGGCGTCGCGTTAGCCGCAGCCGGGATTGCAATATTAGCGCATTCTCACCTGGTCCCGGTTGTGTTCCGTAGCTTCAATCGACGTGCCTACGAGCGCGCCTGTCGCGCGGTCCTCTCATCAGGAAACGCAGAGGCTCGTGAACAGCTAGCGATAGAGCTTGCGCGCAGTGCAGACGCGATAGCAAGCAAGGCGGACAATGACACCCTAGATGCCGCCGATAATATTCTCCGACTTTTAACGGCAGATGAGCCATTTTGTAAACTTCTTGTTGAGCAGCACCCTGAAACCATTTTGAAATTCATGGCCGCGTTCGAGCGGCGCAGCGTGTTCAACCTGACGGTAAGACATTTTGGGCAGCAGATAGCAAAATTGGCTTTTGCAAGTGACGAGTCCGTTCTACAGAGAGAAGTCTCGCACGCGGAAAAAGCGGCGCCGTCACCAGACGGAATTGCGGGTTACTCAAAAGCCACTGTTATGAGGTCTTTGTTCAGCAGTCAAGATAGCTTAATACAATACGACCCGTTTGCGGCTTGGAATTCGTTCGCGCCGGAATGCCAGACACTCGGTGCGCTCGGACGTTATCGGGGAGCGATGTGGGTCGCTTTATCCGCATGGCATGCCGACCCCTCAAACCACTACGAATGGACGCCGTTTTACACCGGGTTAGAGAATATCGGACGGACCTTGCGCGCTTTCGCCACGGCTGCCGTCCGGATGAAAGGCTTGAAAGAGGCGGACCCCGTCGGCGCTTACCTAGAAAGGATGGAATTTACAGCGAAGACCTGCGATGACTGTCTGGTCCTTATATTCCGAGAAGGCAATGCGGTCACTGCTAAAGTAGATATCGACCCAAAGGACTCCTACAACTCTGTGTTTGATAACACAATTTTCGGAGCTATCTCAAGACTCGCTCAGGAAATACTAACTGCGGCGGCTCTTACTCACGGCGACGACGCGCTCGTGACGTTTGTCATTCCCCCGAACACCTGGCACCTGCTTACTTACGATGTCGAGCAACCAGGAGACGGATGGACCTCGCCGCGCTTCCTCAGATTGATGAATAGACGGATGCGCCATTTGGTGGTCGAAACCATTATTTCCGATGTCGCAAGTTTCCTTAAAGACCCCCAATCGCCGGAGGCTACTGGAACAGTGACCAGTGCACTTTTGAAAATTGAACGAGTATGGGACGTCGGCGCAGGTGGCCGGCCGGCTACGCACTCCATCCTCACGGACGACCTCCAATTTTTCGTGAGAAGCTACACGGCGTTGCTGTTTCAAGTTGATTCCAAAAGAGCGCTTTGTTTTTTCCCTCAAGGGGCCGAATACGACCAAGCGCAACGCACCCTCACGTTCGAAGCGCACAACAGGCCTGTTTGTGTGAAAGTTACCGCGTGGGAAGAAGTGTGCTACTGCGCCATACAGGGTAGCGCCTATGAACATGAGCCTTTGAACCGGGGTCTACGGGCGCTCTGCGCAAGGGCGCAGAATACCGGCTAATCGGAACGCCATCGCTGGCCAGCACAGCTACCGGGCCGCAAAGACGAAAATTCGTGATGTCGCAAAATTTAGAAACATTCCGGCGATTGACCCGGCGACTACAGCCAGCATCGGATGGTCTCTGGCAAGGGAGGCGTGGAGCACCGTCACTGCGAAAACGCCGTTATTGACAGCCCATCCAAGCAGATAGCAGCCCACGTAGCGCTTGAGCTCTTTGGACATTGAGCTCGCACTCGCTTTAATAGGCCTTAACAAAATGAGTTCTTCAATCTTCGCCAACAGCTGATGCAGCAGGCGATTTTCATGAAGGCTTCGTGGATGAACGCGAGCCGTTCGAAGCGGATGCGTAGCCGGCGAAAGTTGTGAAGCCACGAAATGGTTCGCTCCACGACCCAGCGTGTTTCGCCTAGTCCGCTGCCGTGAGGCTGACCGCGCCGAGCGATTTCGGTTGCAATGCCGGCGGCATGTAGTGGACGTCGATATTTGTCGTGGTCGTAGCCTCTGTCGCCTTGAACGACCCGAGGCTTCGATAGTGGTCTGCCACGCTTGCCGCTGATAGGCGGGATAGCCTCGACTAGCGCTGGAAGTTGAGTGACGTCGTTGCGGTTGGCGCCGGTCAGTATCACCGCGAGCGGGATGCCCTGCGCTTCGGTGATGAGGTGGTGCTTTGAACCGGGTCGCGCGCGGTCTGTGGGATTCGGTCCTGTTTTTGACCTGAGCCCACAGCGCGGATTGAGGAGGAATCGACGATGACGCGAGACCAGTCGATTTGGTCGGCGGCGCGAAGCCGCGCAAGCAGCAACTCGTGCAACTGGTCCCAGACGCCTGCCTCCTGCCAGTCACGCAGGCGGCGCCAGCAACTCATACCGCTGCCGCAGCCCATCTCACGAGGTAGCAGGTCCCACCGCAGGCCGGTCTGCAAGATAAAGAGGATGCCTGTGAGCACCGCACGATTGTCGAGCGGCTTGCGCCCTGGGTAACGGTGGCGCCGCAGTTTTGGAGGGGGCAGCAACGGTTCGACGAGTGCCCAAAGTTCGTCGTCGAGTATAGGTTTAGCCATTTCCCTTTCGTCGTCGAAACAATGAGCAGGTTAACAGCATTCATCGAGGGTTAACAGCCCCCTTCTTCATTTTGTTAACGCCTCTTAGCCAGCGCCGTTTTTGTCGACCCCTCCGACATTCGCGGCACTCCACGGCGAACGTCACGCGTAATGGTTCGCTTTCGTCAAGCGAAACCAAAGGCCATCAGAGCGGCAGCCTGGTCCTCGCTCGGGCACCCATCCCGCCAGTCAGTGGGATATGCGAGTCCTGCCCAGCCTTTCAGCCCGCCACGGCCAGAACGCCGCAACGTTTTCCTGTCGGTTCATCGAACACTGTCGTGCGATGAACCTCTGCCCTAGACGTTCGCGGTTGAGATGTTCATTTCCCACACCGCGCGGCGACTACCCGAATAGGGGTTGTCAAGACGCGCTCTCAACTCTTGGATAACCAGCCGAGTCCGCGCATGACCATCACCCTCCGCGGGACAACTAACGGTAAGCCGTTCTGCGACGAAGCGGTCGTCCAGCCAATACGGAAACTCGCGGGACCACGTACATCCTCAACGTCGAGACGCTTCAGTAGTCTATTACCGGGTGAATCGCATCAACGCGGCATAACTCGCGGCCCGGCACCTGAACATTGCGTGCCGCGGCGACGATTTCTCAGCGCCTCCGAGCCATCATTGGAGGCATAGTTTCCCTGCACTCGGACCACCTCCCAGCAGATTACGGCTAGCAACTCGCGAACTTTAGGGCGGCGTGCTCAAGTTTTGTTTGCTCCGGACGTAACCAGACAGGAGCTAGAGCAGTATCAATGAAGCGCCAGCGCACAAGCAGCCCAACGAAAATCGCACATTCGACATGTCATCAGTCTGAACCTGGGACCAAGTAATCATGAAAGCCCGAATCCTCCTCGCATTTGTCTGCACCGCGCTGTCACCATACGCGGTTGCGGGCAGTCCGTTCGCAGCAGTGTTTGCCGATACGACAACCACATTCTTCATTTTGCTGAACGCTGCTCTTACCTGCTATTTCCTCTTCTACCGGTTCAATCGCTTCGCGGTGGTGCACGGTCCGGAGATATTGACGACCGTCGGCATCCTTGGCTGCTTCTTGGGCATCGCACTTGCACTTTTGCATTTTGACGCGTCGAATGTTGCTGAAAGCGTTCCCCACCTTCTTGAAGGAGTCAAAACCGCGTTCTGGGCTTCAGTCAGCGGAGTCTTAGGGTCTCTCTTCATCCGGGCGAGACACGGCATCCAGACTAAGCCTATTCCGCAGCCCGACGGTGCGCCGAAGTCTGCGACGCTGGACGACGTTGTCGCCGCGACTCAAGCCCTCCAGCGCAGCCTATCGGGGACAGAGGAAGGAAGCCTGCTCTCCCAGCTGAAGCTGATGCGCCAAGAACAAGGCGACGAATCCAAGCAGTTGCGGTCCTCATTTGATACCTTCGCAAAGAGAATGTCAGAAGATGGCTCCAAAGCTCTCATCGAGGCGTTGAAGGAAGTTATTCGTGACTTCAATGCCCAAATTAACGAGCAGTTCGGTGAGAACTTCAAGCATCTCAATGCGGCCGTCGGGAATCTGGTCGTTTGGCAGCAGCAATATAAGGAAGAGCTCGATAAGCTACAGGCACTCCAAAAGTCTTCGGCCGACGACCTGCGCCAGTCGGCGGGCGCGTTGGCTTCCTTCATCGACCGCGCGTCGCGGTTCAGCGATGTAGCCAGCGCGTTGGACACGACGTTGCAGGGTCTCGTTCGCCAGCACCAGGAAATCGACGCGTCTCAGCGTTCGATGGCGGCCGTTCTCACGGAGATGAAGGATGTCACGCCGGAGTTCGCTCGAAAAATCGATGAGATGACGGACTCGATGAAGCAGAGCGTCGCAAGATTGCAATCCGACATCTCGGAATCAGTCAAGCTAAGCGGCACTCAGCTACAGCTAGCTGCCGCTCAGATGAAAGACGATATGGTGGCCACGCTCAAGCAGTCGCAGGTCGCCGTTGCAGGCGCCATCGAGGCGTCAGGTAATCACATGCAAGCCACTGTCGGCGATGTGAAGAATGTTCTCAGTGAGGCTTTGCACGGTTCCCAGGTGCATATCGCTGAAATCGTCAGGGCATCCGGCGTTCAGATGCAAGCCTCCGTCGGAGAGGTGAAGGACCTTCTGAGTGCGACGCTGCAGAAATCTCAGGCGGATATCGCGGAAATCGTTAGGGTGTCTGGTACTCAGATGCAGGCGTCTGTCGGCGACGTCAAGAATATTCTCGCCGAGACTGTGAAGAAATCCCAAGCGGATGCCATCGAGGTCGTGAAGGCGTGTGGCACCCAGATGCAGGCCTCGTCGGCAGAATTAAAAGACCTCCTTGATAGCACGCTTAAAAAGTCGCAGAGTGAAGTCAACGAAAGTCTCGGCAAGTCGATGGAGCACATCCGCCAAGGCGTGGTGACGCTCGACAAGGGCCTACAAGAAGAGCTCACGAAGAGCCTCGAGTCGCTCGGGCGGCAGTTGGCGTCGTTGTCAGAGAAGTTCGTGTCGGACTATGGCCCGTTGACAGACAGACTGCGGGATGTCGTCCGCATGGCCGGAACAGCTTGAGGTGCGAAATGGATGGGGAAAACAGCAACCAGTCGTACTGGATTCCGATGGCCGACCTGATGACCGGCTTGATGATGGTGTTCATGCTCTTGACTGCTGCCTTCATGCTCCGCGTCGAGAAGACAACGACACTCGTGGTCAAGGAGTACGAGTCGACGAAACAGGATATGCAATTGGCGCTTCAGAAGGAGTTCGCGAAGGACCTGAAGCAATGGAATGCGGAGATGTTGGGTGATATGACGATTCGGTTTAACGACCCAACAGTATTGTTCGCCACTGGCTCGTCGGAGCTGCGTCCAAGATTCAAAGAGGTTCTGCGTCAATTCTTTCCGCGTTACGTTGCCCTGCTGACTTCGAGTCAATACGAGGGCGCGGTTAAGGAGATTCGTATCGAAGGCCATACGAGCACTGCTTGGACTGGCACGACAGACGAAAGAACGGCGTACTTCCGAAATATGGAACTGTCGCAGGCACGGACGCGTAGCACGCTGGAGTATCTACTATCGCTGTCCGATGTAAAGCCGCACGACAAGTGGCTGGTTCAACACGTGACCGCTAACGGCCTATCTTCATCACACCCACTTACGTCCGGCGACAATTCCGCAGCCGCTCAGCACGCCAACCGGCGGGTCGAATTCCGCATTGTTACCAATGCGAGCGAGAAGATGGACCTCATCGCTGAGAAATTGCAGAGCAAATGAGTATTGAACTCCCCGATTTCTTGCGCTGGACCTCCTTCAATGGTCTCCGAACTCGGGTGCGCGCCCCCCTCGCGGCGCCGTTTGCTAAGAGAGTCGAATACCGGGAAATAGAGCTGTCCACGGAGGAACTCCTACAGACCCGTGGAATCGACGTCGATGCAGACGATATTGAGGTGCTGCAGGATGGAACTCTTGGCTACAAGGGGCGACGTGTTCTCGTCTACATTCGGGATGTGAACGTGATGGGAAACCGAGAACACATGCCGAGGTATCACTTTGCATTTTGTGCAACGCTGAGCAAAATGCATCAGAACGAGCGAGGTGAGCGGTATGTAGTGGCGACCAGGGACACGGGACTGTTTGAGGTCAACGTCATCGGCTCGACAGTTCAGCCGAAGGACGTGCGCCTAAACGTATGCCAAAACTGCCTCGTGCATATAACTTGGAACGGATTCGGCTACCACCAGGCAAAAGAGACTCGTGTGGAGCAGGTTAAGGGGTTCACGCTTGTGGACTTTTTCGAGAAGTACCCTCGTGACCTGCTATCTATGAAGCCGAAGTACACGTCCGATGATGCGCCGATAAATACCTATCCACAGGGCTGGGAAAACATATCGAGCACAGTCAGACGTCTACGTGGGTATCGATGCGAGAGTTGCTCGCTGGACCTCAGTGCGCATCCGCGTTATCTGCATGTACACCACCGCAATGGGCAGAAGAACGATAATCGCGACAACAATCTTGTTGCACTCTGTATCGGATGCCATGCACAAGAGCCACTGCATGCACATATCCGTCACTTGCCAGATGCACTCGAGTTCCGGCGATTGTACGGGACGCGCGAATAAGTTCGACCGACGGTAGAGCCGCCCGCTGCCCGCTGCCCGCTGCCCGCTGCGTCTGGCAGCTTGTCG
Source organism: Caballeronia sp. LZ029 (assembly GCF_031451275.1). NCBI lineage: Bacteria > Pseudomonadati > Pseudomonadota > Betaproteobacteria > Burkholderiales > Burkholderiaceae > Caballeronia > Caballeronia sp. LZ029. The sequence goes on from NZ_JARUXO010000004.1 coordinate 163,481, forward strand.
TTCCCGGCCTCGGACCATGTTTTCTTTGTCGGGTGAACGGCCCCCATACCGTCGTCTCCGGCATGCAGATTGTGCCGTGACCCGCTAGGCCTCAAGAGACGCGCCGAGCTTTCCCTCGATGGAACGTCGTCCCCGGGAGTCACGTTCGCGGGCCGCAGAACTTTGTCGGTAAATCCCTTCTTCTATCGAGGCACAGGCTTGCAGGGGCGACGTCGAACGCGGCGCTGCAGTTGATGAGCGCTCAGTCGAATCCTGAACCGGATGCGACCATCCTGCAATCTCTCGGAGCTCGTCCATTCTCGGAGGGCATGCGGGCAGGCAACGGCGGGCAGCCTCTGGCGCCACACGAGACTTCGAAGCCTGCGAGAGAAAGCCGCATCTGGCGGGGCATCCCGAATTGCGTGGTCATTCTGTCGCCGGAGGCCCATGCGAAAGAAGACGTGCTAGCTATGCACAGAGCGGCTAGAGGATGCTTTCCCGGCTCAAGGGTGATTTGGGCTGACGTGCAACACCGCGCGATGCGAGATAGGTCGCTGGGTGGTCGAGGTTCATGGCCGACCGGTGTCAGATGCGCGCGGTAGCAACTTGGGAGGCGCTGATGCAACTTTCCTCGAAAACCCCGTCGCAGGACACAATGTCGGCAAAAAAACAGCGATTTGCCCCTGCGCCTCGAACGACAACCGTAAGCGCCTTAAAAAAACAACTATTTTTATCGTTCGTGACCAGTCTTCTCATAGAATGAATCATCGGCAAACTGGAAGCCAGCAGCAACGACCCTCGCAAACTCTTTTCGAGGAGACAAGTCGTGGCGAACGACGAAAACAACAAGTCGAAAGACGGTAATGTCGGAGCGACGGCCGCACGCGAGTCGGTTCTTAGCGTACGCCTTCGTCGCTGGTTTAGCAGGGAGGTATTACTCGTCCTAACTTTGACCCTCGGGCTGTTTGTCCTGCAAAAGCTGTTCGAGCATAAGGACGCCGCCCAGTGGGCTGAGCTTCTCACCTTTGACTATCTCGAACGCCTCTTACCTGTCACGGAAGAGGGCCGGCTGCCGGTCGTGGTGCTCGACATTCGCCACGTCGAAAACAAGAAGGGTTCAGACCGCTTGGAGACAGACCGCAAGCCTCTTGAAGACATCATCGTGGCGCTTGGTGCAGCAAAAGCCGCGGCAATCGGCGTTGATATCGACTTTTCCGGCAACAACGGGGGATACTACGACCCAGAGGACGACCCCGAATTCTTTCGAATCTGTAGAGATGTCACAAGTAACGGTACGCCCGTCTTTCTCGGCGTTTGGCGGGGGAGAGAGGCCGAGCCGAAAGCGTGGTTGGCTTTGGAAATCAATAAAGGAATGGCTGCTCGCGTCGAGGCACCAAGCAATGTAACTCACTCGAAGAACAATGAGTCTGCCTCTGATGGCGCTCCGGAGATTGGCTCGCAGGTCACTCACACCCTCGCTCGTATAGCTAAGGACTTCCCCGGAAATGGGGCGTCGATGCCGTCGATGGGATATGCCCTTGCTGAGGCATACTTCAAAAAAGGACATCCGAGGCCAGAGGTTCCGGTGTACTCGTTTCTCCTTTCCAAAGAAAGCAACCCGATTGGCAACTTCAGCAAAATCGGACAACTGCGCCGGGAACGAAGTCTAGCGTGGACCACGGCTGCTATCGCTGCAACATCGGAGGACTTCCAGGGAAAAATCGTTCTCATTGGCGACGTGGAGGACATGAATCGAGTGCAAACAGATTCTTTCCAGCCGCCAATCGGTCCGCGCCGCGCTGGAGTGCTGTACCACGCAAGCGCCGCCTATACTTTCATTAAAGAACCCTTGTACGAATTTAACCCTTGGGTTCGGTTTTTTCTGGACGTTTCAGGAGCATTCCCTTTTCTAATTGCCATATATGTTAAGCACAAGTGGGCGCCCGATGAAAAGGAGCACGCTGGACGACGCGAGCGGATTGATGGGTGGGCGTTGGCCGGCGCCCTGCTGGTCTTGTTAATTTTCGGCGCAATATGCATGGTGGGTTTCGGAATTATGTGGCTCGAAGCGCTGATTGCCGGGCTTGCGTTGATTTTGCATGCAATATTCGGGCGAAGAATTGATAACCACTTGAAGAGGTTTCACGCGTGGCGAGAAAAGCGCAACGCCGGAGCGAAATTGTGAACTCACTTCCAAAGGTAACCTTAACCGCGTTTTTTCTTTCGCTGGCCGCGCATGCCGCCGCCGCGGAACCGGTCGCCTATTTGGAAAAGGCGCCGCGGGAAAAAAATGCTTCATGTGAGCGTTACACTGGGCCCTCGACGGCCCCCGCGCGCCTCCAAGAGAAGGACACGCTGCTAGCTGAGGACATGATGCGATGTCATTGTCATTCGGCGCGGGCGCTTATCCACTTCTATGAAACCGATGTCCAGCGTAACGTTAACTGTGGCGCGAAGTGGGCTGGTATTGGGAACCCCGTGCCCTTAGGCAAGGAATGGCCCAGCCTCGAAGTTCCCCATCCGAACGAGGAGCGACCTCTGTACCGCCCGGCGGAGATAATTCCTCTGAAGCGTTCAGAAAACGCGGGCTTGACGAACTTCTATTATCTAGCGCTCGACCGGGACGGAACATCCGACGCCCTTTCAAACTATCCGGACAGCGGTATAAGTTTGCCATCGGGCAGCCATCGCTTTTCCGTTGCGGGAAGCGCGGAAACAATGCACCTGTTCACACTGGACGGAGAGAAAGCAAAGAAACTCTACGGCTCAGTGCCGCGTCTCGTCGCGCTTTGGACACCAACAGACATCACTGGTAAATCCGGAAAAGCCGTCATCGAGGGCATTGGTTCTAGATTTTTTATTGTTACCGACGAATTCGGCCCGCCCATCGCACGTGATGAAAAAATAGCTGAGCGAATTCAGGCTGCTCTCGCAAAGAAGGGCGTGCAATTTGACGGGCTTTATTGGAACGCGAAGGGCGGCAACGTAAGTCTCGGAAGCGTTGCGTCAGACTATTGGGCGCTTTCGCAAGCAGCCGGAGTCGTCAAGGGAATTCCGGGCGTAAAATCGGTGAATCAGCAGATAATCCAGTTTCCAGCGGGTGATAATGGAGTCGTAGACTGGAATCAACTTGAATGGCGATGACTGAGTCCGCAATCAACCGGCAGGTGAGCATTCTCCAAAGTTTGTATCGATAGCCACTTTGTGATTATATGTGACTCATTTGCGAAAAAAAGACAGCTGCGAACGGTAACATGGAGGCTCGAAGTTGGCGAAGCATCAGTTGGGCAAGCTATTTTTCGGTTCGAAGGGCAGTCGCCGTCGAAGTTCTTGACTAGCAATGTCGTTGATAAGCCGGAAGGCACTGGCCACTTTCTGAGTCTCCTCAGGGTCGATGCCGAAACCGTCGAAGGCGTCGCGCCACTGACTGACGACCTCCCAGACATCGGCGATAAGCTCGCAGGCAAACGCCTCGGATATTTGAAATGCGTCGTGGCCGCTCAACACATTGTCGAGCGTCGCCAATCGGCCGCCTTTGCCAACACCGAGATGATGGAAGCGCTCGCTCGCAATACTGGGCTGAGGTAACACGTCGTACACTGGGCTCAGGCACAACTCTTCAGCTCTGTGTCCCACAAAAAGCGAAATTTCGAAGTTGGTCGTCGTTGTTGCTCACAAAAATATTGAAGACCATCCTTTTGTAAAGCTCAGCCAGCCCGTCGTACGCGAGCAGCGTTCGGCAATGCTTCTGCATGCAAGCGCCCAACGCTGCGTACGACATGCTCCGCGCGTCCATCTCATCACAGCCTGCGCGCGTTAGTCCGCTGACAAACGGCACGCGGTGTTCAGTCTCACCGACTCCAGCGTCCCCGCGCACGAACCGGGCATCACCCTTCGTCGTTGCGCCTCCCGGATTCGCCCAATAGCGGTCGAATCTGCGAACGAGCAGAACATTGCGGTCATTGACTCGAGTCAATCGCGCTGATGGCACTCGAAGCCCCGCTCTTTCTGCCAAGCATAGCGTCGCGTATTCAATGGCGGGCACATCGACGCGGTCTCCCTCGCTCGCGAACTTAGCGAGGTGCAGTGTTCCCTGCTCATCGCGAACGGAGGCTTTGGGACGAGCTCCGCCCAGTGCCGCGCCTTGCACGGATATGTCCGCAAGCTCCGGTGGAACGGGAAGCCCGCGCTCAATGAGACTGGCTCCCTCCGCGAGTCTCGGCAAAGCGTCCCACGAATCATCGCCTTCGAGCGACGGTGCGGACGTATCGCAGCGAACGTCGAGCGCACCGACGCGGTCGCTTCCGGCTTGGAGGAGATACTGAGATTCGGGCAGGCCGTTGAGGGAGGCGCCCAGCTTCGCTTCAATAACGCGTCGGCCCCATGCATCTGGCGTAGCATCGCGAATCGCGCCGAAGTACGCAAGGGAATTGGCGGGAGACTCCTCGAGTTCAGCAGCGCGACGTTTGCCGGCAAGGCTCAGGCTGACGGGGTCTATTTCAAAAGCCTTGGCTCTTCGCGGATACGCTCGGTCGTATGCAAAGGTCGATGCCACCAAATCGGCACCGTCCTCGGTGAGCGACAATTGCCCGCATGGGACCCACGACCCATCCATGTTTGCAAACACGCACAGATGAGAGACTTTCTCGGCTTTAATGGGAGTCTCCCCGTTATTTTGGTGCCAGTTGCCGGGCGTACCGCATCGCCGCGCGAAAACCTACTGCGCGCCGCATTGCCTGCGGCAGAGTTCGGGTTCCTAGGCTTTCAAACGTGTAGGCGAGTTCGAAAAACATGGCCCATGCATCACTCATAGCGCTCATCGCGCGCGTCACCCGAGCTAATCTCGACCCAAGCCGGTCTCGTCGGGCGAAGAGCGCGGGGTAGAAGTAGTCGCGGCCGATTTTGGTTGCAAAGATGGTTCTCTGCTTCAGCCGCCTCGCGAGCTGAGCGCGGGAGATGCCGGAGCGACGGCAAAACTCCGCCGCGGTCAGCAGGTACCTCTCCTGAATTAGCCGGCGCCGCGCTCGCCGCACTTCGCGCACCGCTTCTCGCTCATCGGTGTTCGATAGGTCGCCGTGTATGCGAGCGCTTCTCATGTTGTTTGCACCCGCGCCAGCTTCTTTAGCATGCTGAAGACCGCATCGCATAGGTCGGTCACGCTCGGACGTTTTGTCGCGAGTTTGAGCTTGTGAACAATCGGCAGTTCAACACCCCGGATACGGCCCACACGTCGATTTTTTCATACGTCGGCTCATGAAGCAGATGCGAAGATGCCCGCACGAAGCGGGCTCCTGGGTCAACACGAAGAATGGGCGTTAGGCAGCCGCGTCCTTCAGCTTCTTGAGAGCACGTACCTTCAGCTTGACCGTCGCCGGCTTGGCATCAAAGCAGCGCTCCTGTCCTGTGAACGGGTCCTTGCCGAAGCGGCGCTTGACGGCCGGCGACTGCTACGAAAACTCGATGCGCATGCGAACCCACCCAGGCTATTGCGGAGAGCCTGCGCAATCTGGCGCTGTGTTGGTACGATGAAGCCGGTCATGCGTTGCTCCCAGAGTTATCCATTCATGTGTAGCACACCCACCCCCGACGGCGCTTAGCGCAGAGGTCCTGTCTTCATAGTCGCGTGTCGGCAGCGCCGCAGCGCGGAGATTTTCATAGCGCGCATGGGGGAGGCCGTTTCGGCTTTGATATGCATAAAGAATTCAACGAGACTGCTTGATTTTTAGACCTCGACATTGCGGTGAGGTTTTTCCCGGACGGGCTTGTTTCGGGGAGGAAAACCTTCTATTACTAAGAGGTTTCCGGAGGTCCGCCAACTAATCAGAATCGGTTCTTTGAGGAGACGTCGATGACCCATTGCCGGCAGCATTCCCCCTCTACGGTAGGAAGGTTCCTTCCGATACTCCTCGCCTTGTCCGCCCTCACCACGCCGACCCTTGCGGGAGCCCAGGCGCCAGGGTGTGCGCTGCAGGCGCCGAATCCGTTGAATCTGGACGTCGTCAAGCCGCTCTTCCGCCAGCATTTCTGCGTTGGGATGGCTGACGCTCGATGTGAGCGTCGATGGTCAAACATCAACCCACTGATGACCAAGCTGTCGACGGACCCAAAGGTGCCGACCGTCGGCACTGCTGCGTTCATGCTCGCGACGACGTTTGTCGAAACAGGAATCAAGGATTTCGACCCAGGGACTGTCGAGATTCTCAAGAGTCCGCCTCCTAACTATGCGCCTGACTGGCTTGGGCGTGGATGGGTACAACTCACCTACAAGGACAAGTATGCGCTCGTCGGACAGGCGTTGAACCTCGACCTGGTCGGACACCCGAATTTGGCCCTCGAACCGGACAACTCATACCGCATCCTTGTCTGGGCAGTGATGAATGGGGCGCTGGAAAACTATCGGCGCACGCCCGGTGGAGGATGTGATGCGAATAAACGATGCTATCCGCCCATCAAGCTTGGCGACTTCGTGAACTCGACCAAGGCCGACTATGGCCGCGCCCGGGCGGTCATCAACGCCAATTGCTCGAAGCCCAAAGGTCAGTCCTGCACTGACGTCATGTACCAGGGTAAGGGCTACATTCCACCGGTCGAGCGAATCGACGCGGCGACCTTGAATGCACGCGTCGCCGGTCAGTTCGAAGAGATGCTGTGCAAGGGGATGGGGCTCTAGCAATAAATCGGGCTCGGAGAACAAGGTCGCCTGGCGCGCTGCTCGGAGGGCGGCGGCGCCTCTCTGTAAGCACGAGGCCCTGAACAGCAGCGGGAAAACCCTCATACGGCTTGCATGGTCGGCTTCCTACCATTTGTCATGCGAGCCCGCGGCGCCGAAAGGCACTATCAAATGGTCTAACTGTTTCGGCTAATAGCAATCAAAAATATGAGCAGGCCGTGAAAAAGGCAATTCCAGTGCTGCTTGTTGCCGCTCCGTTGCTGTTCGGATGTGTTGTCGGCGGCGTTCGCTCGGACATCTCCGACGCGCTCCCTTTCTGCGAGGACACCCCGGACCATCTCGACTGCGTCTTAAACACCAACTCTGGCGTGGTGAAGGAGCTCAAGCCGACAGAAGACGACATTCCCACATTGGGGCTGGCTCTCTCGGGGGGAGGCTCGAAAGCGGCGCCTTTCGCGATGGGTGTGGTTAAGCGGTTTGTCGACGAAGGCTGGCTTTTTAAGACCGACTACCTGTCGTCGGTTTCAGGCGGTTCGTACACGGCCTTCTATCTGTACTACAAGGCGTACAGAACCATTCTCGACGACAAACCGCCAATCAAAGCCTACCCCGGGCTCACGCGGTACTTCCTCGACACAAGAAGAGAAAACGACTCGACGAAGACAGAGCCCTTCGTGGAGTTCCTGTCGCCTGACGAGGTAAGGCACGGTTGGTACAGCCTCGCAGAGCTGCCAGACCACTTGACGCCCAATAACCGGACCGCCTGCTACGAACTCCCGCCGTACCCGGTCAATGACCCGAACCAGGCGGACCTGTCCGCTCCGGTATGGAAGTACGTCCAGCAGGCCTCTTACCAAGGCTGGGTAGAGTGCTATCAGGATTTGCTGCGCACGGGGCACGCACACATGTCGAAATTCGTGGACGGCACTGGGAACCGCTTGGCATACGCGCACCAACTGGGGAATACATTTTCTGTGATGTTCGCAGAATCCATGATTACTGCGCCTGTCAATTGGTTCGCAAACGTCGCGTTCGATTGGAAGTGGCGCGTTTCTCCGACGCAGTACGACTATCTATACGGCATCCTGCGGACGTACGCGTACATGCCAGAAGAGGGGGATGTGTTGCCCGTCTCGCCCTACGACGACTACTTTTATCAGATGACGAAGTGTCTGGACTTTAGTGACCTTTCCATCATTTACACTCGCGACCCTGTGAGCACCGAAGAGAAACTTGGCGGCTACATGCCGAAATGGATACTCCAGGCAACGGCGAATACCGGGAATGTCGGCTTGGACCTTTCCCCGCGTCACTATGACCTGGGCACGGATGTCTTCGAAATTTCGTTCGACTTCTTCGGTTCTGGTCGCTTTGGTTACGTACAGGGGTCGCCCTTTCTTGTGGGTTTGACCGTGCCTATGGCCGTGTTGTCGTCTGCGGCTTTTGCCGACACGGCGCAAAGGAGCATTCACGTACCACGCGGCGCGGTCAATTTCGGGCTTCAAACAATCAATCTTCGGTGGGGCTTTGACATCCCCAACTACCGCGAGCCCGACAGCAGCCGCAGGCTCCATTCGATTCTAATCTGGCCGTTCTACTACCTTGATTCGCCGGTAACAACTGAGAAGGGCCCGACAATTCACCTCTCCGATGGAGGACAGACCGGGGACAATCTCGGGCTCGTTTCGCTCATGCGTCGAGGGGTGAGAAACATTGTTGCCGTCGCGGGCGAGAACGACTATGACACCAAGAGCGGGGCGCTGGTTTTGGCGTCACTTTGTTCGGCGAATTATTACTTGAACGTGCGCGGGTACACCATGGATTTTGACGGAGACCCAATGGAACCAGACAGCGGTGCCAATCAAAATTACCACCTCGCTGAACGGTGCACGTGGGACAAGAACCGGTCGATATACGTACACCCCGATAACCCGGGGAGCTTCAAGAAGCTAACGCCTTTCGCTTGGAAACGACGTGTTTGGGTGGGGCACGTGGTTCCGTACACGCCGGGAGTCGGTGGGCAACCCCCGCTACTTCCGAAAGAACAAATGGCGGACCCGTCAACGGTGCCGGAGCATCTTAAAGACATCAAGGTCTACTACATCAACGCGGCCATGGACCAGGAAGAATGGCAACAGGTGGTCGACGAGTGGTATCCGGTCGAATCGGGCGGTTCCGATGGGCCCGTGAAGTATCGGGCGGTGGGGCAGCTTGGCTCACCGAGGGTCTGCAAGGGCGTGTATCCCGACAAGAATGCGCTGGTACAGTACAGCTGCCCACTCATTGAGTACTTCCACGACATGCGCACGGCGACAGAGGACGGCGCCCACAAATGGGTGTTTCCGCAAACGAGCACGGCTTTCACCACATACTCGAACAGCGTGAATCTATTTAGAGCCTACCGAGACCTTGGCTGGCTTTACGCCGGATATCTGCCTAACGCTTCCGACGAGTTGCGGAAAGTTCTGCTAGGCGATGCGAAGAATCCGCAACCGGCCGGCTTAAGCCAGCTGTACAACGAGCAGAAGCCGCGATACCGAAAGGACGCTTATGCCTGTCGTGGGTGGAACGGCGGGCGCCCGGTCCAAGTTGCCGAGCCCATTCGTGTCGCGCCCTAATAAAACGGGGGGCGCCGTCGGCCACTGTAGTGAATGAAGATTGGACCGATATGCCGTTAATGCCTGTCAACTTCGACTGAAATCCGACCCACATTCGATGGTTCGGCGAGGTCAACCTGACACGGCCGGGTTCAGTGTACCGCGAATGGGTCAAGCATCATTGTGTCTGACAGTCTGTAGTTTGGTGTGTCAGTTTCACACCCCTAACACTTGAGGAACCGAAGCAACTGCAGGCCTTGGACTTAGGGTCTTAATGGTCTATAACGAGCAGACACCCCGTCCGCTGTTGAACTTGGGTGCTTCCTCTCCGTTTGCTTGGAGCAGAAAATGAACGACCGTGAGCGTGGTTTGCGTACTGCATTCATGCCGCAAACACGGGGAGGCGAGGGCGGCTTTCGGACCCGATGCACGATACTGCTATCAATAGTCTTATGCGGTACTTTCTCGAGATTGACATTTTCCGAAGAAACTGACTGGACCAAAATCGCCGCGCGAGACTCGAATGCTACCGTGCTCGTTAGAACGGCATGGGCAAAAGACGGTCAATATTTGGACTCTACCGGGACTGGATTTGTCATCGGAAAAAGTAAAAGTATCCTGACCGTTTCCCACCTTTTCCCGAACGAGGATGTCAAGGTCGTGGTCGTCGGTGAGGTCGCCGATAAGGACCCTGAAGCAGGAAAGCACTCGATGAATCTTACGCTCAAGTCGATAAATCGCAACGCCGACTATGCAATTCTCATTGCGAGCGACAGCGACATCTCCTTTCTCGATTCGATACCTGTCGATATGAAGTGGAAGCCCGGCGAGGGCAACGAAATCCATATACGCGGTTTTCCCTTGGGAGGAGCGCTTGAGGGATACGGCGGAACGGTAACGACCTCCACTCTCTCGGATACGGTTTCAACCACCACATTGCTCCAAGCAGGCTACAGTGGAGCACCAGTATATGACGCTGATGGCGTGGTAGTGGGGATGACGAGGGGTGGCACACCGGTCGTCGACTCAACCGACCCGACCATCATGGGGCGCGGGTTCTTCGTGCCCTTCTCTCTGTTGAGCGAAGGCATGAATCCAGACTTGCGTGCAGATATTCAGTGTGCCTCGGCTTCGACCGTCGATGTTACCGCGGCAAAAAGAAAGGAGATTCGACTCTCTTATCCGATAGATGAGACAAAGGAAACGCCGTTCAACGGTCCCGCGGACCTCACACGGCCTGCGAGCTCAAAAGATTACTCCACGGGCAAAATATATGCTCAAGCCGGCTATCAAATCTCGAGCTACTCGCTGTCAATTATAAGTGCAACAAAAGTATCGAACAGGCGAGTGACAATTCCCCAAGGGGGCGAATGGATAGAGATGACGTACACGCTTACCAGTGGACCGGGTTGGAACCGCGAGCGCGGATGGCTAACGGCGACCCTGACGACGATACAAACGAGGAAATGAAAAATGAAGCGACGGACGGTGATAAAAAGTGGACTGGCGCTGACAGCTGTTCATCCATTCAAAAATATTTGGGCGCAGAACGCAGACGATGCCGACGATTATAAAGATATCCAAGGACCGTTTCCCGCGTCGTTTCGTCTGTTCGGGACGAACCCGGCGTCGGGCCCAGAGAATGAGAAGGCGAGGCAGATTCTCGATTCGGCTCCTTTGAAGAAAGACCTCTTGGAAACTGCGAGGTATTTCGCGAATATCACTGACAAGAACGATAAGGGATACCTCTACAACGCGCAGTGGCCAAACGTCCCGGGTGGGCATTGGAATCCAGTACTCGTCGGCTTCTATCAAGCTACATCGCTTCCAAAGCCCTACGTTTACAAATACGGGGATACGATTGATTGGTGCGCTGCTTTCATGAATTATTGCCTTATTCGCGGTGGCTATCAACACACCAACGACGCAATGTCTGGTTCGTTCCGGTCACTTGGTAAGCCCGTTCCAGTGAATGATGCGAAGCCTGGCGACATAATAGTCTTCCGCAAACCCGGGCGGGACGGTGACGTGGGCCATGGGCATGTCGCAATCTTTCTGGAGCAGGTGTCTGGTGGCTTCCGCGTTCTTGGTGGGAACCAAAAGGCCGGGAAAAGCTACTCTTCGGTAAACGAGACGACCATCATCGCGCCAAGCAAACAGCTGCAATTTCATTCGATTCGTGCTTTGTCTAGCTTGTCACGAACCTGAGAACGTATGTGCTGAGACTCAGAGAGAGACACGCTCCATTTATGGCTGCGTTGCGCAATCCTGACGTCTTAATCTGATTAGGGAAATTATCCTGAACGCTCGAGCGAACAGAAAAAGGGATAAAGGATGATTCCAATCGTACGGCGCATCGGGAAGCACATTCGAACTGCCCTGACTGATGTCGTACTGAGTGGCCTCGGAGCCGGCATTGAGTTCGCAAAATTCGAGAAATGCGCGCGTGAAAGACCTAGGAAAATTGACTTGTCCGCCATCAAATCTGACTTCCGTTAGCTATTTGTCATAAGATGTCAGACGCAGTGTCTTAAATCCGCTGCAATGCTAGGTGGGCGAACGTTGCTCCGTTGATGTTTAGGTTATCAGCGGCCCCCCACGTTGCGACAGTCGGGTCCGCCGTCTACATGTTAGCGACGTCGTAGAGCGATGTCATAGGCGAAAGAACTGGCGGGCGCAAGTAGTGAGATGGTCGAGGCCTCCGAGTTGTGAAAAGGCATCGTCTCCAAGCTTCTCGAGCCTTTTGAGGTCGGGGTCATAGTTGGGTGCGCGGCCGTATTTTGCACCAAGTGCGAAGACGAGATATGGACCGTCTTCACTTGAGCCGACCTTCGCTCGCTTCAGGTCGTCGTACCACTTATATGGGTAGGGGGGCGGCTGGTCCCGACCTCGTAGTTCTGCCTCGGATATGGGTTTGGGCTTCTTGAGCGCCGGGTCGTGTAGGAGCTGTGAAGCCGCTACCGAGACTTCCGCGGGATTGTCGTTTTCGTCGGCAACTAGAGCGTAAACTTTATGACTGTCTTTCAGGCGCACGATAGCACCGGCATTGCGGTAGCCAGTCGGTCCGGATTTCCCGGTGAGGTGACCTGGCATTACCAGGTAAGGCAGACGGTCGGCATCCGCATATTCCAGCCCATGCCCGTTTCTTGCAGGCACCGGCGAGGCGGTCATTGATATGAAAAAGCCGGGCGCCGCGTCGCTCGCCCCTTGAACTGGAATTGCGTGATTACTCAGCCCTGCACCCCATAGAACTTTGCTGCTCTCGGCTGACGCTTTCGGTCCGATAGCTTCAAAGGCAAACACGCAAAAGGCGGGCGAAGTTGCCGGATTCCAGTGGACCGCTTGGGCCTGTCTTACCGCTTCATAGCATGCGGGATAGTCGGTAACACATTGGCGATTGCGATAAAGGTCGAAACCGTTGCACAGATGTGTGCTTCCGATGTTGTCAGGGTGATAGGCAGTCGACGCGCCGTCTGTGTCAGTCGCCAACTCCTTCGCAAGCATCACGAATCCGCCCGGAAACGTTGCGAACCGGCTGCCCGGCGACTGTTTTCCATTGAGGCTGATTTCCTTGAATGTTGGACACTTTTGTTGCGCGAAACTCAGTGAGCACGAGCCGATGACAACTGCGAGGAGAGCATGATTCAGCGCTACGCGAATGAAAGAGGACATTGTTCCTCCAGACGATTCAAAAGGCGAGTGCAAGGTTTGGCTTATAGTTATAGGAGTATTCTGTAAGATTTGTTGGACTTATTGTGAACAGGGATTTTTCCGACGGCGCAGACCCATCGAGGCCGCCATCGACGCTGAAAGACATCGCAAAGATTCGTGTCAAGCCGGGCACTGCTACAAGAGAACCAATGTATGAACCATAACGGTCCATTGGCGTAGCGCCCCCGACAAACTTCGACCGCATTGATGTACAGCGCGCAATTGACAGTTGCGGGACGGGTGAGGGCGGAATCGCCTGCCAAGTCACGAGTGATTCTGATGGACTAGGAGGGCCAGGAGCCGGCGCTCACTCGCGCGCCAAAAAATGACGATGGTGCCAAGTTGACGACGGCGTAAATCGTCGTTTGGAAAGGCAGCATACCCGGTAGATAGAAATGTCCTCGAGAGAACGCCCTCAACAGGGGCCCTTGGCTCGGCAACCTTTGGGGGTTTACGCTATGCGGCTCTGAGAATATACGAACTATTCTCGAATTTTTGGCTGAGCGGACATCGGGAGTACAAGATGGCAACCTCTTTCGCTGTCCGAGGCAAGAACAAAAAGGCGGCGGTGGAACGTGAGCCGTGGGTGGCTCCTCAAAAGCTTTCCAAGGCAGACGTCTTCAGGACCCTCGCGAAAGAGAGGTGGTGGTCTTGGGTGGTCGCTCTGTTGCTATGTGCGGCGGGCGTTTTTCTAGTCGTTCCCTCCACGGCCCACTCAAAGCCATTCGAATGGATAGTCGAGGGGCTGGTCCGGGACCTAGGTATTGCAGCGTTGGTCGCAGGCATCGTTGGCATCGCTGTCGACGTTATCGCCTTTGGAACGGACCGTGCACAACGCGAAATGACGTTGCAACGACAGATGGACGCGCTTGTGGAGTGGACTGAGCGACGCCAGCCTCTATTCGACCAGCATATGGATGATGTATCGGCAGCAATTCAATACGTGCGGGAACACGAAGAGCCTCTCCAAGCAATTTCGTATTTCCTCGCGGAGGCGTTTCCGGACCGAACGTATCGGAGGTTCCGCATCTCAGTTGAGTTGCTGCTGGACAAAGTTATGCAACTTCACGAGCTTGAGATTACGCCCAATGATAATAAGGATATCAATCTTCGTCCCTTTGTGGACTTTCTTGCTTGGACGCTAGGACGGCACGTCATCGGCATGGCTTCTGAACTAAAGGATATCGCCAGCGTAGTTAAGTATCGACGAAGCCGGGCAACCTGCGACTATGACGCGCCAGGCCGATATGAGCTTAATCAGCAATTGCTTTCAGCGCAGATGCGGAGCCTCTTACAGGGTGATAGATACGACTCGCTCGCAAACTTCCGGTTGTGGACAGCAGCGGGAAGGGAGGCATACGAGCAAGCAACGCTGCTTGCACTGCGCCGCGGCGTAGTAATCCGTCGGATTTTCAACGTTGCAGATGTACCGCAAGGAAAGCACAATGATGCGCGCCGAGCTGTTCGAAGGCAGCTATCGCTTTTTAAGAAATCGGGCTTCGACTTCAGATGTCGTTTCCTAACGCGCGAGGTTCTCAACGATGCAGATGAGGACCTTTCTCGCGCTGTACGAGAGGCGAACTTCTCGAATGTTCAGGACCTGGACAAGGTGTTCTACGGACTCTTCTATCATCAAGACGAGACCATATTGCTTTATCGGACTCAGTTGCGCCAAAGCCGTCATCTAACTTTGTCGGCGGCCTTCGGTGACGAAAGCAAAGAAGTAGAAGCTAAGTATGCCGACCTTTTTGAGACGCTATGGCAAGCCTGCGAGCGGATACCTGACCCGTTCGAAGAAAAGGTGTCGAAATCGGCCAAGAAGACTAGACAAGTGGACTGGGACGCCTCTGATGCACAACGCGTGCCCCCGCATCCGGACCGTCCAGTCGAAAACAGACCCGAAGGGCTGCAATCTCCCGATTCGGACGGCGCTGAGAGCGCCTGAAGCGCTGGTTTGCGTGCGCATTTTCACGTTGCGGCACCGCGTCTGCAACAGCAATAGGCCGTACAGAGTACCTGGCGCCGAGATACCTTGGTTTCGAGCGATTCGACGAGGGCTTCGTGCAGCTCGATGAAGCTGCTGTTGCAGTCGTGGTAAGAAATCTCGTCGACAACGCAGTTAGATACGTGCCGTCCGGAGGCAAGGTCGACATCTCCGTCGTCCTCTCCGATAAGGAAGTGATGTTCGAAGTCGTCGACTCAGGGCACGGCATTCCACCAGAAGAGCTGCAACGGGTACTGGAACCGTTCTACCGTCTGGACTATTCATCCTCGATTGGAAGTGGGCTGGGCTTATCCATCGTCTCCGAAGTCTCAAAGTGGACAGGAGGACGACTGGTCCTCGAGAATGTCGACAGAGGATTTCGGGCGCGATATTTTCAACCACTAACGCGGCAGTAAGAGCGTCCGAATCACACCCCTTGGACGGCAATTTCATTGCTGCGGCCCTCGCTCCTCGCAGGCTTAGTGAGTAGTTGCGCAAGTTCAGGTTCTTTCGATATCCTACATATCGACACTACATTCGGAGGAACTGCGTGAGGTAAAGCCGGCGCTTGTCGCCGCGTCGCGCGACATCGCGCTCGCCGATGCCGATACGGCCGTCGCGAACAGTAACCGAAGCCCGAACTGGACGTGGGGCGTTGCGTAGCGACAGGGCACGCCGACAAGCGAAGCATCGTCGGCAATCGTTCTCGGATATCGCGCAGGGCTTGGAACGATGTTGAGCGTTCCAGGCTCAACGCACCCCGGCCGCGTTTTCGCGAGGGGCTCTTTCTCGTCGACATCGCAAGGATTTCGGTCGACTTGTTGAACCGTCGCTAGACGGCAGCAAGCCGAGGCATGTCCATTTTGCGCGCAGGACCGCCCTTTTTTCTGAACGAAGGCGGAGTCCGGGTGTTGCTAGCCTCTCATGATTCCCCGCATCACCTCGCGTAGCGTTCGTGAGCTGTCTTCGCAACCATTACTCTAGAATACCCCCACCCCCTATGGTACACTGCGAGTCGTAATATACCCGGTGGGGGTATGGGGAGAGCATGCAATGAGTCATACGGTTCAGGAGAAGCAGAAGCTTCTCAACAGGGTTCGCCGTATCAAGGGGCAGGTTGAAGCCATTGAGCGGTCGCTTGAAGAAGAGCACGGCTGTTCGGACGTTCTGCAACGAATTACAAGTTGTCGTGGAGCGATGAACGGCCTTTTGGCAGTTGTGCTGGAAGACCACATTAGGAACCACCTCGTCGATGCGAACAACGGTGAAGAGCATGGCGACAGTGCGACTGAACAACTCATCGAGGTTGTTCATAGCTATTTCAAGTAGAGTCAAAAATGAGCGATTTCAAAGACGCCGCATTCGGCGCAGGACATGACCACATCTTTTTGGGTGCCAGTCATGAAAAGAACGAGCGAAAGACGTGGGCTGTGATTGCGCTTTGCAGCGCGATGATGCTGATTGAAATCGTCGGCGGCGGTATGTACGGCTCGCTGGCGCTAGTTGCAGACGGCCTGCACATGTCGACGCATGCTGGCGCGATGCTGATTGCAGCGCTCGCGTACACCTATGCACGGAAACATGCCACCGACCCTCGCTTCGTGTTCGGCACGGGCAAGCTTGGCGACCTCGCGGGCTTCACAAGTGCCATCGTGCTCGCGATGATTGCGCTGCTGATTGGTTACGAGGCGGTGTCGCGTTTCCTGTCGCCGGTGCCGATTCACTTCGGCGAAGCCATTCCTATCGCGGTGGTCGGCCTGCTTGTTAACCTTGCGAGCGTGTGGCTGCTGAGCGGCGGTGACCACGACCATAGCCATAGTCATAGCCACGGACATGACCACGCTCACGACGACCGTGCTCATGAAGCCGCGGTACAGAAAATTTATTCGTCGTCCGGTGTCGTTGCTGTTTCCATCTTCGAAGATGGCGTGCCGCCTGTTTTCAGGATTACGCCTTCGACGAAGGGTTCGCAACTGGATGCCTCAGCGGTATCCGTCACGACCGTGCGACCGGACGGGACGCAACAGGTTTTCGCGCTGGCGGACCGCGGCGGATATCTGGAATCAAAGGAAGACATTCCGGAGCCACACGCTTTCAAGGCAATTGTGCGGACGCCCGATGGGGAGTACGGAGTTGAGTTCGAGGAACATGAGCACGGCCACGACGCACATGAGGCAACAACCCGAGACCACAATATCAGGTCGGCCTACATCCACGTCATGGCCGACGCGGCGGTTTCCGTGCTGGCTATCTTCGGGCTAGTGCTGGCCCGCGCGTTCGGTTGGCTGTGGATGGACCCCCTGGCGGGCGTCATTGGTGCACTCGTGATTGCCAACTGGTCGTACGGTTTGATGCGAGACACCGGTGGAATCCTGCTCGACATGAATCCTGACCGGCGCATGGCAGAGAATGTGCGACACGCCATTGAGGACCGTGGCGACAAGGTCGTCGACCTGCATGTATGGCGGGTGGGTCCTGGTCACATGAGTGCTGTAGTGTCGGTAGCGACCGGTGAGTCCCAGCGAGACTCGCGCTTCTATCATGCAGCGCTCGAGCGTTTCAACGGGCTGTCGCACGTCACCGTTGAAGTGCAACCTTTACAATCGGCGGCCTGACCAGACAGTCAAGGCGCCGTCGATTGATGCGTGTGCTTTCGATGGCAAGACCAAATTGAGCGTCGAGTCTTTTCGCACTTTCCGCGAAATTTGAGCGTGAAAGAAGATGTCGGACCATCGGCGCCAATAAGCCATTAACGACAGAGCGCGACGGCAGGCCACGCTGCAACGCGAGTCCCTGAGTTGCCGGCAGATTGAAGGTACGGCGCTCGGCCCGACAGAACCGCCTTCAAAAAAAGCGTGCGCTTGGGATTATCAGGCAACTCTCCGTTCGGCTTACAAAAGGTTACAGGAGACGCGTTCTCGTATCACCGGCTGGTTGGTGCCTCGTCTACCATCAACTTTGGGGATGTATCGGACCGCTCAGGCGGACTGCATAACTTGAAAATAAGAGCACTATGAAACGAACGATGGTTTTATCCGCTTTGGGAATTTGCTGCGCCTGCGTTTCAGGACTAGCGTCAGCGTATTCAGACGTAAACGTTTTTCTCGGAGTTCCCGGTCCGGTATATGTAGCGCCGCCTCCCGTGGTCTATCAGCCGGCACCAGTGGTCTATGCACCTGCGCCCGCTTATGGCTACGGATATCAGCGCGAATACCGCGATGAACATCGTCGGCATGACAACGGCAAACATAAGGGCTGGTACAAACATCATGGAGACGATGACGAACAATGAATCGTTGCGTAATCGTTTTCGCTTGTCGCGCAGGCTCGGAACGAAGTTGAGCGTGTCCGCTTCACCGCTCCGTTCCCCTTTGTATCCAACCAGAGGGGGCTCTTTCGGCGTAATCCACTGCGGGTAGCTAGGGCGCACAGGGTCAGCAAACTGAACCCGCACCGGCGTAGAATGTCGCGCCCGCCCCCAAGCGGTCCCACAACTCGCCTGCGACGACGCTCGCCACAAGCATCGCCAGACCGCTCATCAAATTGAAAAAACCGAACGCCCTACCTCTCAGGTTCGGCGGTGCTGTATGCGCACCATGGATGCAAGCGGGCCCTGCGTGAGCCCCATATGGAGGCCCCACAATGCGACGCCCAGCAGTACGACCGGCCAGTGTTACCGTTCGTGGGACGTCACAATCGGCGCTATTCCCGCGTCAACATTGAACAGTCAGACTGAACGATAGCGGCGTGGCTACGCTTTGCCTTCCATCGATTGAACATCAGGCCGATGAATTTCTACTCTACGTCTACCTCGCTGTTTAGCGAGGTAAAGAGCGGCGTCCGCTCGACGCAGCAGTTCCGAGCGGGACTCTCCAGGCTGAGACTGTGCTACGCCAGCGGGAAACGAAAGAGTGATGGTTACGTGCGCTGGTAGTCGAGAGCAGACGGGCGGAATCGAGCGCATCATAGCTTCGAGTTCCTGCTTTGCCTGTTCGACTGTCAGGAGTGGCAGGATGATGAGAAATTCCTCGCCACCGAGACGGCCAAGCACGCTTCGCCCGGCGCTAAGACCGGTGCAATGCTGCGAGAAATGGCGTAGTGCTTCGTCGCCGGTCTCGTGTCCGAAGGTATCGTTGATGGATTTGAAGTGGTCAAGGTCAAGAAGGGCCACGGTCACTGGCGAGTGACCTTCATCTGGTGTGTGAAGCAACGCGTCCAATCGCGCGAGGGTTAATCGTCGGTTTGGCACGCCGGTGAGTTCATCTATGCCGCTGAGCAAGACCGCTTCATCTCGTTGTGCCGAGAGAATTCTCTCCGTTTGCTTCAGCGAGGTGATGTCAGCACCTGTCAAAACTATCCAACCGTCTGGCAGGAAGGTCTCGGTACACCAAAACCAGTGGTCATCGACGAAGTCCACAGGAAACGAGCGTTGCCTCGATTCGCCGAAGCAGCCCCGTCGACGCGTCTGCGCGTCCGCGATAAATGCAATCGGGTCCTCAGCTTCGATTCTCACGGTCTTACCATTGCGAGCGGCGTCCAAGACGATGTCCGCGAACGTAGCGACCTGACCCGCTTCCAATGCGAACATGCGCAAGAAACTGTCATTCGCATATCGTAGGTAGTCCTTTTCATCGTAGACACCGACGAACGAGCTACCTAGCAAAAACGCCCGTACGAGCGCCGAGGGAAAGCCGGGAGCTTCGATGTGAGCGTCGATGCGGACGATTTTCCTAGTCGGTTCCATTCCCGAATGATTATCGCGACGTCTATGGCGGTGGGGATGAGCAGAAGATTACCGCGCTGAAACTATCTGAGCAATGATGGCGCCGAGCCTTATCCTTTTCTCAACAGACTTAAGCGCACGGACCACGTTGTTTAGGAGGAGGAAAATCGCCGGTGCGCCGCGCTGGAGAGATGTCTTCCAAAGGACTTCGGGCCACTGGCGCTCGACTAGGGTTGAACCGGTCGTTGAATTTCCGGCTGGCGTCGTCCTGTTGCCATCGCCAGATTCGCACTTTTGGCGACAATCCTCAACTTCGCGACAACGTTGTGGTACTTGGAAAAAGCCTCCGCCATCGCGGGGTCCCTGAAGGCCGTCACAGCTTGAGTGTCATTCGGCCCCGTGATGGCTCCGTCTGGAACTCCGTGTGACCAGCCGCGCACCGCTCGAAAACTGACGACAATCTGGACGAATGACATACCAATGTACTCCAGACGCGCTTCTTCGAAGGCCAACGGCTCGCCGGTTAATTCGCAAGGGACGCGCCGCAAATTATCTCCGTACCGTTCGAAGGCCCTTTTCTTCGCAGTCAACATAGACGGTTCTACGGCGGCTCTACAGGCGCTTGTGAACTGCTGAGCATCGCTTTTAGGATGTGCCCTCACCGCTACAACGTAACTGAAATCAGTCGCGTCACCTCGGGTGTGAACGACCCAGAAACCGGCGGTTAAGAAACCTTTGCCTCCGTAGCGCCGGCGTTCGAAGTGGTCGATGCCCGACCCTGCTTTCGCCGAGCCGGCGTTGATGGAGAGGTCGTAGCGCTCAATCAATGCCGCGAGGTCGTCGTGGTCGTGCGCGTCCTCGACAACCTGGTCGTCCGAGTATCGCGCGAGCATCTGCTGAAAGTGGACAAGCGCCGCTCTATGCGAAGGCCAACTCTTTCCGTTCGATAATGTCACTGCTGTCGCCATGTTGAACTCCTTTTGCTTGACGAGTACCGATTCCTATTTCGGACGAAGACTTCGAATATGCCGTTCGAAGCCTCGGACTCCATCCGCCTAGTATGCGTCGTCGCGCCGGTATTAAATAGACAGTCCCTCGAAAGTAATTTTTGGAAGAATCAGCGTGGAACCCTCAGAACCTTGGCCTCCAGGAGAGGAAAAACGCTGGCTCAGCCACACATCTGAATTCATCTGCGCCAGAACTTGTCCTACGCCGCCTGACGGCGCCGACAGCTCGACCGGATTCCGGCTCGGACGACACACGCGTTAGTCGCTGAAATCGCACGAGGCAGCGGGGCACGACTTTTCCAAGGCATGTTCATTGCGGTCCCATTCGAACCTTGCTTTCGCGTCGCCCGCGCGCGACAAGGATTGCGAGCGGCGGTAGATTTCTGCCGTGTCGAGGGAGTCGCGGGCTCTAACAGTAGGTGGCAATCATGGCGACAAGTGATTTGGCAGGTTCGGGTGCCGCGACGCAGGGCGGCGCAAACATTGTAGGCAGTGGCGTTGGGGAGGGGCCTGGACCGGATGTGATGGCAGCATCGACGCTTGAAGATACGACGGTCATCACGTCGGATGCCGAGGACGTCGGGAAAATCAAAGAAGTCATGGTGGATATGCGCAGCGGACGTATCGCGTACGCCGTCTTGTCGAGTGGTGGGTTCCTCGGGATGGGCGATACGCTCCGAGCAATACCATGGAATGCGCTCACGCTTGACACCGACCAGAAGGTCTTCAGAGTCGATGTAACGGCGGAGCGCATCAAGAGCGAGCCTGGATTTGACAAAGACCATTGGCCGGCTATGGCGGATTCGGCTTGGGGCTCGTCGCTGCACCAATATTACAACCGTACGCCCTATTGGGCACCGGCGACTACGCCTTTGGCGGGAGTCGGAGGTCCTCTCGACGTCTGACGACGACTCTCCAATGTGGAGCGCTTTTGTTGCGGCCCGTCGTAGTGGTTTGACGGGCTTCTTCGCATGCGCCGGAAAAGTTGATGCTCCTACCGCCGCGTACGTTGGCCGGGCACGCCAGATGTGGGTCTCGTGGGAAGGGTAGACGTAAATTGTCGCCGCGGAGCTAACAGAGCGGTTTGAAGCGCGCAGAGCGCCGCGTATGCTCGATGAAACGCGTGGTCCGACAGATGCACCGTTCCTGTCAAGTCCCGCCTCTCCCTTGGACGCAAAAGGGCGCCGGACAAACGACGAGTTCGACGATTGTGACCTGAACTGCGGTCTTCTGACTGACGTCAGGAATGTTTGGGACCTACTATTTATCAGGAATCCAATGCATATTCGCAATAATATGATGCAGACAGCCCTTCGATGGGCATTTCCATTGAAGCGTGAGAAGGGACCTCGGAGTGCGTTGTTCGCCTGTCCATATCCCAGCGCACTGGTCGCGATGTTAATTTCGGGATTAGTCCGTTATAGACAGACCGCTTACTTGCTTTAGATGATGTTTGTGCGTCAGCAGCGTTCACGAACGAACATTGGTGCTGCATTGAGGGCTTACTTGGGTGCGATGCTTCGTGCATCATCGAACCCTGCTGCCTGCCCAAAGGGCGAGCACGCTTCGCATAATTGAGAACGATTCACGTGAGACGCGGACACGACACGGTTTCGAACACTCGGTGCGGCTGAGGTTGTAGCTGTTGGCGATGATATTCAAGTATTCAGAACATGGCGTTCGGCCGGAGGCGGGCAATGCACAGTGAGCAAGTAAATTGGACGCACCGCCAGTTTGATTCGTTGTCTCGGGTCTTAATCGTCGACGACTACCGAGCAGCTGCTATAGCAGTCGCGGATTACCTGTCTTTGTCAGGAATTCAAACCCGCGTCGCCGGAGGATGCGGCGATGCCCTTGAAATAATTCGAAGCTGGGTTCCGGATGTGGTCTTACTTGACCTGATGATGCCGCAACGCGACGGTTTCACAACTGCGCGTGCAATCAGAGCATATCCGTCGACCTCAGGGGCCTTCATCTGCGCCTACACCGCGAGCGACGATGTTCTCATTACACGGAGCGAAGACCGCAGTCTATTCGATGGCTACGTCCGGAAAGGCGCTTCTCCGCCAAGGCTTCTCTCATACCTCAATCACTTGCAGCAGACTGCATAAGATTGCTTTCTGGCGGGAATCTGCTTGGGACTGCGAGCAGGGGTCCCCACCAGAAGCGATGCAAAGATGCGATGGACGAGTTCAGTGCGTCCGCAAGAGAGCACTGGCAACTATGGGCATGTTCGTGGGAGTGTTCGATGCCAGCGCGGAATGTAAAAAGGGCAGAGACGTCAAAACACGACGGACTTCAAGCACCACAAAGTCATCGTGCCGGCTCCGTTGGGAGATACAGCAAACGAACGGGTCGTCTTGCGGCGCTTGTTCTCCTCGTTGTAGGGGGCGGATTTTGTTTTGCGGCTTGGCTGCAAGCGGAACTGAGTCCACGACTCCATCCCCATTCGACAGTCGTAGGGCGTGTGGTTGGGGCATCGGATGCGGCACTATCGGCTCCTTCCCATGTGACATCTCTACATGCTCCCCGCTCTGTTAATGCCCCTGCAGTGGGCACGCCAGCCCTCGTCATTCAGCTTGCATCTGGCGAAGGGGCAGCGCTTGCAGATGTTCCGCAACGTGCGTACGTCGACAAGCTTCAGCCAGCGCATCAGCCGGTGAAGTCCCAGATATCATCGCGGCGCTTCCCTCCGCGGAATCCCACATTGGCGCCTTCGACGAAGGAGGATTCGCGAGCGCCGCCGTTCATGAGCACTTTTGCGCACCATTGAGTTTCAGAACGAACTCGGACGCCCAGCAACGGCGGTCGCGTGATGTCCGAGCGGAATGATTGGCGCTCTTCCGATGGCCGTGCTACTAGGCATCGCATACCGGCTCATCTGGTCGCCTTGACCACAGTGGCTGACGGCTTCCTACGTTCTTTGGCTTTCGGCGCAGGGCAAAGGAGCGCGCCATGGCCGCAGACTCGCAAGGAACGATGCGTGGCACAGCGATGAGACTAATGATTCGCGAGCGTCCTATTTCGACAAAAGAGTCACTGGGCATGGGCATTGCTGCTCGTCAAAGCTCATCCCAACGAGGCTGTCTCGCGATGAAAAATCCATCGTCTCGGCGAGCAAAGCTCGTTCTCTTTTCTAGTCGTCCTATCGTCAACCCAATAGCCGGGCAGGACGAGGACGACTATGCCGTCTACGCTTCCTATCGGCCGCATCTCAGCGGATTCTTTGGCACGCTGAAGGTCGTGAGATTGACGGACTCCCGGCTGCTTTACCCGTTTGAAGGCGCCGACGAGATTGGACCGTTCCCCACGCAGGCCGCAGCGAGAGCTGCCGCGGCGCAGCGCGGAAGCGATATCGTGCTGGGCGACTTGCGAACTCCGGAGCTATGAGACTGTTGCGCTTGAGCGGAGACGACGACTTTTCAGCGAGAATCCATCTGACCTCATTGCACGCGTTGACATGACCGCCCCACGGTTGTTCGCCGGATTGTTGGATGAATTGATTCACCGCTTTCGAAACGCGCGGGCGAATCTTCGGAGGAGGGCTGCCTTGCGGCACGCGTGAAATGAGCATTGCTTCAGGTGCGGGTGTAGGGTCGTAGGAATTGAGGTCTTGAAATGCCTGTTCGGGGCGCCGGTGCCGCTGCGGGAGGCGAATTGCTACGTCAGTGCAAGACCTCGCATGCTCTTTGCGTGCACGCAGATGCCGCAGTCGTTCGCGGCGCAATGCAGACCGAGTCGCAGTCGTGCAAGGTGCACGATAGCCTCTAATTGCTGCGACTTTGGCTAAATCTAGCGAGGTTACAGATGGCAACCGGCACAGTGAAGTGGTTCAACGACGCAAAGGGTTTTGGGTTCATCAGCCCAGACGATGGTGGAGAGGACCTGTTTGCGCACTTCTCCGAAATCAAGGCCGAGGGGTTCAAGTCGCTGCAAGAAAACCAGAAAGTGAGCTTCGAGGTCAAAATGGGCCCGAAGGGCAAGCAAGCATCGAACATTAAACCTGTCTGAGTGTCGCTCGGTTTGAACTGGTTCGAGCGCACGGAAAGAGATGCTCGCAAATTGCGAACCAAGGGTTTATACTGACCTTGTCTCCTCCATGTCTCACCGACTTGGATTCAAGCCTGCGTTCACGCAGGCTTTTCTTTTTCGGTTGTTGTTTCGAGTCCTTGGCGCAGACATCAGCGGTGCGCTTCACGCCGCCAGGCAGGCTTCAATTTCGCCCTCAGGGCCGTGTACAACTCGCCTGCCAGCATCTTCTCCTTCTCTCTTCGGACCGAATGCGCGTTTGTTCGTTGAGGCCCCATTCTGGGGTGACCGCAAGACGCCGGGCGACGGTCGAACTCAGATGAAGCGGGTGGCGGCCGGTCTTCACACGCTCGTATACTTTCGATGACTTCAACGGATTGAAGTGACCCAATGTCGAATCTCGCCATCAGCTCGCTTCCGCAGGTACAGGCACGTGCGCATCTCGTCGCCGACCGGATTGACCTCAAGAATTTCAAAATCACCGATTCGCTCGCCACGACACCGCTGACGGTAACGGTCGCGGGCTCCGACGGCGTCGCCGTTCTTTTCAGGTACGGCGTCGTCGTGTTTTTTGGTGTGTCGCTTGATGATGAACAACGGTTTCTCTCCTCGTTAGCCCCGTTGCTGCACAACGCGTACGGGCGACCTCAGCTTGAAGAAATTGCCATCCAGAGCGGCAAGACGAACGTTGGTGTGCAGGGTGGTGCGGTCTGGCTCGATGCGCTGACGTTGGAAAAGGCTCAGGTGATAGCCGACAGCCTCAGCAAAAGCCTTGTGCTGTCGATGTATGAAGACAAGACCGCGAGCGAGTTCGATAGCATTATTCCGTTGGCATCGGAACTGGCGAGAACAGGAAAGGTGAGCGCGGACGCCAAGACGCTGCTCTCAAAAATCGGCGGGATGCTCCTCATCGAACACCGCATGGTTGGTCGGGCTGAAATCGGCGACAAGCCGGAGACCCTTTGGGAACACCCGGAGCTCGGCGGCCTCTACGCACTATTGGAGGACGAATACGAGCTGCACGAGCGACAAGCCGCGCTTGAACGCAAGCTGCAGCTGATTTCGGGAACTGCGCAAACCTTGGCCGAAATCGTGGACACCAAACACGTTCACCGCCTCGAATGGTATGTCATAGGGCTTATTGCCCTTGAAATCGTGATTGGTTTGGCGGACCTGGCGCATAAGTTCTTTTTCTGAGTGCTTCCGCCTGCACGGCCGTCATGCTGCCCCGAGAACCTTAGTTCGGGCCGTGACAGTAAAGGCTTGAATCAGCACGTGTGCGGCTACTACTCACGCGAGGTCGCACTCGATTGACAGAGAAGCTGCCACCTGAAGAGGTTGCTCCTGATGTGACTGAGTATCGTCGACGCTTCTCGACGCTGCATTTCCTTCGGTAAGACGGCTTTCATAGGGCGTCGCGCCCAACGCGTGGGGCTTTATTGATTTTAGGCTGTGTGACGCCAGTTCCAAGGAAGCGAAATGTTTTGCGATACGATTTGCAGGATGTAGCCCTACTGCGGATGACGGTTCAGTTGCGGGAAGCGCTCACGCGTCTCAAGCGTGAGCTCGCAGTCGAATTTTCGCTCTCCGGCATTAGAGTAGCTGTCGAGGGCGACGCAGTTGTCGTCAAGTCAAGCGCATCGCGGTGCCATGCTGTATCGGAACCCTTAGAGAGCTTGCTTCGCGATTAGGTGTTTCGACTGACTACGGCACCGGCAACGCGCTGAACACAACGCGGAATGCGGGTCATCGCGGCAATACAGTCATTTTGACCGAAGCGTCCCCCGCGACAGCTGTAATCAGAAGGTGCTTGAACAAAGGTAAGTGCAGCACCGGCTCTCCCGGTCACCCGGGCGAAGTGAGTCGTCGCGAGTGCTTGATAGCTCGCATGGCGCTTTAGTTCTGGACGACAATGGGACGGAGGAAATGAACCTCCTTGTCGGCAATAAGGTCCCGCGTAGCTTCGTCATAAACAGCTCGATACGGCTTCTGAGGCTGTTCCCGCAGCCACTCCCCCTGTGAGCCGTTCCATACTTCGAACAGCACCAGCTCGTCAGGTGCAGACGGGTCTTCGCTGAGCACGGCGCTGACCAAGGCTGATTCCTTCGCCATAGTCTTCATTAGTTCGGCGAGGTGCGGGACAAACTCGTCTTTGGTCGATGGAAACAATTTGAAGCGAACATAGAGTGACACCATTTGAACGTCCTTGTGTTGTGTCATAACGTGGAGCATCCGAGTAGGTTGTACTGACAGCGGCGCTCGCATGTAAGCAACTGACCGATTGCTCGATGCAGAGCCGGCCGCAGGAGCGCGGCTGCGGCCGCCTTACATTCAGTCCGTTCGATGCCGATTAGTTGTCGAACTGGCTAATTGTCGCGTTGTACGCGCGCGTGGCCATTTCTTCGAGCGGGAGCTTGCGCTCTACTTCGGACAGGATTTCAACGCCCCACGGTCCGTTCCAGCCGGTGGCTTGAATCGCTTTGATGAAGCCCTTGACGTCGAGGACGCCTTCGCCAGGCAGGCGACGCTTGTGGCAGGTGTCCATCCAAAGGGGTTCGATGGCATAGCGGTCTGCGTCATCGAGCTCAATCCCTTTGATGAACTCGGGCTTGATGGTGGCGATTTCCTTGAAGTCGACGTTGCCGCGACTCAGATGCCAAATGTCGAGCAGCAGACCAGCATTCGCTTTGTTCGCGCCTTCGACAATGGCCTTGCCGGTTTCAATCGTGCGGACGTTGCTAAACGGCATGATTTCCAGCATGACTTGCGTGCCGCGCTTCTCGGCGTCGTCCGCCAACTTGCCAAACTCTTCAACCATGAGTGGGACGTTCGCCGTATCTTCGCCGATGCCGGGGCCAATCTTCACGATACGCGCGCGGAGTTCCTCAGCGGCTTTCAGGTAGTAGTAGCGCTGGCTATCAGAGGTGCGGCGACGCTCCCCCGTTTGATACCAGTCGACCAGGAACTCGAACTCGACGTGCTTCATTCCGTTGGCTTCGAGGATGCGGCGCATTTCTGGGAAGCCAATCTTGTCGGCGGTGGCGTAGATGTCCGAGTGAATCAGGCCGATGCCGTCCCAGCCGGCCTTCGCGGCCGCTTCGACCCGGTCCTTGAAGCTGAAGGGGCTGATTTCGGTCGGACCGAACGGATAGACATCGCCCGACAGCGTGAAGTAAGCAGCAACGAGTTCGACTTTGGACTTGGACATGTGAGACCTCTTGAAAGTGACGACGGGCGGTGCAATGCCAGTCGTGGGGAATCGATGTCCTGAACTATCGCGTAGAAGTCGCGGCAGATAAACAGCCCTCGAATCGTCTTTCCGTAGAGTAAAAGTACACAATATCGCCCAATGTTTGGCGTCCTGCCGTCTTGGGGACCCCGCCGCATCATGCTCATCACTCGATTCTTCAAACGTCTGGTGGCAATCACTCCGAGACCGTCACCATTTTTCCAGTGGCAGGAAATAACTTTTCGTTCTGTCGCATTTTTCTTTCCTAGACCAAGCCTTACTGTGCCTCCACCAAAACACCAAAACCCGGCTCCGCCACCCGCGGGCCCACTGGAGACACAGCATGAAAATCCGCAAATCCATCGTTTCTTGTTTCGCTCTCGCGGCCATCGCGAGCGCACTTGGTACCAGCGCCCATGCGGCCGACCAGCCCCGTGTTGCTTTGCTCATGCCGACGCAGAGCGTTGAATACTGGGCGCTCTATGCGAAGGGCTTCGAGAAGGAAGCGGCCGCTCAGGGCCTCAAGCTCGACGTAAAGGTAAGCAACTACGACGCAAACGAACAAGCCACTGCGGTCGACCAGACGCTTGCCCAGAAGCCCGATGTCATCGTTCTCATCCCTGTGGACTCGAGCGCCATGGTCCCGTCGATTCGCAAGATTGACCAAGCCAAGATTCCGCTGGTCATCTCGAACTCGATGCCCGACCAGAAATATTCCAAGTACTGGAAGGTCTTCACGGGCCCCAACGACATCAGCAATGGCGAAGTCGCCGCGAAGACCATGATTCAGGGCTTCAAGGAAAAGGGGTATGGCGACAAAGGCAAGGTCATCGTCATCAACGGACCGATGGGTACGCCGCCTCAAGTTCAGCGCTATCAAGGCTTCGTGGACGGCCTCAAGAAGAATGCACCTGGAATCGAAGTCGTCGGTTCGCAACCGGCCGACTGGGACGCTGTGAAGGCCGAAGCGGCTGCGTCAGCGCTTTTCACCCAATTTAAGGACGTGAAAGGCGTCTACACGGAGAACGATTCGCAGCTCCGCGGTGTCGTGACTGCCGCACAGCGCCTCGGGCTCGACCCGTCGAAGCTCGTAATCGTCGGCCACGGCTGCGACTCCGGTGCGGTGGAAGCCATCGCCGCCGGAAAGGCATACGCCACGGTCGAGCAGTCCCCGTTTGACGACGGTGCATACGCTGCACGGGCCGCCAAGGGCCTCGCGGCGAGCAAGGCGCCGCAAGCCATCCAGTATCTGCCGAATCCTGCTGCGACCAAGGCGACGCTCAACGTCTGCTATTCGCAGAAAAAGTAACACGCGCTGCAGGGTTGACCGTCGCGCACGCGGCAGGACGTTTTTCGCGACCCTTCGGGGTCGCTTTCGTTTTACGAATGGAGACAACGATGAGACGAGAGATTGGCGTAGCTGTGATTGGCACCGGCTTCATGGGAAAGGCCCACGCGCTGGCATACCGAGCCGTGCCAAACGCATTTCCAAATTCGCTGAAGCCGCGGATGGTGGCAGTGGCCGATGTGAGCGAGGTCGGTGCTCAGCAAGCGGCTGAGCACTTCGGCTTCGAACGAGCCACGGCTGACTGGCGCACGTTGCTGGACGACCCCTGTGTGCAGGTCATTTCAATCACGACGCCATGCAGCCTACATCGAGAAATGGCTCTGGCGGCCATTGCCGCCGGCAAGCACGTACATTGCGAAAAGCCGATTGCTCCGTCGGCCGCCGATGCACTCGAGATGATGAAGGCTGCCGAGGCCGCGAAGGTCGTTACGCAGGTTGGCTACAACTACATCAAAAACCCCGTACTCAAGCTGGCGCGGGAGATGATTGCATCTGGTGAGCTTGGCGAAATCACGAGCTTTCGGGGCGTCCACGCTGAAGACTACATGGCCGACCCGGAGATTCCGTATGGATGGCGAGTTGACCCGCAGAACGGGGCCGGCGCGCTGGCTGAAATTGGTAACCATATCGTCGGCATGTCTCGATTCCTCCTCGGGACCTTCACCCAGGTCAACGCGCAGCTCGAGACCGTCAACAAAACTCGACCGGTGGCGCCGGGGTCGTCCGAGCGGCGTGAAGTCAAGGTCGACGACATCGCCCGACTGATGGTGACGTTTGAGCGAGGATGCTCAGGGTCCATCGAAGCGAATTGGGCGGCGACTGGCCGCAAGATGCAACTCGAGTTCGAGGTCTACGGAACGAAGGGTGCACTGTACTTCTCACAAGAGCGCTTCAATGAGCTTCAGTATTTCAAGGCCGGCGGCGACCCTCGGACATCGGGTTTCACCCGTATCGAAGCGGGCCCGGTCCATCCTCCCTACGAAAACTTCACTGTGGCCGGTGGTCATCAACTCGGCTTCAACGATTTGAAAACCATCGAGATGGCCGAGTTCATCGCAGCTATCGAGCACGGCACGCCCACGTTCCCGGACTTCCGAGAGGCATGGGAAATTCAACGCATTGTCGATGCGGCGATTCGGTCGTCATCGCAGGGGCAGCGAATCACTCTCTAAAGAGAGCCAAAGCCTCAAGTTGCGCGCGGTTGGTCGGGCATCACGTCCCGACCCCGCGCGTTTTTTTGAGGCTATGACAGCACAGATATTTCCTTCCACCGGAAATATCATTTCGCCGCAGCGCATTTTTCTTTTCCAGGCGAACTAATAACCTGTGACTCAACAATAACGAGGCCGCTGACGCGAGTTTCTGCTGGAGACGACATGCATTCCTGCGCACGCAGCGATTCCCTGCGAATTCCTCTCCTCAAAGCCCACCGACAGCAGCGTCGCTGATGCCGCAGCGCCTCACGGCTCGTTCTGTGCCTTGGTGGCGAGGTATGCCCAGCATCGACGCAAGACATCGTTATTCGAGATGCATGCCGTCACCCACACACGACCAGCTACGCGCAGGAGTTGGGCAACTGTGACAGGCATCAACCCTTGACAGCGGACGACCGAAGAGTCTCCGCGTTTGGAGGAAGACAATGCTGCAAGACGCGAATTCCGGCGCCGAGCCGGTAGCTGCTCAGAGTCTGCTCTGCGCTCGCAATCTCACAAAACGTTATGGCGGCGTCAAGGCGCTGACAGGTGTCAGCCTCGAATTGGCGCCCGGTGAGATTCATGCGCTGTGCGGAGAGAACGGGGCTGGCAAAAGCACGTTCATCAAAATTCTCGGCGGCCTCGTTCAGCCTGACGACGGCGAAATCACCGTCGACGGCCACAATCTGAAACTCGGAAGTCGCACGGACCCCCGACTTATCTCCATCGTTCACCAAGAGCTCGCAATCGTCCCGACACTCTCGGTGCTCGACAACATTCTTCTCGGTGGCGCCGACCAGAGCGAAATCTATCGACGCAGTCAATATCGGGACTCTGTCCGCGAGCATCTCGACTCAGTCGGATTGTCACACGTTAAGCTGGATGCTCCGGCGTCCCGGCTCAGCCTAGCCGAATGCCAGCTCGCAGAAATCGCGCGGGGCATGTCGCGAAAGGCGAAAGTGCCCCTTCTCGACGAGCCGACTGCCACTTTGTCGGATGCGGAGATTGTTCGAGTCTTTGACGTCGCGCGCAAGCTGCGCGACCAAGGCACCGCAATGATATTCGTGAGCCACCGGCTCGATGAGGTCTTTGCGCTGACGGACCGGGTCACGGTGTTCCGCAACGGCCAGCATGTCCTGACGCAACGTACCTCCGACATGACGACCGCTGAAGTGGTCAAGGCGATGATTGGGCGCGAACTTGTGCATAGCAAGGTCAAACCGCCCGAGAGCCGCGCAGATGTCGCGCCTCGACTTTCGGTGTCCAGCCTGACGGTTGCAGATAAGGTCAAAGACCTGTCAGTGGAAGTAGCGCCCGGTGAGATTCTCGCGGTCGTCGGTCAGCTTGGTTCAGGGGCCGAAGTACTTGTGGAGGCGCTCGCCGGACTTCGTGGTGATATCTCCAACTCAGTCAAGGTCGATGGACAGCCCATCAAGCTTGACACCATCCACAGTTCGTTGAAGGCAGGCATCGCGTACGTCGCCGAGGACCGTGCGGATAAGGGCGTCTTTCTGGATGCGCCGATTGCTATCAACATCACGGCGTCCGTGATGGCGAAGTTCAGCAAGGCTGGAATCATGCGACGTGCCGGCGAGCAGGAAGAGGCTCGACGTCTCGCGTCGATGTTCGCCATCGACCCGAAGCGGCTTCCTCACGAAGTTTCGACGCTCAGCGGTGGCAATCAGCAAAAGGTGTCGCT
The DNA here is from genome assembly GCF_031451275.1 of Caballeronia sp. LZ029. Taxonomy (NCBI): domain Bacteria; kingdom Pseudomonadati; phylum Pseudomonadota; class Betaproteobacteria; order Burkholderiales; family Burkholderiaceae; genus Caballeronia; species Caballeronia sp. LZ029. Next base: position 195,650 of record NZ_JARUXO010000004.1, read on the forward strand.
GGCTAAAGCAGTTGCGCTCGCACCTCGCCTGTTGCTGTTGAACGAGCCAACCCGAGGCGTTGACATCGGCGCCCGCGCGGAAATCTATTCGACGCTTCGCAAGATGGCGGACGACGGCTTGGCGATTGTCTTCTACTCGACAGACCTCGAAGAAATTCTGGAACTCGCAGACACCGTTCTCACCGTCTTCCGTGGTCGGACGGTCCGCCATAAACCTCGATTCGAAATAGATGGTGACACGCTGCTCCACGACATCGTCGCGGGCGACAACGACGCGTCTCACGGACATGTCTCTTTCCGAAACCAACCTGCGGAGGTGGGTAATGCATAAGACCGCTCTGGAGCCCACTGCACAAGTGTCGCCAACTGCGTTGCGACGCTGGGCATCGGCACTCTTTGGAACGACGAGCATTCATGCCGCGTCGATTCGAATCGCCACGCTTGTCCTCATCGTTGTCGCTGCAGCCATCGTGCCGCACTTCACGGAGTTCGGGAACTTGCAGTCGCTGATGTATTCGGTAGCAGCAGTCGGGATTGGCGCTATCGGTATGGCGCTCGTCACCCTCAGCGGCAATCTCTTCATGCTGTCGATGGGTGCGACGGCGGCGGTCTCGACTGTCATGTTTGCCGCGCTCATCCATTTGAGTTTGAGTGCGACGCTGCTGCTCGTGGTATTGAGCGGATTGCTGATGGGCGCTGTGCAAGGCGGAGTCATTGCGCTAGGTAAAGCGAACCCCATCATCACGACGATTGCAACCTCGTCAATCATCATCGGTGCAGGCGTCATCTACACCGGCGGCCTGACGGTGATTGGGAAGGGCGACGCCACCTGGCTTGGCCAAGGCAAGCTGTTTGGCTGGCTGCCGAATCAAATCCTCGTGCTGGCCATATTTGCCGCAATTGCCAGCTTCATTCTCCAGAAGTCGCGAATCGGACGTGAAATCCGCTTGCTCGGAATGCGGGCCGAGGTTGCACGTATTGCTGGACTTCGGACGATGGCCGCGACACTCGTTTGTTACGCGTTCGCTGGCGCAGCAGCGGCACTGGCCGGCTCCTTGATTGCTTCGTCGTCGGCTCAAGGCAATTTGACGTACGGCATCGACCTCGACTTCAACGCGATTGCCGCCGTGCTGGTCGGTGGCATTTCGATTCGTGGTGGTCGTGGACAGATATCGGACGCAGTTACTGGCGCCATCTTCCTTGCGGTCATCAGCAACATCCTGTTGGTCAGCGGCGTGAGCTACGAATACCAACTGGTCGCAAAAGGCATCGTGGTTCTCGCCGCGGTGGTGTTCGGCGCGTTGCTCGCCCGGCTCGGTCCGGGACGGAAATAACAGGAGACTCGGAAATGGACCAATCTCAACGACTTCTCAATCTGGCGATTCGGCTCGTCTTGCTCGTCGGCATGCCGGTAATCTTTGGCCTCAGCGTCAATCACTACTTCTCGCAGGCCAACCTGTACGCGATTTTCCAGGCGTTTGCGTTTCTTGGAATCATCGCCCTCGGTCTTTCGGTCACGATGGTCGCTGGCGAATTCGACCTGAGCGTAGCGGCAATCTCGACAGTGGCCGGTCTCATCACCGTGAAGTTCGGCGGCGATAGCGCTTTGCTCGGCATTTCGTACGCGGTTATCTTCGGCGTGGTGGTTGGCATCGCAAACGCAGCCTTGTTGCCATGGCTTGGCGTCTCCTCGCTGGTGACAACTGTTGGCTCGATGATGTTTTTGACCGGCGTGGGGTACTGGCTCGCAGGCGGGCGTGTCTTGAGTTACGGCAATCTCGACGTCAGTGACTTTCTCGACCAAAGCGTGGCAGGCATCTTCTCGCCGCGAAGTCTCATCACAATCGCCTGCTTTGTCGTGGTTTCGCTATTCCTCCGCTTTACCACGCTCGGTCGTGACATTTACGCATCCGGCGGTCATCGAAAGGCGGCGATTCAGAGCGGTGCTCGGGTCGGAAAGGCTCTGACGGTCGGCTTTGTCATCTCCGGTGGGTTGTCGGCTCTGGGCGGAGGCTTGCTCTCGCTGAGCCTCGCGACCGCCTCCGCGACGATGGGCAGCAACATCCTGCTCCAGGCGGCCTCGGCGGCCATCGTCGGCGGTGTTGCGCTGGGCGGCGGTATCGGCTCACCACTCGGTGTCGCGATGGGCGTTCTGATTCTCACCATCCTGAACAACGGCCTCGGCTTGCTGAATGCGACGTCCACTCAGATTCTTCTCGTGAACGGACTGCTGCTTCTGATTGTGGTCCTGCTCGACGGGCGCCTGGGTGCGGTTATGGCTTCCCCGTTCGAGCGATTTGGGCGGCGAAGGACAAACCCCGCTCCCTAACGCCACGAATGTTTCGAGATATTGCCGACGCGTGCTCAACGCTTCGGCCGCTCTTTTCGACGGTCCGAAATACCGCCTGCTGCATCCCGAACAGATGCCATCCGATTCCTAAAGACTCGTCCACTTCGATGCCGCTAAGGACGACGAGGAACTCCCCTCGAGCCTCGCGCGCTTGTGGAGTACATCAAAGCGACCTGGTCCGAGGCAGGTGTTATTCGGGCGAGAAGTGTTTTCGTCATTTCGGTCGAACAACATGCCAGACAGTATTTAGCCCATCGCCGTGAGTGTCGCCGGGCTTCTTGTCCATTGCGCCACTAAAGAGGCGCTTGCCTTGATAAGCCCATTGGCGTTCGCCGTTGCTGCTGGCCGGTACCAAAGACAGCTTTCCGGTTTCCTTGTCGTCTTGTTGCGCAAGGGCCGGAGGAAAATTTCTATTGCAGTCTCCCTCGCAAGATTTCGTATCTGGCGACCCTGCTCCGCTAAATTCGTATAGCGTCATGCCACGTTCGTCTACCAGAATTCCGTCGTTCACGTGAGGTGCGGTTGCGAATGCGCTAATGGGAACGAGAAGAGCGATAGAAATGAGAACTGTCTTCACGATAATCCCCTTGACGTCACGTTAGACGTGAAGTGATGGGCTGCTCGTTCCTTCGCGAGCACGGCGGCGGACGAGCTAATGTGCGACTTGCACGCGCCTGAAGGCTCGCAGCAGCGTGAGGTCGTAACTAATCTTGAGCACTCCGCATGCCACGAGCGGCGCGCCGACATATCCCGATGCCATCAATGCCCCAGCTAGCATTGGCCCTAGTGCCGATGCGAGGCTCCTTGGCACGGAGGTGAAACTGGCGGCGGCGGGCCGTTCGGGCGGCGTTACCACGGCCATGACATATGCCGTTCTGGTCGGGACATCCATCTGCGAAAGAGCGCTGCGTAGCAACAACAGCGTCAGGGTCGCCCAAAGGGAGGAACAAAATGCTGCGCCAATTAAGCAGAGACTGGAGGGAATGTGAGTGAACACCATCGTATTAAGGAGGCCAACCCTGCGGGCGAGTGGAACGGCCACCAGTTGAGAGCCCGCTGACAGCAGTCCTGTCCAGAAGAAGAACTGTGCGGCAATGCTGAGCGAAAGGCCAAATCGCTGTAGCAGCCATAGGGAGAGGAGCGAATTCGCGACCAGGCCACCCGCGAATGCATCCACGCTGAAAAGCAGAGCGAGGCGAGTTACGACGCGCCGGGAGGGGCCCAGTGAAGCGCGAACAGTGTTATCACTCGGTCGGTGCTCAGGCAAGCCGCGATACAGCCAGCAAAGCACCGCTCCAACCACCGCGTACACGACGAACATAATTCGCAGCGCCGTCAACATCTCGAGCTCGGTACGCGAAACCAGCCATGCTGGCACCGCAGCTGCGAACGCGCCGACTGCAGCCGATAGAGCCCCGGCGAGGCTGTAACGCGCGAATGTTGCGGTCCGCGCTTCCGCCGTAGCCAACTCGGCCAGGCGCGACTGTTCAAGCGGCAAAAACAGGCTGACGTCTCCTGAACTCGGGTTGAGCGTACCAACGAATGCGATGAGGAGCAGAGGCCACCACGACGACAACGAGGCAAAACCCACTCCCGTCGCAGCCATCATGAGAGCGGCGAAGAGCAGCATCCGACGTAGTGGATACCGATGGCCAATTACACCGACCGCGATGGTCGCCAACGCCGAGCCGAACAAGGTGGCGCTACCAATCAGTCCGACCTCGACTTGTCCAAAGCCCAGCGCGAGCAGAAACACAGGCAACAGCACGGCAACGTACCCGTCGCAGAAGCCACGCAATGAGCGTCCAACCATGACCCGAGCGATTTCATCGTCCGCTCCCGCTGGGAGCACAAGACGCAGGACGAACCGTCGAGATTTTCGGCGCGGGCGCACTTCTGTTCCTCCGCAGTCGAATCACATCGTTAAAGTATTGTAGCTTTATCTACACAATTGTAGACTCGGTTGCATGAACACGATTGACTGGTTTCTTCTCGTCCTAACCTTCCCGACCGATAACGCCACTGCCCGGATGCGGTTCTGGCGAGCCTTGAAGGCTCGGGGATGTGCCGTTCTGCGCGACGGCGTATATCTGCTTCCCGCTACGGCTGGCTCGGAAGCGGACCTCCTGGGACTGGCCCGTGGAATCGATGAGGCCGGCGGCACCGCTCATGTCGTGCACGTCAAGAGCAGGGACGATGAACAACGTCAGCTCTTTCAGTCCCTTTTTGACCGGAGTGAGGAATACGAGGCTTTCGCGCGTGGTCTCGCCGAGTCCCGAAAGAGCCTGTCGGGGCTGTCGCCAGCGGAAGTCGAACGACTCTTGCGGCGCGTGCGGAAGGACTACGACGCCGTCGTCAGCATCGATTTCTTCCCGAATGAGGCCGGAACTCGAGCGGAGGCGGCTTGGCAGGACTTCGTAGCTCTGGCGGACACCATCCTGTCGCCCGGCGAACCGCATTCGTCCGAAGCTTTCATCCGTTCTCTGAGCCGCGAGGACTATCAGGGTCGCACGTGGGCGACGCGGCAGCGGCCGTGGGTCGACCGGGTGGCGAGTGCCTGGCTGATTCGTCGCTTCATCGACGCAAACCCGCGAATTCTGTGGTTGTCGTCGCCCGCTGATTGCCCGCAGGATGCGCTTGGTTTTGATTTTGACGGTGCTGCGTTCACACACATCGGAGACCGCGTCACGTTTGAAGTACTTTTAGCGAGCTTCGGCCTCGACGAGGAACCGGGACTGGTCGAACTCGGGAAAATGGTCCACTCGCTCGACATCGGCGGCCCAACGGTTCCAGAAGCAGCCGGTTTCGAAGCTGTCATGACCGGGGCAAAACAGCGTGGGTTGAGCGACGACAGCATGCTGTCCGAAATGAGCCTCGTACTCGACTCGCTGCTTGCGCATTTCGCGACGAACGCGAAGGTCGAGCTGGGGAAAAAGCGATGAATCCAAGCAGCCAGGCAGTGCCGGGATACACCTTGGGGCAGCTGGTGACGTACATGTTGAGGCTCGGCACTTTCGGATTCGGTGGCCCCGTTGCGCTCGCAGGCTACATGCGACGGGACCTGGTCGAGAGGCGCGGATGGATAACGGAGGCCGATTACAAAGAGGGGCTCACGCTCGCGCAGCTGGCCCCCGGGCCGATGGCCGCACAGTTGGCCATATATCTAGGTTACGTGCACTTCAGGATTCTGGGCGCCACGCTGGTCGGCATTGCGTTTGTATTGCCGTCATTCTTCATGGTCATCGCGCTTGGTTGGGCGTACGCCCACTTCGGCGGTCTTTCTTGGATGCAGGCGGTGTTCTACGGCGTGGGTCCGGCCGTCGTTGGCATCATTGCGATGAGCGCATACAAGCTCACTCGAAAAACCGTTGGCTCAGACTGGTTGCTGTGGGCCATCTACCTGACTCTCCTTGTTGTGACCTTCGTCACCGAGTCGGAGATTGCATGGCTGTTCATTGCTGCGGGAATCATCGGTTGGCTTCACCACGCCCCGCCGAGATGGCTCCGCAAAGACACACTCAATAGCCTCGCGCTTTTAAATCTTCCAATGGTGAGCAGTGTCCTGGGCGGAGTGGACCTGTCGTTGCTCGCTCAGATAGGTGTTTTCTTCGCAAAAGCCGGCGCCTTTGTTTTTGGCTCGGGGCTCGCCATCGTACCGTTCCTCTACGGTGGCGTGGTCACGGAACATCACTGGCTGAACGACAAGCAGTTCGTTGACGCAGTCGCCGTCGCGATGATTACGCCGGGCCCTGTCGTTATTACGGTCGGCTTTATTGGCTATCTCGTCGCGGGGCTGGCTGGTGCCTGTGTCGCCGCGCTCGGCACCTTTCTCCCGTGCTACCTATTCACGGTGATTCCCGCTCCGTACGTCAAAAAATACGGTCACCTGCCTGCCGTCAAAGCATTTGTCGATGGCATTACCGCAGCGGCCGTAGGCGCAATCTCAGGCTCGGTACTTGTCATCGCGAAGCGTTCAATCGTCGACATACCGACGGCCGTAGTTGCGCTCGTCACGGTGTTGTTGCTCTGGCGGTGCAAGAAGCTCCAGGAGCCCGTCATTGTTATCGCAGCCGCCGTGTTCGGCCTTGTCGCATACCCACTTCTTCACGCGCACCTTGGCTAACAACATGGCTGCGCCATAAGGGAGGCGTTATGGCAACTCGCAGAGAATTCATCCAGACCGCCTGTATCGCGAGCGCGGGCGTGCTATTGGTATCGACGGACGTCGTTGCCGCAGAATCCTCCGGCTACATCGATAAGCTAACGGACGCAAATGGGAAATACGAAGCTGCACCGTTGCCATTCGCCTTTGATGCGCTGGAGCCGCATATCGATGCGCGCACTGTAGAGCTCCACTACAACTTCCATCACAAGCCGGCGGTGACGGCCGCGAACAAGGCAGAAGAGGCACTCACGAAGGCGCGTGAAGCTAACGATTTCGCGCTGGTGAAGTACTACGAAAAGGAGCTTGCATATCAGCTCTCGAGCCATATCTTGCACACCATCTACTGGACAAGCATTTCAGGCAACGGAGGTGAACCCTCTGGCAGTTTGGCAAAAGCAATTGACCGGGACTTCGGCTCCTACTCCAAACTTAAGGCCCAACTGCTTGCTGCGAGTGTTGCCGTGGAAGCGTCGGGGTGGGGAATCGTTGGCTATCTTCCGGCCACTGACCGGATAATGATTCTCCAATGCGAGAATCATCAAAAGCTGACGGCCTGGGGCATCCAGCCGTTGCTGGTACTGGACGTCTTTGAGCACGCGTACTACCTGAAGTATCAAAACAAGCGAGCCGACTACCTCAATCAGTTGACGAGTCTGCTCAATTGGGAAAATGCGGCAAGGAGACTGGAGACCGTGCAGTTGAGCCGGAAACATTCATGAATGGTCACGCAGTGGCGACCAAAGCTTGACCGGGGTTGTGGGCCCGAGGCTCATCGGGGACTTGTCCCTTGACGATTGCGACCGACGGTGAAGCGGCTTGTTGTTGAGGGCAGCTACCCGACATTGCGGACAGCGAAGGAACTCCGCATCCATCGAGCCGAATGGCGGTCGTGAACGGGGACTTTCGCCCCGTTCAGCGACTACTGCGCCAGATATCCGCCATCGATGACCAGTTCACTACCGGTTACGAATGAAGACTCGTCGCTCGCGAGGAAGACGCAACCGGCAGCAACCTCTTCGGGCGTACCCATCCGACCCATCGGCGTGCTTGCGATGATTCCGGCATTCATGTCGTTCGACTGAGCTTCGACGAGTGGCGTCCGAATGAGGCCTGGGTGAACGGAATTCACACGGATGTTCTCCGGTGCGTACGTGACCGCTGCATTCTTCGTCATATTCCGAACGCCGCCCTTGGCTGCGTTATACGCTGCGGCGCCAGGGACGCCGACGTTTCCCCAAATGGAAGCGAAATTTATAATCGAGCCGCGCTTAGCGGCACGCATTGACGGTAGCACGGCTTGCATCCCCAGGAAGCTACCGGTGAGATTCACGCCGAGGACACGGTCCCAACTTTCTCTGTCGGTTCCGTGAACAGGCTCGTAGCACGCCACGATGCCTGCGTTGTTGACGAGCACGTCTATTCGACCGTGCTTCGCAAGAATGCCCTCGACCACACGAGTCCAATCTTCACTCGACGACACATCGAGCTTCACGTGTTCGATGCCGTCAGTCTCCACTCCTGGTTTGACATCGCCTGCGATTACGGTGGCACCTTCTCGAGCGAATGCTTGCGCTACGGCGAGGCCGATTCCTTGCACTGCACCCGTGACGAGGGCGACTTTCCCTTGCAGTCGGTTCATCTTGTTCTCCGAAAACATAGCCTTTGCTGTTTGCATCGAGGTAGGCGGACGCCATTGGTGCCCGCCGTGAGGTTCTAGCGGCCTCTGCGGCGCATCTGGTCGAGAAATACGATGGCGATAATCAGCATCCCGGTGACGATTCGCTGCCAGAACGGGTCGATGTTTAGAAGGTTGGCGCCCTGCGAGAGCGTGGTCAGCAGGGCCGCGCCGATAATTGGGCCTTGAATATTGCCGACCGCGCCGAAGAGACTTGCGCCACCGATGACGGCCGACGCGATGGACTGCAACTCCCATCCTTCGCCGGTGGTCGCCATCCCGATGCTGAGTCGGCTGGCGACCAGGATGCCGACAAGCGCCGCGCATACCGCCGAAACGATATAGGCGACGTAGATAACGAGCGTCACGTTGACACCAGAGAGTCGAACGGCTTCCTTATTCGAGCCGACGGCGAAAAGATAGCGCCCCCACTTGGAACGATGCAGAAGGAAGTACCCCGGAACAGCAACAACCAGCACGGTCCAGAACAAGGTCGGCACCCCGAGGAATGAGCCACGGGCGAACGAGGTGAAGGCCATCGGTAATCCCGCCACCGGCTCGCCCCGGGTGATGAGAAGCGTGAATCCACGCAAGGACGTAAGGGTTGCCAGTGTCGTGATGAACGGCGGAAGACCGAGCTTGGTGGTGCAAAAGCCGTGAAACGCGCCAATCACGACTCCAATCATCAGCGTCAAGACAATCGCGGCGCTGATAGGCATGCCGCTCTTAATCAGCATCGAGACCACGACAGACGAAAGGCCGACGACGGCACCAACGGAAAGGTCGATACCAGCGGTAATCATCACGAATGTCTGTCCGATGGCGATGATGGCCCAGAACGAGACTTGCCGCATCAGGTTCGTGATGTTCTCTTCAGTGAGAAAGTTCGGCGTTGCGACCGACAACGCGACCCACAGAAGAATGAGAACAAGAAACAGCGTGAGGTCCAGCAGCCAGGTCATTCGACCGAGCCGGGACATGGTCGCGGGGGTTTGAAGGGTCGACATTTTCATCCTCGATTGAATCTAGACGTTTGGATACGAAAGCATCAAGCGCCGATTGCGGCAGCGAGAATGGCTTCGTGGGACGTGGCACTCGGAACATCGCTGGCCGCAAGCCTTCCTTTGCGAAAGACGTGCAACTTGTCGGCGAGGTCGTAGACCTCGGGCAGATAGGACGAAATCAAAATGATTCCGGCGCCTTCCTCCAGCAGTTTTGCGAAGAGCTTGTAAATTTCGCTCTTCGCGCCGACGTCGACGCCCACCGTTGGCTCATCTACGATGAAGAGGTCTGCGCCGGGAATCAGCCACTTCCCGAGGACAATTTTTTGTTGGTTTCCGCCGGAAAGAGACGAGGCGTTTGCTTCGATGCCAGACGTACGAATTGAGAGCGCCTTGACTTGGGCGTTGGCATTCTTGCGTTCATCGCCACGACGCAAGAGCCCTCCGAGCGAAATCGACGGGTAGCTGGCCAGGTTGAGATTCAGCCGAACCGGCAGATTGAGACAAAGCCCTTGGTCCCGACGGCTTTCGGGCAGGAGCGCGATACCCGCCTTGACTGCATCTCGCTCCGACCGGATGCGAAGAGGCGTCCCACACCATGTGACCGAGCCTGCAGTTCGTTTCCGGCGACCGAAGAGCGTTTCTACGAATTCGCTGCGCCCGGAGCCAATCAGCCCGTAGAGGCCGACGATTTCGCCACGTCGAACAGTTAGCGAGATATCTTCGAAGCCTGCGCCAGACAATCCTTCGACTCGGATGAGTTCCTCGCCGATGGGTACTTCGACCTTAAAATGGACATCCGCGACCTCACGAGCGACCATGTCCTTGACTAATCGAGACGTCAACGGCTCTGCTTCAACACCTTTGACCTGGTGCGTCGAGATGAGGCTTCCGTCCCGCATGACGCTGGCGCGGTCAGCCAGTTCGAGAATCTCCTCCATCCGGTGGCTGATATAAACAATCGTGACGCCACGCGCATTGAGCTCACGGATGAGCTTGAAGAGTTGGTCAGTCTCACTTCGTGTGAGGTAGGCCGTCGGCTCGTCGAAGATGATGAGTCGTGTGTCACCGGAGGCGGCCCGTGCTGTAGCCACAAGTTGCTGCTGGCCGATTGTGAAATCTCCGAGGCGCCTCGAAGCATCGATGTCGAAGCCGACACGCTTGAGCAAAGCACGGCCGTCTGCGAGCATCTTTCGGCGGCGCATCATGCCGAAGTTTGTTTCCTCATGGCCGAGGTAGAGATTTGCAGCAACGCTCAGATGCGGGCACAGCACCACCTCTTGATGGATGGCAGCGATGCCGAGCTTTAGCGCGTCGAGCGGACCCGCGAACTCGACCGGCGTGCCGTCCCAGACGAGCGAGCCGGTCGTCTTCTGCACGGCGCCAGTAAGTATCTTGATGAGTGTCGATTTCCCAGCTCCGTTCTCACCTACGATGCATGGACTTCGCCTTTGCGGAGTTCGAGGTATATCGATTTCAGCGCAGTCGTGCCTGGATAGACTTTGCTCAACCCGCGTAGCGTGAACAGAGGTTCGTTCATGTCGCATCTCCCTGTGTTCGCTGACATGCCTCAACGGCAGCTGAGGTCCGGATTGAGCAGGCGCTTACCATCAGGCGCGTCGAGGTCGGCACTGCGGATGACATGTACTCCCGTGTCGACGAAGGTGTTGACCTTCTCGCCCTTGACCTTCTTGACAGCCGTTTCGATAGACAGGTAGCCCATTTGAAACGGGTCTTGAACAATCATTGCTTTCATGTCACCGCTTCGAACGAGCTTGACGAGTTCATCGGTCGAATCGACGGTGACCCCCATCACGCGGTCCTTTGCCTTCGTTTCTGCGATGCCTTGACCGACGCCCAGGCCGCTGTAGAAGGTGTCGCCAAAGATTCCGCGAAGTTGGGGAAAGGTCGAAAGCACGTCGAGAGTCGTATTCAGGGACCCGGTTACGGAGCCGTCACCGATACGGGTCGTGACTACCTTCAGCCCCGGATATTTCTTGGCGACCTGGTCTCTGAATCCGTCGACACGGTCCTGAACAGACTTAACGCCTGGGAGAAACTGCAGAATTGCAACTTGACCCTCAGCTTTGCCGTATTTCTTTTGTATCTCCTGGGCAAGGGTATCCGCGCCAAGCCTGCCTGCGGCGACGTTGTCGGTCATCACCGTAGCGGCGACTTGCTTCGAGTTGGACGGCGTGTCTGCGACTACGACAGGAATCTTGGTCGCGGCCTCGTCGATGGCGGGGCCGAGCGCTTCGGCCGAGACCGGGGTGATGACCACTGCCGCCGGTTTGCCAGAGACGGCGTTCTCAAAAATTCCGATTTGGCCGGACATGTCGGCTTCGCTACTGGCACCGAGTCTGGGCACCGTCACGCCATACTTCTTCCCGGCAGTGCATGCCCCTGCAAAGACGGCCTGCCAGAACGGCACGCTCGTATTTTTCACAATCACGGGGATGGTCATGGTTGAGGCCGCCATCGAGTTCGATGACACTGCCACGGCTGCAAATGCCGCCATCGTTGCAATGAATACTTTCATGTCTGTCTCCTATGGAATATGTCTTGTGTTTGCTCGCTGTAGGCGCTTGCGCGTCCGTCATGTATTCACGCTGACCAGAATCTTCAGCTTCGCGCTGCCAGGAGCCAGTAGCGCGTCGAATCCTTGTTCCTTCACGTCGTGCATACCGACTTCTGCATCGACGACCTTTTCCACGGGGAAGAGTCCGCTGCGCATCATTGAGAAGATGCGCGGCCAGATGGTGAGTGGATAGTTCAGCGAGCCCCTGATGGTCAGGTCCTTAACCGTCCAGCGGAACGGGTCGGCCTCAACCCTTCCTGACATCAGGCCGACTTGAACAACGACGCCTTGCGCCCGAACCGAATCGATGCACGTGTCGAACGCGCGGCCATTACCCGAACATTCGATGGCCGCATCCACACCGACACCTTCAAGAGTCGTGCTGCGAATATGTGCGGCGATATCTGTGGACAGAGGGTCAAGGACCGTCACTCCAATGTCCATGCGCTCAAGTCGCTCGCGACGGTTTGCGTTGGGCTCGCTCACAAAGATGTTCGTCACGCCAGACGCCCGCGCAGCGAGGGCCGCCATGGCGCCGATGGTCCCCGCACCCGTAATCAGGATGCTGTCCCCGGCCTTGATACCCGCACGGTCGACTGCGTGCACGCCTACCGCTGCAGGTTCGACCAGCGCACCTTGCTGGTCCGTGATATCCGGAGGTAACGCAATTGCGTTCGACTCTTGGACGATGGCCTTCTCAGCCATCCCACCCCAGGGCCAACTCAGACCGACAACGGAGGCATTGGGGCCGAGGAAAGGCACGTTACGACGCCCGAAATAATCCTCGCGCGGACCAATCTGAGGCTGGATGGACACACGGTCACCTGGTGAAACGCTCGTTACGGCGCTTCCGACCGCCAGTACTTCGCCGGAGAATTCGTGTCCGAGAATCTGTGGGAGCGTGGCGCCGCTGTAGGGGTTCGAACTTACGGACGTCCAAGTAGGACCGTGGTCAAACTCGTGGAGGTCCGTGCCACAGATGCCGCAAAACGTCGGACGGACAAGCACCTGGTCAGGTGCGAGCTCGCCGGGTTCTTCTACGTCGTCAATACGAAGGTCGTGCTTGCCATGGAAACGAACGGCTTTCATCTTTTCCTCAAAATGAAGACAACAAGGCCCTAGGCGGAAGAGACCGAAAGGTCTACCGCACATGGAAAGCGTTGTGGATGTACCTACCGCGCCGACTGACTAGGAGCGGGCGGGTAAAAAGGAAGCGCTCGGTTGCGAGGCGAGGAAGTGCGAATGATTCATCGGTGTCTCCTGGGGCATCATTGGCGCCGGTTCCCTGAGTGGGATTTTGTGCTTATAGGGTATGGCCGGTTTCCGCCGAGAAACATACTTGGGGCCGAAATCATATTTCCGCTGGGCGGAAATATCGTCGAACGCGATTCGGCGGTGATTAGACAGCGTCAAGCGGCACGGCCGGTCAGCGACAACTATTCTGGCCGGTCGACGGGTGTAATTGTCGCTGGCTAGTTCATAGTTGTCGCTTCTCCATC
>NZ_JARUXO010000004.1:209017-386732 GCF_031451275.1 Caballeronia sp. LZ029
GGCCAAACTGCGTGTGACCGCGGGCGATGAGAAGCTGCTTTCTTTGGTTACTTTCTTTGCAGCAGCAAAGAAAGTGACCCCCGCCCCGGGGAGGGGCAGAGCCAATAGACCGACACGAAATCAGGCTTCCACGACAACAAGCCAGAAAACGAAAAGCCCGCGCAAAAACCCCCTCAATCCGCTCGCAAAACAATCGTCGCCAACGGCGGCAAGGTCAACGCCGCAGACTGTTCCTTCCCATGACTAGGATAGTCATCCGAATGAATGACCCCGCCATTCCCGGTATTCGACCCGCCATAAATGGCCGCATCCGAATTGAACACCTCACTCCAACGCCCGCGCCGAGGCAACCCGATCCGATAAGCCAGCCGAGGCACCGGCGTCATATTGCACACGACGACAAGATCACGCCCTTCGGCATCCGTACGCCGATACGCATACACGCTGTTCGCATTGTCATCACCGACGATCCACTCGAACCCGCGCGCATCGCTGTCCAGCTTGTGCAACGCAGGCTCGCTCGTATAGAGATGATTCAGATCGCGCACGAGCTTCTGCAAACCGCCATGCAGCGAATCGTCGAGCAAATGCCAATGCGGCGATTCATCGTGATTAAACTCCGCGAACTGCCCGAATTCGCCGCCCATGAACAAAAGCTTCTTGCCCGGATGCGTCCACATGAAGCCGAAATACGCGCGCAGATTGGCGAACTTCTGCCACCTGTCGCCCGGCATCTTGTTGATGAGCGACCCCTTGCCGTGCACCACTTCATCGTGCGACAAAGGCAGCACGAAGCGCTCCGAATACGCATACACCATCCCGAACGTATAGAGATGATGGTGATACTGCCGATAAACCGGATCTTCCTGCATGTAATGCAGCGTGTCGTGCATCCAGCCCATGTTCCACTTGAAGTCGAAGCCAAGGCCACCGCTCTCGACATCCGCCGTCACGCCCGGCCATGCCGTCGATTCCTCCGCCACGGTAATCGCGCCCGGAATCTGCCGTACTTCATGATTCAGCCGCTTCAAAAACGCGATCGATTCGAGATTCTCACGCCCGCCGTAAATATTCGGCACCCACTCGCCCGCCTTGCGCGAATAGTCGCGATACAGCATCGACGCGACCGCATCCACGCGCAATCCATCGATGTGATAGCGCTTCAGCCACGCAAGCCCCGACGCAATCAGGAACGCGCTCACCTCGTTGCGGCCGAGGTTGTAGATCATCGTGTTCCAGTCCTGGTGATAGCCCTCGCGCGGGTCCGCATGTTCGTAGAGCGGCGTGCCGTCGAACTGCACGAGACCGTGCGCGTCGTTCGGAAAATGCGCCGGCACCCAGTCGATGATCACGCCGAGCCCCGCCTCGTGCGCGCGGTTCACGAACTCCGCGAACTGCTCCGGCGTGCCGAAGCGCGCGGACGGCGCGAACTGCCCGAGCGGCTGATAGCCCCACGAGCCGCCGAACGGATGTTCCGCGATCGGCATGAATTCGAGGTGCGTGAAGCCCATGCCCTTCGCATACGGAATCAGGCGCTCGGCAAGCTCGTGCCAGTTCATGCCGCGATTGGCTTCCTCCGGCACGCGCAGCCACGATTCGGCGTGCGCCTCGTAAATGGTGATCGGCGATTGCGGCGTCTGCTTGCCGCCGCGCGTGCTCATCCAGTCGGCGTCGGTCCATGCGTAGTGATCGATCGCATCCGCATCCGCGACGACCGATGCCGTCGACGGCGGCTTCTCGCTCTGCATCGCGCAGGGATCGGCCTTCAGCGGCAGCGTGTGGCCATCGCGCGTGACGATCTCGTACTTGTAGCGCGTGCCCGCGCCGATGCCCGGAATGAACAACTCCCACACACCCGCGCCGTGACGCAGGCGCATCGGATGCCGCCGCCCATCCCATGTGTTGAAGTCGCCGACCACGGACAAGCGCCGCGCATTCGGCGCCCACACCGCGAAGCGCGCGCCCGCGACATTGCCGTGCGTGACAGGACGCGAGCCGAGACATTCGAGCACCGCATACGGGTCCGCCTGCGAGAGGCGATCGAGCCATTCATCGGACAACACGGGGCCGAACGAATACGTGTCGTGCGTTTCTTGCGGCGTGCCGTGCCAGTCGACCTGCAGACGATACGCCGTCGGCCTTTCGACGAAGCCCGCGTAGAGACCCGCATCGTGGATGCGCGCGAGCGAGCCGATGTGCTCGCCGTTGCCCGAATCCGTCACGCTCACCGACGATGCGCCCGGCAGGAACACGCGCACGACATGTCCCCGGTCGGTTTCATGCAGGCCGAGCATCGAGAACGGGTCGGGATGCCTTGCCTCGACGAGCGCGTCGATGTCGAGCGGATTGAGTCCGTGCGCGGGATTTCTGGAATCCGCCGGATCGCTACGATTGTTCATGGTGGGTTCCATCCGGATTGTCCTTGGTTGCTCCGAATACGGGTCGCGTGCCCGGAGCGGGCGGCTCGCCCGTGTCTCCCAGCAAACGGCTCGCGAGCGACGCGAGACCCCGCAGCGGAAGGCCGATCCAGGTCGGCCGGTTCGCTGCTTCGTAGCGGATTTCGTAGGCGGCCTTTTCGATCAGGAAGAGATCGAGCAACGGTTCGAAAACGTCTTCGGCCGCGATCGTTTCAGGCGACGATGCGATCGCCGCCATGTACTCCCGCAAGAAGCTCTCCTCGGCGAAGGCGCGCAGCCGTTCGAACAGCGCGCGTTTGCGATCCGCCGTCTGGGCGGGCGCGTTCTCGGTCGTCGATTGCGCGGCCGCGCTCGCATACGACAGCGAACGCAACAGTCCCGCGACATCGCGCAGCGGGCTCGTCTTCCTGCGACGCTCCTCGAGCGCGCGCGCAGGCTCGCCTTCGAAGTCGATCAGATACGCATCGCCCTGCGCCATCAGCACCTGGCCCAGGTGGAAGTCGCCGTGAATGCGGATGCACAGCGCATCGGCGCCGGCCGCGACAAGCTTCTTCACGGCATCCACGAGCGGCGCGCGGCGATCGAGCAGGCTCTGCGCGAGGAAACGGTCGTGCTCGTTGAACTCGCCGATCTTCTGCGCAAGGATATCGAGCGCCGATTCGAGCAGCTTCAGCGTGCCGTCGATCCAGCCCTTCACGTCCTCGGCCGTCGCGCGTTGCGGCGCGAAGGCTTCGTCTTCGGTCGGCGACGCGAGCGCGACATGCAGTTCGCCCAGCCGCTTGCCGATCACGCCCGCGATGTTGCCGTAGCCCGAGAAGCCTTCCGTTTGCGCATCGCGCTCCGCCGTGTGCTCGTCCGATTCCACCACGACCGCGAGTTCATCGACGGTGCGGCGCAGATAGTCGAGCGCGTAGTTCCACGCATCGCCCTGATTGTCGATAAAGCCCTGCAAAATGACGAGCGTATGCGGCACGCCCTGCGGATCGACACGCACCACTTCGCCATAGAGCGGGCCGGTGTTCGCATAGCCAAGCTTCGTCAGATAGCGGCTCATCTCCGCTTCGGGATGAATGCCGCCGACAACTCGCCGCACGAGCTTGAGCACGACCTTGTCGCCGATCACGAGCGAGCTGTTGCTCTGCTCGGCCGCGAGCCAGCGGATCTCGGGCAGATCGGTGGGATAGTAGTTGAGCTCGTTGAGGCGCTCGGTCGGGATGAAGCGGATCTCGCTCTTTTGCACCGTCGGCACGACCGCGCGTTCCTTCAGCTTGCGCATCACGCCGTAGGTGAATTGCGGCACCGAGAATGCATCGGTCAGATGCCCGATGTTGCGGTTGCGGCGCACGCGCGCCAGCGCGAGCTGCATATAGAGCGGCGATGTCGTCTCCGTGCCCCACGCGATGGAAAGCGGCAGCACGTAGCGCTCGCAATGATCGCCGACATCGGCTTCGATTTCCGTGAACGCGAATCCCGCGCCTTCGATCGTCGTCAGCGCGGCGAGGCGCACGCCATGCAGCTTCTGATCCTTCGACGCGAACCAGCGGCGCTTGCTCAGGTAATTCGGCAGCACTTCCGATTCGAGCAGGCGCACGTTCTCGGGCGTCGGGCCGGTCTGTCCCGCGCGGATCACCATCGTCACGAATTCGGGCAACTGCTCCGACGGCGCCTGTGCCCACGCAGGGCGCAGGTTGCCCGGGCAAAGCTGGAACCACAGGAAGCCGTAGGGCGGGAATGTCAGCAGATACGTGAGCTTGCCGATGGCCGGGAACGGCGAATCGGCGGTCATTTCGAGCGGCACCGAGCCATCGAACTCCGACAGGTCGAGCTCCACCGCCTGCGGCGCGCGCGACAGATTCGCGACGCACAGAATCGGCGGCTCGCCTTCGAGCTCGCGCAGATAAGCAAGGATCTTGCGATTCGCAGGCCGCAGGAAGCGGATCGTGCCGCGTCCGAACGCGTGCTTCGAGCGGCGCACCGCGAGCATCTTGCGCGTCCAGTTCAGCAGCGAATGCGGATCGCGGCTCTGCGATTCGACATTCACCGCGTCATAGCCGTAGAGCGAACCCATCACCGGCGGCAACACGAGTTGCTCGGGATCGGCGCGTGAGAAACCGCCGTTGCGATCGGACGACCATTGCATCGGCGTGCGCACGCCGTCGCGGTCGCCCAGGTGAATGTTGTCGCCCATGCCGAGCTCGTCGCCGTAATAGATGACGGGCGTGCCGGGCATCGACAGCAGCAGCGAGTTGATCAGTTCGATGCGGCGGCGATCGCGTTCCATGAGCGGCGCGAGACGCCGGCGAATGCCGAGATTCAGGCGCGCGCGGCGATCGCTCGCATACGTGTTCCACAGATAGTCGCGCTCGGAATCCGTGACCATTTCGAGCGTGAGCTCGTCGTGGTTGCGCAGGAAGATCGCCCATTGATTCGTCGTGCCGAGATCGGGCGTCTGACGCATGATGTCGGTGATCGGAAAGCGATCCTCGCTCGCGATCGACATGTAGATGCGCGGCATCAGCGGGAAGTGGAACGCCATGTGGCATTCGTCCTCGTCGCCGAAATATTCCTTCACGTCTTCCGGCCACTGATTCGCTTCCGCGAGCAGCATGCGGTTCGGATACTCCGCATCGATCGTCGCGCGAATCTTCTTCAGGATGTCGTGCGTTTCGGGCAGGTTCTCGTTGTTCGTGCCTTCGCGCTCGACGAGATAGGGCACCGCATCCAGCCGCAGCCCGTCGATGCCCATGTCGAGCCAGAAGCGCATCACGGAGAGCACTTCCTTCAGGACCGCGGGGTTGTCGAAGTTCAGGTCGGGCTGGTGCGCATAGAAGCGATGCCAGTAGTACTGGCCGGCGACCGGATCGTGGGTCCAGTTCGACGGCTCCGAGTCGATGAAGATGATGCGCGTCTCTTCGTACTTCTTGTCCGTATCGGACCACACGTAGTAGTTGCGATGATTCGAGCCCGGCTTCGCATGGCGCGCGCGCTGAAACCACGGATGCTGGTCCGACGTGTGATTGATGACGAGCTCGGTGATCACGCGTATGCCGCGCGCGTGCGCTTCCTGGATGAAGCGCTTGACGTCCGCGATCGTGCCGTAGTCCGGATGCACGTTGCGGTAATCGGCGATGTCGTAGCCGTCGTCGCGGCGTGGCGACGGATAGAACGGCAGCAGCCAGATCGTATCGACGCCCAGCTCCGCGATGTAGTCGAGCTTCGCGAGCAGGCCGGGGAAATCGCCGATGCCGTCGTTGTTCGCATCGAAGAAAGACTTGATGTGAACCTGATAGATGATCGCGTCCTTGTACCAGAGCGGATCGTCGCTGAGAATCGAGGCCTTCTTGTTGCGCTTCACCCTTGTATCCACGGTTTCGCTCCAATGTCCTTATGGGCTGAATGCATCGCTATTCGCCCTTGTTATTCGTGTGCTCTCGTTCGCTGCTGAGGATTCATCCTTCGTTGTCCGGCTGCGGCTTCGGCAAGCCCCATGTCGGTGAAATGCGCCAGATCGCGAAAGGCAGCGAATGCGGATCGAGCCGCACGTGCTGACGCCGTCCGCGCCATTCGAATCGTTCGCCCGTCACCTGATCCTCGACGGCGAGAGCATCGCCTTCGTGCACGCCCCAGCGTTCGAGCGTCTGCCACGGCAACTCGATATCCGCGCCTTGCTCGTTGAACGGATCGAGATTGATCGCGACGAGCACGACGTTGTCGCGCGATGCGTTCGCCTTCTCGAAGAACAGGATGTGATCGTTATGCGCGGGCAGGAAGTTCACGCCGAGATGCGTCTGCAACGCGGGATTCGCGCGGCGGATGCGATTGAGCGCGGTGATCTCGGTCACGATATTGCCGGGACGATTCCAGTCCCACGCCCTGATTTCATACTTCTCGGAGTCGAGATACTCCTCGCTGTTCGGCAGCGCGGCGGACTCGCACAGCTCGAAGCCGCTATACACGCCCCACAAGCCCGACAAGGTCGCCGCCAGCGCCGCGCGAATCACGAAGCCCGGACGCCCGGAGCTTTGCAGAAAGCGCGGATTGATGTCCGGCGTATTCACGAAGAAGTTCGGGCGGAAGAATTCCTTCGCATCGGTCTGCGTGAGATCGTGCATGTAGTCGATGAAATCGCGCTTGCTCTCGCGCCACGTGAAGTACGTGTACGACTGCGAGAAGCCGAGCTTGGCGAGACGATTCATCACGCGCGGCCGCGTGAACGCTTCGGAGAGGAAGATCACGTCGGGATGGCGCGCGCGCACGTCGCCGATCACCCATTCCCAGAACGGGAACGGCTTCGTATGCGGATTGTCGACGCGGAAGATGCGCACGCCTGCCGCGATCCAGTGCAGGAAGACATCGCGCAACCCGATCCATAAATCGGGCTTCGCGTCCTGCGCATAGAAGTCCGGATTCACGATGTCCTGATACTTCTTCGGCGGATTCTCGGCATAACGCAGCGTGCCGTCGGGACGCCACGCGAACCACGTCGGATGTTCCTTGAGCCACGGATGATCGGGCGAGCATTGCACCGCGAAGTCGAGCGCGATCTCCAGACCATGTTCATGCGCGGCTTCGAGCATGCGCTTGAAGTCGTCGAGATTGCCGAGCTCCGGATGCACTGCGGTATGTCCGCCTTCCTTGCCGCCGATCGCATACGGGCTGCCGACATCGCCGGGACCTGCCGTCAGCGTGTTGTTCTTGCCCTTGCGATTCGCGACGCCGATCGGATGGATCGGCGGGAAATAGAGCACGTCGAAGCCCATCTCGCGGATGCGCGGCAGCTTGCCGATCACGTCGATGAACGTGCCGTGACGGTTCACGTCGTCGCTCATCGAGCGCGGGAAGATCTCGTACCAGCTTGCGAAGCGCGCGGCGGCGCGTTCCGCATCGACGCGATACACGACCGGATCGCGCGACAGGAACGGACGATGCCGCGCCGCTGCAATGGCCTTCGCGGTGGCGGGCGCGAGCGTGAGTTCGAGCTTGCGCGCGTCGTCGGCCTTCGTGAAGTCCTTCACGATCGCGTCGAGCGGGGCGCTGTCGCTGTCGGGATCGTCGGCGGTCTTGACTTCGGCGAGGATCAGCGCGAATAGATGCTTCGCTTCCTCGACTTCGAGTTCGACGGTCTGCCCGGCCTTCAGCTTCTTCTGCATGTGATCGACGAGCGACGCGAAATCGTCGCGCCACGCCATCACGACGAACTCGTGACGGCCCACGCGTTCGAGCGGAATGCGCGTGCTCCACAAGTCGAGGCCGGCGGGCTGCACGGCGCGCATCGGCGCTTCGTGCCAGTCGGTTTCGTCGGCGGCGCGCCATTGCACGGCAGCGGCGATCTTGTCGTGGCCTTCCGCGAAGATCGCGGCCTGAATCTCCACTGCCTCACCGACGATGCGTTTCGCCGGAAAGCGCCCATGATCGACCGAGGGCGTCACGCTTTCGATCGACACGCGCGCCGCGGCGATCGCCTCGGTCACCGCCTTCTTGTCGGCGGTCTTCGCGCCGCGTTTCACCTGCGGCTGCGCGAGCAGGATGAAGGGCTCGGCCTCGGCGCGGAAGAGCCGCACTTCGCCCGCCTTCAGCGTGAACGGCGCGAGACGTTCGGCCTTTCCCATGGAATCGTCAATGAGCGCGAAGCGCGTGTAATTGCCCGGCACCGATTCGAGCAGATGCAGCGTATCGACATGCACGGGCGCGACGAGATCGGGATTGATCACGGCGAGCACGGCGTCGTTGCTGTGGCGCAGATCGCCGCCGTCCGCGCGGATCAGCGCCGCGTACGGCGTGCCCGCGCCCGTCAGCGCACGCAGTTCGCCGACGCTCGACAGCGTAGCGACGTTGCGCTGCAAGTCGTTCGCACGTTTGACGCGCGCCGTGAGGTCGATGCGCTTCTCGTTCTTCGCACGTTCGTATTCGGCGGCGATGCCGTATTGCGGCGACATCGGCAGGCCGACGCCATACTCGAAACCCATCGGCACCATGATGCCGGTGCCGAGCGCGGCGGCGGTATCGAGCACGCGCGTGTAGGCGCGTTCGACGAGCGCGGTGTCGCTCGTGTCGGAGAGATCGCTGATGAGCCGCGCGCCGAACGGGTCTTCGGGAAACGTGATCGGCGATGCGATGCGCGACAGCGCCGCGTGCTCGTCGAAGAGCCACGCGCTCCTGAAGTCCCACCAGCGCGTCGATGCGAACACGGCGTCGAAGGCGGCGTCGGCGAGACCGTGCAGATCATGGCGCGTGACGCCGACGGTCCATGCGAGCCAGCGCGTCTCGGGATGCTTCTCGCGCACGGCCGCGCCGAGCCTGCGCCACACGTGCGCGGGCACCGCATGCGGCGAATCGAAGCGAAAGCCGCCGACGCCCGCATCGGCGAGCAGGTTCAGCTCGCGCGCCCACCATTCGGTCAGATGATGCGCGGACTCGCCATCGGCGAAGTTCGCCCAGGCGACATCGCGCTGACGCGGCGGCTTGCGCGGATCGAGCCGCGCATCGGCGCTCTCGAACGGCTGGAACCAGTGTTTGTTCTCCTGATAGAGCCCGCCCTCCGCGCTCACGCGATCGATCACGATATCGACGAGCAGCGTGAGCTTGTGTTTCTTCGCGGCGTCGGCGAGCTGGCGCAGGCCATCGGATGCGCTCGCATCGGATTCGAAAACAGGATGCAGCCGATGATGATCCGCGACGGCCTCGCGATGCCCGTTGCTGCCGGGCACGAACGGCGAGCCGATCAGGACGTGATCGAAGCCGAGCGCGGCCGCATGTCTGAACTGGTCGGGCCAGTTCGCTAGCGGGCCGACGAGCAGGGGATCGATGAAGTAAATACGCGGCGCGTACGCATGATGAGCTTGATGGTTTTCCATCGTTCGTCTTTTCCAGAGTCGTCCTGCGGTGGCGGGGATGCGGGCATCAATCGCGATCACGCTCACGGGCCAAACTGCTGAAGAGCCGGTCCGCACATACGGAATCGCGCGGCGCTCAGGCGGAACTCAGATTACACCCTGGCGCCGCGTGAATCGACGCCTGCCTGGCCGCGTATCGCGATGCACCGTGCATCGAGCGCTGGCCGCGCTCACGGTGGGCGCCACGATCCCAAGTGATTTCCTTCGGTCATTCCACGGGGCGAGGCAGCACGTTGCGTGCCGCGCCCCTTGCGAATGTCCGGTTCGGCTTTGCATCAAGGCACTACTATGGAGCAACTGCGCCGCCCATGCTCATGCGGTGCGCGCAAGCGAACGCGCGTCCTGCGCATGCGTCTGCACGGGCGCCTGCATGACGTCGGGAACGCGGCGCGCACGCAATGTCGAGCGGCTCGGGCGCGCGTCGCTCAGGCCGACGTACAGTGCGACCATCGTCGTCACGGCTTCGTTCCATCCGAAATCGCAGGACATCGCGTTGCGCTGCAGCGCGCGCCACACTTGCGGACGCATGTAGGCATCGAGCGCGCGGCTCGCGGCGTCGATGACATCGGCGGCGCGTTCGCCGTCGAAGAGAAAGCCCGTGGGCGCGTGCGAGGCGCGCGGCGCGGGGATCGACGCGATCGGCATGTCGTGCGTGCCGTCGCGCAGATATGCGGATGGACGCAGCACATCGCGCACGCGATGCGCCACGTTTTGCGCCGCATCGACGATCGTGTCGGCGAGGCCGCCCACGCGCGATGCGATCGGCAACGTGCCGTAGCGCATCGCATACATCTGCGTCAGGCCGCACGGCTCGAAGCGGCTGCCGTGCAGCAGAAGATCCGCGCCCGCGTGCAGTGCATGCGCGCGCCGTTCGTCATATCCGATATACACGCCCACGCGATCCGGCCATTCCTGCGCGAGTTTTCTGAAGCCCGCCTCGATATACGCTTCGCCCTTGCCGATCACCGCGAGTTGCAGGCGCGGATGTTTTTCGAGCAGCCGCGGCAGCGCCTCGACCACGACATCGGCGAGCTTTTGACCGGTCATGCGGCTGCCGATCGCCATGAGCGGCGCGAACGGATCGACAGGCAGGCCGAACTTGCGTTGCAGCGCGCGCTTGCACGCGTGCTTGCCGCGCATGTCGTCGAATGAATAGTTGCGTTCGATGAGCGGATCGGCGGCGGGGTCCCACGTTGCTTCGTCGATGCCATTCACGACGCCCTGCAATTTGTCCGCGCAGCTTTGCAGCACGCCTTCCATCAGATGCCCGAAGCGCGGCGTGAGAATCTCGCGCGCATAGGTTTCGGAGACGGTCGTCACGCGATCGGCGTGCACGATGCCCGCTTTCATCAGACTCAGCGCGCCGTAGAACTCGATGCTCTGCGGATCGCTGAGCGCATGCACCAGCCATTTTTCCGGCACGCCGAGCGACGCACCAAGCGAGAGCGCGTAGTTGCCCTGGAATGCGAGATTGTGGATCGTGAATACGCTCTTCGCGTGCACGCCCGCGTGCTTCATCAGGAGCGGCGTGAGGCCCGTATGCCAGTCGTGCGCATGAACGATGTCCGGCTTCTTCACGCCGCGCACACCTTCTGCGATCCTGACGGCGGCGGCCGAGAGCGTCGCGAAGCGGATCGCGTTGTCCGGATAGTCGCGGCCCTGCGCATCCTGATAGAGGCCGGTGCGCGCATAGAGTGCGTCGCAGCGCAGCAGCAACACGGGCACGCCGGTGTCGGGCATACGGCCGCGCAACAGCGCCGCATCGCCGCCGGGCAGGCCTGTGAGCGTGCCGACCTTGCTCAGACCTTGCGCCTGAGCGATCGCGTTCGGATAGGCGGGCAGCAGGATGGTGGCATCGACGCCGGCTTCGCGCAGCGCGGCGGCGTAGGCGCTGACCATGTCGCCGAGTCCGCCGGTCTTGGCGAGCGGTACGGCTTCGGAGGCGACCAGCAGAACGTTCAAAGGCAAAATGGGGCTCCTGAGCAAGAGGAACGTGCGGGCGATAAGCCGCGCATGCGAGCGCTGATCGGGGTTTCGTCGGAACTGACTGGCGCAGTGCAGCAATCGGTGTGCCACGAGACCGATTGCGTGAACGGTGCAGCCCGTCCATGTGCGCCGATGGCACGAAGAGAACGCCGGCGAAACGGCACGAACGTGCCGCGTGTAAAACTGACAGCGGCGCGCGCCGCGTTTTTACACGGCGTATCCGACGAGCTTATGGAGCGCGCGTGACAGCGTCGTTTCAGCCGCCGACCATGCTCGCGGCGATGTTGATCGAGAGCCCGAGCACCGCGAGATTGAAGAAGAACGACAGCACCGCCTGCCCGAGCGCCGTGCGGCGCGCGGCCGTCGATGCGAGGGCGACGTCGGCGGTCTGGGACGCGACCGCGATCGTGAAGGAGAAGTAGAGGAAGTCCCAGTAATCCGGCTTCAGATGCCGGTCGGGAAACTTGAGCGCGGGATCGTTGTCCGGCGACTGATAGTAATGCCGCGCGTAGTGCAGCGTGAACATCGTCGGGATCAGGAACCAGGCGCCGAGCATCGTCGCGCCGGTCAGCACATAATGCAGCACCGCTCCGGCGCCCATGTTCTTCGCGGTCGACAACTCGACGACGATCGCCACGATGCTCGCGATCGCCGCGACGCTCACGACCATCAGGACGGTCGCGGCGTTTTCGTCCTCGCGTTCGGCGAGCGCCTGCACGTCGGTCTGGCGCGCCGTCGCCATCTTCAGCCAGATCAGCACGAGATAGAGCCACACCGCCGAGTCCCAGCCGATCAGCGCCCGCGCGGTCGGCCGCACGTGCGCCGGAACCAAAGCGGCGACGACGCAACCAACCAGAAGGCCGATCAGGGCGCGCGGCCGGTAGCGCAGAACGGGCGGGAGAATCTGCTTCATTTCGTTTTTATCCGCATGAGAGCCAGGCTTCGCTCGATGCCTGCGATTATTGCCCGGCTACCTTTCGGCAGCCTGAGGAAAGCGCATGAAAGCGTCTGAGCGCGTGTCTTTCGTGATGCGGCGGGGCATCGTGGCGGGCGTGTGCGCCGCGTGGGCGTTGCCGCCGCTGCGCGCTGAACCGGCGCGCGCACCCGGCTTCGATACGTTTCTCGCGGTATCGGCGCGACTCACCGGCCGCGCGAGCTTCGATCCGCTTCTGGCCGACCGCGTGCACGCCGCGCTCGCCCGCAACGTTCCCGGGTTCGCTGCGAAGGTCGCCGCGCTGGATCAATGGATCGCGACGCACGGCGGCACACCGACCGACATCATCACCGCCGCGCTCGAAGCCACGCATCCCGAACTGGCGAAGACAGTGAGCGCGGTGATGCGTGCGTGGTATCTCGGCGTCGTCGGCGAGCCGCCGCATGTCGAGGTCGTTGCGTACGAACGCGCACTGATGTTCGATCCGGTCGGCGACATGCTCACGATTCCCTCATACTGCCGCGGCGAGCCGGCCGACTGGGCGAGCAAGCCCTGAACGACCGGACCGCCGTATCACGACCAAGGACAAAGGCGCGCGCATGGCGGGTTCCACTTCGGCGGATGTGGTCGTCGTCGGGTCGGGCGTGGCGGGAAGTCTCGTCGCGTATCGGCTGGCGAGGGCGGGCGCGTCGGTGATCCTGCTCGAAGCCGGGCCGCGTCTCGCGCGCTGGCAGATCGTCGACAGCTTTCGCCGCGTGGCCGACAAGCGCGACCTGTGCGCGCCGTATCCGCTTCTGCGTCACGCGCCGCGCCCCGAGCCGATGAATCCCGGCGCGTATCTCGTCGATCGCGGCGCGACGCCGTATCAGCCGCAATATCTGCGGCTCGTCGGCGGCACGACGTGGCATTGGGCGGGCTCCGCGTGGCGACTCTTGCCCGCCGATTTTCGCGTGAGGTCGCTATACGGCGTCGGGCGCGACTGGCCGTTTCCCTACGAGACGCTCGAACCCTGGTACGGGCAGGCGGAAGCCGAGCTGGGCGTCGCGGGCCCGGACGTCGATCTCGGCTCGCCGCGCTCCACGCCGTATCCGATGAGCGCGCTGCCGCTTTCATGGATGGACCGGCGCGTGGCCGAGGTGCTCGGCGCGCAGTCGATGCGCGTCGTGCCCGAGCCGATGGCGCGCAACAACCGTCCGTACGATGCGCGCCCCGCGTGCTGCGGCAACAACAATTGCATGCCCATTTGCCCGATCGGTGCGCTGTACCACGCCGCCACGCACGCCGACAAGGCCGAGCGCGCGGGCGCGACGCTGATCGCGCAGGCGGTCGCGTATCGCATCGAGGCGAACGATCGCGGGGACATCGTCGCGATTCACTGCAAGGACCCGAACGGCCAGAGCACGCGCGTGACCGGCAGGCGCTTCGTGATCGCGGCGAACGGCGTCGAAACGCCCAAGCTGCTTTTGATGTCGGCGTCGGCGCGTTATCCGAAGGGCATCGCCAATGGCTCGGATCAGGTCGGGCGCAATCTGATGGATCATCCCGGCGCGAGCGTGAGCTTTCTCGCGAACGAGGCGCTGTGGCCAGGGCGCGGGCCGGTGGAAATGAGCTCGATCGTCGATTTTCGCGACGGCCCGTTTCGCGCGCAGCAGGCGGCGAAGAAGCTGCATCTGTCGAACGCCGCGCCGACGCTCGCCGTCACCTGGAATCTCGTCGGCCGAGGTCTGACGGGCGGCGAGCTCGATCGACAGATCCGCGAGCAATGCGCGCGCAGGCTGACGTTCGGCAGCTTTCACGAGCAATTGCCATCGGGCGCGAATCGCGTGACGCTGTCGGCGCAAAAGGATGCGCTCGGCTTGCCGCGCCCGGAGATCGCCTATTCCATCGACGATTACGTGCGCAAGAGCGCCGCCGATACGCACGCGCAGTTCGAGCGCATCGCCGGCATGTTCGAGGGCACCGAAATCGAATACGACGATTCGCTCGGCGCGAGCAGCCACATCATGGGCACGGCGATCATGGGCCGCGATCCGAACGATGCGGTCGTCGATGCCGAATGCCGCGCGCACGATCATCCGAATCTTTTCATCGCCGGCAGCGCGGTGATGCCGGCGGGCGGCTCGGTCAACTGCACGCTGACGATCGCGGCGCTGTCGCTGCGACTCGCCGGCACGATCGAAACCTCGCTCCGATGACCGCGCGGCTCGCGTGTCTGATCGTCGCGCTGGCTTGTCTGCCCGGTCTCGCCAGGGCACAAACGAAAGCCGCTCAGGGCGAATATCTCGTGCGCGCGGGCGGCTGCATGAGCTGCCATACCGCCGATCCCGCGCGGCCGTTCGCGGGCGGGCGGCCCATCGCGACGCCGTTCGGCAACGTGTTCGCGCCGAACATCACCAGCGACCGCGAAACGGGCATCGGCGCATGGACCGACGCGCAATTCGTCCGCGCGATGCGCGAGGGCATCGGCCGCAACGGCGAGCGGCTGTATCCGACGTTTCCGTACACCGCGTACACGCTGCTCTCCGACGCCGATCTTCTCGCGATGCGCGCGTGGCTTGCGACCGTGCCGCCCGTGCGCGCCGCGACGCCGCGCAACACGCTCGCGTTTCCGTTCGACCAGCGCTGGCTGATGCCGCTGTGGAATCTGTTCAACTTTTCGCCGGGGCGCTTCGTGGCCGATCCGTCGAAGAGCGCGGAGTGGAATCGCGGCGCGTATCTCGTCGAAGGGCTCGGGCATTGCGGCGAATGTCACACGCGGCGCAACTGGCTCGGCGGTTTGAATCGAAGCGAGCGGCTCGGCGGCGCGACGGTCGCGGGCTGGCAGGCCGGCAACCTCACGCCGGAGCGCGTTGCGGGCATTGGCGCATGGCGTGACGATGAACTGCTGCGCTTTCTGTCGACCGGCGCCGCGCCTGGACGCGCCTATGCCATCGGACCGATGGCGGAAGTCGTGTCCACGAGCACGCAATTTCTGACGACTGCCGATCTGCGCGCGATGATCGCGTATATGCGCGCGTTGCCGCCCGTCGCGGTGAAGGACGCGCGTTCGCGCACGAGTTTCGGCCGGCCAGCCCGCACGGACATCACGGCGCTCGGCACCGACGGCGCACGGCTCTACGCCGCCGCGTGCGCCAGTTGCCACGGCATGACGGGCGAGGGCAGCAAGCCGTTTCCCCCGCTCGTGCACGACGGCGTGACCGGCGCACTCGGCACAGCGACGACGAGCAATCTCGTCCTCGTGATCCTGCACGGCGTGAATCGCCAAACACGCGATGCCTACGCGCGGATGCCCGCGTTCGCCACGCAACTGACGGACGAACAGATCGCCGCGTTGAGCAATTTCATCACGCGCCAGTTCGGCGATCCACGCGCGGCGACCGATGCGAAATCGGTCGCGCGGCTTCGTTGGATGACGCAATAAATACGGTTCCCGGCAAGCACGTGCGGCAGCTTTTACGCGCACTTCGAGCGCGCCGGTAACGCCGTTGTAACGAGTGTGGATGCGGCTTGCGGACTGCTTGCAAAAGCGAGGCAGCACTCACATTCCGTCATTGAGCAGCGCTATCATGGGCGCATGAATGGTCCTACCTATCCTATCGTCTGCAGGCATCCTGCCAATGATATCGGCCGCGATTTCGTGGTCGGCGATCTGCATGGCTGCGTGGATGCGCTGCGCTATCTGCTGCACGAAATCGGCTTCGATGGTGCGCGGGACCGGCTGTTTTCCGTCGGCGATCTGGTCGATCGCGGCACGGACTCGCTCGCGGCCGTCGATCTCATCGACAAGCCGTGGTTCTATCCGGTGCTCGGCAATCACGAGGATTCGCTGATCTCCGTGGCGGCGGGCACGATGCGCCGTCAGTCTTGGTACGCCATCGGCGGCGCGTGGGCCGAAACGGTCCCCGACGATCAACTCGCCGCGCTCGCGGCGCGGCTCGCGACGCTGCCGCTCGTGCGCATCGTCGGCGAGGGCGAGCGGCGCTTCAACGTGCTGCACGCGGAGTTTTTTGGCAACGACGCCGAACTCGACGCCGGCGAGTTTCATGAAGACGTGCGCAGCCAGATTCTGTGGGGCCGCGGCCTCGCGCTTGGTCACGCGGACCCGCAGCAACAGCTCGGCCTGTCGCCGACCTACTGCGGCCATACGCCGACGCGCGCGGTGAAGCAGATCGGCTCGCAGATTTACATCGATACGTGCGCTTTCGCGCCGGAAGGCCGGCTCACGATCGTTCAGGCCGGCACCGAGGAGCGCTGGTCCGTCAAGGAGCGCTGGGCCGCCTCCGAAGGCGCGCGCGAACTCGCGCTGCCCTGATTTTCCCCTCCCTGCTCGCACGGGCGGCCGCTCCGGCACGCACGTTGCTCGATGCATCGCCATGACTCGAACGACAATCAGGCGAGGCGCGCGGTGGCGAGAATCGGAACGAACAACGAGACAGGCGGCGGGGCCAGCGACGTTCTGACGGGCGGCGTGCAGGGCTGCCCGGAAGATTTGCCGCCGGGCCTGCGCTACATGGACGATTCGCGACGCGGCTATACGCGCGACTGGATCGACGGCGCATTCGCGTACTTCAACACGCAAGGCAAGCGTATCGACGACGAAGCCGAGATTCGCCGCATCAATGCGCTCGCCGTTCCGCCCGCTTATACCGACGTCTGGATCTGCCCCGACTCGCGCGGCCATCTCCAGGCGACCGGACGCGATGCGCGTGGGCGCAAGCAGTATCGCTATCACCCGCAATGGCGCGAAACCCGCGACGCCAACAAATACGAGCGCATGCTCGCGTTTTCCGTGGTGCTGCCGAAACTGCGTTCGCGGGTCGCGCGCGATCTCAAGCTCGACGGCATGCCGCGCAACAAGGTGCTCGCGACAGTCGTGCGCCTGCTCGACACGACGCTCATCCGCGTCGGCAGCGAGGAATATGCGCGCGAGAATCGCTCGTACGGACTGACGACGCTGAGGAAGCGTCATCTGAAAGTATCGGCGGGAACGTTGAGGTTCAGGTTTCGCGGCAAGAGCGGCATCGAGCACGATGTCGCCGTGAGCGACACGCGGGTCGCGCGCATCGTCAAACGCTGCATGGACTTGCCGGGGCAGGATCTCTTCCAGTATCTCGATGCGGACGGCACACGTCACACCGTCTCTTCATCCGATATTAACGACTATCTGCACGAGATCACGGGTGCGGATTTCACCGCGAAGGACTATCGGACGTGGGCGGGCAGCGTGTTCGCGCTCGCGGCGCTGAGACGGCTGAAATGGGAGACCGTCACGGAGGCGCGCAAGCATATCGTCGGCACGATCAAGGAAGTCGCGCAACTGCTGCGCAATACGCCCGCCGTGTGCCGCAAGTGCTATGTGCATCCGGCGGTGATCGACGCATTCGAGGCCGGCGAGCTCGCCGAGACGATGTCCGCGTCGCGCCGTCACGGGCTCAAGACCGACGAGGCCGCGCTCGCGATCTTCCTCGAAAAGGAAGCGAAGCGCCGCACGCGCGAGGCGGCGCGCAAGAACCGCAAGGGCGATGCGCCGAGCGACGCGCGCCTGACTAGGCTGCTATCGGAATCGAGCCGCAAGGCGCGCGCCGGCGGGCTGAAGGCGAGCGGCAAGAACGCAGCAGCGCAGGCGCTGGAGCATGTCGCGAAGAAGCCGGCGAGAAAGGCTGCGCGCCCGGCTTCGAAGAAGCTCGCGCGCACGCGCACCGAAACGGCAATCGCGATCCGCTGAAGCATGTGAAACGTTTGCCCGCTCAGCCGACCTGATTCAACTCGAAGACATAGTCGATCGTCTCGCCGTTCCAGTTGTATTCCAGATATGCCGCGTGCCGGCAATCGCGCAGCATCGTCGTGCGCAGTGCGGCGAGGCATTCGCCATCCGGATCACGCACCGACGGATACACGATCCCCGGCGCGCTCGCCGCACGCACCGCGCGTCCGAGCGCCGTGCCGGGGCCGTAGTCGTCCGGCGCGAGAATGCGCGGATCGAGGCCCGCCTGCACGATCGCATCGCCGCGCAGATCGACGACTTCGCCGCGCGCCAGTACCGTGTAGAGGCGCATCTGCTGGCGCAACGGCGCTTCGTTCGTCGCCGCGAGAAAGAGGCCGGCGTGATAGCGCGTTTCGGCGATCGCGGTCTGCCGTTCGCGGCCGCAATAGAACACGCCGTAGCTGCCATCGGAGAAGCGGCTGCCGTTCGGATTCAGATGCGTGAACGCGGCCATGATCGGCCCGCAACCCGGCCCGAAACAGCGTTCGTCGGCCGGAACGAGATCGAGTTCGCCGACTTCGGTGCGCAGGCGGTCGTTGGTCATCGCTTCGAGCGCGTAGAGCGCTTCGAAATCCTGCGGCGACGCTACGCGGTCGAACAGATTGACGGCCGGAAAACGCGTGGGAATCACGCGATACGCAGGCGACCAGTCGATGAAGCTGTGGGGCCACCGTTCGCGCCAGTTCGATTCGTCCTTGCTGAATGCTATCCCCATCACGCCCAGCCGCCTCGCATCGCGTCGAGGTACTGGCGCACGGCGACGAGGTCGCTGATATTGCCCGCCAGCAGGCGATCGAGCGCCGGATGGCCGCCGAAGGGCGGCGCGGCGTTAGGGCGGCGAATCCAGGTATCGGCGGCTTTGGGATCGGGCAAGAGGATTTGCAGCGCCTTGTAGATGCCGAGAATCAGCGACAGGCGCTCCAGCGTGTCCCGTGCGAGCCGCGCGGATGCGGGGTCCTGCTTCCACTTGAAATAGGTCGAGCGGCCGGGCGAGCCGAGCAACGTGATCTGCTCCTCGGCCGAAAGCTCCCAGTCGCGCGCGATATTGAAGAACGCGCGCAGGCCGGCGGCGGAAAGATCGCCCGAATCCAGTGCCGGGCGCGGCACCGGGCGGCTGGCCGGCGCGAGTTCGGCGCGTGCGGCGTTGGACATGTCGTTAAGTCTCCAAAGGAACTTGTTTCACATATTAGTCCACATTTGGATTAATACAAGCATGCCATGAATGTTTCGACTCGCAGCGACGGATCAGCCGTCGTCGTCGGTGGGACCGTAGCGGCGGCCCGGCACGTGCGACTTGAGCGCATCCGCGATCTGCGAGGGCGTGCAATCGGCGGGGAGCACGCGGCGTTGCACGCGCTGATCGTTCTTCAGCACCCATTCGACCATGCGATACGCCGGTCCCCACAGCGGTTCGACCGGCAGGGAGAGACGGCATTCGCGCAGCGTGAGCGCGTATTGTTTGCGCATCGTCGGAGCGAGATTGGCAGAGCTTCGGCGCGCGGCGGTGTTGGCTGACATGGCACATTCCTCACGGTGATGACCCGGCCGTCCGATGCGGACGGCGGCAATTGAGCCGGATCGCAAGACGAGTGTGTCGGGCGAGAATTAAGGGCGACTTAATCGCGAGCGACGTCGCGTCGAGCCGCGACGAAATGCCGCCGAAAGACGCCGCGAGCGCAGGTCAAGAGGCGCTTCGGCATTTTCACCACGCCGCGTGCCGCCTGTTTGCCGTGGCGACGGCTTACTGTATATTCGTACAGCTTGTCTGCAACAGGGAGCCTGCCGATGATTCCACGCAACGATCCGCTCGAAGCGGCTGCGCTCGAACGTTTCATGCGCGCGACGCGCGCGGTCAACGTTGCGTTCGACGCCACGCGAGGCGAGCCCGATTTCGTGCAGGACGGGCAATCCGTCGCTCGCTCGCTCGAGCGTCTAGACGCCGCGTTGCGCGAACTGGAAACCTCCGAGCAATCGCTCGACGCCATCCTCTCGCGCAGAGCGGGCCACTAACCGTTGGAGCGAATCACTTGAAGCGCGTATTCCTGATCGTCGTCCTTCTGATCGGCTCGTCGTCGCTCTTTGCGGCCGAGCGCTACACGGAAGTCTGGAATCCTCCCGAAGCACAGTCCGTCAAGGGCAAGAGCAAGACGCACGCGGCCGCGCAGACCGCCGCAGCCAGGAAAAAGCACAAGAGCGCCACGTCGGTGAAGCAGGTCGCCGACAGGGCCGCCATCGAGCAGCCGTCCGCCACGCCGCGTCCGAAGTCGGCGTCGCCGAAGCCGGCCGTGCCGGTCATTCCGCGCAAGATCGAGCCGAACGGGCAGGTGATGCGCGTCTAGAACGCGTGCGCGCGGCACGAACAGCAAAAAGGGGCGCCCGAACGGAGCGCCCCTTTTTGCTTTTGCGGCCAGACTGACCGCGCTATGTCACAACCGACCCATCAACAACAGAACGATCACCACGACCAGCACGACGCCGAGAATCCCGCTCGGCCCGTAGCCCCAACTGCGGCTGTGCGGCCAGGAAGGTATGGCGCCGATCAAAAGCAGGATCAGGATGATCAGCAGTATGGTTCCGATCGTCATTCGACTTCTCCTTTGTTCAAATGACCGCGGGACGGACCGGCGTCCGGCGCAGCCTCCCAACTGTCATCGACAGTCATGCGCCAGGGGAACGGCGGCTCGTGGCCGCCGGCACGATCAGATGTGCGATCGACGAGAGGAGAAGAGCAACGGTCGTGCCAGTGAGCCTGAAAGACCGTCGCACAAGGCGTTCCGCGGATCGAACGAACGCCCGCGTGAGCATACGATTGTCGAAAAGGAGAGGCGAAACGAGGCAGGGCGGGCAAAAGTTGCACGGCGCTTGAAAGCCGCCGTGCAGTCATCCCAAAGAACCGGTCAGAAGATGCCGCGGAACGCCCAGAACAGCAGGCCCGAGAGCGCGATCGACACCGGCAGCGTCAGGATCCACGCGAGCGCGAGGCTGCGCACGGTGCGCCATTGCAGGCCGGAGCCGTTCGCGGCCATCGTGCCCGCGACGCCCGATGACAGCACGTGCGTCGTGCTGACCGGCAGGCCGTAGACATCGGCGGCGCCGATGGTCACCATCGCCACGAGCTCCGCCGACGCGCCTTGCCCGTACGTCAGATGCGTCTTGCCGATGCGCTCGCCGACCGTCACGACGATGCGCTTCCAGCCGACCATCGTGCCCAGACCGAGCGCGACCGCGACGGCGACCTTCACCCAGGTCGGAATGAACTTGGTCGCGTGATCGAGTTGCTTCTTGTAGTTGTTGAGCACGGCGTCATCGTCGCTGGAGAAGGCCGGCGCTTTCTGCTTCTCCATGATGCGCAGCGCTTCGGACGCGATGTACATCTCGTTGCGCACGTTGCGGACGTTGCCTTGCGGCACGTCGGCGATCGTCTGACTCGGGCGGATCTGCGATTCGATCGAATCGACCACGCTCTTCAGCGACGCGATCGTGTCCGGCGCGAGCGTTTTCGTCTGCACGTATTTTTCGACCTGGCCGCGCGCGTCGGCTGCCGGCGCCGCGCCGTTGCTGTAGCGCTGCAGCACGTCGGACGCGCTGTGGCTCACGGCGACGAAGGTCTGCGTCTCGTTCGCCGTCACGGCCTTGTTGAGCGCGTAGGCGGTCGGCACGGTGCCGATCAGGATCAGCATGATGAGGCCCATGCCTTTCTGGCCGTCGTTGGAGCCGTGCGCGAACGACACGCCCGTGCAGGTGAGGATCAGCAGGCAGCGGATCCAGAACGGCGGCGGCGTGTTCTTCTCCGGCTCCTTGTAGAGCGCCGGCACGCGCACGACGAGCTTCAGCACATAAAGCAGAAAGCCCGCGAGGACGAAGCCGATGATCGGCGAAAACAGCAGCGACTTGCCGACCGACATCGCCTGACTCCAGTCCACACCCGACGTGCCGTTGGTGCCGTGCAACATCTGATTCATGAGGCCGACGCCGATCACCGAGCCGATCAGCGTATGCGAACTGGACGAAGGAAGACCGAGCGCCCAGGTGCCGAGATTCCAGATGATCGCCGCGATCAGGAGCGCGAAGACCATCGCGAAGCCCTGCGAACTGCCGACGCCGAGAATCAGCTCGACCGGCAGCAGTTGCAGGATGCCGAACGCGACCGCGCCGCTCGAAATCAGCACGCCGATGAAATTCCATGCGCCCGACCAGACAACCGCTAAGTTTGGTGTCAAAGAGTGCGTGTAGATTACGGTTGCGACAGCATTCGCGGTGTCGTGAAAGCCGTTGACGAATTCGAAGCCGAGCGCGATCAGCAGCGCGACGCCGAGCAGGACATACGGAAACACCGACGATTCGCGCACCGGCGCGAGATCTTCGAGCAGATGCAGGACGCAGTAGCCGGCGCCGACGCCGATGGCGAGCAGGAAAAGCAGCAGCGCGAGCCGCTGGCCGAGCGTGCGGCCTTCTCGTGATTGGGGAAAGGCAATCTGGTTCATGTCGCGTCCTTGGGTGGTCTTGCGCGAGGGCGTATCGGAAGGTGAAAAGGCAGACGAGAAGCGTTTCAGAAGCTCAAATGGCCATGTTTCCCGGTGCGTGTGTCGATTTCATGAATCGGGAAATACGAGCCTTTCGTATGAATTGACGGGCGGCGCGAGACCGCTCCGGGAGACTTCATGACGATGTGGGTCGAGGTGACGCTGCAATCCAGCCGATCGGACGACGGATCGATCTGCGCGCTCGCGGAGACGTTGCAGCGCATCGCCGCGTTCGCGGGCGCGACATCCTTGTCGACGCGCTTTGCGACGCGCGAGGTTCCGCTGAAAGCGCCGGGCTGGCGGCTGTCGGTCGAAACGCTGGAAGGCGCACGCACGCTGTGCGCCGTGGAGACGGAAGGCGCGCCGATGCCCGGCTTCATGCGTTACCGGACGTTCGCGCGGCCTGCGGGCGACGATCTGTCGGCATCCCTGATCGAATTCGCGCAGGCCGACGAAGCGTTGCGCGGGCGGCTCGCGAAGGCGTATCGGCAGGCGGAGCCCGACACCGTCGCGACGCCTGATGCTTTTGCGCCCGAGCTCGAAGTCGAGCGCATCGAATGGCGCATCGACGCGAGCGGCGCGGACATCCTCGCGACGCTCGAAACGTCCGCACAGACGCTGCCGACGTTGCGGCTCGCGGCGCCATCGGTGAACGGTGCGCTCGATGCCGTCTTCAGCGTCGCGGGCGAAGTGATCGATGCCGCGCCGTTTTGCATCGCGCCGGACGATGAGCACGCGTCGGAAGCGGAACCGGTGTACGCGGCGACGCTCGATCTTCCGCGCACCGCGACGCGCCGCGAGGCGTTCGTCGCGATCGCGTCGTCGGTGGCGGGGCAGTGGTTCGGCAACGCGGCGTCATCGCGCGCAGGTCTCGGCGACGAGCATGTGCATCAGTTGCGCGTCGCGCAGCGGCGGCTCAAGACACTGCTGAAACTCTTTCGCGATTATGTTGATGATGTCTGGAGCACCCGCATCGCGCCCGATCTGACGTGGTTCGGCGACCTGCTAGCCCATGCGCGCGACTGGGACGTTTTCGTCGACAAGACGCTCCCCGCGTACGCCGAATCGGACGACAGCGCTGAGCGCTGGCAGACGCTCATCGCCGCTGCGGAAGTGAAGCGCCGCGTCGCGCGGGACAAGGTGCGCGATGCGCTCGCGTCGAAGCGCTACGCGCGTCTCACGCTCGCGTTCGTCGAATGGCTCGCCCGCTTCGCCTCGCAAGAGGACGAGTCGCCGACGCGCTTCGTCAGCTATGCCGAAAAGCGCATCCGCAAGGACTACCGGCGCATCGCGCGCGTGCCCGATCTCGCATCGCTCGAAGCGCATGAGCGACATCGCGTGCGCATTCATGCAAAGCGGCTGCGCTATGCGCTCGAATTTTTCCGCTCGGTCACGTCGCGGCGCACGCGCAAGGACACCGCGAAGCTGCTCGGCGAGTTGCAGACGGCGCTAGGCGAAGCGAACGACGCGGCCGTCGCCGCCGATCGGCTCGCGTCGATTCCGGAAGCCGGCGATTATCAGCGCGGTTTCGCGCGGGCGTGGGGCGCGGCGTCGGCGAGGAAGGACGCGCAGGAGGGCGAGCGGCTGCTTCGTTCGATGCGTCGTCCGCGTGTGAAGGCATCGATATAATGCGTCACGCGTTCATTGATCCGGCACCGTCCGCAAAGGCGACAGATGAGTAAGACAGCACCGTCGAACGTGCGCGATCCGCTGGAACTCGGCGGCTCCGTATGGCTGCGAAGCGGCACCGAGACGCTCGGCGGCGCGGCGCGCATCGCGCTTCTGGCGGCGATTCGCGACGCGGGATCGATCACCGGCGCGGCGAAGGCCGTCGGCATGAGTTACAAGGCCGCGTGGGATGCAGTCGATACGATGAACAATCTGGCCGGCGAGCCGCTCGTGACACGCGCGGTCGGCGGCAAGGGCGGCGGCGGCACGGTGCTCACGCCGGCCGCGCTTCGTCTCATCGACACGTTCCGCGCGATCGAACGCGAGCATCGAAAATTTCTGGAACGGGCGGGCGCGGCCATCGAAGGCTTCGCCCATGATTGGCAACTGATCGGGAGACTAGGCATGAAAACAAGCGCACGCAACCAACTGGCCGGCAAGGTAACGAAAGTCACGCGCGGTGCGGTCAACGATGAAATCGAACTCGGCTTGCCGGGCGGCCAGACGATCGTCGCGGTCGTGACGCACGAGAGCACGCAATCGCTCGGACTGAAGGAAGGCGGCGACGCGTTCGCGCTCATCAAGGCGTCGTGGGTCATGCTGATGGAAGACACGAACGCGAAGCTGTCGGCGCGCAATCAGTTGCGCGGCACGGTTGCCAGCGTGACGAAGGGCGCGGTCAATGCGGAAGTGTCGCTGTCGCTCGACGGCGGCACGACCATCACCGCGATCATCACGAACCAGAGCGCCGATACGCTCGGCCTCGCGCAAGGTCAGAAGGCCGTGGCGGTGATCAAGGCGTCGAGCGTGATCATCGGCGTGAACGACTAAGCCGCGCGCAGTGCGGGCGCGGCGGCCGCATCAGGCGGCCGCGCGTTGCTCCGGCGGCAATTCGGTGCGGCGATCCGGCGCGCGAAAGGTCTTCGCCTTCCAGCTCGCTCGCACATAAGGACGCTCGTGGCCCGACAGTCCGAGCGCGATTTCCGTGATCCAGTGCTGCGTCGGCACGGGCACGCCATGCAAGGCCACGACGACCGCCGCGAGACTCGCGGCGACGGGCGCGGGCGCGAGCTTGCCGGACTCGGCCCGCCACGCGATCCACACGAACGCGAGCGCGACCACCGCGCCGAGCGCGCAGCCCGCGACCACCTCCGAAACCGAATGCGCATCGAGCACGACGCGCGACACGCCGACCCAGATTCCCAGCATCAGACCGAGCGCGACGCCGATGGCGCGCACTGCACCACGCATGGGCAGAAGCGCGACGAAAATCGCGACGGGCAGAACCGCCGTCGACATCAACGCATGTCCGCTGATGCCGGTGAAATCGAGGTGACGCACGCCGATTCCCCAGCCGATGAAAGCGATCTTGCTCAACGCGACGAGGCCGCTCGCCGCGCCGAGCAGCGCGAGCCACGCGCCAGCGTATTTCCAGCGATAGCCGAGCGCGAGCCACGCGGCGACGATGAGCGCAACCGGCCCCATCACGCCGACGCTGCCGAGCGCGGTCACGAAAATCCAGGCGGAAAAAGATAAATCCACGTTCATTGCTACTCTTGGGAATGAGGGTTGCTGCAGTGCGGCAGCCACGCCAGAAATGGCCCGCGACTTCGGAAGTACGTCAAATGCGACGCCGCAAATTTATAGCAGTATAACGCTTGGGAACATGCTGAATTATGCGCGCTAGTTCAGAGCGGCTTGTCGTTACATCGCGTAACTTTCGTTTAATTTTGGCTTTTTTGTTGAATTGCTGTTAATTCATCCCGATATGTGAGGTCGGGGCGCGCGTCGTCAACGCGGTTTAGTGCTATTGTGCACTGCACAACCCGACGC
Source organism: Caballeronia sp. LZ029 (assembly GCF_031451275.1). Taxonomy (NCBI): domain Bacteria; kingdom Pseudomonadati; phylum Pseudomonadota; class Betaproteobacteria; order Burkholderiales; family Burkholderiaceae; genus Caballeronia; species Caballeronia sp. LZ029. Next base: position 235,036 of record NZ_JARUXO010000004.1, read on the forward strand.
GTTTCGACGCGTCATCCGATTGCACGTTTGTGGAGGACCCAGCCCAATGTCAAAAAGCCTTACCAAGCTCTGGTTGCGCGGCTTGAGACGCCTGGTCGCCGGCCAGGTGGACGCGATTCGCTCACCGAAGCCCCGCGCGGCAGCCAAGCCCGCGCGCGTGAAGACCACCAAGTCGAAGCTGAAGCCACGCACGGCCGCGAAAGCGACGGTCGCGCCCGGTGCCGCCGCGCGACCGGCGGCGCGTGAATCGCGCGTTCGTCCGCGTGCGTCGGCCTGGGCGCGCGGCAAGTGGGCGCGCTCGTACCACTCGGCGCCGCCCACGGCCGGGCGCTTCGTGAATCACATGTCGTACGCGCTCTATATGCCGCCCAAAGCCGGGCCCGAGCCGATGCCGCTCGTCGTGATGCTGCACGGCTGCAAGCAGAACGCCGACGAATTCGCGCAAGGCACGCGCATCAATCTTCTCGCCGACAGATTCGGTTTCGCCGTGTTGTTCCCCGAGCAGTCGAAGCACGATCACGCGCATCGCTGCTGGCGTTGGTATGACGATGCCGGGAGCGGCGGCGGCGAGGCGGCGTCGGTCGTATCGCTGGTGAATGCGGTCGTCGAGCAGCACGATCTGGATGCGGAGCGCGTGTATGTCGCGGGGATGTCGGCCGGTGCAGGGCTTGCGGCGCTGCTCGCCGTGCGCTATCCGCACATGTTCGCCGCCGTCGGCCTGCATTCGGGCGTGGTGTTCGGCGAGGCGCGCTCGGCCATCGGTGCGATGGATGTGATGCGTCGTGGCGCGCGCAGCGATCCTGTCGCGCTGATCGACGCTGCCGTCGACGTCCGCGATTATCCGGGCATGCCTGCGATCATCGTGCACGGTGAACTGGATTCCGTGGTGACGGCAGCCAATGCCGCGCAACTGGCGAAACAGTTTCTGCGGCTGAACGGTTTCATCGATGCGGCGGGCAATCGCCGCGCAGGCGAGGCGCGCGAGGAAAAGCATCCAGACGGCGTCGTGACCGATTACTTCAAGAACAGCCGGCGCGTCGTGAAGACGTCGATCGTGCGCGGCCTCGGGCATTCATGGGCCGGTGGCGACGATACCGTCGCGTTCCATTCGTCCAAGGGGCCGGATTCGGCTGCGGTCATGTGGGAGTTCTTCAAGCACCAGCGGCGCCCCAGCGAGGCTGCGCGCGGCGCATACGTCGCTTGAGGTCGCCGCCGAGCGTTTCAGGTGTTGCAAATTAGTCTTTCGTATCAATCTTCTAGCGGTTAGGGCTGGTGTTTGATCAGGGATTACCCTATAATCGGTTTCATAGGTAGTAACCCCAGTATTCAAGCGAGGTCCACCATGTTCCTGATTAGCCGCATTTTCCTGTTCCTTACCAAGTCCGCCGACGAGCGCGATCGTGCGCGCGACGACGCCTATCTCGCCGAAGCCACGGATATCTACGATCTCGAATATCGTATGAAAAAGCTGGATCAGCGTGCGATCGCTCGTCACCCGTCGTGGATGGCGAACTAAGTTTCTCGGTTTGAAGTGCGCTGGTAGATTTCGGCGTCACTGCGGGATGTAAATGCAAAATGCCGGCTTTCGAGCCGGCATTTTTGTTTGCGACGCCGCCAGATGCGGCACCGTCAGGTGCTGGGCGTGCCGGTCGCGTCCGGAATGTCGGGCGAGTCCGACGACTGCACCCCGAAACAGCCGCGATAAGTCGCGTAAAACGAGCAATACAGCGCCGTCGTCACGATGATGGACGCGGGCATGAGCACCGCCAGCGCCATTTCCTGACCCGCGCCGAGCGCCTGCATCAGCGCGGTCAGGCCGAACGACACCGCGAGCGCGATAGCGATCCACAGCACGCCGTAGTAAATAAACGCGCCGCGGTTGCGCCAGCACGACACGAGGCTGAAGAACAGCGCCTTCGCGGGCGGCACGTCGTGCCATGCGACGAGTATCGGCGCGAACCAGAACAGCATCGCGACCGGAACATAGCATCCCATCGCGACGAGCACTGCGAGCGGGCTGAAGCTCGCCGCGACCGTTTCCGGATCGCCGCTCGGGCCATCGCCCATCATGATGCTGAGCAGTGTGCCGCCATCGACGAGCGCCGATGCCGTGAAGATCAGCGCCATCGCGACGATATACAGCGCGCCCAGCGCGAGCAGCCGCCGCGCGACGACGCTGCCGTACGAACGGAAGCCGTCGACGAGTATGGTCGGCCAGACGGGCTTGCCCGCGATCGTGTTGCGGCACGCCGCCATGAAGCCGACCGCAATCCCCGGAATGAAGAGCAGCGGCAGGAGCGGGCCGAGGAGCGGCACGCGCGAGATCAGCGTCATCACGAACAAATAGGCGAAGAACACCGTGAGAAACGCAAACGGGTTGCGGCGGAACAGCCAGATGCCCTGACGGAACCACACGTAGCCGGTCTTGGCGGGAACTTCGATCAGTCGCATGTGGCTAGGTTATCGATTAACGGGAGAAGCGGCTTTGACGCGTTCGCGCAGAATGCGTTCGAAGTGGCCGGGATCGTGCGCGTTCAGCATTTGTGCTTCGCGCGGGCGATAGAAGTCGAAAAGGCGCGAGACCCAGAAGCGCATCGCGCCGGCGCGCAGCATGTCGTTCCAGTGACGCTCCTCCGCGGGCGTGAACGGGCGCACGGTCTGATATGCGCGCAGCATCGCATCGACGCGCGCCGAATCGAGCGTGCCCGTGGCGAGGTCGATGCACCAGTCGTTTACGGTCACGGCGACGTCGAAGAGCCATTTGTCGACGCCCGCGAAGTAGAAATCGAAGAAGCCGCCGAGCCGCGCGTGCTCGCGGCCGTGGGCGAACAGCACGTTGTCGCGGAACAGATCGCAGTGACACGGGCCATCGGGCAGCGATGCGTAATCCGCCGAGCCGAAGAACGCCGCTTGATGCTCAAGTTCGCTCTCGAACAGATCGCGCTGCTCGCGGCTCAGGAAATCGACAATCGAAGGCGCCTTCTCCTGCCACCACGAAAGGCTGCGCAAATTAGGCTGATGCTGCGGAAAATCGCGGCCCGCCAGATGCATGCGCGCGAGCATCTGGCCGACTTCGATGCAGTGCGCGGGCGTCGGCGCGAGTTCGGGCGCGCCTTCGAGCTTCGTCACGATGCTCGCGGGCTTGCCGTGCAGCATGCCGAAGAGCGAGCCGTCGCGGCGCGGCATCGGATCGGGGACGGGCACGCGATGCGACGCCAGATGCCGCATCAGATCGAGATAGAACGGCAGTTGCGTCGCCGTGAGGTTCTCGAAGATCGTGAGCACGTACTCGCCGTGCGTCGTCGTGAGAAAAAAGTTGCTGTTCTCGATACCCGACTGGATGCCGCGAAATTCGACGACGTCGCCGAGATCGTAGTCTTGCAGCCAGTCGCCGAGATCGGCGTTGGTGACGGGAGTGAAGACGGCCATGCGGGAAAGCGTCGGTCAGGTTGGACGGCCGGGAAGAGGCCTGTGAACGGAGGCGCCGGGCAAGGAGCCACAGTGCCGCGACCCGCCCGGAAAGAGCGGGTCCGAGAGCGATACGGGATCAGTAATGCAGGTTGATCGATGGCAGGCGCGTGCTCGCCTTGCCGTTGTCGCGCACTTGCGGCGATGTGTCGGCCGGCGCGCTCATCTGATAGCGCGTGCCGAAATTGGAATGCACATCGATTTCGACGGGTTTGCCTTTGTCGCGGAATTCGGTGATTTCGGTGCCGTTGGTGCTCAATTCGTGATAGCTCGGCGTGCGCGGCGGCGAAATCTCGACTTTCGAGCTGACATTCGCGGGCGGGCGATTGATGGCTTTCAGATCCGGAAGGCCAGCGGCTTCTTCCGGCGACATTTTCTGGGTCGCCGGTTGGGGTGCCGTGCTGCCGGCCTGCGCCGGCTGCGCGAATGCGCCGAAGCTTGTTGCGGCGAGGACTGCCGCGGCGGCGGCGCAAAGGTGCGGCTTCATGATGGTTCTCCAGGCGATGGCCGGATTCTAACAAAACGGTTGCGGACTCAGTGACTCGCGCTGGGTCAACGCCTTATTTTGCGCTGGTTTCGCGAATTTTGACTTCGGAAACCAAAAAGGTGTTGCGAGGTGTGATCGCACGCACTCACGCAAAGAGGGACTTCATGGTTCGCACTTTCTTCCGTGTTAATGTCGATTCACCACGAGGGCATTTGAAGAACACACAAGATCATGACAAACGACCGGACTCAAAGCACACAGGGCACGCCTGCCAACGATTTTCCGACCGAATCCTTCGACGATCCCGCTGCGGCCGTCACGCGCCTTTCGTCGATCTATGAAGCGAATACCGCATTTCTGCGCGATGCGTTCGCGCGCTATCGCCGCAACGAACGCTTCACGCATCGCGTGCGCGCGTGCTATCCGTTCGTGCGCGTGCGTACCGAGCTGAATACGCAGATCGATTCGCGGCGCTCGTATGGTTTCGTGGCGGGCCCGGGCATCTATGAAACGACGCTCACGCGTCCCGATCTCTTTGGCGATTACTATCGCGAGCAATTGCGACTGCTCACGAAAAATCATCATGTGGGCCTCGAAGTGGGCGTGTCCGCGCATCCGATTCCGATTCACTTCGCATTCGCCGAAGGCATTCATCTCGAAGGCGATCTCGATCGCGACCGGCTGCTCGCGATGCGAAATATCTTCGATACGCCCGATCTCGCGCTGCTCGACGATCGCATCGTCAACGGCACGTACGAGCCGGGCCCGGGCGAGCCGCATCCGCTCGCGCTGTTCACGGCGGCGCGCGTCGATTTTTCGCTGCATCGGCTGAGACACTACACGGCGACGTCGCCCACGCACTTTCAGAACTACGTGCTGTACACGAACTACCAGTTCTATATCGATGAGTTCGTGAAGCTCGGCCGCACGATGATGTCGCGCGCCGACGACGAGGAAACGCGTGCGTATCGCAGCGAGTATTCGTCGTTCGTCGAACCCGGCGATGTCGTCACGTATAACGCGAATCTCGGCGAGCAGCCGGAGGAAGGCACGGCGTCCGCGCGTCTGCCGCAGATGCCCGCGTATCACCTGAAGCGTGCGGACGGCAGCGGCATCACGATGGTGAATATCGGCGTGGGGCCGTCGAACGCGAAGACGATCACGGATCACATCGCGGTGTTGCGGCCGCATGCGTGGATCATGCTCGGGCACTGCGCGGGCTTGCGCAACACGCAGCGTCTGGGCGATTACGTGCTCGCTCACGGCTATGTGCGCGAAGACCACGTGCTCGATGACGATCTGCCGCTGTGGGTGCCGGTGCCGGCGCTCGCGGAAGTGCAGGTCGCGCTCGAGCGCGCGGTCGCGCAGGTGACGAAACTCGAAGGCGTCGAGCTGAAGCGCGTGATGCGCACGGGCACGGTCGCGAGCGTCGATAACCGCAACTGGGAATTGCGCGATCATCGCGAGCCGGTGCGTCGGTTGTCGCAGAGCAGGGCGGTGGCGCTCGACATGGAGAGCGCGACGATCGCGGCGAACGGGTTCCGTTTCCGCGTGCCGTATGGGACGTTGCTATGCGTGTCGGACAAGCCGCTGCATGGCGAACTGAAGCTGCCCGGCATGGCCGATCAGTTTTATCGCGCGCAGGTGGATCAGCATTTGCAGATCGGTGTGAAGGCGATGGAGTTGCTGCGCGAGAACGGGTTGTCGAAGCTGCATTCGCGCAAGTTGCGAAGCTTTGCGGAAGTGGCGTTTCAGTGACGTGGCTGAACTAACAAAAAGGCGGGCGGCGCAGGATGCCGCCCGCGAAGTGATTATTGCTGCACGCGTGGGGCCGACAGCAGTCGGCTGTAGTTCATCCAGCCGGTGACGGGCGCTTCGGTGCCGTGAGACGGTGTACAGCCGGTCTGTTGATCCAGCTCGGCCGGCGTGCAGTACGCGCCCTCGTAAGTAACGCGTACCCAAGGCGTGTTCGCGCCCGACGATTCGGTGACGTTGCGAATCGTCGACGTATCGGCGCTCAATTTCGAATCTTTCGGCACGATGATGACGGCCGCGCAAGTCGAGCCGGGGCACGAGCGCATGTTCATGTCGATACCGCTCAGCCACATATCGATGACGCCGCGATCGCTCGGAGCGACGGAAGCGGGCGAGGTTTCGACGGGCTGCGAAGGCTGCGGCGCAGGCGTCTTTGCCACAGTGAGCCTGCTGATCCTGTTCAGATCATCATTGCTGATTCGACGCACGAAGCCAAGTGTCTCCTGGTAACCATCGCCGCCGGTCATCGACAGGTTGTAGGCGGTGTGATCGGAGTTCCACTTTCTGCGGATGGTCAGAATCTCTTCCTTGCCGCGCGCCACTGTGTTGACGTTGACCGTTTCCTCGGCGGGGTCCACGTCGCCCAGGGTGACGGCCAGCGGCGTGTCGCCCTGGAGGATCTGCAAGCGGTTATCCGCGTAGTAGATCGTGGTCAGGCCGGGAGTCGCGGTCGGAGTCCATACGCCGGAGATGTCCTTGAGCAGCGTGATCTTGCTATCCTGGGCGACGGATGCTGGCGCGGTATTCGAAGGGTTTTTCGATTGGTCGCAGGCGGCGAGCAGTGAGATGACCAAGGCCGCGGCGGCGGCCAGCCGCAATGGTCGATTCGACAAATGTTTCATGTTGGGTCCGGGCTTGCCATTTCTGGCAAAGGCAAGGGCGTTCCGATCGGGGCGCTATCTCTCGAAAAGCCAGATTTAATCAGTGAAAGCTATCGACAAACGCAAAAATCGACATGTGCCTGACTGTCGTATGCGAGTTTCGATGGCGAGCGCCAAGACGCAGGGCTAACTGCCCGCGCGGGCGCTAGGATACATTTCGGATAACTATATTTTGTGGAAATGTATGATACCGCGGCATTGCGGTGCGGGGATATGAGAAGCGCGCTACAACAATTTCAAGCTCGAGGCCGTGTGCGCACACGGCCTTTCGCACGGTTGGTGCTACCGCGTCAAAGATAAAACATCCGATCCTCATCCGACTTACCTTCCGCCGGCTGCTCGACCGAATCTTCGCGATCTTCATAGAACCGCAGCACGGCATCGAGCACCTGATCCGGATCGTCGATCACCTGCATCAGATCGAGATCCTTCGGGCTGATCACGCCGTTGGTCAGAAGCGTGTTCTTGAACCAGTCGAGCAGTCCGGCCCAGAACTCCGCGCCGACGAGCACGATCGGCACATGACGCGACTTCTTGGTCTGAATGAGCGTCAGCACTTCGGCGAGCTCATCCAGCGTACCGAAGCCGCCCGGCATCACCACGACGGCATCCGAGTTCTTCACGAATGTCACCTTGCGCGTGAAGAAGTGACGGAAGCGCAGCGAGATGTCCTGCCACTGATTGCCCGATTGCTCGTGCGGCAGTTCGATATTGAGGCCGACAGAAGGCGACTTGCCCGCGTGCGCGCCTTTATTGGCCGCTTCCATGATGCCCGGCCCGCCGCCGGATATGACGGCGAAGCCCGCGTCGGAGAATTTCTGCGCGATTTCGATCGTGAGCTGATAGTACGGCGACTCCGGTTTCAGACGCGCCGAACCATAGATGCTGATGGCAGGGCGAATCTCCGAGAGGTACTCGGTCGCCTCGATAAACTCTGCCATAATCGTGAACATCTGCCACGATGCGCGAGCCTTCTTGGCCGTCGCGCGCTCTTGATCTGCGAGTGATCGCAGACTCGGAATCACTTTTCTCTTGTTCATAATGCCTGAAGAACTAAGTCTTGAAGGTAAGACCCTGCTATTGGTCGACGGTTCTAGCTACTTGTACCGGGCCTACCATGCGATGCCGGACTTGCGAGGCCCCGACGGCGGGCCCACCGGCGCTCTGTATGGCATGATCAACATGCTGCGGCGCTTGCGGCGCGAAATCAATGCAGAGTATAGCGCGTGCGTATTTGATGCCAAAGGCAAGACTTTCCGCGACGACTGGTACGCCGAGTACAAAGCCAACCGGCCCTCGATGCCGGAAGACCTCTCCAGACAGATCGAGCCCATTCACGTCGCCGTGCGCGCGCTCGGCTGGCCGCTCGTGATGATCGAGGGCGTCGAGGCCGACGACGTCATCGGCACGCTCGCTGTCGAAGCCGAGAAGCGCGGCATGAAGGTGATCGTGTCGACGGGCGACAAGGATCTGGCTCAACTCGTGACGGATCATGTCACCCTCATCAATACGATGACCAACGAAACGCTCGACCGTGCCGGCGTGCTCGCGAAGTTCGGCGTGCCGCCGGAGCGGATCGTCGATTATCTGTCGCTCATCGGCGATACCGTCGATAACGTGCCGGGCGTCGAGAAGTGCGGTCCCAAGACAGCGCTCAAATGGCTCACGCAATACGACACCCTTGATGGCATCGTAGAACATGCCGGCGAGATCAAGGGTGCGGTAGGAGACAATCTGCGCAAGGCTCTGGACTTCCTGCCGATGGCGCGAAAGCTCGTCACCGTGCACACGGAATGCGACCTCGCTTCACAGATCGAGTCGATCGAAGGCACGCTTCTGGCGCGTCCCGAATCGCGCGACGAGTTGCGCGACGTGTTCATGCGTCACGGCTTCAAGACATGGCTGCGCGAAGTCGAAATCGCCGATGCCGTCGAAGGTCCGACCGACACGCCGCCCGCCGAAGTCACCGAAATCGTGCATCACTACGAGACGGTGCAGACGTGGGAGCAGTTCGACGCATGGCTTAAGCGCATCAATGAAGCGGAGCTCACATCCTTCGACAGCGAGACCACGTCGCTCGATCCGATGACCGCGCAGATCGTCGGCATGTCGGTGTCGACCGAGCCCGGCCACGCGGCCTACATTCCGGTCGCGCATCGCGGGCCGGATGCGCCCGAGCAATTGCCGCGCGATGAAGTGCTCGCGAAGCTCAAGCCCTGGCTCGAAGACGCATCGAAGAAGAAAGTCGGTCAGCATCTGAAGTACGACGAGCAGGTGCTCGCGAACTACGGCATCGAAATGCGCGGTGTCGAGCACGACACGCTGCTGCAATCGTACGTGCTGGAGTCGCATCGTCCGCACGACATGGACAACCTCGCGTTGCGGCATCTCGGCGTGAAGACGATCAAGTACGAAGACGTCGCGGGCAAGGGCGCATCGCAGATCGGTTTCGACGAAGTGCCGCTCGACAAGGCCGCCGCCTATGCAGCCGAAGACGCCGATATCACGCTGCGTCTGCATCAGGCGCTCTATCCGCAAGTGGCGCGTGAGGAAGGTCTGTTGCACGTGTATCGCGACATCGAATTGCCGACCTCGCGCGTGCTGCGCAAGATGGAACGCAACGGTGTACTGATCGATCGCGCGCGGCTCGATACGCAGAGCAACGAGATCGCGAAGCGTCTCATCGATTTGCAGGCGCAAGCCTACGAACTCGCGGGCGGCGAATTCAATCTCGGTTCGCCGAAGCAGATCGGCCAGATCTTCTTCGAGAAGCTGCAATTGCCGGTCGTGAAGAAGACGCCGAGCGGCGCGCCTTCCACCGATGAAGAAGTGCTGCAAAAGCTCGCGGAAGACTTTCCGTTGCCGAAGGTGCTGCTCGAACATCGCGGGCTGTCGAAGCTCAAGTCCACGTATACGGACAAGCTGCCGCGCATGGTGAACGCATCGACGGGGCGCGTCCATACGAACTATGCGCAGGCCGTCGCGGTGACGGGGCGCCTGTCGTCGAACGAGCCGAACCTGCAGAACATCCCGGTGCGCACGGGCGAAGGGCGGCGCATTCGCGAAGCGTTCATCGCGCCGCCGGGCAGGAAGATCGTGTCGGCGGATTACTCGCAAATCGAACTGCGCATCATGGCGCATATTTCCGGCGATGAATCGCTGATGCGCGCGTTCAAGGAAGGCGAGGACGTGCATCGCGCGACGGCGTCGGAAGTGTTCAGCGTCACGCCGCTCGAAGTCGATAACGATCAGCGGCGCATCGCGAAGGTCATCAACTTCGGCTTGATCTACGGCATGAGTTCGTTCGGCCTCGCGTCGAATCTCGGTATCACGCGCGATGCGGCGAAGCTTTATATCGACCGCTATTTCGCGCGTTATCCGGGCGTCGCGGCGTATATGGAGAACACGCGCGTGAGCGCGAAGGCGAATGGCTTCGTCGAGACCGTGTTCGGCCGGCGTCTGTGGCTGCCCGAGATCAACGGCGGCAGCGGGCCGCGCCGTCAGGCGGCAGAGCGCGCCGCGATCAACGCGCCGATGCAGGGCACCGCCGCCGATCTCATCAAGCTGTCCATGATCGCGGTGCAGGACTGGCTGGAAGCGTCGGGCATCGGCGCGAAGATGATCATGCAGGTGCACGATGAACTCGTGCTCGAAGTGCCCGAGGAAGCGCTGCCCGAGGTCAGGAAGCGCTTACCTGAACTGATGTGCGGCGTCGCGAAGCTGAAGGTGCCGCTCGTCGCGGAAGTGGGTGTCGGCAACAACTGGGAAGAAGCGCACTGAAGGCGCACTGAAATTCTTTGCGCAAGGCATATGCGGCGGATGTCGCATATGCCCGACATGTTGGTGACACGCTTGTGACTGTCATCGAAGCTCACGCACAATAAGTCAGTCGAGGAAGAACAGCACGAAGGCCGATCCAATATAAAAGCACAGGGAGAGATCCATGCATCGCTTCATCATCGTCGGCGGAGGGGCTGGCGGCCTCGAACTCGCGACTCGTCTCGGCGACCGTTTCGGCTCGACGGACAGCAAGACCCCGCCCAAAGCGCAAGTCACGCTCGTCGACCGCAATCCGACGCATATCTGGAAGCCGCTCCTGCATGAAGTCGCAGCGGGCAGCATGGACCCTTTCACGCAGGAACTCGAATACGCGGCGCAAGCGCTGTGGCATGGCTTCGAATTCCAGCAGGGCGACCTCGTCGGACTGGATCGCGCGGCAAAGCGCATCACGATCGGCGCATTGCGCGATGAAGAAGCCGGCGAGCTGCTGCCCGAGCGCGAGCTGGAGTACGACACGCTCGTCATCGCTATCGGCAGTACGACGCATTTCTTCGGCGTCGAAGGTGCGCAGCAAAACTCGATCGCGCTCGATACCGTCGGTCAGGCTGAACTCTTCCGCAAGCGCCTGATCGCGGCATGCATGCGCGCCGAGCACTTCGCGCCGGAACCGGTCGCGGCGGGCGTGGAGGACGGCGAGGACGATCCCGGCGTCGATCCGGTGCCGCGCATCCAGGTGGCGATCGTCGGCGCCGGTGCGACAGGCGTCGAATTGTCGGCGGAACTGCGCAACACCGCGCAGGTGCTTTCCGCATACGGATTGCACAAGCTCGATCCGAAACACGATATCGGCATCGTGCTGATCGAAGCCGGGCCGCGCATTCTGCCCGCGCTGCAGGAGCGCGTGTCCAGCGCGACGGCGGAACTGCTCACCAAGGTCGGCGTGAAGCTGATGACCGGCGAAACGGTCGCAGAGGTTTCGCGCGACACGATCCGCACGGCGAGCGGCAAGATGATTCGCGCGGATCTCACGGTCTGGGCGGCGGGCATCAAGGCCCCCGCGATCCTTTCCAATCTCGAAGGTCTGCCGACGACTCGCCTCGGCCAACTGATCGTGCGCCGCACGCTGCAAACCGAAACCGACGACAACGTCTTCGCGCTCGGCGATTGCGCCGCGTGTCCGTGGCCCGGCAACGAGCGCAACGTGCCGCCGCGCGCGCAGGCCGCGCATCAGCAGGCGAGTTTCCTGTTCAAGTCGTTCGAGCGGATGTTGCAGGGCAAGCCGCTGCCCGAATACACGTATCGCGATTTCGGCTCGCTGGTGTCGCTCGGGCATTACAGCGCGGTCGGCAATCTGATGGGCGGGCTGATCGGCGGCAACATGCTGATCGAAGGGCTCTTCGCGCGCTTCATGTACATGTCGCTCTACCGGCTGCACGTCGCCGCGTTGCACGGCTATGCGCGCATGGTGCTCGATACCGTCGCGCACTGGCTGCGCCGCTCCACCGCGCCACGCGTGAAACTGCACTGACACGGAATAGAACGCCTGCGTCATTCGTTCAAAGCTGTTTAGAATGGGCGGCGCGCCCGATCGAGGGCGCGCGTTCTTCGTCGTGCAGCGCCGCGCCGCGTGCAGCCTCGAGCACGTCGCGCGGTTTCAAGGATCCACGCCGTCGCGCTCGATCGCGAAAGTGACGCGACGGCCCCGCCGCGGGAGCTATTCATGCTAGACCCTGAAGTCGACAGCCTCATTCCGCACGTTCCGTTCAATCGGCGCACGTTCATCAAGGCGACCTTCGGCACCGGCTTCGCGGCCGCCGTGCTGCCGGTGTCGGCGCAAACCATTCATACCGATTCCGACGGGCTGGAAGCGGGCGCGATTGGCATACGCGGTGCGGACGGCACGCTCGTGCCCGCGTATCGCGCGCAGCCGAAGGGCAAGACGCATCTGCCGGTGATCATCGTGATTCACGAGATTTTCGGGGTCCACGAGCATATCGCCGATGTCTGCCGGCGCTTCGCGAAGCAGGGTTATCTGGCCATCGCGCCGGATCTCTACACGCGTCAGGGCGATGCATCGGCGTACAAGTCGATGCAGCAACTGAACGAGCAACTGGTGTCGAAGGTGCCCGATTCGCAGGTGATCTCCGACATCGACCAGACCGTCAAATGGGCGGGCGAGCATGGCGGCGATCCGAAGCGCATCGGCATCACCGGATTCTGCTGGGGCGGGCGCATCGCCTGGCTCTATGCCGAGCACAATCCCAACCTGAAGGCGGCGGTGGCGTGGTACGGGCGGCTCGTCGGCAACAAGACCGAGAACACGCCGAGCAATCCCATCGACCTCGCGAGCCAGCTCAAGGTGCCGGTGCTCGGGCTGTATGGCCGGCAGGATCAGAGCATCCCGCAGGACACCATCGAGCAGATGAAGCAGGCGCTCGCGAACGACCCGCCGCCGGCGAAGAACTCGCAGTTCGTCGTCTACGACGACGCGCCGCATGCGTTCTTCGCGGATTACCGTCCGAGTTATCGCAAGGCCGACGCGGAAGACGGCTGGAAGCGCGCGCTCGCGTGGTTCCGCGAGCACGGCGTCAAATAACGACGTTCAGGGATTCGGGCCGGTCGCGACCGGTCGGCCCGGATCGGCGCTCCACTCGCTCCACGAGCCCGGATAGAGCGCCGCGCCATGCAGGCCCGCGATTTCCATCGCGAGCACGTTATGGCACGCCGTCACGCCTGATCCGCATTGCAGCACGATGCGGTCTGCCGGCGTCGTGCCGACCAGCGAGCCGAACGCCTCGCGCAGCTCGTGCGCGGTCTTGAAGCGGCCTTCCGTCGTCAGGTTGTTCTTGAAGAAGTGATTGAGCGCGCCGGGGATATGTCCGCCGACGGGATCGATCGTTTCGTTCTCGCCGCGATAACGGTCGGCGGCGCGGGCATCGATCAGCAGATGGTCGCGCGTGCCGATGCCGCGCTCGATCGCCTGCGCATCGATGGTCACCTGGAGCGGTGCGCCGGCCTTGAACGTGCCTTGCGTCTTCGGCGGCACGGCGCTGTCGAGCGAATTGCCCGCGGCTTCCCACGCCTGCAGGCCGCCATCGAGCAGCGCGACGGAATCGTGGCCGAGCCAGCGCAGCAGCCACCAGACACGCGCGGCGTACATGCCGCCTTGCGCATCGTACGCAACCACTTGCTGACCTTCGTTCAGGCCGAAACTCGCCAGCTTTGCGACGAGCGCGGCGCGTTCGGGCAGCGGATGACGCCCGTTCGTGCCGGTCTTGACGCCGGACAGATCGCGATCCAGGTGAAGATAGTGCGCGCTGGGAATATGCCCTTGCGCATAAGCCGCTTCGCCCGATTCCGGCGCGGCGAGATCGAAGCGGCAATCGAAGACGAGGATGCTGCCGGGCGCGGCGGCGAGCCGTTCGGCGAGATTCGTCGCCGAGATGAGCGTGGTGTAGTGGGTGTGCGGCATGACGGCTCCTCAAGCGGCGCTTGTAATGCGGGGATGAGCCAATAGTCTAAAAGAAAAAACGGGCTCGAAAGCCCGTCTTTTGCCGACGTCCGACGCAAACCCGGAACCGCCGTCAGATGGTCCCGAGTTGATGCCGCAAGAACTCGTGAAAGTGCTGCATGCCGGATTCCATCGGGCTCTGATACGGGCCGACCTGATTCTCGCCGCGCGACATCAGCGCGCGACGGCCGGCGTCCATGCGCTCGGCGATTTCGTCGTCCTCGCGCGCGGTTTCCATGTATGCGGCGCGTTCCGCCTCGATGAACTCACGCTCGAAGAGCGCGATTTCCTCGGGGTAATAGAATTCGACGATGTTCGTCGTCTTCTGCGTGCCGTGCGGAATGAGCCACGATACGACCAGCACGTGCGGATACCACTCGATCATCAGACCGGGGTAATACACCATCCAGATCGCGCCGAATTCGGGCGGCGTGCCGTTGCGGAAGCGCAGGACCTCGTCGTGCCACTTGCGGTACGTCGGGCTGCCCGGCTTCTCCAGATTCTTGTGGACGCCGACGGTCTGGACGCTGTACCAGTCGCCGAATTCCCACTCGAGGTTGTCGCACGACACGAAGCTGCCGAGGCCCGGATGGAACGGCGCGACGTGATAGTCCTCGAGATAGACCTCGATGAAGGTCTTCCAGTTGTAGTTGCACTCGTGCACTTCGACGTGATCGAACATGAAGCCCGAAAAGTCGAAATGACGCGCCGTGCCAAGTCTCGCGAGATCCGCGGCGACGTTGCGGCCCTCCGATTCGAAGAGCAGGCCTTGCCAGTTCTGCAGCGAAGTCTTGCCGAGGTTCAGGCAGGGCTTGTCCGCGAAATGCGGCGCGCCGAGCAGCTGACCGTCGAGATCGTAGGTCCAGCGATGCAGCGGGCAGACGATGTTCTCCGTGCTGCCGCGGCCATTGAGCATGATCGCCTGACGATGACGGCACACGTTCGACAGCAGCTCGATATTGTTCTGCTGATTACGAACGAGCACGCGCCCTTCGCCTTCGCCCGGAAGCGCGAAATAGTTTCCCGCTTCGGGCACCATGAGTTCGTGCCCGACGTAGCGTGGACCTTGCTTGAAAAGTGTGTCGAGTTCGCGCGTAAGAAGCGCTTCGTCAAAGTAAGCCGTGACTGGCAGCTGACTGTGAATGGCATTCAGCTGCAATGCATTGCTCAGATTGGACATTCCCACTCCCGATGAAAACGTGAAAGCAGTGAACAACCCAACCATCGAAGATTCGATTTAGGGAGCCCGCGATTATACCGAAATCCCCCTCCTTGGGGTACTTAAGGCCTTGATTTGGGTATAAATTGTCGCGAGAGTTCCTCGCAATCGCCACGCAGACGAATGCGGATGGCACGCTCCGCGACGTTTGGCGGACAATCCGGCAAAGCACTCGTGGTGGTTCCGCGCGGACGGGATGCGGGTCGAAAATTTGTCTTTTGCCGTAGAATGTGCGACTTGGTTCCAAAAATTCAATTGCACATCCACGATTCATGGCGAAGACCGCTGTCCAGGAAACAGTCGAGCAAACCGGCGACGCGCAAGGCGCGGACGCCGCGCAGCTTCCGGAGAATTACGAGTCGGCGCTGGAGGAACTCGAATCGCTTGTCGCGCGCATGGAAGAGGGCGCGCTGAGTCTCGAGGAATCGCTCGCGGCCTATCGCCGCGGCGCGGCGCTTGTGGGCTTTTGCCAACAGCAGCTCGAAAAAGTCGAGCAGCAGGTACGCGTTCTCGATGGCGAGACGCTCAAGCCGCTGCCCGCCGAGGTACAGCGCGCCACCCAGGGTGCCGGAGCGACAAACGACAACGGGGACGACGACCTATGAACTTCGAACAATGGATGCGCGTGACGCTCGATCGCGTCGAGACGGCGCTCGAACACTATCTGCCGGGCACGGACGTCGCGCCGGCGCGTCTGCATGAGGCCATGCGCTATGCGGTGCTAGGCGGCGGCAAGCGCGTGCGACCGCTCCTCGTCCACGCGGCCGGCGAACTGACCGGCGCGAGCGCGCCGGCCGTGGAAGCGGCGAGCGCGGCGCTCGAGATGATCCACGTCTATTCGCTGGTGCATGACGACATGCCCGCCATGGACGACGACGCACTGCGCCGGGGTAAGCCCACGGTACACATCCAATATGACGAAGCGACGGCACTGCTCGTCGGCGACGCGCTGCAATCGCAGGCGTTCGTCGCGTTGACGGCCGAAGGCAATGGTCTGGACGATGGCCAGCAAGCCGCGCTCGTGCGCGAGCTGGCAGTCGCGAGCGGTTCGCTCGGCATGGCGGGCGGACAGGCGATCGACCTCGAAAGCGTCGGCCGCAAGCTGTCGCGCCCCGAGCTCGAGACGATGCATCGCAAGAAAACGGGTGCGCTGTTGCGCGCGTCGGTGCGCATGGGCGCGCTCGCGGGCACGCATCCGGGTGCGGATGCGCTCGAATCGCTGGACCACTACGCCGCCGCCATCGGCCTCGCATTCCAGGTCGTCGACGACATTCTGGATGTCACCGCCGATTCCGCCACGCTCGGCAAGACCGCCGGCAAGGATGCGCAGCACGACAAGCCTACTTATGTGTCGATCATCGGGCTCGACGCGTCGCGCGAACTCGCTGCGCAGCTCGGCCGCGACGCGCACGCCGCGATCCAGCCGTTCGGCGCACGCGGCCAGCGCCTGGCAGAACTTGCCGACCTGGTCGTGAACCGGGTGAATTGATTGTTGAACGCGTGACGAACCCCACGGCGAGAAGAGACATAATCGCGCCGAACGAATCACGCCAGTTTTCCTAAAATGGGACGACGATGTACGACTTGCTGAAAACCATCGACGATCCGGCCGATTTGCGCGCCCTCGATCGCCGCCAACTGCAACCGCTGGCCGACGAGCTGCGAGCCTACGTGCTCGACAGCGTGTCACAGACGGGCGGCCATCTGTCGTCCAATCTGGGCACGGTCGAGCTGACGATCGCGTTGCACTATGTGTTCGATACGCCTAATGACCGCATCGTCTGGGATGTCGGTCATCAGACGTATCCGCACAAGATCCTCACCGGCCGTCGCGATCAGATGCCGGGCCTGCGTCAGTTGGGAGGCATCTCCGGCTTCCCGCGCCGCGCCGAGTCCGAATACGACACCTTCGGCACCGCGCATTCGAGCACGTCGATTTCGGCGGCGCTCGGCATGGCGATCGCCAACAAGCTGCAGGGCGACAACCGCTATTCGATCGCCGTGATCGGCGATGGCGCGATGACCGCGGGCATGGCCTTCGAGGCGATGAACAACGCGGGCGTCGCCGATGACGTGCCGCTGCTCGTCATCCTCAACGACAACGACATGTCGATCTCGCCGCCGGTCGGCGCGCTGAATCGCCATCTCGCGCGTCTGATGTCGGGGCGTTTCTACGCCGCCGCGCGCGCGGGCGTCGAACGCGTGCTGCGCCACGCGCCGCCGGTGCTCGATCTCGCCCGCAAGCTCGAAGAGCACGCGAAGGGCATGATCGTGCCGGCCACGCTGTTCGAAGAGTTCGGCTTCAACTACATCGGGCCGATCGACGGTCACGATCTCGATTCGCTGATCCCGACGCTGCAGAACATCAAGGAACTGCGCGGCCCGCAATTCCTGCACGTCGTCACGAAGAAAGGCCAGGGCTACAAGCTCGCCGAAGCCGATCCGGTGCTCTATCACGGTCCGGGCAAGTTCAATCCGGCGGAAGGCATCAAGCCGTCGACGGCGCCGTCGAAGAAGACCTACACGCAGGTGTTCGGCGAGTGGCTGTGCGACGCCGCGGCGCAGGATTCGCGTGTGGTCGGCATCACGCCGGCAATGCGCGAAGGCTCCGGCATGGTCGAGTTCGAGAAGCGCTTCCCGGAGCGCTATTTCGATGTCGGCATCGCCGAGCAGCATGCGGTCACGTTCGCCGGCGGCATGGCCGCGGACGGCATGAAGCCCGTCGTCGCCATCTATTCGACCTTCCTGCAACGCGCGTATGACCAGCTGATCCACGACGTCGCGCTGCAGAACCTGCCGGTGGTGTTCGCGATCGATCGCGCGGGCCTCGTCGGCGCGGACGGCGCGACGCACGCGGGCAACTACGACCTCGCGTTCCTGCGCTGCATTCCGAACATGACGGTGATGGCCGCATCGGACGAAAACGAGTGCCGCCAGATGCTCTATACGGCGCTGCAGCAACCGAACCCGACGGCCGTGCGCTATCCGCGCGGCGCGGGCACAGGCGTCGCGACGGTCAAGCAAATGACCGCGATTCCCGTCGGCCGTGGCGAGATTCGCCGCGAGTCGTCGCAGAAGCTCGGCTCGGGCAAGCGCATCGCGATCTGCGCGTTCGGCACGATGGTCGCGCCGTCGCTCGCCGCCGCGGAAGAGCTGGATCTGACGGTCGCCAACATGCGTTTCGTGAAGCCGGTCGATGCCGATTTGCTGCGCGAACTCGCCGCGACGCACGACGCCATCGTGACGATCGAAGAAGGCGCGATCATGGGCGGCGCGGGTTCTGCGTGCGTCGAAGCATTGCTCGCCAGCTCGATCGTGAAGCCCGTGCTGCAACTCGGTCTGCCCGACGCTTTCATCGATCACGGCGATCCGGCCAAGCTGCTGTCGAGCGTCGGCCTGGACTCGGCTGGCATCGTCAGGTCGATTCGCGAGCGCTTCATCGACGCGGTCGAAAGCGCGCACGCCGGCAAACTGACCAAGCGCGTCGCCTGACGACGCATCGCTCGAACGGCGCGCTCGGGGCGCGCCGTGCATCAACGCTTTGGCACACGGCGCGGGCATCGTCCCGCGCCGTGTGCGCTTGAACGTTTCGATCCGCTCGCGTCCTCGGCGACGCGCGGCGCATAAGGACAAAACAAATGAATCAGATGAATCCCGCCTTCGTGATGCCGGATGTTCAGAGCACGCCCGACACGCGTCAGATCGCGATTCAGCGCGTCGGTGTGAAGGGCGTGCGGCATCCGTTGTCGGTGCGCACGGCGAACGGCGTGCAGCCGAGCGTCGGCGTATGGAATCTCGATGTGCATCTGCCTGCCGATCAGAAGGGCACGCACATGTCGCGCTTCGTCGCGCTGCTCGAAGAGAATCGCGAGCCGCTCGATCAGGCCGCGCTGCGCTCGCTGCTCGCTTCGATGCTGACGAAGCTCGAAGCGCATTCGGGGCGCATCGAAGTAACTCTGCCGTACTTCGTGATGAAGACGGCGCCGGTCTCTGGCGTGCAAAGCCTGCTCGATTACGAAGCGACGTTCATCGCTGAGAAACGCGACGGCGAAACACATCTGTCGATGAAAGTGCTCGTGCCCGTGACGAGCCTGTGCCCGTGCTCGAAGAAGATCTCGCAATACGGCGCGCACAATCAGCGCTCGCACGTGACGATCGCGGCGCAACTCGCGGGCGAAGTCGCGGTCGAGGAACTGATTCGCATCGCGGAGGAAGAGGCGTCGTGCGAACTGTGGGGCTTGCTGAAGCGCCCCGACGAGAAGTTCGTGACCGAGCGCGCCTATGAAAACCCGAAGTTCGTCGAGGATCTCGTGCGCGATATCGCGACGCGCCTGAACGCCGACGAACGCATCGTCGCGTATGTGCTCGAAGCCGAGAACTTCGAGTCGATCCACAATCACAGCGCGTATGCGGTGATCGAGCGAGACAAGCGCCGCGACGCCTGAGCGCGTCTTCAGGCGAGCGCCGTTTCCGCAGGAACGTGCGCTGCCCGCACGGAAGCCATCACCAGCGACGCGAGCCGCTCGACCGGCGGCGATGCGCTTCCCGGTGCGCGATGCAGCGCAAGAGGAATCGAAGGCAACGCGGGCAATTCGCCTTCGCTGGCATCGAGCGCACGCACCGTCGACGGCAATCCGTAGCTCGTTCGCACGGTGACGCCCAGACCCGCCGCCGCTGCCGCCCACAATCCCGACAGACTCGGGCTCGTGAACGCCACACGCCATTTGATGCCCGCGCGATCCAGCGCCGCGGCCGCCGCGCTGTGAAAGAGACACGGACGGTCGAACGCGATGAGCGGTAAAGGTTCGTCGGGATCGAACTGCCACGGAACCGTCGATGAAGCGATCCAGCGCATCGACGGCGCCGCGATCGGCTCGGCGATCATCGCGGCGTTGCTTTCGTCGGTGACGCCTGGCGCGCCCCACACGAGCGCGAGATCGAGTTGCCCGGTATCGATGCGCTCCAGCAGTTCGGTATTGCGCGCCACGCGCGCTTCGATCCGCACTTTCGGATGCGCCCGCGCGAAGCGGCCGAGCACATCCGGAAGCACGACTTCGCCGAAATCTTCCTGCAAACCGAGCCGTATCCAGCCTTCCAGATCGACGCCGCGAATCGCGACGGCGGCTTCGTCGTTCAGTTCGACCAGGCGCCGCGCATAGCCGAGCATCACCTCGCCCGCATCGGTGAGCGCGAGCCCGCGTCCGGATTTGCGAAAGAGCGTCGCGCCCGCCTGTTCCTCCAGCTTGCGTAACTGCGCGCTCACCGCCGATGTCGAGCGCCCGACGCGGTCCGCCGCCTTCGCGAAACTGCCGAGGTCCATCCCCGCGACGAAGCTGCGCAGCACCGCGAGATCGAATGTCGTCTGGCTCATGGCAATCGTCCTGATTTTCTGAATGATCGATGAAAAACTTTGCGATTTTCAGGACGATCCTAAGCCGTCAAACTGGCCGAAGTCAAATTCGATTGGATTGCATCATGGCCACTTCTCTCGTAAAAGGCGCTTACGCGTTCGGCGACGCGCATCGCTGGAAAGTGCTGGGCGTCGGCGTGGCGGCCAACGCGAGCTTTTCGACCGCGGCGGCGGGCATTCCGACCACGGCCGTGTGGATGCGCAGCGGTTATCACCTGAGCAACGGCGAACTGGGACTCGCGCTCGGCGCGCTGGGACTGGGCGTCGCGCTGTCGGAACTGCCGTGGGGCGTGCTGACGGATCGCTGGGGCGACCGCCCTGTTTTGCTGACCGGCCTGCTTTTGACAGCCGCGATGCTCGTCGCGATGAGTCTGTTCGCGGTGCCGTCGTCGGCGACGCTCGGCTGGCTCGTTTTCGCGATGTGCGTGCTGGGTCTCCTGGGCGGCAGCGTCAATGGATCGAGCGGGCGGGCGGTGATGGCGTGGTTCGCCGATGGCGAGCGCGGCCTCGCGATGAGCATCCGGCAAACGGCAGTGCCGCTCGGCGGCGGCATAGGCGCGGCATTGTTGCCGTGGCTGGCGTCGTCGCATGGCTTCGCGGCGGTCTACGGCGCGCTGGCGGCAATGTGCGCGGTTTCCGGCGCGTTCGCCTGGCGCTGGCTGCATGAAGCGCCGCATGCCGTGCATCGCGCGGTAACGGGCAAAGGCGCGCCGCCATTGAAGAACGCGCTGGTCTGGCGCGTCGTGCTCGGCATCGGCATCCTGTGCGTGCCGCAATTCGCGATTCTGACCTTCGCGACCGTCTTCCTTCACGACGCTGGTCATTTCGGCGTAACCGCGATCAGCGCGACGATGGGCGCGATCCAGCTCGGCGCGATGGTCATGCGCGTCTGGAGCGGCCGGCATACGGATCGTCACCGCAACCGGCGCGCGTACTTGCGCGGCTCGGTGATCGTGGCGTCGGCGTCGTTCGTCGTGCTCGCGGCAGCGGTCGCGGGCGGCGCGGCGCAAGTGCCTTTACTGCTTTCGGCGATGCTCGTTTTCGCGGGGATTTGCGTGTCGGCGTGGCACGGCGTCGCGTACACGGAACTGGCTACACTGGCCGGCACCGAACGCGCCGGCACCGCGCTCGGT
The DNA here is from genome assembly GCF_031451275.1 of Caballeronia sp. LZ029. Taxonomy (NCBI): domain Bacteria; kingdom Pseudomonadati; phylum Pseudomonadota; class Betaproteobacteria; order Burkholderiales; family Burkholderiaceae; genus Caballeronia; species Caballeronia sp. LZ029. Next base: position 256,740 of record NZ_JARUXO010000004.1, read on the forward strand.
ATGGCGAATACGGCCGTGTACGCCGGGTTCTTCGTGACGCCGCTCGTCATTCCGCATGTGCTCGCCGCGGGTTCGTGGCCGGTCGTATGGCTGGCGTCGGGCCTGTGCGCGTCGTTGGCGCTGCTGTTGTTTCCGAGGCCCGCGCGACCTTAAACTGGCCATCCGAGAAATCGATCACGGAGCGCATCTTGATTCTCATCGGCCAATTCGATTCCCCGTTCGTGCGGCGCGTCGCCATCGCGCTGAATCTCTACGGCATGGCGTACGAGCATCGCCCGTGGTCCGTCTTCGGCGATGCCGACAAGATCGCGCCCTTCAATCCGCTGATCCGCGTGCCGACGCTCGTGCTCGATTCCGGCGACGTGCTCGTGGAAAGCGCGATGATCCTCGACTATCTCGACGAACAGGCGGGCGAGCGCGCGATGATCGCATCGGGCGGCCCGGAGCGGCGTCAGGCGCTGAAGGTCTGCGCGCTCGCGACGGGTCTCGCCGACAAGGCCGTCGCGCTCGTCTACGAACGCGTGCTGCACAAGGAGAAATCGCAGGCGTGGCTCGATCGCTGCACGGGGCAGGTCGAGCGCGTTTTGAATGCGCTGGAAGCGGACCGCGCCGCGCGCGCGACGCAATACTGGTTCGGCGACGCGATCGGTCACGCGGACATCGCCGTGGCTTGCGCGCTGCGTTTCGCGCGCGAGGCGCATCCGGAGATTTTCAGCTCGACGCGCTGGCCTACGCTCATCGGCCATAGTGATCGCTGCGAAACGCTGCCTGTCTTCAAGGCGATCGTGCAGCCTTTCAATCCGCCGCGATGAACGCTCAGGCGCGCGCGAGCGACGTGAGATCCCAGCGGGGCTTCACGGTGAACGCGTAGTCGCGTACGGCCTGCTCGGGCCAGCGCGACAGCCGCAGCGCGCCCGCGAGCGCGATCATCGCGCCGTTGTCGGTGCAGAGCGAGAGATCGGGGTAATGCACGTCGAAGCGGCGCTTCTTCGCGGCCGCCGACAGCGCCTCGCGCAACTGCCGGTTAGCGCCGACGCCGCCCGCCACGACGAGCCGCCTCAGGCCGGTTTTCTTCAGCGCGGCGAGCGATTTCGCGACCAGCACATCCACCGCCGCATCGACGAAACCGCGCGCCAGATCGGCCTTCGCCTGCTCGCAGACGTTGGTGCCGAGCTTGCGGCTCTGCGTGAGCACGGCCGTTTTCAGGCCGCTGAAGCTGAAATCGAGATCGCCGGAATGCAGCATCGGACGGGGCAGCGCGACCGCGCCCGGCGTGCCGAATTCCGCGAGCCGCGACACTTCCGGCCCGCCGGGATAGCCGAGGCCGAGCAGCTTCGCGGTCTTGTCGAAGGCTTCGCCGGCGGCGTCGTCGAGGGTTTCGCCGAGCGTCTCGTAGACGCCGACATCGGTTACGCGCATGAGCTGCGTATGTCCGCCCGACACGAGCAGCGCGATGAACGGAAACGGCGGCGGCGCATCGACGAGCAACGGCGACAGCAGATGCCCTTCCAGGTGATGAATGCCGACGGTCGGCTTGTCCCACGCCATCGCCAGCGAATTCGCGATGCTCGCGCCGACGAGCAGCGCGCCCGCGAGTCCGGGCCCCTGCGTGAACGCGATGGCGTCGATGTCGGCGCGCTGCGCGCCGGATCGTTCGAGCACCTCTTCCAGCAACGGCAGCGCGCGCCGGATGTGATCGCGCGAAGCCAGTTCCGGCACGACCCCGCCGTATTCGCGATGCATCGCGATCTGCGAGTGCAGGGCGTGCGAAAGCAGGCCGCGCTCGGTGTCGTAGAGGGCGAGGCCGGTTTCGTCGCAGGAGCTTTCGATGCCGAGAACGAGCATGGATTCAATGCGTCAGAGGTAACAGAAAAGTATAGCAGCGGGCTTCGATGAGCGTGTCGAAGGTAAAATGCGCGCCATGGAATCCTTCGATATCGCCGTCATCGGCGCGGGCGCGGCCGGCATGATGTGCGCGGCCGTGGCCGCTCAATCCGGGCGCCGCGTCGTGCTCATCGACCACGCCGAGCGTCTCGCCGAGAAAATCCGCATCTCCGGCGGCGGACGCTGCAACTTCACCAACATCAACGCGCAGCCGGCCAATTTCTTGTCGGCGAATCCGCATTTCTGCCGCTCCGCGCTCGCGCGTTATACGCCGCGCGATTTTCTCGCGCTCCTCAAGCAATACCGCGTCAAGTGGCACGAGAAGCACAAGGGCCAGCTCTTTTGCGACGACTCCAGCGAAACCATCATCGACGTGCTCAAAAGCGAGTGCGATGCGGGCGGCGTCGCGTGGCGGCGTCCGGTCGTCGTGCACGAGATCCGGCACGACGGCGCGCGCTTCACGCTCGATTCGACCGCGGGCGCCATCGACACGGCGGCGCTCGTGATCGCGACGGGCGGCCTGTCGATTCCGAAAATCGGCGCGACGGAGTTCGGCTATCGCGTCGCGAAGCAGTTCGGGCACAAGCTCGTCGACACGCGTCCGGCGCTGGTGCCGCTCACGTTCACGTCGGCCGACTGGGCGCCGTTTGCCGCGCTCTCGGGGCTTTCGTTGCCGGTGCGCATCAGCACGGGGCGCGGCAAGACGCGCGGCGAGTTCGACGAAGACCTGCTGCTGACGCATCGCGGCGTGTCGGGGCCGGGCGTGCTGCAGATTTCGAGCTACTGGAATACGTCGGAGCCGATTCATGTGGATCTGCTTCCCGGTGCCGACGCCACCGAGACGCTGCTCGAAGCCAAAGCCGGCTCGAAGAAGCAGATCGGCAATTTTCTGGCGGAGCACGTGCCGGCGCGTCTCGCGCACGCGTGGCTGGAAGCGCAGCGCGTGCCTGTCGATGCGCGCCTCGCCGATTTGCCCGACCGCACGCTGAAGGCGATCGGCGCGTCATTGTCCAGTTGGACGCTCACGCCGAGCGGCACCGAAGGCTATCGCAAGGCGGAAGTCACGCGCGGCGGCGTCGATACGCGCGAGCTTTCGTCCGCAACGATGATGAGCGAACGCGTCGCGGGGCTCTATTTCATCGGCGAGGCCGTCGATGTCACGGGCTGGCTCGGCGGCTATAACTTTCAGTGGGCGTGGGCGTCGGGCGTGGCGGCGGGCAAGGCCGCGGGCGAGTTCGCGCGGAACGCGTCGACGGCTGCCTGAGCGCGCCTGGCCGGGGGTTTTGGCGAGTCTCGAAACGCGAACCCGTTTGCTATACTCAGACGGTCATCGGAGGATTCTCTCCGCTCTGGCAGGCGCTATCACGGTTAGCGCGGCAAGGGTCGTCGCACCGCTTTGCCGCGCCTCAAAACGGCCCGCTAAAAGTCCCGCTTGAGGAGATGTTCCCAAGCGGGTTTTTGCTTTCGCGGGACAGCCGGGCGCCGGCCGGAATCCATACTTTCGCAATTGCACCGGGTGAACGATGAGCCTCAAAGACCAGATCAGCGACGACATGAAGACTGCCATGCGCGCAAAGGAAACCGAGCGCCTCGGCACGATTCGACTGCTGCTCGCGGGAATCAAGCAGCGTGAAGTCGACGATCGCGTCACGCTCGACGACGCGGGCATCACCGCCGTCATCGACAAGATGATCAAGCAGCGCAAGGACTCGATCAGCCAGTTCGAAGCCGCGGGCCGCACCGATCTCGCCGACAAGGAAAAAGCGGAGCTGGCGGTGTTGTCGGCGTACATGCCCGAACAGCTTTCCGCCGATGCGATCGCCGCCGAAGTTCAGGCCGCCGTCGCCGCGACCGGCGCCGCCGGCCCGCAGGACATGGGCAAGGTCATGGGCGTGCTGAAGCCGAAGCTCGCAGGCAAGGCCGACATGACCGCTGTCTCCGCGCAGGTGAAAGCCGCACTCGCCAAGTAACTTGCACTGCTTCTGATTCGGTGATTCCGCACGCTTTCCTGCAGGATTTGCTCAACCGCGTCGATATCGTCGACGTGGTGGGCCGCTACGTCCAGTTGAAAAAGGGCGGCGCGAACTTCATGGGCCTCTGCCCGTTCCACAACGAGAAAAGCCCGTCGTTCACGGTCAGTCCGACCAAGCAGTTCTATCACTGCTTCGGCTGCGGCGCGCATGGCACCGCGATCGGCTTTCTGATGGAGCACACCGGCCTCACGTTTCCCGAGGCCGTGAAGGACCTCGCGCAAGGCGCGGGCCTTACGGTTCCGCAGGAGCCATCGAACGGCTTCCGTGGCGGCAGCGGCGGCGAGAGCGCGCCGAGCAAGGCGGTCAGTGTCGCGCTGACGGAAGTCATGCAGACCGCTTGCGATTTCTATCGCAAGCAACTGCGCGGCGCGCCCGACGCCATCGCGTATCTGAAGAAGCGCGGACTGACCGGCGAAATCGCCGCGCGTTTCGGGCTCGGCTATGCGCCGGATGGCTGGCAGAACCTCGAAACGGCGTTTCCCGATTATCGGGATGACAACCTGGTCGAATCGGGCCTCGTGATCGTCAGCGAGAAGACCGATTCGCAGGGACAGGCACGGCGCTACGATCGCTTCCGCGAGCGCGTGATGTTCCCGATCCGCAATGTGAAGGGCAGCGTGATCGGCTTCGGCGGGCGCGTGCTCGACGGCGGCGAGCCCAAGTATCTGAACTCGCCGGAGACGCCGCTGTTCAGCAAGGGCAGCGAGCTTTACGGGCTGTTCGAAGCGCGTCTCGCGATTCGTGAACTGGGCTACGTGCTCGTCGTCGAAGGGTATATGGATGTCGTCGCGCTCGCGCAGCTCGGCTTTGCGAACGCCGTGGCGACGCTCGGCACGGCTTGCACGCCGATCCACGTACAGAAGCTCTTTCGCCAGACCGACACCGTGGTGTTCAGCTTCGACGGCGATTCGGCGGGCCGCCGCGCCGCGCGCCGGGCGCTGGAAGCGGCGCTGCCGCATGCGGCGGACAACCGCACGGTCAAGTTTCTCTTTCTGCCGAAGGAGCACGATCCGGACAGCTACGTGCGCGAATTCGGCACCGACGGATTCGGCGAACAGGTCGATCGCGCGATGCCGCTGTCGCAGTTCCTCCTGAACGAGGTGCTGAACGACAAGGAACTGGAGCAGCCCGAAGGCCGCGCGAAGGCGCTCTTCGACGCCAAGCCGCTGCTTCAGGCGCTGCCCGCGAATGCGTTGCGGGTGCAGATCCTTCATATGCTCGCGGACCGGCTCGACACGCCGTTCACCGAGATCGCGGCGTTGTGCGACATCGATTCGCGTGCGGCAGCCGTCGCGCGCGCGAACGTGCCGAAGAGCGAACGCCGGCGTGTGACCGGGCAGGAACAGCGCGCGCTGCGCAATCTGGTGATGTACCCGGGCATCGCGGCTGCGCTCGATCAGGATAGCGAGCGCACCCTCGTGACGATGACCGAGCACGGCGAACTGTTCAGCGAGGTCGTGTCGCACGCGCGCGAACTCGGCGATGCGGCGGAATTCCAGTTGCTGTCCGAGATCTTGAGAAATGCCGCAAACGCGCCCACGTACGACGATATCTTCCAGGAAATTCTCGCCTATGATGAAAACGTTCGCGATTTGCTGATGCGCGACCCCGCCGACGAGGACGCGGCGCAGCGAGTCGAGGAACAGAAGCGTCTGCTCGCGGAAGAATTGCAGGCGACGGTGGTGAAGTTACGGCACGACAGCTATCGGGCGCGGCTCGATCAACTGGCGAGGCAAAGTAGCTTGTCGGCGGAAGAGGTGGCGGAGTTTTCTGAGCTGTCGGCGAGAGTCGCACAGATCAAGGCTGGGCGGGGCGCGAGCCCGGATGCCGGAAAGTGAGAATGCTATAATAAAAAGTTCAAAATGAATGTTTTTTGTCAACTGTTCAGGCGTTTTTCGTCGTTCTGAAACGTGGTTCGGCGGCGGCACCCGGGCAATGGGCAAAGGGCATTTGGATGGTTTTGGCGGGAATGCCGGCGTGGTTGTCCGGTGCGGGAGAGGAACGGGAAGGAAGCAGGAAGGCGCGGGCTGAATTGGTTCTCGGGAATGCGGCACGGTCATACGTGGTGCACGCCGCATAAATCTTACAAAAGAGGCCGATAAGCACGCCGACGAACAGACGGGCATAAGGGAAGCGGCTGCTATTGAGGGTAGGGCGAGGAGACGATTCACACTCGTTCGAACCGCGATGGCGCCCCGGGCAGGGCACGCAGGACGAAGCAGCGTGCGCGTATTGGGTATTCACGGTTCCATCGGCTGTTGTCCAGCAGCCGCGAGTCGAGACTAAGGCCGGTATGGCGAACTCCATGACGAAAAAGCTGAACGATGTATCCGTCGAAGACGACGCAACGCAAAACGCAGAGTCTGTTGCCGCTCCTGCGGCGAAGGTCGAAAAGGCCAAGGCTCGCGATCGCCGCGCGAAGGAAAAAGCACTGCTGAAGGACGCGTTCTCGTCGAGCGCGCCTGGCACCGTAGAGGAACTCGAGGAGCGGCGCTCGAAGCTGCGCGCGCTCATCAAGCTCGGCAAGGAGCGCGGTTTCCTGACCTACGGCGAGATCAACGATCACCTCCCGGACAACTTCACGGAGACAGAGGCGATCGAAGGCATCATCAGCACGTTCAATGACATGGGCGTGGCGGTGTACGAGCAAGCGCCGGATGCCGAGACCCTGCTTCTGAACGACAACGCGCCGAACGCCTCCTCCGACGATGAAGTCGAGGAAGAAGCCGAAGTCGCGCTTTCCACTGTCGATTCGGAATTCGGACGCACCACCGACCCGGTCCGCATGTACATGCGCGAGATGGGCACGGTCGAGTTGCTGACGCGCGAAGGCGAAATCGAGATTGCGAAGCGGATCGAGGATGGCCTGAAGCACATGGTCATGGCGATCTCCGCGTGCCCGACGACCATCGCCGACATCCTCGCAATGGCCGAGCGTGTGCAGAACGAAGAGATCCGCGTCGATGAACTCGTCGACGGCCTGATCGATCCGAATGCGCAGGACACCGACGGTTTCTCCGAGCAGGAAGCCGAGGCGATCGAATCCGAAGACGAGGAAACCGAGGAAGAGAGCGACGAGGAAGAGGAAGAAGAGGACGACGGCAGTGCGCAAGCGAGCGCCAATGCCGCGCAACTCGAAGCCCTCAAGGCACAGTCGCTCGAGAAGTTCGCGCTCATCAGCGAATGGTTCGACAAGATGCGCCGCGCCTATGAGAAGGAAGGCTACAAGTCGAAGGCCTATCTGAAGGCGCAGGAAGCCATCCAGACGGAGCTGATGAACATCCGTTTCACGGCGCGCACCGTCGAGCGCCTGTGCGATACGTTGCGCGCGCAGGTCGATGAGGTGCGTCAGGTCGAGCGGCAGATTCTGCATACGGTCGTCGACAAGTGCGGCATGCCGCGCGCCGAATTCATCACGCGTTTTCCCGGCAGCGAGACGGATCTCGAATGGTCCGACAAGGTCGTCGCCGAAGGTCACGAGTACAGCGCGGTGCTGGAGCGCAATATTCCGGCTATCCGCGAGCAGCAACAGCGTCTCCTGGATCTTCAGGCGCGGGTCGTATTGCCGCTGAAGGACCTGAAGGAAACCAACCGTCAGATGGCGGCGGGCGAGTTGAAGGCGCGTCAGGCGAAGCGTGAAATGACCGAGGCGAACCTGCGTCTCGTGATTTCCATCGCGAAGAAGTACACGAATCGCGGTTTGCAGTTCCTTGACCTGATTCAGGAAGGCAACATCGGCCTGATGAAGGCGGTGGACAAGTTCGAATATCGTCGTGGCTACAAGTTCTCGACTTACGCGACGTGGTGGATCCGGCAGGCCATCACGCGCTCGATCGCGGACCAGGCGCGCACGATCCGCATTCCGGTTCACATGATCGAAACGATCAACAAGATGAACCGCATCTCGCGGCAGATTCTGCAGGAAACCGGCCTCGAACCGGATCCGGCGACACTTGCCGAGAAGATGGAGATGCCGGAGGACAAGATCCGCAAGATCATGAAGATCGCGAAGGAGCCTATCTCCATGGAGACGCCGATCGGCGACGACGACGATTCGCATCTCGGAGATTTCATCGAGGATACGAACACGGTGGCGCCGTCCGATGCCGCGCTGCATGCATCGATGCGCGATGTCGTTAAGGACGTGCTCGACTCGCTGACGCCGCGTGAGGCGAAGGTGTTGCGGATGCGCTTTGGTATCGAGATGAGCACGGATCACACGCTCGAGGAAGTGGGCAAGCAGTTCGACGTGACGCGCGAACGGATCCGCCAGATCGAGGCGAAGGCGCTGCGCAAGTTGCGGCATCCGAGTCGGTCGGACAAGTTGAAATCGTTCCTGGAAGGCAACTGACGGGACTTGTTTTGAGAGGCGTTGTGAGGCACACTCGCAACCCTTCGTAGTCGCCTCGCGCAATGTTCGGGAGTAACAGAAAGCGCCGCTATCGGCGCTTTCTTTTTGCCTCTTGAGTGCAAAGGGCCGGAAGCTTAACTGGTATAAGCTGTCGACTCATAATCGACCGATAGTGGGTTCGAGTCCCACCCGGCCCACCATTCATTTTTTCGTTCTATCATCCCTTCCAGTTCGTCCGCCGCTTTCGCTCTGACACTTCGCTATCCCAAAGCCAACTCACAACAAAGCTTCGTTTTCACGCATCGCCGTCGGCCGCAAACAGCGCGAGATAGTCGGCGGGGTTGACCGCTCGACCGCCCACGCGGACTTCGAAATGCAGATGCGGACCTGTCGAGCGACCGGTCGAGCCGACCTTGGCGATCAGCTCGCGCGGCTGCACTCGCTGCCCGACCCGCACCCCTATCTTCGAAGCGTGAGCGTAACGCGTGATGAAGCCGTTACCGTGATCGATCTCCACGGTGTTGCCATAGCCGGGCATGCGTCCGGCGTGGATCACGCGACCGCTGGCCGCCGCGAGGATCGAGGTGCCTGTCGGCGCGACCAGGTCCATGCCCGGATGAAAACTCAGGTGGCGTGTAAACGGGTCGAGGCGGTTGCCGAACGATGAGCCGTTCCGCCCGAGCGCGAGCGGACGGCGCCCCGGGAAAGCCGCCCATGCCGCTTCGTGCTGCGCGGCTCCCTGCTCGACGGCGGCGAGCGTCGCTGCCAGGCAGTCAAGATTGTCACGGGTGATTTGCGGATCTGGATGCGCGTCGGTTGCTTCACAAGTCCGGGGCGGCAGTTCGGGACCACCCGCCGCGTTGCTGTAGCGAGTGCGCGCCGATGCCACCGTGTTGGTCGGCATTGCCCGCAGTGACTGCGCGCGCAGGCGTTGGTCAAACGCGCTGAGCGTGTCGAGCTGCGCGGCGAGTCGCTCCACGCGCGCGTCCAGCGAGGCGTTCGCGGCCTGCAAACGCGCGACCTCGCCGCTCGTGTAAGGGAAGGCGGGAGACGCCCTCGCGGACGCGTAATGGATACGCGACGTCTGAACGCCGTAATGCGCCAACGAAAGGCCGGCAGCCAGCGCGAGCACGGCCACCGAGCACGCGGTGCCGACAATGGCGCGCAGCGAACTACGCCGCATCACAACGTACAGATCGCTTTTCGACCGCGACACGACTGAAGCCACCCTTACCTCCCAGCAACCAGTGCGAATTTTGAGATAGTAAGAGCGCGTCGGACATCCCTCTATCGGACAAATCAGATAAATTTGGGATAGGCGTGAGCAGAACTGCGATCGCAAGGCAACGAACCGACCGGCCGTCGCGCTGGTCTAGATCGCAGAACCGTCCCCGCGTCGCGATGCAGAGACTTTCGGTTTGATAGCTGCGAGATACGGAATATCGCTGTCCGGTTCGTGCAAGAACACCCGCTGTTCGAGCGACGCGGCGGTATGAAACGCGGCGGGATTGTCGAGCCGCAATTGTGCGACGACGGCATCGATGGCGGCGATTCGCTGACGGTCGTCTTGCTCTCGCGCGAAGGCTTGCATCAGCGCGCTGCGTTGGCTGGATGTCAGATACACGTTATCTCCTTCTCATTGTTCGAGACGCGAGGCGCAGCGACGGCGATCAAACGATCGGCAGTGGTCGCTGGAATCCGGAAACGCATCGCAGTCGAGCAAAAATTCTGCTGATGGGAGCATTGGCGTCCCATCGGATAACACTGAAACATTCGTCACGATGTTTCTTGCTCAACGCTCGAGTCATGTCGTGGTTTCACACTCAGCGGCGTCATGAGATGCTCGCTGCCGAAACTCATCGATCTGGTTTGGAAGACGCAGACGAGCCGAGCGCAGTCCGCCATATCCACGACGGGGGCGCTCGGTGTGGTGGGTGCGGCGCTGCCGTAGGCCGCGCCCGGTGACATCGCATAGGATGCGAAGCTCGCGTGCGATTCCGCGAGCGAGGGGAATTTCTGCTTGGAGGTGGTGCTGTTTACCGCGCCGCCGTCGCGTCTGTTGAACGTGATTCAGGTGTCGCCGTTCGGCGCGATCGATCCGAAGCCGAAGCCGAAGCGTCTGTCATATCAATCCCGCCGCCGAGCGCCAGATACAGATTCGCGAGTTGCATGCGCTCCTCGCTTTGCACGCGCACCAGTCCGGAACGCGATGACGCGTAAGCGATTTCCTGCTGAGTCACTGCGACGAGATCCCCCGAGCCGATCCTGTAGCGCACCTGCTGCAAATCGAAGAGCTTTGCATTGTCCGAAACCGCGCGCGCGAGAATTGTCTCCCGCTCGCGCAGCGCGCTCTCGGCGGCAAGCGCATTTTCCACTTCACCGAAAGCCTGCAACGCAACCTGTCCATAGCTCGCGAGCGCCTGATCCTGCTCCGCAGTCCGATAGTCCGCCTGAGCCTTCAATGCGCCGCCACGAAAAAGCGGCAACAGGATGCCTGCGCCGACGCTCCAGCTCGGGTTGTCACGATCGGCAAGCAGAAACAGCTCGCTCGACACACTGAGAAGACCCGCGCTCAGGGTGACGCGTGGCAGTCGCGCGGCATCGGCCTGGCGCGCGAGATCGAATGCGGCCGATATCCGCCGTTGTGCAGCCAGTATGTCAGGCCGACGCTCGAGCAAATCGGCAGGAACACCCGTTGGCAGCACCGGCGGCAGCGGACCCAGGTTAGCCGGGACCGCAACTTCTGCCGCCGGATAACGTCCGAGCAGCAACTCCAGCGCGCGCAGCGACTGCTCGCGTGCGAGCTTCAACTGCCGCGCGGTATCGCGATACGACTGCGCAGCCGCTTGCGCGCTCGTCACCTCGATCTGCGAGCCTTTGCCGATGCGCAGACGATGTCCTGCGAGGTCGCGCAATGCATCGGCGTGGCGAACCATGTCATCGGCAATGGCATATTGCATCTGCGCTTCGGTTGCGCCGAACCATGCCTTCACGACCAACGCGGCGATCGACTGGCGAGCGTAATCGGCATCGGCTTGTGCGGACGCATACTGATCTTCGGCTGCGCGCGCGCCGTAGCGTACGCGTCCCCATAGATCGATTTCCCACGAAGCCGATACGAGCCAGCCCTTCAGTCCCGATCCGTCACCGCCGAGCTTGCCGCCCGGCCGCGCGAGAAAGCTTGCGGCCGGATAGAGCTCGCCGCCTGCCACCTTGACGAGCGCCGCCGCCTGCGCAACGCGCGCGGCCGCGATCCGCAGGTTCGCGTTATAGGCGATCGCCTCGTCCACGAGCGAGTTCAAGGCAGGGTCGCCGAAGGTGTCGATCCAGTCGGCGCGCACGAGACCGGACGTGGCGCCCTGCGCGGTCCACGCAGTCGGGACGTGCGCATTGCTCAGGCTATCGCGCCGGATGTCCGCGGCGTCCGGCGGATTCTTCAGCGCGCAGCCGCCTGCACCGAGCAGCAACGCGATCAGGAGAAAGCAGCGCGTACGCACCGTCACACCTTCAGCACGAGGTAGTTGATATACGCGCCGACCCGGATGATCACCTTGCGCAGAATCTGGATCTCCTCGATATGGTCTGTGTAGATTGCCGCATGTCCGCGCGCACCGGCGGCGAGGAAAACGTCGCGCTCTCTGTCGTCGAGTCGCAGCCGCACGGCGAAACGCGCGGCCGGCGTCGGTTCCGTGCCGGTGATCGGAAGCGTGCCGCTCGGTGTGAGTTGACCCTGACCCTGCGCCCACACGACCGATACCACGTGCGCTTTCAGCACCTTCCCCGGTATCGTCTGAAGCGCGATCTCGGCTTCGTCGCCGGGGACAACCATCCGCAATTCATTCTGTTCGAACAGCGCGATCACCTGATAATCGTCCTCGACAAAGCTCAACGCCGGGTTCTGAAGAAGCGGCGTCACGATCGAGCCCGGCCGCAACTGCAGATTGATGGCGACGCCGTTGGCCGGTGCGACGACCGTCGTCTGCGAGAGATCCCATCGCGCGGATTCGAGTTGCGCGCGAATCTGCGCGACTTCGGCCTGATCGTTGTCGACGGTCGCGTTCAGCACCGCGCGCACCTGCGCTTCCTGTGCGCGTGCGGCGGCGAGGTCGGCTTGCAGCGACTTCAGGTTCGTCTCCGCTTGTTCGAGCGCGAAACGATCGCCGGCGCCATGATCGACAAGCTGACGGTTCTCCGATACGCGCCGCTTCGCGAGATCGATTTGCGCGCGCACGGCATCGCTCTTCGCGGTGGCGGCTGACAGGTCTTCGTTGAGCTTCTTCGCCGAGCCTTGTGCGTTCACGAGCTGCGCTTCGAGCGCCTTCACTTGCAGGTTGAAGGGCGTCGGATCGATCTTGAAGAGCACATCGCCCTTTTTGATGCGCGTGTTGCCCGTGATCGGCACCTCTACGACACGGCCACGAACCTGCGGAACGATCTGCACTACGTATCGAATGACGCGCACGTCTTCCGATGCAGGCGCGACCACATTGAGCGTCAGAATCAGGATGGTGAGCGCGATGATCGGCAGGACGATCGTGATCGAGCCGGTAACGATATTCCAGGGCAGCCACCTGAACTTGCCGAAGATGAGCCACGCGATCGTCGCGTATATGGCGAGAAGAAGGATTTCCATCAGGCTTCTCCTGCTTCCTTGGAGTTTTGTACAGGCGGTGGAGCATTCGACTGAAGCGCCTCTAGTGCGTCGCGCGCGCGCCGCAGTTCCGGCGGCAGAATGCGTCGGGCAGCGATGCTGTCGAGTTCGCCGAGGATATAGCCCAGCTCATCGCTGGGTAATGTGCCGAGCCTTGCCCGACGGACGGCTTCGAGGAAGAAGTCATCGTGCTTATCGGTGCCGTAAGCCATGCGATAGCCAAGCGGTTTGAAATACGTCCAGAGCCATGCAATCGGCCAGAGGAGTCCGCCGAACACCAGTGAGAGAAAGCACAGCATCTGGATTGCTTCTTTTTGCGGATGATGACGCCTCTCCGCGATTTTTTCGGGCAGCACGTGAATAAGTAAAAGGATCGTGATACACGCGACCGGCGCAAAGCAAATAACGAAGATGGCTAGCCAGTCAGCAATCTTGTCCACCGTTTCGCTGGACGCATGTGCAAAGCCAAAAGAAGGAATGAATGACAGAAGAACGCCAAGGAGCGTGTGATTGGCCTTCATCGCGTCGAACCCCCTAAAGGATCGCTCGTTGACTACCGTCATTAATCGGTACCTCTGAGCGTTTATTTTCATTCTTTCTGCACGCCACAAACGAATACGCTGGTGGTGAACTGAGACCTGACTCATCGATATCACAGACTGTGTTCGACGCAAAGGTGCTAGACGGGGGAGAGCATAAAAACGCCGAGGCGCGACGAAACGGACAAAGGGAAAGTTGCACTCGACGCATGCCATCAACGCGGTCGATGCATCCATGATCTGAGAGACTACCTTGGTCATTTACTAAGACATTGAAGAAAGCGTCGATGAAGCGGAAACAGAAAAAATCGACGGAAAGCTCGTCTCGGTGTTTATTGCGAGTTGCGAACAGCCCTTGGTGAAAAAGTGAAATGAAGTATTATCGATGGCACTATGCGCCAAGCTAATACCAAGTCGTTGGACCTGAATCTGCTTGCGGTCTTCATGATGCTTTGGGATACCCGAAGCGTGACGCGAGCAAGCGATCGGCTGGCATTGACACAGCCTGCGGTCAGCCATGCGCTGCGTCGCTTGCGCGATGCAACCGGCGACGAATTGTTCGTGAACGCGAAAGGCGGACTCGTGCCGACTTCGCGAAGCGAGGCGCTGATAGGCCCCGTCAGAGAAGCGCTGGAAAAGATCCACGGCGCCCTTCGAGATCAGGAGACATTTGTTCCCTCGCTGGCTCGAAGAGAGTTCAATATCGCGGCAGGCGACCTGGTGGAGTTTTCGTTCATTCCCGAGTTGGTCGAACATATCCGGCAGCAGGCTCCCGGCATCGTCGTGCGGCTGGGACCTGTCCCGGAAGAAGGGCTCGCGTACCAGCGCCTGGAGTCCGGCGATCTCGATGCGGTCATCAGTGGTCAGCCCATCAAGGAGATGGGCGTCCACGACGAAACCCTCGCGCAGATCGACCTGCTCACCCTGGTCTGGAAGCGCGAAAACCTGAGCAAGCCCCGGTTTCCTCTCGCCTTGTATCTGAAGCGACCCCACGTGGTGATCCGTTTGCCAGATCGGCAAGGATCGATCGTCGATCAGACGCTCGCGCAACGCGGTTTGCAGCGGCAAATCGGTGCGGTGGTGCAGAACTTCATGGCAATGCCGATGGTCGCAGCCAGAACGGGATACATCTGCAATGTCCCGAGCCGCATGGCCAGCACATTCGCGGAATTGTTCGAACTGAGTGTGCACGAGCCTCCCATCGCCTTCGACACATCTCCGCTGTTCATGTCGTGGCATAGACGATTCGACGCGGATCCCGCGCACGCGTGGTTCCTGGATCAGATCCGGTTCGTCGTGTCCGTGGCCTGAGGCCGACGACACTCACGCAGGCGTCATGACCCGACGAGTCTTGAAGCGAGCGTGCTCGACTACGACAGCTCGAACAGTTCCCCTTGCGCGCTTCATTCACCACTTGAACTAAGGGATAACGCGAGCTCGACGGGCCTTGCGCCTGCGTTCGAACTCATTCCCGACATCAGTGATTTCCCTTGCTCCCACGCGGGTCATCGTGCGCATTTCCATGCGGACAGTCGGGTATTAATCGTGTGCATGTGACAAATTAGAACACTTCATTTTACTTATGTATGTGTCGCTGATGTTATGTAGGCATTGAGCACGCACAACAAGGAGACACACATGAGTCACGCAGTTCCCCTCTCGATGGGCTGGTTCTGCCCCACGCTCGGCGACACGAGCGCATTCGGCGATCCGTCCAAGGCCTTTCCTCAGTCGATGGAGCACTTCGAGCGCGTCACCCGCGCCGCCGAAAATGCCGGCTTCGACTACATGCTGGTGCCGGTCACGCCGTACTGCTGGGATGCGTGGGTGGCGGCGTCGTTCGTCGTCAGCCGCACATCGAAGATCAAGGCCCTCATCGCCGTCAAGCCCGGCTTCATCCATCCGGTCGCTCAGGCCAAGATGATCTCGTCCTTCGATCAGATGTCGAACGGGCGCATCTACATCAATCTCATTGCCGGTCTCAGCGAAAAAGACGCTATCGCCGAGGGGCAACTGGGTTCGAAAGAGGCGCGTTACGAGCAGCTCGAAGAAGAGGTCGTCATCATCAAGAAGCTGCTGTCGGAGGAGCATGTCGAATACTCCGGCAAGTACTACAAGGTCGACAAGCCGCTGATCATTCCGAAGGCGGTGCAGCACCCGCATCCGCCGATCTTCCTCGGCGGCGGCTCGGAACAGGCAGCCGAGATCTCCGCTCGCCACTCGGCCGTGCATCTTTTCTGGGGCGATTATCCGGAGCGCATCGCCGGGCAAGTCAAGGAGATGCGTGCCCGTGCCGCGAAGTACGGCCGCGAAGACGAACTGCGTTTCGCCATGCGCTTGCAGATCGTTTGCCGCGAGACCGAAGACGAAGCATGGGAAGCGGCGAATCAACTGGTCGAGGGCGCGCAAGGCTGGAAGGACCAGGCCACGAACCTGAGCGCGAACATGAATTCGGTTGCCAACCAGCGCCAGCGTGAACTGGCGCAGACGGTCGGCAGCAAGATGACGCCCCATCTGTGGACCGGCATCACGGAAGTGCGCCCCGGTGCGGGCGTCGCGGTAGTTGGCAATCCGCAGCAGGTGGCCGCGCAACTCCTGGAGTTCGTCGACGCGGGTTGCAGTGGATTCTGCCTGTCGGGCTACCCGCATCACGAAGAAGCCGAGCGCTTCGGACGTTTGGTCATGCCGCTGCTGAAGCGGTAACGAGAGCACATCCAAGCAAGACATTACAGTCCCGGCCCACACGATCAAAACAACTAATCGGCCGGGACATAGAGACGGAGACAGACATGAATACGGCAATCGACGCCAAACAATTTCGCAAGGCCCTCGGCTCATTTACCACGGGCGTCACGATCGTCACCACTAAAGGTGAAGACGGAAAAGACTACGGACTGACGGCGAACAGCTTCAACTCCGTTTCGATGGACCCGCCCATGGTGCTCTGGAGTCTGGGAAAGAAATCTTCCAGCCTGCCGGTCTTTGCGGCCACCGGGCATTTCGCGGTGCATATCCTCGCGGCCGATCAGGAACGCCTGTCGAATCAGTTTGCGAAGAGCGGAACCGACAAGTTCGCGGGCTGCAAGCTCGCGCGCGGCGATGGCGGCGTCCCGTTGCTCGAAGGCTGCTCGGCACGGTTCGAATGCCGCGTGGTTCACCAGTACGAAGGAGGCGACCACGTCATCTTCGTCGGAGAAGTCATGAACTTCGACAGCTTCGAGCAGCCGCCGCTGGTTTTTCACGGAGGAAACTACGGTTTGGTGATGAAGAAGGCGGAGGACGCCGCCGATGCGAATTCGAGCTTCGGTAACGGCTGGCTCGGCTTTTTGCTGGCTCGCGCCTATTATCAGTTATTGATGCCGGTCAGGCAGAACCTGCGCAGCAATGGCCTGCGCGACATCGACTACGACATCCTGACCGTGCTGAGCATGGGCGATAGAAGAACGATCGCGGAGCTCGATCAACTCGTGTCGATTTCCGGCTCGCGAGTGTCGGAAGGCGATATCCACAAGCTAGTGGAGGGCGGTCTCCTCGCGCTGGAAGTGAGCGATCACGGCGAGCGCGTGGTGTGCTTCACCGAGGCTGGCCGCCTTTACGTATTCGAGTTGCTGGCCATCGCCAAGGCGGCGCAGAGCGATGCGGAAAGCGATCTCGACTACCGCGAGGCGCAAGTCATGACGCTGTTGCTGAAGCGCGTCATCCGCTCGACGGCTGCAACGCTTCCCGACCATTGGCAGAAGAATCATTTCTGGCGGGGCAACAATCTTTGGAACGACACCGCATCGCCCAACGCGGCATGACGCGCTGAAGCGCCAGAAAGATATCCAGAGCCATCGAAAGTCGCGTTCAGCTACGCTGCGTGACAATCGCCAGACTTATACCTAATTAATGCCCGATCGATCGCCAATAAAAAAAATCAGGCGATCCGATGAAGGGGAGACAGACATGAGAGCAGAGACAATTGAACCGCGCCAGGACAAGTATGCTGGTCGGCGGGAAGTTTCAAGTACGAGTGCGGGCCGTTCCTGGTATGCGGTCAGCGTCTTGCTGGTTGCCTACATTTTTTCCATCATGGATCGGCAGATCCTCACGCTGCTGGTAGGCCCGATTCAGCAGACACTGCACGTCAACGACACGCTGATAGGAACGCTGCACGGCTTCACCTTCGCGGTCTTTTATGCGCTGATGGGATTGCCGATTGCCCGCATCATCGATCGCGGCGACCGGCGTTTGATCATTGCGATCGGCATCGCCCTGTGGAGTCTCGCGACCGCCGCCGGCGGCCTCGCGACCGAGTACTGGCATCTGCTGCTCGCCCGCGTGGGTGTGGCGGTCGGCGAAGCGGTCCTGATTCCGGGCGCCGTGTCCCTCATCGCCGATCTGTTCCCGGCCGGCCGGCGTGGTCGTCCCATGAGCCTGTTCGGCGCGAGCGGATCGTTCGGCTCCGGCGCCGGGCTGATCGCGGGAGGATTGATTCTGGGCGTGTTCAACGTTTCGCCTCCTGTGCTGCCGTGGCTGGGCGCGCTCCATCCGTGGCAGGCTACGTTCATGGTTCTGGGTCTGCCGGGTCTGATCGTCGCATTGATGATGCTGGCTGTGCCGGAACCCAGAAATGCGCGCCGCGCTGCCGGAATCCACTCTTCCGACGACACGAACGCGCAACCGAAAGGCGTGGAAGTGGCTCTGGTCAGGCGCTACATCGCCGAGAACCGCAGGACGATGATCGCGCTCATGATCGGCGCAGGGTTTTTCAATGCCTGCGTGTACGGCTGGGCCGCCTGGGCGCCGACGTACTTCGTGCGTGAATTCGGCTGGAAGTACCCGCAGATCGGCGCGGTGCTGGGCGTGCTGCTGGCTGTGATCGGTCCGCTCAGCGCGATGTTCGGTGGCTGGCTCGGCGGCTTCTGGACGCGTCGCGGCGTGCCTCACGGCTACCTTCGCGTTGCCGTGGCGGGCGGTGTCGGCATTGCTGTGTCGACTGTCGGGATGATAAGCATGCCAAACGCAAATCTGGCGCTCGTCTTCATGACTTTGACGACGTGCTTCACGTTTCTCATGTTTGCCGCCGGGCCGCTGGCGGTTCAGGAAATTGCCCCGAGCCCCATGCGCGGCCAGTTCGCGGCGTTCTATACGGGCATCGTGAACCTGATGGGCGCGGGTTGCGGTCCGGTCGCGATAGGCATTCTGACCGACCACGTGTTCCGCGATCCGAGCGCGGTCGGGCGTTCGATCGGAATCCTCTGCTTCTCATGCGGCATGATCGCCGCACTCATCTTCCGATTCGGCTTCGCGTCGTATCGCAACACGCTGAAGAACGCGGCCGACTGGCATCCCGTGCCCGTTGCCGCAATCGGGCAAGCGGCGTCGAAGGCCAGCGCGCCGGTCCGCTGACGCTACGCGGTCGGTAGCGAACCAAACAAAACTGTCTGCGTCACGAAGCATGCACGGCGAAAGCCGGGCAAGGCCTCGTGCGCTCTAAAGATTCGATATCTCGATAACCAGGTTAATTGAGGAGTAGGAACCGTGAAAATTTTCGATCGGGTTTATATCAACGGCAAATGGATCGACCCGCACGGTAGCGAATATGCCGATGTGACCAACGCGTCCACGGAAGACGTCATCGGACGCGTGCGCCTCGGCGACGCAACCGATGCCGACCACGCCGTGCGCGCCGCCCGCGCTGCGTTCGAACGTTGGTCGCAAACCACGCCGGGGCAGCGTGCCGAATGGATCGCCAAGATTGCACAGGGACTCGAAGCTCGCGCCGCGGAAGTGGCGCAACTCGTCAGCGATGAAGTCGGCACGCCGATCGGCTGGTCGCAGTTTGCGCAGACCGGCGCAGCGATCGGGCATTTCGCCGTGGCGGCGCAGTTGCTCGGCGGCTTCGAGTTTGCCGAAACCGTGGGCAATTCCGAAGTGCTGCGCGAACCGGTCGGTGTCGTGGCCTGCATCACGCCGTGGAATTACCCGCTCACCCTGATCGCGGCCAAGGTCGCGCCGGCGCTGGCCGCGGGCTGCACCGTCGTGCTCAAGCCGTCGGAAGTCGCGCCGCTCACGGCCTATCTTCTCGCCGACGTGATCCACGAGGCAGGCTTGCCGGCGGGCGTATTCAACATGGTGCCGGGTTTCGGTCCGGTAGTGGGTGAGGCGCTGGTGTCGCACCCCGAGGTCGACATGGTGTCGTTCACGGGCTCGACAGGCGCGGGCCGTCGGGTCACCGAACTCGGTGCGCAGACCGTCAAGCGCGTTGCGCTCGAACTGGGAGGCAAGTCCGCCGCGATCATCCTCGACGATGCCGATTTCGCCGCCGCAGTCCCCGGCGCGATCAACGCGTGCTTTCTCAACAACGGTCAGACCTGCTTTGCCCATACGCGCATGCTGGTGCCGAAAGCGCGCATGGAAGAGGTCAAGCAGATCGCCGCTCGATTGGTCGGCGGCATGAAAGTAGGCAGTCCCCTGAACGAACAGACCCAGATCGGCCCGGTCATCTCTGCTGTGCAGCGGCAACGCGTGCGGGACTATATCCGCAAGGGCATGGAAGAGGGCGCCGAACTCGTGAGCGGCGGTCCGGACGCGCCCGCAGGGCTGGAACGAGGCTTCTTCGTCAAGCCGACGGTGTTCGCGAACGTCACATCGAAGATGACGATTGCCCGGGAAGAAATCTTCGGTCCGGTGCTGAGCATCCTTGCTTATGAAGATGAGGACGATGCCGTGCGCATCGCCAACGACTCGATCTACGGCTTGAGCGGCGCGGTCTGGTCGGCCGATGTCGGGCGTGCGAAGCGCGTCGCGCGCCGTCTGCGCACAGGTCAGGTGGATATCAACGGGGCGCCGTTCAATCTGCTTGCGCCGTTCGGCGGCTACAAGCAGTCGGGCAACGGCCGCGAGTTCGGCAAGTACGGCCTCGAGGAATACCTCGAATTCAAGGCCGTGCAGTTACCCGTTCAGTGAAAGGACGATCTCATGTTTGGATCAATAATGGACCGACCGTTGCTGGTCTCGTCCCTGCTCGAGCACGCCGAGCGTCAGTTCGGGAATAGCGAAATCGTATCGCGTGAAGCGAGCGGCGCGTTACACCGGTACACGTTTGCCGATGCCGCGAAGCGAGCGCGACAACTGGCTCGCGCGCTCGCGCAGCTCGGGGTGAAGAATGGAAGCCGTGTCGCATCGCTGGCATGGAACGACCATCGGCACCTGGAAGCGTACTTCGGCGTGTCGGGCAGCGGTGCGGTGCTGCACACCTGCAATCCGCGCCTGCATCCGGAGCAGCTCGTCTATATCGTCAACCACGCGGAAGATGAAGTGCTGCTCTTCGACAGCGCTTTCCTGCCGCTGGTGGAGGCGATTGCGGCGCATTGCCCGACGATCCGCCACTACGTCTTGTTGGGTGGCCCGCAGGAGATGCCGAACGACGATCGTTTCCCGAATCTCGTTTGCTACGAGGACCTGCTGGCGGCATGTGAAGATGACTTCGTCTGGCCCGAACTCGACGAGCGCATGGCGAGCTCGCTTTGCTATACGTCGGGCACGACGGGCAATCCGAAGGGCGTGCTCTACTCACATCGCTCGACGATACTCCACACGTTCGCGGTCAGCCTGCCCGACACGCTTTCGCTCTCCGCGCACGACTGTCTCCTGCCGGTCGTGCCGATGTTTCACGTCAACGCATGGGGCATTCCCTACGCGGCCGCGATGAACGGCTGCAAGCTGGTGCTGCCCGGACCGAAGCTCGATGGCGCGAGCCTGTACGAGCTGATCGAGGGCGAAGGGGTGACATGCAGCGCCGGCGTGCCGACCATCTGGCTCGGCCTCACGCAACACATGGAGCAGCACGATCTCTCGCTTTCGACGATGAAGCGCACCGTGGTCGGCGGCTCGGCGATGCCCGAAGCACTGATTCGCACGTGGACACAAAAGTTCGGCGTCGAGGTGCGGCACGCGTGGGGGATGACGGAAACGAGCCCGCTCGGCACGCAGGGAAGCCTGCTGCCCAAGCACGCGAACCTGACGATCGAGCAGCAATGCGCGCAGCGCGCGAAGCAGGGGCGTGCGGTGTTCGGCGTCGAAATGCGGATCGTCGATGCAAGCGGCAACGAGCAAGCGCGCGACGGCAAGAGCGCCGGCGAGCTGATGGTTCGCGGACCGTGGATTGCCGCGGCGTATTTCAAGGGCGAGCAGTCGGTGTTGCGTGACGGCTGGTTTCCGACCGGAGATATCGCCACCATCGATGCCGACGGTTACATGCAGATCACCGATCGTGTGAAAGACGTCATCAAATCCGGCGGCGAGTGGATCAGTTCGATCGACCTGGAGAACGCGGCCATCGGACATGCGGCGGTGTCGATGGCGGCGGTGATCGGCGTCAAACATCCGAAGTGGGATGAGCGGCCGGTGATGTTCGTCGTGACGAAGCCCGGGCAGACCGTGGACAAGGCGGAGATTCTCGCTTACCTCGAGGACAAGGTCGCGAAGTGGTGGCTACCCGACGAAGTGATTTTCCTCGACGCACTGCCGATCGGCGCGACGGGCAAGGTACAGAAAATGGATTTGCGCCAGCAGTATGCGAACGTGCTGACGCGTTCGGCTTAATTAGTTTGCCTGCACGTTCTCGTGCGACGAGGCGGCTTTCACAACGGGCTGACGGCCGATGGCCATCAGCTTCCATCAGGAAAAAACATGAATGAGATCAAGGGTGGCTGCCTGTGCGGCAGCGTTCGCTATGAAACGGCGCAAGCGCCTCTGATGAGCGCGGTATGCCATTGCATCCATTGCCAGAAGCAGTCCGGCAGTGCGTTCTCGACCAACGTGGTCGTGCCTTCCGCGGGCTTCGAGATTGCGGCATCGACCCTCGCCACGTTCAATGACGTAGGCGAAAGCGGCGCAGGCGTCAAACGCCACTTCTGCCGGAACTGCGGCTCGCCGGTGTACACCGAACTGGACGCCAATCCGGATGTCGTCGCGATCAAGGCCGGTACGCTCGATGACCCTTCGTGGGTGCAGCCGCAAGTGCATATGTGGCGTTGTTCGGCGAAATCCTGGGGGCAGGTTTCCGAGGGCGCCGTTTGCTTCGATCGCAATCCCCCGGCCTGAATCCACAGCGCCGCGCGCACGCCAATCCAATTAATCAGGAATGCATGAGATGGAAATTGAAGAACTAGGATCGATCGATCGGATCGAGGATGCGCTGTCGGCCATCCGGCGTGGCTCGCTCGTCGTGGTGGTGGACGACGAAGATCGCGAAAACGAAGGCGATCTCATCATGGCCGCGGAACTCGCGACGCCGGAGGCGATTGCCTTCATGGTGCGCTGGACGAGCGGCGTGCTCTGCGTGGCGCTGTCGGGCGAGCGGCTCGACGCGCTGCAGATTCCGATGATGGTCGCGCGCGGCAACGATTCGATGCAAACCGCGTTCACGGTGACGGTCGACTACCGGCACGGCACGACCACCGGCATTTCGGCCGCCGACCGTGCAACGACGATTCGCGCGCTGGTCGATCCGCAGGCCCGCGCCTCCGATTTCAACCGGCCCGGTCATCTGTTCCCGTTGCGTTCGGTGCCGGGCGGCGTGCTGCGTCGCCCGGGGCACACCGAGGCGACGGTGGACCTGTGCGGACTGGCGGGTCTGCGCGACGGAGGCGTGCTCGCGGAAATCGTCAACGACGACGGCAGCATGGCACGTTTGCCGCAGTTGATTCGATTCGCACGCCTGCACGGCTTGCCGATCGTCTCGATTCGCGACCTGATCGCATACCGCAAGCGTTCGTATGAAGTGGCGACGAGCGAGTGCGAAGCCGTGGCTTCCTGATAGCGCGGCACGCCGTTAATGAAGTTTGATCCAAATACAAAGATATAAGGAGACGAGATGAATCTGAAATGGGTGGCTGCGGCCGCAGGCGTTGCAATCGGCAGCGCAGCACAGGCACAATCGTCGGTGACGCTGTATGGCGTGCTCGATGCCGGGTTGATGTATCAAAGCACATCGGCGGCATCGTTCAATCCGGCATCGAAGAATCTGGGCAAGCTGTATCGCTTCAAGGACGCCGGCATTTACTCGAGCAATTTCGGCTTGACCGGCACTGAAGATCTCGGTGGCGGCTATCGCGCGAATTTCAAGCTTCAGGGAACCTTCGATACCGGCACCGGCAAGGCCGGCATCACCGATACCCCGGGCGTCACGGGACTATTCAACCAGATCGCGAGTGTCGGCATATCGGGGCCGTTCGGATCGTTCAATGCCGGGCGCCAGATCGCGCCGCTCGCCATCGCGATGAGCGAGACCGATGTCCGCGGCGGCAGGTGGTTCGGAAGCATCCTCACGTCGTGGCTCGGCATGAACCAGGCGGGGGGCTGGACGGGCACAAGCACCAACGGGCCGATCGGCGCACTCTACGACAGCAACGCACTTATCTACGAATCGCCGAGCTTCGGCGGCGTGAAGGCTTCGCTCGAATACGCGCCCGGCGGCGTCGCGGGGAGCTTTCAGGGCAACACGCGCGAGTCGGCGGTGCTGAAGTACGCGAACTATGGACTGCGACTCGCGGCTGCCTATTACAACGGCCACGACACCAACCCCGGTCCGAACGCGGTGCCGACGGGTCTCGCCAACAATCGGCTCCTCTATCTCGGCGCGTTCTACACGCTGCATGACTTCTCGGTATCGGCGTCGTACACCAACGGCAAGAACCCGGCGCGCTCGAATCAGGTGAACATCGACATGTACACCTTCGGCCTCGGCTATCTGTTCACGCCCGCGTTCAGGGTGACGAGCGGCATCTACTACCTCAGGGACCGCAACAATTCGGCGAACAAGTCCATCGAAGTCGCGGCGGGGGGCGAGTACAGCCTGTCGAAGGCGACGTTGGTGTATGGAGAAGTCGGGCACGTGAACAACAGAGGAACGATGACCCAGACGATCGCTTACGGTCAGCCGGTCGCGCCTGGCATGGCGACGACGGCTGTCATGGTCGGTTTGCGTCAGAAGTTCTAGGCGCACGGTACGGTTTCGGCAACGATGATGCGGGTCACGTGACCCACTGGCCCCGCTTCACGACTTCACAAATCAAAAGCGATCGTCCCGCTCACCGCACCACATCACCGATCCTCACCTCGACAACCCCGGCCCCCTCCAACGACACGACCCCGCTCGACCCCGTCATATCGCCCGACGTCGGTCGCGCCTGTCCCGACGCCGAGACGCGCGCATCGATACTGACACGCGAGAAATCGGACAGCCGACGCCCCGGCGTCATCGACATGGAATCGTCGAGACGCACGGTCGCGGGCAACTGACTCACGCTCAGGCGCTGCACCGCGAGCGGCATGCGCGAACCATCGTTGGCGAGCGCGTAGACGAAAACCGTGTCGGTCGGACGAACGCGCTTTTCGAGTTCGTCGCTCAGACTCACACGCACATTCACCGACGCTCCCTTCGCGGCAAGCGCGCGCGTTTCGTCGATATTCTTCCGGGCCTGTTGCGCAATCTCCGGCGCCAGATCCGGCACATTCATCAACCTCTCCCAGTATCGGATCGCACCCGCGAAATCGCGCCGGTCGAATGCCGCCGACGCCGCCAGCGCCAGCGCTTTCGGCTGATTCGCGTCGATGGCGAGCGCGGATTCTATGACCTTCGACGTCGCGCCGTCGAGATTGCCGTCGTTCGCGCTTGCGATGGCGTCGGCGTAATCGGCGCGCAGTTCCGCGTCGCGCGGATTCAGTGCGACGGCGCGGCGGTACGCCTCGGTCGCGTCGCCGGGACGATCGAGCACCATGTAAGAGCGCGCGAGCATCGACCAGCCTTGCGCGTCGTTCGGATCTCGCTGCAATCGCGCAGCCAGAAGACTGACCGCCGCTTCCATCGATGCCGGCGTGTCCGCATGTTCGCGGGTCGGTGCGCTCGCCGCCTCCTGAATCGCGAGCGCCGCGGGATCGCCGATGCGCATGTACAGCGTCAGCGCCGACGCCGGCACGAGCGCGATCAGCAAGCCCGCGAGCGCCGCGTGCGACGTCCCGCGCCCCGAAGCCTGCCCGTGCAGCAGCGGCGGCACCACGCACGCGAGCGCGCCCGTCAACATCGCGGCGACGATCAGCCAGAACGCCATCATGGAGACAGACTCCTCTCGCGCCGGGCATTGCGCGCGCGTCGAACATGTCGCGCCATCGCGATCGCGCCCGCCGCCAGCACCGCGAACGGTCCGAACCACAGCGCCCATGTGACCGGCTTCACCGGCGGCCGGTAGAGAACGAAATCGCCATAGCGGCGCACCATGTAGGACTCGATCTGTTCGTCGCTCGCGCCGTGCTCCACCTGCTCGCGAATGCGCGCGCGAAGATCGGCGGCGAGACTCGCGTTCGAATCGGCGAGACTCTGGTTCTGACACACGACGCAGCGAAAATGCTCGGCAAGACGGCGCGCGCGCTCGTCGACGGGCGATTCCTGCGCATGAGCGCACGCCACGAGCGTGAGGAGCAGCAACGCGATCCGCCTAATCACGAGCGTTCTCCTTCTGCAACTTGCCGACGAGCGGCAGAATCACGCGCTCCAGCGACGCGCGGGTGATCGGCCCGGCCTGCCGGTATCGCACGACGCCCGCCCGATCGATCACGAACGTTTCCGGCACGCCATACACGCCATAGTCGATGCCCGTGCTGCCGTCGCGATCGACGAGCGTAGCGACATACGGATTGCCCGCCGTGTCCAGCCACTGCAACGCGGGCGCGCGCTCGTCCTTGTAGTTCAGGCCGTACACCGGCACCGCGCCGCTCGCCGCGACGTTCATAAGGACGGGATGCTCGTCGCGGCACGCCTCGCACCACGACGCCCACACGTTCAGAATCCACACCTGTCCGCGCAGCGCATCCGACGACATCTTCTGCCCGGACGTATCGAGGCGCGGCAGATCGAACGCGGGCGCGGGCTTGCCGATCAGCGCCGAAGGCAGCCGGCGCGGATCGTGTCTCAGGCCCGCCGCCAGCACCGCGACCAGGAGTCCCAGCACGGCGAGCGGGATCAGGAAGCGTTTCATCGTCCGGTCTCGCCGAGGGCTTGCGGCGTTTCGGCAGGCGTCGCCTCAGCGCGCCGGGATTGCGGCGCACGCTGCCGCATGTAACGCCGGTCCACCGCCGCGAGCAGGCCGCCGAGCGCCATCAGAATGCAGCCGCCCCAGATCCAGCGCACGAACGGCTTGATCTGGATGCGCACGGTCCACGCGTTGCCGCCCGCCGGCTGATCGAGCGCGACGTAGAGATCGCGCAGCACGCCTTGATCGATGGCCGCTTCGGTCGTCGGCGTGTTCGAGACGATGAACTCGCGCTTCTCCGGATGCAGCGTGGCGATGGCGCGGCCATCGCGCGTCACGCCGATGGTCGCGCGCGTCGCGCGGTAGTTCGGGCCGTCGCTCGCGCGAACATCGTCGAGACGGAAGCGATAGCCGCCGATATCGACGCTGTCGCCGGGCGCGAGCCGCGCATCGTGTTCGATGGAAAAGCCCTTGACCATCGTCACGCCGACGATGAACACGCCGACGCCCGCATGCGCGAGCCACATGCCGATGGTCGCGAGCCGCACGCGGCGCGCGCCGCCGGCGAATCGCTGGTACATGCCCGTCGCGATCGTCGCGAAGGTCCATGCGGCGAGCAGGAAGCCCAGGCTCACGAGCGGGCGCGACACGCCCGGCAGAAACGCCGACACGACGCTCACGAGCGCCGCCCAGCGCAGGCGCACCGCGATCTCCGGCAGCCGGGCCGCTTTCCAGCGCGCGAGCGGCGCGACGCCCATCAGGAACACGGCGGGCGCCATCAGCGGGACGAACACGCTGTCGAAGTAGGGCGCGCCGACGGAAATCTTGTCGAGGCCGAGCGCGTCGAGGATCATCGGATAGAGCGTGCCGAGCATCACCGAAGCGGCGGCCGCGAGCATCAGCAGATTGTTCGACAACAACAGCGCTTCGCGCGACACCGGCTCGAATCCCGCTGTCGACGATGCAGCGCGCGGCGCGCGCCAGGCGAAGAGTGCGAGGCCGCCGCCCGAAAAAAGCGCGAGCAGCACGAGGATGAAGACGCCGCGCGCGGGATCGGACGCGAATCCGTGCACCGATGTCACGACGCCCGAGCGCACGAGAAAGGTGCCGAGCAGCGACAGCGAGAACGCGCAGATCGCGAGCAGCGCGCTCCACGCGCGGAATGCGCCGCGCTTCGCGGTGGCGGCGAGCGAATGAACCAGCGCGGTGCCGACGAGCCACGGCATGAACGACGCGTTCTCGACCGGGTCCCAGAACCACCATCCGCCCCAGCCAAGTTCGTAGTACGCCCAGCCGCTGCCGAGCATGATGCCGAGCGTGAGAAACATCCATGCGGCGAGCGTCCAGGCACGCGATGCGCGCGCCCACGCGGCATCGAGCCTGCCGTCGAGGAGCGCCGCGATCGCGAATGCGAAAGCCACCGAGAAGCCGACATAGCCCATGTACAGCAACGGCGGATGAATCACCATGCCCGGGTCCTGCAGAAGCGGATTGAGATCGCGGCCGTTCATCGCGGGAGGCATGATGCGTGTGAACGGATTCGACGTCAGCAGCATGAACAGCAGGAAGCCCGCATCGATCCAGCTCATCACGCCGAGCACGCGGGCGACGAACGGCCGCGGCAGCCGGCAGCCGAACGCGGCGACGGCGATCATCCAGAGCGTCAGCAGAAGCACCCAGAGCAGCAGCGAGCCTTCATGGCCGCCCCAGACGGCGGTGAAGCGATAGATCGCCGGAAGCGCCGAATTGGAATTTTCGACGACATAGATCACCGAGAAATCGTCGTGCAGAAAAGACGCCGCGAGACAGGCGAACGCGATCGCGACGAAGCCGAACTGCCCGCACGCGGCGGGCGCGGCGACGCGCATCCATCGTTCGATGCCGAATCGTGCGCCGAGCATCGGCACGATGCCCGCGACGAGCGCGAGCAGCATCGCCAGAATCAGCGCGAAGTGACCGAGCTCGGGAATCATCGGCGCGCGCCCGGGTTCGTGTCCGCTGCCGCACGCACTTCGCGCAGCGCGCGTTCCAGTTGCGGCGGCGTGTACTTCTCGTCGTGCTTCGCGAGGACTTCGTCGGCGTGAAAGCGGCCATCGGCGCCGAGCGTGCCTTGCGCGACGACGCCGCTGCCTTCGCGGAAGAGATCGGGCAGCGCGCCCGCGTACGTGACCTCCACCGATGCGCGCGCATCCGTGACGACGAAGCGCACGGCACGTCCATCGCGATCGCGCACGAGCGAGCCGCGTTCGACGAGTCCGCCGAGCCGGAAGCGCTGTGTGCGCGCCGCTTCGTGCGTGGCGATCTGGCTCGGGCTCACGAAGAACATGACGTTGGCGCGAAACGCATCGAGTACGAACGCGCACGCGAGCGCGACGCTCCCGACGCCGAGCGCGATGAACGCGAAGCGGCGCTGCCGCGCTCTCATCGGCGTAACGCCGGTTCGCGCAGCGCGCGGAACACGAGCCAGGCTTCCGCGCCCATCAGCAGAAAAGTGATCGCGAGCGCGGCGCAGAGAATCGGATTCGCGGCGAGCATCGCGATGACGGCCTCGAACGTGCTCATGCGGCATGCTCCTCGATTCGCGACGGACGTTCATCGCCCGCAGGCACGCGATCCGCCGCGCGCATGACGACGCGCACGCGCGCGAGCGATATCGCGATCGCGTACGACCAGAATCCGGCGCTCATCACGACGATGCCCCATGCCATCGACGCGCTCATCGACACGCCGCTGCCGAAGCCGAGCGATGGCCCCTGATGCAGCGTGTACCACCACTGCACGGAAAAATAGATGATCGGGATATTCACGACGCCGATCAGCGCGAGCACCGAGCACGCGCGATCCGCGCGGCGCGCGCCGTCGATCGCGGCATGCAGCGCGAGAAAGCCCACATACAGGAAGAACAGGATCAGCTCGGACGTGAGCCGTGCGTCCCAGACCCACCACGTGCCCCACGTCGGCTTGCCCCACAGCGCGCCGGAAATCAGCGCGATCGCGGTGAAGAGCGCGCCGGTCGGGGCGAGCGCGCGCGCCATCATCGCGGAGAGGCGCGTGTTCATCGCGAGATGCAGCGCGCTGTATGCGGCCATCACGAGATAGATGAACATCGACATCCACGCGGCGGGAACGTGCACGAACATGATGCGGTAGATGTCGCGTTGCAGCGCATCGGCGGGCGCGATGGCGAGGCCGATGACGAGCCCCGTCGCGATCAACACAATGGACGCGATGCCGAACCACGGCGCCGCGCGCACGGCGAAGCGTTCGAAGTTGCGCGGAGACGCATAGCGGAACCAGTTCATGGCGCTATTCCATCGATATGCGCAGCGCCGCGGCGCTCGCCCACGGACATAGCCACAGCGCAAGACAGAGGGCCGCCGCGAGCAGCGAGAAATTCGCGTTCGACCATGCGATGCTCGCCGCCGGATCGGCCACGCCGACGCCGAACACGAGCACCGGCACGTAAAGCGGCAGGATCAACAGAGCGAGCACGACGCTGCCGCCGCGCACGCCGAGCGTGAGCGCCGCGCCCATCGAACCGATCAGCGACAGCAGCGGCGTGCCGATCAGGAGCGAGGCCATCAGCATGAGAATCGTGCGCGCATCGAGCCCATATTCGAGCGCGACGACCGGCGCGAGCACGACGAGCGCGAGACCCGTCGTGAGCCAGTGCGCGGCGATCTTGCCGAACACGATGCCCGCGAGAGGCTGCGGCGAAAGCAGCATCTGCTCCAGCGCACCGCTCGCGAAATCGTTGCTGAAGAGCTGGCCCGCCGAAAGCAACGCCGCGAACAATGCCGTGACCCACAGCACGCCCGGCGCGATCGCGTGCAGGAGCTTCGGATCGGGACCGATGCCGAGCGGAAAGAGGCTCGACGCCAATACGAAGAACAGCAGCACCGACAGCGTCAGCGTGCGCGAGCGCCAGTTCAGGCGCAGTTCACGGCGAATCACCTGAAGCGTCAGCCCGATCATGCCGCGCCTCGCGCGAGATGCAGATGCCGTGCGCGCGCGGCATCGACGGGCAACGGGCGATGCGTCGTCGCGACGAGCGTGCCGCCTTCCCGCAGATGATCGTCGATGCACGCGGCGAACCAGAGCGCGCCGCTGTCGTCGATGGCGTCGGTGGGTTCGTCGAGCAGCCAGAGCGGCTTGCCTGACAGCACGAGACGCGCGAGCGCGACGCGCCTTCGCTGCCCTTGCGAGAGCCGGTTGAGACGCGTGTGCATGAGCGGCAGCACGCCGGCGCGGTCGAGCACGTCGCGCTCGTTCCGGTGGGCCGCGCTCGCGCCGAGCAACGCGGCGAAACGCAGATTCTCCGCGACGGTCAGTTCACCGTTGAAGCCGTCCGCATGGCCGAGCCAGGCCAAGTCGCGGCGAAAGCGCGAAGGATCGTCGCGCACGTCGATGCCGCGCCACGACACGCGTCCCGCCGCGAGCGGCAGCAGGCCCGCGAGCGCGGCGATCAGCGAGCTCTTGCCGCTTCCGTTCGCACCGTGGATGACGAGCGCCGCGCCGCTATCGACACACAAATCCGCGCCGGCCACGATGGTGCGGCTGCCGCGTATCACGTCGAGTTGCCGGGCGCTGAGCATCGATGTTTCCTCTCTCCTCGAAGGCGTGGCCGAGCGTCGCTTACTTCTTCTTTCTGTCCTCGATCTCCTGAGCCTTCACCATGTTCGGCAATTCATGCGCGATACCCTTGTGGCAATCGATGCACGTCTTCTCGCCCGTCTCCAGGAAGCGCTGATGCGCCTCCTGCGCGCGCGGACTCTGGCGCGTGAAGTCCATGTACTGGAACGAGTGGCAATTGCGGCATTCGAGCGAATCGTTGGCCTTGAAGCGCGTCCATTCGTGCTCGGCGAGTTCGAGCCGCTTGTCGAGAAACTTCTCGCGCGTGTTCACCGTGCCAAATACCTTGGCCCACACTTCCTTCGACGCCTGCATCTTGCGCGCGATCTTGTCGGTCCAGTTGTGCGGCACATGGCAGTCCGAGCACTTGGCGTGCACGCCGGTGCGATTGCTGAAGTGGATCGTGTTCTTGAGCTCCGCATAGGTGTTGTCGCGCATCTCGTGACAGCCGGTGCAGAAGACTTCGGTGTTGGTGAGTTCCATCGCGGTATTGAAGGCGCCCCAGAAGATCACGCCCGCGACGAAGCCGCCCAGGGTCAGAAAACCGAGGCTGTAATACAGGCTCGGCCTTCGGATGGTGATCCAGTAGCGCTTGATCAGTGCCCACATGGCGATCGCTCATCGTTTCTGGTTCTTGGATGCCGGCTGCCGCTTGATGTCTTCGACAGCGACGAACGTATTGCCGACGAGCGGCTTCGTATCCGCCTGCGGAACGTGGCACTGCGTGCAGAAATAGCGGCGCGGTGACAGATGCCCGGACACCATGCCTTCGCGGTCCATGTAATGCGATACCGCGACGGGCACGGCGCCGCTCTCTTCGACACGGCTGCGCGCATGACACGCGAGACAGCGATTCGCGTTCTTGTCGAGCTGATAATTGTCGATCTTGTGCGGGATCGTCGGCGGTTGCTGCGCGTAGTTGAGGCCGCGTATCACGTCCTTGTTTTCGGTGGGCGCGAGGAGCGGCGCACGGGTCTCTTCGCCGATCGGCGTCGTGCCCCGCAGCGAGTCGTGGAACGGCAGATTGGGGATGGTGGGCTGCGCGATCGCGATCGCGGCGAGCGCGAGCAGCGATGCGATGACGAGAGCGATCAGCGTGCGCATGACATGTGCTCCTAGACCCGCACGATCCTGACCGCGCACTTCTTGTAGTCGGTCTGGAACGAGATCGGATCGGTGGCGTCGAGCGTCACCTTGTTGATGAGCTGGCTCGCATCGAACCACGGCACGAACACGAGCCCGCGCGGCGGCTTGTCGCGGCCGCGCGTCTCCACGCGCGTGCGCATCTCGCCGCGCCGCGATATCACCCGCACTTCCACGCCGCGCCGGATGCCGAGCGCCTTCGCGTCATCGGGATGCATGAAGCATACGGCGTTCGGAAACGCGCGATAGAGCTCCGGCACGCGGCGCGTCATCGACCCGGAATGCCAGTGTTCGAGTACGCGGCCCGTCGCGAGCCAGAACGGATATTCCTTGTCCGGCGATTCGGGCGGCGGCTCGTAGGGCAGCGCGTAGATCACGGCGCGGCCATCCGGATTGCCGTAGAACTGCCAGTCGGCGCCGGCCTTGACGTAGGGATCAGAGCCTTCCTTGTAGCGCCAGAGCGTCTCCTTGCCGTTGACGACCGGCCAGCGGATGCCGCGCGCCTGGTGATACATGTCGAACGGCGCGAGATCGTGACCGTGGCCGCGCCCGAAACTCGCGTACTCCTCGAACAGACCCTTCTGCACGTAGAAGCCGAACGCCGCGGCTTCGTTGTTGCGATACTTCGCGTCCACTTGCGATGCGGGAAACTTGTCGACCTGGCCGTTCCGATAAAGAATGTCGTAGAGCGTCTTGCCCTTGTACTCCGGCTTCTTCGCGATGAGTTCGGCGGGCCAGACCTCCTCGACCTTGAAGCGCTTCGAGAACTCGACGATCTGCCAGAGATCCGAACGCGCGCCGGCGGGCGCCTGCACCAGTTGATGCCAGAACTGCGTGCGCCGCTCCGCGTTGCCGTACGCGCCTTCTTTCTCGACCCACATCGCGGACGGCAGGATCAGGTCGGCGGCGACGGCCGTGACCGTCGGATAGACATCCGACACGACGACGAAATTCGATTCCTTGCGATACCCCGGCAACGCCTCGTTGTTGATGTTCGCGGCGGCCTGCATGTTGTTGTTGACCATCACCCAGTAGGCGTTGAGCTTGCCGTCGCGCAGCATGCGGTTTTGCAGGACGGCGTGAAAGCCCGGCTTGTCGGGAATCGTTCCCTCGGGCAGCTTCCAGATGTGCTCCGCTTCCTCGCGATGCTTCGGGTTGGTCACGACCATGTCGGCGGGCAGCCGATGCGAGAACGTGCCGACTTCGCGCGCCGTGCCGCATGCCGAAGGCTGTCCCGTCAGCGAGAACGGACTGTTGCCGGGCGTGGAGATCTTGCCCGTCAGCAGATGCAGGTTGTAGACCATGTTGTTGGCCCACGTGCCGCGCGTGTGCTGATTGAAGCCCATCGTCCAGAAGGACACGACCTTGGTCTTCGGATCGGCGTACAGCTTCGCGAGCTGATCGAGCTTGTTCTTCGGCACGCCCGAGAGCTTCGTGACATAGGCCGCGTCGTAGCGCGAGACGAACTGCGCGAACTCGTCGAAGCTGATCGGCTGCGAGCCGTTCGGATCGCCGGCGTTCTTCGCCGCCTTTTGCAGCGGATTCTCGGGACGCAGCCCGTAGCCGATATCCGTGTTGCCCTTCCTGAAATTCGTGTGCTTGTCGACGAACGCCCGGTTCACCTTGCCGTTCTTGATGATGTAGTTCGCGATGTAGTTCATGATCGCGAGATCGGATTGCGGCGTGAAGATGATGGTCTCGTCGGCGAGATCGAACGAACGATGCTCGAACGTCGAGAGAACGACGACGCGCACGTTCTGGTTCGACAGCCGCCGCGCCGTCACGCGCGTCCACAGCACCGGATGCATCTCCGCCATGTTGGAGCCCCACAGCACGAAGGCATCGGTTGCTTCGATGTCGTCGTAGCAGCCCATCGGCTCGTCCATGCCGAAGGTGCGCATGAAGCCCGTCACGGCCGAGGCCATGCAGTGCCGTGCGTTGGGGTCGAGGTTGTTGCTGCGAAAGCCCGCTTTCATCAGCTTGACGGCTGCGTAGCCTTCCCACACGGTCCATTGCCCGGAGCCGAACATGCCGACGGCGGTCGGGCCTTTTTCCTTCAGCACACGCTTGAACTGGTCGGCCATCGTATCGAACGCGACGTCCCACGAGACGGGCTGGAACTCGCCGCTCTTGTCGAACTTGCCGTTCTTCATGCGCATGAGCGGCGTGGTCAGGCGATCCTGGCCGTACATGATCTTCGAGAGGAAGTAGCCCTTCACGCAGTTGAGCCCGCGATTGACTTCGGCTTGCGGGTCCGCCTGCGTCGCGACCACCTGATTGCCCTTCACGCCGACGAGCACGCCGCATCCCGTGCCGCAGAAGCGGCAGGGCGCCTTGGACCACGCGATGTCGTCGCTCTGTGCGACGGCCTCCATGCCGGGCAGCGTGATGCCCGCGGACGCGGCGGCCGTGGTGGCGGCGGTCTGCTTAATGAACGCGCGACGAGTCAGTTTCATCGGGGATTTCCTCGTTCAGCGAATCGGCGTGTTCGTGATGCTGATAGACGAGCGCGATGCTCACGACATCGGGTATCGACTGCGCCGCGTGCAATTGATCGGCGACATGGGATGAGCGGTCCGCTTCGAGCGTGAGCACGATCCTGCCTTCGGCACTCGATCCGTGGACCTGTGCGCCGGGCAATGCGGCGAGCGCCTGCGTGACGCGTGCCAAGGCTTCTATCCGCGCGTATACAACGACTCCGGCAATGTGATATTCGCAAGACTGGTCCGTCTTATCGTCGAAACGATGACTGCTGTCGACGAGCTTGAGCTTCATTTAATTGAAATAATCGCGACGCTCGTTAATGATGCGGCGGGCCGCCAACCAGCATCTGATAGAACCAGACCGCGAATCCATAAGCGGCAATGATCATGACCGTGAGCACGGGAACCATCACGACGGTCAGAAACAGAAAGCTGCGCAACTCTTCGGATTGGCGTATTTCGTTTTTCTCATCCATGGGGCGCTTCGGATCTCGCTTGGCAATGTGGGAACGGCCAGCACGAAGGATGACTTTATTGTTGGTATAGGGAATACATCTTTTCAAGGTGAAAATGCGTTATTCGCGATGCGGTTCGTGTAACGGCTAATTAAGTCTTGTCGGGCGAGACGTATCCGATTGCGGTGCGACAAGCCGTTATCGTTTCGGATTATTGAATAGTCGGTTCGTTGCGCGCCTGTGTGTCGCAACGTTGCATTGCATGTCTTCGCCATGACTTTCGCCGTCTTCCGAAAGCCGCATGACGGCCGGGTTCATAGAATTCGGGCATCCCAAATCACGTAATCCGGATCATGCCGACCAAGCTCGAATTCGAAACCCCCGAAGGACGTCTCTCGCTCTCCATCCTCGACACTCAATTCATGGCCTATGACGCGGGCGAGCTCGCCTATCGATCGACGCGGGATTTCGTCGCGCGAATGCAATCGATGGGTCTTGGTGAATTGGCGCAAGCTTATGCGCGTCTTCTCGCACAGAACAAGGTTTCGGTGATGGAGCTGCACGAAGCGCGCGAGGATGCGCAAGCGTGTCTTGGTGAAGAGGCTGAGCGCAGCGTGATTGCGGAGGGCATCATGCCGCGTCTCGAAAGACTTCGCGAGACGATCACGCAGACGCAAGTCGACATGCGCGCAAATGTGGAGCGGCTGGCGGCGCTATCGGCGGCTTGCGATCGTGCGTTGCGGCAGATTCCGGGTTATCGGCCGCCGGTGTGTGGGACGTGAGGAACGAATAAGGACCGCCATGGCGGTGGTGCTCTGGGTAGGCCGCAGGCACGCTGATCGTGCCGCTCGGAATTTACTCGTCAGATCCTGAATGTCACCCCGCCGCCGGGCCCTGCGCGGGCGTGATCACGCATTCGCTTGTAACGCTGGCGACGTTGCATGCTGGCCAGACGGCTTGCAACATTCCGCCATTCAATGCAACGAAATATGCGATTTTGCTTTTCCCGACTAATGGTCAATCTGGCGTATTCTTGTGTTCGAAACCCGAGAACGATTTAAAAAGAACGCAAATACGATGGACATCCAAAAAGAACCGGACGTCGAATCCGGAACCGCCGAGGAAAAGACGCTTGCCCCGCTGCTTCTGGAGATCGAGGCCGACCCAACGCTTGGCTACGCGTCTATTCAGAATTCCGTGCCCATAGTCCGTGCCTTGCGCGTAACAAACCGCAGCAGTGAACATATCGAGGAACTGGAGGTTCTGGTCAGCTGCAATCCTGGCTTCGCGCAAGGCGCGAAACTTCGTTTTGCAAGGCTCGCGCCGGGTGAAAGCAGGCGCATATCCCCTTTAGATCTGCTACCCGATCATGGTTATCTCGCTGTCCTTCCGGAGGCAGTAACTGCCGCGGTCACGGTGATCGCACAGACAGGCGATATAGAGCTTGCACGGGTAAGTCAATCCATCGAGATTCTGGCCTACGACCAATGGGCCGGTGCGCGCGCAATGCCCGAGTTGCTCGCGTGCTTCTCGATGCCGAACAACCCGGCGGTCGACATCCTCATTGGAAAGGCGTCGAAGTTGCTTCGCGAGCAGAATCGCGATCTGTCGATGAACGGGTATCAGTCGAAGAGTCGCGACGTGGTGTGGAAGCAGATTTCCGCAATTTACAGCACGCTCGCTGCAGAGAATCTGCAATACGCCGAACCGCCGGCTTCCTTTGGCGTAGATGGTCAGAAAATTCGAACCCCGGATCGTGTCCTCAAAGGAAGGGTGGCCACTTGCCTTGACCTCGCGATGCTTTTCTCGTCCTGCCTGGAGCAGGCCGGTCTACGTCCCGTCGTCTTGATCAAGGACGGCCACGCCTGGATAGGTGTATGGCTTCACCAGGCTTGTTTCCCGGACCCTCTCACCGACGATGTTCAGGCGGCCCGAAAGCGCGTGGATAGCGGCGAGTTTCTCGTATTCGAAGCCACTGCGGTTGCCCAACACTCGAGCCGTCGCCCGTCGCTGCGCGTTGCCCTGGAACAAGGCGCCGCGCACCTGCTCGAAGAAGGCACTTTTCGCTACGCGGTCGATATTCATCGTTCGCGTGAACTGCAAATCAGGCCATTGCCCTCCCGGGTCGCAGGTCTGAAGCAATCCGCGACTGACGACGCGGATATGCCAGCGGGCATCGAACCGGCGCCGGTCCTCCCGCCTCTTGACCCGGAGTTTCTTACGCCGCTCGATATGACGGGTGACGAGACGCCGGAAGGGCGTCTTTCGAAGTGGAAATCGCGCTTGCTGGATCTGACGCTGCGTAACCGGCTTCTCAACTTCAAGTCGACCAAATCCACGCTCGCGCTGGTTGCCCCGGATCTGGGCAGGCTCGAAGACGCCATCGCCGAAGGCCTCGACTTCCGCGTCCGGCCGTTGCCGACTTTGATGGAGGGGAATGATCCCCGCATGGCTGAAGTCCATGTCAATCGAAGTGGACGTCAACCTCTCGACGACGTGGCGCTCAGCGCTCTGGACAACAAAGAGTTGATCGCGCGGATGCCACAGGAGAACCTGGACGGCAACCTTCTGAGTATCTTCAGTGCTGCACG
This sequence comes from Caballeronia sp. LZ029, assembly GCF_031451275.1. Lineage (NCBI taxonomy): Bacteria > Pseudomonadati > Pseudomonadota > Betaproteobacteria > Burkholderiales > Burkholderiaceae > Caballeronia > Caballeronia sp. LZ029. The sequence continues at coordinate 294,518 of NZ_JARUXO010000004.1, forward strand.
GACCGGTCTGGAGGAGGGCGGCGCAAACACGCTCTATCTCGCTTTGGGCATGCTGCGCTGGACGGAAACGGAGAGTGCCGAGAGCACGCATCAAGCGCCCATCATTCTGGTTCCCGTGACGCTGCAGCGCCAGTCGGTCAGAAGCGGCTTCCGGCTCAGTCGTCACGATGATGAGACGATCATCAACCCCACGCTGTTGCAGATGCTGCGCTCGAACTTCGAGTTGCGCATTCCGGGGCTGGACATCATGCCGATGGACGAGAAGGGCGTGGACGTCGAAAGGGTGCTGCAGGCGTTTCGCCTGGCCGTTCGCGAGATCCCCAAGTGGGAGGTCGTCGAGCAGGCCCACCTGGGCATTTTCTCGTTCACCAAGTATTTGATGTGGAAGGATCTCCAGGACCGGACGGAGCAACTCAAGGCGAATCGCGTAGTTCGACATCTCATCGATAATCCCGGGCAAGCATTCGAGAAAGAGGAGGGCGGCGAACGTTACGAGAGGCTGGACGAAACGCACAAGCCTCAAGACCTGTTTACGCCAATGCTGTCCGACTCGTCGCAGCTAAAGGCCGTCTGTGTGGTCGACGCCGGGCGTGATCTTGTGCTCGAGGGCCCTCCCGGTACGGGTAAAAGCCAAACGATCACAAACCTGATTGCTCATTTACTGGCCAAGGGCAAGACGGTCCTGTTCGTATCCGAGAAGATGGCCGCTTTGGAAGTCGTGCATCGCCGGCTGGAATCGGTCGGTCTGGGGCCGTTTTGCCTTGAACTGCATTCGTCCAAAGCACGCAAGTCGGAAGTCTTGCAGCAACTCGGCAAAGCACTCGATTTGAGCGGCCAGCGCACAAGCGATGACTGGAGCAGGGAAGCCGAACGTCTGGGTCAGTTGCGACAGGAGTTGAACGGTCTGGTCGACGCACTGCATCGTCAGCATTCCAATGGGCTTACCGTTTATCAGGCTATCGGAACCTGTATTGAACAGGCCGGCGAGGAAGCGTCACTGATGCCTTGGGCGGATGCATCCGCGCATGACCATAAATCTCTTGACAGCCTGCGAGAAACGTCGAGACGGATGGCTACGCTTTCCGGAGCGCTCGTCGTGCCGCATGGCCATCCGCTCGAGCATATTGGGAAGACCGAGTGGAGCCCGACCTGGCAGGACGAACTCCTGGCGACTACGCGGTCCCTCGAACAGGCCATACAAGCATTCAAAAGCAGTGCGGCCGAGGCGGAGAGCGGCCTGGGAATTCCGGTTTCCGGTCTAAGCGTGGACGGATACGAGAAGGTCGACCGTTTGGCAGACGTTCTTCTGGGTGTGCCCCAGGTGCCTCAAGGCATTGCTGCTCATGCTTACGACGCTGAAGTCAGGGCCCAACTGCAACGGCTTGCCCGGCATGGGAAAGCGCGTAACGAGTCGTGGAGCAATCTCAAGACGACATGGACGGAGCGGATCTCGGAGAACAGCGCAGAGTCGCTCAAAAAGGAGTGGACGCAAGCCGTGAGCACGTGGTGGCCCAAGTCAGCGATCAAAAAGCGCGCCATTCGCACGCGGCTTGCGAGCTACAGCACGACCGGCACACGTCCGACGGAGGAAGCGATCGGAGACATGTTGCCCCATCTTGCAGTCCTCAATGCCGAGGACGAGCAGATGCTCGCTTTGAAAGCCAACGCGGAACGCGTGCTGCAGGATACGTTCAATGGCGTGAAGACGGATTGGGACCAGGTGCTGCGATGCGAGCAATGGGCGCAACGATTCTCGGATGCGGTCACCCTCGCTGCTCGCGATCCGGTCGCGGCAGGGGAACTGCGAACCCGTTTTCAAAATCTGGTCGTTGAAAACCGCGCATTGTTGCAATCCGGAGGCCCGTTGAGCAAATCACTGGTTGCGTATCGCGATGCGTGGCGCGAAGTACGTTCCAGACTGTCGGTGCTGGAAGCACTGGCCGAACCGACCGTACCGTTACCAGGCCCATCCGACCTGGAGGGTGCGCTTGAGCGCATGCTCGGCGTAACTGCGGGTTGGCAACGCGCGACGAGCCAGTTCAAGTCCTGGTGCCTGTGGCGGCAGGCCCGGGAGCAGGCGATTCATCTGGGGTTGCAGGGCGTCGTGACTTCGCTGGAAGGCGGCCGCGTGCCGCTGGATCAGGTCGAGAAGCACTTTGAGTTCAGCTACCAGAGTTGGTGGGTGAAGAAGGTCATCGACAAAGATTCCGTTCTGCGTACCTTCTCCAGCGCCGACCACGAACGGAAGATTCGTGAGTTCCGTCAGTCTGATGAGCGATTTCAGCGTCTGACATCCCAATACCTCGTTGCGATGCTTGCGGGCAAGGTGCCTGCCGCCAAAGGCATGGTAGTGAGCGGCGATAGCGAATTGGGACTGTTGCGGAGGGAACTGCAAAAGAAGACGCGCCATGCGCCAGTCCGACAACTGATGCATGGGCTTCCGAGCCTGCTTCCCAAGCTAAAGCCGTGCCTTTTGATGTCGCCACTCTCTGTCGCTCAGTATCTGGACGCGGGCCACGCACAGTTCGACGCCGTCGTTTTCGATGAGGCTTCCCAGATTCCCGTGTGGGATGCCGTCGGTGCGATCGCGCGCGGCAAGCAACTGGTCGTCGTCGGAGATACGAAACAACTACCGCCCACGAGCTTCTTCAGCAAGTCGACGGAATCTGACGACAATGGCGGCGACGATGCGCAAATCGAAGACCTCGAAAGCATTCTGGACGAATGTCTGGGCGCAGGGATGAATCGTCAGCGGCTCCAGTGGCATTACCGTAGCCGGCATGAGAGCCTGATCACCTTCAGCAACGTTACGTATTACGACTCGCAGCTCATCACGTTTCCGTCTCCGGTAACGGATGATGTTGCGGTGCGTCTCGAGCAGGTAGCGGGCATGTACGACCGAGGTGGAAGTCGGACAAACCGGGCAGAAGCCGAGGCGATCGTGCGCGGAATCGAACAACACTATCTGGATCGGGATAAGCAGCATCTGACCTTGGGCGTCGTCACATTCAACCAGCCGCAGCAGGCGCTCATCGAGTCGCTGCTCGACGCGCGTCGCAGAGCCAATGCCGCGCTTGACAAGGCGATTTCTGCCCAGCCGCGCGAGCGCGAGCCATTGTTCGTCAAGAACCTCGAGAACGTCCAGGGCGATGAACGCGACGTCATTTTCTTCTCGATTACTTATGGTGCGGACGCAGCGGGGAAAATCACCATGAACTTCGGGCCACTCAACAGTGAGGGTGGTCAGCGACGGCTCAACGTGGCGATCTCCCGCGCACGCGAAAGAGTGGTCATTTTCAGCACGCTTCGACCGGAACAGATCGATCTTTCCCGCGTGAGGGCCGCGGGCGTGCGCGACCTGAAGCACTACCTGGAGTTCGCACTGAAGGGGCCGAAAGCGCTTTTGGAGCAATCGTTGCCCACCGGGATGGAGCCGGACAGTCCGTTCGAGAGCCAGGTCATCAGGGCCCTGCGTGACCACAACTGGATGGTTCATCCTCAGGTAGGCTGTTCCGGATATCGCATCGACATTGGCGTTGTCGATCCACGTGCGCCGGGCCGTTATCTCATCGGGATCGAGTGCGACGGTAGAGCCTATCACTCGGGTGCGACTGCGCGTGATCGCGACCGCCTTCGTCAGGTTGTGCTCGAAGGACTGGGATGGCGCCTGCACAGGATCTGGTCCACCGACTGGTGGTTGAGTCCCAACGTAGAGATTCAGAAGTTGCTCGCTCGCTTGAACGCGTTGCTTGATGATGATGCCAACCAGGAAACACCGGCAGTTGAGTCATTCCCGGAAACAGCGGTTTCAGTAATGGGCGATAGCGATCCTCAGCTCCTCGTTGCAAAGGACATTGAGGTATCTCTACCCAAGTACAAGGTCATGATCCCGACGGGGGGCAGTCCGGAAGACTTTTACGACCTCGCGCACGGTCGGAAGCTGACGGAGCAACTCGTTGAGGTTATCGAAGCAGAAGGGCCGATCCACGAAAACGTCCTTCATCGCAGGGTCGCGAGAGCATGGGGTTTGGAGCGAACGGGTACGCGAATCGTCAGTCGTCTGCGAACATTGACGCCGCGCGAGCAAGGTCGAACATCGGACGGAACGGCGACGTTTTACTGGCCAGCCAATGTGAGTCCCGCAGAGTGGACCGTCTTTCGTGGGGCATCGGATGAGGACACGTCACGCCGGAAAGTCGATGATGTTTGCGTCGAGGAACTGGCTAATGGCGTGCTTCACGTGCTTGAAGAAATGGGCAGTGCGCCAAGCTCGGACGTCGCAAAATCTGTGTGCCGGTTGATTGGCATGTCGCGCACGCCAGGAGACGCCGAAGCTCGGGTCGGGCTTGCAATAGCCCGGCTTGTAACTAGCGGGGCCGTGATAGTCAGCGGGAGCTTATTGAGACTTCCGTAATAGCAGAATCGTATGCGATGCGTGGAGTACGAGTCGTCAAGATGTAGCTCCGCATTCGCAAAATCAGATCATATAAGGATGCCTACACAATTCGTCGCGTATAGGCTTCCTGGAACGTAGACTACGTCAAGCCTTTTTGACGAATTCCGTCTTGAGACTCATGGCTCCAAAGCCATCGATCTTGCAGTCGATGTCATGATCGGCATCGACGAGCCGAATGTTTTTGACTTTCGTGCCCATCTTGACCACGCCGCCGCCGCCTTTGAGCTTCAGATCCTTGATGACGGTGACCGTGTCGCCATCGTGAAGAACTTTCCCAGCGGAATCTCGAAAGACCTTGGCGGCGGGTTCCGCTGCGTTGTCCGTCTGCGCGGACCACTCGTGCGCGCATTCGGGGCAGATATACATGCCCGCATCTTCGTAGGTGAATGCCGATTGGCACTGAGGGCAGGGAGGTAGTGGGTTCATACGTATCGCTCGATGATTTGCGGAAATTTGAAGGCCCGCAGTATAGCGCCGTCCGATGGTCAAGGCCATGCAATGAGCCGCGTGCTTGAGGCACGAAGGCTCAGCGCTAAGTCGGATTTCTACATCGGATCGTCGGCTACGGAATGCGGGGGCGCTACGCCGATGTACGAGTCGTACCTTCTCTTTGACGCGTCTCAAATGCGCGTGATGTCACGGCGCTATTTCGCGGCATGATCTGCTGCCGCACCGGCATCAGTCGCAGCGCATTTCTTTGCCGCCTGGACCGGTACAGGCGCATCGAGGCCACGCCCGTCGATCTCGCGCACCGCGATCCAGCAACGCCTGCTTGGCATCTCCAGGAAAGCTTCGTAGTCGTGACCCGCCACTGGCGTGAACGTAATCCGCGGTGGCGAACATGTCCACGACGCATTTCCTATGGTGCCGCTCATGCCCATCGAAATCACCATTGGCTCACCGCTCGCCACCACGTATTCCCGAATCGAATCCTTGAAGTCGAGGCCATCCACGCGCATGTAATCGCGTGGGCTAGGCGGCATACCGATGGTGATGCTGCGCGAAGAATACTTCCAGGCTGCCAGATAGCCATCGTCGGCGCGCACCAGCGCTTTGTCCTGCCCCCAGCCTTTGTAGCAAGCGCTATTGGGGATGTACGAGGTGGATCGCGTGCCGTTCCCCGAGAGCAGGCGGATGCGCGACGACGTGGCAGGTTCGTATTGAGGCGTTTCCGTCGTGACCTGATGTGAGGGTTGCGGAAGGAGTCCACATGCAGCAAGAGCCGTCGCGGTAAAGGCCAAAAAGCATGAGCGAAGTACTGGGCGCGGAAGGGCAGTCACGGAGCTTCCTGAAAATCGGGGATTTTCTCCAATGTCATACCTATGCGCAACAACATAAGAATTCCTAATTCGATGCAATAGTGAAATAGTGATGATCCGCAGCCGACGCGTCCTGTCGTCGTTTCAATCGAGTATTTCGCCATCTCATTCCATCTCGCCTGCAATAGTCGCCGCCGAACTCGCGGCTCACCGTCGTCCGTGCCAATGCCGACTACTTCCGCACCTTCCATGACCGGCGCAGCAACTGTGCCGCACCAGCCCCAGCCTCACCCTCGCCGCTATATCCGTTCATACATTCCGTCCTATATAAACGATAAGAATGTTTTGCTTTCGTGGATGGTGGTTCTGCGCCAACATGAGGTGATTCTGAAAAACATATGGAGCGAGACATGGACAACAACACGGACCTCAAGCGCTACGAATTGCTGATCAACGGCGAATTCGTTCCTCCGAGCGGAGGTGAATACTCGACGAACCTCGATCCCGCCACCGAAAACCCGATATCCCGCGTGGCACAAGGTACGTCCGCCGATGTCGATCGCGCAGTGCAGGCCGCGCGCGCCGCGCTCAAACCGTGGAACGCAATCCGTGCAGCCGAGCGCGGCCGCATCCTGATGAAGCTCGCCGAGTTGCTCCGCGAAAATCAGGAAGAACTCGCGGCGCTCGAAAGTCTCGACGCAGGCAAGCCGATCGCGGGCGTGCAGCGCCAGGACGTGCCCGCCGCCATCGACACACTCGCCTATTACGCCGGCTGGTGCGACAAGATCAACGGCCAGGTCGTGCCCGCGCGCCCCGACGCGCTGACTTATACAGTGCGCGAACCCGTCGGCGTCGTCGCGGCGATCGTGCCGTGGAATTTCCCGCTGATGATCGGCATGTGGAAGATCGCGCCCGCGCTCGCATGCGGCTGCACGCTGATCGTGAAACCCGCCGAAATCACGCCGCTCTCCGCGCTGATGGTCGGACGGCTCGCGCTCGAAGCCGGCGTGCCTCCGGGCGTGCTCAATATCGTGACCGGCAAGGGCTCGGTCGTCGGCGACGCGCTCGTCGCGCATCCCGGCGTCGACAAGGTCACGTTCACCGGGTCGCCGTCGGTCGGACGCGGCATCCTGCAGGGCGCGGCGGGCAACTTCAAGCGCGTCACGCTCGAACTCGGCGGCAAGTCCGCCAACGTGATTTTCGCGGACGCGAATCTCGATGGCGCCGTGCGCGCGGCAGCCTCCGGCATCTTCTTCAACGCCGGCCAGGTCTGCTCGGCGGGCTCGCGGATTCTCGCGCAACGCGCCGTCTACGATGAAGTCGTCGAGCGCCTCGCCCAGCGCGCGCGGACGATCAAGCTCGGCGATCCGTCGAGCCGCGATACCAATATGGGCCCGCTCATCTCCGCCAAGCAGATGAAGAGCGTGCTGGACTATGTGGACATCGGCAAGGAAGAGGGCGCATCGCTCGTGACGGGCGGCAGGCGCTCAGGCGAGCGCGGCTTCTTCGTCGAGCCGACGGTGTTTGCGAACGTCGAACACGAGATGCGCATCTCGCAAGAAGAAATCTTCGGGCCGGTCGCGAGCGTCATCCCCTTCGACGATGAAGCCGACGCATTGCGCATCGCCAACGGCACCGCATACAGTCTCGCCGCGGCCGTGTGGAGCTCGGATATCGGCCGCGTGCATCGCATGGCCGCCGAACTCAAGGCGGGCACGGTCTGGGTGAATACCTACGGCTTCACCGATGTGCGTCTGCCGTGGGGTGGCTCAGGCGATTCCGGCTTCGGCCGCGAACATGGCGATGTCGCCATCGAGAACTTCACCGAGCCGAAGGCAGTCTGGGTCGCACTGACGCCCTGAGTTCGACGCCGCCGCGGGCAACCGCGGCGAATCATGCAAACACGAAAAATGCAAAAGGGCGATCCGGAATTCCCGGACCGCCCATATCGAGAGTGAAGCGCCTTAAGCGCGCGCCGTTTCCTGGTTGCGCGCTCGCCAAAGCCGCGCCCGCTGCGTGCTGTCTTCATATTGAACGGTGTTTTGCCGGCATGCTTCGACGGTCGAATTCTTGCGCTCGACGATCGCCTGGCAGAGAAACTCCGCGCTGTACGCCTTCAGGAGATGCGGGGAGTGCGTCTCGATGTACTGCGCGATTTTCCCGTAGTCGCTGTCCGCCGACGCGAGCGAGAGATAGGTCTGCGCATCCCAGCGGAACATCAGATCGAGTTCTTCGAAAGCGGTATTGAATGCGCAGACTTGCGCCTGAACTTCGCGGTCATCGCTGTACATTGCATGGATCATGATCGTCTCCTGTATGGCCGGGGGGCATGAATGCAGGATAGGGAACACGACCCATATACGATAGTTAAAGTTTTTTCGCTTATCTATTCAGTAAGCGTTATGAATTGGGCTTGCCGGTCTTCGCGACGATTTGCGTGATCGCTTCGATCTGCGCGGCGCCTTCTTCGACGAGAAACTGCTTGAACGCGAGCGCGACCGGCGGCAGACGCTTGTTGTTCCGATGCACGACGAACCAGTTGAGCATCACGGGAAAACCCTCGATATCGAGCACCGCCAGCTTGCCGACCTGCAGCTCCATGCTGATCGTGTGCGCGGATAGAAAGCTCACGCCCATGCCGGCAATTACCGCCTGCTTGATCGTCTCCGTGCTGGTGATTTCCATCGCGACGTTCAGGTTCGAGAGCCGCCCGGCGAAACCTTCTTCCATCGAATTCCAGGTATCCGAACCGCGCTCGCGGACGATGAACGGCTCGTCGGCCAGTGCTTCGAGCGGCACGTTTTTGCGTCCGACGAGCGGATGATCCGGCGGCGCGACGATCACGTATGGATGCGGGGCGAAGGAAACGTTGACCGTATCCATGTCGCGCGGCGGACGCACCATCACGGCGAGGTCGGTGAGATTGTCGGAAAGCTGATGCAGCAGTTCTTCGCGGTTATGCACCGCAAGGTTGAGCCTGACATCGGTATTACGCTGCGTGAACGCTGCAAGCAGGCGCGGGAAAAAATAATCGCCCGCGCTGATCACCGCGACGCTCAGCGTGCCGCCCGAAATGCCCTTGAGCCGCGCCATCGCGTCGTCGGCTTCGCGGAACTGCTCCAGGATCGCACGGCTGTAATGGAGCATTTCATTCCCGGCCGGCGTGAGGTAGATTTTCTTGCCCAACTGCTCGAAGAGCGGCAAGCCAGCGTGCTCCTCCAGTTGCTTGACCTGCGTCGAGACCGCGGGCTGAGTGAGATAGAGTTCCTCGGCGGCGCGAGAAAAACTCAGTCGACGGGCAACGGTCTCGAAGATCTTCAACTGACGCAGGGTAGCGTTGCGGAGCACGGCGATCCTTCATCCATTAACGATAGCTAATTTATACAATAATTTTTTCTAACTTTCCTTAATCGTTTTTCTCCCCCACGATGCTTTCACGTCCCCAAAAGTTGTAAGGAGGACGGTCGCGGTTAGCACGAACGGTTATGCTTAACCCCGAGCATCGGCCACGCGCTTTTCGCCATGTATCACGGCACGACTCAGCAAAAACCCGAAGCCTGCAAAGGCGCATCAACCATCCGGACTTTATTGGGAATCGCTTGAAATGATTCGTCGATCGCCTGACGCGGATGTTTGCCTGACGTGCGAATCGATCGCCCACTTCAGTATGTGCAGCACGCGCGACATGCGCGACAGGCGGCCTCACGCCCACGCCGCCTGGACCGAGCACTTCCCCTGACCGACCGCTCGCCGCCGGCGCACCCGCGCCGGTTTCTCGCAGCACATCAAGCGCCGTACGAGCGCTAGAAAACATAACGGAGACAGACATGGCAAGCGCAGACACGGTTGTGTCCGGGCAATCGCACGGGCGTCATCACAACAGATGGTTCCAGCTAGTGATCGGCATCATATGCATGGGGCTGGTCGCCAACCTGCAGTACGCATGGACCCTGTTCGTCGTCCCAATGGATGCGAAGCATCACTGGGGTCAGGCGGCGATTCAAACCGCCTTCACTATTTTCATCGTTACCGAAACCTGGCTTGTGCCCGTCGAGGGCTGGCTCGTCGATAAATTCGGCCCGCGGCCGGTCGTCATCGGCGGCTCGATCTGCGCGGCGCTCGGCTGGATCATCGACGCGAACGCGACGAGTCTCATCCATCTCTACATCGGGGCGGTGGTCGCGGGCATCGGCGCGGGCTGCGTGTACGGCACGTGCGTCGGCACGGCGCTCAAGTGGTTCCCGGATAAGCGCGGTCTCGCTGCGGGCATGACGGCGGCGGGCTTCGGCGCGGGCGCGGCCGTCACCGTGATTCCGATCTCCAACATGATCCAGAGCTCGGGCTACGAGCACGCGTTCATGTTCTTCGGCATCCTGCAAGGCGCGTGCATTTTCGTGCTGGCGCTGATGCTCGTGCGGCCCAATCCGCCGAAGGGCATCGTGCCGGCCAAGCGCATCGTGTCGACGAAAATCGACTACACGACAGGGCAGATGGTGCGCTCGCCGCTCTTCTGGGTGCTGTACCTGATGTTCGTGTTCGTCGCGGCGGGCGGCGTGATCGCGACCGCGCAGTTCGGGCCGATCGCGAAGGAATACGGATTCGCGAAGATGCCGGTGAACCTGCTCGGTGTGACGCTGCCGCTGCTCGCGATGACGCTGTCCATCGATAACCTGTGCAACGGCTTCACGCGTCCGCTGTGCGGTTTCATCTCGGACAAGATCGGCCGCGAGAACACCATGTTCATCATCTTCCTGGGCGAAGGCATCGCGCTGTTGGGGCTGATGGAGTTCGGGCACGATCCGTATCTCTTCATGCTGTTCGCGGCGATGACGTTCCTGTGCTGGGGCGAAATCTTCTCGATCTTCCCCGCGACCTGCGCCGATACCTTCGGCAGCAAGTACGCCGCCGCCAATGCGGGTACGCTGTACACGGCGAAGGGCACGGCGTCGATGCTGGTGCCGCTTGCATCGGTGCTCGCGTCGGTCGGCTCGTGGAACGCGGTGTTCATCGCGGCGGCCGTCACGTCGATCGCGGCGGGGCTGTGCGCGAAGTTCGTCCTCGCACCGATGCGCAAGCGCTGGATCGAAAACACGCTGACGGAAACGGCGGCGGAATCGTCGGTCAACGCATCGTTCCAGACGGGCTGGGACGCATCGCGCAACACGGTTCAGTAAGGCAGTCGAGGCATGCCGCGCGAACCGTCTCCATCGCTCAGCGTATCGCTGCATCAGTTGAGATTGTTCGTCACGCTCGCGCGGCATCGCAGCTTCACGCGCGCGGGCGATGAATTCGGCATCACGCAATCGGCAGTCAGCCGCAGCATCAGAGAACTCGAAGACGAAGTCGCGCTGCGGCTCTTCGATCGCACCACGCGTCAGGTTGCACTCACCGACACCGGACGCCGCCTGCTCGCGCGCATAGCGCCGCTCGTCGAGGAACTGGAAGCGACGCTGCGGCCGCGCGCGCAGGAGGGCGGCGAGCCGGGCGTCGTGAATCTCGCGACCAGTTGCGGTCTCACCGCGAGCGTCTTGCCCGGCATGCTCGCGTCCTGCCGCGAGCGCTTGCCGGATATCACGATCGTGATGATGGATCGGCCGCAGAACGCCGTGCTGCAACTCGTTCGTTCTGGAGAGGCGGAACTGGGCGTCGTGATCGCGCCGGAGAATCTCGACGAACTCGCCGCCGAACCGCTTTTCGCCGATGGATTCGCGGCTGTCGTGAGCGCGTCGCATCGGTTCAGCGAGGCGGCGCGCATCGACTGGCAGCAGTTGCGCGGCACGCCGCTGCTCCTCCTCGATGACGACACCGGCAGCCTCGGCGCCATCGAAGCCGCGCTCGCGCTGCACGGCGTGACCGGCGCGGTTCGCCAGAAACTCACGCAGTCGGCGGCGGTTGCGCGCATGGCGGAAGCGGGACTCGGCGTCGGAATTCTGCCGATGCACGCGCGCGCCGCCTGCGACAGCGCGCAGGCGCGCTTCATCCCGCTCGTGCCGGACACGTCGCGCACGATCATGCTCGTGCGGCGCAAGAGCCGCGCGTTGCGAGCGAGCGCGGCGAGTGTGTGGTCGCACATCGTGGCGGCCTCGTCGCATACTGTGATCTCGGGTCAGCCTGTCGACGCCTGACCGGCGCTTTTCCCTGTATTCATCCCAACCCGCGGCGCGCCTCGCGCATGCGGGTTTCCGCTCGTCCGCAAGAACACGATTCGCCTTGTTCTTGGTCGATACGGAATGTAGTATCTTGTATATCAGAGAGCTAAAAGGCTACAACCCTCAGGAGACGAACCATGAAAATCTGCGTGTACGGCGCCGGCGCGATCGGCGGATATATGGGTGCGCAACTGGCGCGCGCCGGAGCGGAAGTCAGTTTCGTCGCGCGCGGGCCGCATCTCGCGGCCATGCAGGCGAACGGCGTGAAGCTGCGCATCGATGGTCAGGAGCACGTCGTCAAGGTGCGCTGCACGAACAATCCCGCCGAACTCGGTCCGCAGGATTACGTGATCATCGCGCTCAAGGCGCATTCGATTCCCGGCGTCGTCGATCTGATTCCGCCGCTGCTCGGCCCGGAGACGGCGATCGTCACGGCCGTCAACGGTCTTCCGTACTGGTACTTCTACAAGCACGGCGGCGAGCTCGAAGGCACGAAGTTGCAGAGCGTCGATCCTGGCGGCCGTCAATGGGACGTGTTCGGACCGGAACGCGCGATCGGCTGCGTGCTGCTGCCGGCGGCGGAGATCGCTGAGCCGGGCGTCATCGAGCATCACTACGGCAAGAAGTTTCCGATCGGCGAGCCGAGCGGCGAAATCACGCCGCGGCTGCAGGCGCTGCACGACATGATGGCCAAGGCGGACATGGAAGCGCCGATGCGCGACAACATCCGCGACGAAATCTGGCTGAAGCTCTGGGGCAACCTGTGCTTTAACCCGATCAGCGCGCTGACCGGCGCGACGCTCGACGTCCTGACGAGCGATCCCGGCACGCGCGCGCTCTCGAAGGCGATGATGCTGGAAGCGAAGGCCATCGGCGACAAGATCGGCGTGAACTTCCGCGTCGACGTGGAGCGGCGCATCAACGGCGCGGGCGCGGTCGGTGCGCACAAAACGTCGATGCTGATGGACTGCGAGGCCAATCGCCCGATGGAAATCGATCCGCTGATGACCGTCGTGCAGGAAATCGGCCGTCTCGTCCACGTGGACACGCCGATGCTCGATGCGGTGCTCGCATTGATCAAGCTGCGCGAAGGCGTGAATCAGGGCACGGCGAAGCCGCTGCCGCTCCCGCAATCTCAAAAAGCCGCCTAAACTGCAGACGAAGGCACCAGCGTTGTTTCTGATATACAAGATGCAAAATATGTTGATCTCTGTTGCGATGCAGCATATACTGAGGGCTCTTGAGTGATTTGACTGGAGCCTGAAATGAGCATCGCCCTGTTGGTGGTTGTCGGATTCGCGCTGGTTGCCGTGGGTACGGGTGTTACGTTTATGATTGCGTCGGCGGTGCCGCAGAGCATGCTGCAGCGCGCACAGAATCACGGTCGCTTCGCCGGTCTCGCGGCGGATGACCAGAACGGCGGTTCGGGCAAGCGTGTCGACGCTCGCCGTCCGCACATGGGAAATCAAGCCATCAATGCCATCTGATACTCAATCCGTAGACAGGCCGGAAGTTCGCCCCGACGTTCGTCCGTCCGGGCTCACGCTTTCGCTGGAGCCGATCAATGCCACGGTTTCGCTGCGCGATCAGGCGTACGCGAAACTGCGGCAGGCGATCGCCGAGGCGGACATCTACCGCTCGCGGGAAGAAATCCGTCTGGACGAGAAAGAGCTGACCGAAGCGCTCGGCGTCTCGCGAACACCCATCCGCGAGGCCATGACGCTGCTGGAGCAGGAAGGCTTCCTGCGCACGGTGCCGCGCCGGGGCGTCTATATCTTGCGCAAGACCAAGCGCGAGATCGTCGAGATGATCCACATGTGGGCGGCGCTGGAAAGCATGGCGGCGCGGCTCGCGACGCAGCGCGCGACGGACGAGGAAATCGCCCATCTGCGCCACATGTTCGACAACTTCCGCGACTCGACGCCCGCCGAGCACATCGACGAATATTCGGATGCGAATATCGCGTTCCATTCCGCAATCGTGCGTCTGTCGAAGTCGGAAATCATCTTCGAGACGATCAAGAACATCTTCGTGCACGTGCGCGCGATCCGGAAGATGACGATCTCGCAGAGCGACCGGGCGTCGCGCTCGATCGTCGATCACATGCGCATCATCGAGGCGCTGGAGAAGCGGGACACCGAACTGGTCGAGCGGCTCGTGAAGCAGCATTCGCTGGATCTGGCGGCGTTCGTCGAAGCGAATTGCGACTTTCTGGACTGATGCTGGATTGAAGTTCGAGTCATGAAAAAGGCTGCGTGGCGTTTGCCGCGCAGCCTTTTTTGCGTTCAGGCTCGCTGAACCGATACGACTTAGCGTATCGCGTGGACCATCGTTTCGCCGAGCGCGGCAGGCGAATCCGCGACATGGATGCCCGCCGACTTCATCGCGTCGATTTTCGCGCTCGCCGTGCCCGAGCCGCCCGAGATGATCGCGCCGGCGTGGCCCATGCGGCGTCCCGGCGGCGCCGTCGTCCCGGCGATGAAGCCGACCACCGGCTTTTTGGTCTTCGACTCCTTGAGGAATTGCGCGGCGTCCTCTTCCGCCGATCCGCCGATCTCCCCGATCATGATGATGCCTTCCGTGGCGTCGTCTTCGAGAAAGAGCGCGAGGCAGTCGATGAAATTCGTGCCGTTCACCGGATCGCCGCCGATGCCGATGCACGTCGTCTGCCCGAGCCCGGCGGCCGTCGTCTGCGCGACGGCCTCATACGTGAGCGTGCCCGAACGCGACACGATGCCGATTTTCCCCGGCTGGTGAATATGCCCCGGCATGATGCCGATCTTGCATTGCCCCGGCGTGATGACGCCCGGACAGTTCGGCCCGACGAGCCGGCTGTTCGAGCCGGCGAGCGCGCGCTTGACGCGCAGCATGTCGAGCACCGGAATGCCTTCCGTGATGCAGACGATGAACGGCACCTGCGCGTCGATGGCTTCGAGGATCGCATCGGCGGCAAAGGGCGGCGGCACGTAGATGACGGACGCGTCGGCGCCGGTATTCGCGACCGCATCGGCGACGGTGTCGAACACGGGCAACTCCAGATGCGTCGTGCCGCCCTTGCCGGGCGTCACGCCGCCGACCATGCGCGTGCCGTACGCGATCGCCTGCTCCGAGTGAAACGTGCCCTGTGCGCCGGTGAAGCCCTGGCAAATCACTTTCGTATCTTTATTGATCAAGACGCTCATGCTGGTGTCCTCTCAGTGAGCGACGGCGCCGACGATCTTGTCGGCGGCATCGGCGAGGTTTTCGGCGGGGATGATCGTGAGGCCGGAGGTGCGCAGGATTTCGCGGCCCGCATCGACATTCGTTCCGGCGAGGCGCACGACGAGCGGCACGCGCAGATCGACTTCGCGCGCGGCCGCGACGACGCCTTGCGCGATGACGTCGCAACGCATGATGCCGCCGAAGATGTTGACCAGAATGCCGCGCACTTTCGGGTCGCGCAGAATCAGCTTGAACGCGGTGGCGACGCGTTCCTGCGTCGCGCCGCCGCCGACATCGAGAAAGTTGGCCGGCTCGCCGCCGTATAGCTTGATGATGTCCATCGTGGCCATCGCGAGGCCGGCGCCGTTCACCATGCAGCCGATGTTGCCGTCGAGCGTCACGTAGTTCAGGCCGTGTTTCGCCGCTTCGATTTCGGCGGGATCTTCCTCGTCCACGTCGCGCAGCTTTTCGATGTCGGGATGGCGATAGAGCGCGTTATCGTCGAAATTGAGCTTGGCGTCGAGCGCCATCACGTCGCCGGAACCGGTCACGACGAGCGGATTCACTTCGACGATGGACGCGTCGAGATCGACGAACGCCTGATACAACGCCGTGATGAATTTCGACGCCGCGCCGACCTGCTTGCCGCTCAAGCCGAGGCCGAATGCGATCTGACGCGTGTGAAAGGGTTGCAGCCCGGTCGCCGGATCGATCGCGACCTTGAGTATCTTTTCCGGCGTGCGGTGCGCCACTTCCTCGATTTCCATGCCGCCTTCGGTCGACGCCATGATCGTGATGCGCGACGTGGCGCGATCGACCAGCATGCCGAGATACAACTCGCGCGCGATATCGCAGCCTTCCTCGATATAGAGACGCTTCACTTCCTTGCCCGCCGGCCCGGTCTGCTTCGTCACGAGCACCGATGCGAGCATCTTCTGCGCGTTCTCGCGCACCGCGTCGACGGACTTCACGACGCGCACGCCGCCTTTGCCGTCCGGATCGTTGGAAAAGCGTCCCGCGCCGCGGCCGCCGGCGTGAATCTGCGACTTCACGACCCAGACCGGTCCGCCGATCGCGCGCGCCGCGTCGGCGGCTTCCTGCGCGGAAAAGGCGACGCGGCCTTCCGGAACCGCGACGCCGTACTTTCGCAGCAGCGTCTTCGCCTGATATTCGTGGATGTTCATTGCGTCTCCTGATGTCCTCTAATGGGAGTAGGCGCGGCGAAAAAACGTGTCCGTCGTCGCGCTGAAATACTGTATATCAGATTTCACGGCGAGCAAATGGTTTTAGCGGGTATGGTGGAGTGACGCGGGTAATGGAAGAAACTTCGGAAGAATACGGTAGTTGCTGCGACGCAATATCGATGATGGCGAAAGCACCATCGGTAAAGCCTTTCAGACAATCGTGCAGTGCATCACAGGGTTTGTTCCGACCGAACTACAGTTGACTAATATTGTGTCTGGAATATTGTATATCACGGGAGCCGAGATGCTCGGCAGCTGCCGCGAGGATGCGCGCAAGGCTGGCACGATGGCGCAAAGGATGTACAAATGAATCTGAATCCATAAACGTCGAACTAAAGAATTGGGAGACAAGCCATGACGGTGAACAACTCTGGCAAGGCGCTGGACGGCGTGCGCATCCTGGATTTCACGCACGTTCAGTCGGGACCGACCTGCACGCAGCTGCTCGCGTGGTTCGGCGCGGACGTGATCAAGGTGGAGCGCGCGGGCGCTGGCGACATCACGCGGGAGCAACTCCGCGACATTCCCGACGCCGACAGCCTCTACTTCACGATGCTCAACCACAACAAGCGCTCGATCACCATCGACACCAAGAATCCCGAAGGGAAGAAGGTGCTCGAGACGCTCGTGAAGAAATGCGACGTGCTCGTCGAGAACTTCGCGCCGGGCGCGCTCGATCGCATGGGCTTTACGTGGGAGCGCATCCAGGAGTTGAATCCGCGGATGATCGTCGCGTCGGTGAAAGGCTTCGGCCCCGGACCCTATGAGGACTGCAAGGTCTACGAAAACGTCGCGCAATGCGCGGGCGGCGCGGCTTCGACGACCGGTTTCGACGACGGCCCGCCGGTGGTCAGCGGCGCGCAGATCGGCGATTCCGGCACGGGCCTGCATCTCGCGCTCGGCATCGTCACCGCGCTGTATCAGCGCAACACGAGCGGACGCGGCCAGAAAGTGCTCGCCGCGATGCAGGACGGCGTGCTCAACCTCTGTCGCGTGAAACTGCGCGATCAGCAACGGCTGGAACGCACCGGTGTGATGAAGGAATATCCGCAATACCCGAACGGCTCGTTCGGCGAAGCGGTGCCGCGCGCGGGCAATGCATCGGGCGGCGGTCAGCCTGGCTGGATTCTCAAGTGCAAGGGCTGGGAAACCGATCCGAACGCGTATATCTACTTCATCACGCAGGCGCCGGTGTGGGGTGAAATCTGCAAGGTGATCGGCAAGGAGGAATGGATCGACCATCCGGACTACAAGACGCCGAACGCGCGCCTGCCGCATCTGAAGGACATCTTTGCGGAGATCGAGCGCTGGACGATGTCGAAGACCAAATTCCAGGCGATGGAAATCCTCAACAAGCACGACATTCCGTGCGGCCCGATTCTCTCGATGAAGGAAATCGCCGAAGAGCCGTCGCTGCGCAAGACCGGGACGGTGGTCGAAGTCGATCATCCGGTGCGCGGCAAATATCTCACGGTCGGCAATCCGATCAAACTGTCCGACAGCCCGACGGAAGTCGTGCGTTCGCCATTACTCGGCGAGCATACGGACGAAGTCATGGCCGAACTCGGCTACACGCCCGATCAGGTCGCCACGCTGAAGAGTCTCGGCGCGATCTAGACGCCTCTCACGCACTTGTTTTGCCTCCCGCCGCCTTCGAAACAAGGCGGCGCGGACCCGGCACGTCCCTGGAAACCGGAGACGCGCGACATGAACAGCACGGTTGTCCTGTAACGAAGCAAAGCAGCCGGCCCATGCACGGAATTGCCCGTCATGGTGCTCGGCGCGAAGTACACGTGGGCCCGCGGCGCGGGCCTGATCCGATGTAAGGAGGAGGGGACGAGAGCGCGGGCCATGTACGCCCGCGCTCCTTTTCTCAGGGAGACAGACTTGACACACTGGATTCGTTTTCGCGATGCCGCCGGCAGCATCGGCTTCGGTACGCTCGATCAGCACTCGGGCCGCGTCGTGCAGCACGAAGGCGCGATGTTCGACCGCCCGCGCCCGACCGACATTTCCTTCGCCGCCGACGATCTCACGCTGCTCGCGCCGTGCCAGCCGAGCAAGGTCATCGCGCTGTGGAACAACTATTACGCGCTGTCGCAGAAGCTCGACAAGGCGCCGCCGCAGCATCCGCTCTTTCTGATCAAGCCGCCGATGTCGGTGATCGGGCCGAACGAGTCGATCCGCCGGCCGAAGAGCTATCAAGGCAAGATCGCTTACGAGGGCGAACTGGGCATCGTGATCGGCAAGACGGTGAGCGGGGCGTCGGTCGAGGAAGCGGAGGAGGCGATCTTCGGCTATACGTGCGTGAACGATGTCACCGCGATCGAGTTGCTTCAGCAAGATCCCAACTTCGCGCAGTGGTGCCGCTCGAAAGGCTTCGACACGTTCACGTGCCTTGGCCCCGCGATCGTCACGCCGGGCAACGGCTTCGACTGGCGCACAGCGAACGTCGTCACGACGCTCGAAGGCGTCGAGCGTCAGAACTATCCGCTCGACGACATGATCTTCTCGCCCGCCGAACAGGTGAGCATGCTGTCGCAGGACATGACGCTCGTGCCCGGCGATGTGATCGCGTGCGGCACGTCGATCGGCGTCGGATCGATCAAGGACGGCGCGCGCGTGGATGT
This sequence comes from Caballeronia sp. LZ029, assembly GCF_031451275.1. Classification (NCBI taxonomy): domain Bacteria; kingdom Pseudomonadati; phylum Pseudomonadota; class Betaproteobacteria; order Burkholderiales; family Burkholderiaceae; genus Caballeronia; species Caballeronia sp. LZ029. Next base: position 313,457 of record NZ_JARUXO010000004.1, read on the forward strand.
GTCGATCGCGGGTATCGGCACGCTGTCGAACGTGCTGGCCGTCTGAAGGAGCGACGCATGTCCGATGCTCTGGCCGGCGCGCTGTGCGTGCTCGCGGCGTTGTCGGCGGGTTCGTCGATGCGGGCGGGCGCGGCGCGTGCCCATGCGCGTGCGTTGGCGGCCGCCGGCGCGGTGATCGTCGTCGCGGCCTGCGCGAGCGGCGGGACTGCCGCCATGACGACGCTGGCCGCCGCGCTCCTGCTCGCCGGTGTCGCGGGATTCGCCGGATATCGATTCGGCGGGAGCGCTTCGATCGCTTCGGGTGCATCGACGCACGCGTCGCTCACCACGATCGCTTTTGTCGCATGGGTGCTTCCGGGCGCGAACGGCGCGTATGCGGTTCTCGCAGGCGGCGCGATGGCGGCTCTGGCTTATCTCGTCTGCGCGCGGGCGAATCGCGAAAGCATGTCCTTGCAACCGCTGCATCTCGTTTGCGCGGGTGCGTGCGCGGCGCTCGCCTATGTGCTCGGCGCGCAACCCGGCGCGCACGCCGTGGTGCTGGTCGTTGCGATGGTCGCGCTGATCGGCGCGCATTTGTCGCTCGCGATGGGCGGCGCTGCGGGCGCGCCAGCCGCGAGCGCCTTGAGCGCGGCAGCGTCGTGCGGACTCGCCGTCGCGGCGGCGCTCGGCGGCGCGCATGGCGCGCTCCTCGTGGCGGCCGTCGCGATCGCCATCGGTTGCGCGCGGTCCGCGGCGCTCGCCGGCGTCGCGCACGAGGCGAAATAAACGAAGAAGCCGGCGTGGTTGCCCACGCCGGCTTCGTTTCCATGCGTCATGCGCTCTGCCAGTCGCGCATCAACGATCGCGGTTCCACAACGCGCCGAGCACGAAACCGACCGCCGCGGCGATCAGCACGCCCTGAATCGGCTGATTCGCAACCGCCAGGCGCACGTTGTCGACGGTCTGACCGTAGCTCTGCTGCAAGTTGCCATAGGCCTGCCGCACTTTGCCTTCGGCTTGCGTCGCTTCATCGCCGGTCAACGCGCCGACCGCGTCCTGTACCTTGCCGACGACTTTTTGTGCCGCGCCTTCCACTTGATCCTGCACCATGGTGCCTCCTTTCGGGTTGAGCGGTTTCTCGTAACTCCGGAATCGCCGGAACGCACCTCTACAGCACGCCGCGTGCCTAAGTCCGCTCAGGCCGGACCGATAAGGCTTCTGACGCTGTCGACCAGATCATCGATGGAAAGCGGCTTGCGGCGAAACTGCGCGTGCGGATGTTCGAGCGCCGGCGCATTGGCCGCCGCGCTCATGAGGATCACGGGCACGCCCGCGAGCCCGTCGCTCGCGGCCAGTTGCCGGATCAGCTCGACGCCGTCCATGTGCGGCATCATCCAGTCGGTAATGACGAGCGCGGGCGGATTCGCGCGCGCCGCGTCGAGCGCGGTGCGTCCGTTGGAAGCAGTTGAAACCTCGTAGCCCTCCATTTCGAGCACGAGGCGCCACGTTGTCAGAATGTCGAATTCATCGTCGACGACGAGGATTTTTTTCATGCGCGCGCGCCGGGATCCGACACAGAGAGCGCGGGCGCGAGCGTCGGGTGTCCGGAGAGCATTCCCGTCGGGCCAATGAAGCCTTCGCTGATATGCATGCCACGCGCGTCGATCGTGAGACGGCGAATCGCGGAATCGTGCGGGCCTTCGCGCTGCTTGACGATCGACACCATGCGATACAGCGCGGAATTCGCCTCCACGTACCGCATGAGCACGATGTTCTCCGTCATCGCGGACGCGCGCAGGGTCGTGGGCAGCCCCGCATCGCCGTAGAGCGGCAACTCCTCGGTGAGGACGGTGGTCACGCCCGCATCGCGCAGGCGGTGCGTGAGCGCGTTGAGAAAGAGCCCGAAGCGCTCGGTGCGGTTCGCGGATTGAAAGAATCCGTCGATACCGTCGACGACGAGCCGCGACGCGTTCGAGTCCCTTACCGCGTTCATCAGCTCGACGGCGAGCTCGTCGATCGCCAGTTCGACGGCCGGATGCCAGTGAATCGCGAGACGTCCGTCCTGCGCGGCCGGCACGAGATCGATACCGACCGACTGCGCTTTGGCCAGCAGCCGCTCGGGCGATTCGTACAGGCCGAAATAGACGCAACGCTCGCCGCGCTCCACGCCCGCCTGCAGGAACTTGAGCGACATGAGCGTCTTGCCGACGCCCGACGGCCCGACGAGCGTGGTCGTCGAGCCGCGCACGACGCCGCCGCCGAGCATCTGGTCGAAATCGGGAAACGCGAAGCCGAGCTTGCTCTTGAAGTCCGGCGTCCCGCGATCGTTGGCGGGCGACGCCTCGATGCGCGGAAAGGTCACGAGGCCGTTTTCGGTGATCTTGAAGAAGTGCTTGCCGAGCAGATGATCGCGGGCGCGCAGCTTGTGGACCTCGATCTCGCGGGCGCGGCGCATGCCGGTGTTGTAGCGGTTCAGTTCGATGAGCCCATCGACGAGCGTGTGCTCCGGATGCGGCTCGTTGCCGGAAAGCGGCGCGAGGATCAGCGTCGTGCAGCGCGCGGCGCTCACGAACGCCGACAGCTCGTGGATGAATTGCGAGAGTTCGAGCTCCGTCGAACTGAATTCGCGCGCGCTGCGAAATCCGTCGATGACCATGAAGCGCGGGCGGCTCGTCTTGATCGTCGCGGCGATCAGCGCAAGAAAGCCGGACAGGCCGTCGCGCATCAGTTCGTGATAGCCGGACACGAAGAGCATCCGGTCGGAGATGGCGTCGGCGTTGTAGAACGAGAGCGCCCGCAGGTGGGACAGCAGCTTGGTGTGCGATTCGGCGATCAGCGTGATGTACAGCACCATGTCGCCCTGCGCGACGCGGTGAAAGCCGATCTGCGACGAGAGAATCGTCTTGCCCGCGCCCGCCATCCCTTCGATCAGATACAGGCCGCCTTCGACGAGACCGCCGCCCAGGATGTCGTCCAGGCCCGCGACGCCGGTCGTCACGTTGCCGTCGTTGGCGGCGGGCTGTCTGGGTTGATCGGTCGAGTGCTTGTCGTCTTGAGTCATGGCATTTTCGTTTTTACTTGCCGATCGGCATTTTCGCGAAGGCGCATTATGGCGGACTCTTGGCAAGCTGTGGCTGCTTGTCGCACCGGCGATCCCCGCAGCCGCGCCTTTTCCGGGCCGGTCTCTGCTCTGTTGCTGCACTCCACGAGACGTGCGCGGCCATGCTTGCGCTGGCAAGCGAACGCCTGTTGTCCGCATTTTTCACGCCTGATCGCTCTATCGGATGGGATAGGCAGCCCGCGGGCCAGAATTGTTTGAGAACTCTCTCATGGGCAGGTGGCGCGACAACTGATGAAATGCCGAACGATGCAGTACACGAACGCCGCGTATGTTTCTCGCGGCGGCTCCATTCCGGCGCTCGTGCGCCCTCATTGCCTTCTCCTTGCCATGCACCGTTCGCACTCGATCCCGGGCGCTCTTGCGCCCATTGCCAGCTTTTTCGCGTTTTTAGCCATGTCCGCTGTGCCGGTTCACGCGGTCGAGTCTTTGCCCGACGCGCGCATTCTGTCTGCCACGCCGTTCGACTTCCGGGCGGACCGCGACATTTTCTCGCGCATGCCTGTCGAACACGGTGACTCGCGTATTTTCAAGCCGACAGAAACCGTGCGCAGCGCAAGCGAAGCGCGATTGATGACAGAACGTTTTACACGCCAGCCCACGATTTGAGTCGCGATCGGATATAAGCGATTTAGATCGTCTGGAGTTAATAGCATTAAACCGCCATAATCCTTTTCGGGCAATGTGCTTTACCGTTAAGGAAAAATCGCAATGAAGCGTTTGGTGATTGCGGAAATCGCGCTAATCGCGGCGAGTTTGTTTATGCCGCTTCCGTGGGCCTGCGCCGCCGGCGATATGCGCGCTGGTTCATCAACGGCCGTTACGACAAACGGCGATGTCGCGGAACTCGAAACGCTTATTACTGCCGGAAAGATCGTCGAATTGCGCAGGACTTCCAATGGCAGTTATGGCGCGAGTCTTTCGTATTATGCCGAGCAGATGACTTACTACGTCGCACTGTTTCAGCAAAACAATATCTGGCGCGTGTTTAAAGCGCAAAACGACGGTCGTGCCGACGCGGTTTATTCCGATTTCGCGAAAACATCGACCACGCTCGCCGATGCCGAAATCAAGCGCATCAAGCTCGAAGCAGAAAAGGCGTATGCCGACCGGCAAATTGCCGTCCAGCAGGAACGCGCCAATCGGCTGCAAACGGATCTCGATATTGCTCGCGCGCAGCAAAGTCAGGTGACGACCCATCAGCTGGAGCAGCAGAACGCGATCCGTGAATTGCGTACCGAGCAGGCGGCCGCGCAGGCGCAGCTTCGCGCGCTCCAGACGCGCGTGCAGGAACTGCAAAAACAGTCGGATGGCGATCTCCCCGCGCCGGTCAAATAGGCATTTCGATGTGCGCGCGTCAGCCCCCTGCAATTTGGGAGTTGTCCGCTTAAGGCGCACGAAACGCCGGGCTACAATCCCGCAGCTTTTGGATTGCTCATCGATAGTTGAACGCATCCGAAATCGAATCATGAATCTGCCTGCCGCCTTTGGGAATGTTCCCGGGCCCGGAAACAAAAGGCGCGCTTTCAGCGGCTTCGCGCTTTCAAATTGACTCGCATGTACACCAAATTGCTCACGAAAACTCTTGCCGTTAGTCTTACCGCCGCTGCTGCTCTCGCGGGCTGCTCGTCCACCTCGGGACCGGCGTTCAATATCAGTCAAATTCAGACGTCGGACGGCCAAAAGGCTTACCGCGCCGAATGCTACGGTGTTTTTGAGAATGGCAGCGCCTGTATGACCGCTGCTCAAAAGATGTGCGGCAATCAGCCGGTCAACGTGCTCCAGGCGCTCGCCGGCACGCACGCGCCCAAGGATCCCCGCAGCGTGATCTTCAATTGCGCGACGCCGGTACAGCAGGCACAGCCGGCTCCCGTCATGCCGGCAACGGAGCCGCAGCCGGCTCCAGCCAAGGCAATGGCCACCGCGCCGCGCAAGATCTCGCTCGACGAGAAAACGAACTTCGCGTTCGACAGCGCCGTGTTGACGCCTAAGGCCAAGGGCATTCTGAATCAGCTCGTCGCCGACTCGAAGGGTGCGAATTTCGCGTCGGTGACCGTCGAGGGTTATACGGATTCGACGGGCCCCGATGCCTACAACGTCGGTCTGTCGAAGCGTCGCGCGCAAGCGGTGCTCAGCTATCTGAAGGAGCGCGGCCTGCATGCCGACAGCTACTCGCTGAAGGGATTCGGCAAGGCGAACCCGATCGCGTCGAACGCAACGGACGTCGGTCGTGCGGAGAATCGTCGCGTGGAAGTCACGCTCACGCCGTAATCTCACGAAGTACGGCGCCCCACGAAAAAGCCCGCGAACCATCCGGTTCGCGGGCTTTTTCTTTTTCGCGCCGACGACGGCCGATTCAGAAGAGCGTGAGTTGCTCGCGGCCCGGCCCGCCTTCCAGCGTGAGCAAGTGACGCTTGCGCTCCACGCCGCCTGCGTAGCCGGTCAATTCCCCGTCGCCGCCGATCACGCGATGACACGGCACGATGATCGCAACCGGATTGCGGCCGTTCGCGCCGCCTACGGCCCGCGACGCGCCCATAGGCAAACCGAGCCGGCGCGCGAGATCGCCGTAGGTCCATGCTTCGCCGAAGGGAATCTGCCGCAGCGCATCCCAGACTTGCCGCTGAAACGCCGTTCCGGCGAGGTTCAGCGCGATCGAAAATTCCTTGCGTACGCCGGAGAAGTACTCGCCGATCTGTTCGCGCGCCTCGCCGATCACGCGCGATCTGGGCAACGAGTCGGACAGCGTCGGCTGCGGCAGACCATCGGGAAAATGCTTCTGTCCGACGAAGAAGAGCCCCGTCAGACAGTCGTTTTCGGCGCGATACAGGATGTGCCCGAGCGGGCTCGGGCCGACATGGCATTCGATCACTTCGATTCTCCGCGCGGCTGTTTCCGACGATCGCCGCTTCAGATGAACGGATTGTCGGCGGTGCCCGACGGCGCGCCCGGTTCGTCGGGCAGCTTCGCGGGCAGCGACGCATCGCTCTGCAATGCTTCGATGATCGCACCGATCGCCTTCTGAAGCGCGAGCGCGTTTGCGAGTCCCGCCTTGTCGCGCGCGATCGTCAGATCGGCGTTGATCGTCAGGCGCTTCACGCCGTTTTCGATGTTGACCGCGTCGCCCGCGATGTTCAACACGTCCGTATCGTTCGCAAATGGCTTAAACACCTTGCAACCCTCCAATTCGTTTGTCCTTCAGTGCGTCCGGTATGCCGGGAAACGCGAGGCCGCTCATCGCTTCCAGCTCGCGCACGGTTTTCATCGTGTAGGTGTTGGTCGGCGTGTTCTCGACCACCAACGCGAACGCGATCTGACGCTGCGGCAGATAAACCACCTTATACAGTTGCGTCGGCACGAACACGCGCGATTCGCCGATCGTCTGCAACTGACGTCCTGAAAAAAGCGGCCCCGTGACGACGAACGCCTCGCCCGATTCCTCGGTCAGCCTGCGCACCGCTTGCTCGATGCGCGACCAGATGCGCCGGTTGTTCGACGGATCCTGCGGCACGATGTTCGCGAGCGAGAACGATTCGGCCATGCCTTTCTTGCTCGCGCGATCGCCAGCGGGGCTCATGTGGCCGCGGTCGTAGCCGCTCTTCTTGTAATCGGAAAGCTGCGCGCTATCGCCGGGCGGCAGGCGCTTGTCGACGAAAAAGCGATTGGTGCGCGTGTTGTTCTTCGCTTCATCGACGCTGTTCGCGGTCAGATGCTCCGCCGACCAGAGCGGGCCTTTCGTGACGCCGGAGTGAAGCAGCGCGAAGTCGGTGTAGCAGACTTCCTGCGTCGCCGCGCGCATCTTCGAATTGACGACGACGGGCGCGCGGCCGTTCGGACTGAACTGCGGGCAGTCGTTCGCGGATGCGCTGACACAGACGAATGCGAAGAGCGCGGCGGCGAATGCCTTGATGCGGAATGGCATGCTTGAGAAGGTCCAGTCGACGTTCGGGGCCGCAAGTATAAGCGCTCGGGACAGCGCGCGGGGCGGGCGAGCGCGCGTGCGCGTGTGAAATTCAGGCGCGCTAGAATGCGTCGGCCGACGTCATCCCGAAACCAAAAATGAATTCGTCCGTTCTTCGTTCTCTGGTGTTGTCTCTCGCGTTGTCCTGCGCGTTTCACGCGCATGCCGAGGACGCCGCGCAATCGACCAGCAATGACGGTCCCGCCTATGGTCCCGAGTTGCAAGGTTTCGACTATCCGTATCCGGTTGCGCAGTTTGCGCTCACGTCGCAGCGCCAGGTCGTGCGCATGGCCTATATGGACGTGCATCCGCTGCATCCGAACGGCCGCACCGCGGTGCTTCTGCACGGCAAGAACTTCTGTTCGGCGACCTGGAAGCAGACCATCGAAACCTTGACCGATGCGGGCTATCGCGTGATTGCGCCGGATCAGATCGGCTTTTGCAAGTCGACCAAGCCCGCGCGCTATCAGTACAGCTTCCAGCAGCTCGCGCGCAACACGCATGCGCTGCTCGGTGCGCTCGGCGTATCGAAGGCGACGCTCATCGCGCATTCGACGGGCGGCATGCTAGCGGTACGCTATGCGTTGATGTATCCGCGTGAGACGGAGCAGCTCGTGCTCGTGAATCCGATCGGGCTCGAAGACTGGAAGGCGAAAGGCGTGCCGTCGATATCGATCGACGACTGGTACGCGCGCGAGCTGAAAACGAGCGCCGATGGCATCCGCCGTTACGAGACGAGCACGTATTACTCCGGCCAATGGCGCGCCGATTACGAACCGTGGGTGCAGATGCTCGCGGGCATGTATCGCGGGCCGGGCAAGGACGTCGTCGCGTGGAACTCGGCGCTGATTTACGACATGATTTACACGCAGCCGGTCGTCTACGAATTCGATCAGTTGAAAACGCCGACGCTGCTGCTGATCGGCGACAAGGACACGACCGCCATCGGCAAGGATTTCGCCCCGCCCGAGATTCGCCCGATGCTCGGCCGTTATCCGGATCTCGCGAAGCTGGCGAAGGAACGCATCGAGGGCGCGAGGCTCGTCGAGTTTCCCGAACTGGGCCACGCGCCGCAGATGCAGGACCCGGCGGCGTTCCACAAGGCGCTGCTCGATGGGCTCGCCGCCGTGAAGCCGCTTCCGCAGTGACTCACGTCCGATCGGGCGCGCACGACGCGCGCTCGATCGCGGGCACCTGAACCGCCAGCGTAATGCCGCGCGCCACCATGAAAAGCGTGAGCGCGAGCCACAGTCCGTGATTGCCGAGCGATCCCGCGAGCGCCCAGGCGGCGAGCAGGAACACCGCGAGCGAGACGGCCATCGCTTTCATGAGTTCATGCGTGCGGGTCGCGCCGATGAACACGCCGTCGAGCTGAAAGCCCGCCACCGATGCGAGCGGCAGAATCGACGCCCACGGCAGATAGCGCACCGCCGCCGCGTGCACGACGGCCTGATCGGTCAGCTTGCCGATGATCCATTCGCCGCTCATCCAGTAGACGACCGAGAAGCCCGCCGCGCCGATCGCCGACCAGAACATCGTGATCTTGACGGCCTGCCGGAACGCGTGACGGTCGCGCGCGCCGGCCGCCGCGCCGACGAGCGCTTCGGCCGCGTGCGCGAAGCCGTCGAGTCCGAACGACATGAAGGTCTGAAAATTGAGCAGGACGGCGTTGGCGGCGAGGATCGCGTCGCCCTCGCGCGCGCCCAGGTGCGCGAACCAGCCGTACGAGCCGAGCAGACAGATCGTGCGGATGAAGATGTCGCGGTTGATCGCGACGAGCCGCCTGAGCGCGTGCGCATCGAAGATCGCACGCGGCGCGAGCGGTGAGAGGCCGCGCGGACGCGAATGCCAGAGGATCGCGACGCCCAGCGCGAAGCCGCAAAAATCCGCGAAGGCCGTCGCCGCGCCGATGCCCGCGATGCCCCAGTCGAAGCGATACACGAACAGCAGCACCGCGACGATATTCACCAGATTGATGAAGATCTGCGTGACGAGCGCGAGCCGCACGCGCTGACAGCCGAGCAAATACCCGAGCACGACGTAATTGCCGAGCGCGAACGGCGCGGCCCAGATGCGCGCATGACAGTAAGCGCTCGCGGTGTCCTGCACGGCGGCGCTGCCGCCCAGCGCGACGAGCCCGTAGCGGATGATCGGCACCTGCAGCGCCAGCACCGCCGCGCCGATCGCGAGCGCGAGCAGCAGGGCGCGCAGCACGCTCGCGCGCAACGCCTCGTCGTCGTGCGCGCCGAACGCCTGCGCGACGAGTCCCGTCGTGCCCATGCGCAGAAAGCCGAAGCCCCAGAACACGAAGCTGAACACGAGCCCGCCGAGCGCGACGCCGCCGAGATACTGCGGCCCGTCGAGGTGCCCGGCGACGGCCGTATCGACCGCGCCGAGAATCGGCTGCGTGAGGTTGGCGAGGACGATCGGAAACGCGAGCGTCAACACGCGCTTGTGCCAATGCACGGGCAGCGCGGCGGTTTCGGTCGAATCGTTTTGTGGGGGCGTCTGCAAGGTGTTCGGGCCGGCGGTTCGTGACAAGCGCGTCATTGTCCGGGCGCGGCGATGGCGACGCAACTTCGGGCGGACGTCGATAATGCGCGTCATGAATACATTCGCGCTCTATGTCGTCACTGCCGTCGCCGAGATCGCCGGCTGCTATTTTCCGTATCGATGGCTCAGGGAGGGCGGCTCGCCGTGGCTCGTCGTGCCCGGCGCGCTGTCGCTCGCGCTGTTCGCTTGGCTTCTGACGCTCCACGACGCCGCCGCTGGGCGCATCTATGCCGCGTACGGCGGCGTGTATATCGGCGTGGCGATCGCTTGGCTGTGGGCCGTCGATCGCATCCGGCCGACGGCGTGGGACATCGCGGGCGCGGCGATCGCGCTCATCGGCATGGGCGTGATCGCGTTTCAGCCGCGCGTCTGAGGCGGATCAGGCTTCGAGCGCCAGCAGCGCGAAGGTCGCGAGCCAGTGCTCGCCCATGTAATCGCCCGCGACGTGCGCGATGCCCGACGCGAGATGTTCGTTCGCGGCCGTTTCGAGCACCGCGATGCGCGCGTCGCCAGCAGGCAATGCGCGGGCGATCGTGCGCTGGCACCACGCGCGGGAGAGGTTCAGGCCGTCGAGGTGCGCGAGCTTGCCGTCGCTGCGATCGGTGACCGTGGCGGGCGTGAAGAGCGTCGCCGGCTCTCGCGCGGCAATGCGCGGCAGAAACCGCTCGAACCAGCCGACGAAGCCATCGCCCGGCAGCACATGGCGCATCAGCACGGCTTCCATCAGCGACGGCGACAGGAACTCGTCGCCCGCCGGCTCCCACGCCTGGCAGCCTTCGTCCGTCTCGAACCAGCGCAAGGCCGTATCGCTCAGCAGGCGTTCGAAGCCCGCGTTGCGCGTGGCGCGCGCGTAGCCGATCGCGAGCGTCAGCGCGAACGCCATGTTGAAGTGCGTGCCGACCCGAAGCGGATACGTCGATTTCGGCAGAAATTCCTCGAAGCGCGCAACGAACGCGTCGGCGAGCGGGACAAGCGTGCGGGCCCAGCGCGCGCCGTCGTCGGAAGGCATCGAGTGGAGTTGTGCGGCGAGCGCGAGCAGCCACGCCCAGCCGTAGGGCCGCTCGAAACCGCGCGCAGCCGGGCGTTGCAGATACGCGACTTCGGCCGCGACGTTGGCATCGGTGAAATGTCCGTCGATCACCGCACGGATGCGCGGCGCCTCCGGCAATCCGGGAAAGCGGTCGTAGAGCCGCGCGATCAGCCAGTAGCCGTGCACGCACGAATGCCAGTCGAAGCTGCCGTAGAAGATCGGATGGAGCGCGCGCGGGCTCTGGACATCGGCCTCGCTCGCCATCACGTGATCGAGCTTGTTCGGATATTCGCGCGTCAGATGGCCGAGCGCGACCTGGGCGAACTTCGACGCCAGCGCGGCGTCGAGGGTGATCGGTTGATGCGGTTTCATGCGGTCCTCGTCGATGCGAATCGTGATTCCGAGACTTTATCGATAAATAGTCAGCAAAATCTTCGATCAGGGTAATTACCTAACGTGGACGACCGAGGCATCGGCGGATCGCGTCGAAAGCGTCGCATAAACCGGTCGCAAGGGCGGCGAATGCTTTTGCGGCAAGCCTCGGCGGACGCCTGACGTGATCGTCGGACACGGCGCAACCGCGCGACTGCGCGAATTCGCCTATGTCGTCCGGCCGTGTTCGGCGCGCCACGTGAGCGCGCTTTCGCCCGAACCGTCGTATAAACTTGCGCCCGAACGCCGCAAGAGCGCCCGGACCGGGGTCACGAGCCCCGGCAAACGCCATCCAGACAGTGACCAAGAGATCAGAAACAACATGACCGACCTTCCCGCTTATACCGCAGAGGACACCCGGCGCCGCGTTTTCGCAATCGTCGGGGCCTCGTCGGGCAACCTCGTCGAGTGGTTCGACTTTTATATCTACTCGTTCCTCGCGCTGTATTTTTCGTCGGCGTTCTTTCCGGGCGGCAATCCGACGGTTCAGTTGCTGAACACCGCGGGCGTGTTCGCGGCGGGGTTCCTGATGCGCCCGATCGGCGGCTGGCTGTTCGGACGTATCGCCGACAAGCACGGCCGCCGCAACGCGATGATGATCTCCGTGCTGATGATGTGCGGCGGCTCGCTCGTCATCACCTTCCTGCCGACCTACGCATCGATCGGCGCGTGGGCGCCGTTTCTGCTTCTGATCGCGCGCCTGTTCCAGGGATTGTCGGTCGGCGGCGAGTACGGCACGAGCGCGACCTACATGAGTGAAGTGGCGCTGCGCGGCCGGCGCGGTTTCTTCGCGTCGTTCCAGTATGTGACGCTGATCGGCGGGCAGCTTGCCGCACTGCTCGTGCTGGTCGTTCTGCAACAGTTTCTGTCGACGGAAGAGCTGAAGGCGTGGGGCTGGCGCGTGCCGTTCTTCATCGGCGCGTGCGCGGCGCTGGTTTCGCTTTACCTGCGACGCTCGCTCGACGAAACCTCGACCGCCGAAACGCGCGATCGCAAGGAAGCGGGCACGCTCGCCGGGCTGATGAAGCACAAGGCCGCGTTCATGACCGTCGTGGGCTTCACGGCGGGCGGCTCGCTGATTTTCTACACGTTCACGACCTACATGCAGAAGTATCTGGTCAACACGGCGGGCATGCATGCCAAAACCGCCAGCAACGTGATGACCGCCGCGCTCTTCGTCTATATGCTGCTGCAGCCGGTTTTCGGCGCGCTGTCGGATCGTATCGGCCGCCGCGCGTCGATGCTGTGGTTCGGCGCGCTCGCGACCATCGGCACGGTGCCGCTGCTGCACGCGCTTTCCACCGTGGCGAGCCCGGTCATGGCGTTCGTGCTGGTCGTGATCGCGCTCGCGATCGTGAGCTTTTATACGTCGATCAGCGGTCTTATCAAGGCCGAAATGTTCCCGCCGGAAGTGCGCGCGCTGGGCGTCGGCCTGTCGTATGCGGTCGCCAACGCGGTGTTCGGCGGCTCGGCGGAATACGTCGCGCTGTGGCTGAAATCGGTGGGCAGCGAATCGACCTTCTTCTGGTACGTCACCGTGATGTGCGCGATTTCGCTCATCGTTTCCTGGCGCATGCTCGATCCGAGCAAGGAAGGTTATCTGCGCAACGAGCCGTAAGCGGGCCGGCGGCACGCGTGTGGCGACGACACAACTGTCGCGTCGCGCGCGTGCCATATCCGCCACGCTTGCCGATGACGTTAGTATGGTGTTTTATGCGGTATGTGGACGGCGCACCGGTCGAGGTGCGCAGCGATATTCGGGAACCGGATATGCATGCGCGCGGATCTCGCGCGCGCAACGCTGATGCGCACGATCGGGCGCGTCGGTCTGCCTGGAGCCTGTTCATGGAAGATTTCGACGAAACGCTGTTCCTTGTCTGGCGGTCCAATCTGAACGTGCTGGTTGGGACGCCGGGCGGCGCTGCGCGCCTCGCGCGCATGATGAGCTTCTCGCCGACGTTCATGAAGCTGATCGTCGCCGGTCAGCGCGATTTCAACGAGGAATTCGTGCGCGGCATCGAGCTCGTGACCGGCCTGCCGCCGCACTGGATGGACGAGCGCCGCACGTTGGAGGAGGTTCCGGCGGACGTCCTGCGCGCGATTGACGAGGAAACGCCGATGGCCGTGTTTCGCGGCACGGCCCATCCCGCGCCGAAGCGCTCCGTGCTGCGCGGCCCCGAACCGCTGCTTTCCCAGACCGAAGCGACGCGCCGCGTCGCCGATCTCGCCCAGCAACAGGCCGAGACGAACCGACGCGATCTGCTCTTTCGCAAGAATCGCGAACTACTGTCACAGGATTTGCGCCGTCTGGAGCGCCAGCTCGGGCTGCTTCAGGTCGAAGGCATGCAGCCTAAGGTCGACGAACTCATCGCGTCGGATCGCATGAGCGAATCGGCGAAGGCCGACCTGACCGGGCGTCTCGAACAGATCGACAAGCACGTGAAGCTTCTGCACCAGCATGTGGAAAAGCTCGTGGTGCTGCTGTCGAGCCCGGACGAGCCCGAAGCGGGCGAATAACTACTTCTTTTTGCCGTCCTTCGGGGTGTCCGGCTCCGGATGCACGGCGATCGGATCGCTGGCGGGAAAGGTTTCTTCCAGCGCTTCGTCGAGCAAGTCCTCTTCGTTGGCCGGGTCCGGCCGATCCTGCTTCGAACGTTCATCTCGGCTGGCTTTCTTCATGGCGCGCTCCGTGATGCGAGGTCATCGTCGATTCAATATAGCAGCCCGAAAGCGCGCCCGCAGTCAGCCCTCCCGGCGATAATCCGCGGGCCGCACGCCCGTCCACTTTCTGAACGCGCGCCGGAACGCGCTCGGTTCCGCGAAGCCGAGCGCATCGGAGATCTGCGGGATCGTCTGCTGCGTGTGCGCGAGACGCGCGATCGCGAGATCGCGCCGCAACGCGTCCTTGATCGTCTGATAGGTGAGTCCTTCCTGCTTCAGGCGGCGACGCAGCGTCGCTTCGGCCATGTGGAGCGCCGAAGCGATGCTCTCGGCTTCGGGCCAGTCCGTCGGCGCGGTTTGCCTGAGGCGCGTTCTGATGCGCGCCGCGAGCGAATCCGGATTGCGATATTTCACGATGAAGTTCGCCGGCGCGTCGCGCAGGAAGCGCTTGAGCGTCGCGGGCGTCTGCACGACCGGCAGCGCCGCGCATTCCGCCGACAGATCGACGAACGAGCGCGTCTCGTCGAATCGAAGATCGTTGCAGAACATCAGCCGGTATTCGTCGCTGTCGGCGGGCTCGGGACAGCGCATATGCGCCGCCAGCACCGGAATGCGCCGCCCGACCAGCCAGCACAGCAGCCCATACACGAGGATGAAGCCCGTCGCGTAGGCGAACATCGTCTTGGGCGGGCCTTTGTCATCGAGCCAGATGCGCACGCGCGTTTTGTCGAGATCGAGCTCGAAAGTCAGCTCGTCGAGCACGAGGCGCATGAAGTTCGCGATGCGCGCGAGCGCCTGCGCGCCGTCGCGCGACGATAACGCGGCGTGGCACAGGAGCACGAAGCTGCCGCGCCGCATCGGATGCGCGTCCTGGCCGAAAAACTCGTCGTCGAGCGCGTCGGCGGTGGCGTTCCACAGCTTGCCGTACTGCATCGGCGACACGCGCGCGCGCGGCGATTCGAGCGTCGCCGGCGCGATGCCCGCTGCGGCCAGCAAATGCTCGCGCGTGACGCCGCGCGCCTCGGCGCATCGCAATGCCGCTTCGACGAGACTCACGGAAATCGAATCGCGCTCGATCTTCTTTTTGGGACTTGGGGTTGTCACTAGGTGGCCAAAGCGCTCAGTTAGCGTGATCGTTTTGGGCATCGGCTAACGTCCGGCGATTGCCTAGACTCGTGCTCAGACGGCCCATCCGCCCTTCATCGACCGACCCGGCGGCGGCCAGAAAGTGTATACGATCGATACGACCCGCCGCCCCAGCCTCATTCACCGAAGACGAAACATGATCGACGCATTCCTCACCGAAGAGCAGCGCATGATCCGCGACGCGGCTCGCCAGTTCGCCACCGAAGTGCTCGCGCCGAACGCGGGCCAGTGGGACAAGGACGGCGCCATTCCCGACGCCGTCGTGCGCCAGTTGGGCGAACTCGGCCTGCTCGGCATGGTCGTGCCCGCCGAACTCGGCGGCACCTTCAGCGACTACACCGCCTACGCGCTCGCGATGGAAGAGATCGCGGCCGGCTGCGCGTCCTGCGCGACGATGATGAGCGTGCACAACTCCGTCGGCTGCGGCCCGATCCTCGCCTACGGCACCGACGCGCAAAAGGCCGAATGGCTGCCGAAGCTGGCGAGCGGCGAGATCATCGGCGCGTTCTGTTTGACGGAGCCGCAGGCCGGCTCGGAAGCGAACAACCTGCGCGTGCGCGCCGTCGAAAAGGACGGCAAGTGGGTGCTCTCCGGCAGCAAGCAGTTCGTCACGAACGGCAAGCGCGCGGGCGTGGCGATCGTCTTCGCCGTCACCGATCCCGATCAGGGCAAGCGCGGCATCTCGGCCTTCATCGTGCCGACGGACACGCCAGGCTTCAACGTCGGCGCACCGGAGCACAAGCTCGGCATCCGCGCGTCCGATACCTGTCCGATCACCTTCGACGATTGCGCGATTCCCGCCGCCAATCTGCTCGGCAAACGCGGCGAGGGTTTGAAGATCGCGTTGTCGAATCTGGAGGGCGGGCGCATCGGCATCGCGGCGCAGGCGCTCGGCATCGCGCGCGCGGCCTTCGATGCGGCGCGCGCCTACGCGAAGGAACGTGTGCAGTTCGGCAAGCCGATCCACGAGCATCAGTCGGTCGCGAACATGCTCGCCGACATGCAGACGCAGATCAACGCCGCGCGTCTTTTGATCCATCACGCGGCGCGTATGCGCACGGAAGGCATTGCCTGCCTGTCGGAGGCATCGCAGGCGAAGCTGTATGCGTCGGAAATGGCCGAGCGCGTGTGCTCCGATGCGATTCAGATTCACGGCGGATACGGCTATCTGCAGGACTATCCGGTGGAGCGTCATTATCGCGATGCGCGCATCACGCAGATCTACGAAGGCACGAGCGAAGTGCAGCGGATGGTAATCGCACGCAACGTTTGACTCGCGCTTAAAAAAACGACAGGAGACGCAATGAACGACGCCCACGCTTTCATCGAAGCACGAGACTTTCTGTTTGCTCATCGCACCGATTACGACACCGCGTATCGCGACTTCAGATGGCCGTCGCTCGATCGCTTCAACTGGGCGCTCGATTATTTCGACCCGATGGCACGAGGCAACGATGCGCCCGCGCTGCATATCGTCGATGAAGGCGGTGGCGAGACGCGTCTCTCCTTCGCGCAGATGAGCGAGCGTTCGGCGCGCGTCGCGAATCATTTGCGCGAGCTGGATGTGAAGCGCGGCGAGCGCATCCTGCTGATGCTGCCGAACCGCGTCGAGCTATGGGAAACGATGCTCGCCGCGATGAAGCTCGGCGCGATCGTGCTGCCCGCGACCACGCAGCTCGCACCCGCCGACCTGCGCGACCGCATCGCGTTGGGCGGCGTGCAGCACGTGATCGTCGATGCGGCGGAGACGCAAAAGTTTCACGACATCGAGGTGCCTGGCCTGCGCATCGCCGTGGGCGGCGCGAAGGAGGGCTGGCTCGCGTATGAAGCCGCTTACGATGCCTCGCCTGAATTCGTTTCGGATGCCGTAACGAACGCGAACGATCCCTATCTGCTGTATTTCACGTCGGGCACGACGTCGAAGCCGAAGCTCGTCGCGCATACGCATCAGAGCTATCCGGTCGGCCATCTGTCGACGATGTACTGGATCGGCCTGCAACCCGGCGACGTGCACTGGAACATCAGTTCGCCCGGCTGGGCGAAGCACGCGTGGAGCTGCTTCTTTGCGCCGTGGAATGCGCAGGCGTGCGTGTTCATCTACAACTTCAGCCGTTTCGATGCGACCCGCGCGCTCGACGTGCTCGTCCGGCACGAAGTCACGACGCTCTGCGCGCCGCCGACCGTGTGGCGCATGCTCGTGCAGGAGCCGCTCGCGTCGTACGAGGTGAAGCTGCGCGAGATCGTCGGCGCGGGCGAACCGCTCAATCCCGAAGTCGTCGAGCGCGTGCAGGCGGCCTGGGGCGTGCCGATCCGCGACGGCTACGGACAGACCGAAACCACCGCGCAGATCGCGAACACGCCGGGTCAGCGGCTCGTGCCCGGCTCGATGGGCCGTCCGCTGCCGGGTTATCGCGTGGCGCTGCTCGATCCCGACGGCAACGCGGCGGAGGAAGGCGAGATCGCGCTCGTGCTCGATCCGCCGCCGCTCGGCCTGATGACCGGTTACGCCGACAATCCCAAAGCCACCGAAAACGCGATGCGCGGCGGCTTCTATCGCACGTCCGATGTCGCGGCGCGTGGCGCGGATGGCTATTTCGTCTATGTCGGCCGCGCGGACGACGTGTTCAAGTCGTCGGATTATCGATTGAGCCCGTTCGAGCTGGAGAGCGTGCTGATCGAACACGAGGCGATCGCGGAAGCGGCCGTCGTGCCGAGCCCCGATCCGCTGCGCCTGTCGGTGCCGAAGGCGTTCGTCACGCTGCGCCACGGCTATGCCATCGGACCGGAACTCGCGAAAAGCGTGTTCGCGTTCTCACGCGAGCGGCTCGCGCCCTACAAGCGCATTCGCCGTCTGGAATTCGCGGAATTGCCGAAGACGATCTCCGGCAAGATCCGCCGCGTCGATCTGCGCAGACAGGAAATCGCGCGCACGCAGGACGGCGCGCGCGGCGAATTCGAGTTCTGGGAAGAGGATTTCCCGGAGCTGCGCCAGACCAGCAAAGCCGACTAAAAAGGAATCCCCACGATGATCGAAGTCACGCGCGACGGTGCAACCGTCACGATACGTCTCGCCCGTCCGCCGGCCAACGCGTTCACGGCCGATGGCCTCGCGACGCTGCAGGAAACCATCGACGGCCTGAACCGCGATGCGCACGTGCGCGCGATCGTCGTGACGGGCGCCGGCCCGAAGTTCTTCAGCGCGGGCGCGGACCTCAATCAGTTCGCCGATGGCGACAAGGCGCACGCACGCGTCGCCGCGCAGCGCTTCGGCGCGGCATTCGAGGCGTTGCAGAACGCACGCGCGGTGACCATCGCCGCGATCAACGGCTATGCGATGGGCGGCGGACTCGAATGCGCGCTCGCCTGCGATATCCGCATCGCCGAGGAACATGCGCAGATGGCGCTGCCGGAGGCGTCGGTCGGGCTCTTGCCGTGCGGATGCGGTACGCAGACGCTGCCGTGGCTCGTCGGCGAAGGCTGGGCGAAGCGCATCATCCTGACGGGCGAGCGCGTGGATGCGCAGACCGCATTGCGCATCGGTCTCGTCGAGGAAGTGGTCGCGAGCGGCGGCGCTTATGAAGCCGCGTTGACGATCGCGGCTCGCGTCGCATCGATGAGCCCGGATGCTGTCGCATATTCGAAGCCGTTGATTCACGCCGCGCGCGAAGGCGTGCCGCGCCGCGCGGCATTGGCGCTGGAGCGCGAGCGCTTCGTCGATCTTTTCGATGGCGCGAATCAGCGCGAAGGCGTCGCCGCGTTTCTCGACAAGCGCAAGCCGAAGTGGAGCGTGTCATGAGCACGCAGGGATTGTTGCGCGACGCGCCGGCGGTCGGCTTCGAGATCGTCAACCGCGTGGCGATCGTCACGCTCGACCGGCCGCACGCACTGAACGCGCTGTCGCACGACATGATCGCGCTTCTCACCGAACGCTTCGCGCAATGCGCCGCGGACGACGCCATCGCGGCGGTCGTGCTGCGCGGCGCGGGCGACAAGGCGTTCTGCGCGGGCGGCGACGTGCGCAAGCTCTACCACGCGGCGCGCAACGATCCGCATCACGAGACGCCGTGGCTGAAATTCTTCATCGACGAATATCGGCTCGATTTCACGGTGCATCGTTTCGCGAAGCCCGTGATCGCGCTGATGGACGGCATCGTGATGGGCGGCGGCATGGGGCTCGCGCAGGGCGCGGCGCTGCGCATCGCGACCGAGCGCACACGTATGGCAATGCCCGAGACGCGCATCGGCCTGTTGCCCGATGTCGGCGCGACGCACTTTCTGCGCGTGCTGCCGCGCGATCTCGCGCTGTATGTCGGCCTGACGGGCGCGCGTCTTTCGGGCGCGGATGCGAAGCGCGTCGGGCTCGCGGACGAATGCGTGCCGTCGACATGGCTGCGCGGCTTCATCGAGCGACTCGACAATCTGCGCTGGGACGATGCGCAGGACGCGATGACGCAACTGAAGCGCGTGTTCGTGCCGGCCGCGAACATCGAACGTCACGCGCCGCTCGACGATATCCGCGCGCAGATCAAACGCCATTTCAGCGTCTGCGCGACGGGCGGCGCGGAGCGCATCACCGCGTCGCTGGCGATGGACGAATCGGACTGGGCGCGCACGACGCTCGCCACGCTCGAGAGCCACTCGCCGACGATGCTCGAAGTGACGTACCACGCGCTCCTGCGCGGCCGCCAGATGACGCTCGCGGATTGCTTTCGCATGGAGTTGGGCGTCGTGTACCGCGCAATCGACGACGGCGATTTCGTCGAAGGCGTGCGCGCGCTCATCATCGACAAGGACGAGCGGCCGCGTTTCGCGCCTACCACGCTCGCGCAGGTGCGGGCCGAGCGCGTGCAGCACTTTCTCTCGTCGCCGTGGCGCCGGGAGATGCATCCGCTCGCGGACCTAGGCGCGTAATCTCCTGACGGAAATCGCAAGCAAATGTTTCTGCGGCGAACCGGCGAAATGACCGATGGTCGAACGGGGCTTATCGATCATCGGACAATTCAAGAGGGGAACCGACCATGCCGAACCGTACGTCACGGCTCGCAGTTTTGTCGGCCGGCATCGCATTCGCGTTGATCGCGCCGGCCGCATCGTATGCACAACTCAATCTCCAGCAATTCGGCTTCGGCAGCGGCAGTTCCGAGGTGGCGGGCGGCGCGAACGGCGCGGCGCAGCCTTCCGCGCTGAATTCGCTCGTGCAGGGCTATCTCGGCGCAAACCAGCAAGTGCTCTCGGGACAATCGAATCTCGCATCGGCGATGGGCATGTCGAGCGTCGCGAGTCAGGCGCAATCGGCGGCGGGTGTGTTGTCGGGCGCATCGGGCGGGAGCGGCGTGCCGAGCACGAGCGTGCTGTCGCAACTCGGCGGCACGCAGCAGAGCGTATCGCAATCGTTGATGCAGGCGTTCACGAGCGGCTCGACGCCGCCGCCGACGGCCGCGAGCAAGCAAAGCTTCAGCGACGGCCTCGCCTCGCTCGGGCAGGGCGTGAAACAGTACGCCGGATTGCAGTCGAATCTCGGCTCGGTGACCAATTCGATGAACATGTCGTCGCTCCTGCAGGCCGGCTCGAATCCGGCGACCGCGCAGGCTGCGAGCTATATCGCGCAATCCGCGCCGGGACAGTTGCAGTCGCTGGTGCAGACGCTCACGCAGGCGGTGCAGTACGCGAAGACCAACGGCATCTCGGTGCCGTCCGTCGCTTCGTCGGCATTGAGCGGCGTGAGGTAATCGGCAGCGCGCAAGAGAAAAGCGGCGGGCTCAGAGTTGAGCCACGCCGCTTTTTGTTCGATTGCGCAGGATGATTCGCTTCAGTGACTGGCGGCCTGTCGCATCACGAGCCGCCTGAGCACGGGCAGCGCTTGCTGCCGGCGCGTTTTGGGCGTCAGGGGCGGAAGATATGAAATATCGGCGACATCCGCGAGTTGCTTCGTGCGCGGGTCCGCGTCGAGCACTTCGAGCGCGGGCGGCTCGACGGGTTCCGTACGTACGTGCTCCGGTTTGTCGACCTCGATGCCGAGCGAACGACGCACATCCACGCCACGGATGTGCGCCTTGTAGCCGGCGTCGGTCAGCACGCGCTCGCGCGATTTCCAGAACTCGACCCCGGACGGCGTCATGGGATGCATCGACACATACTGGATCACGATCTCATAGCCGCGAACTTTCGGATAGCTCAGCAGCAATTGTCCCGAACGAATGTAACGGATGTATCGGTCGATCTTTTTCGTGAGCAAATCCTGATGCTCCTTTTCATTGCGCCAGTCGAGATCATCGAAGAGTCCGACGTATACGCGCTTGAAAAGGATATTCACTCCGATGTAATCGATGGCTTCCACGTCACGTAAAGACATGGTCAATCCCCTACGCCCTCAACCGGGCAAATAGCAACGGAATGCATTGTAACGGATTCACACCGTCGAATAATCGTAAAACAGCGCATTAACTCGGAGAGAATCTCATTTTCGTAAGAGTCCGAATTCTCGATTTAAGCGCAATCTGATTGGCGGGAATAAAATCAACAAAATACGAATATATTTATCAATCAGGTCTGTCTCCTCGATGCATCCGCGAGATCCCGTGTGGACGCGGCTTGCGCGATTTCTTCGTTGCTCGTCGCTTCGACTTGCGGCAGCGGCGGCTGCTCGTTGATCCACGCATTAAGAATCGTCGACGTCACCGCGAGAATGACGGGACCGATGAATAATCCGACAATTCCGAATGCAAACATGCCACCGAGCACGCCGGAAAGAATCAGCAACATCGAGAGATTCACGCCGCGCTTGATGAGAATGGGCCGCAGGAAATTGTCGAGCATCGCGATCATGATCGACCACACGAGCAGCAGCGACGCGGCGACGTTCGAGCCGTGCCAGTAAAGAAATGCGACGCCGCCCAGTAGCGGCAGCAGCGGGCCGATCTGCGCGAGGCACAGCATCAGCATGATGGCCGTGATGATGCCCGCGGCCGGCACGCCCGCGAGCGCGAGCCCGATGCCGCCGAGCGCCGACTGCGTGACCGCCGTCACGACGATGCCGAGCGCCACCGCGCGGATCGCGAGGCCGGCGAGCTTGACGGCTTCCGCGCCACGGCGCGCTGCGATGCGCGTCGCGAAGCGCGTGACGAAGCGTCCGGCCGCCTCGCCGTTCATGTACAGAATGCCGGAGATGATGACGGTGATGACCATGTGCATCACGAACACGCCGACGACCGCGGCATGCGACAGCATCCAGCGCGCGGCGATCGTCACGTACGGTTCGAGCTTCGCGAGCAGGCCGCCGGGACCGGCGTCGGAGAGCGACTGCCATTCGGTCGCGACGCGCGCGCCCGCGAGCGGAATGTCGTGCACCCAGCCCGGCGGCGGCGGCAGCGCATAGGAAGGCAGGCTCTTGATGGCCGCCATGATCTCGCCGCCGTGCAGCGCGAGCGTGGAGATCGCTTCGTAGAGCGGCAGGACGATGACGATCAGCAGGATCAGCAGCATCACGGTCGTCGCGAGCCAGCGGCGGTTGCCGACGCGACGCTGCACGCCGACCATGAGCGGCCAGGTCGCGACGACGATCGTCGTGGCCCAGATGAGGCCCGGCAGAAACGGGCGCAGGACGTAGAGGCTGCCGACCGTGAGCGCGGTCAGGATCGTGATGACGAGCAGGATGCGCGCGATGTCCACCGGCTGGCGTGGATTCGGATTCGGCTGCCCGTTGTAAGGGATTGGCATGGTGCGTCCGGATGAATGGTGATGGTCGATGCGGCGCTCGGGTACGGGCGTGGCGCGCAGCGAGAGATGAACAAGCGATAAGCGAAAGCCGGCGATCCGGCAAGCTGTTCCCGGCGTGAGGGCCGCAACACAACGGCACGCCAATCCATACTACTAAAAATCGCGGCGTGCCTGCCCCTGAAATACCCTTCGTCCGATGCGTGACGCGTCGAACGCAGTCTTTGCACGAAATCTGGAAATGCCTTTTTAAATTGCCTATTCTTTTTTGCGGGCGCAGAAGAGGGCAAGTCATGCTCCGCCGCGCACCACGAGGACGACACAAAAACTATTTGGGAGACTGACATGGCCGGTTTTTCCCGTACCTCGCTCGTTCCGCTCATTGTTGCCTTCGGTGCTTTCGGAATCGTGACATCGCACGAAGCCTCGGGCGCCGACGAAATCCAGAACACCAACACGACGCAAGCCGCGCCGGTTCCGAGTTCGCTGCGACCCATCTCGCAGCAACAACTCGACGGCGCCGCGGGCGACAGTGCGTCCTGGCTGCATTCGAACGGATCGTATGCCGAAACGCGCTATGCGCCCGCGACGCAGATCAATACGTCGAATGTGGCGAAGCTCAAGCCCGCGTTCATCTTCCAGACGGCGGTGATGGAGTCGATGGAAACCGCGCCGATCGTCTCGAACGGCGTGATGTTCCTCACCACGTCGTATAACCACGTCTATGCGATCGACGCGGTGACGGGCAAGGAGTTCTGGCATTACAAGCACAAGATGGGACCGGTCACGACCTTCTGCTGCGGTCCGAACAATCGCGGCGTGGCGATCTCGGGCGACCGGCTCTTCATGGGCACGCTCGATGCGAAGCTCGTCGCGCTCGACGCGAAGACCGGCAACGTGCTGTGGTCGACGCAGATCGCCGATCCGGAAGAGGGCTATTCGGAGACGATGGCGCCTGTGGTCGTCGACGACAAGGTGCTGATCGGCACGAACGGCGGCGAGTACGGCATACGCGGCTTCGTGAAGGCGTTCGATGCGAACTCCGGGCAGTTGCTGTGGACCTTCTACACGATTCCCGACACGGGCAGCGAAGGCGTGTGGGCGGAGAACGACGCGGTCGGCCGCAACATGAAGCGCGACATCGCGGCCGAGAAGAAGACGCTCGCGGAGAAGGGCGGCGACTTCAACAAGACGCTCGGCGGCGGCGTGTGGATGGCGCCCGCGATCGATCGCAAGACGCGCACGGTGTACTTCGTGGTCGGCAATCCGTCGCCGGACCTGTATGGCGCGATTCGCCCCGGCGACAATCTCTATACGGATTCGCTCGTCGCCGTCGATCTCGATACCGGCAAGTACAAGTGGCACTTCCAGTACATCGCGCATGACGTATGGGATCTCGACGCGGTGAGCCCGCCGATCCTCGTCGACGTGAAGGACAAGAACGGACAGATGGTTCCGGGGATACTCCACGGCGGCAAGACCGGCTTCGTCTACGTGCACGATCGCCGCGACGGCAAGCTCATCCGCATTTCCGAGGCGATGATTCCGCAGGAAGGCGTGTGGACCCTGCCGACACCGACCGGCGCGCGCATGCTGCCCGGCGCGAACGGCGGCGTCGAATGGTCGCCGATGGCGTTCAGCCCGAAGACGCGCATGGCTTACGCGGCGAACCTGCATCAGCCGATGACGTATCAGGTCGAGGAAGCGGCGTATCCCGGCGGCAAGCTGTGGCTCGGCGGCGCGTTCAAGACGATTCCGTCCGAGCAGCAATGGGGCAGGCTCGTCGCGGTGAATGTCGATACCGGCAAGATCGCGTGGGGTTACAAGACCGATCAGCCATTGATCGGCGGCGTGCTCGCGACCGCGGGCGGTCTCGTGTTCAACGGCGAAGGCAACGGGCTCTTCCGCGCCTTCGACGCCGCCACCGGCCGCAAGCTCTGGGAGTTCCAGTGCGGCGCGGGCGTCAATGCGCCGGCGGTGTCGTACATGGTGAACGGCAAGCAATACATCGCGGTCGCGGCGGGCGGCAACACGCAGCTCGACTTCAAGCGCGGCAACAGTCTGCTCGTGTTCGCGCTGCCTTGATGATGACGCGCGCGAAACGTATGCGGGTCTGGCTCGTCTACGTGCTGTGGATTGTCGCGTGCGTGCTGCTGTCGCTGCCTTCCCTGTCCCGCGCGAATGCGCAGACGGCGGCCGCCAAGGCTGCCGTCTGCACGTCGTGCCACGGGCTCGGCGGCAACTCGACGACGGGCGATTATCCCTCGCTCGCGGGGCAGACATCGCGCTATCTCTATCTGCAATTGCGTGACTTCAAGGCGGGCCGACGCAGCGATCCGCGCATGTCGCCGATGGCC
This sequence comes from Caballeronia sp. LZ029, assembly GCF_031451275.1. Lineage (NCBI taxonomy): Bacteria > Pseudomonadati > Pseudomonadota > Betaproteobacteria > Burkholderiales > Burkholderiaceae > Caballeronia > Caballeronia sp. LZ029. The sequence continues at coordinate 338,407 of NZ_JARUXO010000004.1, forward strand.
GCGAACCTCACAACCGACGACATGCACGATCTCGCCGATTACTTCGCCGCGCAAAAGCCGATCGCCACCGACTTCAAGGCGGACGCGGTGAAGGTGGAGGCGGGCAGGAAGAAGTCCGAAGAGATTCTCTGCACGATGTGCCACCTCGGCGGCTTTTCGGGGCAAAACGAGATTCCGCGCGTCGCGGGGCAGCAGTATCCGTACATCGTGAAGCAGTTGCAGGACTTCCGCGACAGGAAGCGCACCAACGACGCGGGCAACATGACGAGCGTGTCGAAGAATCTGACGGACGCGGACATCGAGAACCTGGCGAACTACATCGCGAATCTGCAATGACGCTTTACGAAGGCCCTTATAACGATGACAAAACCCCTTCGCTTGCTGACACTCGTTCTGTCGATGACGTGCGCGTTGGCTTACGCGCAGCAGGACGCCTACACGCTCAACGAGCGTCTGCTTGCCGCGACCCGCGACGGCGATCAGGCGGCAGTCGCGCGTCTCATTGACGAAGGCGCGGCGATCGATTCACGCAACCGCATCGGCGACACGCCGCTCATCAGCGCGTGCAAGAAAGGTCTGACGCCGATGGCGCGCATGCTGATCGAGCGCGGCGCGAACGTGAGCCAGGCGGACGTTCAGGGCATCACGCCATTGATGGCCGCGGCCTTCGACGGCAACGAGGAAATCGCGGCGCTGCTCATCGCGCATCATGCGGATGCCGCCGCGACCGATCGCGTCGGCAAGACCGCGATCGAATATGCGGCCGGGCGCGGGCATACGGCTATCGTGCAGCGTTTGCTCGATGCGGGCGTCGATGTGAACGCTGCTTATCGTAATCACCTCACGGCGCTGATGTGGGCGGCGGGCTACGATCAGGAAGAGACAGCGTCGATGCTGCTCGCGCGCGGCGCGAAACGCGATCTGCGTGACGATCGTGGCATGACTGCGAGGGATATCGCCGAGCAGACTCATTCGACGCATGTCGCGGCTCTGCTTTCGAAGGGTTGAGGGCGCAGTCGGGTTTGTTGCCGGATCCCGTATTCGTGTCGGTCTATTAGCACTGCCCCTGTGCGGGGCGGCAGTCACTTTCTTTGCTGCTGCAAAGAAAGTAACCAAAGAAACAGCTATCCCCAGCCTAAGCACTTCACGCCGGCCGCGGCACAGACGATTGGCTGAATGGCCCGGCAATAGCGAGTGCCCTCGAAGGTCTCGCGGGGCTTGGACCGCGCACGGTCTGACACATCGCGGCGCTTGCTTCACTGGTTCAGCACCAAATAGCTCCGGCCCGCTTCGCGGCCGATGGGTCAATCGGGTGCGCGTGGGCTTCTTCTTCGACGGTTTCCCTCGCATACCCAACGGCAGCGCGTAGCGCTGTGCCGGTGCTGAACCAGCGCACCAAAACATTTGGGGTGGCAGACCGTGCGCGAGCCAAGCCCGAGTGGGCCTGTGAGGGCGACACTTAGGCGAGGGCCACGGGCGGCTGGCAAGCATAGCTAACGTGCGTGTGACCGCGGGCGATGAGAAGCTGTTTCTTTGGTTACTTTCTTTGCAGCAGCAAAGAAAGTGACCCCCGCCCCGGGGAGGGGCAGTGCTAATAAACCGACACGAAACCGGGATCCGGCGAAAAAACAACCGCCTCAACCGATCAAAATCCGCCGCCCGAATGCCTGACTGCCAGAATCCGGAAACAGCGTCCCACCAACGCGCTGCGGATCGATGCCGAAAGTCTCCCCCGCCGCGCTCGCAATAACCGCATCGAGCCCGATCGTCGGCTTCAAATCACGCGCCTGATACAGCGACGCATTCGCAAGCCCCGGCCAGTCCGCGAGCACGCGCCCGCCCGCCACCGCGCCACCGACGATCATCGCCGCCGACGCCGTTCCGTGATCCGTGCCGCCCGTGCCGTTCGCCGCCGCCGTGCGGCCGAACTCGGTCGCGACGAGCACCGTCGTGTTCGCCCAGTGCTCTCCGAGTCCATCGCGCAGCGCGGCAAGCATCGTGTCGAGCGCTTTCAGTTGCGCGGCGAGGCGCGGGTTCTGCGCGCTGTGCGTGTCCCAGCCGCCGGTCTCGATCATCGCGATACGCGGGCCGTCGGGCTTGCCGAGAAAGCTCGCCGCGAGCTTGCCGAGGCTCGCCGGATCCTGACGCGCGCCCGCGTCGGCGGCGAGACCGCGCGCCTGCATCGCGGCATCCCAAAGCGGATGAAGCTGCGCATCGCCCGCATAGAGTTGCGAGACGCGCGTGAGGAGATCGTCGGGCGCCTGCGGCAACGACGACGGCGCATAGGACGTCACCTCGGCGCGTCCGCGCAGCGCGAGCGGCACGGTCGGCGCAAACGCGACGGCATCGGCGCGCGGCGCGGGCAGCATCGACAGCAGGCGGTTCATCCAGCCGTCTTTCATTTGATAAGGCGCGTTGCCGCCCGTTTCGAGCACGTTCTGGCCGTCGAAATGCGAGCGCTCGCGATACGGCGACGCCACCGCGTGCACGAAGAGCGCCTGCCTGTCGCGATACATCTGCGCGACCTGCTTCATCGACGGATGCAGCGCGAACGTGCCGTCGAGCTTCGTCGCGCTCGATGCGTCGATCGCGAGCGGCCCGCGCAGCGTCGCGTACGCGGGATCGCCATAAGGCACGACGATGTTCAGGCCGTCCGCCGCGCCGCGCTGGATCACGAAGACGAAACGCCGGTCGGTCTCGGCGGAGGCGAACACGAGTTGCGGCGCGACGAGCATCGCGCCGGCGCTCGCGCTTGCGCACCACAGGAATTGGCGACGCGTCAGCATGGCTTCATCTCCTCAGAAAATCGGGCGACACGAGCAGGAGCGCGAGCGCGGTCGGCGCGCTCTCGGCGCGTGACACGGCGCTCGCGGTCGCATCGGACAGCGCACCGGGAAGCAGTTGCGGACCGAGCGTCCGGGCGTCGAGCCGGTCGCCCGCGCGCGCCGCGAAACGTTGCGCGAGCTCGACGCGGCGCACCAGCGCATCGGGCGCGGCCCAGCTCGCGGCGATATCGTCGTAACCGGCGGGCGAGCCGGGACGCCATACCTGCTGGCCGAGCTGCGTCAGAAGCGGCGCGGCGCGCACGCCTTGCATGTCGATACGGCCGAGCCCGCGCAGCGACGACACCGTCCAATCCCACGGCGTCTTGAACTTGGCGGGCGCGCTTGGCCATGCTTCGGGCGCATCGGCCAGCGCGCGATACACCGACGGCAGATCGCCGCCCGTATCGCTGAAGACGCGCGCGAGCCTGTCGACGAGCGCGGGCGGCGGCGTATCCGCGACGAAGTGGCGCGCGAGCTTTTCCGCGACGTGATGCGCGGTCGCGGGCGAATTCGCGAGATCGTGCAGCACGGCGAGCGGCTGCGCTTCGTCGGTCTGCGCGTACTGCTTGCCCATCACGGTGCGCACGCCCGGCTCGTGCACCCGCGGGCGAAACACGAACGCGCCGGGTGGCGTCGGATCGTTGGGATTGCCCGCGGCGTTCGCCGTCATCGCGCCGAGGCTCCAGCCGGTCAGCGCGCGCGCGAACTCGGTCACGTCGGCCTGCGTGTAGCCGCTGCGCACGCCGAGCGTATGAAGCTCCATGATCTCGCGCGCGAGGTTTTCGTTGAGGCCGCGCTTGTTGTCGGGATTGCGCATCGCGGCGCGCGCGGCGGCGGGACTGTCCGGGCCGACCGAGCGCGCCTGATCCAGAAAGATCTGCATCGCCGGATGCCGCTCGGCCGCGATCAGCATGTCCTCGAAGCGGCCGAGCACGTGCGGGCGGATCGCCTCGTTCTCGAAGGATCCGGCGAGCATCGCGACGGGCGGCTTTTCGATCGACACGGCGAAGTGGTTCGCCCAGAAATGCACGAGGCGTTCGATGAACGGCGCGTTGGTCGTGAGCGCGCTCGTCACGCGCGCATCGACGGCATTGCGGTAGATGTCGCGGATCTGCTCGCCGTATTGCTTGCGCACGGCGGGCTTGTCGGCGTCGCTTGCATCACGCAGCGCGCGCTGGCGATCGGCGAACTGCGCGGCTAGCGCGGCGCTCGACGGCTGGCCGTTCAGCGCGGGCGGCATCGCCTGATACGCACTTGCGCGCGGATCGGCCTGTTCGATGAGCCAGCCGCGCGGATCGGCGGGCAGCGGCTCGCCCGGACGCGCGCCGAGCCCGAAACGATTCACCGCGATGGCGGCAGGCGAAAGTTGCGGCGCGATGGCCATGACGTGCTCCGAAGTGCTCGATGCCGGTTAAACGTGTGCGCGAGGAAAACCCGTCGCTTTGCGTCATTGCTGCGGACGCTCGTCGGGCGGAACGGCGCGCAATGGACCGTAGCGCTCCATCGCGCCGACGAGCTTCAGCCGTTCGTCGGGCGTGAGTGTCGATGCGAAATCCGCGACCGTGCCTTCGATGCGCGCGCGCAACGCGACGTCGGCTTCGCGCGTGCGGGCGAGGGCATCGTCGAGTGCATGGCGATCGAAATCTGGCGCCGCGAGGACATGCGCGAGATCGATGCGCCCGTCGCGCGCATCGCGAATCAGCGGCAGGCTTTCACGGCGCGTCTTGCGCAAGGCGTCGCGCAGTTCCTTCTGGCGCTCCGCCGACAGATCGGCGGCGGCGAAACGGATGCCGCGTTGCTGCGCGGCTTCCGTGCGTTTCTGCGCGAGCGGCCCGGACAGCCAGTAAGCGCCGCCCGCGATCGATCCGAGCAAAAACACGTTCAGCACGAGCGATACCGCCGCGAGCGTCTTCAGCGTGCGCAGGCTCATTGATCGCTCCAGTCGTAAGGGGCGCCGCCGAAGGCCGTGCCCGAATAGGATTGCTCGAACCATCCGCCGTGCGCGGGCTCGCCCGGCGCGGGCGCGGGCGCCAGCAGCGAAACCAGCAGCGCGCCCGCCGCGACGCCCGCCGCGCCCGCGCCGACGAAGCCCACGCCCGAGAACCAGATGCGCGGGCGGCGCCAGAAGGCGCGCGCGGGCCGCGTGGGCGCCGAATCGACGATGCGCCGCACGAACTCCGGACCGGGCGCCGCGACCGCGTGAGCGTCGAGCATGCCGTCGAGCGCGCGGGCTTCGGCGAGCGCGGCGAGCCCTTCGGCGTCTCCGGCCTTCACGAGCGCGAGCGCCGCGTCGCGTTCGCGGGCGGGCCAGCGTTCCGGCGACGCGCCGTAAGCCTCGGTGATGTGGCGGAATCGTTCGGGTGTCATCGATGTTCCTTCGGGGCGTCGCCGCCTGACTGTGCGAGATCCGCGAGCGCGGCCCTGAGATTGCGGCGCGCGCGGGCGAGCAGGCTTTCCAGCGCATCGACGCTCACGCCCATCAGCGCCGCCGCGTCCGCGTTCGGCAATTCCTGGTAGTACTGCAGCACGAGCGCCTCGCGCTGGCGCGCGGGCAGCTTCGCGAGCGCCGCCGCGATGCGCCCGTTCGCGTGCGCGGCCTCGATCCGCTCGTCGGGCAGCGGCGCGACATCGGCCTGTTCGGGCAGATCGTCCGACATTGTCGTCTCGCGATGACGGCGCAGGCGGTCGTAACACAGATTGAGCGTCACGCGATGCAGCCATGTATCGAAGCGCGCCTCGCCGCGCCGCCACTTCGGCGCGATATTCCAGATGCGCAGGAACGCTTCCTGAGCCACGTCGTCGGCCTCGTCACGGTCGCCGAGCATCCGGGCCGCGAGCGCGACGATGCGCGGGAGCTTCCTCGCGACGATCTCGCGGATGGCTCCCGGTTCCCGATTGCCGACGCGGGCAATGAGCGCGGTGTCCGGATCTTCTTCTTTCAATGTGTTGTCGGGTGTCGGATTGCCCGGACGCTGGGCGGGTTATCGCGTTGGTACGCATGCTCAGTAAACGACGACCGGCCCGCGATAGTAGACAGGGTGCGCCGGATACACGACGCATCCGGCGAGCATCACGGCGACGAGCCCCGCTGCGATCAATGCTTTCATCATGATGGGCTACCTCGATGCGAACGTGGTGCGGCTCATGCCCAATGCCCTTCGACCCAGCGCCAGTTCGGACCGTGCTGCACCCAGTGTCCCGGTATCCAGCGATAGCCCGCGCGCACCGGCCGCCAATGTCCCGGCGCCCAGACGTAGCCGCCATGCGCCCAGCGCCAGTGACCCGGATCCCATGCATAACCCGCGCGCGGCGGCGGCGGCGCTTCGACGCGCGGCGCGGGCGGCGCGGCGGGCGCGACGATGATGGCCTGCGCATCGGCAGGCGTGCTGTGCAGGGCAGCAAACGAAACCGCGATGACCGGCGCGAGCACGGCGGCCGAAAGCGCCGCGCGCAGCGGCGAAGGTGTTTTTTTCATGACGTGTCCCGTCGTTTCAGGTTGCGACGAGAACTTGAACGGCGCGACGGAGCGATTTCCGTCGCGCGTTTGACGGCGAATTTGTAACCGGGTTTTACGCAAACGCGTCGATGCCGACGACCAGGCGTTCGGCAAGGCGCGGCTGGCGCAATTGCTCGTTCCACCATTGCAGCGCGCGGCCTTCGTGATCGCCGCGCCACGCGACGTACAGCACGTTCGGCTCGCGCGGATCGGCGGTTTCCTTCTCGACGAGTTCGCCGCGCGCAAGCAGCGATTGCACGCGATGCCGCGGCACCCAGCCCGTGCCGAGCCCTTGTCGCTGCGCGAGGATTTTCGCGCGCATCGTCGGCACGGCAAACGCGGCCTGTCCGCCGAGCACGCCGTACGCGCGCCCCGCCGAGCGCGACGAATCCGCGACGACGACCGCCCGATGCGCCGCGATCTGATCGCGCTTGAGCGGCCCGTTCATCGTCGCGAGCGGATGACGTGGCGACACCGCGAACACCCATTGCATCACGCCGAGCTCGAACCAGCGCAGGCCGGGAATCGCCGGCGGCTCGTTGGTCGCGCCGACGATCAGATCCGCGCGCCCGTCGCGCAATGCTTCCCAGGTGCCGCTCAGCACTTCGTGGGTGATGCGCAGCGCAACGCCGGAATCGAGCGCATCGAATGCCTGCACGACCGGCAGCAGCGTCTCGAATTCGAGGATTTCGTCGCAGACGATCCACAGCCGGTCCTCCCAGCCGCTCGCGATCTGCTTCACGCGCTGCGCGAGACGCGACACGTCGAGCATCAGGCGCGACGCTTCGTCGGCGAGAAGATGGCCGGCGGGCGTCAGTTGCAGGCGATAGCGGCGCCGGTCGAAGAGCAGCGCGTCGAAGCGCGTTTCCAGTTGACGCGCGGCATGCGATACCGTCGACGGCGCCTTGCCGAGGCGCGCCGCCGCGCGCGAGAGACTGCCGGTTTCGCGGATCGCGTCGAGCAGCGAGAGTTCTTCCTCTGACAACATGTTCGACTCCATCGAACGAGTTCATCGTCCGGATCGTACGGCAAAAGCGGCGTGGCGGATCAACATGAGCGTCATCGGGATAAACCCAACCTTCGATGGAGCTGAACGATGAATGCCTTCCTTCACACGATGCGCCGCGCCGCCGGCGTGCTTCTGGCCGCCGCCGCCCTGCAACCGGCCGCGCATGCCGCGAACACGCCGCGCGCACCCCAGCCGGTCGCCGCCGCGAGCGCGATCCAGTCCCGCACGATCGATGCGAACGGCGTCGACATTCACTATCTGCAAGCCGGACAGGGCGACGCGACGCCCGTCGTGCTGCTGCACGGCTATACGGAAACGAGCCGCATGTGGCAGCCGCTGATGACGCGTCTCGCGGGCGAGCGCGTCGTGATCGCGCCTGATCTGCCGGGTGCGGGCGGCTCGGCGATGCCGTCGTCCGGCTACGACAAGAAAACGCTCGCGCAAGACATCCACGCGATGGTCCAAAAGCTCGGCTATCGCAAGGTGAAGCTCGTCGGGCACGATATCGGGCTGATGGTCGCGTATGCGTACGCGGCGCAATATCCCGACGAAGTGGACAGCATCGTGCTGATGGACGCGTTCCTGCCCGGCGTCGGCGACTGGCAGAAAGTCTGGCTCCTGCGCGACAAATGGCACTTCAACTTCTATGGCGACACGCCGGAGAAACTCGTGCGCGGCCGCGAGCGCGTCTATTTCGAGCACTTCTGGAACGACTTTGCCGCCGATGCCGCGCATTCGGTGAGCGAGGCGGATCGCCGTTACTATTCGGCCCAGTACGCGCGCAACGGCCGTATGCGCGCGGGCTTCGAGTATTTCCATGCGTTTCCGCAGGACGCGAACGATTTCGCCGCCTTCGCCAAAACGCCGCTCGCGATGCCGATGCTCGTGCTCACCGGCGAACGCGCGTCGGGCACGTTCCTGATCGATCAGGCGAAGCTCGTCGCGACGAACGTGCAGGGCGTGGTCGTGCCGGGCGCGGGCCACTGGCTGATGGAAGAAGCGCCGGACGCGACGATGATGCAACTCGTGCGCTTCATCGACGCGCCTTCGTCCAACTGAGATGCATCGACGCCGCGGCGCGTGTCTTGCGCCGCGGCATTCAAGGAGAAATGAAATGGGCCTTCTCGTCGACGGAAAGTGGCAGGACAAATGGTACGAAACGGCGTCCACGGGCGGGCGCTTCGTGCGCAAGGACGCGGCGTTTCGCAACTGGGTGACGGCCGATGGCGCGCCGGGGCCGAGCGGCGAGGGCGGCTTCAAGGCCGAAGCCGGGCGCTATCACCTGTATGTGAGCCTCGCGTGCCCGTGGGCGCATCGCACGCTCATCGTGCGCGCGCTGAAGGGGCTGGAAGGGATGATCGACGTATCGGTCGTGAACTGGCTGATGCTGGAAAACGGCTGGACTTTCGACGACGCTCAGGGCGTCGTGCCCGACAGGATCAACGGCGCGCGCTATCTGCATCAGGTCTACACGGCGGCCGATCCGCGTTACAGCGGCCGCGTGACCGTGCCGATCCTGTGGGACAAGGCGCGCGGGACGATCGTCAACAACGAGTCGTCGGAGATCATCCGGATGCTGAACTCCGCGTTCGATGGCATCGGCGCGAAACCGGGCGATTACTATCCGCGCGAGTTGCGGGAAGAGATCGATGCGCTCAACGCGCGCATCTACGACACGGTCAATAACGGCGTCTACAAGGCGGGCTTCGCGACGACGCAGGCCGCATACGAGGAAGCGGTGACGCCGCTCTTCGACACGCTCGATTTTCTCGAAGAGCGGCTGAGCACGCGCCGCTATCTGACGGGCGAGCGCTTCACCGAAGCGGACATTCGCCTTTTCACGACGCTCGTGCGCTTCGACGCGGTGTACGTCGGCCACTTCAAATGCAATCTGCGGCGCATCGCGGATTATCCGCATCTCTCGAAGTACGCACGCGAGATCTACCGGATGCCGGGTGTTGCGGCGACGGTGAACTTCGAGCACATCAAGCGGCATTACTACGAGAGCCATCGGACGATCAATCCGACGGGCGTCGTGCCCGCCGGACCGGTGCTCGATTTCGACGCGGCCTAGTCGTACCGATACACGCCGCGTTTCGTCTTGCGCCCGAGACGACCCGCCGAGACGAGTTCGCGCAAGAGCGGGCACGCGCGGTATTTCGAATCGCCGAAGTCCTTGAGGAAAACGTCCATCACCGACAGGCACACGTCGAGGCCGATCAGGTCCGCGAGCGCGAGCGGGCCGATCGGATGATTCGCGCCGAGCTTCATGCCCGCGTCGATTTCCTCCGCGCTCGCGACGCCTTCATAGAGCACGAAGAACGCTTCGTTGATCATCGGCACGAGAATGCGGTTGACGACAAAGCCCGGCGAGTTGCGCACGCCGATCGGCGATTTGTCGAGCTTCTCGGTGAGTTCGCGCACGGCGGCGGCGGTTTCATCGCTCGTCTGCACGCCGCGAATCACTTCGACGAGTTGCAGCAGCGGCACCGGATTGAAGAAGTGCATGCCGATGAAGCGCTCGGGCGTGGCGAGCGTGGCGGCGAGCGAGGTGATCGAGATCGACGACGTGTTCGACGCGATGATCGCGTCCGCACGGGCCGCCCCTTCGATCTGCTTCAGGATGCGGTTCTTGAGCTCGACGTTCTCCGTCGCGGCTTCGATCACGATATCGGCTTCGGAGAGGCGCGCGTAATCGGTGGAGGTTTCGATGCGCTGCAACGCCGCGTCGCGCGCGGAGGCTTCCAGCTTGTCCTTCGACACGAGCCGCTCCAAGCTGCCCGTGAGCGCGGCGACGCCCTTCGCGAGTGCGGCGTCGGTGACGTCGATCAGCACGACCTTGAAGCCCGCGACGGCCGCGACCTGCGCGATGCCGTTGCCCATGGTTCCCGCACCGACGATGCCGACGGTCTGAATCTTCATGCTTTTGCTTCTCCTCGATCTGCGCCGGCCGAGAGCGGCCGGCAAACTGGAAAGGGTCGAAAGCGCACGAGGCGCGTCCAGACATCGATTCTAACCAGTGGCCGCGACCCCGACGTTACCCGAAAGCCGTCAAATCTCTCGGAGCGATGCCGTTTGCATGACAGAAGGCAGCGTAACGGTCCCAGCCGCTCTTCCAGTTTTCGGCGGCGAGGACCTGTCCGTCGTCATTCACGAAGAGCAGTTCGCCCTGAATGATGTTGAGCGTGACGATGTCCGCGCCGCCCGAATCCGCGGCAAGCGCTTCCGGCGTGTGGCTCGACCCCGCCGTCTCGTACACGATGCTTCCCGGCCCCGCGATCCAGTCGTGCTCGCGATACTTCCAGCGCCCCTCGACCGTATAGACGATCACGGTTCCCGTATGCCGATGCCGCGGCATCTGGCCTTTCGCCGGCGCCTTCATGAGTGCGATGACCTCGCCGCGAATCGGATCCAGCTTGAAATACTTGACGAGCACGCGCGCGCTGTACGGCGTGAACGGCACCCACGGCAGGTCCGCGTCGTTGAGGCATGTGGTCTGAATCTGTTCGAACAGCATGATGTCGGCTCCTGGTATTCAGCAGTGCATTGTAGGCAGCGCCGGGCCCGGCGAACATCGGCCGAACGGACGACCCCTTTCGTCCAAGCCGGATCGCGCGGTATCTGCTATCGTCCACGCCATGCCAACCATCATCACCGTTTCCGATCTGTCCAAGACCTACGGGTCGGGCTTCCGCGCGCTCCAGGACGTGAATCTGGAGATCCGTCGCGGCGAAATTTTTGCGCTGCTCGGCCCGAACGGGGCGGGCAAGACGACGCTCATCAGCACCATCTGCGGCATCGTCAATCCGAGCGAGGGCAAGGTCACCGTCGCCGGCCACGATATCGTCACGGACTATCGCGCCGCCCGCGCGATGATCGGCCTCGTGCCGCAGGAACTCACCACCGACGCGTTCGAGACCGTCTGGGCGACCGTGTCGTTCAGCCGGGGCCTCTTTGGCCGCCCGAAGAATCCGGCGCATGTCGAGAAGGTGTTGAAATCGCTCTCTCTATGGGCGAAGAAGGACAACAAGATCATGACGCTTTCGGGCGGCATGAAGCGGCGCGTGCTGATCGCGAAGGCGCTCGCGCACGAGCCCGAGATTCTCTTTCTCGACGAACCCACGGCCGGCGTCGATGTCGAGTTGCGCCGCGACATGTGGGACCTCGTGCGCGAGCTGCAGAGCAACGGCGTGACCATCATCCTCACGACGCATTACATCGAGGAAGCGGAGGAGATGGCCGACCGCATCGGCGTGATCAATCGCGGCGAGATCGTGCTGGTCGAGGAGAAGCGCGAACTCATGCGCAAGCTCGGGCAGAAGAAACTCACGCTGCAGCTCGAACAGCCGCTCGCGCAAATACCCGCGCCGCTCGAGCCTTACGGCCTCACGCGCTCGGCGGACGGCGGCGAGCTCACCTACACATATGACGCGCATGACGAGCCGGGGCGCATCATCGCGCTGTTGCGCCACGTCGACGAAGCCGGCGTGCGTTTCAAGGATCTGCAAACGACGCAAAGCTCGCTCGAAGACATCTTCGTGAGTCTCGTCAGGGAAACCAAATGAATCTATACGCCGTTCGCGCGATCTACCGTTTCGAGATGGCGCGCGCCGGGCGTACGCTGATGCAGAGCATCGTGTCGCCCGTCATTTCGACATCGCTTTACTTCGTCGTTTTCGGGGCGGCCATCGGCTCGCGCATTCCGGAAGTCGACGGCATCAGCTACGGCGCGTTCATCGTGCCGGGGCTCGTGATGCTGTCGCTGCTTACGCAGAGCATCGCCAACGCGTCCTTCGGCATCTATTTTCCGAAGTTCACGGGCACGATCTACGAACTGCTGTCCGCGCCGGTTTCGCACTTCGAGCTCGTCCTGAGCTACGTGGGCGCGGCCGCGACCAAATCCGTCATCCTCGGACTGATCATTCTTCTTACCGCACGATTATTCGTGCCGCTCAGAATCGATCATCCTGTCTGGATGATCGTATTTTTGCTGCTCACCTCCGTGACGTTCAGCCTGCTCGGGTTCATCATCGGCATCTGGGCGGACGGCTTCGAGAAGTTGCAGATCATTCCACTCCTGATCGTGACGCCGCTCACGTTTCTCGGCGGCAGCTTCTATTCGATCAATATCCTGCCGCCGTTCTGGAAGGCCGTGGCGCTCTTCAATCCGGTCGTCTATCTGATCAGCGGCTTTCGCTGGAGCTTTTACGGTCTCGCCGATGTCCAAGTCGGCGTGAGTTTCGGCATGACGCTGGTGTTCCTAGCGGTATTCATCGCGATCGTCGCGTGGATCTTCAGGACGGGATACCGGCTCAAATCGTAGCGCGGCGCCGGGTGGCGGATAAAAGCATGAGAGCGGTCATCGGATGAAAATCATGAGACGCACGAAGCGCAATTTTCTCGGTGTGATGGCCGCCGCCTTCGCCGGCGGCGCGGGCTCTTCGGCGCCCGCCCGATCGTACGAGATCGATCACAGCAGCGCGGACTGGCGCCGCCGACTCTCGTCCGAGCAATTCCGAGTGCTCCGGCGCGGCGGCACCGAGCCGCCGTTCGCGAGCCCGCTGCTCAAGGAGCGTCGCGAGGGCACGTATGCGTGCGCGGGATGCGGGCTCGCACTGTTCTCGTCGGGGACGAAGTTCGACAGCGGGACAGGCTGGCCGAGTTTCTGGAAGCCCGTCGATGGCGCGGTCGCGACCCACGCGGACGCGACGGGCCACATGCGCAACGAGGTGCATTGCCGGCGTTGCGGCGGACATCTCGGCCATGTCTTCGACGACGGACCGAAGCCCACGGGCCTGCGCTACTGCATGAACGGCGCGGCGCTCGAATTCCGGCAACAAGAAGCCTGAGATCGCGCACTCATCCACCTTACTCGCGACTTTCGAAATGAACGCTCCCGAACTCAAGCTCGATCCCGCGACAACCGCGCTCGTGCTGATCGATCTGCAGGCGGGCATCGCCGCCTTGCCCGTGCAACCTCACGACGCCGCGAGCGTGCTCGCCAACGCGCGTGCGCTCGCCGATCGCTTCCGCGCGCTCGGCGCACCGGTCGTGCTGGTCAAGGTGGCGTTTCCGAACGGACCGGGCGGCCTGCGTCCGGTCACCGACGCGGGACAGGCGCAGGAAGCGCCGGAGCCTGCGGGCTGGAGCGAGCTCAGCGCGGAACTGGGCGTGCAGGCGTCCGATATCGTCGTCACCAAGCGGCAGTGGGGCGCGTTCTACAACACGGATCTCGACTCGCATCTGCGCCGGCGCGGCATCGGGACGATCGTGCTGGGCGGCATCGCGACGGCCATCGGCGTGGATTCGACCGCACGCGGCGCGCACGAGCGCGGCTATCAGCAGATATTCGTCGAGGACGCGATGAGCGACTTGCACGCCGACACGCACGAATCGACCTGCCGCTACATCTTTCCGCGCATCGGCCGCATTCGTTCGACGCAGCAGGTGCTGGCGGCGCTGGCATAGCGGCGCGCGTCGCCTATCCTGTAGCGTACGTCCGATGTCGACGGACGCGAGAGGGGTGCGGTGATGGCGGCCATTCCGAAAGTAGCGATCGCGTGCCAGGGCGGCGGCAGCCATGCGGCGTTCGCCGCGGGCGTGCTCGACCGGTTGTTGAGCGGCGAGTTTCTCAACAAGTTCGAACTCGTCGCGCTGTCCGGCACGTCGGGCGGCGCGATGTGCAGCGCGCTCGTGTGGGCAGGGCTCTTGCTCGGCGGACCTCCTGACGCGAGGCGGCGCCTTGCCGGTTTCTGGAAGGATTTGGAGGCGCGCGACGGGCCGGATATCGTCGCGAATGCGGTCGGGACCTGGTACGCGCGGCTGCCCGTCAACGCGGAAATCAGCCCGTATCTCTATCCGCCGGTCGCGGAGGAGCGCCTGCGCGAGCTGCTCGACAAGCATCTGCCGTTCGCGTCGCTGCCGGCGGACCCGAAGCGACGCGCACAGCCCACGCTTCTCGTCGGCGCGACCGACGTGCGCACCGGCGATCGCGTGATCTTTCCCGGCGACAAGCTCGATCAGGATCAACTCGTTGCATCGGCCGCGGTGCCGCCGTTGTATCGCGCGGTCGAGGCCGACGGACGCATGTGCTGGGACGGCCTTTTCAGCAGCAATCCGCCGGTGCGCGAGTTCACCGATTTCGCGCTCGATATGCGGCCCGACGAGATCTGGGTCGTGCAGATCAATCCGCAATATCGTCGCGAGTTGCCTGAATCGACGAACGAGATCATCGACCGGCGCAATGAACTGTCCGGCAATCTCGCGCTGGGGCAGGAGCTTTATTTCACGACGCGCGTGAACGAACTGCTGAAAGCCGATAAATCGCTGGAGAAGCGTTACAAGCCGATCAAGGTTCGCGTCGTGCAGATGCATCTCGACGCCCGGGATTATCCGGGGCCGCTCGATTATGCATCGAAGCTCGATCGAAATCCGGCGCTGATTCATGCGCTGATCCGCAAGGGACGTGAGCGCGCGGAATGGTTTTTCGATGAACGCTCCGACTGGCCGAGGGAGGGTACGGCTCCGCACAAGAGCGTCTATGCGACGACGCCGGCGGCGGTGTCGGTGAAGGGGAGATGAACGTTCGCAGTCCGTGAGATTGCGGTGATTAAGAGAAGTCTTGTGGTTATTGCGTCGGTGTTCTCTTATTTTGTAGGCACTCGCTGGCGGGGCCCCGCCTGCCAGTTCGAGAGTGTCCGTTCATCCCCGTGTTCGGGCGCGGCGCTCGTCTCTGAGCGGTGGACGCGCGGTGCGGTTGGGCCGCGCGTTTTTTTTGGGGGGCTTTGCAGAGTCTTGAGGGGAGCGATTTTGGATAGGTTTTCAGTTGGTCGACGGGAGATCGTTGCCGCTAAGCAGTGTTGGATGTTCGCGGGTCGGAAACTAGCCTGAACGGGATATTAAACGCGCGAGGAGAGATGATGACAGCTTTTCGGCCATATCGGACGTTCGCCGAGATGGAGGTGATAAAGGTCCCCTGGCGGACGAATAGAATCTTCTGGCAAGCTGTAAATTTAATCAAAACGTGGGTATCGTGTGATCCAGAACGATCATAAAAGAACGGATACACATTAAGTCTTCGGGGATGTCGCTGTGATCACTGTAATCGTCGCGATCGTGCTGATCGCCCTCGCCGCTGTTTTTCTTGCTTACAAGGCTGGACAGACGCGAGCTACTCAACGTAGTAAGTCTTCCACCATTGCATCTGCTCCTGTCGAGCCCGCGCCATTTGAAGCTGATCCAATCTCTGTGCAGCCGATGCACGAGGTTTTTCACAACGTCGAACTCGTTGATTCAGAGGGCGCCGTCGTGATGGACGTCGAGCAAATGCCGGGCATACCATTTACCGCACGACGTCTCGATTCGTCGAGCGACGAAGTCAACAGACTGGGCCAGCTTGCGTCCGATTTTCTGGAAGCGGGAGTCAGCATCCCAGGCAAGACCATACGATTGGTCTTCAAGCCTGAAATTGCGCAAGGCCTGAAAGACGGAACCTATACGCTCATGCGGACAACGTCCGGAGAGGTTCTAGCTGACGCCGTCAATAAGACCGGGCAGGTGGCGGGGAAAGGACGGGTTGTGCAGGCGGGCTCGGCCCGTCAACTGGCCGTAGGGGCATTCCAGCTCGTCAGTATCGCGGTAGCGCAGGCCCATCTTGCGGATATCGAGCGCAGCCTTGGAAAAATCAAGAGCGGCATATCGGAGGTTATCGACAAGCTTGAAACCACGGATCGAACCAGCATTTCTGGCACCATTGCTTATTTGAGCGAAATCGCACAACACATGAAGGGTCTGCGGCGACCCATCGAAATATCGAGCGAAAAGTCTCATAAGATTGAAAGCATCAATCACATGGGATTTGAGTGGCGAGACAAAGTTCAGGGCGACCTCGCCGATTTGACGCGGCGGATCAGAGGGCTTACGGACAAGGATACGTTCGGCACAGGGAACACGCACAAGGAACTTCTGGATCTGGTGCAGAAAATCCAGCCGCTGCTTGTGCGTTATGGCCTTCTATTGCAACTGGTCGCAGTGACGAACATGATTGTTACCTACCTTGATCCTGCAGGACGCAAATATACGCGTATGCGCCCTCAAGTCGAGGAGTGGATCAAACTGGTCGATATATTTCGCAGCGAAGCCATTGAGAAGGCCGATGCGCTACTTCGGAAGTCTCGCTTTACGAGCGACGAGCTACTGGACTATCGCAGGACGGAAATTCATCGTCTCGTAAATGAATGGGTGGTGGAGGCAAGACTTCAGACATCGAACTTTGTCGGGCTCATGCAGGAACTGGATCAAAGCACACGGCAGCTCACGCACGGCGACGGTGAAGTGAGCCTAGCATTGATGTATGACAACGATGGTGTGGTTCGGGATGCTGCATTCGTCCAGTGAAGAGATCGCAGCCGCACTTCGGCGGCGGATTCAACCGGTCGATGCGATAGCAATGAACTAGACTAAATCTTACAGTGGTTGGCTTCTCATGCTGGCGCGCAGTGCCGCGGAGGGCGTAGCTCATGGCGGCAATGCGCGGCGCGAACAGCAAGGAGGCTGCCATAACTCAGAAACAAAGGGTCATCCGTGGCAAGGTTAGTCCGAATGGCTAGGCTGCTGAGGAGTGCAGGAAACCTTTGGTTGACCGGCCGCAACGGTCAAGAAGCGCCGTTCCCGAAAATCCGCGAAGAAGCTTTTTTATCCCGCCGCTGTTATGCAGCCCTCGCCGCCACCAGCCGCACCAACGTAATCTCCGACGGCGCCCCCAGCCTTTTCGGCGGCCCCCAATACCCCGTACCCCGGCTCGTATAAACCCAAAGCCCGTTGAACTTCACAAGTCCGGAAACAAACGGCTGCTGCAATCGCACAAAAAAATTCCACGGCAGGAACTGCCCCCCATGCGTGTGCCCCGACAACTGCAGCGTAAAACCCGCTTCAGCCGCCGCCGTAGCGCTGCGCGGCTGATGCGCGAGCAGCACGCGCACGGTTGCATCGTCAGGTGCGCCGCTGATCGCCTTCGCGGGATCGCTGCGATGCGCCGGATCGAAACTGCCCGCGCCATAATCCGTGACGCCCGCGACCACAGCTTGTGCGCCGTCGTGATTCAGCACGACATGCTGATTCAGCAGCACCGTCAAACCCAGACGCCGGAATTCCGCAATCCACTTGTCCGCGCCCGAGTAGTACTCGTGATTCCCGGTCACGAGAAAGGTCCCGTGCCGGGCACTGAGCCCCGCGAGCGGGCGCGTGTGATCGGCGAGATTCGGCACGGTGCCGTCGACGACATCGCCCGTCACGGCGATCACATCCGGTTCGAGCCCGTTCACGGCCGCGACGATGCGTTCCACATAGTGACGCTTGATCGTCGGTCCGACGTGAATGTCGCTGATCTGCGCGATCGTGAAACCGTCGAGCGCGGCCGGCAGATTATCGATGGGCACATCCACACTCACGACCGGCGCGCGTCGCCGCGCGTTGTAAAAACCGATCGCCGAAAAGAGCACGGCCAGGCACGGCACGACGATCGCGCTATAGGCGACGAACACCGGCGAGCCGACGGGCACGCCGCGCAGCCAGTCGACGAGATGCACGAAGAACAGAATCACGTCGCGCGCGAAAGTCAATAAAAGCAGCGACGAGAAGAAGCCCAGCGCGGTCAGCCCGAGCCATGCGAGGCGATCCGCGAGCGACTGCGGTTCGATCTGCCGCGCCGCCATGCCGAGCGGTATGACGACGACCGATACCGCGAGCAGTATCGCCGCCAGCACCTTGAGCGGCATACCGACGGGCGCGTCCGGGATGAGCCGCACGCCGACATAGATATGAAACAGAACGCCGATGCCGATGAAGCGGAGAAAGAATGCCGAGCGTCGCATAGCGCTCCTGGGGGGATCGAAGAAGCGGCAGAAAGACGGGCGCTGCACGCCCGTGCGGGATATGGAGCCGATTCTAACGGTTCGACGCCGCGCATGCCTTTGACGATTCGATCTTTCGGCGGAGCGGAAACAAAAAGCCCCGACACACGAGTGTCGGGGCTTCTCTTATCTAACCGGCGCGACGCGCGATCAGACCGCCATGCAGAGATACTTGATGACGACGTAATCGTCGATACCGTAATGCGAGCCTTCGCGCCCGAGTCCCGACTGCTTGACGCCGCCGAACGGCGCCACTTCGTTCGAGATCAGGCCGGTGTTGATGCCCACCATGCCGTATTCGAGCGCTTCTGCCACGCGCCAGATGCGGCCGATATCGCGGCTGTAGAAGTACGCCGCGAGACCGAACTCGGTGTCGTTGGCGAGGCGCACGACTTCATCGTCGGACGAGAATTTGAAGATCGGCGCGAGCGGGCCGAAGGTTTCCTCTTTCGCGACTTTCATGTCGGTCGTGACGCCGGTCAGCACGGTCGGCTCGAAGAAACCGTGACCGAGCGCGTGACGCTTGCCGCCCGTGGCGAGCGCGGCGCCTTTCGCGAGCGCATCGTCGATATGCGATTCCACTTTCTGCACGGCCGCTTCGTTGATGAGCGGACCGAGCGCCACGCCGCTCTCGGTGCCGAGCCCGACCTTGAGGCCGCCGACCGCCGCCGCCAGCTTTTGCGCGAACGCATCGTAGACGCGCTCGTGCACGTAGAAGCGATTCGTGCACACGCAGGTCTGCCCGCTGTTGCGATATTTCGATGCAATCGCGCCTTCCACGGCGGCGTCGAGATCGGCGTCGTCGAACACGATGAACGGTGCGTTGCCGCCGAGTTCCAGCGTCACTTTCTTGACCGTCGGCGCGCTTTGCGCCATCAGCAAGCGGCCCACGCCGGTCGAACCGGTGAAGGAGAGCTTGCGCACGATCGGGTTGCTGGTCATTTCACCGCCGATCGCTTTCGGATCGCCGGTGAGGATGTTGAGCACACCCTTCGGCAGGCCTGCGCGCTCGGCGAGCACGGCCATCGCGAACGCGGAGAAGGGCGTCGCTTCGGCGGGCTTCACGACGATCGGGCAGCCAGCCGCGAGCGCCGGGCCGACCTTGCGGGTGATCATCGCGGCCGGGAAGTTCCACGGCGTGATGGCGGCGCAAACGCCGATCGGTTCCTTCGTCACGACGATGCGCTTGTCGGCGGCGGGTGTCGCGAGCGTATCGCCGGCGACGCGCTTGCCTTCTTCCGCGAACCATTCAATGAACGAGGCAGCATAGGTGATTTCGCCTTTTGCCTCGGCGAGCGGCTTGCCTTGCTCGGTCGTGAGGATGAGGGCGAGATCGTCGGCGTTTGCCATCATCAGGTCGAACCAGCGGCGCAGGATGATTGCGCGTTCTTTTGCGGTCTTCTTGCGCCATGCGGGCCACGCGGCGTTTGCCGCATCGATGGCGCGGCGCGTTTCGTTCGCGCCCATCTTCGGTACTGTGCCGAGGGATTCGCCGTTGGCGGGGTTCGTGACTTCGAACGTTTCGCCGGTGTCGGATTGTTGCCATTCACCGTCGATGTAGGCGGTGTGACGCAGCAGCGTCGGGTCTTTCAGTTGGTCTTTCAGGCTCATGTCTTTGCGATTCCTTTTTGGGGCTTCTTTTTGTTGTTGCTGGATCCCGTGGGCGTGTCGGTCTATTAGCGTTGCCCCTGTGCGGGGCGGCAGTCACTTTCTTTGCTGCTGCAAAGAAAGTAACCAAAGAAACAGCTTCTCACCGCCCGCGGTCACACGCAGTTTGACCATGCTTGCCAGCCGCAGGCGGCACTCGCCTAAGTGTCGCCCTCAGAGGACTTACCGGGCTTGGCTCGCGCACGGTCTGTCGCGCCGCGCCGCTTGCGTCACTGGTTCAGCACCAAATGGCTCCGGCCCGCTTCGCGGCCGATGGGTCAAGCGGGTTTGCGCGCGCTCCTTCTTCGTCGGTTTCCCTCGCATACCCAACGGCAGCGCGTAGCGCTGTGCCGAAGCTCTTTCGTGCTGAACCAGCGCGCTGAATCGTCTCGGGCGGCAGACCGTGCGCGAGCCAAGCCCAAATGGGCCTTTGAGGGCGACACTTAGGCGAGTGCCGCTTGAGGCTGGCAAGCATGGCCAAACTGCGTGTGACCGCGGGCGGTGACGAGCTGCTTTCTTTGGTTACTTTCTTTGCAGCAGCAAAGAAAGTGACCCCCGCCCCGGGGAGGGGCAGCGCCAATAGACCGACACGAAATCAGGACTCCACGAAACCCAAAGCAACAAACAAACGAAAAATATACACCGCGAGGCACCCAAACAACCCGCGCCTCGCGCATCAAAGTCAGCAGAAATCAAACAGCAACACCAACCGTCTCGACAAGTACCTCTTCGAGAATCCCGATAGCCTCATCGAAAACCTGTTCCTGAATGGTGAGCGGAAACAGGAAGCGAACGACGTTCGAATAAACCCCGCAAACGAGCAGCAACAACCCGCGCTCCAACGCGCGCGTCTGCACGAGCTTGGCGAAAGCCGCATCCGCATCATGCGAACCGGGCTTGCAGAACTCGACGGCGATCATCGCGCCCGGCCCGCGCACATCGGCGATTTGCGGCACATCGGCCTTGAGCGCTTCGAGCTTTGCCTTAAGCTTGTCGCCCAAAACAACAGCGCGCTCGCAGAGCTTTTCATCGTCGATGATATCGAGCACCGCGTGCGCCGCCGCCACCGCGAGCGGATTGCCCGCATACGTGCCGCCCAGCCCGCCGGGCGCGGCCGCATCCATGATCTCCGCGCGTCCGACGACGCCCGACAGCGGCATGCCGCCCGCGAGCGACTTCGCGATCGTCATCAGGTCCGGCACGACGCCGTGATGCTCCATCGCGAAGAGCCTGCCGGTGCGCGCAAAACCGGTCTGCACTTCATCGGCGATGAGCAGAATGCCGTGCTCGTCGCAGATCTTGCGCAGGCCGCGCACGAAATCCGCCGGCGCCGCATTGAAGCCGCCTTCGCCCTGCACCGGCTCGAAGATGATCGCGGCGACGCGCGTCGCCTCGATATCCGCCTTGAACAGATGCTCGATCGCGCGCAGCGAATCCGCGACCGACACGCCGTGCAGCGCATTCGGGAACGGCGCGTGATAGACGTCCGACGGGAACGGCCCGAAGCCGATCTTGTACGGCGCGACCTTGCCGGTGAGCGCCATGCCCATCAGCGTGCGGCCGTGGAAGCCGCCCGTGAAGGCGATCACGCCGGGACGGCCCGTCGCCGCGCGCGCGATTTTCACCGCGTTCTCGACGGCTTCCGCGCCCGTCGTGAAAAACGCCGTCTTCTTCGCGTGCGAGCCCGGCGCGCGCGCGCTGATCTTCTCTGCGAGCGACACATACGATTCGTACGGCACGATCTGATACGCGGTGTGCGTGAAGCAGTCGAGCTGCGCGCGGATCGCCTCGACGATCTTCGGATGACGATGCCCCGTGTTGCACACTGCAATGCCCGCCGCGAAATCGATGAAACGACGGCCCTCGACATCCCACAGTTCCGCATTCTCGGCGCGCGCCGCGTAGAAATCGCACATCACGCCCACGCCGCGCGGGGTCGCGGCATTCTTGCGGGCGTGCAGATCGGCGTTCTTGAGGTTGGTGCTCACAGGGAAATCTCCTTCGCGCGAGGGCGCATGTCGATGGTGGCCGTATCGGCCGACTGAATTTATAGACGACTATAGTAAGATTTGGCCCTTAAGTTCAGAGCCATTTCAATAAATCTATAGGAGCCAATCCGATGTCCATCCGCGCGAGCGTGCTCTCCGACTGGCTGGCGCAGCGCATCGACCGCTCGAACGGCCAGCCGATCTACCGGCAACTGCATCGGCTCCTGCAGCAGGCGATCCTGACGCGCGAGCTCGCGGCGGGCGCGAAAGTGCCGTCGTCGAGGCTGCTCGCGACCGAACTGGGCGTCGGGCGCAATACCGTGACGCAGGTCTACGAGCAGCTCGCGCTCGAAGGCTACGTTTCGTCGGCAACGGGGCGCGGCACGTTCGTCGCGGACAGCGCGCCCGATGAAATCCTCTTCGACGACGCGCCGCCCGCGGCCATCGTTCCCGCCGATACGCAATCGACGCTCTCCACGCGCGGCGCGCGGCTGATTTCGGGCGCGGGCGTGTCGAAGCGCCAGGGCGGGGCGTTCATGCCAGGCGTGCCGGACGTGTCGCGCTTTCCGTCGCGCGTGTGGAATCGGCTGCACGCGAAATACTGGCGCAAGCCGCTGCCCGATCTGCTCACTTACGCGCCCGGCGGCGGTCACACGGGCTTCCGCCACGCGCTCGCGCACTATCTGCGCACGTCGCGCTCGGTGCGCTGCACGCCGGAGCAGATCGTCGTGACGACGGGCATTCATCAGTCGATCGACCTCGCCGCGCGCCTGCTCGCCGATTCGGGCGACACGATCTGGACCGAAGATCCGTGCTACTGGGGCGTGCGCAGCGTGTTGCAGGTGTCGGGGCTCGATCTGAAGGCAATTCCCGTCGATGCCGAGGGCATCGCGCCGACGCCCGACGATCTCGCGTCGCCGCCGAGGCTGATGCTCGTCACGCCGTCGCACCAGTATCCGCTCGGCATGGTGATGAGCCTCGCGCGCCGCCGCATGCTGCTCGAATACGCGCGCCAGCACCGCTGCTGGATCATCGAGGACGATTACGACAGCGAGTTCCGCTACGGCAGCCGGCCGCTCGCGTCGCTGCAGGGGATGGACCCGGCGGGGCAGGTGATCTATGTGGGGAGCTTCGGCAAGACGCTGTTTCCGGGGCTGCGCATCGGCTATGTCGTCGTGCCGGAAGCGCTGGCGGACAGTTTCGCGACGGCGAGCGCCGAGCTTTATCGTGAAGGGCAGCTATTGCAGCAGGCGGTGCTCGCTGAATTCATCGAGCAGGGCCATTTCACTTCGCATATCCGGCGGATGCGCGCGCTTTACGGCCAGCGCCGCGATGTGATGCTCGCGACGATCGCCGGGCGCTACGGTAACGCGCTGGCGATCGCCGGTGGCGATGCGGGGCTGCATCTCGTATTGAAGCTGCCTCAGCATGTCGATGATCGCGCGGTTGCTGCGGCGGCGCTTGCGGAGGATATCGTGGTGCGGCCGCTGTCGGGGTATTACGCGCGTCGGCCGGATTCGGAATCGGGGTTGCTGATCGGTTATGCGTGTGTGCCGGATGAGGAGATTGGGCCGGCGTTTGCGAAACTGGCGGGGGTGATCGACCGGTTTTTGCGCTAGAAGCCGGTCGAAACTTCACGATTGGCTTTCGTCCACCCAAAAAAAACGCTCAGGGAACTGGAAAGCGCGGCCCATGTGGAGGATCATGTGCGCCGTTTTCCACGTATCCGCATCACCTCAGCAAAGGCTCCCCCATGACGACTCCCTCCAACCACCACTTCACCGTCATCGCCGACCTCTCCGACGACGCGCCCTCGCTGCGCGACATTCGCCACGACATCCACCGTCATCCGGAGCTGTCCTACGAGGAGACGCGCACCGCGGCGCTCGTCGCGGATCGGCTGGAAGAGTGGGGCTGGCAGGTGACGCGCGGTATCGGCGGCACGGGCGTCGTCGGTACGTTGAAAGCGGGCGACGGCGCGAAGAGCATCGGCCTGCGCGCCGACATGGACGCGCTGCCGATCATCGAACAGACCGGCAAGCCCTACGCGAGCGAAACGCACGGCAAGATGCACGCGTGCGGCCACGACGGCCACACGACGATGCTGCTCGGCGCCGCACGTCATCTCGCGCGCACGCGACGCTTCAACGGCACGGTGCATCTGTATTTTCAGCCGGCGGAAGAGCACGGCGTGCCAAGCGGCGCGCAGAAGATGATCGCGGAAGGCCTGTTCGAACGCTTTCACTGCGACGCCGTGTTCGGCGTGCACAACCATCCCGGCGCGCAGCCCGGCACGTTCCTGTTCCGCAAGGGGCCGTTCATGGCGGCGGGCGATCAGGTGTCGATCGCGATCGAAGGCGTCGGCGGGCACGCGGCGCGGCCGCATCTTTCCGTCGATCCGGTCGTCGTGACGGCGAGCATCGTGATGGCGCTGCAGACGATCGTCGCGCGCAATGTCGATCCGGCGCAGGCCGCCGTCGTCACCGTCGGTTCGATGCACGCCGGCACGGTGAACAACGTCATCCCCAGTCGCGCGACGCTCGAACTCTCGGTGCGCTCGTTCGATCCGAAAGTGCGCGAACTGCTTAAGCGGCGCATCAAGGAACTGGTCGAGTCGCAGGCCGCGAGCTACGGCGCGACGGCGACCGTGAAGTATCTGGAAGGCTATCCGGTCGTCGTCAATTCGGACGCGGAAACGGAGTTCGCGATTCAGGTCGCGCGCGAACTGGTCGGCGAGCAGAACGTCGTCGCGCACGCGGATCTGCTGATGGGCAGCGAGGATTTCGCGTTCATGCTGCAGCAACGGCCGGGCTCGTTCCTGCGTCTGGGCAACGGTGCGGGCGAGGACGGCTGCATGGTCCACAACCCGCACTACGATTTCAACGACAAGAATCTGCCGGTCGGCGCGGCGTACTGGGCGAGGCTCGTCGAACGTTTCCTCGCGTGATCGAAAGCCTTACGCCGGCAGCCTGAAACTCCCGATCGCCTCGCGCAGCACATCCACCTGATCCTTCAGCGAATGCGCGGCAGCCGCCGCCTCTTCGACGAGCGCGGCGTTCTGCTGCGTCACCTGATCCATCTCGACGACCGCGCGGTTCACCTGCTCGATGCCCGCGCTCTGCTCGTGCGACGCATGGCTGATCTCGTCGAGAATCTCGTTCACGCGACGCACCGATTGCACGATCTCGGTCATCGTCGCGCCCGCGTTCGTCACGAGCGACGCGCCTTGCTGCACCGTCTGCGTCGATGTCTCGATGAGCGCCTTGATCTCCTTTGCCGCCGTCGCCGAACGTTGCGCGAGGCTGCGCACTTCGGCCGCCACGACCGCGAAGCCGCGTCCCTGTTCGCCCGCGCGCGCCGCTTCGACGGCCGCGTTGAGCGCGAGGATGTTCGTCTGGAACGCGATGCCGTCGATCACGCCGATGATGTCGCCGATCTGCTGCGAACTCGCTGTGATGCGCGTCATCGTGTCGATCACGTCATCGACGACGCCGCTGCCGCGCGTCGCCACATCCGCCGCCTGCTCCGCGAGCCGGGCCGCCTGCGCCGCGCTTTCCGCGTTGTTCTTCACGTTGGCGGTCATCTGGTCCATGCTCGACGCCGTCTGCACGAGCGCCGCCGCCTGTTCCTCGGTGCGCTGCGACAGATCGGTATTGCCCGCCGCGATCTCCGACGCGCCCACGTTGATGTTCTCGGTGCCGTTGCGCACGCGCGAGACCGTCTCGACGAGACCGCGCTGCATCGTGTTGAGCGCGTGCAGGAGACTCGTCGTGTCGTTCGGATGGATGTCGACGGTGCTCGTCAGGTCGCCACGCGCGATGCGGTGCGCCGCGCCGACCGCCAGTTCCAGCTCGCCGCCCAGATTGCGTTTGATGCTGCGCAGGACGATCAGCATCGCCGCCGTCGCGATGCCGCCGAGCACCGCCGTGATCGCGAGCCAGCGCAGCGCGCTCGCCCAGAACGCGCTCTGCACGTCGTCCATGTACATACCGGTGACGAGATACCAGTCCCACGGCGCGAAGCGCTGCGCATAGGAGAGTTTGCCGACCGGCTTGTCGCTGCCGGGCTTCGGCCACAGATAGCTGATGAAGCCGCCGCCTTGCTGATCGCCCGCCTTCACGATATCGACGAACAGGCGATTGCCCGCCGGATCGGTATAGGTCGAGAGATCCTTTCCGTTCATGGCGGGCTTGATCGGATGCATCACCATCGTCGGATGCGAATCGTTGATCGACAGATAGCCGTCCGTGCCGTAACGGATCGCGCCGACCACGTCGAGCGCGCGTTTCTTCGCTTCCTCTTCGGTGAGCGTCTTGTCGGCGGCAAGCGCGGCGTAGTGCGCCGTGATGGCGTACGCCTCGTTGACGAGGGTCTTCAACTGCTCCTTGCGGTCATCGATCATCGACGTCCGGTTCTGCCACGCCCCGATGATCCCGATCGCAATCAGGCCGATCCACAGCACGGCGATCAGCGAGCCGAGCTTCTTGTTCAACGTCATTCTGTTCATGTTGCCCCGTCGCCTCTTTGCGTTGTCTGGTGCGACGGCGCATGCCGCCGCATGCCCGCTTTACGGCAGGCAACGGCGGCGGATGTAGGGCGGGGAATACCCGTAGCTTTTAGAAACGGCGGATCGGGTCCTTGTCGGGCGGCGCGTCGGGATGCTGCGGCTCGTCCGGGCGATGACCCGGCGAAGGCGGCGTGAGCGGATCGGCTTCCGGATCGCGGTTCGGGTCCGCGATGGGATCCGGAACGGGACTGGTCTGCATATCGAATTTCATGATGTTCCCCGCAAGGTGGAGCGGCGCTACACGGACTCGTGCGGCGCCGGCATGTGCAGCGTGAACGGCTCGCCCGGATGCGCGTCGCCGGTGTTCGAGAGCGCGGCGCGGGCGCGGGCGACGATCGCGTCGCTGCCGATGTCGCGCGGATGCTCGTCGAGCACGATATGCGGCGTGCCGAGCGCGCGCGCCGCGGCGACGGGCGATGACGCGGCGGCGTCGTCGGACACGAGCAGGCGCGCGTTGGCGATCAGGCGCGGCAGCGCGGCCGGCGCGACGGCGCCCGCGAGAAAGAGCGCGGCCGTCTGCATCGCGCCGAGGACGCCGGCGGTGCGCTCGGGATCGGGCGCGTCGCCGACGATGGCGATCTGCCAGCCATCGGCGGCGAGCTGGTCGGCGACATCGGCATAACGTTGCGCGGGCCACACGGGCGCGGCGTGGTGGCTGCCCGGATGAATCAGCACCAGGCGCTCGCGCTCGATGCCGTGGAATGCGGCGAGCTCGTCGTAGGCGCTGGTTTCGTCGCGATCGGCGGCGGGCGGCTCGGCGTGTGCGCATGGCGTCGCGCCCGGCTCGTCGGGGACGAGCGCGGTCGCGAGGTTGTCGCTCAACGTCGAAAGGGGGTTGGCTCGCATCCTGGCTCCTGCAATTGGCGTGGGCCTCGTTCGATTTCCGCGAATCCGCGGGGGCGGGCGCTTGGCAAGCACCCGCCATGCCCGGGACGTGTCCGGCGGGTTTTGCCTGGGAAGCGCGGGCGGCGGACACAGATTGCGTCCGCAATCGTGACAGTTTGATCGTCGGTTGCGGCATCTGTCACGTATTGAAGGAGGCGCAGCGGCGCTCGTCAAGGCGCGAGGTAGGCAGCGTCGATGTAAAAAAGCCGCCGCCTCGCGATGACGAGGCGGCGGCTTTTGTGCTGCTTTCGTGGACTAGCGCGGCGCTCAGGTTTCGGCGTTGCCGTCGTCGGCGGGCAGGGTCTTCGGCGTGAACGCTTCGGCGCGGCGACGGATATGGTCGACTTCGCCGGTCACGAACGTGCGCTGGTCGGCGGCGAGCGCCTGCTGGTACGACGTGCCTTCCGGCACCCGATGCAGCAGCGCGCGCAATTCGCCCTGCGTCGTCTGCTCGACGGGTTCGTAGTCGTACAGGCCGAGTTCGAGTTCGGCGCGCTCGTGCAGGATGAACAGGCACGACGCGAACACCGCGACGCCGAGCACTTCCTGGACGCCGAAGCGGAATTCGTGCGGCACCGGCGAGAACGGCAGCCACGCGATGAGCGCGACGCCCGCGAGCGCCACCGCGATGGTCACGTTCAGCAGGATTTGCAGACGCGCGACGATGCGCTCGCGTTCGGTCTTCAGTTGCCCGGCGGTTTTCGGCACGAGCGCGACGAGAGATTGTTGACGGCGGAGTTCTTCGAGCGGGAGAGCGGCCATGGAGTTTGTCGTCGGTCCATCGGTGAGCGCCAAAGCGGCGCGACACCGGTATAACGCGCGGCTTACAGGAACGTTGACGGCGCTTTCTTCTTGTTTCGCCCTGTTGCTTCCTGTTGCATTTAGCGCGTCCGGTTGGCGACCGGCGTGCGGATGGTCGCGGTGCCGTCCGCGATCTGCCGCGCGAAGACGAGCGCTTCGACGATCGTCCCGAAAACTTCCGCGCGCACCTTGTCGTCGGTTAGGCGCATCAGATACGACGGGTGATAGGTCGGCACGATGATGTGCCCCTTGTGCTCGATGGTCTTGCCGAGATATTCGGACAGCGCCGTGCGATGTCCCGTGAGCGCCTTGAGCGCCGTCGCCCCGAGCGCGACGACAACTTTCGGCGCGATGCGCCTCAGCTCTTCCTCCAGCCAGTAGCGGCAGGCCTCGCGTTCGCGCTGCGCTGGCGCGAGATGCGCGCGCTCCTCGCCGTGCGCCTCCCATTTGAAGTGCTTCACCGCGTTCGTCAGATAGAGCGATTCGCGGGCGAGCGCGGCCTCGGCGAGCACTTCGTCGAGCAGCTTGCCCGCCGGACCGACGAACGGCTGGCCCTCGCGATCTTCCTGATCGCCCGGCTGCTCGCCGACCAGCATCACGCGCGCATCGGCGGGACCGACGCCCGGCACGGGCTGCGTCGCGTTGCGCCAGAGCGCACAGCGCTTGCATGCGTCGAGCGACGGCGGCTCCGTCAGCAGCGTGCCCTTGATCGGCTCCAGATCCGTGTTGATGGTCACGTCCATCTCGGGCGGCACGTTGCGCGGATGGCGGTCGCGCCGCGAGTAAGGATCGGCGCGGGAGATCAGCGCGGGATCGGTGCGCGCGTTCGCCGGGCTTTTCCAGTAGCGCACCGGCATATGCGACGCCATTTCGGCGGCGTTCGCCTGCGCGGGCGCGAAGGTGCTCTCGTAGTACGCGAGCCAGAGCGCCTCGATGGCGTCGCCGCTCACCGCCTCGCCGCTCATCGCGGTGTCGCCGAAGTCCATCGGCTTTTCCTCCGGCTCGCTCGTGCGGTCCACGCGCAGCAGCGCGCCGTCCCAGAAGGCGGCGCCGTGCGGCGTGGCGATCATCCACGTGGCGTTGCCCATGCGGGTGGCGAAATGCATCGCGGCGTGCTCCAGCAGGTCGTGCACCGGCTCGAACCAGCTGATGAACTCGGGCGGCCCGAGCGACGAATCGCGATGCCGGAAGCGCAGCTTGTTGCGCATCTCGCGCTCCTCGGCCTCGACCGATTCGATCATCCGCCGCAGCCGATGACCGTCCTCGTCATCCGCCGATGCGATCGCGCGGTCGCCCTGCGTCCAGCGCCACAGCGCCTTGTAGAGAAACGGCCAGCGGTCCGGCGCGCGGTAGCACGCCGCCGTTTCGAGCATCGCGAGGAATTCGCGCGCGACCCTGACCGGCTTCTTCGCGTTCGGGTCCACCGAGCCGGGCGCGGGCGGACAGAGGGAGCCGAACACCGTGGCCGAGGCATCGGTTTCGCGCCACTGCACGTGCGCGGGCTGCGCGCCCTCCATGAGGAGCGTGCGCGCTTCGGTACGCCAGGAAGCGAACGACGGATCGATGGTGACGCATTTCATCGGCGGGCGGAATCAGAAAAGTACTGTATATCCATACAGTAATTCTAACGACGCGAACTGCCTTCCGGCAACTATTTGGCGACGATCGTGCCCTTTCACGGCCGGTGTGGCGGGCGCAGAAACATGGGAACGGTCATTGCTGAAATTCATCCATCGCGGCGTTCGATTGCCTGCGGACACATACACACACGGAGCCGACATGCTTGCCATCGTCATTCCCGCTCACAACGAAGCCGCGCATATCGGCGCGTGCGTGGCGGCTGCGCGTCGCGCGGCGGATCATCATCAACTGCTCGGCGAGGCGGCGCGCGTGATCGTCATCGCCGACAGTTGCTCCGACGAAACCGCCGGCATCGCGCGGGCGATGGGCGCGGAGGTGTCGTGCATCGATGCGCGCAACGTCGGCATCGCGCGCGCGCATGGCGCGGAGCGGGCGCTGGCGCTGGGCGCGCGCTGGCTCGCATTCACCGACGCCGATACGACCGTCGCCGAAGACTGGCTCGTGCGCCAGCTCGACTGCTGCGCGGACGCGGTGTGCGGCGTGATCGGCGTGCACGACTGGTCGCCGCATCTCGGCGCGGTGCGCGAGCATTTCGGGCGCACCTACACCGACGCGGACGGGCATCGGCATATTCACGGCGCGAATCTGGGCGTGTCGGCGAGGGCGTATGTGCAGGCGGGCGGGTTCGCCCCGCTGGAATCGAGCGAGGACGTGGCGCTCGTCGAGGCGCTGATGGCGATCGGCGCGAATATCGAATGGAGCGCGTCGCCGCGCGTGGTGACGAGCGCGAGGACGGATTTTCGGGCGAAGAAAGGATTCGGCGCGACGCTGCTCGAAGTCGGCAAGCGTTATCTGCCGATTGGCAGCGACGGTGCGGATTCAGCGGATTCCGTGGCGATTGCGGCGTGAAGGCGGCCGATCGTCAAACCTGCCCGAGATCGCTCGGCAAATCGACATCGAGCAGCACGTGCTGGTCATCGACTTCGATGACGAACGGCGTGTGCGTCGAGAAGATGCCGCGCGCGCCCGCATCGCCGTCGAGCGCGATAAGCGCCTCCCGATGCGCCATGCCGAATCCCACCGGATGCCCGCGCTTGCCGTGATAAAACGGCGCGACGAGTTCGGCGCCTTGATCGAGTTGCCGAGCGACGGCTTCATACGTCGAGGCTTCGATCCACGGCATGTCGCCCAGCGCGACGAGCCAGCCATCGGCTTCGGACGTCGCCCGCACGGCCGCAGCGAGCGCCGCGCCCATGCCGCGTTCGGCGTCGGTGCTGAAGATGACGCTGCAACCGGCTTCGTTCAGGACATCGGCAAGCTTTTCGGCGCCCGGCCGGATCACGGCGATCACTTCGGACGAAACCGCGAGCAGCTTGCGCGCCGACTGGAACACGACGGCCGTGCCGTTGGGCAGCGTGGCGAGCAGCTTGTTGTGGCGTCCGGACGGATCGAAGCGGGTGCCGAGACCCGCCGCCAGCAGGATGCCGGTCGCGTTCGACGAATAGGTCATCGCAGCTGCTCGTGTGGGAGTTGAATGGGGATTGTGCGGCGCATCGAAGATCGTCGCAAGTGTAAAGAGGGTGTTTTGCGGATTTAGAGGACCGTTCAAATAGGCTGTTATCGGCCACTTTCTGCCGTTCGCCCGAGCTATAGGTCAGCCCCTCGAATGGCTGATCCACTCAGAAACCCGCCCGACTTTAACATGCGGAACCTCTGTCATACTCCAGAGGTGCGGCATCTAAACGGGGTTCGGAAACCGCATCACTGATGGAAGGTACTTCTCCAACGCGGCAATTTGATCTACGAGATCGCAATCTTCGGCATGCTCGGCTAAGCCCCGATATATTGGAACACGCTCTGATGGGAAATACGGATCTTCGATTCGCCGTGCTCGCCGGATCGCATTTGGTAGGCGCTGATCTTAGGAGCGTCGATTTACGCGGCGCTTCTATTTCGGGAGCCGACCTTCGCAATGCCGTTGTCGGCTGTACGGAAGAGCGTCGGTTTTGGGGAGGGAACGTGAGGCTGAGTTGTAACGGCTACGAATACTTCAATAACCTTGACGGAGCAGATCTCTCTGGCGCCAATTTGCAGGGTGCGATATTTCCGGTTTCGCTTACTGGAACGATGTTGACAAATGCGAACCTTTCCAAATGCGATCTAAGTGATCGCTCCTTCCGAAAATCGGTTTTTCTGGGTGCTAATTTTGAAGGCGCTACACTTCGTGGGGCCAATTTTCGAGAAGCTGACCTGCGAGGGGCCGATCTGCGCCCTGCAGGTTTGATTGAAGGTGCTGTGTTCGAACACGCGTTACTTGATGGGGCCAACTTGTCAGGCCGATCATTTATCGGCTTGTCTTTCGCGAATGCGAGTATGGAATTTGCAGATCTTCATGCAGCGAATTTGCAAGCGGCGAACCTCGAACGGGCCAATCTACTAGGCGCCGATATGGATCGAGCGCTTTTGGGAGGGGCCAACTTGAAAGGAACTCATCTTGAGGGAGCCGATATGCGGTCGGTCAAATTACAAGGAGCTGACCTGAGAGGCGCGACAATGTACGCGGCCTCTCTAGTGGGCTCGGCTTCTCCGGCGGTTGATTTACGAAATGCCACATGGTCATACGGCAGAGTGTCAAAGGAAACGGTCACAAATGCATATTTCCGCGCATATGAATCTCCTACTCGCGAGCGGCTGACGGAAGTGTTGGAGGCCTTATCGAACCGGAATTTGCCTGCGCCGCGCTTCGAGTCATGCTTGACGGACGATCCGAGTAAGGGCTCGCCGTTCCAATGTGATTCCATTTGGGGAATTAGCGAGATTGGAGCTTTCCGAATCCAACTTAGCAAGGTGCTAAGCGACATCAACTGTTCTGCGCAGTCTGATCTCACAGCTCAACTTGTTCAGAATGACGGTGATTCGGAAAGCACTAGAATTGGCATCCGAGTTACTCGATGTGCACAGCGCGCGAATGGACTTAGTCGGCACTAGGTCCGGACAAAAGATCCTTTATACCGCCCTCGGGGACAGGGTGCGGCTTGGGTTTACAGCGTGGACATGGGGTAATGGAACGACACCTCCCGTCCACAAAGCGGCAAGCGTTGCGGCCGGGGAGCGAGAACAAAGAAAGGAGCCATTGCCTGTGTCATTGGCGAAGCAATCTACGGCACCTACGCGTAACATACCGGCGGACCAATCATGACGGAGTGCGATTGGTGCTCACTAGAGGATTCGACCGAGGTGCCAAGAATTTGGGGTTGGTATCACTCGGGCTGCGTTAATTGAAAGAACACACGTTAGCTGTGGTGTGAGGATACGTCTGTTCAGAGTTGGCAGCAGTCGTTGAGACGTTCTAGCGCGAGCGGCAACTCAGGGTCGGGCAGAGTCGGCCGCCTGTTCTCACCCATCGGCTCGGTCATGCAAAACGCATGAGTCGGTGATCGGCCAGGAGCAGGCACTTGAGATCCACATCCTGAATGTCTGTTGACGAGCTATCAAACTATTTTCTGCATCAATGATGCACTGTGGTATTTATTTCAGTAAAATACTCCGAAATCCAATTCTCGTTTTATAAAAAATTATGTTTGAAGAAGGTTTTTTGATGAGTCCCGTGAATGACTTCGTCTGGTCTCTGCCGATAGAAAAATGCAATGACCGAGAACTAGACTGGACGATCAAGAATCTATCGGCGAATTTTCAAAAACTTTACGGCTGCACGATAAATTTATTGCAAGTTCAAAATTTCTATTTAAACAACAAGAGCCAGAATTATATGGATCTTGCGGCACTTTGCACAAATTCTGTCGAATATTTTTTTCTGAAAATTAATACAATATTTGAAATATGTTATCAGATATACGTTAAACTCTGCGATCCTAAGAAAATAGCAAAACAATCCAAACACGAACATCTTGAGATAGAGTTCGATAACTACCGTCGCAGCACAGGTCGCGAGATTGTATTTGACTGGTACCAACCAATCAACACAGTAAGAAATAGAATTGCGCATGGTGGCTTTAGTATAAAAAGCTTCCTCTATGAGGATTTTTTGCTTTTTCAAGTTTACGATCGTAACTTGGATGAACAAATACTCGACAAGTTTGGATATCTAGTCCACGACAAACCTCTTGTGTACGTAGATCTCTATACTACCTTTTATACGACAAAGACTCATCAATACATACGGGAATTTCTTGAATTCGTGATCAATAGATTGACTAATGGTGAATCAGCAGACCAAGATCTCGGTATTCTTGAGCGTCAGCAAAAAAATTCGGGGAGAGTTTTGTACTACGGATACGAAAAAATATTTATTTCGACAGCGGAACAACTCGGAAAAAGATATTTTCGTAATTGAGTTCAATGAACCGCACGAACGACGTGAAGAAAATTTATTCTCTTGAATAATCAATTTTGCATCCGGTGCGGACATTCGGAGTTTCAAAGTGATTGTCCGTTTCGGGTCGGTTTCAGCTATTGGCACGAGATGTGCACCGATCTCAAATTCGTGAACCCTACGGAAGACGGCCAATATCTTGAAATATCTGTAGTCTCGCTTTCTTATAACAAAACAGTGTTTAGCAGCAGATGAAGCGTTTTTGTTGTTCTCATGAAGCATCCATGCAAACTCCGCCATCATGACAGAGTTTGCCCGGTGCAACATACAAAATACCTCTATGAAAATTGGTCACAACGCATGCAATAGCGCGCAAATTACTACACCGTCGATTTAGTTTGGTCTAAACATTTTGAGCGTTGCGGATCCGACATCGTCGATGTTCAATTGAACCTGGACTTCATTCATCTCATTGTGAAGGTCGCAAAGCGCACGAAGTTCCTGTTCACTAAAGACATATTTCTGAAAGTGATTCATCGCCGGTGCAGAAATCGCTTCTGTCATAATCTCTAGCGGCCATGCAGGGTCAATGCCACCCCGGAAAAACCTATTCCCCAGGGTTTTGAAACGACTGCCAATGTGATCGTTTTCTAACATTTTGGCGAGATCAGCGTGATAAGAGACGACTCCAAAATATGAAGCTCGTTCGTGGAGAGGCATAAAATCTTGATCCGACGAGACTATAGTCAAAGAGTCTGCCTCCCGATTGTAGAAAGCATCCATTGCTCTCATGACAATTCGTGTATCCACTTCTTTCTCATCGAAATAATTCAAGCCTTTCCAGCCTACGTTAAGACCGAAAAAGCCCTCGTCAAACCTTGAGAACTCAAGATTGTGTTTCAGGCAGGAAATAAAATCGTTATACGAGGCATAGTCACGGGTCATTGGGCCTCTGACAACAATCCCCGACCGCACCTTTTCGAGCAAATCTTTCGCGAACGGACTGCCTATTTTAGAATAATAAGCGAGATCCTTTTCAATGCGTGTTAAATCGATCGGCGCATAGAAAAGTTCGAAGGTTGGCGAAACGTTCAGGTAGGCGCCATTTTTTACAACATCAGCGTTTCCCGAAACTGGTCGACCGTCTTGATAGACTATTTTTACATTTTTCACGAATTCTCGATATTCTCTCGACGCACCGGGCTGAGAAGCAAGAACGTGATTCGTGACGACATCAAATGTGCGCTTTATCTGAAGATATGCAAATCTGCTAAGAATAAGTCCGTCGTCGATGGGGAAGTTGCGCGCTGATAGCCACTCGTGCAGTGCGAGGTACATTCCCTGGAGGTCAACAAGAACCAGCAATCGATGGGCAACGATTCGCGACCCGGTTTGACTTATCGCGCGCTGCGCAAAGTCGATCTGAGCTTCAATTTGCTCCTTTAGTTTTTCTTCCGAAGCCGCTTTTTCTGCGAAGAATTTTTGTCGGTGTGGTTTGCGCTCTGAATCCATTCCTATTGCAACTCCGGATAGTTTTTACGAGATTACGGCAGTCTAACAACAGATCAGGTCCCTCGTGTTTCCGCGCGAAGATAATTTGAAGTCATCGTTCCAGAGACGCGCGACAGGGCTACCGTGATGGCCATCATCTGCGTTGCTGCCAAGACCATCACAGTTTCGGTAGAGCAACGGCGGTTCTGATGGGTTTGACGAACGTTGACTTAGGCCGAAGCACCGTTGTCGGCCGTCGGGCAGGGTTGCCGCCATCAAGAGACGTCCGAGTTGTCGGTGTCGACCGACCGAGATGGGTCGACAAGCGCCGATTGCCGGAAATCCGCAAAAAGAGCATAAAAAAGCACGCGGCGGTCGTTCAAACGGCCAGCCGCGTGCTTCGTTTCAAGTCACACCATCGTCGGCGGCAAAACCTTGTCGAGCGTGATCGGCAAATCGCGCACGCGCACGCCTGTCGCGTGATACACCGCGTTGCCGAGCGCGCCCGCCACGCCCGTTATCCCGATCTCGCCGATACCCCGTGCGCCGTGCGGATTGATATGCGGATCGGGCTGACCGACAAACGAAATATCCAGCGCGCCGATATCCGCGTTCACCGGCACGTGATACTCCGCGAGATTCGCGTTCGTATAGCGCCCGTAGCGCGCATCCATTTCGCTTTTCTCGAAGAGCGCCGAACCCACGCCCCACACGATGCCGCCCATCAACTGGCTGTGCGCGGTCTTCTCGTTGAAAAGCGTGCCGACGTCGTACACCCCGACGATGCGCGGCACGCGGATGATCCCGAGATCGGCATCGACATGCACTTCCGCGAACACCGCGCCGAACGAGTGGAACGCGTACTGCTTTTTCTCGTCGCCGGGGCGCGTCGTCGCGACGGCTTCGATCGCGCGGCCGCCGTTGCGCGCGATCACGGCCGCCGCCGGATCGCGCTTGTCCGGATTCGACAGGCTCACGACCCAGCCATTGGACACCGTCACGTCCTCGCGCGCGAGACCGGCGACGGGCGATCCGCGATCCGCGAGCGCCATCGCGATGAGCTGATCGCGCGCCTGCATCGACGCCGCGCGCACCGCCGGCGACACGCTCGCCGCCGATTGCGAGCCGCCCGACACAGGCGCTTTCGGCAACGACGAATCGCCGAGCGCGAAGCGCACGTAATCGAGCGGAAAGCCGAGCGCGTCGGCGGCGACCTGCGTCATGATCGTGTAGGTGCCGGTGCCGAGATCCTGCGTGCCGGAGGCGACCATCGCGGTGCCGTCGGGCAGGATGCGCGCCACCGCCGACGCCTCGCTGCGGTTCGCCGGATACGTCGCCGTGCCGACGCCCCAGCCGATGAGCGTATTGCCTTCGCGCATCGAGCGCGGTGCCGCGCTGCGCCGCGCCCAGCCGAACTTCTCCGCGCCGCGCGTGTAGCACTCCATCAGCGCCTTGCTCGACCAGGGCTTCTTCTCCTGCGGCTCCATGTTCGCGTAGTTCTTGAGGCGAAAAGCGAGCGGGTCCATCTTCAACTGATACGCCATCTCGTCCATCGCCGATTCGAGCGCGAACGAGCCGCTCGTCTCGCCGGGCGCGCGCATGAAGGTCGGCGTGCCGATGTCGAGCTTCACGAGCCTGTGCGACGTCGACTGATTCGGCACCGCGTAGAGCATGCGCGTGACGATCGCCGAGGTTTCGGTCCAGTCCTCGAATGTCGATGTCGTCGATATGACGTCGTGACGCATGCCGGTCATGATGCCGTCGTCGCGGGCGCTGACCTGGATGCGCTGCTCGGTGTACGGGCGGTTGCCGATCATGCCGAACATCTGCGGGCGTTCGAGCGCGAGCTTGACGGGCCGCCCGGTCTGCTTCGACGCCATCGCCGCCAGCACGACATGCGACCACACCGAGCCCTTGCAGCCGAAGCCGCCGCCGACGAACGGGCAGATCACGCGCACGTCGTCATCGGAGATGCCGAAGAACTTCGCCACCGCGCTGCGCGCGCCGGACACGCCTTGAGTCGCGTCGTAGAGCGTGAGCTTCGGACCGTCCCAGCGGGCGACCGTCGCGTGCGGCTCCATCGGGTTGTGATGCTCGTAGGGCGTCGTGTAGACGGCGTCGAGGCGCGTCGGGCCTTGCCGCAAGCCCGCATCGACGTCGCCGCGCTTCGTCGTGACCGCGCGGCCCATCATCTTTTCCGGCTGATACGCGGATGCCTTCGCGCGTTCGAAATCGGCTGTGGGCATCGCGGCTTCGTAGCGCACATCGACGTAACGCGCGGCGTCCTGCGCGTGCTCCAGCGAATCGGCGACGACGACCACCACCGGCTCGTTGCTGTAACGCACCTGGTTGGTTTGCAGCAGCGTGAGCTTGCGCACGGCGGGCGGCTGCGCGTCGGGGACGCCGCCGTTGGGCAGACGCATCGCGTTCTGATAGGTCATCACGAGCAGCACGCCGGGCATCGATTGCGCGCGGCTCGTGTCGATCGACGAGATGCGGCCGCTCGCGACCGTGCTCGTGACGAGCACCGCGTGCGCGAGCTTGGCGTCGGTGTTGTCGGCCGAATAGCGCGCCTGGCCGGTGACCTTCAGCACGCCGTCGGTGCGATCGAGCGGTTTTCCGATAAAAGTCATGCGACACCTCCGGCCTGTTGAAGCGCGCGCACGATCGCACGCTGCGCGAGCGCGACCTTGAACGCGTTGTCGCGCTGCGGCGTCGCGCCCTGCACGGCGAGGGCGGCGGCGGTTTGCAGCGTCGCCTTGTCGAGCGATTTGCCGACGAGCGCCTGTTCGGTCGCGTTCGCGCGCCACGGTTTGTGCGCGACGCCGCCCAACGCGATGCGCGCGCTTTTCACGGTGCCGCCGTCCATCTGCAACGCCGCCGCGACGGACACGAGCGCGAACGCATAGCTCGCGCGGTCGCGCACCTTCAGATATTTCGAGTGATCCGCGAAGAGCGGCGGCGGCAGATCGACCGATGTGATCAGCTCGCCCGCCTGCAAGGTGGTGTCGAGGTCGGGCCTGTCGCCCGGCAGGCGATGAAACTCCGCGAACGGAATCGCGCGCTCGCCGTTCGGGCCGGTGACGCGCACGACGGCATTGAGCGCGGCGAGCGCGACGCTCATGTCGGAGGGATTCGTCGCGATGCATTGACGGCTCGCGCCGAGAATCGCGTGCATGCGATTGTTCCCGTCGATGGCCGCGCAGCCGCTGCCGGGGGCGCGCTTGTTGCACTGGGGAAAGCCGGTGTCGTAGAAATACGCGCAGCGCGTGCGCTGCATCAGGTTGCCGCCGACCGTCGCCATGTTGCGCAATTGCGCCGACGCCCCCGCGAGCAGCGCCTGCGACAAGAGCGGATAGCGCTCGCGCACCCACGCGTGATTCGCCGCGTCGCTGTTGCGCACGAGTGCGCCGAGCCGCAGGCCGCCGTCGGGCAGGGCGGTGACGCCGTTGAGCGCGTCGATGTGCGTGATGTCGACGAGCTTCATCGGCCGCATCACGCCGCCTTTCATGAGATCGAGCAGATTCGTTCCGCCGCCGATGAACATCGCGCCCGGCTGGCTCGCCGCCGAGAGCGCCGCGCCGATGTCGGCGGCGCGTTGGTAGGAGATCGCGTCCATGTGCGTCTCCTTTAGGCGTTGCCCGTCGCGACGGCTTTCACCGCCGCAACGATGTTCGGATATGCGCCGCAGCGGCAGATGTTGCCGCTCATGCGCTCGCGGATTTCATCGTCGGAAAGTTGCGCCGGGCGAAAGCGCACGTCTGCGGTGACGGCGCTCGCATCGCCCTTGCGGTATTCGTCGATGAGCGCCGTCGCCGAGCACAATTGCCCGGGCGTACAGTAGCCGCACTGAAACGCGTCCTTCTCGATGAACGCGCGCTGAATGGGCGCGAGCGTGTCGCCATCGGGCGCGAGGCCCTCGACGGTCGTGACGGTTTCGCCGTCGTGCATCACCGCGAGCGTGAGACACGAATTGATGCGCCGTCCCGCCACGATCACCGTGCACGCGCCGCACTGTCCGCGGTCGCAGCCTTTCTTCGTTCCGGTGAGGTTCGCGTATTCGCGCAGCGCGTCGAGCAGC
Source organism: Caballeronia sp. LZ029 (assembly GCF_031451275.1). NCBI lineage: Bacteria > Pseudomonadati > Pseudomonadota > Betaproteobacteria > Burkholderiales > Burkholderiaceae > Caballeronia > Caballeronia sp. LZ029. The sequence continues at coordinate 378,021 of NZ_JARUXO010000004.1, forward strand.
GTCGTGCGCGCTTCGACCTGCAATTCATACGGATGGCCGTTGATGGTGAGCTTCACGGGCATCATCGGCACGCTGGCGGGCGGCGGCGCTACGGCGGGCGTCGCAGCGCTCTGCTGTTGCGCGTGCGCGAGCGGCGCGGCGCTCACGGCCGCTGCCGCCGCGGCCGACTGGAGGAAACGCCGGCGCGACGGCTTTTGCGCCGCATCGCTGACGTCGTGGGGATGGCTATCGGCTGGGGACATGGGAATCGGTTCTCCTCGCTCGTTCGGAAGAGCGCCGGTCGGACTCGAATCTTCGTGGGCTTCTGCTCGCGACCGATTGCGACGGATCGGGCGGAGCGCCGATGCTCGAGTTCACGGGCGGCGCGTGAGGCGCGAGCTCGTGAGCGTCCGCAACTGTAAGGGAACCGAACGTTCGTCGACCCGCAACCGGTGATGTTTAGCAAATCGGATGCCATGCGGCTGCGTTTCGCATCGAATTCCTGCGCTCGTGCACGTCCACGCTGCAAAGCGGAGGAGATCGTTTCGCTGACTGATCCGGCATAGGTCACGCTTTGTGACGTCAGCGAGCGCGCGCGCGGTTCAAAATTGCATGATTTCATCGCCGCTATCGTCGAAAAGCGATATCGCGGCCCGGAAGCATCCTTTCAATTCCTGAAGTCCGTCATGTCTGTCGACTCGTATCAACGCGCAGCGCAGCATTACTCGCTGAATCAATATGCCGACGCACTGGCCGTCTTGTCGCCGCTGCTCGATCGCCCGGACGCCGATGCCGAGGCGCTCAATCTCGCGGCCGCATGCGCCTACGCGATGAATCGCGCGGATCTCGCGCAGGCGTATTGGCAACGCGCGGTCGCCGGGCATCCGGGGCACGCGGGCGTCCACAACAACCTCGGCAACTTGTACGAGCAGCTCAAACGGCTTCCTGACGCAGAGGCGCTGTATCGGCGCGCGCTCGATCTGAACGCCGATTTCGCCGAAGCGCACTACAACCTCGGGAACGTGCTGGCGCTGCAGGAACGCATCGTGGACGCGGAGCAGTCGTTGCGCAGGGCGCTCGAACTTCGGCCCGATCTCGCTTCGGCATATTACAGCCTGGGCAAGTTGCTGATGACGCAAACGCGTGCCGACGAAGCGCAAACGCATTTTCGATCCGCGATAGAAGCCCGCACGCACTGGGCCGATGCGCACTCCGGACTCGGCGCCGCATTTGCCGCGTTGCAGCGCGAGGACGAAGCCGAGCGCGCTTATCGCGCGGCCATCGAACTGAATCCACGCCTGACGAGCGCGTATCAGGGGCTGGCGGCGATACTCGATGCGCACGGACGATTCGCGGAGTTGGAGAGCGTGTATCGCCGTCTGGCCGAACACTTGCCCGAATCCAGCGCCGCGCATTACAACCTGGGTCAGGTCATTTACCGGATCACGGCTCTTGTCGGGCTCGAACGCATCGACGAGGCCGAAGCGGCGTACCGTCGCGCGATCGAGATTCAGCCGGATTACACGCAGGCGTACATCGCGCTCGGCAACCTGCTCAAGGAGCACCCTGGGCGCGTGGACGAGATGCTGGCGACGTTCCGGCGCGCCGTCGAAATCGATCCGAATTCCGCGGAAGCGAGGATCAATCTGGCCGCAGGACTCTTGCGCGTCGGAGCGTATGCCGAAGCGTGGCCGTTGATGGAATACCGCTACGGCGACGATTCGTCGGGGCGGCGCATCCGCGTGCCGGACTTGCCGTTTCCGCAGTGGCGAGGCGAGCCGCTCGAAGGCATGTCGATGCTCGTTATCCACGAACAGGGATTCGGCGACTCGTTTCAGTTCTGCCGCTATCTGCCGTTGCTGAAGGCGCAAGGGCTCTCGACGCTATCGGTCGCGTGGCTGCACAACGACACGCTGCTCGCCTCGGTCGAGGGCGTCGACGCCTGCATCAGCGACGATGCATTGCACACTTCGCCGCGACACGACTACTGGTGTTTCATGATGAGTCTGCCCGCGCTCCTCGAAACCAGGACCATTCCGGACGTCACACCCTATCTCGCCGCGGATGAGGCGCGCATCGAATACTGGCGCGGCCGGCTGCCCGCGCGAGTGCCGAAGGTGGGCATCGCGGCAATGGCTGAGCCTCGTCCGTCGCCGTTCGAGGCCCGCCGCTGGGTCGGTGCGCAAGCGTGCGTGCCCTTGCTCGGCTTGCCCGGCGTTCGCTTCGTGAATCTGCAGAAGGCGCCGGTCGCGCGCGCGCAACTCGATACGTTGCCGCCGCATCTGCGGCCGCTCGACCTGATGGACGATGTCGAGGACTTCGCCGATACCGCAGCGATCATCGCGTCGCTCGATCTCGTCATCGCCGTGGATACCTCCGTCGCGCATCTCGCGGGCGCGCTCGGCAAGCCGGTGTGGATGCTCTTGCCCTCGAACCCGTGCTGGCGGTGGCTGATCGACGGCGAAGATTGCGTGTGGTATCCGAAGGCGCGCCTGTTCCGGCAGACCCAACCCAACCAATGGGGCGACGTGATCGCGCGCGTCGCGGACGCACTGGCCGAATGGCGCGATCGCAACTAACCGCCTTTTCACGCAAGCGCCGTGATCATTTGACGAGCGCGAGCACGTCCCTGAAGCGCGGATGCGTGAAACTCCCGAGCCAGCCGAAAATCGCCGTTTCGACGGTCGTTATCCGCGCGCCATCCTGCCGCGCCCGTTCGAGCGCGACAGCGCGATCTTCCACGCGGCGCGATGCGACCGCGTCCGCGACCAACTCCACGCGATAGCCGAGCCGCAGCAGCCCGAGCACGGTCAGCAGGACGCACACATGCGCCTCCGCGCCGGCGACCCACAGCGTCGCGGGCGCGGGCGGCAGTGCGTCGACGAAAGCGAGCGCGAGCGTCGCATCGAACGTGTGCTTTTCGATCACCTTCGCAAGCCGGACATCGCCGAGCAGGGCTTCCGCAGTCCCGCCGAGCCCTTGCGGATTCTGCTCCGTGACGACCACCGGCACGTCCAGCAGATTCGCCGCGCGCAGCAGCGTGCCGACGCCCGCCGTCAGCCGCGCGGCGCCATCCAGATGCGGCAGCAGCCGCGCCTGCATGTCGATGACGACGAGCATGCCGCTACGCCTCGCTCTCCATGATCTGATCGATGAGCCGCGCGTTCTCGCCCGCCGAGCCGATGCCCGCGTGCCTGGCCATCGGCACGAAGAAATGCGTGGCGATCGGCAGCTTCGAGCGTTCGAGCCAGTTGGTCAGATGCGCGGCCAGGCGTTTCGCCGGCGTCCTCAGCTCCTCGCGCAGCACGCCGGGCAGTTTTTCGAAGTGACGCATCTCGGTCTGATACGGCTCGGGCGCGACGCACAGCGCGTTGGGCCGGCCATCGACATCGACGGGAAGCCGCTCCAGCGCCTGATGCAGCAGCGCGACGCCCAGTCCCTCGCCGCGCCACGGCTTGCGCACTTCCCACAGGCTGATGTAGATCACGCGATGCGCATTGAACACCTCGCACAGCTTTTCGGGGCCGAGCGCCTCGGTGGCGGCGAGCGCGAGCGACAGCATCTCGCCCGAGTAGGTGTCCAGCGTATAGACGAGATCGGCGCTGCTCGTGAGCGGCGGCACCTTGACGAGTTGCAGCCGCACCGCCGCCGCGACGATGTCGCTGCCCGCTTCGTGGAACACGGCGAACGCGGTGCCGAGACGTTCGTCGTCGACCTGCGGATACTCGTGTCGATAGGTCATCGTGAAGAGAAACGGCCCGATCTTCTCGCGATACGCGAGCGGCCGGTCGACATCGTAATCGTCGACGCCGTCGAGGCCGTAGGGATCGTAGTCGCGTTTCTCGCGCCGCTCGCCGTTTGGCGCGGCGGCGGCGAGCGCCGCGAGCGGGCGGCGCGACTCGGGCACGAGATCCTCCGGCAAACCTTCCCATGTGAGACGCAGGAATTCCCGTCCGCCGCGATAGTGCGTCTCGAAGAGCGAGAGCACCTGCTCGCTCGCGGCCGGATCGAGGATGCGCTGCGCGCAATCGTAGGCGCGGTCGAGGAGCTGATCCGCTTCGGCGGGATCGGGCGCGAGGTGCGGCTCGCTGCCCTGCGGCACGGCGGGCAAGCCTTTTGCGAGACGTTCCTTGTGCGCGAGTTCGAGCCACTCGTCGGCGACGCGTTCGGCGATGAATCCGGCCGCGATGCGATAGCCCGTCAACACGATCGACTGGCCGGTGCGCCCGAGCGGAAACACATACTCGTCGTTCATGGCGTCCTCGACGGTGACGCCGCGAAAGGTTTCGCGCGGCGCGCTCACGTTCGCCGCCGCATCGAAGCGATCATGCGACAGCACGTGGGCGAGGAGGTCCGACGCGGCGGGACCGAATTCCGATCCGGCGCCGGGAAGCAGCTTCAGCAGGGACAAGGTACGCGTGGTGCCGGTCGTGCTCGATGTGCTCATGAATGCCATCTCCGATCGTGAAGGGTTATCGTAACAAACCGTCGTACTTACGGGAGAGATCGATGAACGTTCAAAGGGATGATGAGCGGGCGGCTACGGTTCATGAAGGAGGATGCGCATGCGGCGCGTTCCGTTTTCGCGCGGCGGGCAAGCCGAAGCGCGTCGGGATGTGCCATTGCATGACGTGCCGTCAGGTGCACGGCTCCGCATTTGGAGCTTATGCGATTTACGCGCGCGGCGACGTGATGATGAGCGGCAGCCTGTCGACGTGGCGCAGTTCCGAGCACGGCCGCCGGCATTTTTGCCCGGTGTGCGGCTCGGTCGCGTACATGGAATACACGACGCACGATGAAGTCGATCTGCCGATCGGCGCATTCGACGAAACCGGCCTCTTCGAACCGGACTACGAGCTGTGGTGCAAGCATCGCGAGCCGTGGCTGCCGCAGGGCGCGCGTCCGGAGTACGACGAAGAGCGCGCGCACTAGGCGTCGTCGATATAGGAGCTCGCGCAGGCGCGCGAGCCCGAATCCGATAGAGACATCCCCTTGAAGACCGGGACAGGTTTTGTCTCGCCGGAACTGCATGCTCTCGTCAACGGTCCGAGCAATTGCATTCGCGCCCAGAAAATAAGACGATAAGTAACGTGCGCTGTGGAAGTTGCCAGCGAGCGCCGAAAGCGTCGAAGCGCGGCAGCGGCAGGATCGAGAACCTTTGAACCTCATGGCCAGCGAGGAGCATCGATACCATGACGAAGCAACCGGTCAGCGGCAGCGACAAGATTCATCCCGAAGGCGCGACATGTGTCGGCGATTGCGATCCCTCCGAGCAGATCGAAGTGATCGTGATGCTGCGGCGCAAGGACGAAGCCGGATTCAAGCAGATGATGTCGCGCATCGACGCCGGCGAGGCGCCCGCGCAAGCCGTCTCGCGCGAAGAATTCGACAAACGTTTCACCGCATCGGCGGAAGACGTCGGGAAGGTGAAGGCCTTCGCCGCGCAATACGGCCTGACGGTCGTGCGCGCCGAAACCGAGACGCGCAGCGTGGTGCTGAAAGGCACCATCGAACAGTTCCAGAAAGCTTTCGACGTCAAGCTCGAACGCTTTCAACATCACAACATCGGCGAATATCGCGGCCGTTCGGGGCCGGTCAAGGTGCCCGACGACATGCACGACATGGTCACCGCCGTGCTCGGCCTCGACAGCAAGCCGCAGGCGCGTCCGCATTTCCGTTTTCGTCCGCCGTTCAAGCCGGCGCGCGGCGCGGCGCCCGCGTCGTTCACGCCGGTCGATCTCGCGCGTCTCTACGATTTCCCCGATGGCGACGGCGCCGGTCAATGCATCGCGATCATCGAGCTGGGCGGCGGTTATCGCGACACCGATCTCTCCGCGTATTTTTCGAAGCTCGGCGTGAAGGCGCCGAAAGTCGTGGCGATCGGCGTCGACAACGCGAAGAACGCGCCGACGGGCAACCCCAACGGACCCGACGGCGAAGTGACGCTCGACATCGAGATCGCGGGCGCCGTCGCGCCGGGCGCGAGCATCGCCGTGTACTTCGCGCCGAACAGCGACGCCGGTTTCGTCGATGCCGTCAATCGCGCGCTGCACGATTCCACCAACAAGCCGTCCGTGATATCGATCAGTTGGGGCGGGCCCGAGTCTAACTGGTCTTCGCAATCGATCGGCGCGTTCAACGACGTGCTGCAAAGCGCGGCGGCGCTCGGCGTGACGGTCTGCGCGGCATCGGGCGACAGCGGTTCGTCGGACGGCGCCGGCGACGGTTCGGATCATGTCGACTTTCCGGCGTCGAGTCCGTATGTGCTCGGCTGCGGCGGCACGAGCCTCGTGGCATCCGGATCGGGCATCGCGAAGGAAGTCGTGTGGAACGACGGTGACCAGGGCGGGGCGGGCGGCGGCGGCGTCTCGGGCGTGTTCGCGTTGCCGGCGTGGCAGGCGGGTTTGTCGGTCACGCGCAATGGCCAGGCGACGAAGCTCGCGAAGCGCGGCGTGCCCGATGTGTCGGGCGACGCATCGCCGCAAACCGGCTACGAGGTGCTGATCGACGGCGAGGATACGGTCGTCGGCGGCACGAGTGCGGTCGCGCCGCTGTGGGCTGCGCTGATCGCGCGGATCAACGCGATCAACGCGTCGCCCTCGGGCTTCGTCAATCCGAGGCTCTACAAGACGAAGGCGGCGTTCCGCGACATCACGGAAGGCAACAACGGCAGCTTCTCGGCGGCGGCGGGCTGGGACGCATGCACCGGCATGGGCAGCCCCGACGGCGCGAAGATCGCGGCCGCGCTCGCGCCCGCGAAGAGTTGAAGCAAGTGCAAAGGCGTAAGACAGTGAACAACAACCACGACGACGATTCTGGAGCGACGACGATGAACTCCGATCCACTGGCAGCGAGCGACAAACCTTCGGGCGCGGAAGAACCGGCCATTGCGGCCGCCGCGAAGAAAGCGCCGAAGAAGACCACGACGGCGAAAAAGGACCAGCCATACTTCGATCCGGTCGCCTACGGCAACGGCCCCGACGACGCGGTCGCGGCCACCGAAGCCGACGAGAACGCGGCCATCACCCACCACAGCGTGACGGTCGGCGGCGCGAAGATCGCTTATACGGCGACGGTCGGCCATCTCGTGACGGTCGATCCAAGCAGTTCGAAGCCGAGCGCGAAGATGTTCTATGTCGCGTTCACCAAGGACGGCGCGAAGGAGGAAGCGCGTCCGCTCACGTTCTTCTACAACGGCGGGCCGGGCTCGTCGTCGGTGTTCGTGCTGCTCGGCTCGTTCGCGCCGCGTCGCATCAAGACGGCGATGCCCAGCTTCACGCCGCCCGCGCCGTATCAGATGGAGGACAACCCGGACAGCCTGCTCGATCGCAGCGACCTGATCTTCATCAATCCGGTCGGCACGGGCTATTCCGCCGCGATCGAGCCGAACAAGAACCGCGATTTCTGGGGCGTCGATGAAGATGCGGCTTCGATCGCGCAGTTCATCAAACGTTATCTGACGAAGAACAACCGCTGGAATTCGCCGAAATTCCTGTTCGGCGAGTCGTATGGCACGGCGCGCAGTTGCGTGCTTGCGTACAAGCTGCACGAGGACGGCATCGACCTGAACGGCGTCACGCTGCAATCGTCGATTCTCGATTACCGGCAGGCGGGCAATCCGGTCGGCGCGCTGCCGACGGCGGCGGCGGACGCGTGGTATCACAAGAAACTCGGTGTGCATCCGACGCCGACGAATCTTCTGAACTTTGCGGAGGAAGTCGCGGAATTCGCGCGCACGGATTATCTGAATGCGCTGCGCAAGTTTCCGCAAACCGACGACGAGGTGGTCGAGAAGCTGTCCGAATATACGGGCATCGACAAGGCGACGCTGCTCGCGTGGAGTCTCGATATCGCCGCGTACGACAGCCGCGGCAACTCTCTTTTCCTGACGACTTTGCTGAAGTCGAAAGGCGAATCGCTCGGTTCGTACGACGGCCGGGTGACGGCCATTTCGACGGGCATTGCCGGCAAGATCGACCCGAATTCGGGCGGCAACGACCCGACGATGACGGCGGTGAGCGGCGTCTATACGACGATGTGGAACAGCTATCTGAACGAGCAGCTCAAGTTCACGTCGACGTCATCGTTCACCGATCTGAATGATCAGGCGTTCCTCAACTGGGACTTCAAGCATACCGATCCGACGGGCACGCAGAAGGGCGTGGATTCGAAGGGCAACATCATTCTCTATACGGCGGGCGATCTCGCCGCGGTGATGGCGTTGAACGTCGATCTGAAAGTGCTTTCCGCGAACGGGATGTATGACTTCGTGACGCCGTTTTACCAGACGATCATCGATCTGCAGCAGATGCCGCTGATCGACAAGACCGTGCGGCAGAATCTGTCGGCGACGTTTTATCCGTCGGGGCATATGGTTTATCTCGATGGCGGGTCGAGGACCCAGCTCAAGGCCGATCTGGCGAAGATGTATGACGAAGCCACGGCGAATCATGCGGCTCTGGGGCGGATCATTGCTTTGCAGAAGGTTACTGCGGATAAGTTGGGGGCGTTGTCGCCGGTGGGTTGAAGGGTTTTTTTTGCCGCGGGCGGGCTTTGGTTGGTCCGCCTGTGGTTTTCGCCGGATCCCGGTTTCGTATCGGTTTATTAGCACTGCCCCTCCCCGGGGCGGGGGTCACTTTCTTTGCAGCAGTGTATGGACCGGAGACATGGGTAACACCTGTTCCAGGACATGGGTGACACTTCGGACGAATGGTTCGTCCGGAGTAGATCATG
>NZ_JARUXO010000004.1:386832-428333 GCF_031451275.1 Caballeronia sp. LZ029
AACGCGGCGAAAGGAGCTAAATGTGTTACCCATGTCCTGACACACCTGTTACCCATGTCTCCGGTCCATACACTGCTGCAAAGAAAGTAACCAAAGAAAGCAGCTTCTCACCGCCCGCGGTCACACGCAGTTTGGCCATGCTTGCCAGCCGCCGGTGGCCCTCGCCTAAGTGTCGCCCCCAAAGGACTGACCGGGCTTGGCTCGCGCACGGTCTGACACATCGCACCCCTTCACTGACTGGTTCAGCACGAAATGGCTCCGGCCCGCTTCGCGGCCGATGGGTCAATCGGGCGCGCGCGCTCCTTCTTCGATGGTTTCCCTCGCAGACCCAACGGCAGCGCGTAGCGCTGTGCCGAAGCTCTTTCGTGCTGAACCAGCGCGCTGAATCGTCTCGGGCGGCAGACCGTGCGCGAGCCAAGCCCGATTGGGCCTGTGAGGGCGACACTTAGGCGAGTGCCACCGCGGGCTGGCAAGCATGGCCAAACTGCGTGTGACCGCGGGCTTAAACGAGCTGTTTCTTTGGTTACTTTCTTTGCAGCAGCAAAGAAAGTGACTGCCGCCCCGCACAGGGGCAGTGCTAATAGACCGACGCGACCACGGGACCGAGCGACAAAACCGACTAGGAACACCACTTGCGCTCGAAGTGAGAGCAAAACCTCACCCAAAACCCCCGGAGGAGTCCCCACAATGGCAACAAAGAAACAGGCGCCCGCGAGCGGCGTCGCGCGCACGCCGTCGCAAAGCAACACCAACAGCAAAGTCGAAGCCCTAGAAACCTTCCGCAGCGACGCCACGAATCAGGCCCTGACGACGAACCAGGGCGTCAAGGTCGCCGATAACCAGAATACCTTGCGCGTCGGCGAGCGCGGCCCTTCGCTGCTCGAAGACTTCATCATGCGTGAAAAAATCACGCACTTCGACCACGAGCGCATTCCCGAACGTATCGTCCATGCCCGCGGATCGGCGGCGCACGGCGTCTTCAAGGTGTACGAATCGCAGGCCGGACTCACCAAAGCCGCGTTTCTGCAAGACCCGTCGAAGGAAACGCCCGTCTATGTGCGCTTTTCGACCGTGCAAGGCTCGCGCGGCTCCGCCGATACCGTGCGCGACGTGCGCGGCTTCGCCGTCAAGTTCTACACGGAAGAAGGCAACTTCGATCTCGTCGGCAATAACATGCCGGTGTTCTTCATCCAGGACGCGATCAAGTTTCCCGATTTCGTCCACGCCGTCAAACCGGAGCCGCATAACGAAATGCCGCAAGGCGGGTCCGCGCACGACACCTTCTGGGATTTCGTCTCGCTCGTGCCCGAATCCGCGCACATGGTCCTCTGGACGATGTCCGATCGCGCGATCCCCCGCAGTCTGCGCACGATGGAAGGCTTCGGCATCCATACCTTCCGCTTCATCGACGCCCAGGGAAAAGGCAGGTTCGTGAAGTTCCACTGGCGCCCGACGATCGGCTCGGCGTCGCTGCTGTGGGACGAAGCGCAGAAGCTCGCAGGCAAGGACGCGGACTTCCATCGCCGGGATCTGTGGGAAGCGATCGACAACGGCGACTATCCCGAGTGGGAGCTCGGCGTGCAGATCGTCGAGGAAGCGGACGAGCACAAGTTCGACTTCGATCTGCTCGATCCCACCAAGATCATTCCCGAGGAGCTCGTGCCGCTGAAGATGATCGGCAAGCTCACGCTGAATCGCAATCCGGATAACTTTTTCGCCGAGACCGAGCAGGTCGCGTTTTGTCCGGGACATATCGTGCCGGGCATCGACTTCACGAACGATCCGCTGCTGCAAGGCCGTCTCTTCTCCTACACCGATACGCAGATCAGCCGGCTCGGCGGTCCGAATTTCCACGAGATTCCGATCAACCGGCCGCTCGCGCCGCTGCATAACGGTCAACGCGACGCGATGCATCGCCAGACGATCGACAAGGGACAGGCATCCTACGAGCCGAATTCGATCGACGGCGGATGGCCGAAGGAAACCGCGCCGGCCGCGGCGGGCGGCGGCTTCGAGAGTTACACGGAGCGCGTCGAAGGGTCGAAGATCCGCGTGCGCAGCCCGTCGTTCAAGGATCACTACTCGCAGGCGACGCTCTTCTGGAACAGCATGACCGATCCCGAGAAGGATCACATCGTCGGCGCTTATTCGTTCGAACTCTCGAAGGTCGAGCGCAAGCCCATCCGCGAGCGCCAACTCGGCATCCTGGCGAATATCGACGAGACGCTCACCGCGCGCGTCGCCGCCAATCTCGGCCTGCCCGCGCCCAAGAAAAGCGCCGACGCCGACGAACTCGGCAAGTCGTCGGTGACGGAGTCGCCTGCGCTGTCGATCGTCGCTAAGGCGAAGCCATCCGTCAAAACGCGCAAGGTCGCGATTCTCGCCGCGCCGGGCGCCGACGCCGCGAGCATCAAGGCCGTGCAGGACGCGCTCAAGGCGGAAGGCGCGCACGCGAAGGTCATCTCGCCGACGCTCGGCTCGCCGGCACAAGGCATCGAGGCCGACGCGACCATTCTCGGCATGCCGTCGATCATGTTCGACGGCGTGATCGTCGCGGGCGGCAAGGACAGCGCGAAGACGCTCTCGCAGTCCGGCGACGCGCGTCATTTCGTGCTGGAAGCGTTCAAGCATCTGAAGGCGATCGGCGCGATCGGCGACGGAGAGGACTTGCTCGCGGCCGCGCATTTGCCGAACGGCGAGGAAGGCGTGGCGGTCGGGAGCGATGCAAAGCAGGTGCTGAAGAGCTTCATCGAAGCAATGAGCAAGCATCGCGTATGGTCGCGCGCCCAGAAGGCGGAGTCGGTTCCGGCCTGATACGCGCGCTAGTCGCGTTTCGCCGCCTGCGACGGCATGGGCCACCATGCCGTCGCAGGTGCGCTTCCCTGTGTTTTTCCCACATCCGGCTCATCGACATGTTGCGCGTTTCGGGGCCGCGATCAACTCTTCGCGTGCACCGCGCGTTTCGTGTGTTTTAATTGAACCTCCGATCATCTCAAAAAAATGCGCGGCGATCCGTGGCCGCGATGGATGGCGCACAGAGGCATGAGTCGAAGGGATACCCGGTTCACCGAGAAAACGAAGCCAGGCGCGGGCCGCACGAGCCGGCGCGCGCGCGTGGCACTGGCGTGGTGCTGCGCGATGCTCGCGCTGATGCCCGGCACGCCGCGCGCCCAGCGCGCCGACTGGCTCGATACGCGCGTCACACAGGCGACCATCGTGGATACGATCTGCGTGCCCGGTTATGTTGACCGCGTGCTGCCGTCGTTCGAGCTTCAGATGCGGCAGAAGGAGCGGCTCCTTAAGCAGCGCAGCATCGATGCGTCGTTCGCGTCGGAATATGCGCTCGATCACCGTATGCCGGTGCTGCTCGGCGGCTCGCCGAATTCGCCCGCGAATCTCGACCTGCGCCGCTGGGAAGGGCGCGCGGGTCAGCGGCGAAAGGAACGGCTCGCCGTCTATCTGAAGCGCTGCGTCTGCACCGGGGACATCACGCTGAAAGACGCGCAGACCGCGATGGTGGGCGACTGGCCCAATCGCTATCCGAATCTTTCCAGCATGACGTGCAGCGGCTTCTGACCATCGATTCCGGCAATTGATTCCAGCCATCCGTCCGATTTAGAACATCTATTGAAAAAGGCGGAATGTCGCAGCACGCGACTGGCTTACGGGATTAGTATGGAGCTATCTCGAAATTCGCCGTGGAGCTGCCATGATGTTCGCGTATGTGTCCCTTTTCGTCGTCGGCACGCTTGCGGTGCGCGTGATCCTGAAGCAGCGCCCGCAGCCCGTGCGGGTGCGCGCAAGAAGGTGACGCCGATGAACCTGATCGTCTGGGACCTTCCGCAACGCTGCGCCGCCCGCGAAGTGCGGCGCTTTCTGGAGCACGAGCTCGGCGGTTATGCGAGCGATATCGAAGTCCACGGCGCAGGCACCGCTCAAGCCTACGCGGTCGCGAGGCTAGCCACCGATGTGCCCTACATCGGCGAGGCGATCGCGCAAAAGCTGTGTCACCAGCGTTTTCTCGACGAACCCTTGCGCGCCCGGGCATCGCCTTCCGGCGACGCGTCCATCCGTCTGCATTGATTCGGGTGCGCGGTGCGCGCTGATTGCGCGCACGCGGCCGGAATGAACTTTGCTGAAGCTCCTCTGACGAACGTCATGTAGCGGCGAAGCCGGTGCTCGTGCGCACCGGCTTTTTTGTCGATGCGCGCAGTCTCGCGCACGAGCCGCTCGTTGTCAGAACGCAAAGCGGATCATTCATATCGATGCAGCAGGCAGGAAAGAACAAGACGCCGTTCGGCGCAAGGATTTTCGTGGGCGCGGTAGCGGGCGCGCTCGTTTCGATGGCGACAGCGGTTCATGCGCAGGCTCAGGCGGCATTGGGCGCATCGGGGACGATCGCGCAGGGACGCGTAACGGCGATGCCCGTCGCGCCCACACCGCCGATGCCCCAAGGCGCCAGCATCCCGCACGTCGCGAGCGCGCCCGAGCGCGCGCTTCCGGCGATGCCCGTGCCGATGCCCGCGCAAGCGTCGCCGGAAGCGTCGGCGGCGGCCGAGGCGTCGGCGGCCAGCGCCGCGAGCGCGGCATCCGAAGCGCAGGCGCCTGAAGTACCCTTGCCCGCGGAGCCGCCCGAACCCAATCTCGCGCAGCGCACCGACATGCCGCCAGCGGGCGCCTATGCGATGCGGCAGGACTTCGCGCAGCAGGTCGATCGGCGGCTCACCGTGCCCGTCGCGGATCAGCAGGCCTACGGCCGTCTGCTGCAACATACGCTTGACGAAGACGGCCACGGCGATCTCGCCAACGAGTTCGTCGTGCTAGTCGATCGCAGTGCGAACGTGCAGGCGATCTTCGTCTACTTCCGCGGCAAGGCGGGCGATGCATGGTCGATGATCGGCGCGTCGCCGGTATCGACGGGCCGGCCCGGCACCTACGATCACTTCGTCACGCCGCTGGGCGTGTTTCAGCACGTGCCGGGCAACATGGACTTTCGCGCCGAGGGCACGCTGAACGAGTTCAAGATCCGCGGCTACGGCGCGCGCGACATGCGCATCTACGATTTCGGCTGGGCCGACGGCGAACGCGGCTGGGGCCGTGGCGGCAAGTCGCCGATGCGCTTCCAGATGCACGCGACCGATCCCGAGAAACTGGAGCCGCTGCTCGGCATGCGCCACTCGAAGGGCTGTGTGCGCATTCCTTCGACGCTCAACACGTTCTTCGATCATCACGGCATTCTCGATGCGCAATACGAGGCGCGCGCATCCGAAGGCGAGTCGATGTGGGTTCTGAAGGCTACGCGCAAGACGACGCCGTGGGCGGGCCACTATCTCGTCGTCGTCGATACGGGCCGGAAGACGCGGCCGGCGTGGTCGCCGGGTCCGGGCAAGGCGGTGCGCGCGCACATTCCGGCGGGCGCGGATACGGTCGATTGAACCGCGCCCGAAGCGCTATTTCGCGCGCGCGAGCAGCACGCCCGCGAGCGCGACGCCGAAGCCCGCGAGTTGCACGGCGTTGAGCGTCTCGCCGAACGCGAGAAAGCTTTCGAGTGCGGCGAGCGGCGGCGCGAGAAAGAGCAGGGCGGTCGCGCGCGATGCGTCACCGCGCCGGACCATCCACACGAGCAGTGTCGTCGCGACGCCCGAGAGCATCACGATGCCCCATGCGAGTGAGAGCCACGTCGTCATCGACGCAATGAAGCGATGCTCGCCGAGCGCCATCGCGAGCACGAGCGCGACGATCGCCGCGCCCGCGTTCTGCAACGCGCTGGCGCTGCGGATATCGGCGCGTGCGAGCGAGGTCTTCTGATATAGCGTGCCCGCGGTGATCGCGACGATGGACAGCAGCGCGATCATCACGACGATCGATTGCGACGGGTGGCCGCCTGCTGCATGTTCGACGTGCGCGCCGCTCGCCGCGATTTTCGGCGCGAGCACGAGCGCGACACCGACGAGGCCGAGCGCGAGCCCGCTCCATGCGCGGGGCGAGAGCCGTTCGCCGAAGAGCCGCGCGGCGACGGCGGCCGTCAGAAGCGGCTGCAGCGCGCCGAGCAGCGCCATGATGCCCGCACCGAGCCCTTGCGCGACGGCCCAGTAGCCCGCGCCGAGATAGACCCCTTGCAGCAGTGCGCCGGCGAACAGGTGCCGGGCGATGTCGCGGCCTTTCGGCCAGGGCGCGCGCGTGATGGTGGCGATCGCGAGAAACAGGAGCGTCGTGCCGGCGAAGCGCGCGAGCAGATACAGATTCGGATCGACGTAAGGCGTGATCGCCCGTGCGACGATGAAGCCCGTCGACCAGAGAAACACGAAGACGGGAGCGGCGAGAATCGAAACCATGTGAGGCATGCGGCAAGACGAGATGCCGCAGTATGCGATCGATGGGTTGCGGGCGTCTTGTCTAACCGTGCACTCGTCGGTGCGGGTCCGTTATTCGATGGTGAAGGTGTCGAGCGGTTGGTTGGCGCGTGGGTCGCGCTCGAAACGTCGCGATAGTTGCGCGTGCAAGCGCCTGGCTTCGTCGAGCGTGAGATCGATCCAGTAGGGATCGCCGGCTGCGTCGTTCAAGCGGCCTGGAGGGAACTGGATTTCGATTACCACGCCTTTTTTGTACATTCTTGATGCCTCGTTTGGAGCTTCTTGCGAAGCGGGATAGTCTAGCGGATGAGTGTTCGGGGATTGCTTTACCTGCGGAAAGAATGCATTGCTTTCGGCATGGTCGGGTTTGGTTCGCCGGATCCCGGTTTCTTAGTGGTCTATTAGCGTTGCCCCTATGCGGGGCGGCAGTCACTTTCTTTGCTGCTGCAAAGAAAGTAACCAAAGAAACAGCTATCCCCAGCCTAAGCACTTCACACCGGCCGCGGCACAGGCGATTGGCTGAATGGCCCGGCAGTAGCGAGTGCCCCCGCAAGCAGACAAAGACTTGGACCGCGCACGGTCTGACTCATCGCATCACACAAGAAACTGGTTCAGCACCAAATAGCTCCGGCCCGCTTCGCGGCCGATGAGTCAATCGGGTCTGCGCGTGCTTCTTCTTCGACGGTTTCCCTCGCGTACCCGACGGCAGCGCGTAGCGCTGTGCCGAAGCTCTTTCGTGCTGAACCAGCACGCTGAAACGTTTCGGGCGGCAGACCGTGCGCGATCCAAGCCCGACTGGGCCTGTGAGGGCGACACTTAGGCGAGTGCCGCCTGCGGCTGGCAAGCATGGCCAACGTGCGTGTGACCGCGGGCCTAAATGAGCTGTTTCTTTGGTTACTTTCTTTGCAGCAGCAAAGAAAGTGACTGCCGCCCCGCACAGGGGCAGTGCCAATAGACCGACACGAAATCAGGATTCCCCGAAAGCCCAGCAAAAAAACCTTCACATCGATGTCACAGACCTCTGCAATGCTTGGGGGTTGAAGGTCACCCCACCCATCCATCACCTCTACACGAGACACCCAAAAATGACCCGCGATTTCCGCCTCGCGCGCACCGTGCTGCCGGCGTTCGCCGCCGCCTTCACCCTGCTTGCCGCGATGCCCGTCCACGCCGCCGACGCTGTCGTCCTGTACACCGCCGACGGCCTCGAGAATCTCTACAAGGACGTGCTTCCCGCATTCGAAAAGAAGGAAGGCGTGAAGGTCAACATCGTCACGGCGGGCAGCGGCGAAGTGGTGAATCGCGCGACCGTCGAGAAGGATTCGCCCAAGGCCGACGTGCTCGTCACGCTGCCGCCTTTCATCCAGCAGGCGCAGCAGGGCGGCCTCCTGCAACCCTATCAGAGCGTGAACTACAAGAACGTGCCCGCCATCGCCAAGGCGCAGGACGGCGCATGGGCCACGTTCGTCAACAACTACTTCTCGTTCGCGATCAATCCGGAAGTCACGAAGACCGCGCCGAAGACCTTCGCCGATCTGCTGCATCCGAACTACTCCGGCAAGATCGCGTATTCGAATCCGGCGACGGCAGGCGACGGCATGGCCGTCATCATCCTGACCTCGGCACTGATGGGCGAGGACAAGGCATTCGATTACCTCAAGTCGCTCGAGCAAAGCGCCAAGTTCCATACGAAGGGCACGGGCTATCTCGACGTGCTGCTCTCGCGTAACGAGATCGCGTTCGCCAACGGCGATCTGCAAATGGACCTCGACGATGCCGCGAACGGCGGTCTCTCGATCAAGCCGCTCTTCCTGTCGCACAAGGCGGGCGAAGCGCCGACCACGTTCCAGTTGCCCTATGCGATCGGCCTCATCAAGAGCGGTCCGAATCAGGCGGCGGGCAAGAAGCTGATCGACTATCTGATGTCGTCGGAGGTGCAGTCGAAAGTGCCCGATATCTACGGCATTCCGGGCCGCACCGACGTGCCGCTCGCCGGCAAGAACGGCGAAGCCGTCAAGCAGGCGATCTCCGGCGTGAAGCTCATTCCCGTCGACTGGAACGAAGTCATGCAGAAGAAGGCGGGCTGGACCGAGCGCTGGAAGACCGAAGTCATCGGCAATACGGGCAAGCAAACCGACGTCGTCAAGCCGAAGTCGTAACGTGAGCGCGCTTCCCAAAGAAGCGCCCGGCGTCCACTCGACGCCGGGCGTGCATATCGATCGTCTGACGGTGCGCTTCGGTACGCGCACCGTGCTCGACGATCTCTCGCTTCGCATCGGTCGCGGCGAATTTCTCACCGTGCTCGGCCGAAGCGGCTGCGGCAAGACCACGCTGTTGCGCTTCATCGCGGGCTTCGTCAAGGCCGATGCGCTCGCGGGCACGCTCACCGTAGCGGGCCGCGATCTTACGCACGTGCTACCGCATCAGCGCAATCTCGGGCTGCTGTTCCAGAGCTATGCGCTCTTTCCGCATCTGTCCGTATTCGACAACGTCGCGTTCGGGCTGCGTGCGCGCAAGCTGAAGGCGGGCGAGGTCGCGAGGCGCGTCGCCGATGCGCTCAAGCTCGTGCAGCTTTCCGATGCCGGTCACGTGATGCCCGCGCAGCTTTCCGGCGGCATGCAGCAGCGCGTCGCGCTGGCGCGTGCGCTCGTCATCGAACCGGATGTGCTGCTGCTCGACGAACCGCTCTCCGCGCTCGATGCCAACCTGCGCGCGTCGGTGCGCAGCGAGTTGAAGGCATTGCATGAGCGCCTGCCGAATCTGACGATCGTCTGCGTGACGCACGATCAGGACGATGCGCTCGTGCTCTCCGATCGCACGCTCCTGATGCGCGATGGCCGCATCGCGCAACTCGGCGCGCCGCGCGAGTTGTACGACGCGCCCAACGATGCCTTCGTCGCGCGCTATCTCGGCGCGGCGAATCTGTTGCCGCCGCGCGTGGTGTATCCCGTCGGCGATGCGCGGCACGACGAGCGCGAACGTCTCGCGTGCATCCGTCCCGAGCGCTTCACGATCGTGCCGCTGGGCGAAGGTCCGTTGCACGGCACCATCGCGTCCGTCGAATGGTATGGCGCGGCGCTGTCCATTACCGTCGCGCTCGATGCGTCGCCCGACGAGCCCGTGCTCGTGACGACGCAACGCGGCCATTCGCGCATGCCCGAGAAAGGCACGCGCGTGTCCCTTCGCTTCGAGGCTGACGATGTCGTCCTTGTTCGTTCCTGACAGCGTCGCGCGCAACGAAGGCGGCATCAGCGACGCGGATCTTTCCGCGCAATTCGCCGCCCATGCCGAAGAAGCGAAGCGCCGCGAGCGCAAAGGGCAATGGCATCTGCTCTTCATACTCGTGTTCGTGCTCGGGCCGCTCGTCGTCTATCCGCTCGCGCGGCTCGTGATGCTCAGCGTGACCGGCGCGAATGGCTTCACGCTGCATGCGTACACCGCGTTCTTCGGCAACCCGGAAACGCGCGGCATGATCGGCACGACGCTCGGCATTCTCGTCGCGAGCGCGAGCATCGCTTCGTTGCTCGGCGTCGCGATCGCGTCGATGTTGTTCTTCAGGCCGTTCGCGGGCGCGCGTCTGCTCACGCGCTTCCTCGAATTGTTCGTCGCGTTTCCGTCGTTTCTGGTCGCGTTCACGCTGATCTTTCTCTACGGCTCGCAAGGGTCCGTCAGCATCGGCTTGCAGCGGATCTTTTCGCTCGATGCGACGCCGCTCGATTTCCTCTTCGGCATCGGCGGCGTGATCCTCGCGGAAGTCGTGTTCTATGCGCCGTTCGTCGTCCGTCCGACGCTTGCATCGTATGCAACGCTCGACATGCGGCTCGTCGAAGCAGCGAAAAGTCTCGGCGCCGATGGCTGGATGGTCGCGACGAAGGTCGTGTTGCCGCTCGCGTGGCCGGGCATCGCCGCGGGAACGATTCTCTGCTTCCTGCTCACGCTGAACGAATTCGGCATTCTGCTCGTGCTCGGCAGCGCGCATCTGATCACCTTGCCGATCGCGATCTACAGCGCGGCGACCGTCGATCTCGATCTGCCCACCGCGGCTGCCGGCTCGGTCGTGATGCTGCTGATGTCGCTGTCGCTCTATGCGCTATACAGGCGCGTCAATCGTCGCGCGGGAGTCCGCTGACATGCAGCTTTCGGTTTCGTCGCGATTCACGCCCGGCGCGTTCCTGCGCTTCGCGTTCACGGGCTTCGTCGCGCTCTTGTGCTTCTGGCTGTTCGTGCTGCCGGTGGTCGTCGTCGCCTTGTCGAGCGTCGCGTCGCACTGGTCGGGAACGATCCTGCCGGATGGCTTCAGCACGCGCTGGTTCGCGCGGCTTTCGTCGAGCGATCTCGATGCGGTGATCACGAGCCTCGAAGTCGGTCTCGGCGTCGCGTTCATCGGCACGGCGCTCGGTCTGTGGCTCGCGCTCGCGCTGGAAGGGCGCGACCGGCGCGGTCTCGGCGCGCTCGTCGATGCCGTCGCGATGATGGGCAGCGGCGTGCCGAGCGTCGTGCTCGGGCTCGCGGTGTTGATCGCGTATCACAAGCGTCCGCTCGATCTGTCCGGATCGGCCGCGATCGTCGTGCTGGTGCAGCTCGCGCTCGTGCTGCCGTTCTGCTATCGCTGCGCGGCCGCCGCGCTGCGTCCCGAGCTCACGATCCTGCGCGAGGCCGCCGCGAGTCTCGGCGCGCCGCCGCGGATGGTGCTCGCGCGCGTGGTATTGCCGCAACTCGTGCCCGCGATCCGCGCGAGCCTCGCGCTCGGCTTCGCGCTTTCGCTCGGCGAGCTGGGCGCGACGCTGACCGTCTATCCGCCCGGTTTCGCGACGGTGCCGATCGTTGTCGTGGGGCAGGTCAATCGCGGCTACTATCTGCCGGCATCGGCGCTCTCGCTGATCCTGCTGGCCGTCTCGCTCGCGGCGCTTCTGCTGATCGCCGCCCGCGCGCCGCGCCGCTGATCGCATCGAAAACATACGGATTCCGAATCAAATTTCCTCTTCTCGAGGGGCCCGTGCGGTTGCCGGAAGCAATCCGCGGGCCTCGTCGCGGTTTCGGCGTGTCATACCAAAATAAATAAAACTGGCGTAACCTGCACGTTCAGGCACGTCCGCACCCGCTTGACCGGATCAGCGCGCCAATATGGGGCAACCGGTGTGAACTCCCGTCATGCTTTCGCGGTCGTTGCATATGTCGCAAAAACCGGAGGTTCCGATGACATCCGTCGACCTGGAATTCGACCAGCTCAACAGCACTGTCGATGCGCTCAGGCGCTCCATCTCGAACCGCCTGATGTACGGCGTCGGCAAAGATGCAGTCACCGCGCAGCCGCGCGACTGGCTCCATGCCGCCGAACTGGCGGTGCGCGATCGTCTCGTCGCACGCTGGATGCGCACCACGCGGCTGCAGTACGAGCAGGACGTGAAGCGCGTCTACTACCTGTCGATGGAGTTTCTCATCGGCAGAACTTTCAGCAATGCGCTGCTCGCGCTCGGCATCTATGACGAGGTGCGCGACGCGCTGGCCGGCCTCGGCGTCGATCTCGCGACGCTCGAAGACCTGGAGCCGGACGCCGCGCTCGGCAATGGCGGCCTCGGGCGACTCGCGGCCTGCTTCCTCGATTCGATGGCGACCGTCGGCGTGCCGGGCTTCGGCTACGGCATCCGCTACGAATACGGGATGTTCCGGCAGACGATCGTCGACGGCAATCAGGTCGAGATGCCCGATTACTGGCTGCGCGCGGGCAATCCGTGGGAGTTTCCGCGGCCCGAGGTCGTGTACACGGTGCACTTCGGCGGCCGCACCGTGCAGCACGAAGATCGCACCGACTGGATCGACACCGAGCACGTCAACGCGATGGCCTACGACACGGTCATCCCCGGCTTCGCCACGACGGCAACGAACACGCTGCGCCTGTGGTCCGCGCGCGCGACCGACGAGTTCGACCTGTCCGCGTTCAATCAGGGCGACTATCGCCGCGCGGTGGAGGCGAAGAACACGTCCGAGCACGTGTCGCGGCTGCTGTATCCGGACGACTCGACGCAGGCCGGCCGCGAACTGCGTCTGCGTCAGGAATACTTCTTCGTCTCCGCGACGATGCAGGATCTGATTCGCCGCTATCAGCGCACGCACACGCATTTCGGGCGGCTCGCGGAAAAGGTCGCGGTGCATCTGAACGACACGCACCCGGTGCTCGCGATTCCGGAGCTGATGCGTCTTCTCGTCGACAGGCATCATCTGCCGTGGGACAAGGCGTGGAAGCTCATCCAGCAGATGTTCTCCTACACAAACCACACGCTGATGCCCGAGGCGCTCGAAACGTGGGACGTCGAGATGCTCGCGCGTCTGTTGCCGCGGCATCTGGAGATCATCTTCGAGATCAACGCGCAGTTCCTCAAGCAGGTCACCGAGAAGTTCGGGCGCGATGTCGAACTGATCCGCCGTATCTCGCTCGTCGACGAATACGGTCAGCGGCGCGTGCGCATGGCGCATCTCGCGATCGTCGCGAGCCACAAGGTGAACGGCGTATCGAAGCTGCACTCGCAACTGATGGTGCAGAACATCTTCTCCGATTTCGCGCGCATGTATCCGGAGCGCTTCACGAACGTGACGAACGGCGTCACGCCGCGACGCTGGCTCGCGCAGGCGAGTCCGTCGCTGTCCGCGCTGATCGACAAGCGGCTCGGACCGCGCTGGCGCACCGATCTCTTTGAGCTCGGCCGTCTGCGCGAATGGCGCGACGATCCCGAGTTCTGCAAGGCCTTTCACGACGCGAAGTTCGCGAGCAAGCTTCGCCTGGTGGAACGCGCCAAACGCGACGCCAACGCGATCATCAATCCGGAAGCGTTGTTCGACCTGCAGGTGAAGCGCATCCACGAGTACAAGCGGCAACTGCTCAACATCCTGTACGTGATCGTGCGCTACAACCGCATCCGCGAGAATCCGGAGCAGGACTGGACGCCGCGCGTCGTGATGTTCGCGGGCAAGGCGGCGTCCGCGTACAAGATGGCGAAGAACATCATCAAGCTCATCAACGATGTCGCGAAGCGAATCAACGCGGACCCGCTCATCGGCGACCGGCTGAAGGTCGGCTTCATTCCGAACTACGGCGTGAGCGTGGCCGAACTCATCATTCCGGCGGCCGATCTGTCCGAGCAGATTTCGATGGCCGGCACCGAGGCTTCGGGTACCGGTAACATGAAGCTCGCGTTGAACGGTGCGCTGACCATCGGCACGCTCGATGGCGCGAACATCGAAATCTGCGATGCGGTCGGGCGCGAGAACATCTTCATCTTCGGCAACACGACCGATGAGATCGAGTCTTTGCGCGCGGCGGGTTATCGGCCGCGGCAGATTTACGAGGAGAACGCGGAACTGAAACTCGCGCTCGACCAGATCCGCCTCGGGCATTTCTCGCCGGAAGAGCCACATCGTTTCTACGATATCTTCCACACGCTCGTGGACTGGGGCGATCATTACATGGTGCTCGCCGACTTCGACAGCTTCGACAAGACGCAGACCGAAGTCGATCTCAAGTTCCGCGACAAGGACGCCTGGACGAAGAGCGCGATCGAGAATGTCGCGGGCATGGGCATCTTCTCGTCGGATCGCACGATCGCGGAGTATGCGCGCGATATCTGGCACGTGGAGCCGCTACAGGTGACCTGACGACGCGTTCAGTGCCGCGTGACACGGATCACGCGGCCGAGCGTCGCGTTGGGGAAATGCGCGGTGAGCGTGCCGATGACGTCGTTGATGTCTTCGCTGTCGGTCTCGACATAGAGCGTCGTGCAGTCGTGGAGGCGGCTCGTCTCGACGACGTACGCCTGCGCGAGCGCGCCGAACGCATACGCGAGCACTTCGCGCGCGGGCGACGAGTCGAGGCCCGGAACGGTCAGATCGAACGCGACGCAGTGACGCGCTTCGCGGCGGCGCGGCGAGCCGCCGCCGAGCGTATGGGCGACGGTGGATGAATCGGAAGAAGTGCGGAGGTCCATCGATGTAAGCCGTCCAGCGACGGCTCGTAGTGGCAACGCTTGAACTCTAGCGCCGCGCGCCTAAAGACCGGGCTAAAGAAACGCGCCGCCGTATAAACGCCGCATCAAATTCACGCTTGCGGCTTGGCGGGCGCGCTCGCCGCATGTTTCGCGACGGCTTCGCCGACTAGCGTCGCCACTTTATCCGCGAATTCCTGATCCTTCGTGATGAGCACTTCGCGCTCGCCATCGGGCGTCACGACCATCAACTGAAAGATCACGTCCTGCGTGATCCACGTGAGATAACCCACCACGATGGTCATCACGCCGAGCACGAGCGCCGGGCCGGAGCCCGTGAAGATGCCCGCGACGAGCGCGACGAGCCCGATCACAGCGATGATGACGGGCAGCGGCTTCTGACGCGGGATCTTCACGACGCGCGCCGTGCGCAAGTCGCGCAGCGGAATCATCTGCCCCGACGCCGACAGGCCGGCGCGCGAGAGCGTGACGCCGCGTTCGTTGAAAGGAGTGTCCATAAGTATTTCGTGTTTTTTGCAGCCGATGAAACCGGGGAGCGTACCAGACCGGGTGTATCGGCGGCAGATTCCTGAAAGTGCAACGGGCGACTTCGGACAATATTTTGTCATGGAACAAAGAAGTTGAGAACGAGAACAAAAGTAAAAGGTCGGCGAAATCCTCCTGTTACCCTTGCGAGGATGCCTCTCTGCGTGATAAGAAAAGGCAGCTTCTGACAGGTTTGGCAACTGCCTTCAGCGAGGACGCAATCGGAATGGCCATCGTTTTCAACTTTATTGCTGAGTCATGTTCGTGAACATTCCGTGGGTGCCGATGGGCACAACGCTGAGTTCCTTCGCGATACTCGTCAATCGCTTGAATTGCGATTCTTCGCAGTGTCACACCATGATGACGCTATTTGGGACGAAATCGGTGAGACCTGAAAGCGCGCTGGGCATCGGAGCGGCGCTCTGCGCAAGCCAGATCGGTAGCGGAACCTTCAGCGACGTTGACAGTATTCTGCATAATCACACACTCTGGCCGCTGTACGCGTATCCATTACCTCGAAGCATCCGACAGACATGGCGAGACACCGTCATGAAGATAGGCGCGAGCGGGCGATGGACGGGCTTTCTGGCGGGGCATCACAATACTCCAATCGCCAAGAAGAATTTGCATCTCTGTCTGAAATGCGTCGACGATGATTTGTCGTTGACGGGCGTCGCACATTGGCGCACGTTTCATCAAATTCCTGGAGTGGATCATTGCATCATTCACCGCGATGAACTCATAGGGGCATGTCAAAACTGTGGCCGTAGGCTGGGATGCTCGTGGAAGACGCGACTTCCTTTGCCGTTATGCTCACAATGTGGAAAACCGCTAATAGTCCAAAAATCGGACATTTCACCAGGCTATTCGTCTCTATTGAACGTTCTTGCGACTGCGTTCAGCGGTGATTGGTCGATACTGATGCCAGAGCGTCGCAGCGGATTGTATAAAAATTATATGGACGGTGAGACGGTAGCCCTGCGGCGCGCTGCAGGTCTGGTCGAGTCAGTTCTGTCCAACTGGAGGCTCGATTCCGGCCAGGCACTTGGCGATCAGCTGAAGGTTCAATTTTCCGCTCCAATAGTAGCGAGGGCCCTCGAAAACAGGAGCTATGAGGCGCCTCCGTTGCTGCACCTATTGCTCATGAGCCATATCGCGCTCTGCCAGAAGAACGGTGAAGTTTGGGCGGGGCTTCTCTTGTGTGATTCGAATGCACCGATTTCGAGTCGGCGAGAGCCTGAAGACTTGATGCGGCCGGTTCAAATGCCGTTTCGACTACCTCCTGACAAAGATGCGGAAATCAAACACGCTCTGTCTAGCAAAGGATATCCTGTCTCGATGCTGTTGGATTTGTATGCGGGTATATGCTGGCGTCAAGTGCGTACAGACCATGGTTTACTGGACGAACCCAGAGGTAGGGTGCACGACATTGTGCCTTGGTTCGACGCATACACTCGGGCGATCGCCTTTGAAAGAATGATGTCCAGATGGGGGGATCGACGGCAGCTCCGTAGGGATGCGCAGCCTTGCGGGCCTGTAGAAAACCTCAAGCATTGGCATCGCGATGTGTTGATGCAAGCCATCGACGGGGATCACAGCCTCTTCTTTTTAGACCAATGGCAAAGGGCGATGCCGCGACACATCGAGTGGATGTACCAAAACGATTGCGAGTGGCTGCTGGCAATACTGCCAGTTCGATTGCGATCGCGATACAGGTTGCGCGGACGGTTGGCCAATAGATCGGCAATATGTACGGCCTTGTCTGATCGCAATCATGATGAAGCTGAGGAATCGGCAACACGTGCATTGAACTGGGCACGCGACAACGATCGTCTTTGGCTCGATACGGTTATCATTTATGTGCCTGCCCCGAGGGGTAATCGGCAAAAGCTATTGCCAATCGTACACCATATGTCTCGATCCATTGAGTATTATCGATCTCTTCCCAAGCATTCTTTTCGGTGAAGTCAACATAAACGGATAAAATATGGCGTTTTGTTGTCTCTGGGACCAGTCAATCAGAATCTGATTTCGCGCGTGTTTTTCGGACACTTTTTGCTGTTCGATGTTTGTCGGGCCTGCTGCTTGACGTCGGCGAGTGCAGGGCCCGATGAAGCGCCTCCGCTTCTTGCTGCAGTAGTTCTCGTGCCTGGCTCGACCGAAGATCTTGAGGGTCAAGCAGTTCCGACAGTCTCCTTACGCGTTCCTCCTCGATTTTTTGATTTTTCTTTTGCCGTTGAAACTTTTGCTCGGCCTTAACAAACCGCGGCACCGTCAAATGGGCGCTTGCGGGCGCACTGGAAGGAAGGCGATCGACTGCGGGCGTTCCAGCGTGCACTTTTTCGATGTTGTTTGTTGGCGTCAGGCTCCAGTGCGCCGCGAAATGCTCAGTCGGAATGTCCTTGAAATTGCTCATCGCTTGCAAGTCACGGCGATAGAGGGCTCGGATGACAGGCCGTTGTTCCTTCATGTCGTCGCTTTGATAAGCCATCAAGACACGCTGTGCAGTGACCTTTCTCTCTTTTCGGCGAATCATGTGGGCTTGCGTGATCCGCCACAGATCTTCGAAATAACCGTGAACGCCAGCTGAGCATTGGAAGAACACGCTCTTCAATTCTGGCGTGAGCTCAAATCCGGCATTGACGACATTGAATTGAATCTTTCCCGGGATAAAGAACTCATTCCACTCGATGTCGTCGATATTCGATGCGGGCCACAGGTCGATCGCACCGGCCTTATATAGTCGCCGGATATCCTGGGCAAACTCATCGAAATCGGAAAATCCAAGCGGATTGCCGACCAGCACGACCGGTATGCCAAAATTGAGCAGACGTAAAAAGAACAAAAGGATATTTTTTCTCTCTGGACTGGCTGCGAAGTTGCGTTCCTGAATCTCTTCGATGATGAGAACGCCACAGTAGTGATCGCTGAGTACCGCCGCAACGATGACCATGAGCTTCTCGATGCTTGGTCTGTTCCTGACGATGTAGTTATCGTGATAATTCGTGTTCAATGCACGATCGACCGACTTCAGGATATTCGCAAGGAAGCCGGCACGTGATGTGTCGGCGCTCATCTGGGCGACTACATAGACGAGCTGCTTGGCGCGCAGCCAGCGCGCATTTTCGTTGGGGCCATGATCGACGACTTGTGGAAACAGGCTCAGGGTTCGCGTCCAGGTTGCACTCTTTCCGACTCCTGTGATACCCCGTATCGCCATGCCTTTTGCGTTGGTCGCGAACCATGGCAGGTCACACATGAGTGCGCCCGGCAAGGCCGCGATTTCATGCATTCGTTTTCTGCATGAGGCCACTCCGGGATGGCGCTCAATGTACCCACTTCGTAGCAACTGCTGAATGCGTCTTGCGACATCCAGGGCCGTCGGCGTTGGGACAAAATGACTCTCGATTAGAGGCAGGAAATCTTCGCGATGCTCAAGCGGCACCTCGGACCAAGCAAGCTTGTCCAACGGACGATAGCAGAGGCGTTCGGCAAGCTCGTGCGGAGCAAGCTTTGACCCGAGCGCATCGAGCAACGGGTTGGGACCAAAAGCTTCACAGAGTACGTCGGACGCCGTTCGGCGGTCACTGGATCTCATGGCTCCCCTATCCCCTTGAAGCCCGCAGTGCGGCTAAGCTATCGTCGAACTCGTTGTGCCCGTGATTGATGTCTCGCCGAAGAAGGCTGAGGGTTCGCATCCACGTCGCACTCTTTCCTACTCTTGTCATACTCCATGTCTCCGTGCGTTTAGCGTTGGTCGCCCACCCTAGCAGGTTGGGCACTCCCCTTGCCGGCAGGGATGGGATCTCATGCATTTGCACCATGCACGAGTCCCCGCCCGGATGATGTTCGAAGTCTCCACTTTGCAGCAACTGGTGAATGTGTCTGATGGCATTAAGGACCGCTGGTGTCGGGACGAAATGGCTTTCAGTGAGAGGCAGATAATCGCGGCAGTGCTCATGCGGCGCATTCGGAATGAGCTTCGGTCCGAGCGGGGCAAGCAATGGGTTGGGACCGTTGACTTCGGATGACCCATATGACGCGACATGGGGTATGCTTGGCTTCATTGGCTTCTCCTTCGCCTTGAGGTGCGTAGTGCGGCTAAGTTGTCGTCGAACAGAGCGGTGTTTTTTTGGCTCCGTCGAGCGAACTCGGGGTATTCGTCGGTCGGTTCGATGACGCTGGGCTCCTGATTTTCGTCCATTGGTGCACGCCGAGATTGCGCATCATTGTGAGAGAGAAGTTCTATCTCCCGTTGTCGGTTGTCGCGTACTCCCGCTTTCAGCTTTTGTTTCGATGGTGGTTGGCCATGCAGCACCGTATAGTCATCGATTGCTTGTTGCTTAGCGGCTTTCGCGGCGTTATTTTCCGTCTCTCGGGCGTTGATGAACTCGATGTCATCTTGATCGCGGGCACCTTGGCTGTGAAACTTGACGAGATTGTCGTTGTCTTGGATTGACAAGAGATCTTGGACCGTTGCCTGAGCCAGCAATCGAAAATCCGGGTGAACGTTCTCGAGTGGTTGAAGGCCGTCTTCGGTCGCAAGCCACGCAACGCTCGGATCGTTTGGATCGAGTGTGACGCTGGTCGGAATCGGTCCCTTGCGTGCCTTGGCCATCAACCCTGATTGAAGCAAATACTTGCTCACGAACCGACATCGCTCGATGAGTTCTCGCTTTTTTCCGCGGTCCGGGCGTTCGATGAAAAGACCGCGCTCGGTGATTACGGCGGACCATTGCGGCAGCATACGAGCTCGAATCAGGTCTTGCGCCGGAGGGGCGCCGTTCGAGTAGCCGTGTCGAACGAGCCACCGATAGACATCGATGCGCGTTGCATTCACGTCCAACTCGTCTCGCATTTCGCTGCTCACGAGATGCGGCACCCGCTGTTTGGTATTGTGATACAGAACCAACCGAATAAACTGTCGCACATACTCGTAGCAGGTCAGCGCGGCTTGTGTGGCTGGATCTTTTTCTCCTGGTTCGGCTCTTCTGCCGTGTGTCGTACCAGCGAGGCGATGGTCCAAGATCGTGTGGCGAGTATGGTGGTCAGACTCAATGGTGCCCTTCGCTGCACCGTCGCGGCTACGTGCGAACTCAATCTTTCCTTCCCACGCTCTCGTGTGAACCGAGATGGCCAGGGCATTTCGGAATTCGCCATTGTCGGTCAGAATTCCATCGAATCTGATCGCGGGAATCGCGTCAGATGAAACACTGTCGAATCCGTAGCGTTGGCACCACGCGCCCTTCGGCATGGCGGCGTGGGCGGCTGCAAGCAGGGCCGTTCTTGCCGACGGCGCTTCGAAACCGACATAGAAGCCTGCGATCATCTCGCTTCTGGCATCGATGATGTAGAGGCAAGTGGCGGGACCCACCGAAACAAGCCTCGAGGCGATGGAACAGAGGTGAACGTCACAGGGGGAGGAGTCCATCCACCCACGTTGGCCGATTTTAACGATGTCCTGAGTGGCCGTTCCGGGCAAGGCTCTGTGAGTTTGATTCCATTTCGCCTCACCCATTAGCACGCGAGAGGCCTGCAACGAAGGGTCACCTTTGGGGCCCCAATAGGCAAATTGGCGCTCTGAAGGGCGTTCCAGCGCGGGGAGCAAGATGGGCTGATCGATTCCCTCGTCATCCTTCTTGAACCCGGCTCTCCAGAAAACGGCACACGTCTCCAGGTATGCTTCTCTGATGGAACGGCCGAAGAGGTATGAATGCCAGCCGAATTGGATTTTCTCAATCGCATCACAATTCATGACAAACCCTTCGGCGTCCGCTTCCCCGCTGAGCGTGGCCGCATTAGGCCGACCGAGCTTTCTGGTTTGAAATCTCGTTTTTCCCTTGGCCCCGCAGTTCGGAAAGGAGGGCAAGAGTGCGTTTCTCTCGTTGCCCCCGGCCCAGTACAAGTGAATGTTATGGTAAAGCCATGTTTTTGAACATTGCTGCTCAACGCTGGTGGCTTCCACCCAGTGTCGCAACCGTGAGTTGCACATCGCTTCCGCTACCGTGAAGGCACAGACGAACGGTTCGATGATCGTCCATGCCCGGTCCCTGACGCGCAGGATTGCGCATGCTCCGGTCCGGCCCGCGCCGTAACGTACGTTGAGTTGTGCATCAGTCAGTAGCCAAAGCGGAGGTACGGGTTGGTCGCAAACACGGATTTTGCCGTCCCGCAGCCAGGCTATCAGATCAGCACAGCGGATTGAGCGCGGTCCACTGGCGTAGCGAGACCGCTGCGGCACTTGTAGTGCGATGAGCCAAACGTTTTCATCGTCGATACTGAGTACGCGCATCGGAGAAGGCAGAGGCGCACCAACATCAGTCGACTCGACGATATCGTTTTCACGCAGCCACATCAACGTAACGCTCCAACCAGAAACTCTTGTATTCGTCGTTGTCGTTCGAATCCCCCGGGGACGACAGCGTCGATTCGGGAGATCGGTCGGCAAATATCGATGTCGATACCCTGCGTCCAAGCAAGATGGTCGAAGGCTAGCCACACCATTTGCTCGTCAACGGCGAATCGGCTTGCAATCGCGCCGACAGCGGACGTGATGGTGTCGACTTCGAGTTGTCGTGCGAGTTGGTCGCTTAAGACAGCAAAGCGTGCGGGGTCTTCGATCCTGCGCACTGCGTTGACGGAATACGAAAGGCTGTCCAAATTCGCGACAAACGATACCGGCAATACGGAAGGGTCGATGATCGTGAAGCGCATGCCGTTGGCCAAAGCATAACGCCGGCTTGTCTCTTCCCGAGTGAAGTCGTATTCGGACTTTGAGGTGTTGTGAGGCCGGGCGTCGCACATCAAAAGGAGGCTCTCCGGACGGTCCGTGGTGCCCACAGTCACCATCAGGTCAAGTTCGACTGGGGCAGGGAGGTCACCGCCGATTGCCAGCCTCAGGTTGCCGGCAGCCTCTGCGACCTCGAGAGTTCCTGAGCACATCCCCAGATCCAGATCAGCGAATGGCCAATCATATAGGGGATGCATGTGGCGGAAAGGCCAGAGAGGGTAGTGTTCGCGTACATCTAGCGCTCCGGCCCACAATGCCAGTAGCGCTAGTTTGCCCAGCTCGGCGCGCCTGAAATGAGCGGACCGCCTGTAACCGGGCAGAACGCAGGTAACCTGATTATGTCGACGGGAGATATTTCGGCGAGTCAGACGATGCAGGGGGCGATATCTGTCCAAGTGGCCTTGGCCACAGCCGCCGCCGATCCAATCCGTCACGGTGCGTAGACGCATTTTTGCCTCCTAACGCTGAAACGGCAGCGTTAATAGGGTAATCGCGTGGCAAAACTGTATGCGGACGCTTCAGACTACCGTCGATCGCCGGTATCGCCGACGGGGATGCGGAAAGTTGCACGCGCAAGGATGTGCGGACGAGCAGACTGGTCTTCGCGCACGACGGCGGCCTTTGCCAAGTGTGTCAATCGTGCTCCCAATTTCGCTGGGTGTAAAGCATAAGTACTTGATTTGTAAGATATTATACGTACGCGTTACGAATCCAAAGTGCTTAAAAAGCTGTCCTTGGCGGAGGGCGCATACGCTGAACGCAATCAGATGCAAGCGGAATGCTTATCAAACAATCAATACGTTGTACTGTTTAAAACAGAGGGCCCATTTTGAAGTGATGCGCGCCGTCGGAGCGAGTTCCCGACTCATTGATTAGGAGCTCTCGGGCGCTATACGCGTCACTTATGGCGCTAGGCAAGTACGTGGGCCTGGACGTCCATCAGGAAACGATTGCCGTGGCGCTCGCCGACACGGCAGGCGAGGTGGGGTATATGGGCGAAATCGCGAACACGCCCGAGGCCATCGTGAAGCTCGTGACGCAGCTCAAGCGCGGCACGGTGCTGGGCAAAACGGCGGCGCGCCACACCAGCGAACAATTCGCGGAGGTCCTGACCGACGTCGTCGCTAGCCAGCCCAAACGCAGAGAAATCCATGTCATCTCTGACAGCGTGAGTAGCCATAAGACGGAGCAACTCGCCGCGTCCCTCGACGCGCATCGCAACGTGAGCTCGCACTTCACCCCGACCTACTCGTCGTGGCTCAACCAAGTGGAGAACTGTTTCTCCCGCATCCAGCGTGATGTGATTGCCCGTGGCATCTTCACTTCAGTAAAAGATCTGGATCGCAAACTCATGCATTACATCCGCGAGCATAACGAAAACCTGAAACCGATCAAATGGAAGTATGACGATCCTTCGCGTCGGATCCGCCCAGTGCCAAATCAATGACGCAGTCGACCTTGGGGAATCGAAGATTGCTCCGTAGCTAGCGGCGTTCCTTTGCCTTGGTGACGTTCGCAAGCTGGTCGGAGGTATGGAGACGAGAGCAAATGTCCTTCACCAGACCGCTAACCCAGGCGCGATCGTCATTGTTGAGTCGTTCCAGTTGTTCTGCGAGTTCTAAGCCGAGATCGACTGCCCGGTCAGAACCACGACGAAGTAGCGTTGACACCGGAATTTTGTACAAGTCAGCGAGAGCAAGCAAACGGGGAACCGTCGGCCAGTTCGTCCCGCGCTCGAACCGACTGATCGTCTCCACAAATACGCCCAAATGCTCCGCCACTTGCTCTTGCGTAAGCTTGGCATCGGTGCGGGCTACCGAAAGCGCGCGTCCCAAGTATTTTGCGGTCTTCCGCTCGTTCCCGGCAGTCAAGGTCATCATCCAATGTTGTCTAACAACATTCAATGGTCACCGTATCCGCGTCATCTGGTAACATCACGAAATGTTGGGACGCAACATATAATGTTGTCTAGCGACTCAGCGAAACGCCATTACTTGAGAAATTGAATGTTGTTCACAGATGCAACCTGGGCCGAAGCGAATGCGTTTCGAAAGGCGATTGCTCAACCCTACGTGCCGTGGCGATGTGTGGGCTGGACGGACGAGGTGATGACCTTCTGGATTTTTCAGGTCCATGACTCGAATCTCCGTGGAAGCCTGCCCGACGGTTTGCTCGTCGTTGGCCCAGAGATGCTGGTCTCTGTCATTGATCAACTGTCGCCCAACTCCTTCTCTGTGTATGTGATGAGAAGCGGCACGCAGGAAAGCCCGGCTGCGTTGCTAAGGTTGGCCGAACTGTGGTGCCAGAAAGGGGCGGGGGCTAACACGACGGGACGAGAGTATTGGTACAGAACTGAGGAAGACGAGGTGCGCCCTTGTTCGCGAGTCCAGCAGTTCTTGCCCAATCACGCGCCTCTGGAGCTCGTTTATGCAGGCGGGCGTAATTAAACACTGCGACGGCGGTCCGGTTCGCGCTTAAGAAAATAACTGATCGTGGCTGATACGGTCCGAATGGCCCAGCTCCTAATGGACTTCGCGCCGCGCGGGGAGCCGATGGATGAGACCTTTCTCGCCCAATATGGGTTGACCGAGGACGACACGGCCAGGCTCATCGATGAGGGCTGGTTGCGATACCTCTCACAGGGCGCATATCTTCTCAGGGGCGACTCGCCGACCGTAGATGGTACGGTTGCTTTTTTTGCTCGTAAGACCCCTGGACTCCACGTCAGCGGCCGGGCGGCGTTGGACATGCAGGGCATACGTTACTCTCTGCTAGCCCGGGTCCGGATTAACTTGTGGGGCGACACCCCTCAGCGTTTCCCAACATGGGCTAGCGATCTGCTGCTCTTGACGTATCAGCATGAACGACTCTTCGACGAGCAGTTGCGCGCTGGCTTTGCAATTTCGATCCTTCCTGCCCGTCATCCAAGAATGCCCGTGTCCGTTCCGGAGCGAGCCGTTCTCGAATACCTTGCCGGTTCCGTCCAAAACGAGATGTTACGAGAAGACAACGCCAATCTCGTTGGCATGATGCGTAACCTTCGGTTGAACGTGCTTCAGCAGCTCGTCGATCATTGTGTGCGCCGAGACGTCGTCTGGGCATTAAAATTCTTTGGTGAAGATGAAAACTTCGCATGGGCGACCAAGCTCGAGTGCTGACCCACTAACGGCTCTGAGTTCTCTAAGGATAGCGGTGCTGAAAGAGTCGGCCGGCTTCGGCTGCTGTGCGGCCTGAATGAATGTGAGGCCCTGCACCGGAAGCGGCCAAAGGCTTCGAACGATTCAAAATGCGGTACGGGTAGATCTGCAGTGTAAGGCCGGATTTGATGATCTATAGCGACATGTTACCCGTTCGCGGATGGCTGACTAGGCCAGGCGATCGTCAGCAAAAATAGATTGCTGCGTGACGCGGCCAGTCAGCGCGGCCGACCAATGCTCAACCGGGAGCGGCCCAAAAAAAGACGTTCGAGGCGTCTGCATCCACGATCCAAAAGACTCTCGCCCAAACAGATCAAGGAGAGCCCCGACGCTAGCATGATTACGCGGCGGAGACTGACAGAGGCGTCGTGCGCAGCATTCCAAACGGTCGGTCGTCGCCGCGCCGCGCAAGTTGAGCTATGCCTAAGAGGGAATGCTTCGCCTGGCGAGCAGGGAATCGCATAAATCGAACTTTGAGCCGCGGCGCATATAACCACTGACGCGAGAGCCCATCCGCGAGTCGGCAAGGTTCGCGTCGCTCCGGGATCGCACGACGTACGATCAGGCTTTTCGAGCCGAACGTCGCGTCCTGCTGCCTGGCAACGCTTCTTCGCGCCCCTTGATCTGGCCCTGCAACAGCGCAACCTGGCGAGCCAGTGCATCACGATCGCGCTGCAGATCGCGAACCTCACCCGTCACGCTAGCCAATTGCCGCTCATGCCGCGTCGCGAGCCGCCTGTGTTCAGCAGCGTCGGCCGAGATCTGCTGGATTTCCGAGACAAGCAGTTCGTTACGCTGCCGGGTTTCCGACACCTCAGCCTCGGCGCGCCGCTGCGCTTCACGCGCCTCCTCGGCCTGCAGCATGACGTGTTTCTGAACGCCTTCGAGCCTAAAAGTGGCCTGATCGACCTCGGCCCGCAAGGCGGCCTCATGCTGCGCGTGATGGGTTCTCACGGCTTCCAGTTCGCGGGCATGAGCGGATCGTGCATCATGCAGCGCCTGTTGCGACTGCGCGCGGCCGACATCTCGTTCGGTGACGGCGCCTTCGGCCTGCCGGAGCGCGCTGTCCCGTTCGGCCTGGGCGTGCGCGAGTTCGGTCAGCAATGCCGCAAGCTGGGTCCGCTGATCGTCAAGCTGAGCGCGAATGGCGCGAACGGTAGCCTGAAGTTCGGCTTGGGCGGCCTCGAGCGCGTCCGCGCGCGTCGTGGCAACCGCGGCTTCTGCCTCGAGTTCTTCGCTGCGTTGTCCAAAGACCTGTTCGCCATGCACGACTGCGAGCGCCCACACCGACAGCATCGCGTTGGCGACATCCGGCGGCAATGCTGCGGAGAGCGCGTCGTTGCGCGTCTGCTCGTCTTTCCACAGTTTGAGCTCGTCATTGATGGTGGTGCGGCTGCCCTGGCGGATTTCCGCATAGATCAGGTCGACGGTGAGTTTATGCGCGAGGCGGCCCGACGCGAGCAGTTGTGCGGCGGCTTCCCGGGTGCGGATTCGGGTGTCACTGATACGGCTCATGGCGCAAATTCACCGCGAAAAGGTCGAAGAGGGTGCTACGTAGAAAATTATAGGCCGTATATCGCCGTATAACGTTATATCTGTAACGGTACCAGGCAAACATTTGTGATAACGCCCATAATCGCAAGTTCCTATCGTGTACGCTGCCGAAACCCCCAATCAAAACGCGTCACACCATGAATCTGAGTGTCATCGCCTCCGAATCGCCCGAACCGGTGCTGTCGATCGCGCTGCCTGCGGCTCTCGACGGGCGCAACGGCACCAACCGCGCACGCGGCGGTCACCTGCAGATCGCGGCCGACACGGACGTCGAGGCCGTGCGGCTGTGGCTCGCGGAATACGCCGGCTCGCCCCATACCTTGCGCAGCTATCGCAAGGAGGCGCTGCGGCTGCTGCTGTGGGCCACCCAGGCGCTGGGCAAGCCGCTTTCGAGCCTGACGCGCGAGGACTTTCTGTTGTATGAGCAGTTTCTCGCGGTGCCCACGGGCGACTGGGCCGATCCCGCCCGTCCGCGAAGGGGAGGCGCCCGCAGGCTGTTCGACGGGCCCCTATCAGAGCGCAGCCGGCATCAGGCGCTCGGCATCGTCTCGGGCCTGCTGTCCTATCTGGTCAGTGCCGGCTATCTGGCCGGCAATCCGCTTGCACTGCGCCGCCGGACGGGCGCGGCGGCAAGGCGCACGCAGCGGGTCGAACGATATCTGGATCACGCGCTCTGGGAGCACGTGCTCGCCAGCATCGAGCAATGGCCGCGGGTCACCGCGCGTGAACTGCAGCACCATGAGCGCAGCCGCTGGCTGGTACGACTGCTGTATGGCACAGGGCTACGGGCGTCGGAAGCGGCGAGCGCGAAGATGGCCGATTTCTACCAGCGCCGCGGCAGGTGGTGGCTGCACGTGATTGGCAAGGGTGGCACCGAAGGGGAAGTACCCGTGAGCGTAGCGCTGATGGCCGATCTTGCCCGGTACCGGCTCTTTCACGGGCTGGCACCGACGCCGTCGGGCGGCGAGACGGGGGCGGCGGTGATGAGTGTGGCGGGCGACCCGCACAAACACCTGACCCCGGCCGCGGTCTATCTGATCGTCAAGGAAGTGCTCCGACGGGCCGCCGAGATGCTCGCGCCGAACGATCCGGCAGGTGCCACGACACTGCGCCGCGCTTCGACACACTGGCTTCGTCATAGCGCGGCGACCCATCAGGCCGATGCCGGCACCGACCTGCGCTTCATCCAGAAAAATATGCGCCACGCCTCGATCCAGACGACCGGCATCTATCTTCACGCAGAAGATGACCGGCGGCACGCCGAAACCGTGCGGAAACAGGGCGAAACAGCGCTACCCGATTCCTGAGTTCGTTGCTGATTTCCGGCTGCTCACTGGGCCGTTCCGCCCTCAGCTTTTCTGCGTGGTTGCCGATATCCAAGTACCGGCAACTGAAAAATAAAGGATTCAGATTGAAGATGCCGTTTGGCCGGACATCGCTGTGCCCTGCTTGCTGCTTCATTTCTCGCCGGGTGCGCCAACATCGCGCCTGCGGCAAAGCAGACGACCAGCGTCACCACGTTTATCAGCGCGGAGAGCCCGCTCTTTCCCAATCAGCGTGAAACAGGCGCGGGCGACACGCAGGTGAGAAACGCGGGCGCGATCTACATCAGCATTGGCCCCCTGATGGAGGTTCGCAAGTGCAATGCTGAGATGACCTCATGCGCATGGGGCGTCGCCAAGGTCGCCAGCCGTATGACGCTCGTCGGCGCGGACAACAACGGCGCCACTGTGGCGGTCGAACTCGTCTACGATCTCGGCCGCGAGCAGCAGCTGACCTGGGACAACACCATGATCACGGATAGGATCCCCGGCGACATCCCTGTCCTTGTTGACAGCGCGAACTTCTCGAAGAAGAAGGTCACCGTGCCCTACGGCCAGATGCGGCGGGTGAGCTTCAGCCATGGCGTTGACTTCAATATTAGCGCGATACCTGCGGATCCGCGAACCCTGATAGCGGTCGACAACCGTTGCGAACTCGACGGCATCATGACCGGCAAGACCGCCCAAAGCGCTATCCCCGCGCTGTAAGTCGCTGGTTTTTGTCAGGCGAGGCGGTGATCCGCCTCGTGACAGGGCGCAAACCCTCGCTCGGTGAATCGCACCTCACGAGCGGTCGTCGCGAACTTCAGACGGTCACACCAAGCGCGTTTCGCGAAGCGCCTCTTTGCACCCCGCCTCTTGCACCCCGGCAGCAGGCTGATTTACTCTGCGATGAACGTACCTTTGATCAGCACATGCGGCGCACCTTCGGCTCTGGTCAGCACGAGGCTTGCTCCACGCACACTGACTTCAAACTTCGCCTGTTCGGCGACAAAGGTCGGCGGGTACCGCGTACCATTGCGAACCGTGATCAGGTTGCGCTCATTCGACGATGTCCAGTCGGCAGCGCTGCCTTCGCCGAAAAGCACATCGGGATCCTCGCCGGGTACGTGGGGTGCCATCATGAAGTTTGTTTCCACACGGCCATCTTCCCGGAATCGAATCCAGAGTGCATCGCTAATGTCGCTGCGCTGCGTGCGGACAGTGCCCGATTTCAGGATCCTGCTTGTCAGTTCGACTGTGTGCGGCAGATGTTTCTTTTGATCAACGATCGCACTTTCGTACTGCGCTTCTTGCAGGTACCACTGCCTGCCGATAAGTCCGGCGACCGGGGAGGCCGTGGTCTGCCCGTCGCGGATGCGCTTGTCAACTTCCAGCGCGCACTTCGTGAAGATGTCGAATGCCTTGATCCTGTCTTCGCTCTTTAACGTCCCATCGCTGATCAGACTGGCACGCACGGACGACAGCGTTTCGGCGCTAATTTCCCCGCCATGCCCCAATTGAGCTTTCGCTTTGGCCGCGGTGGATTCGTCGAGGCCGCCGCCACACGTTGCGAGAACAGTCACGGAGTGATCTCGGGTTTCGGTTCCAAGGGTAGAAGTTTTCGTTGCGCAACCTGCGACCAGTCCCAACACCAGACATGCAACTACGCCCGCCAGCTTATGTTTCATCTTCTGTATATGTGCCTTTTGATTTACCCGCTACGGATATCGGACGATCTGGCCGAAACTTTAGGGGGCGCGGGAGCTGCCGGTCGTGACTGACGGTCTTGAGCATGACCATTGTGCAAGCCTCGTTTATCCAGGCATAAGGCCATGTGCTCATCTTGCCGGTCGCGTGAGCCGCGAGGCGTTCCGCATGATGTTGCTGCCGTTCGACGTTCCGGCTATGGTATCGGGTCCCGCCGAAGACTCACGGGGTCGCGCGATATAGGGCCACTGGCGCTCGCAATGAACAATGGCTTGACTTGCACCATCTGACTCCCCGCGAGCCTGGCGAAGCAACGCTTCCCGGTCGGTAACGGCAAGTCCGTCCGCAATCACTGGAACCCGCACATGGCATTCAAAACACCACCGGCAGACACAACCGTAGCAGACAGTCCCGAAAAGCTTTTCCGCGACCTCACGCGCCGTAGACTTCCTGATGTGCTGCAACATCAGGCGGAGATCATGCGCCAGTACGCTGCACAAGCGATTGACGCGCCGGATGTGGCCTTGCAACTTCCAACCGGGAGTGGCAAGACGCTTGTCGGGTTGCTCGTCGGTGAATGGCGACGCCGGAAATTCAGGGAGCGGGTCGTCTACCTGTGTCCGACTCGACAACTCGTGCACCAGGTCGCCGCGGAAGCGAACGAAAAATACGGTTTATCAGTCGCGACCTTTGTTGGCAGACAGGCCCAGTACGAGCCGCGCGACAAGACCGACTACCAGCAAGCGTCGCGCATGGCAGTCACCACCTATGCGGGCATGTTCAACACGAATACGTTCTTCAATAACGCGGACATCATCCTTGTCGATGACGCCCATGTCAGCGAGAACTATATCGCCGGCCATTGGACGATCAAGATTTCGCGGCTGGATGAGGCGCAGGCACCGCTGCATCAGGCGATTTCCGGCATACTTGAACCGCATCTCTCCACTACCGACCTGACCCGGCTGCGAGGCGTCTGGGAAGACGTGGTGGATCGCACCTGGGTTGACAAGATTCCGACGCCCGTGCTCTCGCAGATCGCGGATCAGCTCACCGAAGTACTCGACGTACACACGGACGGCACGGAACTCGCCTATCCATGGTCGTTGTTGCGCGGGCATCTGCTCGCCTGCCACCTCTATGTTTCGTCGCAGGACATACTGATTCGTCCGCTTTTGCCGCCGACGTATTCGCACCGACCATTCGCTGCGGCAAAGCAGCGGATCTTCATGTCCGCAACGCTCGGCGCAGGCGGCGACCTCGAACGGCTGACCGGCCGCAACAGGATCGTTCGCGTCCGTGCGCCCGAAGGATGGGACCGACAAGGCGTCGGGCGGCGGTTTTTTGTCTTCCCGAGCCTGTCTCTCACGGACGAACAAAACGCACAATTCCGTCAGGACGTGATGCGGCGTGCGGGTCGCAGCGTCGTGCTCGTTCCCTCGGACGGCGCGGCCGACGCGGTCGAAAAGAAAATCGATGAAACGCTCAAATTTCCCGTGTTTCGAGCTCGCGACATTGAACAGTCCAAGACGGCATTTGCGCGTTCCGAAAAGGCAGTCGCGATTGTCGCAAACCGCTATGATGGGGTCGATTTTCCCGGCGATGAATGCCGTCTGCTCCTGATCGATGGGCTGCCAAAGGCGGTGAATTCGCAAGAGCGCTTCCTGATGTCCAGAATGGGCGCAAACGTCCTGTATAACGAACGTGTGCAAACCCGGGTAATCCAGGCGATCGGACGGTGTACCCGATCACTGGAGGACTATTCGGCCGTCGTCGTCACGGGCGATGCGTTGCCGGAGTATCTGGCCGACATCAACCGGCGGCGCTATCTGCATCCTGAGCTTCAGGCGGAAATCGCGTTCGGCGTCAATCAGTCGACGCACACGGACATTGCTAACCTGCTTGAGAACATTGACATCTTCTTGAAGAACGGTCCCGAATGGGAAGATGCCAATCGCCAGATCGTTGACGATCGCGCCCGGCTGGTCCAGGAGGCACTGCCTGCCCAGTCGGATCTTGCCGGCGCAGTCGGTGATGAAATTCAGTACCAGACGTTAATGTGGCGTCAAGACTACCAGGGCGCCGCGGCGGCGGCCGAAGCTGTGCTGGCACGTCTTGTTCATCCTCTGCTCAAGGGTTATCGCGCGCTCTGGAATTACCTCGCGGGATCAGCTGCCTATCTGGCTGCGCAGAAAGGCAGCGGTGCCATGACGGCAAAAGCCCGGCAACATTACGCAGAAGCGTACAAGTGCGCACCAGACCTCAGTTGGCTTGCCGACTTCGCGCGCAGTCAGCATATCGAAGCTGCCGCACGGGACGCGAACGATCTCTATGAGCCGCTGCGTCAGGTGGAGCGTCTGTCAGCGCAATTGGCCAGGCTTGGGACGATTCATGAGCGTGATTTTGCAAGGCTGGAGCAGGAGATCCTGTCTGGCCTGCAACGGCCCGAAACCTTCGAACGTGCCCAGGAGCAGTTGGGCTCATTTCTTGGCTTCGTCGCGGGCAAACGGGAAGAAGAGGGGTCCCCTGATCCATGGTGGATTTCCGGGAACGGATGCATCGTGTTCGAAGACTACGTTGACACAGATGCAACCGCCGAGCTGGATGTGAAAAAGACGCGGCAGGCGGCATCTCACCCGAACTGGATGAAGCAACACGTCGAGCAATCCGTCGGTTGCAGCTATTTTCCAACGGTCGTCACGCCCGCCCGCAAGATTCGAAATGCGGCTACCCCGCACGCCGGCGAACTGCTGTACTGGGAGTACGACGATTTTGTCGCGTGGGCCGCTGCTGCAATCGCTACGGTACGAGAACTGCGCGAGACGTTCTTCGATGAAGGCGACCTCGACTGGCAGGCGCGGGCCGCCCACACGCTACGCGAGCGGGGGTTTGACTTCGCGTCGATCGTTAGCCGCCTGTCGGAAAGCAAACTGCTCAGCCGGATGCAAGCCGTATAACAGAACCGAGTCGCCGATGTTAATACGCCCGTCAGACGAAGAAAGGCATTTACGACTCGCGGGAATCATGGGTAACGCTGCGTTGGAACTGTGTTTTGAGGCGAGTGGCATGCGAAGGACGCGAAGTCGATACTTCAGTGATAATCACGCTCTAAGCGGCGGTCCGGGGCATCAAACATGCCGCATGGAATGGACAACAAATAGCTGAGGGCCGGTGGGGATGGGTAAGGAATTTGCAGCGGAAATAGAATTTCTGCCTACTGCAGTTCGGTGGGCACTGGAGCAGGACATCGACCTGCTTCGCCGGATCGTCGCCTCGCATTCAGGGCGTAGCCTGCTATCTGTCGGGTCAGGTGGCTCATCAACCGCAGCAGCATTTCTGGCACTGCTGCACGAGCGCAAGTTCAGGAAGGTGTCCCGCCCGATCACGCCGGTGGGGATGCTCGCGCATGACGTGAGGCCCGACGCGTGCGCGTTTGCGCTGATTTCTGCAGAAGGCAAGAACAGGGACGTGCTGGCGGCCGCGCAGCACATGCTTGAGATCGAAGCGACGGGTTTCGCTGTGACGCTGTCACCGGACGGCCCGCTCGCACTACGACTTCGCGACGCCGGTGCGACTGTTGCAAGCTTCGAGCCGTCCTGGGGCAAGGATGGTTACCTTGCGACGAATTCGCTGCTTGCCACGTTGATCCTGCTGGCGCGCGCCTATGACGTGACCGGGTTACCTTCGTATTTCGGGGCACTCGACCATCGATGGGTCACTCGGCGCCGGCGTCAGATTGCCGATCAAGGGCTGGCGAGAGCGACTTCGGAAGGGCGGCAGCTGTGCGTGCTGTACGGCCGTGACGGCGCCATCGGAGCAACTGATATCGAGTCCAAGCTAGCGGAATCGGCAATGGGTGCTTCCCAGACCATCGACTACCGGCAATTCGCGCATGGACGTCACCTGCAGCTCACTCGCACGACAACGGCTCCCTGCTTTCTGGCTTTGGCATCTGACCGCGATGCGGGACTCGCGCAAGCGACTATTGCTACTTTCCCCCCGGACGTGCCGGTCATCCGTATCGAGTTGCCTGGAGATCCTGTCGTAGCAGAAATCGTCAGCGTCATCGACGCGATGCTCATCACAGATATTTTGTCGGCCGAACAGGGCGTTGACCCGGGACGTCCCCATGTACCGGAATTCGGACGCCTGTTACATGCGCTAGATCTCGGCGAACATATTCCCGTCACTTCGCGCCCCTCGCCTGCGATCGCGCGAAAGGTTCCTGAAGCCGTGACAACACCGGAACGCGAACATGCTTTTAGTCAGGCGGGGCTGGAGTTCTGCCGCCGGCTTCGGGGAGCACGTTTCCGAGCGCTCGTGTGCGATTTCGACGGAACCTTCTGCAATACGGACATGCGGTTCGATGGACTCGATTCGAGTTTGATCGCGGAGATCGAGCGTCTCGTGCGAGCCGGCGTTCTGATTGGCTTCGCAACGGGACGCGGTGATTCCCTTTATGATGACCTGCGCGCGAAGCTGGATCAGTCATTGTGGAGTCGCGTCATCATCGGCTGTTACAGCGGGGGAATCATCCAAGGACTCGACGCACCGGCACCGCCTCAGTTGGCGCCGGACCCGCGTCTGCTCGCACTCGGGGAATGGCTCACCCAGACCGGCGTGATCGATACACTGGGCGCATCACCGAGAATCTGCGGTGACCAGATGAGTTTGCGGTTAGCCGACCATTCTTCGAAAGCACGTGTCGCCGCGTATGCCAGGCAGTGGCTTGCCAACCAGAACCATAGTGGCTGGCGCGTGGTCTTTTCAGGGCATTCCATCGATATTATTACCGAGCGGGCGGGCAAAGAACGAGTCGTCTCGGCGGTCGCACAAATGATTGGCTGCGACAGCGAACGCACGATACTTCGAATCGGCGATTCGGGAGACATTGACGGCAACGACTTTGAGCTTCTGGCGACCGGCCTTGGCCTTAGTGTCGACAGCGTATCGATTGCGAAGGGAAGTTGCTGGAATTTTCTTCCAGTCGGACTTACCGGCGTTGCTGGCACGCGATTTTACCTACAGTCGCTGGAGATGGACGGCGATGCCGTTGTCTTCAGCCGCGACTTCATCGCGCATGTCACCGCATCCATGACCGGGGGAGAACAGGTTCAGTGAAGGCACATCTTGCAATGCGACTGCTCGCCGACCTGATGGACTGGGATGAAACGCGTGCGACCGAGGAATTTGCCTGGCTGCGGCTGATGGTGACCGCGAAGTATGACCACTACCAAGGTTACAGTCCCGGCTCACGCTTTTACGTAAATCTGATCTCCTGGATTGGTCAGTTCCGTCCGGCCGATCGGGCGGCGGCGTATGCCTTCGTCAGAAAGCATCTTGTTTTCGTGAGCCAGAGTGAGATGCATCATCTCGTGGCCTTGTCGATGCCTGCAATTCAACGGGCAATGCGCAATGAACTGGCAGAGAGTCTTGCCGTTCCCATCTATAAAACCTGGGGTGACCGAGACGCAGAGAAGCGACTTGCGATCATGGGAATCCGCACGCTGTATGTCGCGCTCAGTGATGGCGCGAAGATCGACGTGTTCCGCCGAGACAACGAGGGCGTGGTTTCGACCGAACAGGTGGTGGCAGCCAGCGAGATTTCAAATGAAAAGTGGCAAAAGCTAAAAGAAGCGTTGCGGGAACGTCTTGACGCGAACGGCTTCGCTGCGGAGGATGCACTTTTCGAGCGAGTCTGCCTGATAGATGACTTCACGGCATCCGGCGCGACGTTGATTCGAAAAGATGACAATGGTCCGTGGAAGGGGAAGATTCCAACATTCTGTGGTCAAAATGCTGACCGTATTGGAAACTTTCTCACGGCCGATTGCTGCATACACGTGCATCACTATCTTGCATCCAGCCGTGCCACCGGCCTCGCGACCGCATCCGTGCAGCAATACCGCGCGGCCGTGGATACGTTTCGCTTCGCGCTAACCTTTTCAGCGGTGCTGAGTGAGCAAATCGTAGTGAGCGACGACAGCGCGGCTGACCTGGTTCTGCTGCTCAAAGACTATTATGACCCGTCAATCCAGGACAAGCACCTTGGAGCAGACGTTTGGTACGGCTACCGACAGTGTGGGCTGCCGGTTGTTCTCTATCACAATACGCCGAACAATTCGGTTGCGATTCTATGGGCCACGTCAGGTTC
This sequence comes from Caballeronia sp. LZ029, assembly GCF_031451275.1. Classification (NCBI taxonomy): domain Bacteria; kingdom Pseudomonadati; phylum Pseudomonadota; class Betaproteobacteria; order Burkholderiales; family Burkholderiaceae; genus Caballeronia; species Caballeronia sp. LZ029. The sequence continues at coordinate 422,414 of NZ_JARUXO010000004.1, forward strand.
TAGACATAAGCCTCCGACTCACCGGATGACCCCCCTGTTTGCACGAAAAAAGCGGCACGCCGACCATGGATAATCCCTTCAAAAAGCGCGCAACAGAGTACTTCGATGCGCCGGGCGCGCTGCTATCAATTCTGAGCCCTGAACCACTAAGACGGTTTTTTGAAAGTAACGCGGCATCCTACTTCGATCGGCTTGCCATCATTGTCGGCACGCCAGGAAGCGGCAAGACGACCATTGCGCGGCTGATCGAGTTCGATACGGTAGTGTCCCTCTTGCGGTCGTTGCCGAGCACCGATCACAAGGACGTAACGCGCGCGTTAACCGAATCCCTTGTAATTGATGATCTGCGGCCCCGGGTGCTCGCGTTCCGGCTCGCCACGACGCCGGACATGCGAGACATCTGGGAACTACCGTATTCTGCAAAAGTCAGATCGGCCTTACTCCGATCCTTGATTCAGGCAAGAGCCGTTCTCGGGTGGCTTCGCAAGGCCGAGGGCGTGGGTGTTGACCTGGCGAAAATACGCGTCGTTGCGCGCGAGCAGTTCGAGGTCCAGTCGCGGCTGATCCACACTGACGACACTATCGCCTTTCGCAACTACGCCCGTTCGGTCGAGGAACGCATCTTCAGGATCGTCACCGCGCTCGTCGCCCCGTCAGAGGATCAGTTGCTCGAGGTCGGACCACAAAGTGCGTACGAACCCTTCTCAATTATTGAGGCAATACGCCTTCCTTCCGTCGCCGGCGTGGAAGGTGGCGAGATCACGCTAAAGCCCCTATGCATTGTCGACGACGCGCACGAGCTTCATCCGGATCAGTTTGCGGATGTCGAGCAATGGCTAAGGGGACGTGAACTGAAGGTCGCGCGGTGGCTCGTTACAAGGGTCGACGCAATCAATCCAGACGTATTTCGTCACGCGCTGGCTTCGGAGTCGGAAGAACACACAACGGTCGCAGCGGGCAGCAAGCTGGACCGTGACTGGATTCTCAAGCTGATGCAAAAGGGACCCGCCGAAAGGCGCGCTTTCAAGACTACCGTCAGGGACATCTCGAAACGGTACATTGAGCAGATGCCGAGCTTACGCCGACACTCGATTCGACTGGAGGATTGTCTGTCAGGTAAAGAAGCGCCGCTGTCCTCGACGGACTCGAAGCATCTTGCCAGGAACGTGCGTGCAGTGATCGAGGAAAGCGGTTTTGGTTCGACGCGAATCGACACCATCAGGTCGTGGATTCCTCCCGAACTTTCGGAAGATACCCGTCAGGCGCTGCTTCGGATCTTGATCAACCGGGAGTCTCGACGCACACCCCAAACCGAGCTGTTCGCTGCCGAAGCAGACGAGCAAGAGGAAGTGACGCCTCGCACAGTCAACGCGGCACTGATATCAGGTGCCAATCTTCGGCTGTTTCATGACTACGGTAAACCGTATTACTTTGGTTTTGATCGACTGGTCGATGCGAGTGGCGAAAATATTGAACAATTTATCCAGCTTGCGGGTTCGCTTGTTGACAATGTTGAAACGAAGATCCTGCGTGGACGCGAACCAAAGCTGGATGCGAAGATCCAGAACGACGTCCTCATTCAGCAGGCTACCGCTTCGATCGAACGATGGAATTTTCCGCATAGCGATGCGGTACGACGGTTGATTGCCTTCATCTCAACGCGCTGCAAGGAACGCACACTCGAGGCTAACGCTCCGCTCGACGATGGGGCGAACGCATTTGGCATACCGCAGTCCGAGATGGACCGGTTTCAAAAGGAGGGCGGTCGCCTGATCCAGGTTTTGCACTACGCGCTCGCGTACAACGCGATTTCACTGACAGAGAATTACGAATGTAAGCGCAAGACGTGGTGTCTTTTCCAGCTTGGTGGCCTCCCGATACTGAAGGGCGGATTGACGTTTGGCCGCGGCGGATTCTGCGAAGGACATCTCTCCGACCTGATTGCGAGTATCGGCGAATGAACCGTTTTTCAACGACTACCTGTTACTCACAGCGGGACGACGACGTGCTTTCCTTTTTGGAGGGGCACCTGAAGTCGGCTCAACGCGTTCTGTATATCGGAACCGTGGGTATTGATACCAGCAGCCTCTACTTCGCCACCCACCTGGCCAAGTTTGCGAACATCGACTTCCGGTTTATCGTCGAAAGACGTCGCGACAGCTCGAGAACCCTCAATGAAGTGGGAGCGCGACATAGGTCGTATCTTGAAGCTCACATACCCTCCGGGCAGCTCGAATTCACGGACGTAAATATTGTCGCAGACGACGGTGCAACCATTGGAGGACGAGGTGCCGCCCGTGTAGCGAACCAATGGTATTCAACCGGATATACAGACATCGTTATCGACGCAAGCGGGATGTCACGTGGCATCTGCTTCCCGCTTGTGAAGCAGGCCATCGAACGTAGCGCCGGACCAAACGCAAATGTGCATGTGTTGATGGCAATGAGCCATCAACCCGTCATTAAACTGCATTCGGAGGCCAATGATCGCGCCGAGTGGATGCACGGCTTTCAGGGAACGATGGGGCTTGACGTTTCAGCAGATACTTTGAAACTCTGGATCCCCCAGTTGGCCGAGAATTCGCGGCCGCAGATGAACACAATGTTTCAGCAACTGTCGGCGAGTTCGCCGATCGCCGAAGTTTGCCCGATCGTGCCGTTCCCTTCACTTCGGCCGCGCCGGGGTGACGATCTGCTCTTTGAGTTTGAGGCGCTGTTCCTGGGTGACTGGGAAAGCAGTCATCTCAATGTCATCTATGCGCACGAGTCGGATCCCATGGACGTCTTCCACTCAATCGCCAGGATGGAAGCTAGCCGGAAGGAGGTGTTCCGGGCAGCCGACCAGTTAGCGACGACCATCCTTTCGCCAAACGGATGGCGCATGGGTAGCCTGGGAATGCTGCTCGCAGCGATCGAACTGGATCTGCCGATGCTGTATGTGGAGACGATCGGGTATACTACTGAGTCAACACCACCTGACGGGCTGAATGTTAATCTGCCCGACCATTTATGGCACGTCTGGCTTGCTGGAGTCCCATATGAAACCCCCAAAGACCACGCCTGACTCGATCCGCGCACGTGTCGTGGGCACAGGCCTGTTGGCCTTGGATGTCTTGCTCGATGATCAAAACGCCGGTTCGCGGGCCGAGCTGGGTGGATCGGCCGGCAATGTACTCGCAATTCTCGCCTTTTTTGGCTGGTCGAGCGTTCCGGTTGCGAAACTGGGCGAGGATGTGGCGGGCGCGAGGATCCGTCATGAGTTTGAGGGCCTGCGTGCTGACACGCGGTTCATCAGCCTCGAACGGCACGCCCGGACGCCCGTAGTCTATCAGTGGCCGGGCGACGAACAGCACACACACAGGTTCAGCTTTACATGCCCGTTTTGTGGCCTGAAGCGAGGTTTCGCCGCGACAGAAGCAGACGAAAGCTACTGCCATAACGTGCTGGCGTTGGTCGAGCAATCGGATGTCTTCTACTTCGACCGGATAACTGATTGGTCGCTGAATCTCGCAGAAAACTATCGCAAACGGGGAGCGCTCGTTGTCTTCGAACCCTCGGTGATCAATGTCAACGCCAAGACCTTTCAACGGGCGATTGACGCCTCTCACATCTTGAAATATGCAGATGAGCGGATCGACGAACTTCGCGTCTTCGATTGCGGCAGCGTCGATGTCGTCATTCAGACATTGGGTTCCAAGGGACTGAGATTCCGCACCAAGGCCAATCACGACGGGCAATGGCGGACCTTGCCGGCCTTCAATGTTCCCCACGTAGTGGACACAGCCGGAGCAGGAGACTGGTGTACGGCTGGTCTCCTCTATTCTTTGAACCGGTCTGGCGCATCTGCGAAGCTCGCTGAAAGCGCCGTCTGCAAGGCTTTGCGGTTTGGACAGGCTCTCGCAGCGCTCAACTGCATGCACGCTGGCGCTCGGGGACTGGCGCAAAAAGGAGCGAGGTCGGGACTTGAGCAGCTCGCTACCATTATGGAGGCGGGGCGGGAGGAGATATTCGACAACAGGGACTGGTACAGTTGCTTCGATTCGCCGTTGCGCCTCGGTGTTGCAAGCAGGCACGGTACCAAGTCGGAACCGTTCCAAAAGAATTCCGCGAGACTATGCTGCGAGCCTCTTGCTGTCTGATTTTTTGCGGGAGGCTTTGTTTTTTGGCGCTGCGGGTAATGTCAGGGACGCCCGGATCTCTTCACGGACTTCCATCAGGAGCGTCCCGAGCATATTCTTGCCGACGCCTTTGACCTCCCCCCATAGTCGGTTCACAGCATTGTCAACCGTCGCAGCCTCGACCAGTCGTGCATCGCCAGTCGACAGCAGGATCTCTTGAAGGTCGAGATGCTGCGAGAACTTTGCGTGAAGAACACGCTTCATTCGATCGAACTTGGTTTTGGACCAGTCTGGGTGGACGTCCCAAACATACAGGCCGTGTGCTGCCATAGCCAACAATGAAGGTGAGGGCGCCGCCATGAGCCAGGCACGCACGTTATCCTTCCTGGCCTTTCCTGCCTGATAGGCATGCTCTGAGGTGGGATACTCGACATCTTCAAAAATAATAGCGCGCTTGTATAAGTTGCTGAAAACGCCGTATGGCTTTTCGCTAGCGCGGTAGAACTCTATCTCTTGCATAAGGTCAATTTTCGCTCGTGGCTAGGATTATGCGATGTCCCTGCCGGTGTCACATCGCTGGCCAAATATGGAGGGGGCAGCACCGCCGCTTTCGAACGACCGGAGGAAGCGCGTATTGTATCAACCCTGCGCCGCGTGACCATTCTCGGACCACCGTTAAATCGTTGGTCAAAAGGTCTTTGACCGTAGGCATTGTCGGTCATCCGTAAGGCTGTGCGACCTCGGATTGGGGGGCGCAAGGGGAGCGTGGGCGAGCTTTCAGTCGAGCACGATAAGTGCGACCGGCAAAAGTCGGACCGTCGTGGTGGCGAAGTTCGTGGTAACGAAAGTCAGCGCTTCAACGCGTAGCTCCGGGAGATGTAAAGGGACTGGCTCCGGCAACGCGTCTCTACCGTCTTCACTTCATCCGTGAATTCCTCCTTGCTCGGTTTCGCTGGGAGCTGATTGCGTTTGAATGCCTTAGAACCCAATGAAATCTGTCGATTCGCGACAGATCGAGCGCCAAGTTGCCAATCTAGGAGAGTCGGCACCATTGGCGCCCATCTGACCTGCCTGATTTCTCCGGACCGTTTCAATCTTGAAGAACGGCCTCGGTTGCTTCAGTTGAACAGTGCTGCTTCTTGAATTCGTTGGGTGTCAGGTAGGCCAAGCTCGAATGCGGTCGGATAGCATTGTAGTGGCGCCGCCATTGCTCGATTACGACCTTGGCTTCGACCCGCGTCCGAAACCATTCCAGGCTCAGACATTCGTCCCGGAACTTGCCGTTGAAGCTCTCATCGGCGCCGTTCTGCCATGGCTTGCCGGGATCGCTCAGTGCCATATCGATGCCGTTCTGTGCCGCCCATTTCAGGATGGCGTGCGAAACGAATTCCGGCCCGTTGTCCGAGCGCAAGTAGCGCGGCGCACCATGCAGGCTGATCAGCTGTGACAGCACTTCGATCACGCGTGCAGAGCGAATTGACCGTAAGCGGTCCATCTTCGACGTCTGGCAGTGAGCGACAGTAGCGAGGACCATAGGTGTCCACCTATCTTGAGGTGGACACCTATGACTGGCATGGACTCAGAGTTGGCAGTAGTGCGTCGCAGCAGCGATGGCCGTCGTCGTTATGACGAAAAAAGTAAACGCGCCTTAATTGAGGCAGCACTTCGTCCCGGAGTATCAGTCGCCGGTCTGGCTCAGCAGCTGTTGCCTTTCGCCGTAAAGGAGCCGGGTGTTTTCGGCGTAATGGCGCCAGAGAAAGGCGCCTGTTTCGGGGCTCGAACGGGGATCAAGAATCCTTGTT
>NZ_JARUXO010000004.1:428433-502732 GCF_031451275.1 Caballeronia sp. LZ029
TGTTCTTCGGTAAATCGGCTCTTCCTCATGACTTCCATTCCTCCGTTGGAAGCCATTCTCTCAAGTTTCAACTGGTCCGAAAATCGCCAGGCAGGTCACTCTGACGCGCTCGCAGACCTTTCCACCCTTATCAATCTGGACGGCACAGTTGTCGAAAAAGCTACCGTTTCATTCTATTTTGATGAGACGCCTCGAAGCTTGGAGGTTGCGGCAAGTGGCATGATTCACGGTGATCCGGATCTGCTGGAATCGTTGACACCGCTATGCGCCCGACAATTCTCGCGTCTTGACCAACTTTCCGACGGGTAGGACTCTTCGATATGCGATTGTCATCGCAAGTCGCTTCGGCCTATTCGATTAGAGCGCCGACTTCACTAGAGCCTGCAACGCGAAGATGGGTCTCCAGTCCCTGAATAAGCTAGCATCAACGTCGAGCGATGCTGAGCGGAAAGGTACTGATGACTCGGACTATAGATTTGGCCGCAACATCCTCTCGTCCAAGCCCGGCCCCGTTCTGGACCGCCAGGGCGGGGGCGGTTCCGCGTTTTTCGACTTGCTCAATCCAGCTTGGCTGGATTGAGCTACGGCAGCCGGCCAGTCTTACCCGATAAATCGCGCGAGTTGGTCGGAAACAAAGGTTCCTACATAACAGCTTACGCCTCTCGTCTTTTCGGAAGTTTTTCCGCTTGCCGGGGCGCGCGGACAATTCCGCACTACTGGTTCACGAAAACGAGATAGCCGCCAAACAGCGTTGTCGCCGTCGTAGCGTTGCCGTTCAGCACAACAACAGTCTGTGCTCCGAATCCCACCGAGCGATATCCGTAAGACTTCAAACCTTCACACGCACCACACTTTCCAGGCTCATTGTCCACAAAAACACGCGAATATCCGTTCGCTGGCGCATCGCCATGTTCTTGCATCGTTGTGACGAGTTGCTTAACCGGAAGCAACTCAACCATCGCTTCTTTCCCAGGTGCTACAGTGACATCAGACGTTGCTTGATAAGCGACAGCGCTCATTTTCTCGCCATCGCGTTGCGGTAGCAGCAACGAAACGCGCGCGACAAGAGCCGACGCGTCAGTGCGCGAGTTCATCACCTTCAGCGCAAGAGCGCCATTCTGCGTCGCAAATTCCGCCGCCACGCCTTCGGCAATAGTCGCACATGAAGCAGCACCTGAAACCGCCAACAGGGCAAACGCCACCGCGAATTTAACTTTCATACAATAATTCCTCTCGATGACTCATAGCGAATGCCGAACCAACTGATTCGACCAGGCGGTTAACGGTCTCAAATAGGAAATCTTTAGCGTAAGCAGATCGACGGCGAGATTGCGATTCGTGCGCATGAGGCCGGCCTGACCGCGGGGACCGAGGGGAAGAGCCTGCTCGCGGAAGGGGCGGCATACATTCAGACGGCGCTCGATCCCGAGGTGCGGCGGGTTGTTCTGCTAGACGGACTTGCCGTAATAGGGGACTCCTCGCAGTTGCCAAGCCAAAACGCCTGCCTTTGAGATGATCAAGCAAGCGGTGGTAAACGATCCAGCAACGTCCAAGCAACTGCTGAACTCGCGGAGCCAGTTATTCCGCTATTCCGACGATGCGTTGAGCTAGGGTGTTCGCCTCGCACTCCTAGGCCCGGTGAACCAAGGCTCCGAACGGATGTCGCTTTGGAAGGCGACCGGCCGCGTCGACGTTGATAGGCTGCATGAATCCTCTGAAATGAGCATTCTGCGTCAGCTTCAGACAGCGTCAATCAGCCTAGCCGGTCGGTCAAGAAGATTGCCTCCGCGCAAGCTCGCCGTTCCGGACTTTTTTGTTTGGGCGCTTCGATTTGTTTGCATCATTATTGGGCAGAGTTCTCAACTTTTTTGTGGCTCAACATATTTCGCGCCAGCCAGATGACGGGCGATTTGCATATCGGAAAATTACGATATATACTTCGCAACAAGACGATTCGGACAGCCTGTGCTTGCCATTCGTCAGACGCACGAGCAACGAAATGGACATCGACGCAATTCACAAGGCCCTCGCCAACCCCCTTCGCCGTGAGATTCTCGAATGGCTGAAGGAGCCGGAGCGGCATTTTCCTGCACAGGAACTGCCGCTGTCGCATGGCGTCTGCGCGGGCCAGATCGATGGGCGCTGCGGCATGTCGCAGTCCACCGTTTCCGCGCATCTCGCGACTTTGCACAAAGCCGGACTCGTCACCACGAAGCGCGTTGGACAGTGGGTGTTTTTCAAGCGCGACGAAGCGGTCATTCAGGCGTTCCGCGATTCCATCGGGAATCTCTGAGTCTGCTTGCCCTACGGTGAACGTCTGCTTTCAATTTCATTAGGACACCAATTCATGTCGACACTCTTCGATCCGCTCAAGCTTGGCGCACTCACGCTCAAGAACCGCATCATCATGGCGCCGCTTACGCGTCAGCGCGCAGGCGTCGAGCGCGTGCCCAACGCGCTGATGGCGCAGTACTACGCCGACCGCGCATCCGCCGGTCTGATTCTGAGCGAGGCGACCTCGGTCACGCCGCAAGGCGTCGGCTATGCGGATACGCCCGGCATCTGGTCCGACGAACAGGTCGAAGGCTGGAAGCTCGTGACGAAAGCCGTGCACGACGCGGGCGGCAAGATCTTCCTGCAACTGTGGCACGTCGGCCGTGTCTCGGACCCCGTGTTTCTGAATGGCGAACTGCCGGTGGCGCCGAGCGCGATCGCGGCGGGCGGCCATGTGAGCCTCGTGCGTCCGCAGCGTCCGTTCGTGACGCCGCGCGCGCTCGAACTCGATGAAATCGCGGGTGTCGTCGCCGCGTTCCGCAAGGGCGCGGAAAATGCGAAGCGCGCGGGCTTCGACGGCGTCGAAGTGCACGGCGCGAACGGCTATCTGCTCGACCAGTTCCTGCAGGACAGCACCAACCAGCGCACCGACGCCTACGGCGGTTCGATCGAGAATCGCGCTCGTCTGCTGCTCGAAATCGTCGATCAATGTATCGATGTCTGGGGCGCGGATCGTGTCGGCGTGCATCTCGCGCCGCGCGCCGATTCGCACACGATGGGCGACAGCGATCGCGCCGCCACGTTCGGTCATGTCGCGCGCGAGCTCGGCCGCCGCAAGATCGCGTTCATCGCGGCGCGCGAGCACGAAGCGGCGGACAGCCTCGGGCCGCAACTGAAGAAGGCGTTCGGCGGCGTGTATATCGCCAACGAAGGCTTCTCGAAGGCAAGCGCCGAAGCGATCATCGCGCGCGGCGATGCGGACGCGGTCGCGTGGGGCAAGCCGTTCATCGCGAATGCGGATCTCGTGCGCCGTTTCGAACTTGACGCCGGTCTCAACGAATGGAATTCGTCAACGTTCTACGCGCCCGGCGCGGAAGGCTATACCGACTATCCGTTGCTCGAAACGACGGAATAAGACGCTGCGCAGTCTGCGTCTCGATGTGAAAACAGCGGCCTCGGCCGCTGTTTTTTTTGCGACGATTCAGCAGCCGAAGCTTAGAACTTGTGGCGGATGCCGACGCGGAACGCGAGCTGGTTGTTCTCGCCCAGACCCGACGTGCCGAAGTAGCTCGACGACGAAGAGCCGATCGACGCCTGATTCTCCACGCCGTTGTTCGAGCCCGACGCCTTCTGGTAGATCGCGAGCGCGTACACGTCGGTGCGCTTGCTCAACGCGTAGTCGAAGCTCGCGTCGATCTGGTGCCAGTGGCCCTTGAAGTTGTCGTACAGGTCCATGTAGGTGTAGCCGAGACCCGCCGTCATCGCGGACGTGAATGCGTACTTGCCGCCGATGTCGAACGCGTTCAGACGCGAGCTCGAACCGACGATCGGCTCGAAACGCGTGTTCGTCCACAGGCCGAAGACCGTCGCCGCGCCGAAAGCGTAGTTCGCGCCGATGCCGAACGTGCGCAGGTCCTTCGCGTTGTTGGTCGTTCCGGTCGTGTTGATGTTGGCGATCGTCGAGCTGAATGCAGGCGTTGCAGCCGTCGGATAGCGGATGTCCGTGTACGCCGCGCCGATGCCGAACGGGCCGGCCTTGTAGTTCAGGCCGAAGCTGTAGGCGCGCGACGAGCCCGCGGTCGTCGTGGTGCCGACCGTCGTGTTGGGCGTGCCCGCGAACGCGCCGGCCGTGTTCGAGAAGCCGTACATCGCGCCGAACGTGAAGCCGTAGAAGTTCGCGCTGGAGAACTTGACCGCGTTATTGATACGGCTCGACGTCAACTGGTCGAAGTCGTTCATGTGGTACGCGTAATTGCCCGCGACGGTCTGGCCGCCGATCGAATAGTTCGAGCCGAGGTAGTCGGTGCTGAAGCTGTACTGGCGACCCAAAGTCAGCGAGCCGACGTTGTTCTGCGCGAGACCGACATATGCCTGACGGCCGAATTCCGCGCCGCCCTGACCGAGCGCGCCCGTGCCGCTGTTGAAGCCATTTTCCAACGTGAAGATCGCCTTCAGGCCGCCGCCGAGATCTTCGGCGCCTCTCAGGCCCCAACGGCTGCCTTGCGCAACGCCGTCGTCGTACTTCACGAGGGAATCACCGGCGCGCGCCGGGCTGGTGGAGCTGTTGTTCACATAGCTGATGCCGGCGTCGATGATGCCGTACAGGGTCACGCTGCTCTGCGCGTGGGCGGACGTGGCGGCGAGGGCGGCAAAAGCGGCGAGCGCGGCGGTCGCCAAAAGATTCTTCTTCAAAACAAGCTCCGAGAGTTGGTTTCGCGGTGTGGTCGTTGACAGTGTCTGCGGTGCGTCGCGCTCTGACGGCGCGTGGCGGCGACGGGCGCAAATGTAGCGATTGCCGAAGAAAGAAATATGACGATGCTTTCAAACGGCTTGCCGTGTGTCGCACGTACAACACCGCTGAACGGGCACGGTATGCTTGCGGTTCGATGACACGCGAGCGAAATCATGGACGAGCAAGGAATCCGCGAACTGGAGGAGCGCCTGAAGAAGGCGATGTTGACGTCGGACGTGGACGCGCTCGATGCGCTATTGGCCGACGACCTGAGCTTCGTCGATGCGACCGGCAAGGTGTGGACCAAGGCCGACGATCTGAACGGGCATCGCTACGGCATGCAGCGCATCGAGAAGCTGGATGTGGAAGAGCAGAGCGTGCGCGTGTACGGCGGCTTCGCCGTCACGGTGACGCGTGTGGCGCTGTCCGGGACCTTCGCGGGCGCGCCGTTCGCGGGCAGCCTGCGCTACACGCGAACGTGGGGAGACATTGGCGGCGCGTGGAAGATCGTCGCCGCGCAATGCTGTCTCGCGCCGTTCTGACGCAAGCGCTTACGCCGACAGCAGCGACCCCGTGCGATACGCCTTCGCGCCCGCGATGCGCGCCACTTCGAGCCCGGCCGTCGCGAAGCGCGTGATATGCCGCGCGTACATCACGCCCGAGGTCGTGCATTTGAGCGTCGTGACGGTGTCGGTGAGCGGATCGATGATATCGGCGATCGGCTGGCCCGCTTCGATGAACGCGCCCACTTCCGCGCGGAACACGAGCACGCCCGACGCGGGCGCGACGATCGGCTCGGCGCCCGCGAGCGGCGTCGCGGGATGCTCGAGCGGCGGCAGCTCCGGCATGGGCGCATCGATCACGCCGCGATGGATCAGGTAGTTGACGATCGCCTGCGCGTCCTTGTCGGCGAGTTCGTATGAGACATCGTGCTGGCTGCGCAGCTCGACCGTCACCGAAATGCCGCCGTTCGTGATCGGGAAACGCTCGCCGTAACGCTGACGCAGATCCGACCAGCAGAAGCTGTGAATCTCGTCGAACGGATTGCCGACCGAATTCAGCGCGAGCAGCGACGCCTTCGCATCGAGATATCGCGCGAGCGGCTCCACTTCGTCCCAGATCTCCGGGTTCGTGTAGAGATGCAGCGCGGCGTCGAGATCGCAGTGCAGATCGAGCACGACATCGGCGTCGAAGGAAAGCTTCTGCAGCGCGAGGCGTTGCGATTCGAGCTCGGTGTGCGGCGTCTGCTCGTCGAGGGCTTCCTTCATCGTGGCGCGCACGGCGAGCGTGTTCGCGTCCGCGTCCTTGCCGAGGCGCGCTTCGATGCGCGGCGCGATCAGCGCGGCGAGATCGTAGAAATTGCGATTGAAGTTGTGGCCGCTGTTGGTCTCGAAACGGCCCATCAGCGTGCCGTGCAGATGCTGCGAAAGGCCGATCGGATTCGGCACCGGCACGATCACCACTTCGCCGCGCAGTTTGCCCGCCGCCTCGAATTCGGCGAGCTGACGGCGCAGGCGCCACGCGACCAGCATGCCGGGCAGTTCGTCCGCGTGCAGCGAGGACTGGATGTAAATCTTCTGGCCGCCGCCGGGGCCGTAATGAAAACTCGTGATGTTGCGGGAAGTGCCGAGCGTCGGCGAAATCAGGGGATGAGTTCTGGTTTGCATGTTGGTCGCGCGCACGCGAATGCGCGGGTCTTGCCTCTGGGAATTGCCGGGCGCCGCGGTGTCTCCGTCCGTCGGCGTCCTACCGGACGTTCGATCTTAGCCGAAATCGGCGCGCCGGGCGCCCAAAAGGAAAACGGGCTCCGCGCCCTTGAGCGCGGAGCCCTTTCGTCAGCCGGTCGGGCGTGAGCGTGACGCTTAGCCGCCGTACACGTCGAAGTCGAAGTACTTCTTCTCAATCTTCTTGTACGTGCCGTCCTTGATGATGTCGGCGATCGCCTTGTCGATCTTCGCCTTCAGGTCGGTGTCTTCCTTGCGCAGACCGATGCCCGCGCCGTTGCCGAGCGTCTTCGGATCGTCGATGTTCTTGCCGGCGAAGTCGTAGCCCGCGCCGCGCGGCGTCTTAAGGAAGCCGATTTCCGCCTGCACCGCGTCTTGCAGCGCTGCGTCGAGGCGGCCCGAGGTCAGGTCGGCATAGACCTGATCCTGGTTCTGGTACGGCGTGACCGTCACGCCCTTCGGCGCCCAGTAGGTCTTGGCGTAGGTTTCCTGAATCGTGCCTTGTTCGACGCCGACGTTCTTGCCCTTCAGGCTTTCAGCCGTCGGCAGGATGTTGCTGCCTTTCTTCGCGACGAGGCGCGTCGGCGTGTTGAAGAGCTTGCTCGAGAAAGCGATCTGCTCGGCGCGTTGCGGCGTCATCGACATCGACGAGAGCACGCCGTCGAACTTCTTCGCCTTGAGCGCGGGAATCATGCCGTCGAAGTCGTTCTCGACCCACACGCACTTCGCTTTCAGACGCGAGCAGATTTCGTTGCCGAGATCGATGTCGAAACCGACCAGCTTGCCGTCGGAACCCTTCGATTCGAACGGAGGATAGCTTGCGTCGACGCCGAAACGGATCGTCGAATAGTCCTTCGCAAGCGCCGGCGTGACGGCCGTGAGCGACGTGGCGGCGAGGAGGGACATCGTCAGTGCCGCGAGCAGTTTCTTCACTGTTTTAACTCCAAAGGGTGGTCAGTTCAGCCCGGAAGGTCTCGTATCCGGGCGTCCGGCGTGTCGATGAACGCCGGAGCATGGTTATTCCGCGGATCGTGTCCGCTCAGAATCGGCAGAAGGTTACCAAGCCAAAATAGTTCGGGAGCTAGTAAAAGCCCCGATAGCCGCGGCTTTAGAGGTTTCCCTCGTGTCAGCGTTTCCTGAGCGGATGATCTTTCAGGAACCATGAGAGCGCGAACGCGATGAGCGCCACGCACGCGGCGACGAGATAGACCGTATGCATCGAGCTCGCGAACGCGTGCAGATAATCGTCGTGCAAAGCGGGCGGCAGATGCGCGACCGCCTGCGGTCCGAGCGATTGCGGCAGTTCGGTGCCGGGCGGCATCAGCGTTTCGAGGCGCGAGCGCAGGCTATTTGAAAAGATCGCGCCGAACGCCGCCACGCCGACCGAGCCGCCGATCGAGCGAAAAAGCGTCGCGCTGGAGGTCGCCACGCCCATCAGCCGGAATTCGACGACGTTCTGCACCGCGAGCACGAGCACCTGCATCACCATGCCGAGCCCGAGGCCGAGCAGCGCCATGTAGACGTTCATGAGCGCGAGCGGCGTGTCGAGGTCGAGCGACGAGAGCAGCAGCATCGCGGTGGAGACGAGCGCCGTGCCCATGATCGGGAAGAAGCGATACTTGCCGATCTTGCTGATGATCCGCCCGCTCACGATCGACGACAGCAGCACGCCGCCCATCATCGGCGTGATTTGCAGGCCGGCCTGCGATGGCGTCGAGCCCTTCACGACCTGCAGATAGAGCGGCAGGAACGTGACCGCGCCGAACAGCGCGCAACCGACGATAAAGCCGATCAGCCCCGCCAGCACGAAGGTGCGCTCTTTGAAGAGCGAGAGCGGCATGATCGGCTCGGCGGCGAGGCGTTCCTCGTAGATGAAGCCGCCGATGCACACGAGCCCGAGCAACAGCGTGCCCCAGAGCTGCGGCGAGGTCCACGGCAGGAGCGTGCCGCCTTCGCTCGTGAACAGGATGATGCAGGTGAGCGCCGCGGCAAGAAAACCCGCGCCCATATAGTCGACGCGATGATTCACATGCGCGGTGTGCGGCTTGAACACGAGCTGGATCACGGCGAGCGCGATCAGGCCGAGCGGCAGGTTGATGTAGAAGATCCAGCGCCACGAAAGATGCTCAACGAGAAAGCCGCCAAGCAGCGGACCGACGACCGTCGCCACGCCGTACACGCCGCCGAACAGGCCCTGGAAGCGGCCGCGCTCGGCGGGCGGGATGACATCCGCGATGGCGGCCATCGTGATGACCATGAGCCCGCCGCCGCCGAGTCCTTGCAGCGCGCGCAGCGCGATCAGCTGCGTCATGTTCTGCGCGATGCCGCAGAGAATGGAGCCGGCGAGAAAGATCAGGATCGACGCCTGAAGCACGATCTTGCGGCCGAACTGGTCGCCGAACTTGCCGTAGAGCGGCACGACGATCGTCGAGCTGAGCAGATAGGACGTGACGACCCACGACAGGTTTTCGAGCCCGCCGAGATCGCCGACGATGGTCGGCAGCGCGGTCGACACGATGGTCTGGTCGAGCGCGCCGAGCAGCATCACGAGCATGAGCGCCGTGAACAGCAGCCCGACAGGCGGTTTCGATGCGATGCCGGTTTCGTCGGACGCTTTCGCGCCCGCGACGGCGGTTTGGTGCAAAGATGTCATGTCGACTGAGCGAATCCGCCGCCGGACGTGTCGCCCGGCAGATCGGATCGATTGCAATTAATTAATGTGAAAGTTAATATAGACGACGGAAGGAATCTCGTCAAATTCTTATATGGCAAACGATGTGTTAAACACTGGCGCGGGCGCGTCCGCGAGCCCGTCGCCGCGCAAGAAACCCGGGCGCCCGAGCGGCGCGCACGGGGAGCAGGCCCGCGAGCAGTTGCTGGATATCGCGCTTGCGCTGTTCGCGCGGCAGGGCATCGGTGAAACGACGCTCGGCGCGATCGCACGCGAGGCGGGCGTCACGCCGGCGATGGTTCACTACTACTTCAAGACACGCGACCAGTTGCTCGACATGCTGATCGACGAGCGTTTCGTGCCGCTGCGCGTCGAACTCGCGCGCGTGTTCAACGATCCGGATTCGGAGCCTGTCGATACCTTGCGCGCCTTCGTGGAAACGCTCGTCGCGACTGTCGACAAATATCCGTGGTTCGCGGCGCTCTGGGTGCGCGAGATGATCAGCGAGGGCGGACTGCTGCGTCAGCGCATGGCCGAGCGCTTCGGCGACACGCACAAGGATCGCGCGATAGAGCGCATCGCCGGCTGGCAGAAGGAAGGCAAGCTCAATCCGTCGCTGGAGCCGTCGCTCGTGTTCGCGTCGCTGTTCGGACTGACGGTGTTTCCGCTCGCGACGTCGCGCTGGCGCGGGGAAGGAAACCGGACTGTCAGCGCGGAGCAACTCGCGCGGCACGTCGTCGCATTGTTGATGAACGGGATTCAGCCGTATTGAGCGTGCCGTTCTTCGCGCCGGACGCCACGCACCCGACGAAAAAAGGCGTGTAACGCTGCAAGTTGACATCCTGTATGCCAAAATCCGCAGGACGTACCCAATCGGCGGCCAATATTCGAATATGTCCGATACGCTCAACACAGTCGAAGCAGATCATGCGATGCGCAACTGGACGTACCGGTCGACGGGGCAGATTCCGATCGGTTCGGACCTGCACAAGCGGATGTTCTGCGAGATGCTGCTGACGACGCACAATCCGTACAAGCCCGCCGTCATCGACTGGCCGAAGCTCGATCCCGCGGCGCTGAAGCGCGTCACCTCGCTGCCGATCTGGGATATCGCCGTGCAGACCGAAGGGCGCGCGTCGATTCGCGTCGCGACCTACGCGGGCACCGTCGCGGATCCGCAGTTGCGCGAAGCCCTGCGCATGAACGGCGGCGAGGAAGCGCGGCACAAGCTCGTGCTGTCGAAGCTGGTCGAGGCGTACGGCATCACGCTCGCGCCGGAGCCGGCGTATCCCGCGCCCGCCGATCCGCTGCGCGCCTGGATGCTCACCGGCTACAGCGAGTGCATCGACAGTTTCTTCGCGTTCGGGCTGTTCGAGGCGGCGCGGCAATCGGGCTATTTCCCCGAAGAACTCGTCGAGACCTTCGAGCCGGTCATTCAGGAAGAGGCGCGGCACATTCTGTTCTTCGCGAACTGGGTCGCGTGGTATCGGCGCAGCTTGCCGTGGTATCGAAAGCCGTGGTTTCTGACGAAGATCGCGGGCGTGTGGTTCTCGCTGATCCGCGACCGCATTTCGCTTGCGCGCGGTTTCGACAAGAGCGGTGCGGCGCAGGACATGAATTTTCCGGCGAATGTCGGCGATTCGGTGGCGGGCGATGTATCGGCTCGCTCGCTGATCGAACTGTGTCTCACGGAAAACGACCGCCGCATGGGCGGCTACGACACGCGGCTCTTGCGTCCCGTCACCGTGCCGAAACTCGCGCGCTTCGCGCTGCGCTTCATCAGGAAATAGGCTTCTCGCGCGCGGCGCTCGTTTCGAAGCGCCGCGACGCTTCCTCCACGTCTTGCCGGAACTGCGCGAGCGCGGCCAGTTGCGCATTCGGCGGCTGCAGCGCCGTCCACAATACTTCCACCAGTTCGTTCGCCGTCGTTTCGATCTGAGTCTGACTCAGACGGCGCTTCGCCAGGGTCGCGTCCCACAGCACGTGCTCCATCGGGCCGAATACGAGCGAGCGCAGCAGGCGCAACGGCATGTCGTTGCGCACATGACCGAGCGTCTGGCCGCGCGCGAGCACGTCCATCAGCGGCGCAGTGTAGCGGCGCTGCAATTCCGTCAACGTATCCGACAGATCATGCTGCTTGCTGCGGCCTTCCGACAGCACCAGCGCGCACAGTCCCGTGCCGTTCATCAGCATCAGCCGCATATGCGTTCTGACGATGAACGCGAACTGCTGGCGCACCGAGCCGTCGCGCGGCAGGCCGGTCTCGAAGGCATCGATGATTTCGTCGTACCAATCGGCGATCACGCGCGCGCATAGCTCGCGCTTGCCGCTGAAATAGCTGAACACGGTCGCTTCCGAGATGCCGGCGCGTTGCGCGATCTCGGCGCTCGTCGCCGCGTCGTAGCCTTTCTCGGCGAAGACGTCGCGGCCCGCTTGCAGGATCTCTTTCACGCGCTGCTGCGATTTGACGCCCGTGGGCGTGCGGCGGCTGGTAGTGGTATGCGTGGACATGATGGCAAAGCGCGCGAAATAAATGTGAGCGTAGCTCAAAAATCTATTGACGGCTAGGCGATTTGAGCGTGAAATTGCCCCATCCCGCGGTTTGCTGCCCTGTGTGAGTGAAACTCAAATTTCAGGGCGCGCCGAAAACATCGCATCTGGAGGAGACATTCATGAGCAACGTACCCGGACTGAATTTCGCGCTCGGTGAAGACATCGACATGCTGCGCGATTCGCTCGCCAATTTCGCTGCGAAGGAAATCGCGCCGCGCGCGGGCGAAATCGACCACAGCGACCAGTTTCCTATGGATCTCTGGAAAAAATTCGGCGATCTCGGCGTGCTCGGCATGACCGTCTCCGAGGAATACGGCGGCGCGAACATGGGCTACACCGCGCATATGGTCGCGATGGAGGAAATTTCTCGGGCGTCGGCGTCGGTCGGGCTGTCCTATGGCGCGCATTCGAATCTGTGCGTGAACCAGATTCATCGCAACGGCACGGAAGCGCAAAAGCAGAAGTATCTGCCGAAGCTGGTGTCGGGCGAGCATATCGGCGCGCTCGCGATGAGCGAGCCGAACGCCGGCTCCGACGTCGTCAGCATGAAGCTGCGCGCCGAGGAAAAAGGCGATCACTACGTGCTCAACGGCACGAAGATGTGGATCACCAACGGCCCGGACTGCGACACGCTCGTCGTGTACGCGAAGACGGACATCGAAGCCGGTCCGCGCGGCATCACGGCGTTCATCGTCGAGAAAGGCATGAAGGGTTTTTCCGTCGCCCAGAAGCTCGACAAACTCGGCATGCGCGGCTCGCATACCGGCGAGCTCGTGTTCGAGAACGTTGAAGTGCCGAAAGAGAACATCCTCGGTCAACTGAATGGCGGCACGAAGGTGCTGATGAGTGGCCTCGACTACGAGCGCGCCGTGCTCGCGGGCGGCCCGACCGGCATCATGCTCGCGTGCATGGACGCGGTCGTGCCGTATATCCACGATCGCAAGCAGTTCGGCCAGGCGATCGGCGAATTCCAGCTCATCCAGGGCAAGGTCGCCGACATGTACTCGACGCTGCAAGCCTGCCGCGCGTATCTCTACGCGGTCGGCCGCCAGCTCGACACGCTCGGCTCGGGCCACGTGCGCCAGGTGCGCAAGGACTGCGCGGGCGTCATCCTCTACACCGCCGAAAAGGCCACGTGGATGGCCGGCGAAGCGATTCAGGTTCTCGGCGGCAACGGCTATATCAACGAGTATCCGGTCGGCCGGCTGTGGCGCGATGCGAAGCTCTATGAAATCGGCGCGGGCACGAGCGAGATCCGCCGCATGCTGATCGGCCGCGAACTGTTCGCCGAGACGATGTGAGGCGCGCGACATGACGATCATCGAATCGAAACTGAATCCGCGCGGCGAGGAATTCCGCACGAATGCGGCTGCGCTCGAAGCGCTCGTCGCGGACCTCAAACAGAAGATCGCGAAGATCGCGGAAGGCGGCGGACAGGCCGCGCGCGATCGGCACGTGTCGCGCAACAAGCTGCTGCCGCGCGATCGCATCGCACAACTGCTCGATCCGGGCACGCCGTTTCTGGAACTGTCGCAACTCGCCGCGTACGGCATGTATGACGACGACGCGCCGGGCGCGGGCATCATCACGGGCATCGGGCGCATCGCGGGACAGGAATGCGTCGTCGTGTGCAACGACGCGACCGTGAAAGGCGGCACGTACTATCCCGTGACCGTGAAGAAGCATCTGCGCGCGCAGGAAATCGCGGAGCAGAACCGCTTGCCGTGCGTGTATCTCGTCGATTCGGGCGGCGCGAACCTGCCGAATCAGGACGACGTGTTCCCCGACCGCGATCACTTCGGCCGCATCTTCTACAACCAGGCGAACATGTCGGCGCAGGGCATCGCGCAGATCGCCGTGGTGATGGGTTCGTGCACGGCGGGCGGCGCGTATGTGCCCGCGATGAGCGACGAATCGATCATCGTCAAGAATCAAGGCACGATCTTTCTGGGCGGTCCGCCGCTCGTCAAGGCCGCGACGGGCGAAGAAGTCAGCGCCGAAGATCTCGGCGGCGGCGACGTGCATACGCGTCTGTCGGGCGTCGTCGATCATCTCGCGCAGAACGACGCGCACGCGCTCGGCATTGCGCGCAGCATCGTCGGCAATCTGAATCGCATGAAGACGCCGACGCTCGCATTGAAAGAGCCGCTGCCGCCGCGTTTCGACCCGCAGAGCGTCTACGGCGTGATTCCCGTCGATACACGCAAGCCCTTCGACGTGCGCGAAGTGATCGCGCGCATCGTCGACGATTCCGCCTTCGACGAGTTCAAGGCGCGCTACGGCACGACGCTCGTCTGCGGCTTCGCGCATATCTGGGGGCATCCGGTCGGCATCGTCGCGAACAACGGCATTCTCTTCAGCGAGTCGGCGTTGAAGGGCGCGCATTTCATCGAGTTGTGCGCGCAACGCAAGATTCCGCTCGTGTTCCTGCAGAACATCACGGGCTTCATGGTCGGCCGGAAGTACGAGAACGAAGGCATCGCGCGCAACGGCGCGAAGATGGTGACGGCGGTGGCCACGGCGAAGGTGCCGAAGTTCACGGTGATCATCGGCGGCTCGTTCGGCGCGGGCAATTACGGCATGTGCGGCCGCGCGTATTCGCCGCGCTTTCTGTGGATGTGGCCGAATGCGCGCATCTCGGTGATGGGCGGCGAACAGGCCGCGTCCGTGCTCGCGACCGTGCGGCGCGACGGCATCGAGAAGAAGGGCGGCGCGTGGTCGAAGGAAGAAGAAGAGGCGTTCAAGGCGCCGATCCGCGATCAGTACGAGGCGCAGGGGCATCCGTACTACGCGAGCGCGCGTCTGTGGGACGACGGCGTGATCGATCCCGCGCAGACGCGCGACGTGCTCGGTCTCGGCCTCGCCGCGACGATGAACGCTCCCATCGAAGACACGCGCTTCGGCGTATTCCGGATGTAATGCCATGTTCAACAAAATACTGATTGCGAATCGCGGCGAGATCGCATGCCGTGTCGCGGCGACGGCGAAGCGTTTGAACGTCGGCAGCGTCGCCGTCTATTCCGACGCGGACGCGAAAGCCAAGCACGTCGATGTCTGCGACGAAGCGGTGCATGTCGGCGGATCGGCTGCATCGGAGAGTTATCTGCGCATCGAGCGCATCGTCGATGCCGCGAAGAAAACCGGCGCGCAGGCGATTCATCCGGGCTACGGCTTTCTGTCGGAGAACGAGGACTTCGCCAACGCGTGCGAGAAGGCGGGGCTCGTTTTCATCGGACCGCCCGTCGATGCGATTCGCGCGATGGGTTCCAAGGCGGCCGCAAAGGCGCTGATGCAATCGGCGTCCGTGCCGCTCGTGCCGGGTTATCACGGCGACGACCAGGACGCTTCGCTGCTTCAGCGCGAAGCGGACCGCATCGGCTATCCGGTGCTGCTGAAAGCGAGCGCGGGCGGCGGCGGCAAGGGCATGCGCGTCGTCGAGAAGAGCGAGGACTTCGCGGCGGCGCTCGCATCGTGCAAGCGCGAGGCGGCGTCGAGCTTCGGCAACGATCGCGTGCTGATCGAAAAGTATCTGCTGCGCCCACGTCACGTCGAAGTGCAGGTGTTCGCCGACAAGCACGGCAACGCGGTCTATCTGTTCGATCGCGACTGTTCCGTGCAGCGTCGCCATCAGAAGGTGCTGGAAGAAGCGCCCGCGCCGGGTCTGAACGATGAAACCCGCCGCGCGATGGGCGAAGCCGCGGTTGCGGCGGCGCGCGCGGTGGACTACGTCGGCGCGGGCACGGTCGAATTCATCATGACGCAGGACGGCCAGTTCTACTTCATGGAGATGAACACGCGTCTCCAGGTCGAGCATCCGGTGACGGAGATGGTGACCGGGCTCGATCTCGTCGAATGGCAACTGCGCGTGGCGGCGGGCGAGCCTTTGCCGCTCAAGCAGAACGAGCTGAAGGTGCACGGCCACGCGATCGAGGCGCGCATCTACGCGGAAAATCCGTCGCGCGGCTTCCTGCCGTCGACGGGCACGCTCAAGCACGTGCGCATGCCGCACGCGGTGGAGTTTTCGATCGACGGCGACGTGCGCGTCGATAGCGGCGTGCGTCAGGGCGATTCGATCACGCCGTTCTACGATCCGATGATCGCGAAGCTGATCGTGCATGGCCGCGACCGCCGCGATGCATTGGCGCGCATGGCGCGCGCGCTGGCGGAATGCGAGATCGTCGGGTTGTCGACGAACGTCGAGTTCCTGCAGCGCATCGTGAAGAGCGAGCCGTTCAGCGCGGGCGATCTCGACACGGGCCTGATCGAGCGTCATCACGATGCGCTCTTCGCGCCCACTCACGTTTCACGCAACAAGGGGCTTGCGCTCGCGTGCGCGGCGCTGCTCACGCGCGAAGGCGGCGAGGCGCATGGCCAGTCGCCGTGGGATGCGCTGTCTCACTGGCGCATGGCGGGCGGCTATAGCCAGGATTTGAACTGGCGCGCGCTCGATACGGACGAAACGCTGAAGGTCGTCTTCACGAAGAACGGCGAAAAGCGTCTCACGCTGAACGACAAGAGCGCGCGCTTCGACTGGTCGCACAGCGGCGCGACATCATTCACGGTCCAGCTCGACGATGCGCTGATCAAAGGCCACGTCTTCACCGATGGCGACATCTTCCACGTCTTCCACGAAGGCGCTGCGTTCCAGTTCGAGTGGCAGAACCTGATGGCCCACGCGGGCGATGCCGAGCACGAAGGCCGTCTGACCGCGCCGATGCCGGGCAAGGTGATCGCGGTGCTCGTGGAGACGGGCGCGACGGTCGAGAAGGGCGCGCCGCTGATGGTGATGGAAGCGATGAAGATGGAGCACACGATCGTGGCGCCTTCGTCGGGCAAGATCGGCGAGATTCTCTTCGAAGTCGGCGATCAGGTCGCCGACGGCTCGCAGTTGCTCGTGCTGGAGGTCGAGCAGGCGGCTAGCGCTTGACCTTGGCGGGCGCGCCGAGCAGCGTCTCTTCGCTCTCGGTGCGCACCAGAATCTCCACGCGGCGGTTCAATGCACGGCCTTGCACCGTGTCGTTGCTGGCGATCGGCCGCAGCCACGCCATGCCTTTCGTCGCGATACGCTCGGCGGGCACGCCGCGCGCGATCAGCGCCTGCCCGACCGCCTGGGCGCGCGCATCGGAAAGCGTGTGGTTATAAGCCAGCGTGCCCTGGTTGTCGGTGTGGCCTTCGATCAGAATCGGCCGCATGCTGCGCTTCAATACTTGAGCGGCGCGATCGAGCATCGGCGAATAGCCCGCGCGGATGCTCGATTCGTCGGTATCGAAGAGCGGCGCCTCGGGCAGCCGCATCTCCACGCCCCCTTTGACCGGCAGCATCGTGATGCCGTTTTGCGCGTTCAACCGCTCTTCATTCGACCGGTTGAGACCGGTCGAGCATCCGGCGAGCCATATCAGCGACAGGCATGCACCCGCCATTGCGCGCGAGGTTTTTTGCTTCATTTGCAAGATCCATCCTTCGATGCCGAGTCTCGATTATAGGGAGCGCCAAACGTGCCTTTTGTAAATAAAGTTGCTTGACTGCGCGCATCGAGTGGAATGATTCGTGCGTGATTACAATTCTGGCGAACGATTCATGTTTCGCCACCAATCGAACATCACGAAGAAGGACCATTCACTCATGCCGATCCAACCGCGCAACGACCCGAGCCCGGACTCATCCGAGCGCACCCGCAAGATGCAGCGCACGGCGTCCGCGGTGCTTTACGCGGTGCTCGTGCTGGTCGCGCTCTATACGGCGCGCACCTTCATTCCGGCCGTCGTATGGGCGAGCGTGATCGCGATCGCGCTATGGCCCGCGTTCGGCTGGCTCGAACGTCGGCCGATGTTCAAGCGGCATCACAATCTGCTCGCGGTCCTGCTGACGGCGGCGATCGGCCTGCTGTTCGTAGTGCCGTTTTTCATCGTCGCGGCGCAGACGGTGAACGAGGCGCGCGACATGATCCACTGGTTCCACGAAGTGCTGCGCACCGGCATTCCGATGCCCGCGTTCATCGAGCATCTGCCGATGGGCTCGCAACAGGTCGGGCGCTGGTGGCAGGAGAATCTGGCGACCCCGCTCGAAGCGTCGCCGGCGGTGAAGAACCTGCACAGTGCGACCGTCGTCGCGATGACGCGGCACTTCGGCGGGCGCGTGGTCCACGGCGTCGTCATCTTCGGCTTCATGCTGATGACGCTCTTCTTCGTGTTTCTGGCGGGCTCGAAGCTCGGCGAACAACTGCTCGCGGGCTCGCGCCGCGCGTTCGGTCCGGATGGCGCCGCGCTCGTGCGGCGCATGGCCGAATCGGTGCGCAGCACGGTGGTGGGGCTCGTCGTCGTGGGGCTGGGCGAGGGCGCGCTGCTCGGAATCGCCTATGCCGTCACGGGCGTGCCGCACGCCACCTTGCTCGGCATGCTGACGGCCGTCGCGGCGATGCTGCCGTTCTGCGCGCCGATCGTGTTCCTAGGTTCGGCATTGTGGCTGCTCGCGCAGGGCTCGATGGTCGCGGCGATATGCGTCGCCGTGTTCGGGATGATCGTCGTGTTCGTCGCCGAGCACTTCGTGCGGCCGGTGCTGATCGGCGGATCGGCGCGGCTGCCGTTTCTGCTCGTGCTGTTCGGCATTCTCGGCGGCGCGGAAACCTTCGGGCTGATCGGGCTGTTCATCGGCCCGGCGTTGATGACGATTCTCGTCGTGCTGTGGACGGACTATGTCCTCGACCGGCGCTAGCGCGATTCAGACGCGTGAATCAGCCGCGTTCCTGCACGCATACCCAGGGCGAAGTGACGACCGCCCACAATTGCGGATCGCGCGCGGCGAGATCGGCAGCCGTTTCGGCCTGCATGCGCTCGACCAGTCCGGCTGCGAGCCATTGCGTGACCTGTTGCGTGTCGTCGGTGGCGACGGCTTCCGCGACGCTCACGAGATCGAGATCGCGCTTCACCCAGATGAGCTTGCCTTGCGCGAAGAAGCGCTCCAGTTCGGACCAGCCGATCTGGGCGGTTTCACCGAGGAGCTTGACGTAGAGCGGGCTGGGCGTGGGAGCGTCGGACATGGGAGAAGGCGCAGAAAAGACTAAAGGCGACCGACACTATAACGCAGTGCCGGACGCCCTTCGTTTCAAACGACTGCTGCGAGAAAGCTTTACAGGTCGAAGAACACCGTCTCGTTCGGGCCGCGCAGATGGATGTCGAAGCGATAGATCGTGCCCGACGAATCCGGCTTGGCCGATGCGCCCGCCTCGCGCTTCGCGATCAGCGTATGACGGCGCTCGGCCGGCACGCTTTGCAGCACGGCGTCCTTCGCATTGGCTTCGGTTTCGTCCTCGAAGTAGATGCGCGTGTAGGTATGCAGCAGCATGCCGCGCATCAGCACGATGACATCGAGGTGCGGCGCGCAATCGTCGGCGGTTGCGCCCGGCTTCACCGTATCGACGATAAAACGCAGTTTCGGGTCCGTGCCCGTGCCCACGCGGGCGAAGCCGCGAAAGCCCGACTCGCGCGCTTCCTGCGCGCTCTGCACATAGCGGCCATTCGCATCGGCCTGCGCGACTTCGATCAGCGCGTCGTTGACGGGCTTGCCTTCGGCGTCGAACACGTTGCCGACGACGGCGATATGCTCGCCTGGCACTTCACGATCCGCCGCCGATGCGGTGAAGAGGCTCTTCAGATCGAAGTTGTATTGCTCGGGAACGAGGCCGTAAGCGAAGTACGGTCCGACGGTCTGCGATGGGGTCTGTTTCAGCGTGGTCATGTTCGATTACTCCGTCGGCGTTTGATCCGGGCCGCGCAGCACGATGTCGAATTCGTAGCCGAGCGCGTAGTTTTCCTGCGTCGTGTCGATCGAGAAGGACGACACGAGACGCTTGCGTGCCTGCTCGGGAATGCCCTGATAGATCGGATCGAGGTCGAGCAGCGGATCGCCGGGGAAGTACATCTGCGTGACGAGACGCGAGCCGAAGTATTCGCCGAAGAGCGAGAAATGGATGTGCTGCGGACGCCACGCGTTCGGGTGATTGCCCCACGGATACGCGCCCGGCTTGATCGTCATGAAGCGATAGCGGCCTTCGTCGTCGGTCAGGCAGCGGCCCGCGCCGAGGAAGTTCGGGTCGAGCGGCGCATCGTGCTGGTCCGCCTTGTGGACATAGCGGCCCGCGGCGTTCGCCTGCCACACTTCCACGAGCGTGTTGCGCACCGGACGGCCGCCTTCGTCGAGCACGCGCCCCGTCACGATGATGCGCTCGCCGAGCGGTTCGCCGTTTTTCGCGGCGTTGCGGGTGAGGTCGTTGTCGAGCACGCCCAGATCGTCAGCACCGTAGACAGGCACGCGTCGGTTGCGCAGATTTTCCTTCAGCGGAATGAGCGGCAAGCCCGGGCTGCGCAGGATCGACGACTTGTAACCCGGCGACAGATACGCGGGATGGGATTCCCAATCGCGCGGTGTGAGGATGGGGGAGGTCATGTCGACTGTCTCCTGTATTTGGAAGTTGAATAGGATGTTTCTGACGGCTACTTTATAGAACGACGCAAGTTATGGAAAATGATGTTTCGTGCCATCTTGCATAACGGATCGTCATGGATACCGACTTCACCAACACCCGCGTCAAGTTCAGGCATCTGCAATGTTTTCTTGCCGTCACGCAACTCGGCAGCGTGCAGCGCGCCGCCGATAGCCTGTCGATTACGCAGCCCGCGGTGTCCAAAACCATCGGCGAGCTCGAATCCATTCTAGGCGTGCGGCTGTTCGAGCGTGGGCGGCGCGGCGCGGTGCCCACGCGTGAGGGACGGCTTTTCGCGCCGCACGCGAGCGCATGCGTCGCGTCCCTGCGCGAGGGCGTCGACATGCTCCTGCGCGAACGCGGCGACATGCCCGGAACCATCGCGATTGGCATTTTGCCGACGGTCGCGCCGGTGCTGCTGTCGCCCGCGCTGATGTCGTTCCGGCAGCAATGGCCGGCGGTGTCGCTGTCCGTCTGGACCGATTCCAACGCGCTTTTGCTGGAGAAGCTGAAGGCGGGCGACGTCGATCTCGTGGTCGGGCGGCTGTCGGAGCCGGAGGCGATGCACGGGCTGTCCTTCGAGCAGATTTATCGCGAGCCGCTCGCGGTCGTCGTGCGCCGCGAGCACCCGTTGACGCTCGAAACGCCGCTCACGCCCGCCTTGCTCGCGCGCTTCGTGATCGTCGTGCCGCCGTTCGGCACGTTGATCCGGCAATCGGCTGAAAGCGTGCTGACGGCGTTCGGCGCGCATGCGTTGACGGCGCTCGTCGAAACCTTGTCGGTGTCGCTCGGGCGCTCGCTCGCGATGAACAACGACGCCGTGTGGTTCGTGCCCGCCGGCGCGGTCGAGCAGGACATCGCCCTCGGGCTGCTCGCTGCGCTGCCGATGCCCTTCGCCGGCACCGACGAGCCTATCGGCCTGATTCGCCGCAACGACGCCGCGCGCACGCCGGTGGAGGAAACGCTCGTCGATGCGCTGCGTGAAGCCGGCCGATCACGCGCCAGGAGCAAATGACCGCAGATGGCGAGCGGCGCGCAAGTTGCTGAAGCAGCATTTACCGCGCAGGTTTTGCGCGAAAGAAATACTATGACAAAAGCGGCGGGTACGAAGTGACTGCAACAAACGGCGTCGGCGGCGGTCACATCCGAGGTTGTCCGCCGCCTCCGTCGTGAACGTCCCGCCCCACACACGCGCCGCACTCGAACATGTTCGCAAGATGAAGACCGTACTGCTCGTCGACGACGACCCCGACACCATCGAAGCCTGGACCCTCTGCATGCAAGGCGAGGAGTGCACCGTCTTGTGCGCGTTCGACGGTAACGGAGCGTTATCGATACTCGGAGAACAGAGGGTGGACATCGTCGTGTCCGACTGGATGATGCCCGGCCTCGGCGGCGCGCTGCTCTGCCAGACGATGAAGAACGACGCGACGCTCGCGCACATTCCTTTCCTGATGATTTCGGGGCATCCGAATCCGCCGGCGTTCGTCAGCTACGACGGCTATTTGCGCAAGCCCGTCGACATGGAGACGCTGATTTCGGCGGTCAATCGTTTGTGCGCCGCGAAGAAACGGCCTTTGTATTGAGCGGCGACTAGCGCAGTTCCGCCAGCGCCACGTCCATCTGGGACTGCGCGAGGCGGTTCAACTCCTGCGGGATCTGGCAATCGAGCGGCAGGCAGGGCGTGACGATCACGCGGATATGCCCGCCACGATCCGGCCAGCCCTTCGCGGGCCAGACCTTGCCCGCGTCATGCACGACGGGCACGACCGGCACCTTCGTCGCGCACGCGAGGCGCACGCCGCCCGACGCGAGCTTGAGCGGCGCATCGTGCGCGACGCGCGTGCCTTCCGGAAAGATCACCACCGAATCGCCTTTCTCGAGCCGCGCCGCGCACTCGCGTGTCACGGCGGCGTGCGCCTGACGGATCGAGCCGCGATCGAGGCTCACCATGTCGAGGCCGCCCAGCACCCAGCCGAAGAACGGAATGTTCATGAGTTCGTGCTTGAACACGAAACTGATGCGCCGGGGAAAGAGCGCCATGAACGAGAGCGTCTCCCAGGTCGATTCGTGTCGCGACAGAATGATGCACGGGCCTTCGGGCAGATGCTCCAGCCCTTCGATCGAGCACGTGACGCCGGTGATGACGCGCATCATCACGACCATCGCGCGGCACCAGAGCTTCGCGAGCCGGTAACGCCCGTTACGCCCGACGAACGGAAAGAGCGGCAGGATCAGGATCGACCAGACGATGCCGCTGCCGAGCAGATACGTTGCAAAGAGCCACTTGACGAGGGTGCGTCGCATCGAAATTCGTGAGATGACAAGTGGATGACGAACATCCGGAATCCGCAAGCATAGCGTATCGGGCGAAACGCACCGGGCGATCATTTCGCGCCATGCGATGTCATCGAAGCGATGCAACAATGGAGCCCGATGAAGCCTATTCAGCAAGGAAGACGCAATGGACAATCAATCGCCGGTGCAGTTCGACGAAGGCATGCTCGACGTGGGCGACGGTCACTCGATCTACTGGCGCGCGCAAGGCCCGCGCGAGGCGCCCGTGATGCTCGTCGTGCACGGCGGCCCCGGCGGCGCGATGAACGTGAAATGGGCCGAGGTGCTCGAAGCGGACAAATGGCGCGTCGTGTTCTTCGATCAGCGCGGCTGCGGCAAGTCCACGCCGTTCGGCAAGCTGGAGGCGAACGGCATCGACGCGCTCGTCGGCGACATGGAGACGCTGCGCGTCGCGTTGAACATCGAGCAATGGGCGATCTTCGGCGGCTCGTGGGGCACGACGCTCGGTCTCGCATACGGCGTCGCGCATCCGGAGCGCTGCACGGGTTTCCTGCTGCGCGGCATTTTTCTCGCGCGGCGCGAGGATATCGACTGGTTCCTGTGGGACGTTCGACGCGTGTTTCCCGAAGCGCATCGCGCGTTTCTCGATGCGATCGAGGCGGCGTGCGGCGAGCGTCCTACGAATGCGCAGGAAATCCTGCGGATGACCGAAGCGCCGCTCGCGCGTTTCGACGAGGCGGGTACGCGGCTCGCGCGCGCGTGGACGCACTACGAGACCACGCTGTCCGTCGTCAACAAGCCGGAGAAGGAACCGGCCGAGGAAGAGAAGCGCCCGAGCGCGGAAGCGAACTCGGCCGCGATCTCGATGGCGCTCCTCGAGCGGCACTACATGGCGAACGAACTGCCGCCGGTGCCGCTATTGCCGCTCATCGCGCGTATCGCGCATCTGCCTTGCCGGATCGTGCATGGACGCTTCGACATGGTGTGTCCCGCCGATCAGGCACTGGACCTCGCCGCGCGCTGGCCCGGCGCGGAACTGGCCGTCGTGAATGCGGCGGGGCACTGGACCTTCGAGCCGGGCAATCTCGCGGCGCTGCGCGCGGGCGCGGCGGCGCTTGCCAGTGCGATCGCGCAGGCGAAAAGCGCTACCGCCTGACGCTCAGAAAATCGCGGGCGCGGCTTCGGTCAGCTTGCGCCAGTCGAGGTCCGCGCCGATCACGACCGGCCTTGCGGCGTGCTGCGTCGCGATCGTGAGCGTCACGCAAAGCGACGTGCCCGTCACGGAGAGATAAGGCGCGCTCGTGATCACCTGCTGCGGCTTCGCGTGCGCATCGACGAAATACGGGCGATTGTCCCAGCGCCCGGTCGATGGATCCGCGATCGGCGCAAAGCGTTCGCTCGGCGCGATCGCCGCGGCGCCGGCGAGGCCCGGCATGAACTCGCGGCCGCCCCGATCGAGGAAGAAGCAACTGAGCGTGCACGGCAGCGCGAGCAGATCGGCGCAGGCGGATTCGGTCGTCGCGCCCGATGCGAAGCGCCGCGCGGCCTGCGTGAGCCCCGCGCGATAGGGCAGCAAGAGCAGGTCGCCCGCAAGGCGCTCGGTGCGCCGCGTCTGGGCGAGCGTGTCGAACACGTCTTCGAAAAGCGGCGTCGCCACGCCGCGTTCGGCGAGTTCCGCCGATGGCATGCCGAACAGATAGCCCTGCACGAAATCGACGTTCGAGCGCGCGGCGAGCATCAGATCCTCGCTCGTCTCGATGCCTTCCGCGACCACGAACATGCCCGACTCGTGCAGCAGATCGACGAGCTTCGGCATCAGCGCGTCGCGCATGTGGGCGCTCTTGGTCCGCACGAGACTGCGATCGAGCTTGACGATGTCCGGCCTCAGCGTGATCAGCCGGTCGATGTTGGAATGCCCCGCGCCGAAGTCATCGACCGCGACGAGAAAGCCCTGTGCGCGAAACGCGTGCGTGGCGCGCGAGATTTCCTCGACGTCCGTGCCGCCCGATTCCAGCACTTCGATCACCAGCCGCTCGGGCGCGAGTCCCGCTTCGCGCGTTGCAGAGGCGAGCCGCGCGGCGTAGCCCGGATCGGTGAAGGTCGCCGGATTGATATTGAGGAACAGCCACTGCGCGGCAGGCAATATCGACGCCGCGTTGCGCAGATGCGTGAGGTGACTCATGCGATCGAGCTCGGTCAGCGTGCCCGCGACGATCGCCCGCCCGAAAAGATCGAACGGTCCGACGAGCGCGCCGCCGCCCGCATCGCCGCGCAACAGCGCCTCGTAGCCCACCTCGCGTTGATGCGGCAGGCTGTAGATCGGTTGCAGATGCGTGCGCAGCGCGATGCCGTCGACGATCTCCGTGTGTCCGGTCGCCACGTTCAGGCGCGGGTGGAGAGCGTGCGGGAAGCGTGCGCCGGCGGACGAATGCGCAAGGGAGCAGTCAGGTCGATTAACGGCACGGCAGTCACGCGTTTCGGTGGGGATGTGCGCAATATCGGCCGGTCGTGCGCAAACTTGAGCATCGGAGTCGTTCGGATGTGAGGAACGCTTCGGCCGTGTCCGGTTTGCCGCAAAGGCCCGCGCGACCTATCTTTGTTGGTGCGATGCTACGATCCGCCTGCAACTTAAGCCGGGCCGCGCCCGTCGAAAGCTGCAACGAACCCCTAGAGAGAGATATGGCGCAACAGAAAACCAATCCCAAACTCGAGCAGGCGCTGACGCGTGGCGATCTCGCGATCCGCCAGGCCAACTCGGGCCGCGCCACCGCCGTGCTGCGCGCGCTCGGCAAGATGATCGTGGAGGCGTCGGCGACGATCGGCGTCGAGGCGCACGTCGTCATTCACGACGGCGACAAGATTTACGATCCCGCCGACGGCGTGTGGCCGCAGCAGTTGCTCGTGTCGCTCGATGGTCCGGTCGAAGACAACGATCCGGACGAGATTCGCACGATCACGCTGCTCGCCGATACCCCCGCGACGATTTTCCGCTGCGAATGGCAACGCGCCGACGGCAATATCGGGCGACAAGAAGGCCGTCCGCTCGCGATGGTCGCTTTCATTACCGACGTGGATATTCCCTGGCTCGACGAAGACGACTGATTTTTTAATCCGTTTTGGCGGATTTCACACAGTCGACATGATTATGTTGTGATAGCGCGGGCGTCTTTTCAAAAGAACGCCCGCCTTTTTGTTTCGGCTTTTCCAGCGGTTTTAAATCCCATTCCCCGCGTGTTCGGCGTTTCGCACTTTCTGCGAAGAAAAAGTGTAAGCAAACGTTACCAGTTACTCTTTCTAACGTATTTTCCAGCGTTTACGCGATGCTCCACGAGGGTTCTGC
Source organism: Caballeronia sp. LZ029 (assembly GCF_031451275.1). Classification (NCBI taxonomy): domain Bacteria; kingdom Pseudomonadati; phylum Pseudomonadota; class Betaproteobacteria; order Burkholderiales; family Burkholderiaceae; genus Caballeronia; species Caballeronia sp. LZ029. The sequence continues at coordinate 454,225 of NZ_JARUXO010000004.1, forward strand.
GAACGCTATTCTCCTGATTGTCTCTCGCGTCGCCTGGTGGCTGCTCGCCCTCGTTCTTTCACTTTTGATCGGGCTCGCATATTCCTGTACGGCATATGGATATGTGGTTTTCGGCGGCTGCCGGCGACTGTTTTCCGCCGTTTAGAAGCTTTCTTCCACTCCTTTAGCCTGAAATTTGCTGAGAAACAGTGGCAAGCGCGCACCCCGTTATTTGACTTCGTGAGAGGCTCGTTTCGCCCGTGTAAGGAACCACTACAAAACCTCCTCGACACGCGGCACCTTTCCAATCGCCAAGAAAAAATGGGGTTTACAAATGGAACGTCTGAACCTTGCCACCAATGCCGCCGCTAACCAAACCGAATCGGCGGTTCGCCCAACTCTCACGGTCGTGCCCGCACTTCAGAAAAGCGAGCGCATGCCGTTTACTATCCGTATCGTCAAAGACGATGCTGGATTGCAAAAAGCCGTGAGCATCAGACGTTCGGCCTATGGGCGGCATCTGCCCGAATTCGCCGACAAGATGACGATCGAGCCTTCGGACTGGGATCGTGGCACGGCTGTACTTCTGGCGGAATCGAAGCTGGACGGCGCGCCGCTCGGCACCATGCGCATTCAGACCAATGCGTACGGTCCGCTCGCGGTCGAGCAGTCGGTGCGTCTGCCCGACCATCTGGCGACGAGCCGCCTCGCGGAAGCGACGCGTCTCGGCGTCGCGGGCGGGATGGTGGGCCGCGTAGTCAAGGTGGCGTTGTGCAAGGCGCTTTGGATGTTCTGCGAACTGCACGGGATCGATTACATGGTGATTACGGCGCGTACGCCGCTGGATCGGGAGTATGAGGCGATGCTCTTCAAGGATGTTTTCGGCGTAAATGAATTCCTGCCGATGTCGCATGTGGGCGGATTGCCGCATCGCGTATTGGCAAAAGACGTCGCCGCGGCACGTCAGCGCTGGGAAGAAGCCCGTCATCCGCTCTTCAATTACATGGTGCACACGCATCACCCGGATATCGATTTGCATTCTGTAGATTTATCTTTTGACTGGGAACCGGTACGATGCCCGGAAGCCCCGTTGATGGCTTACGGCAGGTGAAAAAGGCACGATCGTATTCAGGAAGGTAAAAGCGAATAACCGGATCGCAAAGCGATCCGGTAGGCCAAAAAGCGGCGGCGCACGGGGTTCTTCGGGCTCCGCCGCTGTCTGCGCCGGCGTATTTCGCGCTGGGCGCAAACGGGGGTTTTTCCAGGTATGGCGTCGGTTATTCCAGCTTCCTTATCGAGATTCAGACGCACGGGCTCGTGGATCGACGACGCGCTGTATGCAGTCGCCGTTTACGCCGTGCCGATTCTGATTTTGCTCGGTACGATCGCGACGCTCTATTTCCTGCCGCGCCAATATGAAACGCGCGGCGCGGTTCCGCTCGCACTTCACGTCGTCGCCGATAAAAGCGGCAACATGACGCCCGCCGATGCGCTCGACGCGCTGCAAGGCGCGGCGCCCGTTTCCCGTTACAGCACACGTCTTTCCGAAAAGCCGGTCTGGTTCAGTTTCACGACGCCGAGCATGAGCGCGGAATCGTCGACGGTCGTCGAATTGCCGTCCCGTCATGCGCAAACGCTTGCCTGCTGGAACGCGAAAACGCTCGCGCCGCTCGGCCAGGCGGATCGCGAAGGCGTGACCGGCGAAATGCGCGTGGTGAAGGCCGGCTTCTCCATTCAGGTCGGCCGTATCAAACAGGCCGAGAATATTCTGTGCCGCGGCACGTTTTCCGGTCCCGCGCAAATCAATGCCTACGCGTGGGAATGGCAGGGCTTGCGTAATTCGGCGCTCGACTTTCAGGAAAGTTCGGGGCTGATTGCCGGCGGTTTGCTGACGCTCGCGGTGTTCGTCTTCGTCACGGCGCTCATCAATCACGAATGGACCTACGTGATTTTCGCCGTGTGGCTCGTCGGCAATCTGCGCCTGTGCGCGAACGCGATGGGCTGGGACATGCAATGGCTCGGCCGCGTGCTGCCGTCGGACTTCATGCAGCCGTTGCGGCAATTCACCTTTGCCGCCTATTACCTGCTGACGGCCGCGCTATTCCAGCAGCTTTTCCGGCGCGAGTTGCGCGTGGTCGGTTATCGCTGGCTGCTGCGCGTGATCCAGTATGTCGGCATCGTGCTGCTCGCGGCCGCGTTCGCGCTGCCGTATGCGCTGTTTATTCCGACACTGTGGATCATCGCGGGCTTCGGCATCTGCGTGCTGCTGTTTTTTCTCGCGCGGCTCGTGTGGATGGCGCGCTCGCGCACCGTGCTCTGGTATGTCGCATCGCTCGGCGTGGTGCTGTTCTCGACATTCTCCGAAGTGCTCGGCGCGGCCTTCGGCCTGAAGGTGCTCGTCGGCGGCGTGAATACGGTGATGGCCGCGTTGTCGTCGAGCATGATGGCGGCTTTCGCGATCGCCGAGCAGATGCGCGCCGAACGCGATTTCCGCCGCCAGGCGCAGATGGAATTGCGCAATACCTACGAAGTCACGCCGATCGGCCTCTTCACGCTCGACGCCGACGGTCACTTCGTGCGCGCCAATCCCGCGTTGCGCGCGATGCTCGATCTGCAAAAGACCGACTACAAGGTGCGGCACTGGAACGACTATTTCGAGGCGGGCGCGTGGGGCGCTTTGCAGGCGCTGGCGTCGAAGGGCAGCGACGGCGAACTCGAAATGGGCGGCTCGCCCGAGCGCGGCACCGGCGAGCGGCGTTATCTGTTGAAGGCGATCCGCTCGAACGGATGGATCGAAGGCTCGCTGCAGGACACGACGGAGCGCTCGAAGGCCGTCGAGCGGCTGCGCTTTCTCGCCGAACACGATTCGCTGACCGGTTCGCTGAATCGCCGCGGCGTCGAGAAGGCGATCTCCGCGCAGAGCGAAGAGACGCTGCCGTGGGCGCTGGCCTACGTCGATCTCGACCGCTTCAAGCTCGTCAACGATCTCTTCGGCCATCGCAGCGGCGACGAAGTGCTGCGCCAGGTCGCGGCGCGCACGCGGGCGCACTTCGCGCGCAGCTACCCGGTCGGGCGTATCGGCGGCGACGAGTTCGTCTGCGTGATGCACGACACGTCGATCGAAGACGCCATCGCGCAATGCCGCGAACTCATTTCCATTCTTTCCGACGCGCCGTATCAGGTCGGCAATCGCGCGTTCCAGGTGAAGGCGTCGATCGGTCTCGTCGAATGCTCGCGGGGCGTGCGCGTGCAGGACGCGCTTTCCCACGCGGATCGCGCGTGCCGCGAAGCGAAGAAGGTCGCGCATACGCATCTCGTCACGTATCGCAAGGGCGCGGCGGCGTTCGAGGAGCGCGCGGAGGAACTGAAGCTCGTCGAAACGCTCGGGCGCAATCGCCTGCCGCCGGGTCTTTTCCTCGTGATGCAGCCGATCATGTCGCTGTCCGCGCCGACCGAATCGCTCAACTTCGAAGTCCTGCTGCGCATGCGCGCACCCGACGGCGCGACGCTGCCCGCGGGCAAGGTGATCGTCGCGGCGGAGGAATCGGGCAATATCGCGGCGATCGATCGCTGGGTCATTTCGACGCTGCTCGACTGGATCGAGGTGCATCAGCAGCAACTCGGCAACACGCAGTTCATCTGCGTGAATCTCTCGGGCGGCTCGCTCAACGACGAGCAGTTCATGGAGGACATCTTCGCGCTCTTCGCGGCTCATCAGTCGATCGTGCACTACCTGTGTCTGGAGATCACGGAAAGCGTCGCGCTGCACGATCTGGAGAACACGCAGCGCTTCATCGCGCGCGTGCACGACATGGGCGGCAAGATCGCGCTCGACGACTTCGGCGCGGGCTACACGTCGTTCAAATATCTGAAGGCGCTATCCGCCGATGCGCTGAAGATCGACGGCGAGTTCGTGCGCTCGATGTGCGCGCATCCGGCCGATATCGCGATCGTCGAGGCGATCGTCGCGCTCGCGCGCAATCTCGGGATGCGCAGCGTCGCGGAATGGGTGGAGGACGTCGATACCTTGCGCGCGTTGCAGGAGATCGGCGTGGACTACGTGCAGGGCTTCCTGGTCGCGCGGCCGCAGGACAGCTCGGCGATTCTCGCGGCGAGTTCGGCCGCGAGCTTCGTGAAGGATCCGGAAGTGATCAGTTTCGTCGAAGGTCTTTCGGAGCCGGTTCAGGCGACCGTATTCGATTACGAATGGCACGCGCGCGCCTCGGGCACGCACTGAGCACGGCGCGCGCTCAAACCGTCTTCATCTCGCTCAACACCTTCGCCGCCGCAATCGGGATGCGCGTGTCGTCCCATTGCGCGAGCCACTGAATCTCCTTGCGCGTGAAATACCCGGCGTGATTGCGCAGCGCGAATTGCAGCGAATCGACGATGTGATCGCGAATGATCTGCGGCGCGTTCTCGTCCTTGACGATCGCGTGGAGGGCTTCGAGTGTGCTCATGTGTGTTTGTCGGTGATGACGGTTCCCGTCGAACATAACCGACTAAAAATCGCGACAAAAATCGACCTGCATCGCCGCGCGGTGCAAGGAAAGGCGCTTGCTAAAATCGTCCCGGATGTCTTTACTAAATAAAAACACTGGATTTAATCGAACGGGGACGAACACATGATCGATGTACGGCGCGCCCGAGCGTCCCGAGAGGCCCGCGACGATGTCTGAGCGGCCCGCGCGCAAAGCCTCGGCGCATTCCGTCGGTTCGAATCAGCTCGGCATGCGCCAGTTCAACGAGCGCATCGTGCTGCAGGCGATCCGGCTTCACGGCGCGCTGCCCAAGGCCGATATCGCGCGCATGACGCGCCTGTCGATGCAGACGGTTTCGCTGATCGTCGATCATCTGATCGAGGACGGACTGCTCGCGAAGGAGCCGCGTTCGCGCGTGCGCGGACGCATCGGTCAGCCGTCGGTGCCGATCTCGCTGCGCGCGGACGGCGCGTTTTCCATCGGCGTGAAAGTAGGGCGGCGCAGTCTCGACGTGCTGTCGATGGACTTCGCCGGCAACGTGCGTACGCGCGAAACGCTCGAATATCCGTATCCCGATCCGCATACGCTCTTTCCCGCGCTGGAAGAGCGGCTCGCGCGCGTGGTCGGCGCGCTCGGCGACGGCGCGCGGAAGATCGCGGGAGTCGGCGTCGCGGCGCCGTTGTGGCTCGGCGGCTGGCGCGACTTCTTCGACACGCCGCCCGATGCGCTCGCGGCGTGGGACGACATCGACATCCGCGAACGCATCGAAGCGATGACCGCGCTGCCCGTGGAATTCGCGAAGGACACGACGGCCGCGTGCGCCGCCGAGCTCGTGATGGGTCAGGGACGCGGGCTGCGCAACTTCCTGTATGTGTTCATCGGCACGTTCATCGGCGGCGGTCTCGTGATCGACGGCCGCTTGCACGCGGGGCCGGGCGGCAACGCGGGCGCCATCGGCTCATTGCCGCTGATGAAACGCGGCAAGGGCCAACGCGCGGGGCAATTGCTCGATACGGCGTCGGTGTATGTGCTGGAGAAGGCGTTCGTCGCCGCGGGCGCGCCGGCCGCCGCCGCGCACGACGAGCGCGCGTGCTCGCCGGCGTTGCGCGAGCTATCGGACGCGTGGATGCGCGAGACGTGTCCCGCGATCGCGACGGGCATCGCAGCGTCGGCCGCGCTGCTCGATCTCGAAGCCGTGGTGATCGACGGCGAGATCGACCGGACCTTGCTGCGCGAGGTCATCGGCCGCACCGATGACGCGCTCGCCGCGTTCGACTGGCAGGGCATGACGCGCCCGCGTCTCGTCGAAGGGCAGATCGGCCCCGACGCCCGCGCGATGGGCGGCGCGATCCTGCCGCTTTATGCGCATTTCGCGCCGAAGCACGAGCTTTTCCTCAAGCCGCTGGAAACCTGAGTTCAGTCCAGCGAGAGCCGCGCGGCGAACGCGAGCAGCGCGGCGGAAAACGTCCAGCGCTGCACGGTCTGCGCTTTCGGATGACGGCGCAGCCAGCCGGAAATCCGCACCGCGCCCGCCGCCAGCGTGAGGTCGAACATGACGCCGACCGCGACCAGCACGACGCCCAGTTCCAGCACCTGCGACCAGACCGGACCGGACTCCGGCCGCACGAATTGCGGCAGCAGCACGGAGCAGAACAGCAGCGCCTTCGGATTGAGAATGCTGCTCAGAATGCCTTTGGCGTAAGCCGAACGCAGCGTGGATGCGGCGGCCTGACCGGGCGTCGCTTCTAGGCCGAATGCGGGCGAGCGGAAAATCTGGATCGCCACATAAGAGAGATACAGGCCGCCCGCGATGCGCACGCCATCGTAGAGCCACGGCGCGCTGCGCAAGAGCGCGGCGACGCCGAGCGCCGACAACGTCACATGCGTCGCCCGCGCGGTGGCGAGCCCGGCGGCGACGGCGAGACCGTGCCGGAAACCGCGCGAGCCGCTCGTCTGTAGCATGAGCGCCATGTCCGGTCCCGGCAGCGCATAGACGACCGCCAGCGCGCCGATGAAAACCCAAAGTAAGTGTGCCGAGACCATGATTCGCTCCTGTTTCGATGGCTACATCGTGCCATTTCGGATGGAGCGTTTTCTGGCCTTTTTCATCAGTTTCATCTTTTGGATTGCGGCTTTCCCCTAGAATAAATTGAAAATGAAGAGGAAAGCGCCATGACCGAAATCGATCGAATCGACCGCGCGATGCTCGTCGCGTTACAGCAGGACGGACGCATGTCCGTCGCGAAACTCGCCGAGCGCGTCGGCCTGAGCGAGACGCCGTGCGCACGCCGGCTCAAGCGTCTCGAAAGCGATGGCTATATCGAAGGCTATCGCGCGGTGCTGTCGCGCAAGGCGCTGGAACTGGGCGTCGTCGCCTTCGCGCAGGTGCGCTTCAGCGTGCACGATCGCGCGCTGTCGGATCGTTTCGAACGCGAAATTCAGGGCATTCCGCGTATCGTGTCGTGTCACAACATTTCGGGCACGGCGGATTATCTGCTTCAGATCGTCGCGCGCGACCTCGACGAATACGGCGTCTTCATGCGCGACGTCCTGCGCACCTTGCCGGGCGTGACGGCCGTGGAATCGATGCTCTCTTTGCGGGAACTCAAACGCGACGGCGGTCTGCCCGTACCGTGACGATTGTCTATACAAGGATGGCGCGAGAGCCACACGACGGCTTCGGGATTCCCCTAATACACCCTAAGTTGTATATACAAGAACATGAGAACCATTCGATGCGAGCCATCGCTCGTGTCCTTCGACTCTCTCTTTTCTTGATGCGCAGGAGCATTCGTGACTTCATCTTCCCGTTTTCGCGACACCGAGATCCGCGCGCCGCGCGGCACGCAACTCAACGCCAAGAGCTGGCTGACCGAAGCGCCGCTGCGCATGCTGATGAACAATCTCGACCCCGAAGTGGCCGAGAATCCGAAGGAGCTGGTCGTGTACGGCGGCATCGGCCGGGCGGCGCGCGACTGGGCGTGCTACGACAAGATCGTCGAGACGCTGAAACGCCTCGAAGCCGACGAGACGCTGCTCGTCCAGTCGGGCAAGCCGGTCGGCGTGTTCAAGACGCATGAAAACGCGCCGCGTGTTCTCATCGCGAATTCGAATCTCGTGCCGCACTGGGCGAACTGGGAGCACTTCAACGAGCTCGACGCGAAGGGCCTCGCGATGTACGGGCAGATGACGGCCGGTAGCTGGATCTATATCGGCAGCCAGGGCATCGTGCAGGGCACGTATGAGACCTTCGTCGAAGCCGGACGCCAGCATTACGGCGGCGAACTCAAGGGCCGCTGGGTGCTCACCGCCGGTCTCGGCGGCATGGGCGGCGCGCAGCCGCTCGCGGCGACGCTCGCGGGCGCGTGCTCGCTGAATATCGAATGCCAGCAGAGCCGCATCGACTTCCGTCTGAAGACGCGTTACGTCGATGAACAGGCGACCGATCTCGACGACGCCCTCGCGCGCATCCAGCGCTATACGTCGGAAGGCCGCGCGATTTCCATCGCGTTGTGCGCGAACGCGGCGGACGTGCTGCCGGAGCTCGTGCGCCGCGGCGTGCGTCCGGACATGGTCACCGATCAGACGAGCGCGCACGATCCGCTCAACGGCTATCTGCCGAAAGGCTGGACCTGGGCGCAATATCGCGACCGCGCGCAAAGCGATCCGGCGGGCACGGTGAAGGCCGCGAAGCAATCGATGGCCGAGCACGTTCGCGCGATGCTCGCGTTTCGCGAACAGGGCGTGCCGACGTTCGACTACGGCAACAATATCCGCCAGATGGCCAAGGAAGAGGGCGTCGACAACGCGTTCGATTTTCCGGGCTTCGTGCCGGCCTACATTCGACCACTCTTTTGCCGCGGCGTCGGGCCGTTCCGCTGGGCCGCGCTCTCGGGCGATCCGGAAGATATCTACAAGACCGACGCAAAAGTGAAGGAGCTCATCGCCGATGACGAGCATCTGCATCGGTGGCTCGACATGGCGCGCGAGCGCATCAGCTTTCAGGGCCTGCCGGCGCGCATCTGCTGGGTCGGGCTCGGCCTGCGCGCGAAGCTCGGCCTCGCGTTCAACGAGATGGTGCGCAACGGCGAGTTGTCGGCGCCGGTCGTGATCGGCCGCGATCATCTGGATTCCGGCTCGGTCGCGAGTCCGAACCGCGAAACCGAAGCGATGCAGGACGGCTCGGACGCGGTGTCCGACTGGCCGCTCCTGAACGCGCTGCTGAACACGGCGAGCGGCGCGACGTGGGTATCGATTCACCACGGCGGCGGCGTCGGCATGGGCTTCTCGCAGCATTCGGGCGTGGTGATCGTGTGCGATGGCAGCCACGAAGCCGATGCCCGCATCGCGCGCGTGCTGAACAACGATCCGGCGACGGGCGTCATGCGTCACGCCGATGCGGGTTACGACATCGCGATCGAATGCGCGCGCGAGCAAGGCCTCGATCTGCCGATGATCACCAAGTGATGAAAAAGCTCTGGCAAAACTGCCACGCCGCAACCATGGTCGGAGGCAAGTATTCGATCATCGAAGACGCGGCGATCCTGACCGACGGCGCGCGCATCGACTGGATCGGGCCGCGCGCGGCGGCGCCGGAGATCGGCGAAGGCGAGCGTGTCGATCTCGAAGGCGCGTGGCTGACGCCGGGCCTGATCGACTGCCACACGCATCTCGTCTTCGGCGGCGATCGGAGCGGCGAGTTCGAGGAGCGGCTCGAAGGCGTGAGCTACGCAGAGATCGCGGCGCGTGGCGGCGGCATCGCGAGCACCGTGCGCGCGACGCGCGAAGCCAGCGAAGAGGCGTTGTTCGAAGCCGCGAAACAACGCGCGCTCGGCATGATGCGCGAGGGCGTGACCGCGCTCGAAGTGAAATCCGGCTACGGGCTCGATCTCGCTAACGAACGCAAGATGCTCGCCGTGGCGCGACGTCTCGGCGATGCGCTGCCGCTCACCGTGCGCGCGACCTGCCTCGCTGCGCATGCGTTGCCGCCCGAATACGCGAATCGCGCGGATGACTACATCGCCTATGTGTGCGATGAGTTGCTGCCGGCGCTCGTCGAAGAAGGTCTCGTCGATGCCGTCGATGCGTTTTGCGAGCACATCGCGTTTTCGACGCAGCAAGTCGAGCGTGTGTTTCGATGCGCGCGCGATCTCGGCGTGCCCGTGAAGCTGCACGCCGAGCAGTTGTCGTCCTTGCATGGATCGTCGCTTGCGGCGCGCTATCGAGCACTGTCGGCGGATCATCTCGAGTACATGACCGAGGATGACGCCATCGCGATGGCGCAGTCCGGCACCGTCGCCGTGCTCTTGCCGGGCGCGTTCTACATGTTGCGCGAAACGCAGTTGCCGCCCATCGATGCGCTGCGGCGGCATCGCGTGCCTATTGCGCTCGCGAGCGATCTGAACCCCGGCACGTCGCCGGCGCTTTCGTTGCGTATGATGCTCAACATGGGATGCACGCTGTTTCGCATGACGCCGGAAGAAGCGCTCGCCGGCGTGACGATCCATGCGGCGAACGCGCTCGGATTGCAATCGACGCACGGTTCGCTCGAAGCAGGAAAGGCTGCGGATTTTGTCGCCTGGCGAATCGGCAGGCCTGCCGAGCTTTCGTATTGGCTCGGCGGCTCGTTGCCGAATCGCGTCGTGCGTGGCGGTGCGGAGATCGATTTCGAGCGCATCGTGCGATAAACAAAACGCCTCGTCCGGGTTCGGACGAGGCGTTGCGCAAAAAAAGAAACGGTGAAGCGTGGCGTTACGTGCGCTTGCGGATCATTCCCCAGACGACGAGCAGGATGATCGCGCCGATCACCGAGGCGATCCATCCCGCTGGCTGTCCCGGCTGATACCAGCCGAGCGCACGGCCGACGTACCCCGCGATGAGCGAGCCAGCGATGCCGAGGACGATGGTCATGATCCAGCCCATGTTGTCGTCGCCTGGTTTGAGCGCGCGCGCGATGAGCCCGACGACGAGTCCGACGATCAACGTACCGATGAATGCAAACATACGGTTGCTCCTTGACAGAGTTTTACGGCTTCTTAATTGCGTTGCCGATGGATTCCGGACGGTCCCGGTACATTCAAAGTAGCACGGCGCAATGCGTTTGGGTATGACACTGGCCGTCCGGCCAATCCTTTGAGCACGAACGATGCTCCGTGCATCGTCCAAGGTAAAATTCGTCGCATTGCCTCATTGCTTGCCTTGCTACGATATGACCGATTCCGAATTTCCCTCCGCCGACGACGCGATCCATGAAGATCGCCTCTGGCGCGACGACGGCTGGACCGCGCGCGTGATCAAGAACGAGGACGACGACGGCTGGGCCGTCGAAATGATTCAGACGGGCGAAGCGGAGCCCGCGCTCGTTGGTCCGTGGACGATGGGCCGTGACAAGAAAAACCCGAAACCCCTCGATGCAAACGCGTTTCGCACGTTGGTCAAGACGGCGTCGGAAGTCTTGCGCCGGCACGAGCAGCAGCGTCACGCGATGCTGAACAAGAATGTCACCGTCGATGTTCAGGGCGAGGACATCACCGTCACGCTGGAGATCGTTCCCGATGAGGACGATCCCTACGCCAATCTCAAAGCCTTCGATGCATACGGCGCGCAACTCGCGCACGTGCGTGTGTCGCCGGCGTTCAAGCTCAGCAAGGCGAGCGCCGAGCGCTGGGCCGAGAACGATTTCGCGAAGCCGAACTGAATCGACTGCATTGCGGTAATAGCGTCTGCCCAAAGTAAAACGCCGTCGCACTTTCGTGCGACGGCGTCGTGAAAAAGATTGCGCGAGTCGGATCGGCGCTCAGCGTTTCCTGATGACGAACTCGATCCGACGATTAGCGAAACGTCCGCTCGCAGTATCGTTTTCGGCAATCGGATTGGCGTCGCCATAACCCTTGGCCGTGAGCGATTGCGGCGGCACGCCGTTCCGCACCAGATAACCACGGACCGCCTCGGCGCGTTCCTTCGATACTTCGAGCTTCGCCGATGCCGCACCCTGTCCATCCGAATAGCCTGCGACTTCGAGATTGACGATCGAACCCTTGGCTGCGCAACTCTTGAGCAATTGCGCCGTCTCGCCGAGTGTGGAATAGGCGCTTTCCGGCACTTGCGCACTCGAGCGAGCGAAGTTGACAATCTGGAGGTCGAGCACCCGCGTCAACTTGTCGCCGGAGCAGGGCGTGTCAGTGGCGAGCAGGCTCTTCATCGCGCTGCGAAAGGATTGCGTCGCGGTGGCGACCGCGCCGTCGACGTCGAACGCCGCCACCTGGAACATGCCGCCGAGCGTTCGCTTCAGACGATCGGTCCAGCCGAGCTTCCCGTTCGCCGCCGTGCCGCTCAACTCCACTTTCGAGCCGCTGACCTTCGCTTCCGCGCCGGGCACGGCCATGAGCGGGAAGAAATCGTTCAGGCGAGAAAGCCAGGTCGCCGGGCGTGTTTCGGGAACGACGGAAATGTCCGCCGTGTAAGCCTTTCCAAAGCGGGCGGTCAATGTGTCGATCAGATGCTTCTTCTCTGCTTCTGTACCCACTGTTGCATCGATCGCCGGGGTGCCCGCTTCGTTGACGCTGAACAACAACTGCGCGTCTTTCCAGGAAGCAGGCGTGTCCGCTGGCGTGGAGGCCGTTTGCGGTTCCGACGCGGTTGTGACTGGCGTGTTCACGGACGTCGCCAGAGGGGCGTTATCGATGGCGGGCGTGGTCGTTAGCGTTGCGGACGAAGCCGGCGTCGACATTTCCGAGACTTGCTGCGTGGCCGGTGCCGCGCTCAGATCGACGCTGCTGCTGTGTGTGAAACCGCGGTAATAGACCAGCGCGAGAACCGCGGCCAAGATGCCGAAGAGCAGCCAGACCCACTTGTTCGACCGTTTCGGTGCGGGCTTGCGCACCGGCGCGCGCATCGGCGGCGGCGGCGCGGGCGGGGTGGCCTTGGAAGCCGGTGCGCTTTGCGCGGCGGGAGCGGGCGTCACGACAGGCGCAGTAGCGACTGCCGCCGCCACTGCGACATCGCCATCGGCACGCGATTCCAGGCTCGATGCGACCGTGTCGAGCCGCGGCGTGATGCAACTGGTGAAGCCCTCGGTGTTGCCGACGCCGATGGCCGTCGCGACTGCGTTCGACATCGACGTATTGATCTCGCCGACCTGATCGCGCAGCAGCTTGGGCACCTGTGGCAATCCCCATTGCGCGAGCAGGAAGTGGCGCTTCATGCTGCCGAACAGCACGGCGGCGACGATGCCCGCGAGCGCCGACGTAGCTTGCGTGGGAACGCCTGTCTCGGCCGAAACGGCGTCGCTCAGTGCATCGAGACGCCGGCCCGTCGCGAGCGCGGCGAGCGAGTGACCGTTGGCTTCGAGCTGCTTGAGGCCGCCGGTGGTCGCGATCAGCTTGGAGAGCTGTTCCCCGATGTGGGCGTTGGTCTCCGGCTGCATGATGACGGAGTACACCGACTGCGAGCCGGGCACGAGCGTCGCACGGTCCATCAGCGATGCGACCAGGCCGGGCGCGATGCGTAGCGCGAGCTGCCGGACGACCTGACCGGGAATGCCGAACTGTTGCGACAACTGCTCCGCGATGTGTTCCGAGATTGCGGCATTCACCGCCTGGACCAGATTGATACTCATCGACTGAAATTCCTTTCTACATGAACGCTCGACGCAAGCGCAAGAGTGCAGTGGATTCTATATGCATAGTTATCCTAAAAAGAGTCATGCAAACTTCTTTACGAAACCGGTGCTTCAATGCGACTCGTGCGGCGTTGTCTTAACGTGCGCGCAGGCTCAATTCCGAGAAGAACTTGAGAATGCGCTTGCAGGCGACGCCGAGCCACGACGGCTCGGCGGGCGCGCGTTCCGCATCCTTCACGGATAGCGCGATGATCGACAGCATGGAATGGGAGTTGATGAGCGTGCGGTACGACGCGTCGAGCGGCGACGTCCACGCGCAGGTGCGGCAATCGTGCTTCGGGCACGCGTTGCAGGGAGGTTGATTGCGATTCATTAGCGGAATCCGTCTGGGTATCCGCATATGATGTTCGATACGCTATCGTTAGGCGATCAGACCCGTCCGATAGAAGTCTTGGTTTCGATCTCGAAAATAGGACAAACTAGCTCGATCAATCCGGCACCGTTCCACTGAAAGGAGATGGCGATGCACTATTTGTTGATTTACGAACTCTGTTCAGACTATCTGGAGCGCCGCGCACAATTTCGCGATGCGCATCTCGCCCTTGCGTGGGCGGCGGTCGAGCGGGGCGACATCGTGCTCGCGGGCGCGCTCGATGCCCCCGCCGATCGCGCGATGCTGCTGTTTCACAGCAATTCGCCCGCCGCCGCGGAAGATTTCGCGAAAAACGATCCGTACGTGACGAACGGGCTGGTCGATCGCTGGGAAGTGCGCAAGTGGAACACGGTCGTGGGCGCAAACGCAGCCACGCCCGTGCGATAGCGCGACGCGGGCATCAGGCGTCGGCGGTTTCTTCCTCGGGACGATCCCGGCGCGTCGGGCCGCGACGTTGCGCCGAACGATAGAGGCTCGTCAGCGTGTCGTCGAGTTGCTGCGTACGTTCGAAAAGCGCCGCGAGCCAGTCGACGAATACCGACACGCGCGGGCTCGCCTGACGGCTCTTCAGAAACGCCACCGACACCTTCAGCGGCGGCGATTTCCATTGCGGCAGCAACTCGCGCAACTGTCCTGAGCGCAGATAGGGTTGCGCCGCGATGCGCAACGGCTGGATCAGCCCGAGGCCTTCGATGCCGCATGCGATGTACGCGTGCTCGTCGGCGACCTGCACGAAGCCGCGCATCTTCATGGTGACGGGCTCGCCGTCGACATCGAAATCGAAATCGGCGGGGCGGCCGCTTTTCTCCGAGATGCAATTGACCGCGACGTGCTGCGCGAGATCATCGAGCGATTCAGGCATGCCGTGCTTGTCCAGATACGCCGGGCTCGCGCACGTCACCTGTTCGAGCATGCCGAGCCGGCGTGCGATCAGACCGGAATCGGGCAATTCGCCGAGCTGCACGCTGCAATCGACGCCTTCGCCGACGAGATCCACGTTGCGATTGCCGATGCCGATCGACAGCTCGATCTGCGGAAAACGCGCGTGAAACTCCGGCAGCGCGGGCACGACGATCGACGTCGCGACCGTATCCGGCATCTCGACGCGCAGCCGTCCGCGCAGACGTTCCTCGCCCGCGCCGAAGCCGGATTCGAGCTCGTCGATATCGGCGAGAATTTGCGCGCAACGCTCGTAATAAGCGGCGCCATCGACGGTGAGATTCAGGCGCCGCGTCGTGCGTGCGAGCAATTGCACGCCGACTAGCGCTTCGAGTTGTTGCACGGTCGTCGAAACACTCGCGCGGGGCATGCCGAGCGACTCGGCTGCACGCGTGAAACTGTTCGTATCGACGACACGCGTGAAGACACGCATGGCATGGACGCGATCGATCACGTTGAGTTTTCCTTTTATGACGATTGAATGGCGATGCGCGGAAAAAGCGCTTCCGCCGCGACTATGAAGCTGCGGAAAAAAGGCGCATCGGCGATGGTTAGATCGTAATGACGGGAAGCGTCAACGTGAATACACAAAAGTGGAGGATTCTTGCCTGATCCTTTTTGACGGCGCAAACCACGTGCGTCACAGAGCCGGCATTTCGCCGCGCAGACGGCCCGTGAAACCCGTCATGTCCGCGCCGGATGGCGCCTGATAGAGGCGCAAGCCCATCTCCGGAAGGATCGACAGCAGATGATCGAATACGTCGCCCTGAATGCGCTCGTATTGCGTCCACGCGGTCGTCGCGGTGAAACAGTAGACCTCGACCGGGATGCCCTCCGATTGCGGTTCCATCATGCGGACCATGATCGCCATATCCTGGCGGATTTCCGGATGGCGCTGCAAATAGGCGAGTCCATACGCGCGAAACGTGCCGATATTCGTGAGCCGACGCCGGTTCGCGGGTTCGTTCGCGAGTTCGCCGAGATTGCGGTTCGCCTGCTCGACTTCGGTCTGCTTCTGTTCCAGATAATCGTGCAGCAGGCGAAAGCGCTTCAGGCGCGCAGTCTCTTCGTCAGTGAGAAAGCGCACGCATTGCGCGTCGATGCGCAAGGTTCGCTTGATGCGCCGCCCGCCCGATTCGAACATGTGCCGATAGTTGCGATAGCTCTCCGAAAAAAGCTTGTAGGTCGGCACGGTGGTCACGGTGTTGTCCCAGTTCTGCACCTTGACCGTATGCAGCGCGATGTCCTTCACGAAGCCATCGGCGGCGGCTTGCGGCATCTCGATCCAGTCGCCGATCCGCAGCATGTCGTTCGATGTCAACTGAGTGCTCGCGACGAGCGACAGCAGCGTGTCCTTGAACACGAGCAGCAGCACGGCGGACAGCGCACCGAGACCGGAGAGCATCCAGAGCGGCGAGCGGTCGATGAGAATCGACAGCACGAGCACGCCGCACACGAGCGCGAGCCCCAGCTTGCCGATCTGGATATAGCCCTTGATGGAGCGCGTCTGTGCTTCCTTGCTTTCCGCATAGACGTCCTGCCAGGCGGAAAGCGCGCTGCCCGCGGCGAAAAAGATGCAGACCCACGCGCCGGCGTGCGCGACGCGGCCGATGACCGTCGCCCAGTGCCCGATGCGCGGCACGTCGTCGATGCCGAGCGCGATCGTCGCAAACGGCACCGCATACCAGAGGCGATGATAGGCGCGATGCTTGATGAACGCGGCGTCCCACTTCTGATGGCCGGCGAGCACGAGAAGCCGATGCGCGACATACAGCACGATGCGCGCCACCACCCATTGCAGGAACAGCGCGATCAGCGCGAGTGCGACGAGACCCGCGAGCAGTTGCGCCCACGGATGAGCGGCGAGCAGATGCGGCAGCGGATCGGGAAGGAAGTCGAAATTCATACCGTTCGGTCAGGACTGGAAACGCGTGCGCATGATGGGCCATGGCGACGCGGTGCGCCCCGTATTGTGCACGATGGTGCACGTTCGATGCATCGGAAGCGGCGCGCCTGACTTTCTTATCGAAAACCCGAGTTCGATGAAAATGAAATTTTTTTGCTCGGCGTTTCGAGTAAAGATATATTCATCGCGTTTCATCGCCATGAGGGCGCAGCGCATTCCATGTCCCGTTCACTATCGGTTCGTGCGCCGGCGAGCGCCGACGATCTGATCTCCGCGCGCATCGCCGCGGCCATGCCGACGCTCACGCCCATTCATCGGCGCATGGGGGCGTTCGTGCTGGCGAACCTGTTCCGTTCCGCGACGATGCGCATCGATGAACTGGCGGGCGCCGTGGGCGCGTCGGTGGCGACGGCGAACCGTTTCGCGCGGGCGCTCGGCTTCTCGGGCTATCCGGCGTTTCGCGAGGCGCTCGTGCGCAGCTTCGAGGCGACCATCGCGCCGGTCGAGCGTCTGCGCACCGCGCTCGAAACGCCGGCGAGCGGCGCCGAGGTCTTCGATGCATCGCTCGCACAGGCGGCCGCGAATCTGCATCTTGCCCAAACATCCGTCGATGGCGCGAAGGCCGCAGCGATCGTCGACGCGATCCTCGCCGCGCCGCGCATCTTCGTGATCGGCTATGGTGCGAGCGCGTTCCTCGCGGGATTGATGGAGCACGGACTCACGCCCTATTGCGCGAACGTTCAGTCGCTCGTGCTGACGGGCGGACCGTCGCACGCGGCGCGCAAGCTTTTCACGGCGTCGCCCGGCGACGTGCTGATCGCGATCGCGTTTCCGCGTTATGTCGACGACACCATCGCGCTGGCGCGGCTCGCGCGCGATCACGGCTTGCGCGTCGTCGCGCTCACCGACAGCGCCGCGTCGCCGCTCGCGCAGGTCGCCGACCTGCTGCTCGCGATTCATGCCGAGCGCAGGCTGGCGGCGAATTGCGACACGGCGGTGCTCGCCGTCATCGAAGCACTCTGCGATGCGGTCGCGCATCGGGCGAAACGCTCGGTCGAGGCGGCATCCGGATTGACCGAATTCGTTCTGCCGTGGCTCGTCGCGCCGTCGATCGCCAAGGGAGCGCAGGCGGTCCACGCAACGCGCCGCACGGCCGCGAAACGACACACTCACACGGAACCGCGCGAAACATGAACGCCACACCAGTCATTGCCATTCACGGCGGCGCGGGCACGCTCCTGCGCCACGCGATGAACGCCGAAACAGAAGGGCGCTATCACACGGCGCTTTCCGACATCCTGAGCGCGGGCGAGCGCATTCTCGCCGCTGGCGGCAGCGCGCTCGACGCCGTCACCGAAGCGGTCCGTCTTCTCGAAGACTGTCCGCTCTTCAACGCGGGCCATGGCGCGGTGTTCACGGCGGCCGGCACGCACGAACTCGACGCCTCCGTGATGGACGGCGCGACGCTCGAAGCGGGCGCGATCAGTTGCGTGACGCGCGTGAAGAATCCCGTGCTCGCCGCGCGCCGCGTGCTCGACGTGAGCGACCACGTGATGTTCACGGCAGAGGGCGCGGAAGCGTTCGCGGCGGCGCAAGGACTCGACCTCGTCGATCCTTCGTATTTCTTCACGGAAGCGCGCCATCAGCAATGGCTCAAGGCGCGCGGCACATCGGGCACGATGCTCGATCACGATGCGATGACGAAATTCGCGTTCGACAACGATCCCATCGATCCCGACAAGAAGTTCGGCACCGTGGGCGCGGTCGCGCTCGATGCGCACGGTCATCTCGCGGCAGCGACATCGACGGGCGGCATCACCAACAAGCAGGCGGGCCGCGTCGGCGATGCGCCGCTGATCGGTGCGGGCTGCTATGCGAACGATGCGACCTGCGCCGTCTCGACCACCGGCACGGGCGAGATGTTCATCCGCATGCTCGCGGCATATGACGTATCGGCGCAAATGGAGTATCGCGGCCTGTCGCTGGAAGACGCGGCGAGCGATGTCGTGATGACGAAGCTGCCGCGCATCGCAGGGCGCGGCGGGCTCGTCGCCGTCGACGCGAAGGGCAACGTCGCGCTGCCGTTCAACACGGAAGGCATGTATCGCGGCTTTGCACGCGTCGGCGAAGCGCCCGTCACCGCGATCTATCGATGATGAACGCGACCTTGCCCCTGCCCGAAAATCGCGTGATCGACGTGCGCGATCTGTCGGTCTCGTTTCGCTCGCGCTCGCGCACCATCGAAGCCGTGCGCAATATCTCGTTCACCGTGGATCGCGGCGAGACGCTCGCGATCGTCGGCGAATCGGGCTCGGGCAAGTCGGTCACGTCGCTCGCGCTGATGCGTCTCGTCGAACATGGCGGCGGGCGGATCGTCTCGGGCAGCATCGCGTTCAGGCGGCGCAACGGGCAAGTGCTGGATCTCGCGAAAGCGTCGTCCGCGGCGGTACGCAGCGTGCGTGGCGCGGACATCGCGATGATCTTCCAGGAACCGATGACATCGCTCAATCCGGTGTTCACGGTCGGCGACCAGATTGCGGAAGCCATCGCGCTGCATCAGGGCAAGAGCCATTCGGAGGCGCGCGCCGAAGCGCTGCGCCTGCTCGATCTCGTGCGCATTCCCGAATCGAAACGCGTGTTCGCGCGCTATCCGCATCAGTTGTCGGGCGGCATGCGCCAGCGCGTGATGATCGCGATGGCGCTCTCGTGCAAGCCCGCGCTCCTGATCGCCGACGAGCCGACCACCGCGCTCGACGTCACGATTCAGGCGCAGATTCTGCAACTCGTGCGCGGCTTGCAGGACGAAATGAACATGGGCGTGATCTTCATCACGCACGACATGGGCGTGGTCGCGGAAGTGGCCGATCGCGTGCTCGTGATGTATCGCGGCGAGAAGGTGGAAGAGGCGCATTCGGACACGCTGTTTCATGCGCCGAAACATGCCTACACGAAGGCGCTGCTCGCCGCCGTGCCGACGCTCGGCGCGATGCGCGGCACCGATCGTCCCGCTAAATTCCCGATCCTCGAAGTGGAGTCGGCGGATGTCGCGCCCGACGATGCGAGCGCGTTGCGGCCATCGGAAGCGGTCGAGAAGGAAAGGCAGCCTGCCGTCGATGAAACCATCAGGCCGATTCTGCGCGTGCGCGATCTGGTCACGCGCTTTCCGGTGAAGAGCGGCTTGTTCGGCCGCATGACGGCGTCGGTGCATGCGGTCGAGCGCGTGAGCTTCGACCTGCGTCCGGGCGAAACGCTCGCGCTCGTCGGCGAATCGGGCTGCGGCAAATCGACGACGGGACGTTCGCTGTTGCGGCTCGTCGAAAGCCAGAGCGGTTCCATCGAATTCGACGGACGCGACATCAGCAAGCTCGAAGGCCATGCACTGCAGACACTTCGGCGCAATATCCAGTTCATCTTCCAGGACCCGTTCGCATCGCTCAATCCGCGTCTGACGGTCGGCTTCTCCGTGATGGAGCCGTTGCTCGTGCACGGCGTCGCGAGCGGCAAGGAAGCGCAGGCGCGGGTCGACTGGCTGCTCGAAAAGGTCGGCTTGCCGCCCGAAGCGGCACAGCGCTATCCGCATGAATTCTCGGGCGGTCAAAGACAGCGCATCGCGATTGCACGCGCGCTCGCGTTGAACCCGAAAGTCGTGATCGCCGATGAATCCGTCTCCGCGCTCGATGTCTCCGTGCGCGCGCAGATCGTCAATCTGATGCTCGATCTGCAGCGCGAACTGGGCGTCGCGTATCTCTTCATCTCGCACGACATGGCGGTCGTGGAACGCGTGAGCCATCGCGTGGCGGTGATGTATCTCGGGCAGATCGTCGAGATCGGGCCGCGCGCCGCGGTGTTCGAAGCACCGCGTCACCCATACACGCGCAAGCTGATGAGCGCGGTGCCGGTCGCCGACCCGTCGCGCAGACACGCGAAACGCATGCTCGCCGCCGACGAGATTCCAAGCCCGATCCGCAAGCTCGGCGATGAGCCGATCGTCGCAAAACTGGTTGCAGTCGGACCAGATCATTTTGTCGCCGAGCATCACGTTGGCGGCGCTTACTAGAAGCACTTCAAAAAGGAGTCCAACGATGCCGTCCTTTCAATTGCGCGCGATGCTCGCAGCAAGCGCGTTCGTCACGCTGACCGCACTCGCGCCCGTCGCGGCGCATGCGCAAAGCACCGCCGTGATGGCGGTCGCCTCGACCTTCACGACGATGGATCCGTACGACGCCAACGACACGCTCTCGCAGGCGGTGGCGAAGTCGTTCTACGAGGGCCTCTTCGGTTTCGACAAGGACATGAAGATCCGCAACGTGCTCGCGACGAGCTACGAAGCGAGCCCCGACGCGAAGGTCTACACGATTCATCTGCGTAAGGACGTGAAGTTCCAGGACGGCACCGATTTCAACGCGGACGCGGTGAAGGCCGTGTTCGACCGCGTGACGAATCTGGACAACAAGCTCAAGCGCTATAACCTCTTCAACAAGATCGACAAGACCGAAGTCGTCGATCCGTACACGGTGAAGATCACGCTGAAGATTCCTTTCTCGGCGTTCATCAACGTGCTCGCGCATCCGTCGGCGGTGATGATTTCGCCGACCGCGCTCAAGAAGTACGGCAAGGACATCGCGTTTCATCCGGTCGGCACGGGCCCGTTCGAATTCGTCGAATGGAAGCAGACCGACGACCTGAAGGTGAAGAAGTTCGCGGGCTACTGGCAGAAGGGCTTGCCGAAGATCGACATGATCGACTGGAAGCCGGTGGTCGATAACAACACGCGCGCCGCGCTCATGCAGACCGGCGAAGCGGACTTCGCGTTCTCGATTCCGTTCGAGCAGGCCGCGACGCTCAAGGCGAGCCCGAAGGTCGATCTGATCGCGGCGCCGTCGATCATTCAGCGCTACGTCAGCATGAACGTGCTGCAAAAGCCCTTCGACAATCCGAAGGTGCGCGAGGCGATGAACTACGCGATCAACAAGGAAGCGCTCGTCAAGGTCGCGTTTGCGGGTTATGCCGTGCCGGCCGAGGGCGTCGTGCCGCCGGGCGTCGACTACGCGGCGAAGCTCGGGCCGTGGAAATACGATCCCGCGAAGGCGCGCGAACTGCTGAAGGAAGCGGGCTATCCGAACGGCTTCGAAACCGTGCTGTGGTCGGGCTATAACCACACGACCGCGCAGAAGATCATCCAGTTCGTGCAGCAGCAACTCGCGCAGGTCGGCGTGAAGACGACGGTCGAGGCGCTCGAAGCGGGCCAGCGCGTGCAGCGCATCGAGAGCGCGCCCGATCCGAAGACGGCGCCCGTGCGCATGCTCTACATCGGCTGGTCGTCGTCGACGGGCGAAGCGGACTGGGCGCTTTCTCCGCTGCTCGGCGGCACGTCGTTCCCGCCGAAGCTCTTCAACACCGCGTACTACAAGAACGATCAGGTCGATGACGATCTCTCGAAGGCGCTCGCCACGACGGATCGCGGCGAGAAGGCCAAGCTCTACGCCGATGCGCAAAAACGCATCTGGGCCGATGCGCCGTGGATTTTCCTCGTCACGGAAAAGGTCGTGTATGCGCGCAGCAAGCGTCTTTCCGGCGCTTACGTGATGCCCGACGGCTCGTTCAGCTTCGACGAGATCGCGATCAAGTAATCGCTTTCGGCCGGGCGTGATTGCCCGGCCGCATCCGACAAAAACCGATGCTCAACTTCATCGCCAAACGCCTGTTAGGTTTGCTGCCGACGCTTTTCATCGTCGCGGTGCTGGTGTTCTTCTTCGTGCACATGCTGCCGGGCGATCCCGCGCGACTCGCGGCGGGCGCGGAAGCCGACGAAGCGACGGTCGCGCTGGTGCGCGCGGACCTCGGCCTCGACAAGCCGCTGCCGCAGCAGCTCGTGAGCTTCTTCGGCAAGATCGTGCATTTCGACTTCGGCATGTCGACGCGCAGCAAGCGGCCCGTGTCGACGGAAATCGCCGAGCGCTTCATGCCTACGCTGTGGCTCACGCTCGCGAGTATGGTCTGGGCGGTGATCTTCGGCATGACGATCGGCATCGTGTCGGCGGTGTGGCGCAATCGCTGGCCGGATCGGCTGGGCATGACGCTCGCGGTATCGGGCATCTCGTTTCCCGCCTTCGCGCTCGGCATGCTGCTGATGGAAATTTTCTCGGTGAAGCTCGGCTGGCTGCCGATCGTCGATGACGGCACATGGAAGGGCTACGTGCTTCCGTCGATCACGCTCGGCGCTGCCGTGGCCGCCGTGATGGCCCGCTTCACGCGCGCGTCGTTCGTCGAAGTGCTCGGCGAGGACTTCGTGCGCACGGCTCGCGCGAAAGGCGTTCACGAGCCGATGGTCATCGTGAAGCACTGTCTGCGCAACGCGATGATCCCCGTCGTCACGATGATGGGCCTGCAGTTCGGCTTCCTGCTCGGCGGCTCGATCGTCGTGGAAAAGGTGTTCAACTGGCCGGGCCTCGGGCGCCTGCTCGTCGATGCGGTCGAGATGCGCGACTATCCGGTGATCCAGGCGGAAGTGCTGCTGTTCTCGCTGGAGTTCATCGTGATCAATCTGATCGTGGACGTGCTCTACGCGATCATCAATCCGACCATTCGTTTCAAGTGAGGACGCGATGAGCGTGACAGCCGAAAGCGCGGTGCATGCGCAGGAAATCCGCACGCCGTGGACGGAGTTCTGGCGCAAGTTCAGGCAGCAGCACGTCGCGATGATCGCGGCTGTGTTCGTGTTGCTGCTGATCGTGATCGCGATCATCGCGCCGTATATCGCGCCTTACGATCCCGAGAACTACTTCGACTACGACGCGCTCAACGCCGGTCCATCGGCCGCGCACTGGTTCGGTGTCGATTCGCTGGGGCGCGACATTCTCAGCCGCATCCTGGTGGGCAGCCGCATCTCACTGACGGCAGGTCTGCTCTCCGTCGTGCTCGGCGCGGTGATCGGCACGTTCTTCGGCTTGCTCGCGGGCTATTACGAAGGCTGGTGGGACCGCATCGTGATGCGCATCGCGGACGTGCTGTTCGCGTTCCCCGGCATTCTGCTCGCGATCGGCGTCGTCGCGATTCTCGGCAACGGCATGGTGAATGTCGTGTGCGCGGTCGCGATCTTCAGCATTCCCGCATTCGCGCGGCTCGTGCGCGGCAATACGCTGGCGCTCAAGCATCTCACGTATATCGAAGCGGCGAAGAGCATCGGCGCGTCGGACTGGACGATACTCGCGCGGCATATCCTGCCGGGCACGATTTCGTCGGTGGTCGTGTACTTCACGATGCGCATCGGCACGTCGATCATCACGGCGGCGAGTCTCTCGTTTCTCGGACTCGGCGCGCAGCCGCCGACGCCCGAGTGGGGCGCGATGCTCAACGAAGCGCGCGCCGACATGGCGATGGCGCCGCACGTCGCGATCTTCCCGAGCCTCGCGATCTTCTTTACCGTGCTCGCGTTCAATCTGCTCGGCGACGGCCTGCGCGACGCGCTCGATCCGAAGCTCGACCGGCCATGACGCACATCGGTTCGCTCGACGCGGGGCCGCGCGGCACGATCGCCGATGTCGCGGGCGTGACGGTCGGTCATTGCACGCTCGCTCAGGGCGCGGTGCAAACGGGCGTCACGGTGATTCGTCCACACGATGGCGATGTCTATCGCGACAAGGTGCCGGCGGCCGCCTGCGTGATCAACGGCTTCGGCAAGAGCGTCGGGCTCGTGCAAGTGGAAGAGCTCGGCGTGCTCGAAACGCCGGTCGCGCTGACCAATACCTTCGGCGTCGGCACGATGGTAAATGCGCAGATTCGCGCTGCGATCGCCGCGAATCCGCGGATCGGGCGCGAAGATCCGAGCGTGAATCCGCTCGTGTTCGAATGCAACGATGGCTATCTCAACGACATGCAGGCGCTCGCGATTCACGAAGCGCATTACATGAGCGCGCTCGATGCATGCAGCGTCGATTTCGAACGCGGCTCGGTGGGAGCGGGGCGCGGCATGTCGTGCTTCGAGCTGAAAGGGGGCATCGGTTCGGCATCGCGCGTCGTGCGGATCGACGAACGCGCGTACACGACAGGCGCGCTCGTGCTCGCTAACTTCGGCCGTCTACCGCAGCTCACGATTGCGGGCGATGCGCTCGGAAAGACGCTGCTGGCATCGACGCAAGAAGCGAACGCGACGCCCGAGCAAGGCTCGATCATCATGCTGATCGCAACCGATGCGGCGCTCGACGCGCGTCAGTTGCGCCGCCTCGCGATGCGTTCCGCCGCCGGCCTCGCGCGCACCGGCTCGGTGTACGGTCACGGCAGCGGCGATATCGCGCTGGCTTTCACGACCGCTTACACCGTGCCGCACGATGCGGGCTTCATCACAGTGCCGCCGCTCGTCAGCGACGCGCGGCTCGATCCTCTTTTTCAGGCCGCCGCCGACAGCATCGAGCAAGCGATCCTCGATGCGCTCTTCAGCGCGGAGACGGTCGCCGGGCGCGATGGCCATCGGCGCATATCGCTCAGGGACGCATTGAGAACAAGACCATGAAAGTGCTGATCTCGGTGGATATCGAAGGCATCGCGGGCGTGTTCCATCCGGAGCAGACGCGCGCGGGAAACGCCGAATACGAACAGGCGCGCCGCTGGATGACCCGCGAAGCGAATGCGGCTGCGCAAGGCGCGTTCGATGGCGGCGCATCGCAAGTGTGGATCAACGATTCGCACGGCGGCTTTCGCAATCTGATGCCCGACCTGCTCGATCCGCGCGCACGTCTCGTGCTCGGCAAGCCGCGCACGCTCGGCATGATGGCGGGGCTGGAAGCATCGCCGGAAGTGGTCTTCATGGTCGGCTATCACGCGCGCGCGCAAAGCCGCGGCATCCTCGCGCATACGATCAACAGCGCCGCGTTCGCGCGCGTCACGCTCGACGGCGATGAAGTCGGCGAGGCCGGGCTGTACGGCAGGCTTGCTGAGGAACATGGCGCACGCATCGCGTTGCTCACAGGCGATGACGTCTTCGGCGCCGAGACGCTGCCCGCATTTCCCGGCGCGCGTTTTCTATGCGTGAAGACCGCGCACGGCTATTCGAGCGGCGTGACCGAAACGCCCGCAGCATCATGCGACGCGATCCGGCTCGCTGCACGCGAGACGATCGAAGCGGCCGCGTCGTCGGCCCATGCGAAGCGTTCGCCGATAGCCGAACATCGCTGCGAACTGCGCGCGCAGACGACCGCATTCGCCGATCTCTTCTGCCAGTGGCCGACGCTCGAACGCATCGATGCCGTGACGCTCGCCTTCGATGCGCCCTCTGTCGAACATGTCGTGCGGATACTCAATTGCCTTTCGGCAATGTCCTTCATGATACGGTGAGCGTTTGGACCAACGGCTCCGAGTATCGTTAGAATGGAGCCGTTCGCGTAACTGGCTCTGGTTTTGACGTCTTTTTGCAGACGATGCTCATGCACACGGTGAAGCTCGAACACAATGACGACGAGGTGCTCGACCCCGCCGATCCGCAACTCGTGGTGCGCGGTTCGCTCTTCATCGACGGCCACGATGCCGGATGCTGGGAAGAACGGCGCGACGGCACGTGGGCGGCGCATGTCCGGCACAAGAACGGCTGGATCGTCGAGGCAAGTCGCGGCGCGCTGATCGACCGGCTCGCGCGCGAGGCATAACGCAGTTAATTTCAAATCGATTTCACATAATTCATGTATCTGTCGATCATCGCCGTGGGGCTCGGCGGCGGCCTGGGATCGCTGCTCAGATGGGTCCTCGGCCTGCGCCTGAATGCGATTTTTCCGAATCTTCCGCTCGGCACGTTCGCGGCGAACGTCATCGCGGGCTACATCATCGGCGTGGCCGTTGCCTTTTTTGCGCGCTTTCCGGATATCTCGGTGGAATGGCGGTTGTTCATCATCACCGGGCTGATGGGCGGGCTCTCCACGTTTTCCACCTTCTCGGCCGAAGTGGTCGCGCATTTGCAGCAAGGGCGGCTCGGCTGGGCGCTCGCTGAGATCGCGATCCACGTATGCGCATCGTTGCTGATGACCGCGCTCGGTATCGCGACGGTGGTCGTGGCTTCCTGAAGGACGTTCCTGCAGCGTAATCCGGCGATTCGATTTCCCGCGATTTGAACGTTTGCGCCCGCCCGATCCGACTCATTCCCGTACAAGTTTTTTCCCGCGTTTTCAACGCTTGACCCTCGCTGCCTCGGCAGCGGTTTTTTTATTTGACAGTAACGAAGGTGATGAAATGCCACGGTTTCCGCTCATCGAAGTCAGACCGTATCATCCGAGCGATCTCGACGGTGTGATCGATTTGTTTCAACGCGCCGTTCGCGAAACGGCATCGGCCGACTATAACCAAGCACAGATCGAAGCGTGGGCGCAAGCCGACCGGGACGAGTGGGAGCTCGCACGCTTGAACCGTCCGACGTGGGTCGGGCTCGTCGACGGCGAGCTCGCGGGCTTCGCCGATCTCGAGAAGAACGGCCTCATCGACATGATGTTCGTCGATCCGCTGCATCAGCGCAAAAGCGTGGCGACGTCGCTGCTCGCGCGCATCGAGGCCGAAGCCGACGAAATGGGCCTGAACACCCTGCACACTTATTCGAGCGTCACCGGACGGCCGTTCTTCGAATATTGCGGTTTCACGATGCTCCTGGCGCGGGCGATCATCGTGCGCGAGCAGCGCTTCGTCCAGTTCGTGATGGAAAAGGTGCTGGAACCGTGAAATCTGTATAGACAAGATGCATCTTTCTTCCGGGATGATCCTAGTGATATCCCGGATATCCCCTTGTTTCGTCCTTCGAGCCCGTTTAGACTTGAGTCTAACTTGTATAGACAGGACGAACCATGATCAAGCTTACGCCCGGAAAACTGACGCTCCCGCAACTGCGCCGCATCGCGCGTGGTTCGGACCCGCTGCAACTCGATCCCGCCAGCTTCGACGCCATCGACGCCAGCGCGCGCGCCGTCGCCGCGATTGCCGCGAAAGGCGATCCGGCTTACGGCATCAATACGGGCTTCGGGCGGCTCGCCAATACGCACATTCCGGCCGATCAGCTGGAGCTGCTGCAGAAGAATCTCGTGCTGTCGCATGCGGTGGGCGTCGGCGAGCCGATGTCGCGGCCGGTCGTGCGCCTCCTGATGGCGCTCAAGCTGTCGAGCCTCGGGCGCGGTCATTCGGGCATCCGCCGCGAGGTCATCGACGCGCTCATCACGCTTTTCAACGCCGACGTGCTGCCGATCATCCCGATCAAGGGTTCCGTCGGCGCATCGGGCGATCTCGCGCCGCTCGCGCATATGTCGACGGTGCTGCTCGGCATCGGCGAAGTCACCATTCGCGGCGAGCGCGCAAGTGCGCTCGACGGTCTCGCGGTCGCGGGCTTGAAGCCGCTCACGTTGCAGGCGAAGGAAGGTCTCGCGTTGCTGAACGGCACGCAGGCGTCGGCGGCGCTCGCGCTCTACAACCTCTTCGCGATCGAAGACCTGTTCCGCACCGGGCTCGTCGCGGGCGCGCTGTCCGTCGATGCGGCTGCGGGCTCCGTCGTGCCATTCGATGCGCGCATCCACGAGCTGCGCGGCCATCGCGGGCAGATGGAAGCGGCGGCCGCGTACCGCACGCTGCTGAAGGGCTCGGGCATCAACCTGTCGCACGCCGATTGCGAGAAGGTGCAGGACCCGTACAGCCTGCGCTGCCAGCCGCAGGTGATGGGCGCGTGCCTCGACCAGATGCGCCACGCCGCCGACATCCTGCTGATCGAATCGAATGCCGTTTCCGATAACCCGCTGATTTTCCCCGATACCGGCGAAGTGCTGTCGGGCGGCAATTTCCACGCGGAGCCGGTGGCGTTCGCCGCCGACAACCTCGCGCTCGCCGCCGCTGAAATCGGCGCGCTCGCGGAACGCCGCATCGCGTTGCTGATCGACGCGACGCTCTCGGGCCTGCCGCCCTTCCTCGTGCGCGATGGCGGTGTCAACTCGGGCTTCATGATCGCGCACGTGACGGCCGCCGCGCTCGCATCGGAGAACAAGACGCTTGCGCATCCGGCATCGGTCGATTCGCTGCCGACTTCCGCGAATCAGGAAGACCACGTCTCGATGGCGACATTCGCCGCGCGCAAGCTCGGCGACATCGCGAGCAACACGGCGAACATTCTCGCGATCGAACTGCTCGCGGCGGCGCAAGGCGTCGATCTGCGCGCACCGCATCAGACGAGCGCGCCGTTGCTCGAAGTGATGAAGACGCTGCGCGCGCACGTGGCGCACTACGACCTCGATCACTACTTCGCGCCGGACATCGCCGCGATCGCGACGCTCGTGCAGGAAGGCGTCGTCGCGCAGCACAGCCCGCTCGCGTTCGCGTCGGAACAACCTGTATGAACACGCCTGCGTATCAGGAGATCAAGGACTACATTCTCCAGCGCATTCATATCGGCGAATGGAAGGAGGGCGATCAGGTGCCCTCCGAGAACGAGCTCGCACGCGAGTTCAAGGTCGCCCGCATGACGGTGAACCGCGCGGTGCGCGAGCTGACCGCCGAGCAGGTGCTCACGCGCGTGCAGGGCGCGGGCACCTTCGTCGCGCAGCCGAAATACGCGTCGACGCTCGTCGAGATTCGCAGCATCTCCGATGAAATCGTCGCGCGCGGCCACGTGTATAGCGCGCATGTGCTGCATCTGGGCGCATCGATCGTCGACGAGGCGCTCGCCGCCGAGATGCATCTGACGCTGGGCAGCCCGGTGTTTCATTCGCGCGTGCTGCACTTCGAGAACGACGAGCCGGTGCAGATGGAAGAGCGTTACGTGAATCCCAAGCTCGCGCCGGAATACGCGCGCCAGGATTTCACGACGATCACGCCGAACCAGTACCTGATGACGGCCGCGCCGCTGCAGCGCGTCGAATACCGGATCGAGGCGTCGGTGCCGTCGACCGAGATCCGGCTCTCGCTCGCGATGGCGGAGCACGAGCCGTGTCTGTTGCTGCATCGGCGCACGTGGTCGCGCGACGCGGTCGCATCGGTCGCGAATCTCTGGCATCCGGGCGACCGTTATCAATTCACGGGGCACTTCTGAACGCCATGATCATTCGTGCCGATTCGCTCATGCCGATGCCCTGGAAGAACGGCGGCGGCGTGACGCGCGAGATAGCGGCGGGGCCGCGAGGCACGTCGCTCGATGCGTTCGCGTGGCGTCTGTCGCTCGCGGACGTGGCCTCCGATGGCGCGTTCTCGTGCTTCGCGGGCGTCGATCGCGTGCTCGTGCTGCTCGATGGCGCGGGCATGCGTCTCGCGGAAGCGGACGGTCGCGTGCATACACTCGATGCGCCGCTCGCGATCGCGCGCTTCGCCGGCGAAACGCCGATTCACGCGACGCTGATCGAAGGCCCGACGCGCGATTTCAACGTGATGGTGCGCCGCGATCGCGCCCGCGCGACGGTGGATGTCCGTCGCGGCTCGTGTTCGCCCGACGCGCGCCACGATCTGACGTTCATCTTCTGCGTGCGCGGAAGCATCGATATCAAAGCCGATGGCGACGCGCGCCATAAGCTCGACACAGGCGACACGCTGCGTCTCGATCGTGCGGCGGCTCTGCGCTGCGAGGCGTCGGACGACACGATCTGGCTGCACATCGGCATCGACGATTTGTGAGCAGCCGCGCATCGACATAAAAAGGGAGACGGGAACATGAGCGCATTCTTCGCGGACCACGCGCGCTTGGCCGACGGCTGGCGGCGCAACGTGCTGCTCGAATGGAACGACGACGGCACACTGGTGCGCGTAGCGCCCGACAGCGCGGCGCCGGCGGGGGTCGAGCGGGCGAAAGGGCCGGTCGTGCCCGGCATGCCGAACCTGCACTCGCACGCGTTCCAGCGCGCGATGGCGGGACTCACCGAATATCGCGCGAGCGTCGCCGACACCTTCTGGAGCTGGCGCGACCTGATGTATCGCTTCGCCGCGCGGATCGGCCCGGAGTCGCTCGCTGACATTGCGCACTGGCTCTACATCGAGATGCTGAAAGCGGGCTACACGTCGGTGTGCGAGTTTCATTACGTGCATCACGCGCCCGGCGGCGCGCCTTATGCGAATCGCGCGGAACTTGCCGAGCGCGTCGTCGATGCGGCCGGGCGCGCGGGCATCGGCATCACGATGTTGCCGGTGCTGTACGAGCACAGCGGTTTCAACAAGAGCGCACCGCGCGACGATCAGCGGCGCTTTCTCAACACGCCCGATACGCTGCTCGCGCTCATCGACGAACTCGTCCGGGCGCGGCCAGAAAACGGCATGCGTCGTTACGGCGTCGCGCCGCATTCGCTGCGCGCGGTGTCGGGCGAATCGCTCGCGGCGGTGATCGAAGGGCTCGATGCCCGCTTTCGCCGTGCGCCGGTGCATATCCATATTGCCGAGCAGATCGCCGAAGTGGAGGCGTGTCTCGCGGCGACGGGGCAGCGCCCGGTGCAATGGCTGCTCGAACGTTTCAACGTCGATGAGCGCTGGTGCCTCGTGCATGCGACGCATGTCGATGCCGACGAATGCGCGCGTCTCGCGCACAGCGGGGCGGTCGCGGGCCTGTGTCTGACGACCGAGGCGAATCTCGGCGATGGCGTCTTTCCGTCGCGCGATTATTTCGATGCGGGCGGACGCATCGGTGTCGGCTCGGATAGTCATGTCGGCGTGGACTGGCGTTCTGAACTGCGTCTGCTCGAATACGGCCAGCGTTTGTGGCGTCAGCAGCGCAACGTGCTCGCGTCGCCGACGCAGAGCCGTCCCGCCGATCGTCTCTTCGATGCCGCGCTCGATGGCGGCGCACACGCGACCGGACGACCCGTCGGCGCCCTCGCGCAGGGCTTGCGCGCCGACTGGCTCGTGCTCGACGAAGCGCATCCGGGCATCGGCGGACATGCGCCCGAAACCTGGCTTTCGAGCGCCGTCTTCTGCGAACATGGCGATACGCCGATCCGCGATGTGTTCGTCTCCGGCCGCAAGGTGATCGACGCGCGCCGGCACGCGCAGGAAGACGAAGCGCTGTTGCGCTATCGCGCCGCGTTGCGCGGCTTGCTCGATTGAGGTCATCCATGAACGAGTCTTCGATTTTCACGCTGGAACGCGGCAGCGCGCCGCTGCTGATTTCGATTCCGCACCGGGGCACGAGCATTCCCTGCGCGCTCGCCGAGGAGATGACGCCCGTTGCGAAACTCACCGAGGATTGCGACTGGCATCTCGAACGGCTCTACGCGTTCGCGCGAGAACTGGGCGCGTCGATCCTGACGCCGGAATATGCGCGATATGTCGTCGATCTGAATCGTCCGCCCGACGACGCGAATCTCTATCCCGGCCGCGACACGACGGGACTGTGTCCGGTCGATACCTTCGACAAGGCGCCGCTCTACAAGCCGGGCCACGAGCCGTCGCGCGAGCAGATCGACGCGCGCCGCGCGATGTACTGGCAGCCTTATCACGATGCGCTCGCGAGCGAACTCGACGCGCTGCGGAAGTCGCACGGAAGCGTGCTGCTGTGGGAAGCACACTCGATTCGCTCGGTCGTGCCGCGTTTCTTCGACGGACGTCTGACCGATTTCAACTTCGGGACGGCGGACGGTGCGTCGGCGGCGCCGGGGCTGGCCGAGCATCTCGCGCGGATCGTCGAGCGCGACGGCCGCTTTTCGACGGTGGCCAACGGCCGCTTCAAGGGCGGCTACATCACGCGGCGCTACGGCCAGCCCGAGAAGGGCGTTCACGCGGTTCAACTTGAGCTGACGCAGATCAGCTACATGGAAGAATCGTCGCCGTTCGCTTACGACGAAGCCAAGGCGAAAGGTATCCAGCCATTGCTGCGCGAGCTCCTGACGACCGCGATGACCTACGCAACGAGCGCATAGAACCTGGCGCGTGCATGGCGATTGGCTGGCGATGTCGTAATGACGAGCGGTCGTGCAATCGATTACGCGCGACTTCCGGAGCCAGGCGACGATGCGATTAAATAAATAAAAACAATGACTTAAATAAAACTGTAGAGACCTCGGCGTGCTTCGCCCAGCGAAACGCATTGTTGCGATCCCGACAATTATGTTTCGTGCAAATCGGGGTTTCCCCTAGGGCGGCTGCCTCCTACACTTGTCTTCAAGCGAAACGAAATCAGAAACCACTTAAAAAGCTTCCGATTCAGTTTCGATTTCAAAACAAGACTATTGGAGGTTCATCATGATCAAGGCATTCGTTCCCGCACTCGTCATCGCCACCGCTCTGGCCGCTCCGACTTTCGCGTTCGCGCAAAGCAACGGCCCGGTGACCCGCGCTCAAGTGCGCGCGGAACTGGTCCAGCTTGAAAAGGCCGGCTACAACCCGTCGACCGATCGCGTGGACTACCCGCAAAACATTCAGGCCGCAGAAGCGCGTGTGCACGCTGAGAACGGTGGATCGGCTTACGGTCCTTCGGTCGCCGGCACGTCGAATTCCGGCGCCCGCGTGAGCGCACCGATGTCGGGCCGTAACTCGGTCTACTTCGGCAACTGATCGAAGGCAGTAGCAGTGGTAGCAGTGAGTAGTCGAAGCGGTAGATGGTGCAGCAGCAAGCGTTGGCAGTAGAGCAGTATCTTGCGAGAAAAGCAGTAGCAGTACCGCAGTAGGCAGTAGAGAAGCAAGCAGCAAGTCGAACGCCGGCCGCTATCGAGCGACCGGCGTTTTTTATTGCGCGTTCTCGTTTGCTTCGACGCGCGGCGACACCGCGCCGCATGCGCGAAGCACGAGGCGCACGACTTCCTCCGTCTGCTCGTCGAAGGCTTTGCGCGTGAGTGCGCGCTTGCCCTTCAACGCGCGGATCTGCGCATCGAAGTCGGCGTAGTGCTGCGTGATCGCCCAGATCATGAACATGAACGTGTCCGGCTCGACGGGCGCGAGCAGGCCACGCGCGACCCAGCTTTCGATCACGATGACGCGCGTATCGAGCCACGGCTTCACGCGCTCGTTGAGGATGTCCTGCATGTGATGCGCGCCGTGGATGATCTCGCTCGCCCACACCTTCGAGCCGAGCGGCCTGCGTCTCGACAACTCCATCTTCGCGCGCACATAGCCGCCGATCGCTTCGACCGGATCGTCGCTGCATTCGAAGGTGTCCGCCGCGCGATGCCAGTCCTCGAACAAATCTTCCAGCACGCGTCGGTAGAGCGCGAGCTTCGTCGGGAAGTAGTAATGCAGGTTGGCCTTCGGCAATCCGGCACGCTCGGCGATCATCGCCGTGCTCGCGCCTTCCAGTCCCTTCTCCGCGAATACTTCTTCGGCGCACGCCAGAAGTTGCGCTTCGTTGCTCTCGCGAATCTGCGCCTTGCGTCGCCGCAAAGGTGGCGCAGCGTGCTCGCGTTCGGTGATGCCGTCGGTCGCGTCGTCGTGTCTCATCGTCGAATTTTTCTGCCGTGTGTGCCGCATCGTGCCTCATTCGCGCCGTTCATGCACGCGGCGCTGCATCGCGTCGAAAATGCCGTCGCGGCCAGTGCTGGTCGATGCTGCATTGCAATGGCACGCTTATCGCTTAGGTTTGCTCCGTGTTTGTCCGCACACGAAAGACGTTGATTTGCTTATTTTAATCGGCTACAACCTGTCCAAGTGGACAGGATTTGAAGAGCGCTCGAAGTACTGAAGAAGCGCGTCGTTCGCAGCATTCATCGCATAACAGAAAGCGTGCACCGGGCGCGTGCAGCATCGCACCGCAAACGCCCGGCATGCACGAAACGAAGTCACTCACATACGAAGTCGATCGTAAGGAGCGAGGCGAATGAACGTCGTAACGGATGCAATCAGAGAGGCTGGTCTCGATACGTCCATCAAGGTGAATGGTCAACGTCTGTGGGATAGCCTGATGACGATGGCCAAGATCGGCGCGACACCCAAAGGCGGCGTCTGCCGTCTCGCGCTGACCGATCTCGACAGGGAAGGGCGCGATCTCATCGTCAGTTGGGCGAAGGAGGCGGGCTGCACGGTGAGCATCGATCAGATGGGCAACGTGTTCATGCGCCGCGCCGGGCGCAACCCCGATGCGCTGCCGGTCATGACCGGCTCTCATGCGGATTCGCAACCGACGGGCGGCCGCTTCGACGGCATCTACGGCGTGCTCGGCGGACTCGAAGTGATCCGCTCGCTCAACGATCGCGGCATCGAAACCGAGCATCCGATCGAAGTCGTCATCTGGACCAACGAGGAAGGTTCGCGCTTCGCGCCCGCGATGGTCGCATCGGGCGTGTTCGCGGGCGTGTTCTCGCTCGACTACGGCCTCTCGCGCAAGGACGTCGACGGCAAGACGATCGGCGAGGAACTGAAGCGCATCGGTTACGCGGGCGATCTGCCGTGCGGCGGCCGCAAGCTGCATGCGGCGTTCGAACTGCATATCGAGCAAGGCCCGATTCTCGAAGCCGAGGACAAGACGATCGGCGTCGTCACCGATGCGCAAGGCCAGCGCTGGTACGAGATCACGCTGACGGGCCAGGAAGCGCACGCGGGCCCGACGCCGATGCCGCGCCGCAAGGACGCGCTGCTCGGCGCATCGCGCGTGGTGGATCTCGTGAACCGCATCGGCCTCGACAATGCGCCGCTCGCCTGCGCGACGGTCGGCATGATGCAGGTGCATCCGAACTCGCGCAACGTGATTCCGGGCCGCGTGTTCTTCACCGTCGATTTCCGTCATCCCGACGATGCCGTGCTCGCACGCATGGACGCCGCGTTGCGCGAAGGTGTCGCGCGCATCGCCGGCGAGATCGGCTTGCAGACCGAACTCGAACAGATTTTCTACTACGAGCCCGTCAGATTCGATGCCGCGTGCGTCGCGTCCGTGCGCGCGGCGGCGCAGCGCTTCGGCTATTCGCATCGCGACATGGTGTCGGGCGCGGGCCACGACGCGTGCTACCTCTCGCAGGTCGCGCCGACGTCGATGGTGTTCGTGCCATGCGTAGACGGCATCAGCCATAACGAAATCGAAGACGCGAGTCAGGAGTGGATCGAGGCGGGCGCGAACGTGCTCCTGCACGCGATGCTCGAGCGCGCTTCCGAACCCGCTTCGTAAAGCAGCGCTCTTTTCGTCTCACGTTCAACGTCGTCCGCGCCATTGCGCGCGGATGACGGGCACTCGTTCGTCCCCACAAGGAACGCGCATGACCATAAAAATGACCGGCGATATCGCGAGCCATCGCCTCACGCAGGAACAGCTCGCATGTGAATTTTCGGACGTCGCGCCGTTGCTCGACGCCACCGCCGCGGCTGCCGCCTCGAGCCGCTGCCACTATTGCTACGACGCGCCGTGCGTGCAGGCGTGCCCGACGAGCATCGACATTCCGGGCTTTATCCGCAAGATCGGCAACGGCAACCTGAAGGGCGCGGCCGTCGATATCCTTTCGGCCAATCCGCTCGGCGGCATGTGCGCGCGCGTCTGCCCGACCGAGATCCTTTGCGAAGGCAGTTGCGTGCGCAATCATCCGGGCGACGAGCCCGTGAAAATAGGCGCGCTGCAGCGTCACGCAACCGATTGGGCGATGGCCAAAGGCGAGCCGCTTTTCAAACGCGCGCCGGAGACGGGCCGTCGCGTGGCGATCGTCGGTGCGGGACCGGCGGGGCTTGCATGTGCATATCGGCTCGCGCTGGCCGGACATCAAGCGGTGATCTTCGATGCGCGTGAAAAGCCCGGCGGCCTGAACGAATACGGCATCGCCGCGTACAAGACGGTCGAGGATTACGCGCAGCGCGAGATCGAATGGCTGTATTCGATCGGCGGTATCGAGATCAAGGCGGGCCATGCGCTCGGCCGCGACTTCACGCTCGACGAATTGCGCAAGCAGTACGACGCGGTGTTCATCGGCTTCGGTCTTGCGGGCGTCCGCGAACTGGCGCTCGAAGGCGAGGCCTTGGACGGCGTGATGAACGCGGTGGATTTCATCGAGCAGGTGCGTCAGGCCGACGATCTCGCGACGGTGCCCGTCGGGCGGCGCGTCGTGGTGATCGGCGGCGGCAATACCGCGGTCGATGCCTGCGTGCAAAGCCGGAAGCTCGGCGCGACGAACGTGACGATGGTGTATCGGCGCGGCGTCGAGAACATGAGCGCGACGTGGGCCGAGCGCGAGTTCGCGCAGACCAACGGCGTGAGCATCGTCACGCACGCGAAGCCGGTGCGTCTTATCGGCGCTGACGGGCGCGTGACCGGCGTCGAATTCGAGCGCGACACGGAGCGTTTCGTTATCGATGCGGACATGGTGCTGAAGGCGATCGGTCAGACGCTCGTGCCCATCGGCATTGACCGCGCGTTGCTGACACTGGACGGCGGCCGCATCGTCACCGACGAGAACCGTCAGACGACGCTCGCGAAAGTGTGGGCCGGCGGCGATTGCGCGACCCACGAAGGACTCGATCTCACCGTGCAGGCCGTGCAGGACGGCAAGCTCGCGGCGGCGTCCATCGACGCGTCGTTCGAGCTGACTGCGATCAAAGCCGCCTGACCAACATAAGGAGCCGCATAAACATGGCCGATCTGACTTGCAAAATCGCCGGCATCACATCGCCGAATCCTTTCTGGCTCGCATCCGCGCCGCCGACCGACAAGGCTTATAACGTCAACCGCGCCTTCGAAGCGGGCTGGGGCGGCGTCGTGTGGAAGACGCTCGGGCTCGATCCGCACGTCGTCAACGTGAGTTCGCGTTATGGCGCGGTGCAATGGAACGGGCAGCGCATCGCGGGATTGAACAACATCGAGCTGATCACCGATCGTCCGCTCGACGTGAACCTGCGCGAAATAGAGCAAGTGAAGCGCGACTGGCCGGACCGCGCACTGATCGTCTCGCTGATGGTCCCGTGCAACGAAAAGGACTGGAAGTGGATCCTCACGCAGGTGGAGGACACGGGCGCGGATGCGGTCGAACTGAACTTCGGCTGTCCGCATGGCATGAGCGAGCGCGGCATGGGCGCGGCGGTGGGGCAGGTGCCTGAATACGTCGAGATGGTCACGCGCTGGGTGAAGGAAGGCACGAAGCTGCCCTGTCTCGTGAAGCTCACGCCGAACATCAGCGATATCCGCACGGGCTCGCGCGCTGCGTTCAAGGGCGGCGCGGACGGCGTGTCGCTGATCAACACGATCAACTCGATCGTCGCCGTCGATCTCGACGAGATGGCGCCGATGCCGACCGTCGATGGCAAGGGCACGCACGGCGGTTACTGCGGTCCCGCCGTGAAGCCGATCGCGCTCAACATGGTCGCGGAAATCGCGCGCGATCCGGAGACGCCGAATCTGCCGATCTCGGGCATCGGCGGCATTTCGTCGTGGCGCGATGCGGCGGAATTCATGGTGCTCGGCGCGGGCAGCGTGCAGGTGTGCACGGCGGCGATGCACTACGGCTTTCGCATCGTGTCCGATCTCGCCGATGGCCTGTCGAACTGGATGGACGAGAAAGGCTACGCGACGCTCGACGACATTCGCGGCCGCGCCGTGCCGAACGTCACGGACTGGAAGTACCTCAATCTCAAGTACGACATCAAGGCGCGCATCGATCAGGACAAGTGCATCCAGTGCGGGCTGTGTCATATCGCTTGCGAGGACACGTCGCATCAGGCGATCCTGAAGGAGAAGGACGGCAAGCGGCATTTCGAAGTGGTCGATTCGGAATGCGTCGGCTGCAATCTGTGCATGCACGTGTGTCCGGTCGAGCAGTGCATCACGATGGAACGCGTCGATGCGGGCGAGTACGCGAACTGGACCACGCATCCGAACAACCCCGCTCGCGTCGATGCGGAAGAGCCCGCGAAAGCGGCATAAACATAACGTAGCGCTCGTCGCCGTTGAAACCCATGATCAACCGCACACTCAACCGGAGTGCATCCGATGAATCAGACAGCGCATAACGTCGAGACTAGCAGTCTGTATAACGAGGACCTTGCGCCGACCGGCCCCGCGCAGCGCACCTGGAAGTGGTATCACTTCGCGGCGCTGTGGGTCGGCATGGTGATGAATATCGCGTCGTACATGCTGGCTGCGGGGCTCACTGATCAGGGCATGTCGCCGTGGCAGGCCGTGTTGACGGTCCTGTTCGGCAATCTAATCGTGCTCGTGCCGATGTTGCTGATCGGACATGCGGGCGCGAAGCACGGCATTCCGTACGCGGTGCTCGTGCGTTCGTCGTTCGGCACGCAGGGCGCGAAGCTGCCCGCGTTGCTGCGCGCGATCGTCGCGTGTGGATGGTACGGCATTCAGACGTGGCTGGGCGGCAGCGCGATCTATACGCTCGTGAACATTCTCACGGGCAATGCCTTGCATGGCGCGGCGCTGCCGCTCATCGACATCTCGGTGGGGCAGCTCGCGTGTTTTCTCGTGTTCTGGGCGTTGCAGCTCTACTTCATCTGGCATGGCACGGATTCGATCCGCTGGCTCGAAAGCTGGTCCGCGCCGATCAAGGTCGTGATGTGCATCGCGCTCGTGTGGTGGGCGACGAGCAAGGCGGGCGGACTCGGTTCGATGCTCTCGGCGCCGTCGCAGTTCGTCGCGGGCGGCAAGAAGGAAGGGCTTTTCTGGGCGACGTTCTGGCCGGGTCTCACCGCGATGGTCGGCTTCTGGGCGACGCTCGCGCTCAATATCCCGGACTTCACACGCTTCGCGCGCACGCAACGCGATCAGATGATCGGGCAGACGATCGGCCTTCCAGTACCGATGGCGTTGCTCTCGGTGATCTCGGTGGTCGTCACGTCGGCGACGGTCGTGATCTACGGCAAGGCGATCTGGGACCCGATCGATCTCACGAGCCGCATGACGGGCATCGGCGTGGGCATTGCGCTCGTCATCCTCACGCTCGATACGATGTGCTGCAATCTCGCGGCCAATCTCGTCGGACCGGCTTACGATTTTTCGAGCCTGTGGCCGAAGGGCATTTCGTATCGCGCGGGCGGCATGATTACGGCGACGATCGCCATCGTCATGATGCCGTGGAAGATTCTCGCTACCACGCAGGGGTATATCTTCACGTGGCTCGTGGGGTATTCGGCGCTGCTCGGGCCGGTTGCGGGGATTCTGATGGTGGATTACTTCTTTATTCGCGGCACGCGGCTCGATCAGCGAGAGCTCTTCGACGAGGACGGCGAGTATTCGTACAGCAACGGGTGGAACCTGGCGGCGGTGGTGGCGTTGCTCGTCGGCGTGTTGCCGAATCTGCCGGGGTTTCTGCATACGGCGTTTCCTGCTTCGTTTCCGGGGGTGCCTGCGTTCTTCAATACGCTCTATACCTATGCGTGGTTCGTGGGGCTCGTCCTTGCGGCTGTCGTCTATGGATCTTGGATGAAGTTGCGAGGGAGCCCGCGGGCGGGGGTTTTGAGTGCTTGATGTCTTTTTCGGTTTTGGTGGTGGATCCCGATTTCGTGTCGGTCTATTGGCACTGCCCCTCCCCGGGGCGGGGGTCACTTTCTTTGCTGCTGCAAAGAAAGTAACCAAAGAAAGCAGCTTTTCACCGCCCGCGGTCACACGTAGTTTGGCCATGCTTGCCAGCCCGCGGTGGCACTCGCCTAAGTGTCGTCCTCGAAGGACTTACCGGGCTTGGATCGCGCACGGTCTGCCGCACCAAATGTTTTGGCGCGCTGGTTCAGCACGAAAGAGCTTCGGCACAGCGCTACGCGCTGCCGTTGGGTATGCGGGGGAAACCGTCGAAGAAGAAGTCTGTGCAGACCCGATTGACCGGTCGGCCGCGAAGCGGGCTGGAGCTGTTTGGTGCTGAACCAGTGACGCGAGCGGTGCGAGGTGTCAGACCGTGCGCGGTCCAAGCCCCGCGAGACCTTCGAGGGCACTCGCTACTGCCGGGCCATTAGGCTAATCTCCTGTGCCGCGGCCGGTGTGAAGTGCTTAGGCTGGGGATAGCTGTTTCTTTGGTTACTTTCTTTGCAGCAGCAAAGAAAGTGACCCCCGCCCCGGGGAGGGGCAGTGCTTATAGACCGACACGAACTCAGGATTCCACGAAAGCGAAAGTGAAAAGCGAAGCGAACGAACCAAAGCCAAGGAGGACACGACAATGCCAACATTGATTCGCGGCGGCACGATCATCGATGCAGACCGCACCTACCGCGCCGACGTGCTCTGCGCAGACCCGCAATCTGGCGGAACGATCCTCGCCATCGGCGCCGATCTCGACGTTCCACCCGACACCCAAACCGTCGACGCCGGCGGCCAATACGTAATGCCCGGCGGCATCGATCCGCATACGCATATGGAACTGCCCTTCATGGGCACAACCGCAAGCGACGACTTCTACACAGGCACAGCAGCGGGCCTCTCGGGCGGCACAACGAGCATCATCGACTTCGTGATCCCGAGCCCGAAGCAGCCCCTCATGGACGCATTCAAGGAGTGGCGCGGCTGGGCCGAGAAAGCGTCGGCGGATTACGGCTTTCACGTCGCGGTAACGTGGTGGGACGAGTCCGTCCACCGCGACATGGGACTGCTTGTCCACGAACACGGCGTGTCGAGTTTCAAGCACTTCATGGCCTACAAAAACGCGATCATGGCCGACGATGAAGTGCTCGTGAACAGCTTCACACGCTCGCTCGAACTCGGCGCGCTGCCGACCGTGCACGCGGAAAACGGCGAGCTCGTGTTCCAGTTGCAGAAGCAGTTGTTGGCCAAGGGTTTCAGGGGACCGGAAGCGCACCCGTTGTCGCGTCCACCCGAAGTGGAGGGCGAGGCCGCGAATCGGGCGATCCGCATCGCGCAGGTGCTCGGCGTGCCGCTCTATATCGTCCACGTATCGGCGAAGGATGCAGTCGATGTGATCGCCAAGGCGCGCAACGACGGGCTGCGCGTGTTCGGCGAAGTGCTGCCGGGCCATCTCGTGATCGACGAATCCGTATATCGCGATCCCGACTGGACGCGCGCCGCCGCGCACGTGATGAGCCCGCCGTTTCGCACGAGCGAGCATCGCGAGGCGTTGTGGCGCGGCCTGCAGTCCGGGCAACTGCACACGACGGCGACCGATCATTGCGTATTCTGCGCATCACAGAAGGCGATGGGCCGCGAAGACTTCACGCGCATCCCCAACGGCTGCGGCGGCGTCGAGGATCGCATGTCGGTGCTGTGGCATCACGGTGTG
This sequence comes from Caballeronia sp. LZ029, assembly GCF_031451275.1. NCBI lineage: Bacteria > Pseudomonadati > Pseudomonadota > Betaproteobacteria > Burkholderiales > Burkholderiaceae > Caballeronia > Caballeronia sp. LZ029. The sequence goes on from NZ_JARUXO010000004.1 coordinate 495,635, forward strand.
AACATGGGGCGCCTCACGCCGAACGAGTTCGTGCGCGTGACATCGACCAATGCCGCGCAAATCTTCAATCTCTATCCGCGAAAAGGCGCGGTACAAGTGGGCGCGGATGCGGACCTGGTCGTGTGGGATCCGCAGGCGACACGCACGATCTCGGTGAAGACGCATCATCAGAAGGTCGACTTCAACGTCTTCGAAGGCATGACGGTGCAAGGCGTCGCGACGCACACGCTCACGCGCGGTGCGCTCGCGTGGGCGAACGGCGATCTGCGTGCCGAGCGCGGCGCGGGGCAATATCTGAAGCGTCCGCCGAACGCTTCGTACTTCGAGGCGGCGCGCGTCGCGAACAAGCTGAAGGAACCGCATCCGGTGAATCGCGCAGAAACGGCCTGACGCGCACCCGACGACAAAGCCCCGCGCCCTCGCGACGCGGGGCTTTGTCGCATTCGGAGACGCTTTCACGCGCTTGCAAGCATAATCCGGCAGCCTGTCTATTTTTCGCGCCGCCGAATCATGCCGATGAAAACCACGATCAAACTTCGCCGTCTCGCCGCGCTGTGCGTGCTTTGTCTGCCGCTCGCGTGCGCGGCCAATCCGAATGCGCTGTGGGAGATCGTCCACGATTATTGCGAGCCGGCGGCCGAGGGCGCGCACGTTCAGCAGAAATGCGCGGACGTGAATCTCGCGGGCGGTTATGCGGTGCTGAAGGATCTCGTCGGCATCGCGCAATATCTGCTGATACCGACTGCGCGCGTGAGCGGCATCGAAAGTCCCGAACTGCTCGCACCCGATGCGCGGAACTATTTTCGCGATGCGTGGAATGCGCGCGCTTATGTGGATCGCGCGTTGCGCAGAACCTTGCCGCGCGATGAAGTTTCGCTTGCCATCAATTCCGCGAGCGGGCGCACGCAGAATCAGTTGCACATTCATATCGATTGCCTCGCGTCCGATGTCGCGCAGACGCTGCGCGAAGTGGGGCCGGGCATCGGCACGGAGTGGAAGCCGCTGCCGGTGAGACTGCGCGGACATGTCTACAGCGCGATGCGCATCGACGATGCCGATCTCACCCACACCGATCCCTTCAAGCTGCTTGCGCCCTATGCCGCCAGCCGCGGCCAGACGATGGGCGAACAGACGCTGCTGCTCGCGGGCGCCGTGCGCAGCGATGGTGCACCGGTGTTCTTTCTGCTCAACGATCACGTTCAGCCGGGCGACTGGGCATCGTCGGAAGAGCTGCAGGATCACACGTGCGCGCTGGCCAATCGGTCTATAGAAAAGCCTTGAGGTTTTGCGGAAGAATGAAGTGACGCGAATGTTTCGGAGTTCGGATTAATAGACGGTCCGCAAATCAGAACTTTCGTGCCTTGTCACTTCTACTTTTGGGAACCACAATGAATGCTCTTCGACGACATTACTTTTGACCCGTTGAAGGACGCGATCAATCGAATTCAGCACGGCGTGTCGCTCGGTCTTGCGAGAGAGATCGCGTGGGACGATGTCGTGCTGGAGGTGGACGATCGTCGCGATTATGGAGAGGTTCGTGAGGTGGGCTATGCGCCTATCCGCGGACGTATGTTCTGCGTGGTACTCACGTGGAGAAACGAAGCGCGGCGCATCATCAGTCTGCGCCGCGCAAACAAAAGAGAGATGAAGCAATATGGAACGGATGTATAAAGGTTTTATTCTTCCCACAGACGAGGAGGACGCGGAAATCAACCGGGGTATCGCGTTGGATCCGGACACCTTCGAACTCACCGAGGAAGACTTCAAGCGGATGAAACCCTACGCTGAATTTATGCGTGAGCATCATCCGGATCTGGTCGAGCGATCGAAAGCATGAGTTGTCAACTCGCGCCGCGCGTACTCACCCGATGCGCAAACACGCGCGGCGCGATCCCTTCGACACGCGCTTCCGGCAGCACGCGTTTCAGCGTGCGCAACGTAAAGGCGAGATCTTCGCTAGCCGTATCGAACTCGAGTCGCAACTCGCAGCCTTCGCGTTGCGCCTGACTCACATAGATGCCAAGCGGCGAATGAAACAGCGCGCGTATCCGTTCCCGCGACGCCTCGCTATCCGCGAAATGCGCCAGCGCCAGAATGCGCACACGCTGACATGCGCCGAACCCTTCATCGTGTAATGTTTTGCGGCTGGCAACCCACGCAAGCGACATATCCATGACCGTTGCTCCATCACGTTTTCCTTGTGTAGAAGCATAGGCCGGCTTTCGTCAACGTCACGCTAAGACATGGGCGCGACGCGTAAAAAACGTATCAATCGAAGCCCTGGAACACGGCATCGTCCGGGCCGATGGAAGCAGGCGATTTCCACGCGGCATCGCGCATCGAATGGCGCACCTGATGCTCGACGCCCAGCAGCACCGCGAAGATCGCCATGCGCACCGCAATGCCGTTGTCGGTCTGACGGAAAATCGCGAGGCGCGAATCGTGATTCAGATCGGTGGCGAGATCGTTCGCACCGGTACGGCTGTCGCGCGGCAGCGGATGCATGATGAGCGTATCGCGTCCACATACATCGTCGACGAGCGCCTGATTGATCTGGAAATCCGGCGTATAGCCTTCGATGGACTCGTCGGCGAAACGCTCTTTCTGAATGCGCGTTGCATACACGACGTCCGCGCCCGCGAGCCCCGCGCGCAGGTCGCTCGTTTGCTCGATCACATGTTCGCCACGCGCGAGCCGCTCGACGATATGCGCCGGCATCTCCAGCGAGCGCGGCGACACGAGCGTGAACTTCAGCCCTTTGTAAAGCGAGAGCAGTTTGGCGAGCGAATGCACGGTGCGCCCGTACTTGAGGTCGCCGACCATCGCGATATGCGCGCCATCGACTATCTTCCCGAGTCGCGAAAACTCGCGCTGGATCGTATAAAGATCGAGCAGCGCCTGGCTCGGATGTTCGCCCGGACCGTCGCCGGCATTGATGACGGGAATGTTCGTCGCGCGTGCGAATTCCGCGACCGAGCCTTGTTCGGGATGCCGCACGACGATCGCATCCGCGTAGCCGCTGATGACGCGGCTCGTGTCGTAGATCGACTCGCCCTTCGCCATCGACGAGAACGTGAAGCCGGTCGTGTCGCACACCGAGCCGCCGAGGCGCGCGAACGCCGCGCCGAAACTCACGCGGGTGCGCGTGCTCGCTTCGAAGAACAGATTGGCGAGCACAGCGCCTTCGAGCACGCGGGTGATCTTCTTGCGGCGCGCAATCGGCTGCATCATGTCGGCCGTGCGAAACAGCGCTTCGGCGGATTCGCGCGAGAACTGGTCGATCGAGAGCAGTTGCGGACGTCCTTCGAATTCGATGGCCTGATATGCGCTTTGCGTATATGCACCCGCGTCCGGCATGCCGCCCAGAATCTCGCCGACGTAGCGTGCGGCGATTTCCGGCATCGCGCGCGATTCCGGCGATTCGTCCGGCAGCAGCCATGTATCGAGCGCGCGCCGCGTAACGCCGATGCGCGCGGCGAACGCGTCGCGAGTCATGTTCAGGCGCCGCATGGCGTCGCGAAGGATCGTCTGCTGCTGAAGTTCCTGAGTCATCGTCACCGCTCCTGAAATATACGCGGTGCGTATATTAGGTCACTCGCCGATCAGATGCAAGACGAGTTCGCGCTGATGCTGGGCGGTTCGATGCTCGAATACGTAAATGCCCTGCCACGTGCCGAGCACCATGCGGCCCGCTTCGACGGGAATCGAAAGCTGCACGGTGGTGAGCGCGGTGCGCAGGTGCGCGGGCATGTCGTCGGGGCCTTCGGTGTCGTGGACGTAGCGGCCGGGCGCTTCCGGCGCCACCGCCTCGAAATAACGTTCGAGGTCCGCGCGCACGTCCGGATCGGCGTTCTCCTGAATCAGCAGCGATGCCGACGTATGCCGGCAAAACAGCGTCAGCAGACCGGTGCGAATGTCCTGAAGATCGATCCAGCGATCGATGTCGCGGGTGACTTCGTGCAGGCCGCGCGAGCCTGTCGCGACCGTCAGATGATGGAGTGCCTGTTTCATGTCGGCCTCGGTGCGAGGAATGGGCGGTGTGCCACATCTGGAGTTTACCGGCTTCCCGCGCTCCGGTTCGTTCCGATGCGATGAACTATGCTGTCTGGACGATGGTTCGATTGAAGGCGCGCACGATGGTCAGACGGCTTTCAAAAAGCAAGACGCTCGCGTTCATCGCCGTGCTGGCGGCGTCGTCGCTCGTGCTCGGCGCCGACGACGAACGCGAAAATCGCGGCAACGATCCTTTCCTGCACGTATCGAGCGCCATCGCCGATTGCGCCGCGCCGCGCGGCCCGTCCGAAACGGCACAGGAATGGCTCGACGAAGCGCATTACCGCATCGAACGGGGCAATAGCTGCTGGATTGCGGGCCGCTGCCGTCTGTCGAACAGCTATCTCTACGACAAGGAGATCGCCGAAAGCGTGACGCGCCGCCTGAATTCGCTGAACGCGTCGCTGCAATGGCGCGAGAAGACGAGCCTGTGGCTCACGCTGCAACGCCGCTTCATCTATCTCGACGGCTGCGTGTCGCGCGATTTCGACAAGGCGCGCTTCGTGTCGGCACTCGGCGAGACCGCCGATGTCGAAAAGGTCATCGACCGCACGACGCGGCGGCCGTGATTTCGCAATTGACCTAAGCTAAAAGAGAGACCAAACACGAGGAACCGTCGCGCACGCGCGCGTCCGGTTTTCGCCGATGAGAACGACCCTCGCCGACTGGCTGTGGATTTGCGCACGCTGCGCGCTATTGCTGATGGGGTTTGCACTCACGCCGATGAGCGCATCCGCCGCCGCAACGGCGCCCGTCGTCGTGATCCCGCTGAGGGGCGCGATCGGCCCGGCGAGCGCGGATTTCGTCGTGCGCTCGCTTGCCCGTGCGGCGGACGAGCGCGCGCAACTCGCCGTGCTGGAACTCGACACGCCCGGCGGACTCGATCTCTCGATGCGCTCGATCATTCAGGCGATACTCGCGTCGCCGGTGCCGGTGGCCGCGTTCATCGCGCCGAGCGGTGCGCGTGCGGCGAGCGCGGGCACGTATATCACCTATGCGAGCCACATCGCGGCGATGGCGCCGGGCACGAACCTCGGCGCGGCATCGCCGGTGCAGCTCGGCATGGGCGGAGCTGAGCGCGAGCCGGCGGCAACGGGCAAGGCCGCATCGGGCGCGCGCACCGAAGCCGCGGAGCAATCGACCGAAACCCGCAAGCAGATGCAGGACGCCGCCGCCTACATACGCGGCCTCGCGCAACTGCGCGGGCGCAACGTGCAGTGGGCGGAGCGCGCGGTGCGCGAGGCGGTGGCGCTATCGGCGACGGAAGCGCTGGAGCAGAACGTCATCGACCTCACTGCCAGCGATGTTCCCGACCTGCTCACGAAACTCGACGGCCGCCATGTCAAGACCGCGAGCGGCGATCATGTTCTCGCGACGAAGCACGCGCCGCTCGACGTGATTCAGCCCGACTGGCGCAGTCGTTTTCTCGCGACGATCACGGACCCGAGCGTCGCGCTGATCCTGATGATGATCGGCATGTACGGGCTCTTCTTCGAGTTCGCGAATCCCGGCATGGTGCTGCCGGGCGTCGCGGGCGCGATCTGCCTGCTCGTCGGATTGTTTGCTTTGCAACTATTGCCGATCAGTTTCGTCGGACTGGGATTGATCGTGCTCGGCATGGGCTTTCTGGTCGCGGAAATGTTTCTGCCGACGTTCGGTTCGCTCGGCATCGGCGGGATCATCGCGTTCGCGATCGGCGCGCTCATGCTGATCGATACCGACGTGCCGGGCTTCGGCATTCCGATCGGCGTCGTCGTCGGGCTCGCGCTCTTCACGGCTTTGTTCGTTTTCACGGTGTCGGGCGTCGCGTTGAAAGCGCGCAAGCGGCCCGTGGTGAGCGGCGCCGAAGCGATGCTCGGCACTATCGGCGTGATGCTGGCGCACGAGTCCGAAATCGGCTGGGCGCGCGTGCAGGGCGAACGATGGCGCGTGCAGCCGGCCGCGTCGCGGGCGTTGCCGCACGAGGGCGCGCGCGTGCGCGTGATCTCGCGTCATGGCCTGACGCTGACCGTCGAGCCGATCGACGGCGAACGCGAGGCCGGTCATTCCTGAACACATCGACAACGAGGCTTGAAAAATGGGGCTTACTTTCGGTTTCAGCGGCATCCTGATTGCGTTCGTCATCTTCATCGTGGCGTCGGCGGTGCGCATCTTCCGCGAGTACGAGCGCGGCGTCGTGTTCATGCTCGGGCGTTTCTGGAAGGTGAAGGGACCGGGACTCGTGCTGATCATTCCGGTCGTGCAGCAGGTCGTGCGCATGGACTTGCGCACTGTCGTGTTCGACGTGCCGCCGCAGGATGTCATCACGCGCGACAACGTGTCGGTGAAGGTGAATGCGGTCGTCTACTTTCGTGTCGTCGATCCGGAGAAGGCGGTGATCCAGGTCGCGCGTTTTCTCGATGCGACGAGCCAGCTCGCACAGACCACGCTGCGCGCGATCCTCGGCAAGCACGAGCTCGATGAACTGCTGTCCGAGCGCGAACGCCTCAACGCGGACATTCAGCGCGTGCTCGATTCGCAGACGGACGCGTGGGGTATCAAGGTATCGAATGTCGAGATCAAGGACGTCGATATCAACGAGACGATGATCCGTGCGATCGCCCGCCAGGCCGAGGCGGAGCGCGAGCGGCGCGCGAAGATCATTCATGCGGAAGGGGAGTTGCAGGCCTCTGAGAAGCTTTTGCAGGCGGCGCAGATGCTCGCGCAGGCGCCGCAGGCGATGCAGTTGCGTTATCTGCAAACGCTGACGACGATCGCCGGCGACAAGAACTCGACGATCGTCTTTCCGGTGCCGGTCGATCTCGTGAGTTCGATCATGGATCGGCTGGGCAAGGGGAGTTAGGGGCGTTGAGGTGCTTTCGGCATGGACAGATATCGACCTTTGTTGACTTTGGATCCCGGGATCGTGTCGGTCTATTAGCGTTGCCCCTATGCGGGGCGGCAGTCACTTTCTTTGCAGCAGTGTATGGACCGGAGACATGGGTAACAGGTGTGTCAGGACATGGGTAACACATTTAGCTCCTTTCGCCGCGTTCCTTCAAGTCG